>DATEHE010000025.1:0-176467 GCA_035279745.1 Candidatus Acidiferrum sp. | reverse complement strand
GGCGGACACGGGCGGTGCCTTCGCTTGCGCAGGTGCTGGCGCAAAATGATCTGCCTGCGACGGCACCGCTGGCCAGAGGAGAACGAATCATGCTCGAGAGAAAAAAGCTGGAAGAGTTCTACGAAGAATTGCAAATACCTTCTCGCATCGAGGCCAACACCAGAAAACCCCAAACCCAAAAAACCAAAGACGATCTCAAATCTCAGTTGACACAATCATAGATAGGCGAAGAGGGCGGCGAGTGGGAATGGCGGTGCGAAGCCGGAGAAGCGGCTACGCGGAGGGGAGCTTGGGGCGGAACTTCCCGGCCGCGAGGTCTTTCAACGCTTGCAGCCGTCCGTCGAGTTCGACAGCGGTCAGGCGGCCCTTGCGGTAAAGTCCGCGCAGAAAATCCGGCGCGGGAAGATCGCATTTGAGTGAATTGCATTCGATGCAGCTGGAAACTAGGTTCCGATACGAATTGCGTCCGTGGCGTACCCGCGGCACCACATGGTCCACGCAACGGACGTTTGCGACCATGCGCCGCAAACAGTAAAAGCAACGTCCCCCTTCGCGATCGTGTATTGCCTTCCGCAAGCTCGAGTTCTTCCAGAAATCCGTAGCTTCGCGCTCGGCGGCCAATGCCTTTTGCCGCTTCTCTGCCTCGCCATTTTTGTCCGCGCGTATCGCACGAACCTTCTCCGGCACGCGCATCTCCACAACGTGGCCCGTCTTCCCGCGTTTCCGTACGCGCAATGCCCCCAACGCTTCGAGGCGCCGCAGCGCGTGACGCGTTAGCCCTGAGGACATCCCCAGATTGCGCCCCAGCGCCGAAACCGAAAAATGTACCCGCGAATTGCCCACCAGGAGCGAATGCCGCAGCAGATACGAATAGACGCATCGCTCCTTGATCGTCAGACCCAGTTGCGGGGCCAGCACATCTTCAAATTGCATCCAGAGGAGTTTGGGGTCGAATTTTTTGTTTGGCATTGGTTTGGTTTCCTATGTGTGATGTGGCGAAACTGACAGCCGAGAGAAAAAAGGAGACGGACGACTGCTAACAGAGAGGCCGAACAGCGTTTGCGATGCTGGTGTCAAACTGGCCGATTTTCAGGTGTGCAAGAACAGGCGGGCAACAGAGAGCGAGCCACCGAACGCAAGAACGAGAGAGGAGAAATGGAGTTCGGAGGGCTCAAAAAAAGAAAAAGCCCCGGAAGGAGCCGGGGCGGAAAAGCGCACTAAAAAAGAAAAGCGTCCACGGCAGAACCGGGACGCAGTTTTCTATGCGAAAGATTATACGATAAAAATACTTTTCTTGTCAAGTGAAAAATGAAGAAAAATCGATGCGAGGCAAGCGATTGAAAAAGAACGGGATAGGGGCATGTATGACGAACCGAGCGCTGCGAAAAACGTCAAAAGTTATTTATTGAGCGCTTCCAGGCACTCCGCGCAGTAGCCGCCGACTTCCGTGCGGGAGACGGTGACTTTCATTTTGAAGTCGCGAGCAATCTGCTGTTTGAGCTGTTCGTAGAGCTTGCTCTCGAATTCGCGCACTTTTCCGCAGCGCAGACAGGCCACATGAATGTGGTCGCGGGGTCCGTGGCTTTCGTAATAATGGCGGTCGCCGCGGAGGTGGAGCAAATCCAATTCGTCAATCAGACCTTCTTTTTTGAGCAGGTCAATCGTGCGGTAGACGGTAACGAGATGCACTTCCGGATCAATTTTTTGCGCACGCGCGAGGATTTGATCCACGTCGAGGTGCTGATCGGCGGCGTCCATCACTTCCAGGATGACGCGGCGCTGGCGGGTCAAACGGATTTTGCGCTCGCGAACGGCCTGATTCAGTTTTCCAGTGGTTTCGGAGCTGTTGATGCGCTCGCCGGTCGAAACGCGGTGGCTTGCCGATGCGGACATCTCCCGCTCTCCTCGCCCGCGGCGGAGCTGAGCTTAGGAATGGCTGACCCACTGCCGCAGAATGTCATTGTACATAACGATAACGAAGATGACCAAGAGGAAGACGAGGCCAACCTGGACGAATTTTTCCTTGAAACTCATGCTGAGATCGCGGCGCATGATTCCTTCAATGGCGAGGAGAAGGATATTGCCGCCGTCGAGAATCGGGATCGGGAGAAGATTCAAGATGCCGAGATTGATGCTGATGAGCACCATGAAGGAAATGATGTCCAGCGGACCGCGCTTCACGGCCTGGCCCGCCATGTGCGAGATCCCCACGGGACCCTGCAATTGTTTGATGGAGACGCGGCCGCTGAAAAGTTTTCCGACGACGTCCACGGTCTTGTTGATGTCGTCCACGGTTTCCGCGATGGAGAAACGCACGCTTTCGGAAAAGGAGACGCTTTTGTATGCGATTTCGTCGCGGCGCGCGACGCCGATCTGGTAGACATTTTCATCGTCGGCTGCGCCGCGCTTTGGCGTGACGGTGAGTTGCACGGACTTCCCTTTTCGATCGACTACCATCGAAACCGGCTGCCCATTTGAGCCTTGCACGGCGGTCATGAACTGTTCCCAGTATTGAATGCTCTTGCCGTTGACACCAGTGATGATGTCGCCTTCGCGGATGCCGGCGCGATCGGCGGGAGTTCCGGGGCCAACCTGGTCAATGATCGGGCGAATCGGGGCGTAGCCAAGCAAGCGGCTCGTGTCCGTCGTATTTTTGAAGGGAACCTGAATGCTTTTTCGTTGGCCGCTGTCTTGCACTTCCATTTGAACTGTACCGCCCGCTGAAATCGGCTTGAGGGCGATCAGCGCCTGTTCCCAGTTAGGCGTGGAGGTTCCGTTGATCGACAGGATTGTGTCGCCAGCCTTCAATGGGTTTCCTGCGTTGATGGCGGCCGGGGGCAATTCGGTGACCTGCACGGGGGCGTTCAGATAGGCGGGATACGGGACGCCGGCGACGGCGAAAAGTCCGGTCAAAAGAAAAATTGGAAAGATCAGGTTGACCGCAGGGCCGGCGAAAGAAATCAGCGCGCGCTGCCAACGCGGACGGCTCATTAATTCATCGGGCGCGCCGGTCGGAGCGGCTTCTCCGGTCGCCTGGCTGAATTTTCCCTGCGAATCGATTTCCGTGGGATCCTGGCCCGCCATTCGAACGTAGCCGCCGAGAGGAAGAACGCTGACGCGGTAATCCGTCGGCCCTTTTTTCCAGCCGAAAATACGCGGGCCAAACCCGATGGAAAAAACGTCCACGCGCACGCCGCACAATCGCGCGACGACAAAATGTCCCCATTCGTGAATGAGAATCATCACGCCGAGGCCCAGGACGATTCCCACAATCAAATAAACCGCGCTCATATCTCCGTCGTTCTCCTCTTTCTTTTTTTTTCGGCTCGCTCAGGAAGCCGCGGCTGCGGTTACCGCGAGCCGCTCGACTTCTTCCCTGGCCACGCGCCGCGCTTCTTCGTCCGCGGCGAGCACGTCATTCATGCTTTCGAAACGCGTGCGAGGCGTACGCGAAAGCACGCGCTCGATGACTTCCGCAATCCCGAGGAACGGCAACCGCCGATCGAGAAACGCCGCGACCACAACTTCATCCGCCGCGTTCAGGGCGCAAGGCAGCGCACCGCCCTTTTTCATGGCTTCTCGCGCCAGCCGCAGGCAGGGAAAGCGCCGCGTCGAAACTTTCTGGAAATCCAACCGCCTGAGCTTGCGCCAGTCCAGAGCCACTTCCTTATTAGACGCAACGCGCGAGGGAAAAGTTAAGGCGTACTGAATCGGGAGGCGCATGTCGGTGGGGCCAAGCTGGGCGAGGATGGAACCGTCCACATATTCGACCATGGAATGAATCGTGGACTGCGGATGAATCACAACGTCGATCTGATCGGTTCGAACGCCGAAGAGCCAGCGCGCTTCGATGACTTCGAAACCTTTGTTCATCATGGTAGCGGAATCGATGGTGATGCGATGGCCCATTTTCCAGTTTGGATGAGCGAGCGCCTGTTCGGGAGTCACGCGCGAGAGATCGGCGAGGGGAGTTTTGCGGAACGGGCCGCCGCTGGCGGTGAGAACGATGCGTTTTACTTCGGCATGAGTTCCGCCGCGCAAACATTGGTGAACAGCGTTGTGCTCGCTATCCACGGGCAGAAGTTCCTTGCCGGCTTTTTTTGCCGCGGCCATCACCAATTCACCGGCGGCGACAAGAACTTCCTTATTCGAAAGAGCGACCTCCTTGCCGAGTTTGACGGCTTCGTAGGTGGCTTCGAGGCCGACAACGCCGACGGCAGCAGAGACGACAATCTCGGCGTTCGAATGAGTGGCGACCGCGAGCATGCCTTCGCGTCCGTGGTGGATTGCGGGTAAAGGTGAGACGCCGCGCGAGCGAAGCGCTTGCGCAAGTTCGTCCGCCTTTTTTGCATCGGCCACGGAAACGAGTTCAGGATGATGGCGCTGGATTTGGGAAACGAGTTCTTCGATATTGGCGCCGGCAGCGAGAGCAGCAACAGAGAAACGATCAAAGAGAGAGTCCACGACAGAAAGGCATTGTCGTCCGATGGAGCCCGTCGAACCCAAAATGGCCAGGTGCTTCAAGAGCGAATCATTTCTCCGTTAGAAGTCGAAATCGGCAGGACCGCGAAATGCCTTCGTCATACCCCACTTGTGGAAAAACCCCAAGACCTACCGGCTGGGCAGGTACACCCAAATCCAATAATACCAGACAACGGGAAAGGCCAAAATCAGGGCGTCGATTCGGTCAAGGATGCCACCGTGGCCGGGGAGGAGAGTGCCGGAATCCTTGACGCCCGCGCTGCGCTTATAGGCGGATTCGAGCAAGTCGCCGGCCTGTCCGGCAATATTCGCGACGGCGGCCATGCCGAGAAGATGGGTGAGAGAAATATTGACGAAGCGGCGGAAAACGTAAGCAACCACGAGGGAGCCGATGAAGCTGGCGACGGTACCTTCCCATGTTTTCTTGGGGCTGAGCAGGGGAGCGAGGCGATGTTTGCCGATCGAGCGGCCGACGAAGTACGCAGCGGTGTCACCGACCCAGGTGAGGATGAGGACAAAAAGAAGCAGCGAAGGGCCATCGTAGCCCGCACCCTCGAGACGGACGGCATAGGAGAGAGGTAAAGCGATGAGCAAGAGCGAACTGGAGCTCATGCCGGCCGCAGGCAAGCCTTCAACGACGGGACGTTTTGTGGCCAGAGTGAGAAGAGCGACGCCAAGCAAAAAGAGAAACAAAACATCGGGGATGGCTGGCGGGAAGCGGAGAAGAAATTCAGGGATGCGAGCGTAGCCGGGCTGAATGGTTTCGAACCGGCGCGGCATCCCGGCAGGACCGAGGAGAGAGGGAATGCTGGCGGCCCACCATTGGACGAAGACGAGGAGAAAGGCGCAGGCGGCGGTCCAGAAGCGGTAAGCGCGATGGCCGATGGCGTTGCCAAGAGCAAAGAATTCGAAGAGCGCGAGTTCGATAATCAGAGCGAGCCCGACGGCCACGCCCGCAGTGGTGCCCCAAAGGACCAGCGCGACCACACCGGGAATCAGGACGACGGCAGTCGCCACGCGTTTCCAAGTCATAAGAGAGGAATCCCCTGACGATTTACTCGAACCATCTCATCACATCAGAAGAAATAAATCACGCGAGGAAGAGGAAAATCGAATGAAAAATTCTTGTTTGGATAACGGCTGGATTACCGGGCGTGGGTAAGGAATAGAGAGATCATTCGCCGACGACGCGGACGGGTTTTTCGGCGTCGGGCTCGCCCTCATGGATTCCGCCATAGCGCCGCTCGCGCTTCTGATATTCGACGAAGGCTTCGAGTAGGCGCGCGCGATTGAAGTCCGGCCAAAGAGTTTCGGTAACGAAAATCTCGGCGTAAGCGATCTGCCACAAAAGAAAATTGCTGACGCGCATTTCGCCGCTCGTGCGGATGAGGAGGTCTGGATCCGGGAGGCCATCCGTATAGAGATAGCGGGCCAAGGATTCTTCGGAGACGGGTTCGCGGCTTCCCTGAGCGATGCGCTCGGCGAGGATGGCGTTCATGGCATCCACAATTTCGGCGCGCCCGCCATAATTCAATGCGATGGAGAGAACCATGCCGCGATTGAGGGCGGTTTCCTCCGTGGCCGCGCGGGCATCGTCCTGGACGCCCTTGGGCAATTCATCGGTGCGCCCAAGGAACCGCATGCGTATGCCGTTTTTCTGAAGGAGGGGCATTTCACGGCGGAGGTATTCGCGTAGAAGCTGCATCAAGAAATCGATTTCGGTCTTGGGACGGCGCCAGTTCTCGACGGAGAAGGCATAGAGAGTGAGCGCCTCGATCTTCAGGCGAGCACAGGTTTCAATGGCGATGCGGGCGGTCTTGGTACCGGAGCGGTGTCCGGCAACGCGGGGAAGATGGCGCTGCTGAGCCCAGCGGCCGTTGCCGTCCATGATGACGGCGACATGACGAGGAAGCCGATGGAGATCCAGATTCGAGAGGAGATTCGCTTCTTCATGAGTCAGCGGCCCGAGCGCACTGGTGGCGGGAACCTGCAAAGTCGTATGTGTGAGCGGGAGCGGCACCGGAATTTGGGCAAATCCTCTTTACGCCGCAAAGTTACCACACGATTCGAGGGGGGCGCAATGGCGTGTTGCCCGGTTGAGCATCCCCGCGGGCGGAAGCGGAACGAGCTTCTGCGCTGGAAGCGCGGCGTCAGCCGCCGGGAGGCGGGCCGGCCTGGAACAAGGAGGTGTAAACAAGAACCAGGGTGAGGACGATCATGGCGATGGCAGTGACCCAGGCCACGACGTTGAAGGTGGTGGTATTCACGTGCTCGCCCATCAAATCGCGGCGGTTCACCAAGAGCAGAATGAAGATAACGACGACGGGGAGCCAAACGCCATTGCCGACCTGCGAGAAAATGAGGATTTTCCAGAGGGGCGCTTTGGGAAGAAGTACGATTCCCGCGCCGACGACGATCAACAAGGTGTAGAGGCCGTAAAAGATCTTGGCGTCCTTGAATTTGTGGTCAATGCCCGCCTCGAAGCCGAGCCCTTCGCAAATCACGTGAGCGGTGGATAGCGGAAGGATCGTGGCGGCGAAGAGCGAAGCGTTCAGCAAACCGAAAGCAAACAGACGGCCGGCCCAAGCGCCGGCAAGTGGGTACAAGGCCTGGGCTGCCTGGGCCGCATCCGTGATGTCGCGATGGCCGGAGACCCACAGAGTGGCGGCGCAACAAATCATGATGAAAAAAACGATGACCATGCAACTGATGCTGCCGACGAGGACGTCCGCGCGCGCCTGGGGATACTGGCGCGGGCCCACTTTCTTTTCGACGAAGCCTGCCTGTAGATAGAAAAATTGCCACGGGGCGATGGTCGTGCCCACGAGGCCGGTGAGCATAAGCAGATAGCCCGCATTCCATTGAGGGTGAGGCAAGACCGTTTCCTTAGCGGCGAGGATCCAATCGGGCTTGGCGAGGACGGCGGAAAACAGATATGAGAGATATAAAACGCACGCGAACAGAAAAATGACTTCAACCTGGCGATAGGTTCCGCGAAGCACAAGAACCCAGACAATGATGGCGGCAAGAGGAACAGCGACGTACTTGCTGATGTGGAAGATCTGCATGGCGGCGGCGACGCCGGCGAATTCGGCGACGACGTTGGCGAGATCCACGAAGAAACCCGTAACCATCACAAAGAATGTTGGGCGAAAACCGAATTCCTCGCGAATGAGGTCCGACAAGCCCTTGCCGGTGATGACGCCCATGCGGGCGCACATCTCTTCGGTGACGTAAAGAGCGATGGTCATGGGAATGAGGGACCAAAGCAGCATGTAGCCGTACTGAGCGCCGGATTGCGTGTAGACGGAAATGCCGCCGGCGTCGTTGTCCACGTTGGAGGTGATGATGCCGGGGCCGACGACGGCGAGCAGAAGCATCAGACGATGGCGGAGCGAGCGGAATTTGGACTGCAAGTCCGCGCTGCGCGACTGCATCGCTTCCCATCTCGATTTGAGGTTCTGCCAATCCATGACTCGCGGCTAATCCAGTCCTTACTTACCCACCAGGCGGGAGACGACGTCGTCCACGGTCACAGTGCCGATAGGACGGCGCTCGTCATCCACGACGGTGAGCATGCGCAAATTGTATTTGTCGAACAGTTCGAAGACTTCCTTTTCGTCGGCACTGGCTGGAATGCTGAGCTGCGGTTCGCTGCGGAGTTCCAGCATTTTCTGCTCCGGCGAAGCCAGGAGGAGACGGGCAACGGAAACGGTGCCGGAAAATTCCGCCTCGCTATCGAGAAGAACGATGGTATCGAGCTGCTCGAGATTCACTTCGAGGCCGCGAATCCAAGCGAGGACTTCCTCGCGATGCGAGCCTTCCCCGACGAAGACGTACTCGGTGTTCATCATGCCGCCGGCGGTGGCGGGGTCAAAGGCGAGGAGTTCACGAACTTCATCGGCTTCCTGGCCGGGCATTTCGTCGAGGAGCTCGTCAGACGTTTTCTTCGGCAAGTCGGCCAAGAGATCGGCGGCGGCATCGGGAGCCATTTCTTCAAGAATGTCGGCGGCTTTCTCCGGGTCGAGTTTTTCGACGATCTGGGTGGTGAGGCGCTCGTCGAGTTCGGCAAGGACGGAGGCAGCGGTCTCTTCATCGAGAGAAGCGATGATACCCTGGCGTTCCGCGGCGGAGAGGCGCTCGATGATGTCGGCGAGGTCCGCAGGGTGGAGATCTTCGAGCTTTTCGTGGGTGATGCGGAGCTTGACGCGACGGAGCGGGTCCGGCTCGATGAGGTTGACAAATTCCCAGCGGATGGACTTTTGCGGCAACTTTTTTTGCAGTTTGCGGATGACGCCCGGAGAAACGACGCCCTGCAAGAGACGGCGGACGGCGCCGGGAAGGCCTACGTCCACTTGAGTGACACGCAATTCGACGCTGCCATTGGAACGCTGCTCGGCGAGATCCACGTCGTTGACGCGGACGACTTTTCGGCCGCGAGTGTCAATGATTTGCTGGTCGAGCAAGTCTTTTCGGACGGCGAGCAGCGATTCGTTCGGCTCATAAAGCTGCAAAGCGCGTTCGCTGACGCTGAGACGCATGGTGCCAGGGGCGATGGTGGCGATTTGATCGTAACGGGCGATGAGAGGCTGGAAGCGGCCGCGCGAGAGCAAGAAATGAGATAGGCGATTCGTGGCGTGGGCCGGCTCGATGAAAAATTCCCGGACACGCCCGACGAAATTGCCCTGTGCGTCGTAGGCTTCCGCGCCCATCAATTCGGTAGCGTAAATTTCCATAAGATCGCCTCGCGGCCAAGCTCCATGGATAAGAAGTTGGAGCCTGACCTTGCCGCGCGCCCTTTCGAGGCGTGCAGAGTGCGGGCAAGAAAAAACCCGCGAACCGGAAAAGCTTCGGCTGCGGGCAAGTACCTCACAACAATGGACTTACCGTTAGCCGCCGATGAATCCTCCCCGTCCCGCAGAGGCCCGGAGCAGCCTAGAGAGAGGCACTAGAGCTGCCGACCAAGTCCCAAGAGTCGCCTCGACCGATCGCTTCGTAGGGAAGCTACCGGGGCCAGGCTCAAGATCGCAGGACATACTCATTCGAGAAAATTCACCTAAATATGCGGCAGCCGAAAGGAACCGGCGACCGCGGCAAGTGCGAGAGGCAATTCAAGCGCCGTTTCGCACATCCAGTTGCAGTGATAAGCCGGGGGCGGAGCAAATGTCAAGGAAAGAATGGAGATCAGGTGGATTTTTTTAATTTTTTTTCTTAGGTGAAACGGATTTGGGGCGGGAGAAGAGCATATCGCCGGGTTCCCTGCCCTGGCGACGGCATTCTTCGAGGTGAAGGGAGAGATAATTTTTCAGGATGTAGTGGCTGGGCGAGAAGCCGAGCTCGCGAGCCGCGCGATCGATCGCAGGAGGAGGGCCTTCGAGTTCGACAAAGGTGCCGATGGGGGTTTCGTCCAGTTCGATGAGGAGGCCCCTCGCCCAAGCAACCGAGGAGGGGAGGCGATAGGTGGTGCGGTATTTTTCGTAGCGAAACCAGCCGCGGAGGCCGAGACCTTCAAAGAGTTTGGAAAGAGCGGCTGGATCGGCTGCTTCGAATTCCAGCTCTTCGCGGACTTTGAAACGGCGATGAGCGTCGGCACTGGCTTCCGTGCGACCGGGAGTGGGGCGCTTGAAAGTGACGACCGCGCGCGACTTGGAGGCGGGCATGGAATTTTTGGAGGAAGGCGTCTCGACACGAATGCGGAGAAGCTGGCCGGCTTTGGCGAGATCGCCGAGAGGCGTATCGAAAATGACGTTCGACTCGTGAACGCGGCTGGAGTGCTGGCCTGAGGACGAAGCGTGAAGACGTTTCAAAGCGCGGAGTAGAGCGTTTCGATCGGTGATTCTGAGCTTGATTTCCGTTTCGCGCGGCATGAGAGCTTTCTGGCCTCGAGGCCGACTTTTGCGTTCAGGAGACTTCCGCTAGTATAACGAACGAGAGCAAAGCAACCTGCGACGAACGGGCCAGAAGGATGCGGCGCGCTATGGGGCGCCGAGTCCCGAGGGTGCACTCGAATAAATACGCGCATGGACCCAGACGCGAAAGAAACCGCACAAGCGCTAGTCGGCGAGCCGGACAGTTCGGCACGGCTAGTGCCGCCGCTGGCGCGGAGAGATCCGGTCGAGAAAGTTCTGCACGGCGACCACCGCGTGGATCATTACGGCTGGCTGCGACAAAAAGAGAGCCCGGAGGTGATCTCCCATCTCGAGGCCGAGAATGAATACGCGGACGCGATGCTGCGAGGGACGGAGCGGTTTCAAGACGCTTTGTACCAGGAGATGCTGGCAAGAATACAGCAGACGGATTTGTCCGTGCCGTACGCGCAGCGCGGATATCTCTATTTCAGTTGCACGGAACAGGGAAAGCAGTATCCGACGCATTGCCGGCGAGTGGATTCTCCCGGGACGCTGGATGAGGTGCTGTTGGACTTGAACCGCCTGGCGGAGGGCCATTCGTATTTGGGGCTCGGCGTTTATGAGGTGAGCGACGACAACCAGCTTCTGGCGTATGCGCTGGATACGACGGGGTTCCGGCAGTACACGCTGGAGATCAAGCGATTGTGGGATGGGGCGATTCTCCCGGAGAAGATTGAGAGGGTGACGAGCGCGGCGTGGACGGCAGACAGCCGGACGATTTTCTATACGGTAGAAGATGAAACGACAAAACGCTCGCACCGCTTGTACCGGCACGTGGCGGGTTCGAACGAGCCGGATGCGCTGGTTTACGAGGAACAAGACGAGCGATTTCATGTGGAGATCGAGCGGACGCGAAGCGGGACGTACTTGTTGCTGGTGATCGCGAGCCACACGACAAGCGAAGTGCGGTATTTGAGCGCGACGCAGCCGATGGGCGAATTTCGAGTGATCGCGGAGCGAGAGGCGGAGCACGAATATTACGTGGATCATCATCCCGACCCGATGGGAAAGAAATCTCTGGGCGGTTTATCCGATACGGGCGGATATTTTTTTGTGCGCACGAATTCGGGAGGGAGAACGTTTCGTCTGATGTGCGCGCCGACGGCGGATCCGCAACGGGCCAAGTGGAAAGAGATTGTTGCCAACCGGCCGGAAGTGATGCTCGCTGGAATCGCGGTGTTTCGCACACATGTGGTGCTGTACGAGCGCGAAGCCGGGCTGCCGCATTTGCGCGTGCTCGATTTGAGCATCGGAGCGGTGGATGCGCGGGCGGCGTCGCACCGGATCGAGTTTGCGGAGCCGGCGTACAGCGCATCGCTTGGCGCGAATCCGGAGTTCGATACGACGTTTGTGAGGTATCAGTACGAATCGTTTGTGACGCCGCGGTCGGTGTTCGACTACGAGGTGAGCACGCGGAAGCAGACGCTGCGAAAACAGCAGCCGGTGCTGGGAGGGTACGACGCGACCAAATATGTGAGCCAGAGATTGCATGCGCCCGCGGCGGACGGCGTGCGCGTGCCGGTCTCGCTGGTCTACCGGCGCGATGTCGCACTGGACGGGAGGGCGCCGCTGCTGCTTTACGGCTATGGCAGCTATGGGCACTCGATGGCGGTGACGTTCAGTTCGAACCGCGTGAGCTTGCTCGATCGCGGCGTGATTTATGCGATTGCGCATGTGCGCGGCGGAGGCGAGCTGGGAAAACCCTGGCACGACGCGGGGAGGCTTCGGCAAAAAAGGAATACGTTCACGGATTTCATCGCCGCAGCGGAATACCTGATTGCCGAGAGGTACACAGAGGCACAACGTCTGGTGATTGAAGGCGGAAGCGCGGGCGGATTGTTGATGGGCGCGGTGACGAATATGAGGCCGGAGCTGTTTCGCGCGGTGATCAGCCACGTGCCGTTCGTGGATGTGTTGAACACGATGCTGGACGCTTCACTGCCGCTGACAGTGGGCGAGTACGAGGAATGGGGCGACCCGCGAATCGCTGAGGATTATTTCTATATGAAGAGCTATTGCCCGTACACGAATATAGTGGCGATGGCGTACCCGGCGATGCTGGTGAAGACGGGGCTGAACGACAGCCAGGTGATGTACTGGGAGCCGGCGAAGTATGTAGCGAAGCTGCGGGCATTGAAGACGGATCAAAACACGCTGCTACTGAAAACAAATATGGGCGCGGGACACGGCGGCAATTCGGGGCGATACGACTATTTGCGCGAAATTGCGCTGGATTACGCTTTTTTGTTGCGCGAACTGGGGATTCACGAGTGAAGGGGCGGCGCGAGGGTTGCGGCGGGATTTCGTGGACAGGCGCTTGACAGCAAAACGATGAGCGAGCCGACATCACCCTTGATGCAGCAGTATCACGCGATCAAAACGCGCTACCCGCACGCGCTGCTGCTCTTCCGGCTGGGCGACTTCTACGAATTGTTTTATGAGGATGCGATTCTGGCGTCGCGCGAACTGCAAATCACGCTGACGTCGCGCAACCGGGAAAAAGGGCAGCCGATACCGATGTGCGGAGTCCCCTACCATTCGGCGGACGGCTACATCGCGCGACTGATTCGAGGCGGATTCAAAGTCGCGATATGCGATCAAATGGAGTTGCCGGGGCCGGGCAAGAAACTGGTGCGGCGCGAGGTAGTACGGGTAATTACGCCGGGCACTGCGACGGACAACGCGGTGCTGGAAGCCCGCGAAAACAATTACCTAGCGGCGGTGGCGATGCATGCGTCGGGCTCGCCTATCGGCCTCGCGTTCGTGGACCTCTCCACGGGCGAGTTTCAATCCACGGAATTTTCCGGAGCGAACGCGGCGGAAGCCCTTCGCGATGAGTTGCAGCTCTTGCGGCCGCGGGAAACGCTGCTTCCGCGTCCCCACCAGCTTTTTGAAACGGCGAAAAATTCGCTATTGGAAGGAGTGGGCGGCGTCGAAAGCCTGCTTGAAGATTGGACCTTCCACCGCGACTATGCGGAGCGAATATTGCGCGAACAGTTTGGCGTGGTGGAGTTGACCGGATTTGGGCTCGATGAACACTCACAGGCGCTGGCTGCGGCGGGAGCGATTGTCCACTACCTTCGCGAAAACGCGGGGCGCGGCGATGCGGGCGAATCGAATGGCTCGGGGGCTGCGTCCGGCAGGCCGCTGGCGGGCGAGGCACTCCAACATTTGGACCGAGTGCGCTACTACGAGCAGCGCAGCGCGCTCGTCCTCGACCCCGTTTCCGTGCGCAACCTCGAGTTGCTCTCACCCATTTTTTCGGATGACGGTTCGCGCGCCGGCCCCGTCACGCTGGTTGCCGCGCTGGACGCCACTGTGACGGGCATGGGAGCGCGCTTGCTGCGCTCCTGGATTTTGCGGCCTCTGCTGGACCGTGAGGCGATTGAAGCGCGGCTGGATGCGGTGGCGCACTTCGTGCAACAAACCGTGGTACGCGGAGAAGTCCGCAAGGAATTGCGCGGGATCCAGGACCTGGAGCGGCTAACGAGCCGCATCACGCTTGGACTGGCTTCGCCGCGAGAACTTGTCGCGCTTCGACGGTCGCTTGCCCAGCTGCCCGTGCTCAGGAATTTTTTGACGCCACCACCATTGGGCGGTAGTTCCCTGCTACGGCAACTCTTCGGCGAGATTGATGAATTAACCGACGTGCGGGAACTTCTGGAACGCGCCATCGCGGATGAACCGCCGGCCCTTTCGAGCGAGCCGGGAATGATTCGGAGCGGATACCACGGCGAACTGGATGAACTGCGCGACTTGAGCCAGCACAGCAAGCAAATTATCGCGGCAATGGAAGCGCGGGAGCGGGAGCGGACGGGAATCGCATCGCTCAAAATCCGCTACAACCAGGTGTTTGGCTACTACATGGAGATTTCCAAACCAAATCTCCACCTCGCACCGGCGGATTACGAGCGCAAGCAAACTTTGGTAAACGCGGAGCGCTTCACGTCACATGAATTGAAGGAGTACGAGCGCAAAATTCTGGCGGCGGATGAGCGGATTCTCGAGATCGAGCGCCAATTGTTTCTCGAAACGCGAGCGGCGGTTGCGGCGCAGGCCGCGCGCTTGCGCCGAACTGCGGGGGCCATTGCTCAGCTCGACGTTCTCACGTGTTTTGGCAAGCTAGCCGCTGACCGCGGCTACACGCGCCCGGAGTTCAATTCCGCTGGAGAGATGCTAGTCGTCGGCGGCCGCCACGCCGTGATTGAAGAGTTGCTGCGGCAGCGCGGCGAACGTTTTGTGCCTAACGATCTTTGCTTTGAGCCTGGAAGGCAGCAATTGTTGCTGATCACCGGCCCGAACATGGGCGGTAAATCCACCTACTTGCGCCAAGCCGCCTTGATCGTGCTGATGGCCCAGATGGGCTCGTACGTCCCAGCGCGCCAAGCGAAGCTGCCGATTACCGACCGGATTTTCACGCGGATTGGAGCGAGCGACAATCTGGCGCGAGGACGTTCAACTTTTCTTGTGGAGATGAGCGAGGTTGCAGCGATTCTGCATCATGCAACGCCATCCAGCCTGGTGCTGCTCGACGAAGTCGGCCGAGGCACCGCGACGTTCGATGGGCTTTCGATTGCCTGGGCGGTGGTCGAGCATCTGCAGAAACACACGCGGGCGCGTACTCTTTTTGCCACCCACTATCATGAATTGACGGAATTGGCGGATCTCCTGACGGGCGTGCAGAACGTCCATGTCTCCGTGAAAGAGACGCCGAGCGAAATTATTTTTCTCCGGCGCGTCGAGCCCGGCAGCGCGGACAAAAGTTACGGGATTGAAGTGGCCAAGCTCGCCGGATTGCCGCGCAGCGTCATCGAACGCGCGCGCGAAGTTCTGAAGAAGCACGAACAGAGCGAGCACGAGTTGAGCGAGACTTTGTCGCCCGGAGCAGCTGAGCCGGCAGAAGGAACGACGGCAAGCGCGAGTGGCGGTGTACATCGCCGCAACGGCCATCAGGACGTGCTCTTCACCGCACTCGACCGCGCCGTTCTGGACAAACTGCGAGGCGCTGACCTGGACAACCTAAAGCCGCTCGACGCCCTGAATCTGCTTGCGGAGCTTAAGAAACAAATCACATGAAGCGGTTGTTCTCCGCGATTCGACTTGCCACTGTGCTACAAACGTAGTTATCGCGATGGCAGCAAAATCCATGCTCGTGCTAGGGCTCATGTCCGGTACATCCGCCGATGGCATTGATGCCGCGCTTGCACAAATTTCCGGCGAGCCTCCGGAGCTGCGCGCCAAGCTGGTCGGACACACTTCGAGCAAATTCCAGGCAGCGCTTCGCGCCGAAATTCTGCGCGTTGCGGAGCAGCAGGCCATCAGCGCGGGTGCGCTCAGCCAGTTGAATTTTCGCCTCGGAGAAGCATTCGCGGAAGCCGCGCTCGCGGCGTGCAAAAGGTTTCGCGTGCCGCCGCGCAAGATTGCTCTGATCGGCTCGCACGGTCAGACGATTTTTCATCAGGGTAAGCCCAGTGGTTATATCGGGAAGCCCATTGCGTCCACGCTGCAGATCGGCGAGCCTTCCGTGATCGCCGCGCGCACGGGCATCACCACCGTAGGAGATTTTCGCCCCGCGGATATGGCGCTGAGAGGCCAGGGCGCGCCACTGGTTCCCTACGCGGATTATCTGCTCTATCGCGATAAAAATCTTGGCCGCATTTCGCTCAATCTTGGCGGCATCGCAAACATCACCATAATTCCTGCGGGCTCCAAGCCAGAAGATGTCTACGCGTTTGACACCGGCCCCGCGAACATGCTCATGGATGCGCTGGTCGCTCATTTCACTCACGGCCGCGAACGGTACGACCAGGGCGCGCGGCTGGCTCTGAAGGGGCGCGAAAATGCGCCGCTCTGCGCCGCCCTGCTAAAAGAACCTTATCTCTATACGAAGCCTCCAAAATCGACCGGACGCGAATATTTCGGCGAAGAGTACGTCCGCAAGATGATCAAACTGGGACGAAGATATCGCGCTACGCCCAACGACCTGATTCGCACGGCAACATGGTTTACGTTCGCAAGCGTGAGGCTGGCCATCGAGCAGTTCGTTTTGCCCAGGACAAAGGTGCATCAACTGATTGTTTCCGGCGGTGGAGCAGAAAATCCGCTGCTTTACTCGGCCCTTCGCGAATTTTACGAGCACAACGGCATTGCGGTGATGAAGTCAACGGCCTTCGGGATTCCCGTGGATGCCAAGGAGGCATTCGCTTTTGCCTTGCTGGCCTATGAGACGTTTCATCGGCGGTCGGGAAATCTACCCGGCGCAACAGGCGCGCGCGGCCCAGCCATCCTCGGTAAAATTGCTTATGCCCCGCCGCGCTAGCGCCGCAAAGTACAATTTTGCGCGGCGCATCTTCATCGGCGCGCTCTGCCTGCTTTCCTTGTGATTCGGTTTTCGATGCTCGATTGGCACTACGTTTCAGCAGCTTGTTCGAGCGCGACGAACAGATAGATCCGCGTGGCGACCTCACCGATTCCTGGAGCACGCCCGATCGATCCGGGCATTAGCCACGTTCACTGCGGGATTTACTTTAGCGCCTTTTGGATGTCCGCGACGGGCACTGCTCCTTCGCGGATGATTCTCCAGGCTCCGCCGTGCAGATCAACAATCGTCGAGCCCAGCATGGCTCCCGTCTCACCGCCATCTAGTATCAGCGGAAGCCTGCTACCAAGCTGCTTCATCACTTGTTCGGCACTCGAGCAGGAGGGAAAGCCCGAGATATTGGCGCTTGTTCCGGTGATAGGAGCATCAAACTCATCAATCAGCGCCCGGGCCACGCCGCTCTTCGGCCACCGCAGCGCCACTTTTCCAGTATTTGCGGTCACTTTCAGTGGCAGACGGTTCGCCGCATCCACGACTAGCGTCAGCGCACCCGGCCAAAACTCCTGTGCCAGTTTCAAAAAATTCTGCGGCACTTCGCGCGCCAGTTGCATGGCTTGCTCCAGCGACTTAACCAAAATCGGGAGCGCGCGCGTTTCCGGCCGGCCTTTCACGCGATAAATTTCATCCACCGCGGCCAAATTGAATGGATCGGCCGCAAGCCCATAATAAGTGTCCGTAGGAATCGCGAGGACACTTCCACGCGTCAGAAATTCCGCCGCGTAGCGCAGCACTTCCGCCTCGGGGTTTTGTGCATTCACTCGCAGCAATTCTGCTGGCAATTTTTGGCCTTTGGAGCAGGCGAACCCCCGTTCCTGGCGATTCACCCGCTATTTCACTCAGTCGGGCGACGCTACCACACCCATAGTTCGCTTGCAATGCCCGCCCAAATTTTGGCACTTTTCGCGGCGGAGACTCTCAGCCGCGCTTCAGACGGCCAACCCGATGCAATTAGGCAGTTTGCGCCTGAATTTGCTACCCTCCACCTAATGGCCGCTCCAGGCAAAACCGTCAAACGAGTGTCAGATTCTCCCGCATCGAATGCCCTGACGAGCCGGGACAATCGCTGGCTCAAGGACTTCCGCATGGCTTTGCGTGGCGGCCTTCCGACAGAGTCCGGTGCGGCGGGAGTCGAAGGCGTGCGATTGGTCGAAGAGGCTCTGCGATCTGGCTGCCGGATCGCGGCTGTCCTGTTCAGCGAGTCCGGGCAGCGTCATCAGGAGCGGCTTGCTCCGCTCATCGGCCGTCCCGAAACGGGATTTCCGGTTTTGCGCACCACAGACCGCCTCTTTGAAGGTCTTGCGGATACGGAACATCCGCAAGGTGTCTCTGCGCTCGTTTACCCACGAACGGCTACGTTGGAGGAGCTTCTGCAGCGCAGGCCCGGCGTTTGTGCGCCGCTTCTTGTAGTACTTGCCGGAGTGCAGGATCCCGGCAACGTTGGGACGATTCTCCGCACAGCGTCGGCCTTCGGAGCCAGCGGCGCGGTCACTGCCGCTTCCGGGCAGTCCGGAACAGCCAGCCCGTTTTCGCCGAAGGCTCTGCGCGCTTCGGCCGGAGCTGCGCTCCACTTGCCGATTCTCCCTGGAATGTCGTTGGCTATTTTGCAAACGCAACTTCGCATCGCCGGGGTGCAGACGCTCGCATCCAGTTCGCACGAGCAGCAGACTGCCGAGCCTCACGCTCTTCTGCCCTGGGAAGTGGACTGGTGCCAGCCCATTGCGCTGCTCGTCGGGAACGAAGGCGCCGGCCTGCCGGAGGAGGTCGAGCGCAGCGCAGATGCTCGCGTTCGCATCCCCATGTCCCGCGGAGCGGAATCGCTGAATGCCGCTGCGGCCGCCGCTGTGCTTCTCTATGAAGCCGCGCGCCAAAGAAATCTCACGAAGCAAAGCTCTTCCAGCGGGGCGAACACGTGAGCCTCTTCTCCAAATTGCCGCAGTCAGTGGACGATGCTTCTCATCAACCGTTGGCGGAGCGGATGCGTCCCCGGACGCTGGACGAATTCGTTGGCCAAGAAAAGCTTCTCGGCCGGGGCAAACCGCTTCGCCAGCAAATCGAAAACGATTCCGTAACTTCGCTTCTGCTGTGGGGCCCTCCCGGTTGCGGCAAGACAACTTTGGCCCGGCTCATCGCTCGGCTCACACGCTCCGAATTTGTTTCCTTCAGCGCCGTGCTCTCCAGCATCAAGGAGATCAAGGAAGTGATGGCTGCCGCGGAGCACAAGTCGCGCAGCGGCCAGCGCACGATCGTTTTCGTCGACGAAGTGCACCGCTTCAACAAGGCACAGCAGGACGCGTTTCTTCCCTACGTCGAAGCGGGCCACATCACATTCATTGGCGCTACCACCGAGAATCCATCGTTCGAAGTGATTTCGCCGCTGCTTTCGCGCACAAAAGTTTATGTTCTCGATCCGCTTACGACTCCGCAGATCGTCGAACTGCTTCGCCGTGCGCTGAGCGACCAAGAACACGGCTTGGGCAACGAACGGATCACTGCCGATGACGACATTCTGTTTCGCATCGCATCGTTCGCGAATGGCGACGCCCGCTCCGCATACAACACGCTCGAACTTACCGCGCGCAGCACGCGACCATCAGCAAGCGGGGCACGGTCCATTACCGCGGAACTTCTCGAAGAAGTTCTCCAGCGCAAGCTCCTACGCTACGACAAAGCGGGCGAGGAACATTACAATCTCATCTCCGCGCTGCACAAATCGGTGCGCAACTCGGATCCCGATGCCGCGCTCTACTGGCTCGCGCGCATGATCGAATCCGGCGAAGACGCGCTCTACCTCGCTCGCCGCATGGTCCGCATGGCCAGTGAAGATATCGGCCTTGCCGAACCAGGCGCTCTCGCGGTCACCCTTGCCGCAAAGGATGCGTTCGATTTTTTGGGCGCTCCTGAAGGACATCTCGCGCTCGCGCAAGCCGCGGTTTATCTCGCGCTCGCGCCAAAGTCCAACGCCGTTTACACCGCGTACGGCAACGTCGTCGAAGATGTTCACAAAACAGAAGCTGATCCGGTTCCACTGCATCTCCGCAATGCCGTGACCGGCCTCATGAAAAATGTGGGCTACGGCCAGGGATACAAATACGCCCACGATTACGACGAGAAACTCACTGATATGACATGCCTCCCGGAAAATCTTGCCGGGCGCTCCTGGTACAAGCCCACGGACCAGGGCTTCGAGTTGCGTCTTCGCGCTCGCCTCGACGAAATTCGCAAGCTAAAATCTAAGCCGGCAACCCATTCATGAGGTGACTGGATGAAGAAGCTCAGTTTTCTTGTTGCTGCTGTTTTGCTCTGCTCCAGCATTGCCGCCGGACGCAAGCCGCCCAAGCGGCCCCATATTCTGGGAATCGCGGGTGTCAGCATTTACGTTTCTGATGTGGACGCAGCTCACAGGTTCTATCGCACGCTAATTGACCCGGAACACGTTTGCGATTACTGCGAGAATGTTCCTTCGCGTTATCTGTTTCTGCCCAGCGGCCAGCGCCTCACGTTTCTGAAGATGCCGAGCCCCGCCCCTGCGGATTTGCTCGCCAATATTTCTTTCCTGACCGAAGACATCGATGGATTTCGCCGCTATCTCAAGTACAAAAAAATCGATTTCAACATTGTCGAGAAAAAGCACACGCACGATCTCGTGCGCATCGTTCTTCATGACCCTGAAGGGCACGAAATCTCCTTCACCGACGCTTATAATCTCGCCAACGCGGAAGATCTCAACGCCGGAATCGCTCCGGCCAGACCTGCCAATCCCGTCCGCATCATCCACGCCGGTTTTGTGGTCAATAACCGCGACGCGATCGACCGCTTTTATAAAGACGTCCTCGGCTTCAAACCGTATTGGCATGGCGGTATGAAGGACGACGGCAAGGACGATTGGGTCGCCATGCAAGTTCCCGACGGAACAGACTGGGTTGAGTACATGCTCCGCATCTCTCCAAATGCCGATAAGCACACACTTGGCGTCATGAACCACATCGCTCTCGGCGTCACGGATATTCATGCGATTCAAAAACGTATCATTCAGGCGGGCATAAAGCCCAACGAAGAGCCCAAAATCGGCCGCGACGGCAAATGGCAACTCAACCTATACGATGCCGACGATACGCGCATCGAATTTATGGAGTTCAAACCCGTCGAAAAACCATGCTGCTCGGAATTCACTGGCCCGCATCCTTCTCCAAACGGATCCAACGTTCCGCAATGACGCGATTGCGCTCCCCCGGCTCAGCGTTCGCATGCCGTATCGCGGCAATTATTTTGCTCGCACTTGCCGGAAGCTTTTTTCTTTCTTGCGCGTGTGCACAAAATCTCGATAAGCCGCTGCAGAACATTGATGATGAGGTCACCGCATTTAAGTTCGCGCCCGATGGCCGCGTGGTTTACTCCGCCCGCCGCACCGTGAAAACCAAACAATACGACTTGCAGCACGACGACATCTGGCTGATGGAAGCCAACGGCAAACGCAAGCGGCTTCTGCAGGGCGAAAAATTCAACCTCGGCGATCGCCCCTTTTCCTACGCAGGCGATGCGTTTGCATGGTCGCCGAACGGCCGTTTCATCCTCGCGCAGCTTTTCACCACCACCGTCGTTGACGATTCCGGCAAGACTCAAGACTCTTCGGTGACTCTCGCTCTCGAGGACAACGGAAAGGAAATTCACTTCGCCAAGGGCGACAGCACAATCCCGGACAGTTTCAACGCGTCCTGGCTGAAGGACAACGCAACCATCGTTTTCCTGACCGAGGCGATCAAGCCCAGGATGCTTTTTTCTTTTCGCTACTACAACACGGCCACCGGACCTGCTGGTCAGGTATTCGAAGGCCGCACGTTCCTCGATTATTCCCGAATCCCCGGAACGAATGCCGCGATTGCCGTCGAGCGCGACCGCGCCATGAGCGGTCCTCCGCGCCTCCAGCGCATCGAACTTCTTGCGCAGGACGCCACCGAAGTCGCCACACTCGATGGTTATGAAGGCGGCGTCTCTGTTTCCCCGAGCGGCAAGAAGGTCGCTTATTTCATTGACCGCGAAGTCCTCGAGGTTCGCGATCTTACTGCGCCCGATCATTTTGTCCGATTGCGCGTCGGCTTGGGAGTCTTTCAATGGGCTCCGGACGAAACGCGAATCTTTTTGAAGCGCGCGCCTGAGCGAAAATCCGGCGATATTGTCTGGATTAGTATCCCGCCGCTTCCGCTCGAGCCGGCGGGCCAGCCCGTTCCCGTAAGTACGCCAACTCCGCAGCCCATACTGCACGACCTGACTTTCCGCGAATTCGCGATCTCTCCGGATGGCCGCCTTCTCGGTGTTGTCCTTCCCGGCAAACGCAATCTGGAAATCTTTCCTCTCCCCGGCTGATACGCCTCAGCTCTTCAGGTTTCATTTCTTTTCTATAAGTTACTCTCCCTGTTGCTCCCAACAAAAAGCCCGCCAGCTTTCGCCGCGGGCATCTTCTCTCGAATCATTGATCTTCTGCAGCTCAGCTCAGCTCCCGCGCTCTCCTTCGATGTTCCACGAAAATACAGGCATCCTCGATGACGATCAATCCCGCTTTCCTCGCTTTTTCCGCCGCTTCTTCGTTGATAATTCCCAGCTGCATCCACGCCACTTTCGCTCCCATGAGAATCGCGCTCTCCACTACCGGTGGAACATCTTCCGCTTTCCTGAAAATGTCCACGATGTCTATTTTTTCGGGAACGTCCTCCAGACGCGCGTAGCTCTTTTCTCCCAATACTTCTGTTGCATTTGGATTTACAGGAATGATCCGGTAGCCCTTGCTCTGCATGTATGCGGACACTTCGTAGCTAGGCCGGGCCGGGTTAGAAGACAGCCCCACTACGGCGATCGTCTTGTACTTTTTCAAAATGTCGAGAATCGGATCCGCGCTTGCTGTGGCACCTTCAGGCAGAAGCAGTCGCATCGCCCCACGCTCGCCATTCCGCACAAACCAGTTGTTTCTTCTGCTTCATCGCGCGGCCAACTGACCTTTCCCGGCGCGTTTCCCCAGAATTTCCGCGAGTACGGAAAGGCATTTTCCATTTTCTTCCGCCGTTCCCACGGAAATTCGGATCGCTTCCGGCAGCCCCATCCAGCCCAGCGGCCGCACGATGACTCCCGCATGGAGCAATTCCTCGCAAATCGCTTTCGTCTCCGGACCGAATTCCGCGAACACAAAATTCGTCTCGCTCGACGTCGGCCGCAACCCCAACTCGCGCAGCCCATCCGTCAACCTGGCGCGCTCGCGCGCGTTTGTCTCGATGCAACGCGTGACATGCTCGCGGTCATCCATCGCCGCCAACGCCGCCGCCTGGGCTACGCCGGAAGTATTGAACGGCGTCCGCAGTTTGTTCATCGCCGCAGCCAGCGCCGGTCTCGCAAACGCGAACCCGATCCGCATACCGGCGAGTCCGTACACCTTCGAAAACGTCCTCAAAATCAGCAGATTGTTGCGCGAGCGGTAGATGGCTTCGGAGCGCCGCCGGTCCAGGCTTGGCGCGTAGTGGATGTACGCTTCATCCAGCACGACTAGCACTTCTTCCGGCACGCGGCTCAGAAACTTTTCCAATTCATCGGAGCTGAACGCTGTACCCGTGGGATTGTTCGGGTTGGCAATGTAAATCACGCGCGTCTTCGGAGTGATCGCGTTCACGATGGCGTCCAGGTCGAATGCAAAATTCCGCTGCGGCACTTGCACCAACTCCGCTGCGCTGGCGCGAATGGCCACCGAAAACGGCGCGTAGCTTCCGTGTGACGTCAAGCCTTGCAGCCCGCTCCGCAGCATCACCCGTGCCGCGAGATCGATCATCTCGCTCGATCCCAGTCCCACAAAAATCTCTTCCATCGAAACGCCGCAGCGATCTGCCAGGACTTCGCGCAAAACGTGCGACCCGCCATCGGGATAACGGTTCGCGGATTCGAGAGCTTTCTTCGCGGCTTCCACCGCTTTCGGCGATGGCCCCAGCGGATTCTCGTTCGACGCCAGCTTCACCGCGTGAATTTTCAGCTCGCGCTCGACCTCTTCGATCGGCCGGCCCGGCACATACACGGGCAATCCTCGAATGTATTCCGGTATCAGCTCTTCAAAACTTCGCCCCATAATCCCCTTTGGATTGCGGCTATCGATTTCTCTTCCCTGCTATTTTCGCACTCTGAAACGTCCGTTGCATCTTTGCGGCGTTTCTCCGTGCCTCACCCGCCAACGCGAGCCGCTCTCTTTCTTGTTCCTTCTCTTCCCTTTGCCGCGTTATTTCCTGCTCGTTTCAATGCTTCCACTTCTTGTGCCCGTAATTCACGGAACTTCCCTGCTTCCACATCCAATCGCAGCGGCCCCAGTTTCACCCGGCGAATTTTCTCCACGCGATGCCCGATCGTTTCGAACATTCTTCGAATCTGCCGGTTCCGCCCCTCAATTAGCTCCACCTCGTACCACGGATTCGCGCCATCCTCCGCCAGGCGAATTTTCGCCGGCGAAGTTTTTACTCGGCGCCCGTCATCCAGCGCAATCGTCACGCCGTTTCGCAGCCGCGCGATCTGCCTCTCCTCTGGCTTGCCGCTGACCTTCACCAGATATGTTTTCGGCACGTGCGAGCCGGCTTTTGTCAGTTGTTGCGCCAGCGCGCCATCATTCGTCAGCAGCAGCAGACCTTCGCTCGCATAATCCAATCGTCCCACCGGATAGACTCGCTCCTTCCGCGCGCCGAGTAACTCCATCACCGTCGGGCGGCCCTCTGGATCGTTGACCGTCGTGACATAGCCTTTCGGCTTGTTCAGCAAAAAATAAACCAGCTTCTCAGGCGGTTCGATGCGCTTGCCATCCACGCAGATCGCATCGCTCTCGAGATCGCCCTTTGTACCCAGTTCGCGCGCGATCTTCCCATTCACCGTCACTCGCCCGGCGACAATAATTTCCTCGCACGCCCGCCGGGACGCCACTCCACAAGCCGCCATGATTTTCTGTAATCGTTCTTGCATCCTGCTGCTTCCGCGTCTTACTTCCATTCGAGCGCGGCCTCCCGCGGCCGCTTTCTCTCGCTCGGATGCTCTGCGTTACTTCATCGCTCTCTGCTAGTGCCGAACTTTTTTTTCTCGTTGCCTCTTTTCAGGCTCGCTCGCAATCCGGCCGCTTCCTTCTCGTTAAGCATCCGGTATCTTCCCACCGGCACTCCCTCAAGGCCCAGGCTTGCGACTCCCACTCGCACGAGCTTCTCGACCGGATGCCCCGCCGCAAACAGCGCATCTCGCAAAGCGTCGCGTTTTGCTCCGCGCAGCGCCACCTCATACCAGAAATTCGCTCCTCGTTGTCCTCGCGCGGCTCCCGGCTGGCGCACCACGCGCAGCTTCACTCCCGCGCGCTTTCCCATCACTTCCAATTCTTCCAGTGTCAAGCGACCTTTCACTTTCACGTGATATGTTTGCGGCACTTCGTCCCAACGCTTCAGCATTTCCGCCGCGAAATCTCCGTCATTCGTCAAAAACACGAGCCCCGACGCCGCGTATTCCAAATTGCCCACCGGGTAGACTCGCTCGCGAAATCCGCGCAGACAATTCTTCAGCGTCTTCCGCCCTTCCGGATCGGCCATCGCTGAAACGATTTCCGCCGGCTTGTGCAGCACGAGGTAGACCAGCCTTTCCGCCGAGCGGACTTCGCGCCCCGCCGCCTCGATCTTGTCCGTCGCCGCATCCGCTTTTGTCCCCAGCTCGCGCACCACTTTCCCGTTCACGCGGACTTGTCCGCTCAAAATCAATTGCTCCGCGTGCCTGCGCGAAGCAATTCCAGCCCTGGCGATTATTTTTTGTAAGCGTTCCTGCATATGGTTTGGAGTGCGGCAGCTAAGCCGAAATGCCGATCACTTCTTCAAGAAGCCTTCGAACTCAAGCCAATCGGCGAAGCGATCGATCCAGCGATCCGTCGGAATATTTTGTTTGCGCATGCCGAAGCCGTGCCCGCCCTTGGCGTACATGTGCAGCTCGACGGATTTGTGCGCCTCGCTCCACTTGTCGTACAAAAAAATACTGTCCGGAGCCAGCCCCAATTGATCATCCGTAGCCGCCGCCAGGAACATGGGAGGCGCATCGGCCGGCACAGGCATGTCTTTAAACGCTCGCGCGGCCGCGTAAATGGGAGCCACAAAGGCGGGCCGGCCTTCCGGCTTGTATTCAAATCCGACGGCTGCAGCGACCTCTCCGCCCGCGGAAAATCCGATGATTCCCACGCGGTCCGGCGAAATGCCCCATTCCGCCGCATGCTCGCGAACGTAAGTCACCGCCGCGAGCCCGTCGGCATTGGAGAGAGGAATGACTTTGCCGATCGTGTCCATGAGTTTTTGCCGGTCCGCAAAAAGGGTGGTGAATTCCTGCGTGGCGTCTTCGCCCGTGTGCGCGAGTCGGTATTTCAGGACAAAGGCAGTCACGCCTCTAGCCGTCAAATACTTCGCCACGTCGAAGCCCTCGCTATTGATCGAGAGCGCCATGAACCCTCCGCCCGGGCAGATGACGATTCCCGTTCCGTTTTTTTGTTCTGGCGAGGGCTTGAATACCGTGAGCGTCGGCTTCGTTACGTTGCTCACAACTTCCGTGTTCCAGGCTTTCGAAAAATATTCTTTCTCAGGATAGTTTTCCGCGGTCGAGCCCGGCGGCGTGCCTTGATAGAGCGGGATAACCTGCTGCGCGCTCGCTGTCGCGGGCGCAACCACAAACGACGCCGGATACAGAACCACCGCGGCAACTACGAAGAGTCCAACCGTTCGCATCCAATGTGTTTTCATGGCCGCTAGTCTATCAGAGCGCATGGGTCGGCTGGCCAACTCTCGGCACAAGAGCGCGACTCTCCCGCAGAACTCTCACAGCGCAGAAGCAAACTCCCAAGTCAACTCCCGGCTCCCGGTGGGGAGACGAAATCGATCATTTGCCGGTCATTTCGCCGGTAAATGCTGAAGTCCCTCCGATCTACTGTAAGCACCTGGGAACGCGCGTGCCGCTCACTCAAAACCACGACCGATGCATCAGCCAGATCCATCTTGGCGTAGCGCGCCATAAGCGTGCGAAGTCGCGGCCAGTGAGCCGCAAGCGGCAAGTCCAATCGGATGGCTTCGCGCTCGAGCAGCTGAAACAACGGATCGACGTCCAGGCGGTCCGCCCTCAAGAAGTAAGCCACTTCGGTGAGAACCGGTTCCGTGGTCAGCAGGGGAGCACGCACTTGCTTCATCAGCGCGACGGCCCAGGAATGGTATGGGTCATTGCGGTTCAGAAATGCGACCAAAGGGCCGGTATCGCAAATGGAAATCACGGCCGCACAAATCGGCGGCGGCGGTTCGTTGCCGACTTTCGACCGCCTTCCAATGAGCCAGCAAGATCGGTTGCGATTTCATGGACGGACAGCGCGCCGCGGGGCGGCAGGGTGTCTAGCCTTCCGCGAACCAAGTCCGCAATGCTGCGCCCCGTTGCGCGGGCTTCGTGCCGCAGCCGCCGCAGGGTGGCCTCAGGAAGCTTTATTGTGATTCCTTTCATGTCACCTGTGAGGGTAACTCGATTCTGCCAGAATAGCAATACCCGAGTAACTCTATCCTGACATGATCGAAATACCCCTGCCGGCGGTGTTTCTTACTCGTTCGCAGCGGGAATGGCGTTCTTAGCTTTTGCGGAGTTCGATGCCGCCGTTTGTCGTGGCAACTTTCAAGTCTCGGCCGCCGCTGCCTACTGTGCCGGAGAGGGCCCTCGAGCTAAACCTGCCTTGCACTGTGATTGGAAAATCCGTGCGCACTCCGCCGTTGGTGGTGGAGGCACGCACGCTGAATTCCGCGGAACCGGGCAGCGTCACGTCCACACTTCCATTCGTGGTCAGCAGCTCGAGTTCGCCGCTCCACTTGGCATTGCCCATGGACACGCGCACGCCGCCGTTCGTCGTTCTCGCGGAAGCCCACTCGCTCGTCGAGACTTCCACGTTGCCATTGGTTGTGGAGGCCTGCACGACGCTGCCGAGATTCACGCAATGCACGCTGCCGTTGGTCGTCATGGCATTGAACCGCACGCCGCGCGGAACTTGCACGTCAAAATTGATCTTCGCGCGATGGCCGTGCCACCAGTTGCTGTACTCGGAGGAAACTCCGCCGCGATGGCAGCGCCCCGGCGCGCGGTCCTTCGCATAGACGGCGCAAACCGTGACGCCGTCGGAATACTCCACGACCTCGATGAACAGGTCGTTGTCGTAATCGCCGCTTCCCTTCCTGCCTTCCACCTGCGCAGCCTCGCCGGAAGCGGCGTTCGCGCCAATTTCGCCATTCGTATTGACTACTTCAAACGTCTGTCCCGGCTTCAGGTTGCCTTGCCAGTGAAAATTGTCAGGCGCGTAGACTGCGCGCTTTTCCCCCTGCGCTTGCGCCGGAGCGCCCGCCAGCAGAAGAATCATCGCCGCGCCAACCGCTCCTGCCAGCCAACTTCGAACCAAGCTCGCGTTCTTCATAATTCCCCTCTCCTGAAAGCCTTTCGTTCTGCCGTTTGAGGCGTCGAACTCTGCATTTTCGCCTTAGACCATGGGCCTAGAACTCCACCGCCGATTTCACACTCTAAAACGGAGAAAGGGCTGGATTTGTTCCCAAGATTTTGCATCCCTGCCTCCATTCCGTGAGTCGCCCGGCCAGCCGCCAGCGATCTCGCGGCTCGTTAACCTTGCTCCACGCGCGCCTTGATATCGGCGTAAGCCGCTTCGATTAGCCGGCGAAGAGCTGCGGCATTGGGGGCCGCTCCAAGGGTCAACTTCACATGCCGCATGCATTTACCATTGCCCTGCAACAATCGCGCCGGGTCCGGCAGCTCCGCGCCGTGAAAAAATCCAACATTCACGTGCGAGGTGAAGACGTTGACGTAGCCGAACGGCACGTCACCCAGACAAGCGGTGGGGCAGCCGTCATGCAAAAGCTCGCGCACTTCGTCGCCGCATTTGCGCATCGCTTCAAACCACTCGCGCGCGATGGCTCCCAAACCGCCGGCGTGTTTTTTCATCCATTTGTCGATGGCGGGATCGCGTTCAACGGCGCCGTCAAATCGCAACAAGTCATCTTTCATGCTTGTAACACGCACATCAGCAACCTCGGCTATTCGTCCACGATCAGCTTGCCCTTCATGTGCCTATGACCGAAACCGCAAAATTTAGCGCACTCGAAGTCATATTTGCCGGCTTGCTCGGCAACGAACTCGAGCACTTGATCTTTGCCTTTTTCGACTTTTCCGTTGCTGGCGGGATCATCGAAGCGCAATCCGGGAGCGGATTTGCTTTTGCTTCCTTCGGGATTCAGCTTGAGCTTAATCCCGTGCGTTTCATCCACGGAATGCACGACCAGCTTGACCTTCGTTCCCTTCTTCACGTGAATTTCAGCGGGCGTGAACTGATATTTCTTGGCGCTGACTTCGATCACCGTGGCCTGCTGATCGGAGCCGGCGGCTTGCTCGCGAGAGGCGGCTCCCACGGCTCCCGCCAGAAAAATGACTGCCGCGAAAATGACTCGAGCGGACGCTGCTTGCATGACTTCTCCTTCTCGCGCACCTGAGCGCCTCGACTCGTCTCTTTTTCTTCGCGCTCCGAGGGCTACTCGCCGGCGGCAGTTGACTTCACGCTCGGCGGCAGTGGATCTTCGTCCAACTCGCCCGCCGGCATTCCTTCGGCGGTCGCCAACGCTTCGTGCTCGCGAAACTCTTCCGCCTCCGCTAACTCTTCCTGCACATGCGCGACGGCTTCGGCCAGGTTATCGTGCTGATGATCTCCGATTTCATTGTTGGCCGTTGCATCATCCGGGGAAGTTGCTGACGATGTCGCCTCCGCTTCGATGGGCGGCTCTTCGAGCAACGGCGAAGCGACGCCTTCATCCGTGCCGAGCGCTTCTCTCGCCAGCGCCTCAAATTCCTTCAGGCTCGGCAGCTCTTCCAGATCGCTCAGGCCGAAGCGCATCAAAAATTCTTTTGAGGTTTTGTACAGAATCGGCCGCCCAATCACTTCCTTGCGTCCCGCAGTGGTAATCAGGCGTTTGTCGAGAAGCGTGCTAATCACGCCGGAAGTGTTGACGCCGCGAATTTCGGAAATTTCCGGGGCCGTGACGGGTTGCTTGTAGGCAATCACGGCAAGCGTCTCAAGCGCTGGCATGGTCAAGCGCAAGGGAGGCCGCAAGCTCTTGATGAAGCGGCGCACGACGTCATGCTGGGACGGCTTGGTATAAAATTTGTACCCGCCGGCCACGGCGCGAATTTCGATGCCGCGATCTTCCGCCGCATGGCTCGCAGCGAGTTCATCGAGCGAGGCCTGCACAGCGAGCTTCTCTTCGCCAAGCGCTTTTGCAAGCTGCTCGATCGTGCCGGGATCGTCCGCCGCATAAATGATCGCTTCCAGGGCCGCTTTTCTTTCTTCGTTGGTCATCCCTGCCTCGTTCTTTTTCGCACTGCTGGCGTTCTACTTGTATTCCTCGTCCACAAGCCGCAGCGCGCCATTTTCGTCGAATGCGACATCGAAACTTTTTCCGCGCTTCACGACAATTTCGCCGAACATTTTTTCCTGGGCGAGAATGACCGCTTGCAGCTTGACCATTTCCAGCACGGCGAGAAACGACACAATCATGGCATGGCGCGAAGGGCACGCCTCGAAAAACTGCACGAGGCTGACCGCGTTGTCCGCGCTAGCCAGAATCTGCGCGCGCAGAGCCGCAATCATCTGGGCGACGGTGAATTGTTCGTGGCGCAATTCGATTCGCGCCACTTCCTTGCGGCGCTCGAGCACTTGCTGGAAGACGCGAATCAAATCCACGAGCGAAACGACCAGCTCGCCTTCCGTGCCTTCGTCGTTATAGAGCGATTTGTCCGGCTTGGACCAGACGTTCTCTTCAATTTGCTGCTTCTGGTAGAGAAGCTGCGCGGCATTTTTGAATTTTTCGTGCTCGACGAGCCGCTGGACGAGTTCGGCGCGCGGATCGCCGGCTTGTTCTTCTTCGCTGGCAAGCGGATCGGGCGGCAACAGCATTTTGGATTTGATGTAAATCAAAGTCGCAGCCATGTAAATAAATTCGGCGGAAACATCCACGTTCAACTCTTCGAGCTTGTGCAGATAATCCAAATATTGCGCGGTGATTTCCGAGATGCGGATGTCGAGGATATTCATTTTCTGCTGCTTGATGAGGTCCAGCAGCAGATCAAGGGGGCCTTCATACAAAGGGATTTGCACTTTGTAGGCCGGCTCGCGATTCAATTTGCTTCCTGGTGTCGCCATGCGTTCCTTTGGCAGTGGCTTTCAGCCACCGCTGGCCACTTCCTTGCGTTTTTTCTCCCAACCGAAAACGGCTTCGCGGACGCGCTCCATGGTTTTTACGGCTTCAGCGCGCGCGCGTTGCGAGCCGTTCTCGAGAATTTTTAGCACCCCCGCCTGATCATTTTCCCACTTCACGCGGCGCTCGCGAACTGGCTGAATCCACCGGATCAAATTCTCCGCCATTGCGGCCTTGCACTCAATACATCCGATGCCGGCGGTGCGGCAGCCGGTGGCGGCCCAGTCGAGCGTAGCTTTTCCTTCCGCCGTGTATTCTCCCGCGGCGTTCTTCGGCGCAAACAGTTTATGCCAGTCGTAGACGGGACACACGTCGGGATTTCCGGGGTCGGTGCGGCGTTTGCGTGCGGGGTCGGTGACCATGACTTTGGTTTTTTTGCGGATGTCGTCGTCGGGTTCGGAGAGGGTGATGGCGTTGCCGTAGGACTTGGACATTTTGCGGCCATCGAGGCCAGGTATCCGCGGCGTCTTCGTCAGCATCGCCTCCGGCTCAGTCAAGATACTCCTGCATTCGAAGTATTTCGCAAGTGAGCCAGCCTCTTGGAGGAAGTTCGCAACGCCCATTTCCAAAACGTGTTTTCTCAGGGAGCTCTTCACTCCGGCGTGCGCTTCGACAGGCTCCAAGGAAGCATCTACGATTTCCCTAAGTGTTCCGACGGCTCCAAAACTTTTTAGAACCGCGGCGTAGTTACCGAGATTGGCCGGAGCGAATAGCTCAGATTTTATTTCGAATGCATATAAGAAGCTAAACCGCCGCACAATCTCCCTGCTAGTTTCAACGTGTGACACTTGGTCTTCGCCTACGGGGACGAAAAGCTGCGGAGCGGGCGCGCCCGGGACGGCAGCGGGGCTATAGATGACAATGTCGGCGCATTGGAGGACGGGATAGCCGAGAAAGCCGTAGTTGTGGAGGTCTTTGTCCTTGACATTTTCGAGAGCTTCTTTGTAGGTGGGGATGCGCTCGAGCCAGCCGAGGGGGGTGACCATGGAGAGGAGCAAATGAAGTTCGGCGTGTTCGGGGACGAGGGACTGCAGGAAGATGGTGCAGTTATCTCTCTTCGGATCCAGCCCGGCGGCCAGGTAGTCCGTCATGATTTCGATGGTGTTCTGGGCGACGCCCGAGGTATCGGCGTAATCGCTGGTGAGGGCATGCCAGTCGGCAATGAAGTAGAAGCACTCAAAGGATGGGTCATTTTGTAACCGAACCCAGTTTTCGAGGGCGCCGAAGTAATGGCCAATGTGGAGTTTGCCAGTCGGGCGCATGCCGCTGACGACGCGTTTGGTAGGTGGCGAGACGTTGGCCAAGGGTTAGGCCCCCCCCGTGTTTTTTGTAAGTGTTGCATCTAAAGGAGTTAGGAAATCTGTAAGTCCTTTGGTTGCAACACTTGCGAGGAGCTTGTAAGTGTTGCTGATAAAGGACTTAGGAAGATCTGATTTTGGCCGTGAGGGAGGGTGGGGTTGGCTGGCTTTGGCGTGGAGCCGTAGTGCCATATTTGAAATCTTAAAAGTGTATAGCATAAAAGTTAACGTTTGTCAAGGGAAATTTAGGGGCGGAATCTGAGCGGGGCGCTAGCAAGCTGGGGCGGGGGAGGGTCAACTTGGCTTCCCCAAAAGGTCCCTGGCAACGATCATCCTCTGGATCTCGCTGGTGCCTTCGTAGATGGAAACGACACGGGCATCGCGGTACATGCGCTCGACGTCGGTCTCGCGGGAGTACCCGGAGCTGCCATGAATCTGAACGGCTTTATAGGCGACGCGATTGGCCATTTCGCTCGAGTAAAGCTTGGCCTTGGAGGCGGCAGCGCCGAGCTTCGCGGGGTGGTGGTCCTTTAGCCAGGCGGCATGGTAGACGAGGCCGCGGGCGGCTTCGATTTCCGTCTGCATATCGGCGAGCATCCATTGAATGGCCTGAAATTCGCCGATGGATTTTCCGAAGGCGCGGCGCTGCTTCGCGTACTTCACGGATTCATCGAGAGCGCCTTGCGCAAGGCCAAGAGCGAGAGCGGAGATGCCGATGCGTCCGCCATCCAGCGTGCTGAGGGCGATTTTCAGGCCCTGGCCCTCCTCGCCGAGGCGATTCTCGCGAGGCACTTCGCAATCGTTGAGAAGAACTTCGACGGTGGGCGAGCTGCGCTGGCCCATTTTCTCTTCGTGGCGGCCGACCTTGAAGCCGGGAAAGCCGGGTTCGACGAGAAATGCGCTGATTCCCTTCCCGCCGGCTTCGGGATTGGTTTTGGCGAAGACGAGAAAGAGGCCGGCGACGCTGCCGTTGGAGACCCAGGTTTTCGTGCCGTTAAGGCGGTAGGCATCGCCGCTGGGAGTGCCCAGCGGAGCGCCCGCCCAGGATGCGCCGGCTGCGGAGGCGAGCGCGGGCGCAGCGGCAGAGCGTACTCCGAGTCCAGCGCCTACGCGCGCGACGGCTGCGGCGCGGGCTTGAATTCCGGCGGCATCGGAGCCCGCGGCGGGCTCCGTGAGACAAAAGGAGCCGATGATTTCGCCGGTGGCGAGTCGGCGAAGATATTTTTGCTTTTGGGCTTCGGTGCCGAATTTGAGGAGCGGAATTTGGACGGCGGAGTTGGTGACGCCGAGCGAAGTGGCCATCCCTGCGTCCACGCGAGCGACTTCCTCGAGCATGAGAACGTAAGAAAGCGTATCGAGGCCGGCGCCGCCCCATTCTTCGGGAGTCATCATGCCGCAGCAGCCGAGTTCCGCGAGCTTTTTGATTTCGGCGGCGGGAAAGCGCTCTTCGCGGTCGCGCTGCTTGACGGTCGGGCGCACTTCCGCGTCCATGAATTGGCGGACGGTATCGCGAATGAGTTTCTGGTGGTCGCTAAGAGAAAAGTCCATCAGTTGAGTGTACGCGGGGTACGCAGAATGCTAACACGGGAATGGAGGAGTGGCGAGCGACGGAGCGGGCGAGCGGGGAGGAAAATAGATTGTTGGGATTAGCGGATCGCGTGGATTGCGGCACCGACTTTAAGCTTTTTCCACGACCTGTCCGCGGTGTAGATGGGTGCGCTGATGCTGAGACCCAGCGCCAGGCAGGCGCGATCGCCTAAAGACAAGCCAAGTGGCCGGGTCTGCAAGACGAGATCGCCGGCGAGCTTGGCCTGCTCCGCCGTGAAGGGAGCAATTTCGCGGACCAAGCTTATGACTGCCTCCCAAGCATCGGAAGATTTGGCGCCATGCGCGACAAGTTTGCCGTGAACTTCGGCGAGGTTCACCGTGCTCGCTGCGGCATCGGTCAGCAGTTCGGCGGTCAGCTTTTCGGAACCGGGTTCCTGATTGAGGACGGCGAGAAGAGCGGAGGCGTCCAAAACGACTCTACTCATTTCGAGAGGCCTCGCGGCGATCGGCAATTAATTCGTCCACGAGCGAGACGCCCGGCTTGACCAATTTGCGCACGAAGCGCTGGGCGCGTGCGATGTTGCGCTTGAGAGTAGTGATGCGCAGCTCATCGCCCTGGACGCGGAGGATCAGTTCATCGCCGGCGCGAATGCCGAGCTTTTCGCGAAACGCGGCGGGAATCACCACGCGGCCATTCTGGTTGATGCGGGCATGCGCTTTGAGGGCCATTTCAACTCCTCGAGTCTTGGCACTATTGTAGTATTGTGGCACTGGATTGCAAAGATGTCATTTCTCAGATTATCGTCACGTCTGCGAGAACTGACTCGAGGGCAGGGACTACAGTTTGAACAATTCGCGCAGACGGCGGGCGTGGACGCGGCTGACGGGGACTTCGGTGGATTTTTTGTCGTCCATTTTCAAGATCAAGGTGGAGTGGAACCAGGGGACGACTTCCTTGACGTGCTGAATGTTAACGAGAAACGAGCGGTGGGGGCGAAGGAAAAGGTCGGAATCGAGCGCGGCGTTTAGTTCTTCGATGGTGCGGTAATTCGAAGCGCCCTCGACGTCGCGCGTGACGACGACAACGGAATTGCCTTCGACGGTGGCGAAAATGATGTCCTCGCCGTTTACCAAGAGCAGCCGCTGCTGAGAATTGACCAGGATTTTTACGCGCTGCGTGCCCGTCTTTGTGGCTTCCAGCTGAGTAACCAACTGTTCGAGGCGCTCCGTGGCGGGCGTTTGGGTTTCGAGGACTTTTCGCGCGCGCTGAATAGCCTTCGCGATGCGCGCTTTATCGAAGGGCTTCAGAACATAATCCACGGCGTTCACGTCGAATGCCTGCACGGCGTACTGATCGTAGGCGGTTGCGAACACGACATGGGGAATCTTCATTTTGCGCTCGACGAGCTTTTTCAAGACGCCGAAGCCATCGAGGCCGGGCATCTGGACGTCGAGAAAGACTAGATCGGGCGTGTGCTCCTTGATGAGAGAAACGGCTTCGACGCCGTTCTTTCCTTGGCCGATGAGGTTGACTTCGGGAAAAGCTTTGAGGAGATAGGCAAGTTCCTCGCGGGCGGGCTTTTCGTCGTCAACGATGATGGTGTTGATAGGCATTCGAATCCGCAGCGCGAGAACGCTCGGCGCAGCGAGCTGGAGCAAAACCCCGCGCGACGGGCGGCCGCAACTACAGTGTATGATATCGCCGAGGAAAACGTACCTGCCATGCCCAAGAAAGCTCCCCATCGCACGACCGCGAAGATACTGCGCAGCAAGATGATTTACAAAGGGCCGGTATTTGGGCTTCGGCGGGACGAAATCATCGAACCGAACGGGCTGCGCGTGATGCGGGAAGTGATTACGCATCCGGGATCGGTGGTGGTGCTGCCGGTGTTTGCGGATGGAAGAATTCTGATGATCCGGCAGTACCGGCATGCGACGAGGCAGTTCCTGTGGGAGCTGGTGGCTGGGCGGATTGACGAGGGAGAGAATCCGCGGAAGGCGGCGGCGCGGGAATTGATTGAAGAAACGGGCTACCGGGCGAAGCGATTTCACGTGTTTCTGGACGTTTTTCCAACGCCGGGATTTTTGGAGGAGCGAATGTACATCCTCCTGGCAGAAGATTTGACGGCGGGAGAGGCCGCGCCGGAAGAGGACGAAAGCATCACGCCGAAGTCGTTCACGCCCGGGGAAATCGAGCAGATGATCCGGCGGAACAAGATTCGGGATGCCAAATCGGTGGCGGGGATACTGTACTATTTGCGGTTTCTGGCGCGCGGGTAAGTCGGGAAGGCTGAGGCGATTACGGCGAGAACGGCGAGTGGCAAATATTTTCCTTACGTGTGGGGCGGAAGGACGGGGCACCTCCCGTCGCGAGCCATTTCAAACAAACCTAATGTTAACTACAGTTTGCAAACAAAGTGGAGAACCGCTCAGTAAAAAGCCGCGCAACTATCTTAGGCCGCACGTCAGTTGAATCGTTTTTGTAAGGGATTCTTGGCGATTTTTTCTTTACGAAAAAACGAAAGGTCTCTTGACTGAATGCGTCATTTTGGTACACTCCGCGCAATTTGTGAAACTGGCGGCCGTCGACGTACCGAGTGGCTGGCCAAAAAATGGTCCAGGTCTCCGTCAGGAGGATCAGATAAGTGCAAGGAACAGTAAAGTGGTTTAATAACTCGAAAGGGTATGGCTTCATCGGGCGCGACGATGGTCCAGACGTTTTCGTACACTACTCCGCAATCGTGGGAGATGGCTACCGGACCCTGCAAGAGGGGGATCCGGTGGAGTTCGAAATCGTCCAAGGACCGAAGGGCCCGCAGGCAGCAAACGTACAGAAACCAGTCTGACCCTTAGAGCCTGGAATCATCCGGCCGGCAGAGAGCGCCCCTCTGCCGACCTTTTTCTTTTGTGAGAGGCAGGCAAGATAGGAACGTTTAACTGGCGGAATTGGGAATAAGGAGAAGACCGCGGGATCTAGTGCGCGGCGATGCGATTAAGGAGCAGATGGAAAAAGGCTTCGGAATCGGAGTGCATACAGACCTGGGCATTGGGTTGGCCAGGTTCAGGGCGAGTGAAGCCTTTGTCGTCCACGACGATGTGCATAGGCTGGGTGGGGCAAATGTGGGGATCGAGGAGGAAGGCGATGGTCATGGGATCGAAGAGCGTGGGAGTCTGCTGGCCCCATTCGTGATAGAGGATGATCAGGGCGTCGGTGAGCGGGGTGCCCTGGCGGAAGAGATAGGCGCGCTTCGTTTCATCGAATTTGAGTTGGGTGGAATCGAGAGGCATGACGTAAAGCGGGACATGGGAGAGAAAGAGATTCTTCGCTGCTGGAATGTCGTTGATGATGTTCCATTCGGGGCTCGGGGGCGGGCCTGGGCAAAGGCCGAGTTCGCTGTAACCGCAATGAATGGAGCCGCCCATGATGACGATGCGCTTGAGCTTCAGAAAAGTTTGAGGATCTTTTTCGATGAGAGCGCCAACGTTGACGAGCGGACCGATGCCGACGAGAGTGATTTGGCCGGGGTAGCGCTTGATCTGGTCGAGAATGAAGTTCACCGCGGGCGGGTGAGACGCGCGGGTGAGAGGGCCGGGATCGCCGAAAGCGCGCTGGTTCATGCGATTGGTTGTGTTGGTGGGAATGCCGGCGAGAACGGGGATGTCGCGGCGGCCAGCCTCGGCGAGGAGGCGATCGAGAATCCTAGCGCGGGCTTCGGTATCGCCGAACGTCGTTGTGATGCCGAGAATCTGGAGTTCGGGACTGCGCAGGGCAAAGGCCACAGCAAAAGCATCGTCAATGTCGTCGCCGATGTCGGTATCAATGATGATTTTTTCTGGCGCGATAGAAGTTGATGGAGCTTGGTCCGATTGGGCGCAGGCCATTGGGACGAAGAGCGCGGCCAAGAAAAGTGCCAGAACTGCGAGTCGCACAGCGGACTCCCGGAGGAAGACAGTCATGAGGGGACTATTGTTGCACCAGTTGCGATTTGTGGCGAACAGTGAATAAAACTGGTGCGCGAGTTGGCAAATCCACGGTTCGAAAGCAAAGGCAACACCACTCCAGTCAGCTAAACAGCGAGGGTTCGGCGGACGCGGCCAGTGGATCGCGGAAGTTGCTGAGGCCGACTCCGACGAGGCGGAAGCGTATCGCCGGGCCAAGGGCGACACGCTCTCGCAAAGCGAGCGCGATGCTCGTCAATTCCTCAGAGGAAGCCGGGGGAGAAGCAGGCGTGTAGCTGCGCGTGAGAATCTTGAAGTCGCTCGTCTTGAGTTTGAGGACGACGGTGCGCGCGATGCGCGATTCCTTGCGCGAGGCGGCCCAGGTATGTTCCGCGAGCTTGCGGATCATGGATTCGGTTTCGCTCAAGAGCACGTCGCGCTCAAATGTGTCCTCGGCGGAGATGGATTTCGTCGGCCGATCGGGGATGACCTCGGTCTTGTCCATGCCGCGAGCCAGTTCGAACAGGCGGACGCCAATGCGGCCGAAGCGGCTTTCGAGGAGAGCCATGTCCAGATTGCGGAGGGAACCCACTGTTGCAACGCCAAGCCCCTTCAACTTTTCTTCCATGACCTTGCCGACTCCCGGCAGGCGCCCAACAGGAAGAGGAAGCAAGAAAGCGTCCACTTCCTCCGGTTGGATCACGAAAAGACCGTCGGGCTTGCGCCAATCGGAGGCTATTTTGGCGAGGAATTTATTTGGAGCGACTCCAGCCGATGCGGTTAGCTGAAGCTCCGCGCGAATTTGTTCGCGAATGGTGCGCGCTACTTGCGTTGCGGTGGGCAAACCCAATTTGTTTTCGGAGACGTCGAGATAGGCTTCATCGAGCGAGAGCGGTTCGATGAGATCGGTGTGCCGCTGGAATATTTCGCGTGCCTGGCGCGACACGGCTCGATAGCGGGGAAAATCCGGAGGCAGGAACACGGCATTGGGGCAGAGGCTCTCCGCGCGCATCGCGGGCATCGCCGAGCGAACGCCAAATTTGCGCGCCTCATAAGAGGCCGCGCAGACAACCGAACGATTTCCGCGCCACGCGACGATGACAGACTTGCCGCGGAGGCTCGGGTCATCGCGCTGTTCAACGGACGCGTAGAACGCGTCCATGTCAACGTGGATGATCTTGCGGATGGTCATTTGCGCCATTTTATGCCGGGAATATGCCGGCGCGAAACGGCGTGCTGGTAATGAAGTTGGCAGAGGCTAGTGGCCCGCGGGAAACTGGCCAGAGGCGATCCTCGGAAGGGTGACCGGGTAACGAGAGAGCCGTATAATCGGCGGCATGGACAACAAACAAATCGCACGGGTACTGCGCGAGACGGCGCAGTTGCTGGAAATTGACGGAGCCATCATCGGCCGCTACCGCAGCTACGAAAAAGCGGCGGAGCTGATTGACGGGCTGCCAGAATCCATCGAGCAACTCGTGGCTCAGCCGGAAAAGCTGGAAGAATTGCCGGGGATCGGCGAGCGGATGGTCGAGCACCTTCAGGAGATTGTGAAGACGGGCGACTATTCCCTGCGCAAAAAGCTGCTGAAAAAATATCCGGCGACTATCCTCGACTTGCTGCAGTTGCAATCACTTGGACCGAAGAAAGTGGCGTTTTTGTGGTCGCAATTTCGCGCGGGAACCGTCGCGGATGTCGAGAAATTGGCGAAGGAAGGAAAGCTGAGGGACCTTGCGGGATTTGGCGAGAAAAGCGAACAAAACATTCTGAAGGCAATCGAGGTTTTCAAGAAGTCCTCGGGAAGATTCCACATTAATACGGCGGAAGAAGCGGCGACCGCCATCATCGCGCACATCGTGAAGGCCGGAAAAGGGGTCGAGAGCGTGACGCCTGCGGGTTCCTTGCGGCGTGGAAAAGAGACGGTGGGCGATCTGGACTTGCTGCTGACACTGGCCGACGGGCACACCTCGCAGAAACACGTGGATGCCCTGGCGAAGCACATTCTGGAGTACCCGGGGATCGATCAAACGCTGGCGCATGGCGAGAACAAGGTCAGCTTCACGCTGGAAAATGGGCTGCAAGTGGATGTGCGGCTGCTGGACAAAGAAAGTTTCGGAGCAGCGATGCTCTACTTCACGGGGTCGAAGGAGCACAACGTGGCGCTCCGGGGACGCGCGAACGACATGGGCTACACGTTGAACGAGTATGCTCTGGCGACGCTGAAGGGCGAGAAGACCGTAGCGCGGCGCACCGAGGAAGAGATTTACGCGAAATTGAAGCTGGATTACATCCCACCGGAATTGCGCGAAAACACCGGAGAGATTGCCGCCGCGGAGGCGCACAAACTGCCGCACCTCATCGAGCTTAAGGATATGAAGGGCGATTTGCAGATGCATACGACGGCAAGCGACGGGAAAAACTCGATTGAAGAAATGGCGGAGGCGGCGCGAAAACTGGGGCATCAGTACATCGCCATCACGGACCATTCAAAAGCAGTGACCGTCGCCAATGGGCTGGACGAAAAACGCATGGCGGCCCACATCAAGAAAATTCACGAGGCTAACGGTAAAGGACTCGGCATTCGCGTGCTGGCCGGGGCGGAAGTGGACATTTTGAAAGATGGCTCGCTGGATTATTCGGACGAGTTGCTCGCTCAACTGGATGTCGTGGTGTGCTCGATTCACTCGTATTTTAATTTGGACCGGGCAGCGATGACGGAGCGCATGCTCGCGGCGATCGAAAATCCCTACACGCAGATCATCGCGCACCCCACCGGACGACTGCTGCTCCGGCGCGACCCCATCGAGTACGACATGGAAAAGATTCTGCAGGCATGCGCGAAAGCCGGAGTCGCGATGGAATGCAACTCATATCCGGACCGGCTCGACTTGAAGGATGTTTATTTGAGGATGTGTAAGGAACGAGGGGTGAAGGTGGTGATTTCCACGGATTCGCACAACGCGACGAATCTTGCGCTGATCCGTTATGGCGTGACGATGGCACGACGGGGCTGGCTAGAGAAAAAAGACGTGATCAATACGCTGCCGACGGAACAGTTTTTAGCGGCGCTGCGAGCGAAGCCAGGGACGGCGCGGCATGCCAGCGGAAGCCGCAAGAAGCACGCTGCGCAGCGGTGAGCCGCGGCGCGCGGCAAACAGCATGGCAAAATACGCACCTGGATTGACGAAAACAGCCAGGAAGGGTCCACCTGGATAGACTTTTTGGGCATTCGAATCAGACGTTTGGGCGGCGCAGACGTCAGTCAAGCTGTGTACGTGCGTCCGTCCGATCCTTGACTGCGGACGAACACCCCACGGAACATTTTAGGCTCAGGCCGCGTATCTACAGTTGTTGGCCAGTCGAGCATTTGCCGGACGCACTTTGCAGGAATTGCAACGGAGGCTTAGAGAAATGAACTCACTTTTCTTGGGTAAGAATTCCGTACGGCTCGGGATTGCCTGCTTTGCCCTGTTCGCGGCAGCGGCGATGGCGCCAAAGGCGAGCGCTGAGGAATGGAGCAAGAACTACACGATCGCCGGGCGGGCAAATGTCCGCGTGGACACGAACGACGGAGCGGTGCGCGTAACCACAGGCGATTCGAAAACCGTACAGTTCCACGTGGAGTACGAAGGGTACCAGGTGGACAAGGATCTGCACATCGAAGCGAGGCAGTCCGGCGACACGGTGGAACTCATTGCCCGCACAACGAGTCATTGGGGATTTTCGTGGGGCACTCACGGGCGAAGGCTAAACATCCAAGTGCTGATGCCGCAGAACGCGGACCTGGACGCGCACACTGGGGATGGCTCGGTGGAAGCGAATTCGATCAATGGTTCGGTGAAAGTGTACACGGGCGACGGCTCGGTGCACGCCAACACGCTTACGGGGACGATTGACCTGCACACGAACGATGGAAGCATCACGGTAGACACGCTGAAGGGCGATATCCGGCTGCACACGGGAGACGGTTCGATTGAGGCGCACGGGCTGGACGGAAAGCTCGATGCCGACAGCGGCGATGGCCACGTGAAGGTAGATGGCCGTTTCGATGCATTGAATATTCGCAGCGGTGACGGCAGCGTGGACACGCGCGTTCAGTCCGGTTCCAAGATGGTCACAAGCTGGAACGTCAGAACGGGCGATGGAAGTGTGGACCTGGCGCTGCCTGGCGATTTTCAGGTGAATATTGACGCCAGCACCGGCGATGGGCACATCAGCGTGGGACTGCCGGTTACGGTAGAGGGAACCTTCAGCAACTCGCAACTGCACGGCAAAATGAATGGCGGCGGGCAGTCGCTGACGATCCATACGGGAGACGGGTCCATCCGGCTGAGCAAGGCCTAGAGAAACAGAACAAACGCGGAGGACAGAGGCCGGACAGTAGTCGGTGGAGAAAGGTTTTATAAGTACTAGGCCGAAACGAATGTCCTTTGTTGATGACAGGTGTCTGCCTCCGGCGACGAGCGCTCCCTAGCCGCGGCTCCAACCCATTGAAAACACGTGGCATGGATTTGGCTGGAGGATTGCGTCTGGGAGCGATGTCCCAGAGGAGATAAGACCTTGGCGGTTTACCTACTGTCGTTTGCGCTGCTCGCGCTGGTGGCTCTTTCGATTGCGAGTTCGATTACGCGGATGGACCGTCGGAACCGGTCGTAAAGTACCTGAATGACGGGCGCGGACGCTGCCGGAAGTAAGGGCACGGACCACGCCAACACTCAGAGAAGCTAATTCCCTTCCAACTGCATTTCAATCTTGCAAGGCCCATTACGAATTGTTGAACCGGGCGGGAGCTTCATCGAAAGATGGCTGCGCAGATATCGGATAAGCAAACTACTTGACGTGTTACAAACGTCCACGTAGGATTCCACGTCAATTCACTCTCCCCGAGGTTTCAGCGAGAACTTCACGGCTTGCATAAGGACGGCCGGAGTTCCAATTCCAAAACAGACCTCGAACGCAAATCTCAGCGGAAAGGAATCAGTTTATGGACTTGAACCAGGCCATTTTGTACGCGCAGCTCGTCAACGCAGCCTACGCGGTGGATCCAACGGACTTACAGAATCGAGCGGGACAGGTTGTGAGCGCGGGGCTGGGCACGGCGAAGAAAGACTATGTGGTGATTACCAGCCTCTATGCGAACGATCTGGCGACGCAGAAAAATCCAAACCGGGCGAAGTCCCAGGTATCGATCGGGTTCGTTCTGCAAGCGAAAAACGGGGGCGAAGCGGTGATCGCATTTCGCGGAACACAAGGAATCAGGGAGTGGGTGATTGACGCGAGTTTCGGGACCAGGCCATGCCCGTTTCTGGCAAGTGCGGGGCAAACGGAAGACGGGTTCACCGATATGTATGAGACCGTGAGGACGGAACCGGGCAAGGCACCAACAAAACTGCCTGCTGCATTGCCGGGATTGAATTGGAGGCAGCCGGTGGAGAGCTTGACGGTTTGCGGGCACAGCCTGGGCGGGGCGCTGGCGACGCTGGCGGCGCTGGACATTGCGATTCATAGCACCGCGCCGTATCACGACCCGACGGTCTATACCTACGCAAGCCCGAGAACGGGAGACACGCAGTTCGCCACGAAGTACAACCAGATTGTGCCGGACACTTACCGGGTCGCGAACGATTTGGACCTTGTGCCGAAGCTGCCGGTGTTTCCGCCGTACCAACACGTTATGGGCGACTTTGGCCTAAAGCCATTCACAATTTTTCCGCCGAAGTTTCTGCTACAGCCAAATCCAGTGTGCGAACACGTTCTGACCAGCTATCTGCACTTGTTGTCGCTAGACGCGGGTGGAGAGGTGCTGCCACCGAAAGATGCGTGCCAGCCGCATTTGAGCTTCAGCGAGATCAGCAGCCAAATCGAAATGAAATGGGGCAATACAGAGCGGCTGAAGCAAGAATTTTCGAGCGACGATGGCCAGCCACCGAATCGCTAAATAACCGGCGCGAGAAAGGCCATTCCCGTTGAATTGCATGCAGGCGGCGGATAAACTGCGCGCATGACAAAACGAATCTTAGCGATTTCTGCCGCAGTGCTGTCGTGCCTATTTCTGGCTTCACTGGCCCAAGCTCAACAACCCAAATCACTTTTCTACATGACGAGAGAGCCGAAATCGGTGCGCTCTTTTTTGGCGCACGCGAACAAGATAGATCTGCTGGTGCCCGCGTGGTACGCGGTGGATCAGGACGGGCTGGTGTCAGGAGGTCCCAATCCGCTGGTGATGGAAACGGCGAAGAAGAGCCATGTGCCCGTGATGCCGATTGTAGCGAATGGAGATTTCGCGCAGGAAGACTTTCACAAACTGCTGAAGAATCCAACCGCCCGGGCCAGCATGATTGAGGAGTTGATTCGCGACTGCAGGGACAACGGATATACGGGCTTTCAATTCGACTTCGAGGACGTGCATTGGACGGACCGGGACGCGCTCTCGGACCTGGTTCGGCAAGCAGCGGAGGCGTTTCACAAGGAGGGCTTGCAACTGACGATCGCGACGGTGCCGAATGCTCCGGGTGAGCCGGGCGAAACCGGTTTTTCGGCGTGGATCTACGAAAATTGGCGCGGGGCGTACGATCTGAAGGCCCTGGGCGAATCGGTGGACTTGATCTGCCTGATGACCTATGACCAGCATACGAGGTGGACTGCGCCGGGGCCGGTAGCCGGTTGGGGTTGGACCACTGAGAATCTGGATTATGCGTTGAGGTTTGTTCCAGCGAAGAAACTCTCGCTTGGAATTCCACTGTATGGGTATCACTGGTTTGCCGGGACGCCGATCAAATCGGACGACCATTCCGGGGACAAGCCAAATCCATCGGCGGAGTATATCGGGACAGAAGATGCACTGGACCTAGCAAGGGCGTACGGAGGGCATATCGAATGGGACCCGGTGGACCGCACGGCGTGGTTTTATTTTTACCGGGCGGACACGCGCGAGTGGATATTTTTTACGGATGAGCGGACGTTTCGCGAGCGCTATGCCCTTGTAAAAGAGCGAGGCCTCGAAGGTTTCTGCTCCTGGGTGCTGGGAACGGAAGATCCAAAGATTTGGGACGACTTGCCGACGCATCCGTAACTGGAGTCGGCCAAAATTGCACCGTTATTTTTTGCTGACAGCTATTTGAGTCCAAGGAAAAGATCGCTCCATGCCGCCAAGCAAGACCCATTCGCGCGGACTGATGTGGATTGCGGTATTCAAGCTTTTGAAGGGAGCGGCGCTGCTCGCGTTGGGAGTCGGAGCTTTGAAATTGCTGCACAAGGACGTGGCAGCGGTCGCCGAGCACTGGATCAACGCGTTCCGCGGCGCCCCGCACAATCGTTACTTGCACTGGCTGCTGGCCAAACTTCCGATGGTGGACGACAAGAAGTTGAAAGAATTGAGTGTGGGAACGTTTTTTTACTCGGCGATTTTTTTCACCGAAGGCGGCGGGCTGGCCTTTCACAAGCGATGGGCCGAATATTTCACGATCATTACGACGGCGTCTTTCTTGCCGATCGAAATTTATGAGGTCGTTCGGCGAGCCACGGTGCCGAGAGGAGCCGCGCTGGTGATCAATATTGCGATTTTGTTGTATCTGGTGCGCGAACTGCGGCGGTATCCGCGGCAAAACTGAACCGCGCTCCAAACACGCGCTGAAATTCGCCGGTATCCCGCCTTGTCTTTTTTTTGCGCTTACGGCATACGACGTTAGATCGGGCTCCGCGAATGCTGCGATTCCACTAAAATAATCAAGTGGAACGAAAAATCTTCTGGCTCACGTTCGGCGCGCTGGGGTTGGTCGCGGACATCGCGCTTCCCTTCTGGTGGGCGCTCGGGGCAACTATCCCGATCGCCTGCGCGAGCTGGTGGGTAGCCTACCGAAGCGGGTGGTTCTAGCCGCCGAGTATCGAACGAATTTCGCCAACCGAAATGAGGAAGGTGAGCTCAGGGAATCTGCAGCCTGTTGTCTTCCCAGACAGCGGTAGCCTGTTCCTGGCCGCGATAGTTGTAAATTACGATTAGGAATTTTTGGGCGCCTACGGCAGGGTCGCCGCCCAAGTTGTCGTTATTGACGCGCAAATCCAGACCGCCATCGCGAACCATGGATTGCAAGCGATCCGTTACATTCACGGTGTGGCCCTGAACGCCGTAGTAGGCGCGGACAATGATGAGGGCGCCCCGGTCATGGTCGCGATCTCGATCGTGGTCACGATCCCGGTCGCGATCGTCGCGGTCTCTTCCGCGCACATCAAAATTGCGGACATCCACAGTCCCGCCCTCTTTGATATCAAACTCCCGGTCTTCACCGTTGGCATTTCGGGCGAAGATCCGCAGCGTCTTGTCCCGCCCGACAGCGGGATCGCCGCCCATGGTTTGGTTGTTGATTGCCACTCGGCCGTTCACGCCACCACGGGAGATTAAGTCGCGCAAAATATCAGTAACGTCGGTGCGTTGATCGCGGAAGCCATAATCGGCTCGAGCGATCCGCCAACCGCCGTCCTGCCCACTCGACAAAGGCCCAAGAAGGAGCGCCGCAAAACAGATGCAGGCGAAGGAAAGCAGGATTTTCCAGGAATGAGTAGATTGCCTCATGAACTCCTCCGTTGCGGCGAGAAGCCGCGAATGGGGCTACTCTAACTCGGAATCAGGAATCTTAGCAAAGCTTGGAAAAGGAATTGCTCAAATAATTCACAGGGTGCATGGGAGGCGAGTTGGCACGCCCCAATGATGTGAGCATGCTATCCGATCACAATTCATGAGGGGGGGCACTTTCTCGGCGCAGGACGTTTCAAAAGAGACCGAAGATCGCCTGATTCCTGCGCTTTGGAAACGAAGAGCTTCCATATCGGAACGACCAGCGCCTTGCATCTTGCAGAATATAAGGGAATTGTTATAATGGCATTCCCCTCCACAATCCAGCCACTGCCACTCCTCTCACGGCACGGGGGGTGAACTATGAAGAGTGCCAACTTCGATCGTCGAATTTGCCGCCGGCTCAATGTTCGGACTCCGCTCAGCGTTCGCATCTGGAAATCCACAGAGCCTGAACAGAGCGCCGAATCGCTGAACCTATCGCAGCATGGGGTCTTCTTCGCCACAAACTCGGCGATCCGCGAAGGCGAAACCCTTGAAATCATTCTCAGAATGCCCGAAGAGCTGACTGCCGAGCCGCCCACCGATTGGCGGTGCACGGGCCACGTTGTGCGCGTGGCCCAAGTGGATTCCTCGCGCGGGCACTTAGGAGTAGGGGTTCAGTTCGATTGTTATGAAGTTTCCCGAGGCGGCGGGAGCGGACAAGGTTCCTCCAGCCCTTCAGGAGTCCCGCCAAGTTATAGCCCCAGAGTGGCCTTTTAATCCGGCTCGATACCAGCAGCGAGCATCCGGAGGCGGAGATGCAACGAAGGGCTCTGGTGGTGGATGACGAACAGGCAATCTGCGATTTAATTCAAAAAATTCTCTATGCGGCGGGGATGGACGCGCTGACGCTAACGCGAAGCGGGCAGGCGGTGAACTATCTCGAAGAAGGCAAATTTGACATGGTTTTTTTTGATCTGCACATGAGCTCGCCGGACGGGATCGAGCTTGCGCGAGAGATGCGCCGGAGCGGTTACAACCGCAACACGCCGATTGTGCTTTTGAGCGACGATCAGCGGCCCAGCGCACTGAGCCAGGGCTTTGCGGCGGGCGCCAGCTTTTTCCTTTATAAGCCGATCGACAAGGAACGACTGCTGAAGCTCGTGCGCGCAACTCAAGGAAGAATGGATTATGAGCGACGCCAAACGAGGCGAATTCCGTACCGTTCGAGCGTTCGTTTGCGGTTTGGCTTGGAAGAGCTTCAGTGCGAAACCGTGGACGTGAGCCTGAATGGAATTCTGGTCCGGGCACCACGCATGCTGCCGCGGGGTTCGACCGTGCAAGTCACCATGAACCTCTCGCAAGCGATCAAACCGATTGTTGGCGGCGGTTCGGTCGTGCGAATACAAGGTGGAAACCAGATGGGAATTCACCTGGACCGTCTGACGCTGAACGAAAGCGAACGACTGCAGGAATTCCTTCTTCCAATGATTCCGAGAGACTAAGCGGGTCACGAAGCGCGATACTCGCCGCCAAATTTCCCAATCCTCCGAAATTACTACGAGACGGCTGCATCGCCACGATTTGCAAATCCCGCCCTCTTCGCTCATTATTACTGGTTTGTTTGGCTGTTTCGGGACGTGTGTCTGAGTTTCTCCAGTCGTCATAATATGCTAACTGAGGAGTTGCATGGAAAAGCCTGCGAAGATCGCGCCTGCCAAGGGAAAACTGGGAATCCTGACGCCGGGCATGGGCGCGGTAAGCACTACTTTGATGGCCGGCGTCGAGTTGGTCCGGAAAGGCAAATCGAAGCCGATTGGTTCGCTGACGCAGTTGGGAACGATCCGGTTGGGCAAAAGGACGGAAGGGCGCTCGCCGCTGATCAAGAAATTCGTTCCTATCAGCGAGCTGAACGATCTCGTCTTCGGCGGATGGGATATTTTCCGCGATAACGCGTATGAATCCGCGGCGAACGCGGGAGTGCTAAATCCGCAGGACCTCGATAAAGTGAAAGAATTTCTTTCGGGGATCAAACCGATGAAGGCGGTGTTCGATCCCGAATACGTCAAGAAGATCGACGGACCGAACGTCAAGAAGGCGAAGAACAAGTACGAACTGGCCTTAAAGCTGAAAGAGGATATCGAGGAATTTCGGAAGACAAAGCGCGTTTCGCGGCTGGTGACGTGCTGGTGCGGCTCGACGGAAGTGTTTGTGCGCCCGGAGGAAGTGCATTCGACGCCAGAGAAATTTGTCGAGGGTATGAAGAACAACCACCCGGCGATTGCGCCTTCGATGCTGTACGCGTGGGCTTCCGTCACCAGCGGCGTTCCATTCGCGAATGGTGCGCCGAATCTTACGGTGGATATCCCGGCAATTCAGAAGTTGGCCCTCGAGCATAGCGTGCCGATTTGCGGTAAAGACTTCAAAACCGGACAGACACTGATGAAAACGATTCTCGCGCCGGGCTTCAAGGCGCGCATGATCGGGCTGGATGGATGGTTTTCCACGAACATCCTCGGCAATCGCGACGGCGAGGTGCTCGACGATCCTGGGTCGTTCAAGACAAAGGAAGAGTCGAAGCTCAGCGTGCTTGAGTACATCCTTCAGCCGCAACTCTACCCGATGCTTTACGGCAAAATGCATCACAAAGTCCGCATTAACTATTACCCGCCGCGCGGCGACAACAAGGAAGGCTGGGACAATATTGATATTTTTGGCTGGCTCGGCTATCCCATGCAGATCAAGGTGGATTTCCTTTGCCGCGATTCGATTTTGGCCGCGCCCATCGTGCTGGATTTAGTGCTGTTCATGGACCTGGCGCAGCGAGCCGGCATGAAGGGCATTCAGGAATGGCTGAGCTTCTACTTCAAGTCGCCGATGACCGCGCCGGGTCTTTATCCGGAACATGACCTGTTCATCCAATCCATGAAGCTGAAGAACACCTTGCGCTGGATGATGGGCGAAGACTTGATCACGCATCTGGGCCAGGAATATTACGATTAAGCAGACGCGATGCGCGCACAGCAAACCGGACTGTTCGTCATCCAATTTTTCGATAGTGTGAAATGATTTTTCGATTTGACGGTCGGAAGAGCGGCGCGATACCCTACGTGCCGATGCACAACGCCTGTTTACCCCGCAGAGGCAAGGTTTTCCCCAATATATTTTATTTCGAGGAGATTCATGTCGAACGAACTGCGTAATTTTCTGGCTCTTTCCTATGACGAGCTCGAAGAGCTGAATCTTCGAGCAAAAGAGGAGCGCAAGAACCGCGTTTCACCCGGCAAGATTCAGGAAGAGCGGCTGAAGTACCTGGCGGACGAAAAACGGATCAAGGCAGTGACAGTCCTGTTCAGCGACCTCGAGGGCCGATTGCACATGCTCGACTACGACAAAAAATTTCTTGTCAAGAGCTGGGACAACCTGACGTTTGACGGCTCTTCGATTCGCGGGTTTACGGCGCAACGCGAGAGCGATCTCCGCCTCGCCCTGGATTGGCCGGCGTTCTACTGGGCACCCGTCGACGTTTTCGGGTCCGGAAAGGTGCTGGTCTTCGGGCAAGTCATAGATAAAGACGGCACGGCGTACAACGCTGATATTCGCGGAGTCTTGAAAGGCTACGCGGACAACCTTCACAGCAAGAAGGGCTACACGCTGAATGCAGCAAACGAAATTGAAGGATTTCTTTTCGCGGGAACCAACGCCGAGCGGCGCTACCACGAAACGAGCAAGTTCGAATACGTGAATACCGGCGGCTACTATCACTCGCTGCCGGGCGATCCCTTACGGACTTTCATTGACACAACGGCGGAAGTGCAGCGCGCGATGGGCTTTCAAAATGAAAAGGATCACCCGGAAGTCGCGCCGTCGCAATTCGAAATCAACTACGGCTATGGAGAAGTGGTTGCCGCCGCGGACCAAATCCAACTTTATAAATTGATTTGCCGCCAGGTCGCGACCAACATGGGCTTCACTGCTTCGTTCCTGCCGAAGCCAGTCGTCGGCGTGAATGGAAGCGGAATGCACACGAACGTTTCCGTCAGCAAGGAAAACAAGAATTTGTTCTGGGATCCGAAGGGCGAGGAGAAACTGAGCAAGTTCGGATGGGAGTTTGTGGATCGTATCCTTACCCACGGCAACGACATTTGCCTGCTCATCAATTCGAGTGTGAACGCGTATCGCCGGCTTGATCCCCACTACGAAGCGCCGAACCAGTTGAATGCCTCGCCGACCAATCGAGGCGCGATGGTGCGCATCCCCATCGGCAACGAGCGAAGCATGCGCACGGAAGTTCGCGCGGTTGCGCCCGATTCCAACCCCTACATGGTTCTCTATGCCATCTTCAAATCCGGGCTGGACGGCGAGACGTCCAAGATCAAGGATCTGCGGTCCGCAAAACGATTCCTGCCGGACAACATTTACACCGCCATCGAAAATTTCGAGAAAGCGGAATGGACAACGACGCTTTTTGGCGCCGATGTTAAGGCACGTTATGCCGAGCTGAAGCGCGCCGCCGCGGATCGCTGCCCTCGAGTTCTGGGAACTGTGGTCAAGTCGCCCGAGGTGCAGTTCCACCACGAGGTCTATAACCAGTATCTCTGGAATCTTTTCTAGAAACAGCTTGCGGCTGAGCGCGAGCCTTCACGGTATTCCCTGCTCGGCCGCTCACTTCTCTTCAATTTTAATTTGAAATAGTTTGTCCCAGTCCTTGCCGGTGACGAACAGACGATCGCTTTTCGAATCGTAGGCGATTCCATTGAGCACGGCTTCCGGCTCGCTTTGTTCCCCGGCGGAGATTTTTTCGAGATCCAGCCACGCCGTGACTTGGCCGCTGGAAGGATCAATCCGGGCGATGCGCGGCGAGTGCCACACATTGGCATAAATCATTCCCTTGATGTATTCGAGTTCGTTCAGGTTCGGAACGGCTTCGCGGCCCGCGTAAACCGCAACGGTCTTTGTCACTTGGAAGGTGGCCGGATCGATGTATTGCAACTGGTTCGTCCCGTCGCTAAGGATGAGGGAATGCGCGTCGTGCGTCAGCCCCCAACCTTCGGAATCGAAATGGAATTTACCCGTCAGCCGAAATGAGTTGAGGTCGTAGATGAAGCCGGTTTTCGCGAGCCAGGTGAGCTGGTAGATCTTCCCCTGAAAGATGGTCAGGCCTTCGCCAAAATATTCTGGAGAGAGGCTGACACTCTGCACTACTCGTCCGCTGTCAATGGCTACTTTTCTAAGCGTCGAATGGCCCTTGAGTCCTGTGCTTTCGTAAAGGTACCCGCCGTGAAATTCCAGGCCCTGTGTGAACGCATGAGAATCATGTGGATACGTTCGAACGAGCTTCACGCTCAGAACGGGTATGGGGGGTTCGGCAACCGCGAATGGAGCCCCTTCCAGACGGACTGCGCTCCATCGCGCTAGCGAGAGCCCCAAAATCAGGAGCAGGGTTTTCAATATTGGCCGCCGGATGCGGCTCGCATTTTGATGCGCCTTCATTCTTGTTGCGAACCGCCCGCCTTGCAGCCATGGACTCACGGAAGCCCGCTCGCATCAGGGCGTACATCTAGCCAAACGGCAGGCGTCAAAGCGTTCTCTCCCGTTTCCGCTTTCCGCGACCTGTCCCCAATAGCTTCAGGCACCCTGCGCTTGCGCCATTCGCGCAGAGACAGCGTCAAGCACGCGCGATGAAAAGACCAGCGCTGCCCCCGCATTCATCGCGACCGCGACTCCCAGCGCCTCCGCAATTTCCTCTTTCGTCGCTCCCGCTTTCAACGCCGCTTCCGAATGAAACACGATGCAACCATCGCAGCGAGTCGTTACGGCAACCGCCAGCGAAATCAATTGACGAGTCTTTTCTCCAAGTTTGCTGGATTTGGCATTCGCTGCGCTTAAGGTTTGGTAGCCATGAAGCGTGTCCGGGGTCAGCTTTGCCAATTCACCAATCCGGCCGCCCAACTCCTTGTAGTACTCATTCCATTCGAGCATCATCTTTTCTTTCCTCCGTCTCTCAGCCGCTAAGGGCAAAAACGTCGCGATAGTATATATCGTATCGAGGTTTCAGTTTGGAACGCTGCCCGCGACCTGGATCGAACTGTAATGTGACGCGGCATCGCAGTTCGATTTCAGACTTCGCTAACGTTGTGGTATGTTTTCAAGTTCGCTGGACGCGCACCCTACACGGCGGATTCGACCAGACTTCGGTTTTCAACTCAACAGGAAGCATGCAAGTCTCGCGGGAGGACCTTCATCCATGAAGAGCACGTACAACGGCCAAGCTGTCCCTTCGGGCGGCAAGCCGATTGGGTATAGCCACGGCGAATTGCAGGTGCCCGACAATCCCATCATTCCATTTATTGAGGGAGACGGCACGGGCCGCGACATTTGGAAGGCTTCGCGGCGAGTGTTTGACGCCGCGGTGGAGCACGCCTACGGCGGGAAGCGCAAAGTGGCGTGGTTCGAAGTGTTCGCGGGCGAAAAGGCGTTCAATACGTTCAAGGAATGGCTGCCGAATGAGACGGTGGACGCCATTCGCGATTTTCGCGTGGCCATTAAAGGTCCGCTTACGACGCCCGTTGGCGGCGGAATTCGTTCGTTGAACGTGGCTCTTCGACAGATTCTCGATTTGTACTCCTGCGAGCGGCCCGTGCGCTACTACGAGGGCGTTCCAACTCCGGTGAAACATCCGGAAAAAATGAACGTGATGATTTTCCGCGAAAATACCGAGGACGTGTACATCGGGATCGAATGGAAGTCCGGCACGCCGGAGGCGAAGAAGTTGCTCGAGTTCTTGAACAACGAAATGCTGAAAGACGGAAAAAAGCAGATTCGGTGGGACTCCGGAGTCGGCATCAAGCCGATCTCGCCGACGGGGACCAAACGTTTGGTTCGCCGCGCGATCAAATATGCGCTGGCCCACGGGAAAAAAAGCGTGACGCTCGTCCACAAGGGGAATATTCAGAAATTCACAGAGGGCGCGTTTCGTGATTGGGGCTACGAGTTGGCGCACGAAGAATTTCGGGCGGAAACCGTCACCGAGCGCGAGAGCTGGATTCTCGACAATCTTGAAAAGAACCCGGGGCTGAGCGTTGAGAAAAACGCCGCCATGATCGAGCCGGGACTCGAGCAAGCCACGCAGGCGTTCGTCAAATCCGTGTGCGACGAAGTGAAGCAGGTGCTGGATTCGATTGGCGCATCACACGGCCGCGGCCAATGGAAGAAGAAATTGATGGTCAACGACCGCATTGCCGATTCGGTGTTCCAGCAGGTGTTGATGCGGGCGGATGAATACAGCGTTCTGGCAACTCCGAACCTGAACGGCGATTATCTTTCGGACGCTTGCGCTGCGCAAGTGGGCGGCCTGGGAATGGCGCCCGGCTCGAACATCGGCGATGGCTATGGCGTGTTCGAAGCGACGCATGGAACTGCGCCGAAATATGCGGATAAGGACGTAATCAATCCTGGTTCAGTCATGCTTTCCGGCGTGATGATGTTCGAATTCCTGGGCTGGAAGGAAGCGGCGCAATTGATCGAGGACGGAATCGGCCGGACCATTCAGCAAAAGCGCGTCACCTACGATTTGGAACGGCTGATGCCGGGAGCGACAAAAGTCGGAACGGCTGCGTTCGCCAGCGCCATCATTGAAAACATGCCGGCGCAAGCCGTCGCGCGCTGACCATCGCAGCAAACAAGCGCGCTTGCCGTTGCATTAGGCGTGCTGTGATTCGGCTTACGCAATGAGTTTCGCAAAAGAGATCCCAAAACTAAACGAGGCTAAGGATGAGCAGAAAAAAAGTAACAGTTGTCGGTTGTGGTTTCGTCGGCTCGACGACCGCGCAGCGGCTTGTGGATCTCGAGTTGGCGGATGTGATTCTCGCGGACATTTTGGACGGGCCGCCCGCAGGAAAGGCGCTCGACATGCTGGAATCCGGCCCGATCACGCGAACGGATTCGTACTCTCGCGGTATTTCCACCGCTGCCGGCGATTACAGCGCGACCGCCAACAGCGACATCGTCGTAATCACCGCCGGCTTCCCCCGCAAGCCGGGAATGAGCCGGGACGATTTGCTGAAGGCAAATTTTGATGTTGTGAAGGGCGTGGTCGAACAAATTGCCAAGCATTCCCCCAACTGCATCATCATTATTGTGACGAATCCGCTGGACGCGATGGCGCAAGCGGCGTGGAAAGTGAGCGGCTTCCCGAAAAAACGGGTGTTGGGAATGGCGGGCGTGTTGGATTCAGCGCGCATGAGCTCGTTCGTCGCGGCGGAGTGCAAAGTTAGCGTCGAAAACGTGCATTCCTTCGTGCTCGGGGGCCACGGGGATGACATGGTGCCTCTGCCGCGCTACTCGACGGTCGCCGGTATTCCGCTTCCGGATTTGCTGCCCAAGGAGCGCATTGATGCGATAGTCGAGCGCACACGCAAAGGCGGCGCGGAAATTGTGAACCTTCTCAAAACCGGGTCGGCTTACTACGCGCCTTCTGCCGCTGCGGTGGAAATGGTGGAAGCCATTTTGAAGGACAAGAAAAAGATTCTACCTTGCGCCGTTTATCTCGAAGGCGAGTATGGCATTAAGGGCCTTTTCGTTGGCGTCCCCGTGAAATTGGGCGCCAGCGGAGTAGAGGAAATTATTCAGATTAAATTGACCCCAGAAGAAAATACCGCACTGCAAAAATCAGCGGCATCCGTCCGGGAACTTGTCGGAGTCCTGGGCCTGTAAACTATTTCCGATTGCTGGTTCACAAGCCGACGAGCTGTTCAGCACCGACCACCAACCCGAGCGTGAAAGCGGCGATCACGATCTCGCCAATGGCGCCCACGACGAACGGCCGCAGCCCTTGTTTACGCATATCGCGGAAGTTCGTGCGCAGGCCAACTCCCGCGAAGGTCAGAAGAAATGCCCAGCGCGATAGATTCGCCAGCGCGCCCACTTGTTCCTTGTCGAAGAACTGATACGTCGCAAGCACCGAAATGAGCAGAAACCCTAGCACAAACTTGGGGAATTTCTGCCAAAGAAAGGCCGCTTTGTTCTTTACGTTCTGTGCCTGGCCCTTCCCAGCCCAATAAATTGCGTAGGCCAGAACGACAAAGCCGATCATCGCGTTTCGCGTGGACTTCACCAGCACCGCCAGTTTCGCTGCGGTATCCGAGTACAACGCGCCGGCGGCCGTTGCTTCCGCCGTGTTATCCACTGCAAGGCCCGACCAAAGACCATACGCCCGGTCTCCCAGATGCAACGCATGACCGATCAGCGGAAATGTGAACAGCGCAAGAGCACCGAGCGCCAAAATGGCGGCAATCGAAAAACTTGAATCCTCCTCATCTGCGTCAATCGCGCCTTGGGCCGCGATGATCGCACTTACACCGCACACTGCCGAACCTACTGCGAGCAGAGACGTGAGCTTCGGCTTCAGATGGAAGACCCGCCCAAGAAAAGTCATGAAAGCGATCGCGCCAGTGATCTCGATGGCTACCAGCACCAGGCTGACGCCTCCCAGCTTCAAGATGTCGCCTAAAAGAAAACGCGCTCCCAACAACACAATTCCGGCCTTCAACCAGAATTCGTAAGTGGCGATTCCGCTGCGAAAAATCTCATGCACGCCCACCACGTTCGAAACGAACAACCCGATCAGGATGGCCCAGAGCACATACTCGATGTTTGGAAAAACCAGGTGATGCACCTTCACGTACGTGCCAATCGCGTGTTCGAGCCACTTGCCGGCGTAGCCGATCGTGGCTAAGAGCGCCACGCCGGGAATCATGCGAAAAAATTTAATTGGCTGTTGTACTTGCCCGATTTGCGGTAGCGCAATCGCATTTTCCATTCGTTTCCTCGTTCAATTCTGTGCTTGCCGCATTTTCACCAGGGAATGTGCTTCAAAATGCCGGTTCGAACCAAAAGCGCGGCAAGCAACGCCAGCAGAACAGCCCAACCATCCAGCGAAATCCTTCGGCGGTTGTTTGGCGCGCTCACCTCTTTGTTTCCGCCCATTCGAATTCCTCCTCGTGAGAAGCTCCTGGACTCAGACAAGCGTGACGCTTTCCGGGTCGTTGCCTGCCATACTCCGGTTCCACGCCTTGTCCGCAACCTCGTGGATTTTGTGAGAAGAGACTAGTCCCACAATCATCAACGCCGGAGCTGGCAATTTTTCCTCCTGCGCCAGGGCACCGACCGTGGTCCACCGGACGAATTGGCGTGCGCTCGTAGCCTGCGAAACGATGGCGCATGGCAGAGCGCCAGGGAGGCCTGCATCGCAAAGGCGGCGCGATACCTCGGCGTAGTCTGGCCCGGGCATGTAAAGCACAAGCGTCGTCGAAGGCGTGAGGCAGCCCCAATCGAATGCGTTCGCTTGAGGTCCGCGCGAGAACGTCGCCAGGAGAATTTGCGAAGCCGCTCTCCGATCGGTCAGCGATATTCCCGCCGCGGCCGCCGCACCGAGCGCCGCAGTGATGCCCGGCACGATTTCAAAGCGTACGCGCGCCTTGCGCAACGCTTGCAACTCTTCTCCGGCACGCCCAAAAATCGAAGGATCGCCGCCTTTCAATCTCACGACTACTTCGTGCGAGGCCGCATAGCTCACCAGCAGCGCATTGGTCTCTTCCTGAGAAAGCAGCTTCTGGCCGGCGCGTTTCCCAACATCAATCACTTCGGCAGCTGAAGAAACCTCTCGCAGAACTTCGCGGCTGACCAGCGAATCATGAAGCACAACGTTCGCCGTCTTCAGAATGCGCGCAGCCTTCAGCGTCAGAAGCTCCGGATCGCCAGGCCCTGCACCGATCAAATACACCATCCCCATCAAGCGTCTCCTCGCTGATTTGGCCGCCGCCGGCTTTCCCGCAAAAACCGCTCGAAGCTGGGCGCACTGGCCAGAGCGTGCAGCAATTTCCTGGTTTCTTCCGACGCGGGTTCATTTGCCCGCAACACATCTCTCACCGCTCCGAGCCATTCGAGCCACACTTCGTATTCCGGTCCAAATTGCTGTTCCAGTTCCTTTCGAAGACGCTGCGCGAGCGCCGGGCTTTTCCCATTTGTCGAAATGGCGATTTGCAGATCGCCGCGCTGCACAACCGCTCCGTAGTAAAAGTGGCTATGCTGGGTATCGTCCACTGCGTTACAGAGGATTCCGCGCGATTCGGCGGCGCGATAAACCGCTTCGTTCACTCCCGGCACCGACGTCGCCGCCACCGTGAGGAACGCGCCATCCAGATCGTCCGGCGAAAATTTCTTGGCGCTCCATTCCACTTTTCCAGACCGCACTAGAGCGGCCAATTGGGCGTTGATCTCAGGAGCGATGATCCGCACGCGTGCGCCTGCCTGCAGGAGCGAAGAAATCTTGGTCTGAGCAATGGTTCCTCCGCCGGCCACAACCGCCAGCCGGCCTTCCAGTTTCAAAAAGATCGGGAAAAGATTCATCAGCCTTCCACTCCTTGCGGCACACTTCCGACAGGAAGGTCGCGCTCCGACGGCTCAGCGAAACTCCCCGCGAGTATCCCTCGCAACTCTTCATTCGAATGGCGCGCAAGGAATGCGCGCAGAGACTCTTCCTCATCGCGCTGCTCGCTAAAATTCGTAAGCAATCGCTCGATGGCGTCAGGCACTTCGGAAGCGGCGCACCGGTAACCCACCGGCCTCGCGATGGAGGCAAGGCTTCCGACACTTCCGCCAACGCAAAAGTAATACGCATCCAACAGCTGGCCATCGAGCTTGACCTTCTTGCCCTCGATGCCGATATCGGCGATCCAGTGCTGACCGCAGCTATTCGGGCAGCCGGTGATATGCAGGCGAAGATGTTCGCGAAAATCTGGCAGACGCTCTTCAAGTTCGTGAGTCAGCCAGCGCGCGAAGCTCTTCGTTTCCGTGAGCGCGAGCTTGCAGAATTCGGTTCCTGTGCAGGCCACGGTCCCTCTAGCAAACGCCGAAGCCTGCACAGGCAGGGCAGCAACCTCAAGTTCGTGGGCAACGCGGGCGGCGTGGCTCTTGGGGACGTTAGCGATCAGCAAGTTCTGCTGGCCGGTGGTCCTCACGGCGCCATCGCCGCATTGTTCCGCGAGTTGTGCAACGATTCGTAATTGCTCCGGCGTGATGCGCCCACGAAGCACTGAGGCCCCGACGTACACCAAACCCGGCTGCTTCTGGGCGTGTATGCCGACATGATCGCGGTGGACGTCCCCGGGAACTTCTTCCGGTTCGGCCGGGTCGAACACCATCCCCGTGCGATGTTGCAGCTCCTCCAAAAAGCCTTCCGGCGTCCAACCCTGCTGGAGAAACAAAAACTTCAGCCGCGCTTTTTCCCGGCTCTGGCGCAATGTTTCGCTGTCTCGAAAAATTTCCGCGACTCCCCTGGCCACGGGCAAGACTTGATCCCACCAGATGAACGCATCCAGCTTCACGGCCAGATGCGGATTGGTCGAAAGTCCTCCGCCGACTCGCAGCGCGAAACCAATTTGCTCGCGGTGCCCGCGCCGGCGAACAACGGGAGTAAACGCCACGTCGTTAATTTCCGGATACGAGCACCAGTGCCGGCATCCGGTAACGGAAATTTTGAACTTTCGAGGAAGGTTGTAAAAATCCTTTGCGCCGGCCAGTTCGCGATTGATCGCCAGCGCGAGAGGCGAAGCGTCAACAATTTCCTCGGCGTCCAGACCCGCGACCGGGCAACCGGTAATGTTGCGCGCAACGTCGCCGCATGCGCCCGTCGTAGTCAATCCAGCGCTCCACAACGTTTCCAGCACGTCGGGCAACGACTCGAGCGTTACCCAGTGCAGTTGGACGTTCTGTCGTACCGTGATGTCCGCCACGCCCTGAGCGTGGCGCTCCGCAAGATCCGCGATAGCGCGCACTTGCTTGCTGTTTAATAGCCCGTTTGGAATGCGGATCCGCAGCATGAAATACGGGGTGGACTTCCCTTCTCCGCCTGCTCCTCCGATGACACCCGCGCCATCGCCCTGCGTGTAAATTCCCCAAGTACGGAAATACGTGCTCAGCCATTCCTTGGGAATGGATGCATAGCCGTCCCGCGCAAAACCGCGAATCTCGTCGAAATGTTCCCAGGCATTCTTCTCGCGCTTTAATCGCTCGGCTCGCTGCGCTTTTGTCTCTGTCATGTCTCCCATTGGCCCACCACCTGTCCCGAATCGGCCCATAAACAAAAGGCCCACGTGGCCTAAAACTCTGGCGACGTGGGCTTCTGAACTTTCCATCTTGCAGTAGTGCTAAGTTCCGAAACTCTCCCGGCCAGAAATGGAGTTCGTGCAACACGCAGCGTTGCGCGTGCAGGAACAACACATCATCTGGCAGCAAATCATCATTGAATTTGAGACTATCCGGCGGTCATGTCCATGTCAAAGACATTATCGCCACATTCTTTAGATGCGTCACATCCAAAAAAGTAATCAGCGGCTGGGCGTAAAAAGCCGAGCTATTTTTTTTCCGCAGCGGGCTTTGCTTTTGCAGTTGCTGCCGGATGCTCGGCTTCCGGAACAATCAACTCGGTCGTTTTGATGGAATCGAGGTTCGGAAAACCGGCATCAAGATACGTCTTGCCGGATTTTTCGATCTCGTCCTGAGAGGGGCCGCGGCCATCGGGAGCACCTTCTCCATACCCGGAATACAGCGCCTCAACTACGTCCATTCCCTGGGTCACCTGGCCAAATGGCGCGAAGCCCATACCGTCCAATCGTTTGTTGTCCACAAGGTTGATGAACACTTGCGTCGTCCGCGTGTTCGGTCCTCCCATCGCGTACGTCACATAACCCCGCAAGTTACTCTGCACCACAGGGTCGTCATGAATCGGCGCATGGTCCCACGCGGAATTTACCGGCGGATAGGCGCTCAGTCCCCATTGCACCACGAATCCTTTCAGCACGCGGAAAAACGCGGTGTTGTCATAAAAATGGTGCCGCGCCAGATTGTAGAACCGGTCCGCGCCGAGCGGCGCCCACGCCCTCGTCACGGAGATCACGAAATCGCCCTTTGTCGTGACGAATTTCACTTTGTACGTGGCTGGCGCGCGCCGCGTAAGTGCGGACGGACGCAACAGATACCGGTCGTAGGATTGCCTGGCCGTAGCCGGCTTCGCGTGCCCTTCTTGCGCGGCTGCAATTCCACCTGATACGCCGGCGGCGCAGACAAGCGCGAGAATCGTCATCCATCGAAATCTATGCATAATTCTTCCCTCTCCTCGTATGCTTCTTGGTCTCAGTTTGGGCTGGCGGACTGCGTAAACGCGCTGGCGTTCTCTTCGCGACTGACCCTCTCGACCTCCGCCATCAACCTAAGAGTATTTTCTCCGAGAATCTTCCTTACGTCACCTTCAGAATATCCTCTTTCCAGCAATGCTTCCGTAATTCGGGGGAGCAGCGATGCGTCTTCCATTCCAAAAGGCATGTTCGCCCCGTCAAAATCAGAACCCAGCCCCACGTGATCGATCCCGGCGATTTTTACGGCATGATCGATGTGCTCAATGATTTTGGTCCACTCGACTCGCGGCAGATCGCCGCGTAACACATATTCGCGAGTGATCCGGTCGCCCTCTATCAATTGGCAACCCTCTTTCTTTCCGCACCGCTTTTTCACTTCCGCCGCAATCGCCTTATCCCATTCGGGGTGCGCTTTTTCCGCGTTTCGAAAATCCTGGCTGAGAAACCCTACGTGAAAATTAATTTGAATCACGCCTCCCTTTGCGGCTAGCGCGCGAATCATGTCGTCGCTCATATTTCGCGGCGTCTCGCATATTGCCCGGCAGGAAGAGTGCGAAGCGAAGATTGGCGCCTTGCTAACTTTCAGTACGTCGTAGAACGTTTTGTCGCTTACGTGTGAGACGTCCACAATCAATCCCAGGCGGTTCATTTCCCGCACAACGTCATTACCAAATTCCGTCAACCCGTTGTGCACGGGCTTGTCGGTCGAGGCATCCGCCCAATCGACATTTCCCGTATGCGTCAGTGTCATATAACGCGCGCCCAGTGCGGCAAATGTGCGCAGCACGCTCAAATCGTTCGCAATCTGGTGGCCGCCTTCCACTCCCATTAATATCGCGATTTTGCCCTGCTCGTGCGCCTTGCGGATATCAGCCGCGTTGGTCGCGAGCACGAGATCCTTCCTGTGCCGCCGGACTGCTTCGCGCACCGCGTCCAGTTGATCCAGCGCGCGCTTCACGGCAAGCGGCCCCGTCACCTTACTGGGCATCCAGGTCGCGAAGAAAACCGCCCCCACGCCTCCTTCGCGGAGCCGCGGAATGTCCACGCTACCCAATGCATTTCGAGCGCCCAAATCGAAGTCGCCGTCGAGAAACCGCTGCGTGGTGTCCACGTGAGTGTCCACCACCAGCACGGAAAAGTGCAGCCGCCTCGCGTTTTCTGAAAGTTTGTCTTTCTTCATTGCCGCAGTCAGCGCCATCCCCGCCAGAAGACACGTTCCAAGGGCAGCTAGCGCAGTCCGCGGCCCTGCCCGGTTCATCCCGCCTTACTCTTCTGCCTGCATCTCGTGGCTTACCCGTTCATTCGCTTCCATTACGCGCAGCAGGTTCTCTCCCAGAATTTTGCGGATGTCCTCGTCGCTATATCCGCGCCGCATCAACGCCTCCGTGATTTGCGGCAGGTGCGTGCAGTCTTCCATGCCGTCTGGCATGTTGGCTCCGTCGAAATCCGATCCCAGGCCGACGTGATCAATCCCTCCCACTTTCACCGCGTGGTCAATGTGATCAATGATGCGCTCCCAACTGACGTGCGGCAGCTTCCCTTCCGCCACCGCCTGCTTTTCCATCTCCGCCATTTTCTTTTCCATGCAGGCCGGGTCGTCGCCGCACGACTTCTTGATCTGGTCCAGCATCGCCACGACTCCGCCGGAAAGCTTGTCCTCCGCGTCCTTATATCCCTGATCGATGAAGCTCTTTTCGTAATTGATCTGGATGACGCCGCCTTTTGCCGCCAGCGCCCGTATCATGTCGTCGGACATGTCCCGCACGTGATTGCAGAGCGCCCGGCAAGAGGAATGCGAGGCGATCAGTGGAGCTTTGCTGACTTCCAGCGCGTCGTAAAAAGTCTTGTCCGAGACGTGCGAAATATCCACCATGATCCCCAGGCGATTCATCTCGTGCACCACCTGCTTGCCGAAGTCCGTCAGGCCGTTGTGTTCCGGCTTTGCCGTCGAGGAATCCGCCCACTCGTCGTTGTAAAAATGGGTCAGCGTCATGTAGCGCACGCCAAGGTCCGCGAATACGTTCAGCACGTGCAAATCGTTCCCCATCATGTGCCCGCCCTCGACGCCAATCAGCACAGCAATCTTCCCCTGCTCGTGTGCCTTTCGCACTTCTTCAGCGGTGCGGCAAAACGCTAGGTCCTTCGAGTATTTGCTGACGTTCTGATGGACCAGATCAATCTGATCAAGCGCCTTCTGAACCGCCGGTGGGCCCATGGTGCGTCCATCAATCCAGATCGAAAAGAAAATCGCATTCATTCCGCCTTCGCGCATCCGCGGAATATCAATTGCGCCGTCTGGATTACGTTTGCCGAGCTCGAAGCCCTTCTCGAAGAACCGCTGCGTCGTGTCGTCGTGCGTGTCCAGCACTATGGACGAAAAATGCAGCTTGTGAGCGCGCTCGGCGATGTCGTCGCCGGTCGCTGTTCGAACCAGCAGCACTGCCGCGGCCAACAAGCAGGCAAAGAGAGAAACGCGGACCAATCGCATGGATACCTCCGAAGGAAAAATCGTGCGGCGAGATTCTACCTTATCAGCCAACCGATCAGCGCTTCTTTCCACGCTTGCCGGTTCACTTCGGCGATAGACTCCGTGAGCGGAATTTCCTTTGGACAAGTCCTGACGCAATTCTGCGCGTTTGCACAATCCTGGACCCCGCCGGGCTCCATCAATGCATGCAGCCGCTCCTTGGCGTGCATGCTTCCCGTTGGGTGCATGTTGAAGAGCCGCACTTGGCTCAGGATCGCCGCGCCTACAAATTTAGAACTTGCGTTCACCTGCGGGCATACTTCCAGGCAACTTCCGCACGATATGCATCGCGACAGCGGATACGCCTTCTCCTGCGTTTCCGCCGCCATCCGCGGACCTTCTCCCAAGTCGTATGTCCCGTCAATCGGGATCCAGGCCTTCACGCGCTTAAGGCTCTCAAACATAAACTGCCGGTCCACGGCGAGGTCGCGAATCACGGGAAATTTCGAAAATGGCTCCAGCCGGATGGGCTGCTCCAACTTATCCACCAGCGCCGAGCATGCCATCCTCGCCTTCCCGTTAATCAGCATCGCGCATGAGCCGCACACTTCCTCGAGACAGTTCGAATCGTAGCTGATCGGCGTGGTTTTCTTCCCTGCTCGCGTCACCGGCCTCTCCGCAATATCTCGCAGGCAAATAATCACGTTCATCGCCGGACGCCACGGCAGAGCAAACTCTTCCCAGTACGGCGCGCCTTGCGGGCTCACTTGCCGTTTCACTCGTACGATGACTTCTTTGGCTTCCGCCATACTTTCCTCACCAGCTGTCGAAACGCTGCGCAAATCCAATCTTCAGTGAAGCACTCCCAATTGCAATCTCATTTCGCCGCGTCGTATCTTCTTGCCCGCGGCGGAATCAGCGAAATGTCCACCGGGTCGTAGCAAAACCGGATTTCTCCATTCACCCACTTGGCCTTCGTCGTCTTCAGCCAATTCGCGTCGTCGCGCTCGGGAAATTCCGGCTTGTAGTGTGCACCGCGCGATTCGTTCCTTTGCAGCGCGCCAAGCGTGATCACCCGCGCCAGCACGAGCATATTTCCCAGTTCCCTCGCAAAGTTCAGCGTCTGATTCGACCATTTTGTCCGGTCGTTCAAATCCAGCCGCCCGTAGCGTTCGTCCAACTCGCGCAATTTGCTGTCGGCCAATTCCAAATCCTTGTTCACCCTCGTGACCGTGACGTGCTCCGTCATCACTTCGCCGAGTTCTCGCCAGATCACCACCGGATTTTCCGTTCCCGCCGACGAAATCAGCGCGTGGTTTTTCTCTTCCTGCAGCCTCCGTTCCTTCTCATAAATTGCCGTGCTCGCGGACTCCGCTCCTCGTTCCAGGTTCCGCGCGTATTTCACCGCCGCCGGCCCTGCCAGCCCTCCGCCAAAAATGCACGACACCAGCGAGTTCGCTCCCAGCCGGTTCGCCCCGTGATACTGGTATTCGCATTCTCCCCCGGCGAATATCCCCGGCACGTTCGTCGCCTGCTCGTCGTTATTCACCCACAATCCGCCCATCGTGTAATGCATCGCTGGAAACACTTTCATCGGTTCTTCCCGCGGATCCACGCCGAGGAATTTCTCGTAAATTTCCAGAATCCCTTCGAGCTTCCGGTCCAGCGTCTCGCGCGGGATGTGCGTCACGTCCAAATAAACGGCCGCCTGCCCTCGAATTCCCAACTTCTCCTTGTATACGATCCGGTGAATCGCTCTCGTCGCAATATCCCGCGGCACCAGGTTTCCGTACTTCGGATACCATTCTTCAAGAAAATAAAATCGCTCATTGTCCGGAATGCTGTGCGCCGTACGCGCCTCGCCGGGATTTTTTGGCACCCATACGCGTCCACCCTCGCCGCGCGCCGATTCGCTCATCAACCGCAGTTTGTCCTCGCCCGGAATCGCCGTCGGATGCACCTGGATAAATTCGCCGTTCGCATAATCCACTCCCTGCTGGAAAAGCGCCGATTGCGCCGAGCCTGTGCATACTACCGAGTTCGTCGAACGCCCGAAGATCGCTCCGACTCCTCCCGTGCAAAAAATCACGGCGTCCGCCGGATACGTGCTCACTTCCATGGACCGCAAGTCCATGGCGCAAATTCCCCGGCACACTCCATTTTCATCCAGCACGGCCGATAGAAAGCTCTTCCCTTCGTGCTTCTTCACCTGCCCTTCGCTCTCGTGCCGACGCACCTGTTCGTCCAGCGCGTAAAGCAACTGCTGTCCCGTCGTCGCTCCCGCGAACGCCGTCCGGTGATAAAGCGTCCCGCCAAACCGCCTGTAATCCAGCAATCCTTCCGGCGTGCGGTTGAACATCACTCCCATGCGATCCAGCAGGTCAATGATTCCCGGCGCCGCTTCGCACATGCGCTTCACCAGCGGCTGATTCGCCAGAAAATCTCCGCCGTAGATCGTATCGTCGAAATGCTTCCAGGTTGTATCGCCTTCGCCCTTTTGATTTTTTGCCGCGTTGATGCCGCCCTGTGCGCAAACCGAATGCGAACGCTTCACCGGCACGATCGAAAACAAATCCACCGGCACGCCCGCTTCCGCGACGCGAATCGTCGCCATCAGACCGGCCAGGCCGCCGCCCACCACGATGATTTTCGGCTGTCTCATCTCAAGTAAAAATTAAACGGATGCCAATTCAACCAGAAGCTCACCACGATCAGCACGCCCACTACGCTGAACGTAATTCCCACCACTGCTCCCAGCGCGCCCGCCGCTCGTTGCGCTCTCTCCGTTGCCGCCAGTCCCCACTTGCACAAAAAATTCCAGATGCCCACACCCAAATGAAACGACGACGCCACCACTCCGACGAACATAAACGCCAGCGCCCAAGGATTCTGCACCAGGCTTGCCACGTCCGCGTACGTTGACCTTCCGTGCGTCAGCCATCGTTCCGTGTATAAATGCCATCCGATATACGCAAATGCGATCAGCCCCGTATATCGCTGCGTCGTAAACATCCAGTTTCCCACCCACGGATACGAAGAAAGATTGTTCTTCCCCTTCCACCAGATATGGATTCCGTAAACCCCGTGGTAAAGCATCGGCAGGAAAATGAACAGCCACTCGACCGCCAGCCGGAATGGAATTGTTTGCAGCTCCAGCGATTTCGCGTCGTATTGCGAAATTCCCACAAGAGCGTAGCTGTTTGACCAGAAGTGTTCCGCCAGAAACGCCCCCACGGGGACGATGCCGGTCAAGGAATGAAGTTTGCGAAGAAAATAATCGGTTTCTGGCTGGGTTGCCGTTGCGGACATGCCCTCTCCGCCGCGTCTTATCCTGAAGGGGGCTCGGTTCTCGCGGCCCCCACAGTATAGGTAGGCCGAAACCGCGATGCAAGTTGCTGCACCTCCTCGCATGTTCCTCGTCGGGCACGTAAATCTCGAATATTTCTTGCGTCTCGCTTTTCTTATCGTTTAATGGAGCTAACGACGGATGGTATCCGCCCGGCCCCTCCTGCCTGGCAGCCTCCTCGTTCTTTACGCACTTAACCATGTCCGCAAATCTCAGCCTCGCTTCGGAACTCGAGCGCATTGCCAGCGCCGTTGAATCGGACGCAACCGCCACGTCGCAAATCTCGCTCACAAGTATCGCCCAGCGCATCGCCAAAAATCTCAACGTCAAGCCCGACGAAGTTGCCCTGATGGGCGTTTCCCACCGCTGGCGCCATCTTCATTTTCTTGTGCCTCAATCTCTCAAGCAGGTCGGCTTTATTCCCCTTTCCAGCACGTCGGCCATCGCGGCGAAGACTGCTCGCGAGAGCCGCCCTGAAATTCTCAATACTTTCGCCTCCATCCGCCACGCCACCGTCTTCGAGGGCGTGAAAATCGCTGGCGAAACTTCCGAGCTCATCCAGAAAATGATCAGCGCTCCGATTCTCTCCGGTGAAAAAGTGGTGGGCGTTATTCAAGTGAGTCGGAAGGGCTCGAGCCCCAAGGATGCCGGCCCCGATTTTACGGCCGATGACCTGGGCCGCATTCTCGCTCTGTGCAAACCGCTCGGAAAACTTCTTCAGCTCATCTGCCGCGACGAGTGAACCGCGCCTCTATGTCACACTCCGTTCATTTTCCGCCTGGCTCCGTCCGCATCCGCCTGCAATTTAGTTTGACACTGCAATACCTTCTTGTTATTTTTCCTCAGCACAAAATTTCTTGTTGTTAGCCCAATCACGGAGGCACCTCAACCCGGCATTATGGCGTTCGTAGCGAAGAAGATTTTCCTCACTAAAGGCGTCGGTAAACACCGGGAAAGACTTTCGAGCTTTGAGCTCGCCCTTCGGAACGCAGGCATCGCCGCCTGCAATATCGTGCGCGTCTCCTCCATCTTTCCTCCCAATTGCAAACTGATTTCTCGCAGCGAAGGCCTAAAGCACATCAAGCCCGGTCAGGTCGCCTTCACCGTCATCAGCGAAAATTCCACCAAGGAAGCGCATCGCCTCATCGCCGCCAGCATCGGCCTCGCTCTTCCCACGGACAAGTCTATGTACGGCTACCTCTCCGAGCATCACTCCTTCGGCGAAACCGAGGAAGTTGCCGGCGAATATGCCGAAGAGCTCGCCGCCGAAATGCTCGCCACCACTTTGAACGTGGAATTCGATCCGGATCTTTCCTGGGACGAAAAAAAAGAGGTCTACCGCATCTCCAACAAAATCGTCCGCACCATGAACGTCACGCAATCCGCCGTCGGCGATAAGCGCGGCCTCTGGACCACCGTCCTCGGTGCCGCCATCCTCATCGGCGAAGACGACTAACTTTTCTTCGCGGTTTCTTTCGCGATCCCGCGCTTGCTCTCGCAACAAACCGTTCTTCCCCGCCTCAAGCTCGCGCGCTGCACTTCGCAAATTTCGCTGAGGCCGCCCTTCGCCTGTGCTACCCTACGCGCCATCGGAAGCATACCGTCATCCAAACTGAATGTGCGATTTTCGATTCGCGCCCTGGAGGCATCCCGTGAGCACCGCCGGCACTCATCCCGTTCATCAGGCTCTTGCGAGCCACACCAATCCCAAGAATTTGCCGTGGGTTCCCTGGGCCGAAGGCCACTTCATCAAGCTCATCAAGCTGAATCCCATCTCTGGCCAGATTATTCTTTTTATTCGATCCAATCCCGGCGCTGCCCTGCAAATGCATTTTCATCCCGGCACCGTCGTGGTCTACACCATTCAAGGCGCGTGGACCTACGATGAAGGCTGGGTTTCCGAGCCCGGCGATGTCGTCTTTGAAACCTCCGGCTCAACGCATTCTCCCCGCATGGTCGGCAAGGAAGACACCATCGTCTTTGCCGTCATCGAAGGCGCTCTCGATTTTGTGGACGAGAATGGACGAACCGTCGCCACCGAAAATTGGCAGACGTTTTTAAAGCGCTATCAGGATTTCTGCTCGCAGAGCGGCTTGACTCCGGTGGACCTCACCAAATTCTGAATCTGACCGTTACTTTTTTTCAGGGCGAAATCAGGTTTCCATTCGCCGGCCATTACTTCTGTGTTGCTGTTCGCATGCTTAATTCGCCGCAGGCGCGTGTGTCACCGGCAGTTTTGCTGTTTCCCACGCCGCGATTCCTCCCGCGAGCTCGTTCACCTTCTCAAACCCCAGTTTTTGCAATAGGCTCGCCGCAATCGAAGAGCGGTATCCGCCCGCGCAATAAACCAGCACGCTTCCCTTCCCTCGCAATTCCTCTGCGCGTTCCGCCAGCCGGCTCAACGGAATGTGCTCGCTGCCTTCGATATACTTCTGCTCCCGTTCCCGCGGCGTGCGCACATCCACAATTTTCGGCGGTTGCGCGGAACGTATTAGCTCTGCGGCAAACGGCGCGCTCACGCGCTCCGTGCTGACAACCAGTTCCGGACGCGCCGCAAGTTCCTGCAATCCATTTTTCAAAAATCCCGCTACGCGATCGAATCCAATTCGCCCCAAGCGAATCGCCGATTCATTTTCCCTCCCCGGATCCGCGATAATCACGATTGTTTTATGCGGATCGAGCAGAGTTCCCGCCCACGTCGCGTACTGTCCGCCCAAACCGATGTTGATACTCCCCGAAAGATGCGCCGCACCAAATTCTTCCGGCTCGCGGGTATCCAGAATTTGCGCCCCATCTTTTTGCATGGCGAGAACTTCGCTCAGTCCCAGCGGCTTCAACTCCCGTTCCAGCGTCTTCTCGAGCGTGGGCCTTTCTCTGCTGTTCAAGACTGCGTCATAAGTGAAATATGCCGGCGCATCCGGCTGATCCGCCGTCACCATCGCCACAAACGCTTCTTTCGACATCGGCTGCAGTGCGTAGTTCACTCGCCTCTGCTCTCCGATCGTCGAAACCGTTTCCTTGCTGATCGCCTTTCCGCAAAGCGAACCAGCGCCGTGCGCGGGATAAACCAGGCTCGCGTCCGGCAATGGAAGCAACTTCGAGTGCAGCGAATCGAAAAGCAAATTTCCCAAGTCCGTGGCCGACCAGCCCAGCGCGGCACGCAGGTCGGGCCGCCCCACATCGCCCACAAACAAAGTGTCGCCCGTCAGCACAGCGTGTGGCCGGCTTGCGCTCTCCGCCAGATCGTAGACCAGAATCGAAATCGATTCCGGCGTATGCCCCGGAGTCTCCAGCGCTTCCAGCCGCACGTTTCCAAACTCAATCGTGCTTCCGTCGCCGAGCGGCTTGAACGAATATTCCGCCTGAGCCTTCGCGCCGAGATAAATTGTTGCGCCTACGCGATCGCGCAACTCCAAATGCCCCGCCACAAAGTCCGCATGCAAATGCGTCAAAATCACATGCTTGATTTGAAGCTGATTCTTTTCCGCGAACTCGAGGTACCGCTCGATGTCTCTTTGTGGATCAATCACCGCAGCGATGCGAGTGCTTTCATCTCCGATCAGGTAGGAAGCGTGTGCGAGGCAGTTCAAATAGAACTGTTGGAAAATCATGCGGCACCGCTCTGTTCTGCAGTTGCGCTCTTTCTCAAAACTTTTCCCGTCTCTCCTATTCCTTATAATAGCCAATCCGGCTGAGCACCGCGCCGACAACCAGCGGCAACGCCACCGTCGCATCATCAAATACTTCCGCGAACTTTCCGCCCTCTTCCGGCGGCACAAACTTTCCCCACGATACCGCTTCCGTGTACGTGCTTCCGCTCAGCCCGCCCCAATTCACCGGCTCGGGACAAATCCGCACTCCGTAGTTGTAGCGCTTCAAAGGAATCTTTTTGTACCCGCGCCGCGCCAGCAATTCCGCGTACACGCCGAACTGCTGCGTCCAGTTTCGCGGCACTCCTCCGCCGATGGTGAAGACCCCCATCCGCTTTGTGCCGAGCATGATGTCCGCGAACCGCTCGAAGTCCGCGAACAAATCGAACGTCAGCGCCGGTCGCTTGTCCCGCGTCCGCGCAATCTTGTGCAAAGCAAAATCAATTCCCAGCTCTGAATCGCTGAAGGCCGGCACAAACACCGGAACGTTGTGCTCATATGCCGATTTCAAAATTCCGCGCCCCGCGTTTTCCTTGTGCAACTCCTCGCCGATGCGGTGGTGTAATTTCCAGCTGCTCACGGCCTCTTCCGCATCCCACGCACTCAAGATCCGATCCATCATCTCTTCGACGTGATCAAGATTGACTTCGGGCTCGAGCGAATCGTAAACACGGTTATATCCCGCGTGAAAAAGAGTTTTGTCGTCCATCTTGGATTCGTCGTAGCGGAAGTGCGAATGCCCCGTGGCTTCCACGAGCCCGTGCGCCATCAGCGCGCCTGTGGAGACGATCGCTTTGACGACTCCGCTCTCGATCAAATCGCAGAAAATCAGTCCCATCTTTCCAACGGTCAGCGCTCCGGAGAGCGTCATCACCACGAAACAATCCTTGTCGCGCGCCATCGCTTCCAGGACGTCCGCGGCGTCGCCGATTTGCCGGCCCGTGAACGCCGTGTCTCCCATGGCTCGCACCAGCTCATCGATCGTCCGGCACTTCGAGAGGTCAATCGGAAAAATCGGCCGCAGCTTGTCCTTCACCGGATCGTGCAGCACGCGCCCCGTGACCGTCTTGGTTTGCCGCTTCGCCATCGTCTCTCCTCGAATTCCTCTGGCTTCCGCTTCTCTTTCGACCGGAAATCCCACACCCCGCCGCAAAAATCCATTTCGCGTACGATTGATATTACAAACTTGCCCCAATGGAAAGAACAAAACGCCGTGAAAAATATTTTTCTAGGAGCATGATAAACTAAAATTCATGCCAAACAAATTTTCTCTTGGCCTCGTGCAGATGCGCTGCACGAAGGATCCCGCCGAAAACCTGGAACGCGCCATCGGCAAGATCCGCGAAGCTGCGGCACGCGGCGCGCAAATCATATCGCTCCATGAGCTGTTTCGTTCCGAATATTTTTGCCGCGTCGAGGACGCAAGCCAGTTCGATCTCGCCGAACCGGTTCCCGGCCCCGCGACCGATGCGCTCGCGAAAATTGCCAAAGAGAAAAAAGTCGTGCTCGTCGTTTCCCTTTTCGAGCGCCGCGCTCCCGGCGTCTATCACAACACGTGCGCCGTGCTCGATGCCGATGGCTCTTTTCGCGGCAAATACCGGAAGATGCACATTCCCGACGACCCGCTCTATTACGAAAAGTTTTATTTCACGCCCGGCGATCTTGGCTTTCCCAATTTCGATACCACGTACGGCCGCATCGGCGTGCAGATTTGCTGGGACCAGTGGTATCCCGAAGGCTCGCGCCTGACCGCGCTTAGCGGCGCGCAAGTGATTTTCTATCCGACCAGCATCGGCTGGCATCCGCACGAAAAAGCGGAGTTCGGCGCGGCGCAGCTCGATGCCTGGCGCACGATTCAGCGCGCCCACGCCATCGCCAACGGCGTTTACGTCGCGGTGGTCAATCGCGTCGGTTTCGAGGGCAAACCACAAAATGGAGACGCGGGCCTCGAGTTCTGGGGCAATTCATTTGTCGCCGATCCGTTTGGCAAAGTGATTTCCGAAGCTTCCAACGATAAGGAAGAAATTCTCGTCGTCGAATGCGATCCGGCGGTTTCTGAAGAGACGCGCCGCAACTGGCCGTTTCTCCGCGACCGGCGCATTGACGCCTATCAGCCCATTCTCAATCGCTGGCTCGGCGAATGAAGCCGTCGTTGCAGGAGAGCAGTCCGCACGCTCTCGGTTTCAAAATGCCCGCCGAGTGGGAAACGCACGAAGCGACGTGGCTTGGCTGGCCGCATGAGTTGACCGACTGGCCCGGGAAATTCGCTCCCATACCTTGGGCCTTCGCCGAGATTGTCCGCCATCTCTCACAAGTCGAGCGCGTCTATCTGCTCGTGGAGAATATCGCGGCGGAATCACGCGTGCGCAGCATCCTCAAAAAATCCGGAGCAGCTCTCTCCAACATCGATTTTTTCCGCATTCCGACCGATCGCGGCTGGATGCGCGACTCCGGCCCGATTTGCGTGAGGAATTCCGAAGGCGAAGTCGCGTATACGAATTGGCGATTCAACGGCTGGGCCAAATACGGCAATCACAAAAAAGATGCGTTGGTCGTTGCGAAGGCCAATCAGAAATTGAAGCGGCAGATTTGGCAACCTGTTCACAAAGGTGCGCGCGTTGTTCTGGAAGGCGGGAGCATTGACGTCAACGGCGCGGGAACGCTGCTTACGACAGAAGAATGCCTGCTGAGCAAAACGCAGGAGCGCAATCCCGGTTTTACGCGCGAGGATTACGCGGAAATGTTCCGGAATTATTTTGGAGCCACGAACGTGTTGTGGCTGAACAATGGAATTGCGGGCGACGATACGCACGGCCACGTGGACGATCTAGCTCGCTTCGTGAATTCCAAGACGGTCGTCACCGTGATCGAAGAGAATTCTCGCGACGCGAACTTCGCTCCGCTCCAGGAAAATCTCGCTTTGCTGAAAAACATGAAAGATCAGGATGGACGCGCGCTGCAAGTCGAAACGCTGCCCATGCCCGCGCCCGTTTATTTTGATGGACAGCGCCTGCCCGCTTCGTACGCAAATTTTTACATCGCAAATAAAATTGTGCTCGTGCCCACGTTCAACGATCCGAACGATCGCATCGCGCTCAACAAGCTCGCCAAATTTTTCCCCGGCCGCGAAATCGTGGGCATCGCCTGCCGCGACCTTGTGCTCGGCCTGGGCACGATCCACTGCATGACGCAGCAGCAGCCGCGCGGCCGGTAGTACCCCCTACCCCCTCATTTTGTAAACCCCCTACCTTCTTTCGCAGACGTAGTCAGCGAACTTCGAACCTTGCGCGTGATCGCGGGTGCGCCTGGGCCACGATTCCGGGGGCTTGGAGGTTTCGCTGGAGTGGAAAATGAGGCGGGCGGGAAGGGGTGAAGTGTCAAAAGGGCCCCCCGCCGATTCTTGTAAGTGTTGCTGATAAAGGATTTAGCGTTTTTGTAAGTCTTTTAGAATCAACACTTACATGGCAGCCCGTAAGTGTTGCAGATAAAGGAGTTAAGTTCACTGTGGGGGCTCGCTCTGAATGGAGGGCTAGGAGGCGACTTGGGCTGGCGAGAACGCCAGAAGCGTAAGCCGCACTTTTCAAGAAGCGCGCGCTGGGGAAACCGCGTGGGAGAAGCCGCGCGGGAGAAAACGCGGGAGAAAACGAGGATGGCACGGGACGGAGGGGATCGCCTGGAGCCGAATTGAACCGGCGAGAGAGGCCGGCGAAGTTTCTGCTAGAATCTGGCGGTTCACCCAGTTCGCCACCCCAAGTGGGTTGGAAGCACAAAGACAAATTGTATTTCGGAGGCTGAATGCACGCCCTTCCCTATCTATTTTCCGCGGCGACCGACCGCGGCATTGAGGTCTATCTTCCGCACGGCTTCTGGTACTGGCTGATCATCGGTTTGATCGCCGGTTGGCTGGCGGGAAAGCTGGCGCGCGGACGCGGATTTGGATGCATCGCGGACATCGTGCTCGGGCTGGTCGGGTCATTTATTGGCGGATGGATTTTCATGAAGCTGAAAATCTACGGCGGAGGATTTCTGTACTCGCTTGCGGCGGCCACGGTGGGTGCCGTAGTTCTCGTGTTCATCGCGCACCTCTTCAGTCCCGGCGAGCGATAGTTCAGGCTTCGCCGCGCTGTGATACGATTCCAATTGTGAATCAAGCGGCAGAAAATCCTGGCCAAGCCGGAGAAAATTTATTTGAGTAAGACGGCGCAATCCCTCCTAGCCATTCCTCTCGGTGGTCTCGGCGAATTCGGTATGAACATGATGGCGTTGCGCCTGGGCGACGACATCCTGGTGATTGACGCGGGAATGATGTTCCCCGAATCGGAACTGCTCGGCGTTGACCTGGTGATTCCGGACATCACCTATCTGAAGCAAAACCGGCAACACGTGCGTGCGATCGTGCTGACGCACGGACATGAAGACCACATCGGCGCACTCTCCTATATTTTGCGCGACTTGAACGTTCCAGTGTATGGGACGCGATTCACGCTTTCGCTAGCGAAAAAGAGATTGGAAGAAGCCGGACTACTCGATTCGACGACGCTGCGGGAAGTGCTACCGGGACGGAGGATTGAGATCGGGCCGTACGAAGTTGAATTCATTTCGGTGACGCACAGCACGATTGATTGCGTGGCGCTGGCCATTCGAACCCCGCTCGGCGTCATCATCCATACGGGCGATTTCAAGATAGACCAGACTCCGGTGGATGGTGCGGGATTCGACCTGCACGCGTTCGCTCGTTACGGAAATGAAGGCGTGCTGGCACTCTTCAGCGATTCAACGAATGTGGAGCGGCCGGGCTTCACGCCCTCGGAACGGGCGGTTGTGCCGCGAATCGAAGAGTTGTGCCGATCCGCGCCGCGGCGAGTCATTCTGTCCTGCTTTGCATCGTCCATCCACCGCATCCAGCAAGTGATTGATATCGCCGGCCGCGTCGGGCGAAAAGTGGCGTTCGTCGGGCGAAGCATGGTGGACAACGTGGAGATCGCGCATTCGCTGGCCGTGTTGCAAATTCCCGACGGGATGGTCGTGCGAGCGCAGGACATTCGCTCGTATGATCCGAAGCGATTGATAGTGCTGGCGAGCGGCAGCCAAGCGGAGCCGATGTCCTCGCTTTCGCGCATTGCGGTGGACAATCATCGCTTCGTTTCCGTTGACGAAAACGATTCCGTGATTCTTTCCGCGCGCATCATTCCCGGCAATGAAAAAGCCATTTTCCGGATGCTGGATCACATGTTCCGGCGGCGTGCACTGGTTTACTACGACAATTCCGGGGGAACAATTCACGTTTCCGGGCACGCGAGCCAGGAAGAACAGAAGTTGGTGCTGCAACTGGTGAAGCCGAAATATTTCATTCCCGTTCATGGAGAATACCGGCATCTGTTCCGGCACGCGGCGCTGGCGCATCAACTCGGCGCGGTATCGGGCGAAATTCTCCTGCTGGAAAACGGCAAGTGCATCGAATTCACGCAGGATGGAGTGCGGCGGCGAGACCCCGTAACGGCGGGGCGGGTGTGCGTGGATTCGGGATCGCTGGAAGAGATCGAGGAAGTGGTGATTCGCGACCGCAAGCATCTATCGGAGGATGGCGTGGTCGTGCCGATCATCGCGATTGACAAGCACACCGGGAAAATGGAATCGCAGCCGGAGATCGTGACGCGCGGGCTCTTCAGCGATAACGGGCACGAGCTGATGGCGGGAGCGCGCAGCGTGGTGCTGAAGACGGTGGAGCAATCGAACGCCGAGGAAAAATCGGACTGGAGCGTCATCAAGGAAAAGATCCGCGTGGACCTGAAGCGGTATATCAACAAGCAGACCTCGAAGCGGCCGCTGATTCTGCCCGTCATTCTCGAGATTTAAGTTCGCGAATTCTCTAAAACAAGTCTGGCGCTCCGCTCACAGACAATTACATCAGCCGCAAGTCGTCCCTACATCCATCGCGCGGTGAACCGAATCTAATTAATGTGGAGAGCGGGTGGAGATAGTTAGCGATACATCTCCGCCTGAGAGCGATTCGTACAGGCGTTGGGGCAGCCCAAAGGCCACAGTTGAGACTTCACCAGCCACAAGCCTGCGGCCTAAAACAAAACACACCTTGAAGCCTGAGAGTTTCGCGGAAAGAGAGTCGTGATGAGAAATGGTTCTCTCAGTTCGATTCGCTTGTTTGGGTTGGTGATGGCAGCGGGGCTGCTTTTACTGCTGGCCCCGAGCCGCGCTGCGGCCCACGTATCCGTCTTCGTAAGTTTTGGCCCGCCGGTGCTTCCGATTTACGCGCAGCCAGTTTGTCCTGGCGAAGGCTATCTTTGGACACCGGGATACTGGGCGTGGGACGAAGATTTCGACGACTACTACTGGGTGCCGGGCACGTGGGTGCTTCCGCCCGAGCCTGGATTGCTGTGGACGCCGGGCTATTGGGGCTGGGGTCCGAGCGGGTACTTTTTCACGACGGGATACTGGGGGCCAGCGGTGGGATTTTATGGCGGAATTGATTACGGCTTCGGGTATTTCGGTCACGGGTACGACGGCGGGCGATGGGACCACGACCATTTCTATTACAACCGCGAAGTGAGCAACGTGAATGTCTCGATCGTCCACAACTATTACAACGCGCCGGCGATTCATGAGACGGCACACGTCAGCCGAGTGAGTTACAACGGCGGAAACGGCGGCGTGGTTGCGCGGCCGACGACAGAGGAACGAGGCGCGGCAAATCAACGGCACATAGGCCTAGTGGCGGCGCAAACCAGGCAGATCAATAACGCGCGAGGAAATCGCGAGCTTCGCGCGTCTTTCAACCACGGAGCGCCGGCAATTGCGGCGACGCAACGGCCGGGCGAGTTTCGAGGTTCGGGCGTGATGCGCGCACGAGCGGGCGGATCGTTTTACGAACGCCCAGCCAGCCGGCAAGCGCAATCGGCACAGCGGAATTTTCCGGCGCAGAGAAGCAACAGCCGGTTGGAAAATAACGCGAGAAACTCCCAGCCGCGTTTTACCCCCGCGTCCCACCGGATTGCACCGGCCAGAGCGAACAACATAGAGGCGAGGCCGCGCTATTCGCAGCCGAATAACAGGACGTTTGCGCGGCAACAACGGCAAAACCAGCCCTTCCAGCGACAGCAGATCTACCAACAGCAACAGATGCGACAACGACAGCAAATGCAACAACGGCAGCAGATCCGACAATCGCCGCAAATCCAACAACGGCAGCGCGCGAATTTCCCGCCGCCGCAACGCGCCTACAATCCACAGCAGCGCAACACGAGGAACTACCGGCCGCAATCTCGACCGATGGTGCAGCGGCGACCTCCGGAGGCGCGTTCGAACCAGAACCGCCAAGCGCCGAGACAATCCAGCAGGCAGCAAGGGCGTCCGCACTGAGGTGGCGAAGGCAGCGCTGAGGGAGGTGGCGCATTCGCGCGACTAAACAGGAAGTCCGCGAGAGGAAGGCACTGCAAAGCCTCCTGTCGTTTGCCGCGGTGCAAATCGAGCGCCACCCGTAGCGGACCTAAAGAACGGTTGAATGCCAACCGCCGAACATAAGAAGATGTGGGCATGAGCGGCGAGAATGGAGCGGCTGGCTTTGCCGGGAAGACAGTATTGGTGGCGGGCGGCACTGGAGGGCTGGGGCGGGCCGTGAGCTTAGCGTTCCTCGAAGCGGGCGCGCGCGTTACTGTAACCTTCCGGCATCCCAATGAGCTCGATGATCTGAAAAAATCCGTAAGCAAGACGCTGGTTCAATCCGAAGGCGCGACGCTGGAAGGATTCCAAACGGACGTGACAGACGAGGCGGTCGTTGCGAAGTTGATTGCGGGGATTGTCGAGCGGAACGGGCGGTTGGATTGCCTGGTGAATGCGGTGGGCGGCTACGCGGGAGGCATCCCTCTCTGGGATCTGGAAACGAAAGTATTCGAGCAACAACTTCAATTGAATTTGCGAGCGGGATTTATGCTGGCGCGAGAAGCTGCGCGAGCGATGGTGAAGCAACGGAGCGGAGCGATCGTGAACGTAGCGTCGAAAGCGGCAGTGGAACATGCTGCGGGCGCATCGGCTTATTGCGCATCGAAGGCAGCGGCGGTAGCGATGATCGATTCGCTGGCGGCGGACTTGAAAGGCACGGGAGTGCGCGCCAATTCGATTTTACCGAGCATCATTGACACGCCGGCGAATCGCAAAGCCATGCCCAAAGCGAAATTCGCGAGCTGGCCAAAGCCGGAAGAGATTGCGCGAGTGATCTTGTATCTTTGCAGCGAGGATGCAAAATTGATTTCGGGGGCAAGCGTGCCGGTTTATGGAGAGAACTGAGCGGCGGCGAAGAGAGAAGCGGTAGAGAAAGCCGCGGGAGGGATGAATGTCCATTCGGCCGATCAAACGACTGATCAAATCGAAGCCGACCGTGGAGGGCGCGGGAGTTCACCTGCGACGCGCATTTGGATTTGGAAATACGACGGACTTCGATCCCTTCCTTTTGCTCGACGATTTCCGCAATGAAGTGCCGGAAGATTATCTGGCGGGCTTTCCCTGGCATCCGCATCGAGGGATCGAGACAATCACCTACGTGCTTGCGGGGACGGTGGCGCACGGCGACAGCATGGGCAACCACGGCGAAATCGCTTCGGGCGACGTGCAATGGATGACCGCGGGAAGCGGCATAATTCACCAGGAAATGCCGAAGGGAGACACTGCCGGGCGGATGCACGGATTCCAATTGTGGGCAAACCTGCCGTCGGCCATGAAGATGACCGCGCCGCGCTATCAGGAAGTTAAATCCGGAGAGATTCCGCAAATCACGGACGACGATGGGACGCACGTGCGGGTGGTTTGCGGGAGTTTTTGGGGGAAGAAGGGCCCGGTGGACGGCATCGCGGCGGATCCCGTTTATCTGGACATTTCGGTTGCGCCCGGGCGGAGAAAAATGTTGCCGGTGGGAACGACGCGGCACGCGTTCGCGTATGTGTTTGGAGGATCGGGGAAATTCTGCAATGCGTCCGAGCCGCTGGCAGTGCCGACGGAGGGAGTGGGCTGGCTGGACACGACGCCGCCCACGGAGGCGGATAACCGTTCGCTGGTGCTTTTCGATCGAGGGGATGAAGTTGTCGTGCAAGCGGGAGAGGACGGGATCCGTTTTCTGCTGGTCTCGGGCAAACCGCTGGAAGAGCCGGTGGCGTGGTATGGCCCGATCGTGATGAACACGCAGGCGGAGCTGCAGCAGGCGTTCAAGGAACTGGAGCGAGGGACATTCTTGAAGAATCAGAAATAACGGGGAAACGGCGCGCGTAGAAGAAGAGTAGAGGAGCGGCAACCATGAAACGATGGAGCGGAAGAGCAGTTTTGGCGATTGCGACGGCTCTGCTGGTGATTGGGATGGCGGGTTGCGAGGGGGATTCGGCGGAACGTGACAAGCAAATTCATGACGAAGCGGCAAAGGCAGCGGCGCAGGCAAAGCCGGCGGTGGAGCAGGCCGCGAAAGCCGTGAAAGCGGCGGTGGATGGCGCGAAAGAGGGATGGGAAAATACCGATACAAACAAGCTGGATTTGAACTCCGCCGACCAGGACGACTTGACGGGATTGCCGGGGATTGGAAAGCACGAAGCGAAGCGGATTATGGCGGGACGGCCGTACAAGGATAAGCACGAATTGGTGAGCAAGCGGATCGTAAGCGCGAGCGAGTACGAAAAGATCAAGAACGACATTACAGTGAAATAGTGGAACGCGGGAAAGACGCGAGATTTTAGCGAAGCGGAGAAATTCCCAATCGAAGCGCGGGATGACGAGAGCTGGTGCGGAGCAAATCAGCTTTTCGGCAAGCCGATGCGCCGCACCAGATCCTGAAATTTAGGATCGCTGCGAAGCGGGTTCAATCGGGGATCCACCCCGATCCAAGGCATTCAAGCCGAGCGCTGCAAGAATCCGTCGTTCAGGGATTCCAGAGCTTTTTCCTTGTCGCCCATTTCGACATAAGCAGTTGCCACGAGGAAGCGGCAGACATAGCGATCTTTGGCCTGGGCAAGGGCTTTATCGAGAATTTGGCGAGCCTGAGCGCGTTCGCCAATCTGCGCGAGAGCCGACGCGGTGGTTGTGAGAATGCTCGGGCTGTTCGCGAAGTCCACGGCATTTGCAGCGGCAGCGAGGACCTCCTTACGATCCCCTAACTGCGCGTAAGACATTGCGAGAATGGCATACGGAAGGCCTGCCTGCGGTTCGATTTCGATCGTTTTGCGCGCTTGCGCGATCGTCTCCGGCATGCGACCGGAGAAATAGTAAATCCAAAGAGCTTCGTTGCGGCTTTCGAGGGCGAGCGGATCAAAAAGGTAAGCCCGCTGCACGCGCGTGATGGCTTCGTCAAAGTGTCCGAGCGTGGCGAGATAGTTTGCATAACCCAGCTGCGCCTCAGGGGAGTTTGGATTGATCTGGAGAGCGCGCTGGTACTCTTCGAGAGCGGCGGGCCAATCCCAGTCAAACAAAAGATGGACATTGCCCAAAGTGACGTGGGCACTGGCAAGTTTGGGATCGAGCTGAAGTGCGCGCTCGGCCGCTGCTTTCGCGCGGGGCATGACTTCTTTCGGCGAACTGTAATAGGTGAGCGAGGCGTTGTAGGCTTCGGCGAGGGCTTCATAGGTGCGCGCGTCGTTGGGATTTCTCGCGAGCGCATCCTGGAAATAATCAATCGCCTTGTTCACGCTTTCGCGAGTGCCCTCGCCAAGAAGATGCTGGCCCAATAAATATTTGTCATAGCTCTGGAAATCGAGGCGTGCCCCGGGGGGATTCAGCGAGTCGCCAGGCAACAACTGGATTGAAAGAGAATCCGTGATTTTTTCGGCGATCTCCCGCTGGATTTCCAGGACATCCGTGAGCGGGCGTTCATAGGAGCCGGCCCAGATATCCGATTGATCGGCCGTCTGAATCAATTGAGCGGTCACGCGGACGCGATCTCCGCCGCGCCGGACGCTGCCTACAAGAAGGTAACCCACGCCGAGTTCCTTGCCAATTTGCTGGGCGGACTCGCTGGTGCTGCGGAAGCGCAGAGTGGAGGTGCGAGCGATGACGCCGAGGCGGGCTGGTTCGAGCTCGCTGAGTTGCGCGGTCATTTCTTCGGTCAGGCCTTCGGCGAAGTAATCTTCGCTTTCGACGCCGCTGAGATTTGCGAATGGCATGACTGCCAGCATGAGTTTTTCGCGGGGAACAGGGCGCAGTGGCCAGAAGTAGCGGGAGACAAGAACGGCCACCAGAGCGAGCAGCACTGAGAGCAAGAGGGGCCAGAGCCAGAAGCGTTTCGCGGGAGCCTCGGGAGGCGAGGGCCGGCGAAGTTCGACGGAAGGCGCAGGGGCTGAAGCCGGGGGTGGAGGGTTGTCCTGCAAAGCGGCAACGAAGCGGTAGCCACGCTTTGGAACAGTTTCAATGTAATTGCGGCCGTCCTCCGTGTCTCCGAGGACTTGTCGCAGATTAAAAATGCGCCGGGAAAGATTGCCCTCCTCGACAAAAACGCCCGGCCAAACTTTTTGGAGGAGCTCTTCCTTTTCGAGGATGTGGCCGGCGCGCTCCACGAGGACGAGAAGCATCTCGAGGTCTTTGGGAGGGAGGATGACCGGCTGGCCTTCGCGCAGGAGGACGCGCTCTTGCGCATCGAGAACGAAGGGGCCGAACCGGTATAAACGCTGTGGCGTCATAAAGATAGGCACCGCAAGAATTTCACAAGAAAAAGTTCAGCGTTTTTCAAAGACATCTTGAGTTCCCGCGAGGCAACCTTCCCCTGCGCCAGGCGGCTTGGCACCGACTGCAAGCCGACCAAATGGCAGGGATTCTACCCCAACTCGCCCAAGAGGGGTGATGGGTGGTGGAAAAAGCTTCGCCGGAGGAGAGGATGAAACGGACACTTGGATTTTTGTATGGAGTCTTGTGCTACCTGGTTTTTCTTGGGGTTTTTCTACGTGCGGTCTGGTTCGTTTGGACGATGGACAGCCCGGAGGCGCAGTCACCTTTGAGCAGGGCGCTGCTGATCAACGCGGCGCTGCTGGGAGCGTTCGCGGTGCAGCATAGCGGGATGGCGCGGCAGGGCTTCAAACGCGCATGGGCAAAGCTCGTGCCGCGGCCGTTCGAACGAAGCACGTACGTGCTGCTGGCGAGTGTGATGCTGCTTCTCGTCGTACAGTTCTGGCAGCCGCTGCCGGGGGTGATTTGGACGGTACAGGCTCCCGCGGCGGTGCTTGTCCTGCACGGCCTGTTCTGGTTTGGCTGGGCGCTGCTCTTTACTTGCACGGTGCTGATCGATCATTTCGATTTGTTTGGCCTGAAGCAGGTCTGGAAGTATCTGAGGAAAGAGGCGTACGAATTTCCAGCGTTTCGAACGCCGGGTCCGTACCGGTTGGTACGGCATCCGCTTTATTTGGGATTCCTCATTGCATTCTGGAGCGCGCCGCGCATGACGAGCGGGCACCTATTCTTCGCGGTGATGTGCACGGGCTACATTCTGGTCGCGATCCAACTGGAAGAGCGAGATCTGATCACTTTCCACGGTGAGTCCTACCGGAGTTATCGCAGCTCGGTTTCGATGTTGCTGCCGATGCCCGCGAAAAAGCTGCAAACCAAGACAGGTGCCGAACCAGGCGCAGCGCCGACGCTAAACGCGTAGGCCGCGGGGGAAAGTAGTGTAGGAGGGAGAGGGCCGCCGCAGCATGACGGTTATCGGAAACGGAATGCGGAGTTGGAGCGTCCTGCCAGTTGTGATCAAAGGCAAGATTGCGCTCGCAAAATCATTCCGTGGAGGCCAATCCATGAGCAGCCGACTTCCCTACTCCTCCCTTCTGTGGATGGTCGCGGTCGCAACCGTCGCGGCACCTGCTACACAAACCCAATTGCCGACGGCCAAGGAAATCGTGCAGCGCTACGACGCTGCACTGGGCGGACGCGAGGCAATTCGCCGGCATCAATCGAGCACGCTGCGCGGGTACATGGAAATTCGCAAAGCGAGTGGCGAAGTCCGGCTGGAATTTACTTATTTCGCGGCGGCCCCTTACCAGAGACTCGAACGAGTCACTTTGCCCAACAACGCGGGCGACGTGCTCAATGGATTTGACGGCCAGAATGCGTGGAGCTTCGATCCGCGCACGGGCCCACAACTGTTTTCAGGCACGGAACGGGAGTCCATGAAGCGGGACGCGGATTTCTATTACCCACTCACAGAGCTTTCCTGGTTCAAGTCCATGAAGACAGCGGGTGCCGAGGAATTTGAAGGGCGGCCCTGTTACCGGCTGCACGGAATCAATAACTGGGACAAAGTGAACGACCATTTTTACGATCGGGAGACGGGCCTGCTCGCCGGTTATGAATTCGAGAGTGGCTACGGTCCGACACACGAAATTTTCTCGGATTACAAAAAGGCGGATGGCGTGCTCGTGCCCACCACGCAGACTGTGAAATTCAAATCGAAGGATGGGAATTGGAGCGTCGCGCAGATTTTGCACTTTACGAGCGTGACGTTCAACGACGTAGATCCTTCGGTTTTCACGCCTCCACAAGCGGTCCGAGGTTTATTGGCAAAAGCAAAGCCGGCCGTTTCGAACTAGCCGCGATAGCCGGGGCCATTCGGTTCTCAGTGAGATGTTCGATGATTGAGGTCGCGCGAGAGCATGAGTTTTAGTGTGAGGCGGTCCGCGCCGCCGCTCCAGCCCATGCCAACGCCCGCTTCGACATCCACAAACCCGCCTTTGCGATCGAACACAGCCCAAGTTTCGTGAAACTGCTGGTTGTGCGGCAGAAAGCCGCGCAAGGGGCCAAAGCCATCGTATTCTTCGGCAGCCACAGCCCACGTGTGGTTCAAGTTGTAAGCGATGCGGCCGCCGGGATTGTATTCGAGACCTTTCAGGCCGCCGGTGTAATCGGTGTCCAGAATCGGGTTGTAGATGAGATCCCAATGGTGCAGGTGAACGCCGACGATGGGGCGAAATTCGGAGGTGATTCGGCGCGATTCCCAGTAAAGCGCGTTCACGCTGAACTCGAAGTTCAAGCCGTAGAAAAATCTGCGGTCATCGGCGTGAGGTCTGACGAACAGTTCGCGGATCTTGAATCCATTGATGGTCGCGCCCTGATTCGTGGAGTGGAGACTGTAGACGGGCAGATAAAGGCCTTGTTCGAACCAAGGAGTAACGCCGTAGGCCCACTCCGCCGTGCCATTGAAAGAGTCGTTGGAGATGATCGAGCCGGGGAATGAAGGCGTCTGGCGGCCAATGGGAGTGAAATTCGAGTGAATCATTAAATTGAAAACGCCGGGGTCGGCGATTTCCGCGTCGTAGACTTGTATTTCGTCGGTTTGCGCAAGGGTTTCGAACGGCAAGGCGATCGCCGCGAGGAAAAACAGAAAGAAAAGACGGATTCCCAAAGTTCCGGATAGTTTCAAAACAAAATTCCCCCGAAGTATCCAAGCGCCGACGCAGCATCCACGGGTCGCGAGTACGACGCACGGAACAATGGCGAGGATACATGAATCCTGTCCCCCGCGTCTCTTTCGCCGCCTGGTTGTTGCATCAACTCATTTCTTGGGATTGAGGAGGGCTTGGTAGACCAGCGGCCTGCTCAGAAATTCGACGTTGGGGCTGTCTGGCCCAAGCAGGCGCTGAATCATCCCGACAAAGATAATATCGTTCGTCGGATCAATCCAGAACCACGTGCCCGCCGCGCCATCCCAATAAAAGGTGCCGCGCCCGTCGGGCAGATTGGCTTCGGCTGGATCGAATTCAACGGCGCAATTGTAGCCATATCCCAAGCCGGGCCGCATTTGCTGCAAGCCAATGCCAAAGCCACCGTTCAAAAGTTTTTCCGAGAGGTGGTTCGAGCTCATCAGATGAACAGCAGCCGGCGAGAGGATGCGAACGCCGTCGAGTTCGCCTTCGTTCAGCAGCATCTGGGCAAATCGGTAGTAGTCCGCCGCGGTGGTCACCAGGCCGCCGCCACCAGAGGGCATGGTCGGCTGCTGGGTGAATTCCCGGTGGTATTGCGGAACGGCAATCAACTGGCCCTTTTCATCGCTCCGATACAGCGTGACGAAGCGGCTAAGTTTGTCGGCAGGCACGTAAAACCCGCTGTCCTTCATGCCCAGCGGCTTGAAGATATGCTCTTCCGCGAAGTCAGGAAGGCACTGCCCGGAGAGTTTTTCGATGATGTAGCCCTGAATATCCATCGAAGCGCTGTAGACCCATTGCGTGCCGGGCTGATAGGCGAGAGGGATTTTGGCAAGCTTGTCGATGAATTCCTGTAGTGTTTTCGATTCCATGACTCCGAGCTTTTTGTATTCCGCATCCACCGGGGTATTTCCGAAGTAGCCATAAACAAATCCGGCGGTGTGCGTCATGAGCTCCTGCATTGTCGGCGGATGGACGGGCTCTTCCAGAATCATGTTCCCGGCGGCATCCACGCCCTTGCAGACTTTCAAGTGGGCGAACTCCGGAATGAATTTCGAAATTGGATCGCTGGGGAGCCATTTGCCCTGCTCGTAGAGAATCATCATGGCTACGCCGGTGACGGGCTTGGTCATGGAAAATGCGCGGAAAATCGTGTCTTTGGTCATCGGCGCGCCGGTGGAAAAATCGCGCACGCCGTAGGTGCGGTAATCAATAATCTTTCCGTGGCGGGCGAGCAGCGTGACGATGCCGGGGAGTTGCTTCTGGTCAACTTCCTGCTGCATCAGGGCGTGAAGGCGTTCGAGGCGCTCGGAAGAAAATCCTACTGCATCCGGTTTGACGAGAGCGCCCTCCGTCTGTGAGGCGGGGCGATTCGCGGGCGCCTGAGCGGGCGCGGGAACTGCAGCGATCGCAAAGGAAATTGCCGCGAAGAGCCAGTACAGAGAAACTGTAAATTTGCATCTCATGAAAAACTCCGTTGCCGGAATGGCGAACGGATACTAGGCAAGATGGCGTGATTTGTAAAACAGAAATCGCCGTGAGTTGAGGGACGGACGAGGACACGCTCGCAGCGCTGCAGAGTTTTCAGTCAGTGTGCCTCATCAAAAAGGCCCAGAGTGGGCTGCGCGACGCTGCTGATTCTGCGCATCGCGCGCGTCCTTGCATACCAGTTCGCTTGCCAACTTCCAGTACGCCGACTCAATTCCGATTTTGACTTACGCCCCACGCTCTCCGAGGAACGTGGCCAGGAACCACGTATTCCCAAAGGGATCCTCGATTGAGGCAGAGCGTTCGCCGTAAGGAGCCGTGTACGGCGGCGTCACGCCCTTTGCTCCCGCCGCGACCGCTCTCGCGTACAGCGCGTCTGTGTCGGGAACGTACGCGTGCAAGTACGATTTAGTCGGCTCAGCGCCGGGCCGCGCTTCGTCTATTTCGAACGTCGCTCCCGCAATTTCAATCGTAGCGTGGAGCACGACACCGTCGGGCGTGGTGTGAACACCGGTCGCCTGCGCCCCCAGCGCGGCTTCGATGAACGGAATCATTTTTGCCGCGTCAAGTAAGTGGAGATATGGCTGAACGGATATGCCCGCCTCGGCCCCGGCGAGCGGTTCCTCCGCAGCGCTGCGCGATTTCTCGCTCCGCAACTCACTTCGGCGCGTGGCGATATACCAGGTGTTGCCGAACATATCCTTGGCTTCGCCCCAGCGGTCTCCGGAGGGATGCTCGTCCGTCGGCGCATACACCGAAGTAGCTCCGGCGGCGAGCGCGCGCGCGTATGTGGCATCGGCATCCGGCACATACAGGTGCGTGGTCATAACGCGCTGTGGGTATTGCGCGTTGGCATCGCCGAGTTCGATGACCGAATTCCCGATCGCCACTGCCGCGTGCATGATCGAGCCATCCGGATTCGGCACGCGAATTTGCTCCCTTCCCTCGAACGCAGCGACCAGGAAATCAATGAATTTCGCGGCGCCCGGAACAAGAAAATACGGAGCGATGTTCGGGAAGTTTGGCCGCCGGAAAGCGCGAGGCTGCGGCGGTTCGGGTTTCGTGGATGGTGCGACTGCTTCCTTCATCGAGATTCTCCTTTGTAATTCGGACTTGAGACGGGCCTTGAACTCCGGTCGCGGCAGATCGCGCAGCGGGCGCACCAGCTTCACAAGCTGAGCAGTCGTCGCGCCCGGGCTGGCTGCGTGGCGGGCGCCGGTGCGCGCCAGCACGCTATTGATCGCGAGATCGAGTTGTTCCGCGGGAGAGCGCTTAGGCATGTCGGCCTCCCACATGTTCGCGGAGAGTCTGGAGGGCTCGGAACTGCAATTGTTTGATGGCGCCCTCGGACTTTTTCAGTCGCTTGGCAATCTCCTTGATGCTGCGCTCCTCCAGGAAACGTTCGCGAACTACCTGCCGCTGAACTGCGGGCAGCTTTTCTACCAAGCCGGCGAGATTGGCCTGGAGTTCGACCTGTTCCAACTCTTTGCGGGAAATCGTCTGCGCCTCGTGTTCTTTGAGCTCATCTTCGCCAGCAGGCTGCTCGCGACCTGCGCGTTTGTGCTGGTCGGCGATCGCGTTCGAAGCGATGCGGAAGAGCCACGCGCCGAACGGCGTGCCGCGCCACTCATAGCTGGAAAGATTGGCAAGCGCCTTGTGAAAAACTTCGGACGTAAGATCCTCGGCGATGGAGCGGTCACGGACGCGGCCGACGATAAAAAAGTAGATACGCTCGAAATGAAGCTCGTAAAGAGCGTCGAATTTCGAGGGGTCAGCCTGCGCGGCTTCGACAAGCAAACGCTCGTCTCCGCCTTGCGGCGACGGGGGCTTGCGTGCCGGACGTCGGACAACGGCCATAGCTCTGCAACTATAACCGTTGAGGGGGACCAAAGGTTACGCCAGGGTTTTCAGCGAGCAGGAATTCCTGGCTGCTTTCGCGAAGCCCCTCGTTCTTCCCGGCAGAGCTTTCCGGGGTAGCTTGCCTGCCACGCTTCATGGGTATACCCTCTTCCCTGGGAAGCTCGCCTGTGTGCTTACAGGGCCGGAGGGGTTCCGCCCTGCCTTCCTAACCAGCGCACGCGCGTTCCCTCGACCGTCGAGCGACGGCTGATAAAGCAACGGAATCGTGGCCGTGGCCGCACTTTTGCTGTGGTTCGACGTGCCGCGAGGATTTTCAGAGGGAGGATTTCATGGCAACTGCTACTACAGCGATAGAACCAAGCGTCAAGGTGAGAGCGACGCAGCTCCTCATCAACGGCAAATGGGTGAACAGCGCATCCGGGAAGACATTCCCCACGCTCAACCCCGCCACTGGCGACATCATCACTCAGGTCCAGGAAGCCGACGCGGTGGACGTGGACCGGGCGGTGATCGCGGCGCGCGCGGCATTTGAGACCGGCCCCTGGCGCAGAAAAATGACTGCCTCGCAGCGCGGCGCGATGCTGAACCGGCTCGCGGATCTGGTCGAAAAGCACGCGGACGAACTCGCCCAGCTCGAATCGCTGGATAACGGGAAACCCTATCACGTTGCGCGCGCCGCGGACCTGCCTCTAACGGTCGCGTGCTACCGCTACTACGCCGGATGGGCAGACAAGATTCAAGGTAAGACAATTCCAGTGAACGGCAATTATTTCTGTTACACAAAGCACGAGCCCGTCGGAGTTGTCGGCCAGATTATTCCCTGGAATTTCCCGCTGCTTATGCAGGCGTGGAAGCTGGGACCGGCGCTCGCTACCGGCTGCACCGTCGTGCTGAAGCCTGCGGAGCAGACTCCGCTTTCCGCTCTGCGCGTCGGCGAACTGATTCTTGAGGCCGGTTTCCCAGAAGGCGTCGTGAACATCCTACCGGGTTACGGCCCGACCGCGGGCGGCGCGATTGCCCGGCATATGGACGTTGACAAGGTGGCGTTCACCGGCTCGACGGAAGTAGGCCATCTGATCATGCGCGCCGCAGCGGACACGAACCTGAAGCGAGTCACGCTGGAGTTGGGCGGCAAGAGCCCCAACATCGTTTTCGCGGACGCAAACATGGACGATGCCATCGAGGGCGCGCACTTCGCGCTCTTCTTCAACCAGGGGCAGTGCTGCTGCGCCGGCTCGCGCCTATTTGTCGAAGACAAGGCCTACGACGAGTTCGTCGAACGAAGCGCCGCACGCGCGAAAAAGCGGACGGTCGGCAACCCGTTTGACAAGAAGACGGAACAGGGCCCGCAAGTGGATCAAGACCAGTTCAACAAGGTGATGGGTTACATCGAGAAGGGCAAAAAGGAAAAAGCCAAGCTCGTGGCGGGCGGCGGCCGCGTTGGCGAGAAAGGCTATTTCATTGAGCCGACTGTCTTCGCTGACGTCACCGATGAGATGACCATTGCCAAGGAAGAAATCTTTGGGCCGGTCATGTCCATTCTGAAGTTCAAGACCGTGGAGGAAGTCGCGGAGCGCGCCAACAAGAGTGCGTATGGCCTAGCGGCTGCCGTGTGGACGAAAGACATCACCAAGGCTCACGCGATTGCGGACAGCGTTCGCGCGGGAACAGTGTGGGTGAATTGTTATGACGTGTTCGACGCGGGCGCGCCGTTTGGCGGATTCAAGCAATCCGGCATCGGACGCGAGCTTGGCGAATACGGGCTGGCGAACTACACCGAAGTGAAAACGGTGACAGTCAAGCTCTGACAAGACCGCTTCGCATTTTTTAGCAGGGGGCGCGGGAAGCCGTGCCCCTTTTTTTGTGCATCAGGCGCAGCAGTGCTGCTCACCTGCGCTTTTTCAGGCTGCAAGCGTAGAATCGCCGGATGGCGGTTACCCTGCGCTCGTTCGAACCGCATGATTTTGCGGTGCTCCACCGGTTGGATAAATCCTGCTTTCCTGCTGGCATTTCTTATTCGAAGACCACGCTCAAGTATTTTTTGTCGCTGCCCAGCGCGGAATGCCTTGTGGCCGCCGATGGCGAGCAGATTGCTGGATTCATTTTGACGGAGGAGAACCCTCCATTGGCGCACATCATCACGCTGGATGTGGCGGAAGCGCATCGGCGGCAAGGCGTTGGAACGAAGCTTCTGGATGAGAGCGAGTCGAATCTCGCACTGCGAGGAGTTCATACCGTTTTGCTGGAAACAGCAATTGAGAATGAAGCCGCGGTTGCCTTCTGGCGAAGGCACGGCTATCGTGAGGAAGCGGTCTTGAAGCGCTACTATCTGAGCAAGCTGGATGCGTACGAAATGCGCAAGCGACTGCCGGGGAAACCATTGGCCTTGGAAAAAGAACGGCGGCCATAGGCGCGGCGAGGTCCTGGTCAAAACAATGCCCCACGAAAATGCAAGCGAGGGCTGCCACGACTGATCCAGCGATTCCACAAGAAAAAGGAAAAACACCCACATGTCCCTGTTTCACGCGATTATTCTCGCCCTCGTGCAGGCGTTGACTGAATTTTTGCCGGTGAGCAGCACGGCGCATTTGATCATTTTCCCGTGGCTAATGCGATGGCCCGATCCCGGTCTGGCATTCGACGTCGCGCTCCACGCCGGAACGCTTCTCGCCCTGGTTCTTTATTTCTTCAAGGACTGGCTCACGCTTATCTTGTGCGGCTTCGGCGTCAATTATCCGGCCAGCGCTGCTCCAGAAGAGCACGCCCACAATCGAAAATTGTTCTGGTATCTCATCATCGGAACCATTCCCGCGGGTCTGGCTGGCGTGCTGTTTCATCATCAAATCGAGGATAAGCTGCGGCTGCCTGCGATCATCGGCGTTTCCATGGTGTTGATCGCGTTGTTGATGTGGTGGGCCGATTCGAAAACTGATTTGACGCGGAAAGAAGAGGAATCCAACCTCACGGACGCGCTGACCATCGGAACCGCTCAAGCGCTTGCGCTATGGCCGGGCGTGTCCCGCTCCGGCATCACGATCACAGCGGGCTTGTTCCGCCGCCTCAATCGCGAAGCGGCCACACGCTTTTCCTTCATCTTGTCCGTGCCCGCCATTGCGGGTGCGGTCGTGATGGAGTTGCCAAAATTGCTCAAGATGCACAAAGCCGGAGGGCTGGAACTGCCCACTTCCACCCTGCTGATCAGCATTCTCGTCTCCGGATTGGCAGGCTACGCGGTGATCGCACTCTTCCTGAAATATTTGCGCACACGCACATTGAAACCATTTGTTATCTATCGCCTGTTTTTTGGTATCATCATCCTGGTTCTGGCGTTCCTCCACATGGGCGCGCGATAGCGCCGGCGTGCTCTTGGTGGCTCTCAGCCTTCCCCAATCGCTGAGGAGAACTACGTGCGCTTGCTGACTCCGACCGCAAATAAGCGGCTCAATGAACTGGTTGGGTTTTTGTGCATTACGTTCGCGTTGTTGATTGCGCTTTCGCTGCTGTCCTATTCCCCGCGTGATGCCGCGTTCAATGTAAGTGCGGGTCCGCCCGATGGCGGCCCGGCCAGAAATTGGATCGGTCCCGTCGGGGCGTACACGTCCGACTTGCTATTCCAGGTCTTTGGATTCGCGGCGTTCCTCTTGCCCGCTGCGTTTCTCGTGCTTGGATGGCGGTGGTTTCGCAGCCGCGCCATTGATTCGCAGGCCGCTACGCTCGCCGGCTACGGATTGCTGCTTCTCTCGCTGCCGGCGCTTCTCTCGCTGCTTACGTTCATTCCCTCTGTTCGAGGCGCGGTGCCACCTGGCGGACTTGTCGGCGGGCTCGTTTCGAACGGCTTGCTGGCCAGCTTGAATCGTGGCGCCTACCTCGTCGCGCCCGCGCTGCTCATCGTCGCCGTCTTCATGACCACCCGGTTTTCTTTCTCGGGAGCGCACGCGTGGGCTAGCGGACCAAACGGCCCCATCGGCCGCGTCGAAAAACTTGGCGTTCTCCAAAAGGCCGCAGCGCGCTGGCATTCCTGGCGCGACGACCGCGAACAAGAACGCATGCGCCGACGGCTAGAGGAAACGCGCGTTTCCGGGCGAAAGCCGGTCGCGCAGCAGTCCTTTGGCAGCGGCTCCGCGACGGCGGATGCTTCAAAATCGATTCAGCTCGCAGACGAAAGCGACGTTTTCGAAGAAGAATCGGAAGACTCCGGCAAAAAGAGCGCCTCGCCGCGCCGCAAGGAGCCTATCGTGTTCTTCGGGCCGGAAAAGACTCCGGCCAAAAAATCTGCCGAACCGAAAATCTCCAAGGGAAACCCCAACTACAAACTTCCTTCGCCTTCCCTGCTTCGCGAGGGCGAACGAAGTCACAAGCTTGACGAGGACGAACTGAAAGACCGTGCGCGCGCCATCGAGGCGAAGTGCATGGAGTTCGATATCCAGGGCCGCGTCACGCAGATCAATCCCGGCCCGGTTGTCACCACGTTTGAATTCAAGCCTGAAGCCGGAATCAAATACAGCCGCATCATCGGCTTGACAGAAGACTTGTGCCTCGCCCTCCAGGCGGAATCCATTTTGATCGAGCGCATCCCCGGCAAATCCACTATCGGCATCGAAGTTCCCAATATCACCCGGCAAACCATCGCGCTGCGCGAAATCATCGAGGCGCAGGAGTTCACCAATTCTTCCAGCAAGCTGACGCTCGCAATGGGCCGCGACCTTCACGGCCGCATCCGCGTTACTGACCTGGCGGCCATGCCTCATCTTCTAATCGCCGGCTCGACTGGCACCGGAAAGAGCGTCTTCATCAACTCGCTCATGATGTCCATCTTGTATAAAGCCAGTCCGGACGAAGTGAAAATGGTTCTCGTGGACCCCAAGCGCCTCGAACTCAACCTGTACGAAAACATTCCGCATCTTCTCGCACCTGTCGTTACCGATCCCAAGATCGCTTCGAACGTTCTGCGCAACGCCACCAAAGAAATGGAAAAGCGCTTGAAGCTACTGGCGCAGCGCGGCGTCCGCAATATTGATCAGTACAATCGCACTTTTCAGAAGCAACAATCGCTCTCCCTTTTCGAACACGTGGAGGAAAGCGAGCACAAGCCGCTGCCTTACCTTGTGATTGTCATTGATGAACTCGCCGACCTCATGATGGTGGACACCAACAACGTCGAGGAGTCCATCACGCGGCTCGCGCAAATGGCCCGCGCCGTCGGCATTCATCTTATTCTCGCCACGCAGCGTCCTTCCGTGGACGTCATCACCGGTTTGATCAAAGCGAACTTCCCTGCCCGCATCTCGTTCCGCGTGGCGAGCAAGGTGGACTCGCGCACGATTCTCGATTCGAACGGTGCGGAATCCCTGCTGGGCAAAGGCGACATGCTCTATCTCCCCGCCGGCTCCGCAAGGCTGCACCGCATTCATGGGCCGCTCGTCTCTGAAGACGAAATCACCTCCGTTTGCGACTTCTGGCGCGAGCAAGCGCTGGCCAAATACAACGAGCAGTTGCTCGAAACTCCCAAGGATGAAAATGGCAAGGCGAGCGCGAACGGAGGCTCCTCCTCCGCGGATGGTGACGGCGAAGCAGTGGACGGCGATGTGGACGACGACCTCTATCAGGATGCAGTCCGCGTCGTTTGCGAAATGGGCCGCGCCTCCACTTCAACCTTGCAGCGCCGCTTACGCATCGGCTACGGGCGCGCCGCTCATTTGATCGACATCATGGAAAAGGACGGCATTGTCGGCCCGCCGGATGGCACGCGGCCTCGCGAAGTCCTCAAAGGCAAGAATTGGATGAAGGAGTTCGACGACTCCGCACAGTAACCTCGCAGCCCCGCCAGTCCCGCGCGCACTGCCCAATCCAACGGCGGAGCCTGCCTAATCACCCGCTGCGAGTGCTTATCCTCGCATAATTTGTTAGCTCCACTTTCCTCCCTCGGGAACCAAATTGAAATTCTTTCGTCTATACAGAGTTAGAGGATCTTAGGGAGGCCTGTGTGCGCAATCTCTGGCGGGACCTGCTCTTCGGCTTGCGCCTTCTCTGGAAAAATCCTGGTTTCACCTCAGTCGCCGTCCTGGCGCTGGCGCTCGGCATTGGCGCCAATACCGCCATTTTCAGCGTCGTCTACGCCACCTTGCTTGCTCCCCTTCCCTACCACCAGCCCGACCGCATCGTCATGATCTGGTCTCACGTCCGCGGCCATCGCAACGTCGCCTCCGCTGGAGACTTTCTCGATTGGAAGCAGCAAAGCTCCGTGTTCGAATCAATGGCCGCCTGGTCTGGCCGCCAGATGAGTCTCTCCGTTTCGAATCATCCGGAGCAGGTCCAGGCTGAGCCGTGCACTCCGGGATTTCTGAGCGTCCTCGGCCAGCCACTCCTTCTTGGCCGCGAATTTCTGCCGGAGGAGGGCCAGGTCGGCCGCGATCATGAGGTCATTCTCACTTACAAACTCTGGAAAAATCGCTTTGGGGCCGATCTCGAAATCGTTGGCAAACAAGTTCGCATGGATGGCGAAGAATATTCCGTTGTCGGTGTGCTCGCCCCCGGCGCAACCGACCGGGTCCAAAGCCAACTCTACATCCCGCTCGCTTTTAAGCCCAACCAGATAAATCACGATTTTCACTGGCTCCTGGTCATGGCGCGCATGAAGCCGGGCGTCACCATCGCGCAGGCCAATGAAAACATGAAGTCCGTCACAGCGCACATCGCCGAGGTCTACCCCAAGTCCGACCAGGGCTGGAGCGCCAGCGTCGAGCCGCTGCAAAACGACTTCCTGAATCGCGATACGATTCGCGCTCTCTGGATTCTATTGGGCGCCGTGGCTTTTGTTCTCCTAATCGCATGCGCCAACGTCGCCAATCTTCTTCTTGCTCGCGGAACTGCGCGCCAGCGGGAAGTCGCTGTCCGCGGAGCGCTTGGCGCCTCGCGCTGGCAGCTTTTCCGCCAATTCCTAACCGAAAGCGTGGCTCTTGGCGCAATCGGCGGCGCGCTTGGCGTCGGCCTCGCCTGGGGATTCCTCAAGCTGATTATTGCCTTGATGCCGCCCTTTACCCTTCCTTCCGAAGCAGACGTGGCTCTGAATATCCCGGTCCTGCTTTTCACCCTCGGAACAGCTGTCTTCTGCGGAGTTCTTTTCGGATGCGCCCCCGCGTTCCAAGCCATGCATCTCAATCTGAATGACACGCTCAAGGAAGGCGGCCGCGGCGGTTCCGGCGCCCGCCGCCACCGTGTGCGGCAGGCTCTCGTTCTCGTCGAGTTTGCTCTTGCGCTGACGCTTCTCGGCGCCGCCGGCCTCGCCATTCACAGCTTCTGGAAACTGACTCACGTCAATATGGGCTTCAAGACCGATCATCTCTTGACCATCAGCCTGCCGATGCCTACGGAGCGGCTACCCAATGCCGACGCCATCACCGCCTTTTACCGGCAATTGCTCGAACGCGTTCAAACCCTCCCCGGCGTTTCCAGCGCATCGGTCTCCACAGGCATGCCCGTGGAAGGCACCAACTTTGGCATGCCCTTTCAAATCGTCGGCAAAGAGGTCGCCGATCCTTCTCAACGCCCCGGCGCCGGTTTTAGCATGGTTTCCACGGGATATTTCCGGACGTTCGGGATTCCCATCTCGCGCGGCCGCGAATTCACGGATCACGATGTCGCTGGCGGCATGCCGGTTGCCATCGTCAGCTCTGAGTTCGTAAAGCGCTATTTCCCCAACGTAGATCCGCTCACTCAGCGTATTTCCGTCGAGCAACTCATTCCGGGCGTGACGAATCTTGGCCCTCCCATCACCTGGCAGATTGTCGGCGTCTACGAAAAAGTCCGCAATGGCGGTCCTAGAGGTGATGGTTTCCCCGAAATTGATGTTCCCTTTGCCCAGAGCCCATGGCCGGGAGTCCAGATGGCTGTCCGCACCTTCGGCGATCCCTCGAATAGCACCAAGAGCATCGCCGCCGTCGTGCAATCCATGGACCCTGACCTGCCTCTCGCGGATGTCAAAACTATGGATCAAATTCTGGACGAGTCCATGGGCGGGGATCGCTTTGGCGCCGTTTTGTTCAGCACGTTCGCTGTGATTGCCCTCCTTCTCGCCGCTTTTGGCATTTACGGCGTGATGTCCTTCGCCGTCGCTCAGCGAACCCACGAAATTGGCCTGCGCATGGCGCTTGGCGCCGGCTCCAAGCAGGTCCTCGGCATGATTCTGAAGGAAGGCATGACTGTCGGCACAATCGGCCTTGTAATCGGCCTGGCGGGCGCCTGGGGCGCGGGACGGCTAATGAAAGGCCTGCTCTACGGCACCGGAACGCTCGATTATGGAGCGTTCAGCGCCGTGGCTGCCATCTTGATGATAGCCGCGCTTCTCGCTTGCTACATTCCCGCGCGCCGCGCCACGCAGATTGATCCCATGGCCGCGCTTCGCGAGGAGTGAGTCCCACCGCGCCGGAAGGCCGCATGCCGATTCGCCGGGCAAAATGCCTTACTTCCCTGGAATTGACACAGCCGCTCGCCACCCCCTACAATTTCTAGACCGCAAACGTGCCAGGGTAGCTCATTGGTAGAGCGCCGCCCTGAAAAGGCGGGCGTAGCCAGTTCGATTCTGGCCCCTGGCACCACCGGAATGCGCCACAGTCTCTTCCCCAAAGAAATCTACTTTCCCTTGAGCGAGATACATACGTTTTCCGTTCTCGGTCACGGGTTCTAGCGTGATACTTCCAAGCTGTTCCGCCAACATCTCGTGCAGCTTGGCAATGTCGTCGCGGTGCGAAAGTAGCTCACGAATCTTCGCCAGCCTTGACAGTGCGAAGTCACGCAGTTCGATCATCTTTTCGCGCACCGTTCCAGGCCGCGCCTCAAGCAACGAATCCGTGATGCCCTGCAATTCCTTCTCGCGCTCGTCGATCCCCGCGCTTACGCTATGCGGCGAGACGCCGGCTGCGATGGCGTCCACCAAACCCTTTAACTCCGCTTCCAGTTGCGCCTTCCGCACTCGCATCCGGGCAAGCTCTTTGTCGATGTCCGCGTGCCGCTCAGACAGCGCCTCTTCCATCTTTTCGATCGCGAAGTCGATCACTTCCGTTCGCAGCACATCTTCCGAGAGTCCACGGAGTAAATCTCTTTCAAGTTCGTCGCGCCGCACTAGTAGTGAGTTCGTGCATTCCGAATCGCCCCGCTGGTGATGAATCGAACAGCCGTAGCGATCTGCGCCGTTCCTGCCGCGCCCACAAACGAGTGTGATGCTGCCTCCGCACACAGAGCATTTCAGTAGGCCGGAAAACAGATAGCGCCGTGGGCCGGCAATCAGCCCGTTCCCTTCCTGGCCCGTCCTTCCGTAAATCCGCTTCACTCGCTCGAATCGCCGCGCCGCCCCTGCGAATACTTCCTCGGACACGATCCGCAGTTGCGGTGCGTCCTGCACGATCCATTCAGATTCCGGTCGTGGCCTAAACACACGCTTGTTTGTGCCGGGGACGCGAATCTTTCGCCGCGTGTTCCACACGATTTTTCCAACGTACCGCCGATTCAATAGAACGTGGCGAACCGACGAAACACACCAAGACTGCATCCGGCCTTTTCGCGGTTGCGGCGCCGAAACACCTTCCGCATTCAGCGTGTGAGCGACGCGCTTCAACGAGTAGCCGGTGTCGGCGTACAGCGCAAAGACACGACGAACAATCTCTGCCTCTGCCTCATTCACTTCCAGCCGTGCGCTGCCGCTCGCATCCTTCACGGAACGGTATCCAAAACACCGCCCGCCAGTGTGCGCGCCGCGAAGTGCGAGGCCAGTCATTCCGCGATGCGTTTTTTGACCGAGTTCGCGCCAGTACACTGCGTCAATCAGCCCATGCACGCCGATCAGAAGTTCAGCTTGCGGGTTGAACGTATCGACGCCCTGGGATACAGCAACCACGCGAATACCAGCGAACGCTAGACGTTCGTACAGATTTAGTGCGTCCGCGAGACGGCGGGTAAGGCGCGAGGAATCGTCAATCAGAATGCAATCGAACAGACGCGCCGGCTGTGTTGCAGCCGCGAGGAGTTTTTGAAGCCCGTCCCGATCTGCACTGGCGCCACTCACCGCTTCATCGAGATAAATATGCGCGTCGAGCACCTTCCATCCCTCGCGCGCTGCGTATTCCCGGCACTTGCGGATTTGATCCGTGAGGCTTGTCGGACTTTGACGGTCACTCGAAAAGCGGGCATAGATCGCGCAACGCTGTAAACTTGTCATCGCGGCACCTCGCGAACATTTGAAGAACTCGCCGCCGAATCTGCCACACAGCAATGGCTTGGTGCAACCTCTTTCCGCTTTTTTATCTCAGAATCGTATTCGCGAAGCAACGCAGGAACGAGCACGCGCTCAACGAAGGCGCGCATTGCCGGCGAGAGTTTTTCTCCCGCGGACTTTCCCTTTCGCTCGAATTGAATCACGTTGGCCATTTTTTCTTTCGTCGATAATTCCTAGATCGTGTTCGACCGCCTCAACTCACGCCGCACCAGCTTCGCCAGGTGTGCGCTTTGCTTTGTCAGAACGTCCTGCACTCCCTTCGGATCAATGGCGTGCACATCGCCCATATGAATACTGAGTGAACCACCGCCAGCGCCGCCGCTGAAAAAGTCCCGCATGGGATCGGCGATACTCGCCGGCATGACGGATTCCCGCTTGTGAAGCAGCGCCAGAGTGTTGTCAGCCGGAACCATGTCCATGCCGCCGGATGCGCTGAACGCTTCGACGCCAGCAAACGCCGTCGCCGCCGCAATCGGCGCGAGCACGGGCCCGATGATCGGGATGCCCGCCACGGCGCTCCACGCGGCGCTGGCTGCTTTTTTGGCATCCAGCAAGACTTGCTCTTGCTGCGCGCTTTTTGAAACCGCGACCATGAGAACGTGCGTCATGGTCCACTGCTCAAGCATTTGCAGCATCCCCTCGATGAACTTAGCCAGCATCCCGTCGATCATGTGCGCGAAGGCTGTACCGAATCGCTCGGTACCCATCGTGATTCCCTGCGCGGCGTAGTCGAACGACTGCATCATGCCCTTGGATACACCGTCCCAAATCTTCTGCATCTGCTTGCCGGCGTTGTCGTTGTTTTTTTGAATCACGGTGTTGTACGCATCTTCGGCCTTCAGCTTGTCGCTCAGTAGCTTCGACCATTCCTTGAGATCCTCGGCATACGCCGTCGCGTCGTCAGAAGTCAGCCGCGCCAGGATCGTGTTGATCCGGTCCTGCAGGTACTTTGTTTCGATTTTCAACTTCTGGGCTTCGAGATCGTTGAGTTGCTGCGCCGCCTGCGTCGCTGAGAGTTTTCCGAGGCTTTGTTGCTGGCGCACCTTCTCCTCAGAAATCCCAATTTCAGCGAGTGCTTCCTGGCGCGCGTCATTCAGACGATCCTGCCGAAACTGCCGCTCCGCGCTGGAACGTTGCTCAAGGTCATTCACGTCCTGCGAGGATTGCTTGGCGTCTTGCTGGCGCCCAAATTCCGCCTCAGCCTCCGCCAATTGCTTCGCCTGATCCGTCAACCCTTGCATCTGGAGCTTTGCGTGTTCCATAGCTTTGTCGTAGGCCGTGGCTTCGTCGCTGGCGTGCTCAGTCTCTTTCGCTAACTCTTTGGCGATCGCGGCTCGCTTGTCGGCTTTTTCGCTGCCGGTCTTTTTCTGATCGTCACTTTCAATGCTTCGCAGTTTTTCCAAAGCGTCGATCATGGAATTAATCGCGAGCATTCGCTGCTGATACCGCTCCGTCAAGACGCTGTTGTGATCTGCCTCCGCAAGGTATGCGTCTGTCTCAGTTTTCTGTTTGATTCGCGCCAGGTCCGTTATGCCGGACATGAGCGCCTGCTGAATTTTCGCCGGGTCGTTGCTGACTAGGGCCTCTTGAAGCGAGGCGTTGATTTTGTCGGCGAGAGGCATCAGGTCCTTCACGCCAACATCAACGCCCTTGAGCCATGCCAGCCAGCCGACCGGATTGAATCGAGACATGTCGGCTTGCTTGAGACCGTTGGTAATTCCCGTGAATGCGCGGTTGGCCGCTCCCTCCACGCCGTCAAAACTCAGTGCAATGTGATCCAACTCGAAGCGCATGGCGGCAAGCGGCCCCTGCGTCAGGTCTAGGAATTTTGCTTGCAGACTATCGAGTTGGCGCTGTGAAACCTCAAGCGCCTTGTCGATTCCGAGCGTCATCTCGCTAAATGCGATTCTGACCTTGTACGGCTGTTCGGCGAGCTCCTCGAGCTTGTCGAGGAGAGTGTCCAACACGTCGACAAGCGCGACGGCGGCTAACGCGGGAAATGCCGCCGCCAGGAGTGGCGCGAGTGTCTGCGAGGACGCTGCGACTCTCGCCATCGCTGCGCCGGCGAATCCCATCCCGCTTCCAAATCCAACCATGCGCGCGGTCCCCATCGCCATCGCATTGTCGATCCGTGACATTTGCGTCGCCGTGGAAGCCGCCGCGTTGCCTAGGTTTTCCACTCCTGGGGTCGCGCCACTGGCAGACGCACCGAGCGATTCAATCGCTTGTGTGGCAGCCGCGACGGTCTCAGCACTCATGCGTGCGCTGTTCTGCAACACTAAGAGTGCGTTTTGGATTCCTTCAGGCGCTTTCGCCACTGATCCAAACGCGGCCTCAATTCGAGCCTTGGCACTTTCAATCGTCGCGGTGACGTTGCTCATGCCGGCAGTGACTTGCGAGCCGTCCACGATTACTTGGATTTTTAGGCTGTTTTCTGACGACATTCGCTCATCTCCTCGTTGCCGGGCCATTCCCACACACAGCCCCACTGCTCATGCATGAGTCGTGCAAGAGCTTTGAAAGCTGAAACGATTTCTCCGGGCTCGGCTTCATCATCAAAATCCGCGAGAGACAGGTGCGGGTGATTCTTTCTTGCGGCGAGGAAGATGAAGCCGAGTGCGTCACTGTACGCCGAGAGCCATTCCACGCTCGCGACCGGTGCCAGTTGCGCCACAGCGAGTCTGTGCCATGCCTTCCGGGCTGATGCCAGATCGTGTTCCTCCAGCGGCACCAACTGAAGGCTGAATCTGCCGATCTGGACTGTGGCCGTTCTCTCCATCGCTTCCTCTCGTCCTAGAAACAAGTGTTTCCGTGACGGTCTAGAATCATCCTTCGACAACTCGCTAACCCGGTTTACTTGCAACACCAAATCAATAAAACGCGCGGGTGGGTTTTGTGGACGCCACCCGCGTCGTTACTTCAACGCTTCACACCTGGGGAAACCCGATACGCGAAGTTGCCGTGATTTGGAACAGTCGGGCGTATGCCGTTTTGTTCCGGGTTGTGTTGGCGAGTGTGAAATTCTGCCAAGAGTCCAATTACGAAAGCATCTGCACCGGCCCCACAGTTCGCCACAACCTCTTGCTGTAAGGCATTCAGGCTGTCCATCGAGCACCTGACGGCATCCAGTTCGCGGCCCAAAACGTTGAGCCTTTCGCGGTATTGGATTTGCGCGACTCGCAAACTCTCAGCCCGGCGCTCTTGCTCGATGGCCTCCGCGACTTGGGCCTGCTCGCCAGTGAAGATCGTGACTTCATTCACGATCTTCGCGAGTGACTTTTCAAAACTCTCAATCATGCGATCAGCTACGCGGATCGCGGCGTCACACTCGTCTAGCTCAAGATGCGCCTTGGCAGAGAATGATTCGCCTTTTTCGGTCAGCTTCTCGACAAACTGGGCGCGCCGAGTGACTGCCCTGTCTCGCGCGGCACGCTCCGTCGCCAGCTTGCCGTCAAATTCGCGCCGTTGCGTAGCAAGCACTGCAAGCTGCCGACTAATTTTCTCTGATCGTTCTTCCATCGCTGTTTTCATGTCCGTTTTTTCCCTTTCGTTTTTTGCCTTCGGTGCTGCCCAACAACTAACTTCTTCGCTCACGCCGCCGCGTGCTCCCGCGCTTTCGCGGCCCACTTCCGCGCGAACTCTTTCCAGCGTTGATTCAGATACGCGGTGCGCTTGCGAGGCGAGAGACCCGCTACGCGATCCCCGGCATCGTCAATCACGTTCCGCATATCCGTATGGAGTTGGTCAAAAAAATCAGAATCACTCAGCGCCGCTTCGCCGACCGCCGCAACCATGATGGCGTCGTAGTTGGCGAGCTTTTGTTCCTCGATCTCGATAGCGCGAATCAATGGGTTGCACCGCGCCTCGGCCGTTTGCGCCTCGGCCAAGGCTTTACGGCCCGCTGGCGTGATGCTCACTGTTTCAGTCCTCCGTGTTTTCATCGTTGTGTTTTCCTTTCAGTTCAGATTGCCGCTTGCTGATTTCGCTTCGCGCGGCGATCCGTGCCGCCACAATGGAAGAGCAGAAATTCGCTCAGCCGTGAGCCGATCCGTTCGTCTAACCGCTTGCCAAATTCTTCAACCGTCAGATTCGACGTGATGATCGTTTTCAGGCTTGCGCGCCGGTCGAGCAGGTCCAGCAGAGTGCGCCGCTCGAAATCGCTTAGCGCTCCCGCGCCAGCATCGTCGAACATAAGCCACGGCACGCCAACGTACTTTCCGAAGATCGTTTCCTCGTTCTGCTCGGAATTGAACGCTGAGCGAAGCTCGCGGTAGAAATTCGCGGCGCTCACCGCAAGGGCGTTTTGACCGTCCTCCAACAGAGCGCGGAGAATCGCGTAGGCGAGATGCGTTTTGCCTGTTCCCACCGGGCCATAGAGAAACAGCCCAGGCGATTGTTTATCGCGCAGCCAGGCAGTAACGCTTTCGCGTGTTGACAACTTGAAATCCGACAACCTCGCGTGTACGTATCGCGACGGAATGCGCCGCCGTATTCGTTCCGAACGCTGGCACTCACACGGGCGCATGTACCTGATAAATCCGCGCTCGTCGCGATCCGCGACAACATAGCCTTCGCCATGACAAAGTTCACAAACCGTCTGTGGCGTCGTAGTCGGGCCGCTGCCCAACTTGTCGGCCTGAATTGCTGGTCGCTCCACGGGGAGCGTGATGAGGGCTGCCATTTGAGCCTCCTTTTGCCGTACTCCACTTCTTCGCGTTTCTCGCCCAATTCCGCCACGCTGCTTTCCAATCAGTGAACGTTTTTCCGTTGGCCTTGCAGTGATCGCGGAACTTGTCGAACTCAGCCTGTGGGTCAATCCCGAGGTCGTTGGCGAAGCTCATCATTTCCGCGTCTAACTCGAAACCTTCCAGAAAAAGCGTAGCTCGTTTGCGGGGTGCGCCGGTTTGTGGCGCGGTTTTAGGTTTTTCTTTTTCTGAATCTTCCTCTACTTCTCCCTCTACTCCCGTGACGCGCCGTGACGTGGGCGTGATGCTCGGCGTGACGTGGGCGTGACGCTCCCCGTGACGGTTCTTGTTCTGGCGGTATTTACGTGAACGGGCGGCTTGCGCTTGCAGGTCGGATTGGTACTTGCCCCAATTAAGCAGCACGATTTTGTAGAGCTTTGTCGGCTGCCCGTGTGTGACCTCCATCTCGATTTTTCCGGTTTGTTGGAACAGTGCGAGCGTGGTCTCGATATCTATGGGGGTAGTCATCAAAGCCTGGAAACGACTCAGGGGATAGCCGACCCACTGCTCGCCGTCGCGCCCGGCACAAATGATGCCCGGATAACGGGAGCGCCCGGCCATCGCCAAGAGGTCAATCCAGAACGCCCGCTGCGCGTCGCTCATCTGGAATCGGGTCGTTCCGTCCAGCCATTCGTTGGTCCACAACCGAACCCAGGGACGTTTTCCGAATCCCTCTGAGGTGTGCGGCTTTGAATCTGCAGTCACCTTGTTCTCCTTAAACCGGGGTGTCACCGCCGCACACGGTGACGATCCCGGCTTCGCACCGGCTACCGCGAACATCAAATCCGCTCAAGCCTTATGACGCGCTGTTGGATTTTCCCGGTCAAAAATTGCTCCAACTTCGCAAGCTGCGCATCCGTTAAAATAGCGAAGCCACGCTCACAATTCGACAGGTGGCCTGCGGAAACACCTATCGCTAAAGCTGTCTCGACGAGAGAGACATGTTCCAGCTTTCGCAATTCAACCAGCCTCTTAAACATTTCCGTGATGATGCATTTGTCTTTCATGCCCTAAGTGTTCCCCTGCGTTTCTCTCTCGTCCACAAAAAACGCTTGCTTTTTCTCACTTCCGTACTAACATGCTTTTATGATCTTCGACGGCTTAAGCAAACGCAAGCGGAGCTTGATCGTGGGGATGTTGAACAGCGATCCGGCTGCCTATTTGAAGTGGAGTCGGGACTACAGCGCGTATACATTTCCGGCAGGCAATATGGGAGAAGCGGCTGCCCGCGCTCTCCGTGGCCGGAAGATGCGGAACACGCGAACGGGCGAATACTTCGTGCCGCTCATGGACTCGCAGGCTCTCGCCAAAATTGAGCCTGAGATCGAGAAGTCAACGGCAATTGGAAAGCGAGTAGCGGATGCTCTTCAAAAACTCCGTACTCTTTCCTTGCCGCAGTTGAAACTGATCTTTGGTCCAAAACTTTGGCGCTGCAAGGGATGCGGTGACTTTTTTGAGGCGGCAGACCTTCGATTCCGTCAATACTGCACACGAAAATGCGGCAAGGACCATGAGGCGAGCGCAGCCGTCTACAGGGCGCGGGCGAAATCGAAAGCAGAAAACCTCGGGCGAGTTCGAGCGGCGCTCAAGATTTGTCCCCAGGGATGCGACCGCAAATCTTGGGTTGCGAAAGAGGCAAGGGTCTCAAAGAACTGGATAAGCTACGCAGCAGCTCGAGGCGAAGTGAAGCTGTGAATCTCCCGGTGTGATATGAGGCGTGCCGCAACGCATAGCGCCGCACGAAGGAAGCGGACGGGCCGAAAGTGACTACGTATGACAAGTCGGGACACAGGTGTATGACATATTGGTACACAGTAATTAAATGTTTATTTTGCGCTTGACACGAGAAACGGAAAAGAGTACAACCCGTTGAAGTAAGCGCAGGTGGTACGGGCAGCAACCCGCGCCACCTGCTAACCGAATCAAGTCTAACAAGGAGACTCGAAATGGCTGCCACTACAGTAAAAGCACCGCGCACGATCCCGCAAGACCTTCAACAGAAAATCATCGAACTGGCTGTTCTCCGCAGCCAGGTTTTCAGCTACGCCCGCGCATACGAGCGACTCAGCAGTGAGATTGCCGCTCAGATGGCCGAGAGTGTGACAGTCGTGAAGGTACGGTCGTGAGGGCCGCTCTTTACGCCCGCGTTTCGACGCGAGACAAGGGCCAAGATACGGAAAACCAACTTGTGCAACTGCGGGAATTCGCAGCACGGCAAGGTTGGACGGTAGTGCAAGAGTTTGTGGATCGGGAATCGGGCTCGACCGCAGATCGCACAGAGTTTCAGGTGATGTTCCATGCCGCGTCGCAGCGGAAGTTCGACGTGCTGCTTTTTTGGTCGTTAGACCGGCTGTCCCGCGAAGGCGTACTCGAAACCCTGACACATCTCAACCGGCTCACGTCCTACGGCGTGAACTATCGGAGCTTCACCGAGCAGTACTTCGATTCGTGCGGGATTTTCAAAGACGCGGTGATCTCCATTCTGGCCACAATTGCGAAGCAGGAACGTGTCCGCATGTCAGAGCGCGTAAAGGCGGGGCTAGACCGTGCGCGCGCTCGCGGCGCCCGTCTCGGCCGCCCACGCGCCGCCGTTGATGTCACCAGGGTTAGCCGGCTTCGCGCTCAGGGCTGTTCCGTGCGGCAGATCGCACGAGAGTTAGGCTACAGCCGCGGACTCGTCCATAAGTACTTGTCGATGAGGATTTCTGCGTAGGCGAGAGCGACAGCTTAACCCCACTGAACACCCGTGCGGTAGTTGTGATCGTGCGTCTATGGGTCTGGACCGACTTGGACCCCTTGGTCGCACACTAGGCAGCGACGGTAGTTCGATTTACACTCGTGTCCCGGATCCCCCATTGGGGCGGTGATCTTTCCCGCAAAACACTTTGCACAAAGCGGACGGTCTGGGTGCGCCTTTTCGTAGTAAAACGGGTTACGAAACTCATAGGCGTCACTCTTGAAGCGCAATGCCTCCCGAAGCCCCCGGTTCTCATCTTCAAGTTCTGACGCGGATTGCTTCAGGTCACGCAGTTTGTCGAGGATTTCATCAACCTGTTGCTTAACTTCCCGATCCTTAAGCGATTTGCCGAGCTCGTAGAGCTTCTTGGAGATGTCGCCCGCAATCTTCGCAATCGTCCACGCGGTCGTAACGGTAATCGGTTCCATGATTCCCTAATTGTACCGCAGTGGGCGGAACTGTCCACAAAACCATGACACGACGCGACTGCATCGGCGTTGCAAGCGCAGCAGATGCGCGCGTTCCGAAAGCGTCCACAAAACAGTTGTTTTTCGGCAACGTGTTATGATTACCGGCACTATGCCTGACATTGAATTTATAGAGAGTCATACGGCCTGCGCGCCCGATGGAGGGCCGAGGGCGGCCACGTTCTTTGTATTTAGGGTCGGTGAACACAGAGTCGCCGTGGAGGTCTACGACTCGTGCATGATGGTGCGTGATGGCAAGCAACTCTCGCCAGGCAGGGTGCAAACCGCTGCAAAAGAATTCCTGCGGCACAAAATCGAGCAGCGTGAGCCTGATACCTGCCCCAACCACTTGGTCCTTGATGAACCTGAAATAGACTCCGCGCTGAGTCGCTTAGGCGAACCGCGCAGATTCTAAATGTGAGACATTCTCAAAGACCGAAGGGCCGCTCGTCTGAAGGGAAATAAAACTCGCGCCAACCTTTCGCGCCGAGATACATGTTCGCGGTCCATTTAAGCAGGTGGATCAGAATCCGCCCGATGACGTAGCCGACAGCGATTTCGCACCATAGGGGCATCAGACTCCTCCTGGTCTTCAGACGTTAACGCACGAAGGAATTGTGTCAACGTAAAAAACAAGCCGTGGACCTCGCGCTGAAAACGGTGCGAGGCCCGATTGCTTTGTGGTATAGTTCCCGCTTCCGCTATGCCTGACTCCGCGCCAGAAATCATCAAAGCCAACTGCCCCAACTGTGGCAAGGACCGAAACGCATTCCTTCGCGGCAAGCATGTCCACGATCCGCCGGGCATCGGCAATCGCGTCCGCAATTGTACTGACGTACGCCGGGCTGTTGCCCGGCACGGTTGCCAGCTTCCGGGCTGCCAAGATGGAAGGCACAGACAGCCGGTGATCGCCGTTCTTCAGTCACGCGGGCGATTCTAGCACGTTTCTCCTTTTGTTCGCCTAACTACCGGCTTGACGCCAGAGATCGCGTCTCCTGCGCCGCCGTATTCGCAAGGGCCGTAACGTCACGCGCAACCGGCAACCGCACTTCGCGCTTTTTTCCTCGTAAGATGATCTTCGCTTGCTTGACCGGGACCGGCCTCACCGGGTTCGCCAACAACGCCTCGAACTTTTCAGAAATCAGCTTCCGCATTTTAAGCGCGTCGTTGAAGAACATCGCTAGTGGCATGTCGTCACATGCCAATTCATTGAAGAGAGTACGCGCGGCGTCAGGCACGGCAATTAGCTCCCGCGCGGCTTCCACCGACATCCGGCCAGTGGTGACGAGATCGGCGAGCCAGTTTGCCTCTGCCGTTGCTTCCCATGCGTTCGAGGAACTTCCCTCGCTCGCAGAGATCGTCATGCGGTTATGACGGGCGCCTGTCCATCGCCCGCGCCACTGAGCAGCATCTTTGAGACGGCCATCAACAGCGTCTCAGTACGCCCGACGTACGTCTGACAGGTCTGTGTCTGCTGGCGGATTGACCTGTCCCAATCGGCTACGCCCTGGGCTTTATTGTGTAGTGCCTCGAAGAGCAGCAATTCCTCTACAGTGAGTTTGCTTAAATCCAGACTTTCTTCCTGCGTTTGGATCGGTACACCGCCCGGCCCGCTCGCTTCGATTCGCTGCGGGGCGTCAATGCCATGGAGTTTTGCCACGCGCTCGCTGATTCGGATGAGCGTGTCAGCTACCCTGGGATCGCTCTTTCTTGGGTCTAGTGCCAGTCGGTAGCGGTCCAAACGAACGAGCTCGAGCTGACGCACGCGCTCCACGGTTTCCTGATTGTGTTGAATCAACTCGTCGAGCGCCAGCCTGACAATTTTGAACGCGCGAGGCTTGGAAACGCCTAACGCTTCTCCGATCTGACGATAGGTAGCTCCCGCCGCTCTAAGGTCAAGCGCCGTAATCATTTGCCGATACTTTTTCACTTTCCTCGGACCACTTTGCTGCGGCATCTGTTTCCCTCCGTTGTACTGTTTCTCGGTTGTTCTGGAAAAACAGCGCGGAGGGGCGGGATCGTCGCCCCTCGACGCGCACTTTGCTGGCGCGGTGAAGTGAGCGGAGCCGGGCGAAGACGGTGATCCGCTTAGAAGTCCGCGCCAGCAAACTCGTTTAGTTCAATTGTGCCAACTGGCCGGTAGGGGTGGAAGAAATCGGTCTCGAATCGACGCTAGTCGTGTCGCGCGCCGCTGGTGTATCGGGCGCCCAAACAGAAAGCATCTGCGGTGCTGTGTTTCCACCAGAACTTATCCGGGGTCTGTACCCGAGGCGAGTCTGCCTCGCGTTGGTGCGAAGCCAGTCAACTACATCGCCCGCGCCTAGATTGTAGAGCGTGTCGCAGGACGCTTCCAGTGAAGCAAGATCGCTCGCAAGTGTCGCCAAATCAGCCTGGACTGTCGCAAGTTGTGCCTTTGCGGTGGTCCACGCGGACTGAATCGCTGCAATATTCGTTGGCATTCTTTTTTTTCCTCTCTATCTGGTTTGTTTTTTCCGCACAAAACAACGACTGCGCCTCACATGCCAATTACCGGGTGTAAAAGGGCCGTGGCCGGTCAATCGGCCATCGATTCCCCCGCGCCTTTGCGAGTTCTTCGAGAGCAACTTCGGGACGATCCACGCCGCCGGGAACGAACTTCAGTGCTGGCTGTTGGCGAGGTGTTTCCGATCCACCACCCGTAAGTGGACGAAATTCAGTTGTGCCATTCGCCTTGACGAGCGTAAAAACCGCGCCAGGCATACAGGGAACGTCAACCAGCGAAACTTCTGACGGCTTCGCGGTGTACCTGGTGGCCCTACCATCGGACCATTTCCGCACGTAACTGCCACCGATGCTGAAGCCGCTGTAGACGCCTTGCACTACTTTCTCCCACTCGCCAGGGTCCACGATTTTTGCGATGATCGGAATGATCTTCCTCTGATCGTCAAAACCGATGCTGAGCAGCTTCCCCGCCGCCACCTTGCCGCTGTGCTGTCCCCTGACGTTGCCGTAGCTCTTGCCTCCTGTGGCCGCCAAGCGTTCCGCAGCCCAGGCTTGCACGTATGGTTTGGAAGTCGCGTAATCGAAAATTTCACCGGATTTATCTGGCGCTTCCTCTGCCATGACGCCGTGCACTTCGTTCCTGCTCTCGTCGGCCTTGAAGAATTTCGCGAGTATTTCCATGATCCATGTCCCTCTCTTTCCAGTTTTCGTGATTCGTTCGAGCTACTCGGCGAAGAAATGTTCCGCCGGCTTACCATTCGCCAGCGCCTTGTGCAGTGCAGCGTCCGCTGCATCCGTTTTTTCGGCGACGTTGGTGCTGAGGCTGCCGTGGAACACGCGCTGGCCGGGGCCTACGGATTCGCACGTTTGGAACCTGGGAGATGCGCCTTCGGTAGACGTTGGCTGTGACGCAACGGGCTTACCGTTCGCCAGCGCCTTCTGCAGCTCCGCTCGCGCAGCGTCGGCCTTCTCAATGCCTGCCGGCTGAAACTTACCGGACGGCCGAGGATCGCTCAGTTGGCCGAGCTTTTCCTCGACGACTTTTTTCAGCAGAGCGATGGCGTCAAGCAAGCCTTGCATTTCGGGCGAAACCGTCTTAGCGACGTGCCTGGATGCAGGGGCCGCGTTTTCCCCGGCGACTCTTACTTCGGACATACCGCCGTTGTGATCCATGACAATCATGGGTGTTCCTCCTTAAGATTCTTGCTGGAATTAACTGCAATGAGATTGACGTGTGGCTTTGAGTAAGTCATGCGGCCACCCGTAGTGTGAAGGGAATGAAACGATTGTTACGTTCGGTGTGTGCCGCGCCCCTGGCACCATTCTGTTTTCGTTCGAATCACTTCCTCCGCTTTCACACTCGGCAGCGCACTTTCCACCCGCCAATTGCTCTCGTGCGCTCTCTCCGCTAGCCCCTTACATCGCTAAAAGTGGAGCACGCCAAACGCGACCGCTGCCAATGTCATCACTACGGACGCGACAAACAAATATGGCATCGAGAATTTCTGATGATCGCCTAACTCGATTCCCGCTAGTCCTACGATTAAGAAAGTCGCCGGCGTCAGTGGACTCACCGGAAATCCGGTTGTCATTTGGCCCAGCACCGCCGCTTGCGCCAGACTCACGGGCGCGACACCCACGGCTTTCCCCGCCTCGGCCAGGACTGGCAGCACTCCGAAATAAAATGAATCCGGGTCGAACAAAAGGCTCAAAGGCATGGAGACTAATCCCAGCAGGAACGGCCCGTGGCTGGCGACTCCACGCGAGACATGCCCCGCAACAGCCTTAGCCATGGCCCCGAGCATCCCCGAGTCCTTCATAATTCCCGTGAATGCTCCCGCAGCAAAAAGAATCGACGCCATCAACAACGCCTCTTTCGCGTGAGCATCAATCCGTTCGCGCTGCATCTTTAAGCTCGGATAATTCACGGCCAGCGCCAGCACTAATCCGCACATAAACACGCCGGCGGGTTCCAGTCGCAGGGCAATCATCGCTGCCATAAGCGCCACGGTCAGCAAAATGTTGAACCAGAACCAGCCGGGCCGGCGAAGTTGCGCCTCTTCTGCGCTCACCGTGTGAACAAAACGTTCGCGCTCCACTTCATTCGTGTCCAGTCCCAGCCGCTTCGATTCACGCTTTCCCAGCCACCACGCCGTTCCAAACACGAACGCCAGGCCGACTGCCTGCACGGGGATCAGTGGATTGAAGATCTTCGTCACGGGTATCTGTAGCGCTGCCGAAGCGCGAATCATCGGCCCGGTCCACGGCAAAAAATTTGTTCCCGCTGCCAAGGATGCCGCGCACGCCAGGACCTTCCGGTCCATTCCGAGGCGGTCGTACAGCGGCAGCATCACGGGAATGGTGATCAGAAATGCCACGGCCCCCGAGCCGTCCAGATGGACGAGCAACGCCAGCAACGCCGTTCCAGCAACAATGCGCGGCGGCGAAACTCCCACGGCGCGCAGAATGCGATCGATGATCGGATCGAGCATCCCCGCGTCCGTCATGATCCCAAAGTACAAAATGGCGAAGACAAACATCGCCGCCACCGGCGCAACGCTTTCCACCCCGTGCACCACGAACCCCGCGGTCCTGCCAGGGCCGAAGCCCGCCTCGAACGAGCCGATAACAGGAATGGCAATGAGAGCCGCAAGCGGAGACAGCCGCCGGCTTAAAATAGCCAGCAAGAGAATCGTGATTGTGGCCGCGCCGAGTATCGCCGGCATGTTGGCTATCGCGCTTCCGATTCTCGAACGTCGTCGTTTATTGAGGGTTGTCGCAAAATTTGTTGCGGGGGAATGATTCCGTCTGCAATCAGCCGTTCAATCTCGGCTTGCTTCATTCCTAGCAACGCTGCCAGTGCGTTTGCCGTGTCTTGTCCAAGTCGAGGAGCAGCGGTAGTGGGCCGTCCCGGCGTCTCCGAAAGTTTTATGGGCGGCCCCGTCACACGGTGCTTCCCCGCCGCCGGATGCTCGATCCACGGAAACATCTTCCGAAATTCTGCCTGAGGGTGTTGCACCACTTCTTCAAAAGTTCGCAACAGGCAGCAGGGTACTCCGACCGCGCTTAGAACCGAAACCCACTCCGCGGCCGTCCCCTGCCGGAATATTTCTTGCAGTTTGTCCTCCAGCGCTCGCCTGTTCTGGATTCTTTGCGCGTTGCTCGCGTAATCCGCATGTGTCTGCAATTCCGGATGCGCAATCGCTCTGCAAAAGGCAGCCCACAGTTTTTCGCTTCCCACTGCCAGCGCAAATCCGCGATCGCTTGCTTGAAACACTCGGTATGGAACCACGGTTGGAAATGCGCTTCCCATCGGCTTGGGCACCCGTCCCGATCCCAGATACGCCATGTAATTCGAAGACATCGCGGAAATCATTCCATCAAACATGGAAACGTCCACGTATTGGCCCGCGCCGGTTCGATTGCGATGCTGCACCGCCATCAGGATTCCGATTACCGCAAAAAGCCCCGCGTTAATATCGGCAACCGCGTAGCCTGCGCGCACCGGTTCGCCATCTTCCGCGCCGGTGATGCTCATGAACCCGCTCGAAGCCTCCACCACCAGATCCATCGCTGCTTCCTCGCGCGACGGTCCGTCCTGCCCATACCCAGAAATCGAGCAATAGACCAGCCGCGGATTTCGCGCCCGCACGGCTTCATAGCCCAATCCCAATCGCTCCATTGTGCCCGGACGAAAATTTTCGATCAGCACATCCATTCGATCCAGCAATCGCAAACAAAGCTCAATGCCCTCGCGCTTCTTTAGATCGATCGCAATGCCTTTTTTCCCTCGATTCAAACCCAAAAAAAACGACGCTTCTCCTCCTATAAACGGCGGTCCCCAGCCTCGGCTCAATTCCCCGCCCTGCGGCGACTCCAGCTTGTACACTTCGGCGCCATAATCCGCCAGCAGGAGCGTGCAGTACGGCCCCGCCAGCGCATGCGAAAAATCCAGCACGCGCAGCCCTTCCAGGGCGCGCCCGTGTGAGCGCTGCGCTTTTTCTTTGCCGGTTGGGGGGCTTGTCATGATCCTGGGTTCGCAGCAGAAAACTTCAAGGCAACACTATACACAGCCCGGGTTCCTCCGAAAACATCGGCTGTCGCCATTCGAATGGCAGATAAACTTAGTAGGCTACGTGCCGTCGCCCGTGTTTCTCATCGCGCTTAATTTCGTGGATCGCTCCACCGAATCCGTCGCCGCCACTCCCGTAATCAAGCGCGCTCCCCGGCTGAACGTCAGATACTCAAATCCCCACTGAATGAATACGAGCACGCGGCTTTGAAATTCCACGATGTACATCAAGTGCACGAACAACCACACGAGCCACGCTGGAAGCCCCGACAAATGCAACCCAAAAATATTGGCCACCGCCGCGGCCCTGCCGATGACCGCCAAATCTCCTTTGTTGAAATACGCAAACGCCGGCTCATCTTTCTTCCCTTTCAATCGCGCTCGAATTGTTTTCGCCGCGTAGGCTCCGGCCTGAATTGCCGCCGGCGCCACGCCTGGATTTGGTTTTCCGTTCTTCTCCAACGAAAGCGCCAAATCTCCCACCACGAAAATCTCCGGATAGCCCGGAATCGTCAGGTTCGGCGCCACTTTAATGCGCCCGATCCGGTCGGTTTCCGCTTGGGTTTCTTTTGCAAGCGTTCGCCCGAATTCGTTCGTCGTCACTCCCCCAGCCCACAACACTGTCTTGGCGAGCAGCCGTCTTGATTCGTCTCCGGCTTTGTATGTAACTCCTTGCGCGTCGATCTCCGTCACCGTTACGCCCTTGGCCACTTCCACTCCCAGGTGCGACACGAGCCGTTCCGCTTTCGCCGAAAGATCCTCCGGAAACGCTGCCAGCACTCGTGGCCCGCCTTCCATCAGAATTATTTTCGCTTCGCGTGGATTGATGTCGCGGAAATCGTTCCTCAGAGTTTCATTCGCGATTTCCGCCAGCGCTCCAGCCAACTCCAACCCCGTCGCGCCCGCGCCTACAATCACAAACGTCAGCCACGCTTTCGTTTCCTCCGCGCTCTCCGCTCGTTCCGCCCGTTCGAACGCATATAGAATCTTGTGCCGGATCGCCGTCGCCTCTTCCACCGTCTTCAGGCTCGGAGCCCATTCTCGCCACGCATCCTTTCCGTAATACGAAGTTTGCGATCCCGTCGCCACGATCAACGAGTCGTATTCGTACTCACCTCCGTCGCGTAAATACACACGCTTCTTTTCCGGGTCAATACCCGATGCCTCTCCCAACAGCACCTGTGTATTTTTCTGCCTGCTCAGCACGCCGCGCAGCGGCGCCGCGATCTCCCCCGGCGAGAGCGACCCCGTCGCAACTTGATACATCAAGGGTTGGAACAGATGAAAATTTCGGCGGTCAATTAGCGTGACGTCCACGGTCGCGCGTTTCAGTTTCTGCGCCGCGCTCAAACCGCCAAATCCTCCTCCGAGGATTACCACACGATGCCGGCGCGTATTATTTATGCTTTCGTTCAAAACAACCTCGCTCTCGATATCATCATCTCATTTAGCGGTTAGTTCTCAATTTAGACGATCGGTAGCGAAGAAAGGTACAAGAAGTTCGCTCAAACCCGCGGTCTTGCTGCCCCCGCCCTTCCAGCTAGCCGTGCTTCCTGCTGGAATCAGCAAACCACCATGCTCACATTTCTAATGCCCGCTAAGCCCAACCTTACGCCGTGCAATCGCGATCTTCTCGAATGCGACACGCTTCGCCTTCTCTGCTGTCCCTCGGTAAAGGCCGGAACCCGTCTCGAAATTTGCCGTTTGCTACAGCCGGAAGATTTTCGCGATCCGTTTCGCCGCGCTCTGTTTGAAGAAATCGTTGCCGCGGGAAATATCAACGCCCGCCGGCTCCGCGCCTTGCTCCCATCCCGCTTAAGCAGCCGTGGCTTTTCCGCCGCCGAGCTCGATAGACTATGCCCGCAAAAATCCGTCACCGCGCCGGAAATGGAGCAACTTTTCCAGAGCGCTCTATATCTGCTGAAACTCGAGGGCGCCAACCATCCCGGTCCCTTCTCCAGCGAGGCCGATGTCCCAGAATAGCTGCCGCATCCTGACTCTCGCCGAAGCCCTTGGCCTTGCCGCATATATCGCCTGGTACATTTGGGATTTGCAGGCATCGAAGCCGTACTCCTGGATCGTCTTCCCCATCTGGCTTCTCGCCAGCATCGCGCTGCACCGCGACACCCCTAAAGCCCTCGGCTGGCGCGCTGATAATCTTTGGCCCGCCACTCGGCAAGGTTTGCTGATTTTCATTGGCTTCGTAGTTGCTTCGCTCTTGGCGGGCTTGTCCTTGGGAGCCTTCCACCGATTGCCGCACTCTCTGCAGTGGAATCGTTTTTTCAGTTACGCCGCTTTCTGCTTGCTCCAGCAGGTCGCGCTCAATTCCTATCTCACCAACCGCTTGCTCTACGTCTTTGAAAACAATTTCCTCGCGGCTCTCGTCACTGGAGCGATCTTCTCGGCCATGCATTGGCCCAACCCGGTTCTCGTTCCTTTGACCTTCATCGGCGGCGTCGTGATGGGTTGGCTCTTTGCGCGCCAGCGCAACATCATCCCTTTGGCCGTCGGCCAGGCTATTATCGGCACTCTCGTTTGGTGGGCATTTCCCGTCGCATGGCATCACGGAATGCGCGTTGGTCCCGGCTACTACAATTTCCACCCGTGAAACAGCGAGCCGCACCTCGCCAACTCTTGAATTTTCACAAATCGTTCCCGCCGCGATCTAGCGCTCTCTCGCCGCTCCCGCGCGCTCTACAAATTCAAGTCCTCGTAAGCAGCATTCACTCTGTTCCAGAGCCCAGACTTTTTCCCCGCCGGCTTCGTCCTCTCCCACACTCCGGGAATTTTCTCTCCGCACCTCGAACACGCTCCCCCTTTCAATTCGTTCTTCAGCACGTCGTGCCACGACCGTCGAATCAGCAACTCACCGCACTTCGGGCAATACGTATTTCCTGCCTCGCTGTAAATATTTCCTTCATAAACATAGTGCAGTCCAACTTCGAGCGCGATCTCCCTCGCCCGGTCCAGCGTTTCCGGCGGCGTTCTCGGCTTGTCCTGCAGCTTGAAGTCCGGATGAAACGCCGTAAAGTGCAGCGGCACGTCCGGCCCCAAGTTGGTCAAAACCCATTCGGCAAGCCTCCGCGTTTCCGCCGGATCATCGTTCAAAGTCGGAATCATCAGGTTCGTAATCTCGAACCACACCTTTGTTTCCCTCTTCAGCCAGCCCAGCATGTCCAACACCGGCTGCAAATGCGTCAGCGTAATCTTCCCGTAGAATCCTTCCGTAAACGCTTTCAAATCGATGTTTGCCGCATCAATATGGTCGTAAATGTCGTGGAACGCTTCGCGCGTGATGTATCCGTTCGAAACCATCACGGTCTTCAACCCGTACTTCTTCGCCTCCCGGCATATATCAATCACGTACTCGCCCCAAATTGTCGGTTCGTTGTACGTAAACGCCAGCGAATCGCATCCGTATTTCAGCGCCAGCAGCGGCACATCTTCCGGTGGAACCGGCTGCGACCGCACCTGATCCTGCTTGGACTTCGAGATGTCCCAGTTCTGGCAAAAAAAGCAGCCCATGTTGCAGCCCGCCGTCCCCATGCTGAACACGCGCGTCCCCGGCAAAAAATGATTCAACGGTTTTTTTTCGATTGGATCGATTTGCAGCGCCGCTGGCGCCCCGTATCCCAGGCTATAGAGTTTCCCGCCCTGGTTCACTCGAATGAAGCAAAATCCCGCTTGTCCTTCGTGGATATGGCAATGTCTGGGGCAAAGGTAGCAATGCACGCGCGCGCCGCTCTCCGGCTCCCACCATCGCGCTTCGTGCAATTGCTCGGTTTTCTGGAGGATCTTCAGCTCGTTCACTTCGCAATCCCCCTCTACGCACAAGTATACCCCTCCCCGTTTTGGGCTTCAGCTTCCTCTCCTCTTATTGTCTTGTGATTTACGAGATCTCAGGCGTGTCGCCGGATTTGCCTCTGCACTCGCCGCCGTTCCGCCGCCCAATCCACAAAGTGCATCAAATTGGTTCGGTATTTCCACGACAGCCGGAAAAACTTCCGCGCATCCAGATTTTCCGCTTCTTTTCCTAAAAACGTTTCGAATCGCCAGCGCAAGTAAGGACTCTTCCACGGCTTCAGCCGGTATCCTCGCGCCACGCTCCAGTAATATTGCAGCGTCCTCAGCATTTTTCGTGCACGGGCTACTCGCCCGCTCACAAGTCCAATATGCGAAAAATTCCGCTCGCGCGGCTCACCTCTCCGCTCGATTTTTCTCGCACCGGAAGTCTATTCGTGCTCCGCCGGTGACATTCCACTCCCTACGCCGCTTCCATCCACTTCTTCGTTCCTCTTGCCTTGCTCGTTTCTCCATCAGCCGCGAGATTTTCTCGGCCCTCAGGTGGGAAGTGCCACCGTTCATTGCCGCATACGGTAGGAGGAATCCAGCCATTTTGCAAGAGGGGCCTAGTACTCGTCTTTTTTGGCCGCTATTCAACCAATTCCCCCCTCCATTCGCCGGTAAAACCACCCCATTTGCCGAATTCCCAGTGCGCCCCTTCTGCACTATCCCCTACTCTCGCACATGTAAGGCAGGGACGTTCGTTGGAGGCCAGCATGGAACCAAACACAACGGCTGTAAAAACCCGCAAGAACCTCTTCAGTAAAATTCTGATGACTGCCGGGCTACTCGCGCTTATGTTAGACCTCTCTTTCCTCCTCTCTCCTCTGTCTCAGCTCTTCGCCTCCGCCCACTCCAGCCTCATCGGCTTCGTCCCGGCTCTCGGCATGTCCTTTTTGAGCGCTGCCCGCTCCATTTTCTTCCATCAACTTGACTACTTCAGCCTCGTTTCACGTATCTTGGTACTATTCTGCGCTATGGTAGCCATCATTTCTTCCCTCGTCCGTCTGCTTTCCAGCTCGGCGAACGATTCGCCTTCCGCCGACTCGTTTCTTTCGCATGACCAGGAGGCGCTATGAGAGAATTTCGCGGACCTCGCATACGAATCATCAGCGGCCTCAAGCTTGGCCGCCTTCAAGACAATTCGAGCGGCTCTTTTATCTGGGGCATTATGATCGCCGTGGTCGGCGTCATCCTCCTTCTCAGCCACTTGGGCCTCATCCGCATCGACTCTCTCGCGCGCTTCTGGCCCATGATTCTCGTTTGCTTCGGCATTGCCAATCTCTTCACACCTTCCAGCCGTATCTGGGGCGCGATCCTGCTCATCATAGGCGCCGTCTTTCAATTAAATAATTTGGGAATCCTGCACGAAGGGATTGCCGACCTTTGGCCCGTCCTCATCATCGTTGTCGGCCTGCTTCTCATGTGGAATGCTTTTCGTCCTCCGGTCGTTACTTCTACCGGAAGCGGCGATTCCTCCGCCGACGTCCTCAACGCCGTCGCCATCTTCGGCGGCTGCGAACGCCGCGTGAATAGCCAGCACTTTCGCGGTGGCAGGAGCACCTCAATTTTCGGCGGCGTCGAGCTCGATTTCCGCGATGCCGATATGGACGGCGACGCAGCCACCATCGAGGTGAACTGCGTTTTCGGCGGCGTCGAAATTCGCGTGCCGCCCAACTGGTTTGTGAATTCCAAGAGCATCCCTGTGCTTGGCGGCTACTCGGACAAAACTCGCCGCGCGGACACCAACGATCCGTCAGCTCGCAAACCCAAAACTCTCGTCATCACTGGCGCCGTCGTTTTTGGAGGCGTGGAGATCAGCAACTAGCCAGTTCTTATGCATCCGCTCCTCACCCCCATCCGCCGCTACTCCGTCTACTTGCTCGCCTGGGCGCCCCTCACCGCCATTCTCGCCTATCTCTTCGCTGTACCCGGTGGCCTCGGCTGGCTTGCCGCCAGTTTCCTCTTGATTCCCTTGTGCCTCGTCTATCAATTTGTCTGTCTTTCCGCGTGGTACACCTGCAAATCCGCTCCCGTCCAAAAAAGCACCGCCCCGCGTCTTTGCGCCACGCATCTTCTCGCTGCTGCCATCATCAGCCTCCTCTGGGTCGCCGCCGCCAAACTTCTTGCCGCAACGCTCTCCTATTTCCCCGCCTTCCACGCTCTCCCTCAGCGCTTCAGCCCGCAAATTCCTTTTCTCTTCGGCGCTGGATTTTTTCTTTATCTCCTCTCCGTCGCCGCTCACTACGTCATTCTCGCTCTCGAAGATTCCAGCCGCGCCGAAGCCCGCGCCCTCGAAACCAGCATTCTCGCTCGCGATGCCGAATTGAAAGCCCTGAAAGCTCAGGTCAACCCGCATTTTCTTTTCAACAGTCTCAACTCCATCAGCGCCCTCACCAGCGTGGATCCCGCCAGAGCCCGCGAAATGTGCATCCTCCTCGCCGAATTTCTTCGCATGACGCTCGGCCTCGGCGAAAAATCCACTGTTTCTCTTTCTGAAGAGCTGGCTTTGCTTCAACGCTATCTCGCCATCGAAAAAGTCCGCTTCGGCTCCCGCCTCCGCATGGAGGAAGACATTCCCGAAGATTCCAAGTCCGTGGACCTTCCGCCTCTTCTCCTCCAGCCGCTCGTTGAAAACGCCATCACTCATGGCATCGCTCATCTCCCCGAAGGCGGCCTCGTCCGCATTTCCAGCCGCAGCCAGAACGGCCGCGTCTCCCTCGCCATTGAAAATTCCTTCGACCCCGAATCCACCCCCGTTCGAAAAAATGGTGTGGGCTTGACCAACGTTCGCCGCCGCCTCGACGCGCGCTATGGCCATGACGCCGTCATGCGCGTCACCTCCAACGACTCCACCTTTCACGTCGAACTTTCTTTTCCCGCTCACGTCAATGAGGCCCGCCCTTGAGCGCCGCCACCGCCGCGAAGCTCCGCGCTCTTCTCGTGGACGATGAAGACCTCGCCCGCCTCGTTCTTCGCGAGCTCATCCAATCTCACCCCGAAATCGAAGTCATCGCCGAATGCGCCAATGGCTTCGAAGCCGTCAAAGCCGTCGCCGCTCATAAACCCGACTTGATTTTCCTCGACGTCCAGATGCCCAAACTTTCCGGCTTTGACGTTCTCGAGCTCATTGGCACCGATATTCCCGTCATTTTCGTCACTGCCTACGACCAGTACGCCATGCGCGCCTTTGACGTTCATGCCGTGGACTATCTTTTGAAGCCCGTCGGCCGCGAGCGTCTCGACGCCGCTCTCGAGCGCGCCAAATCCCGCCTCTCCAAAATCCCTCCGCCTCATGAACTCGCCGCCGCCGCTCGCCCTCCCAAACAATTTCTCGATCGCCTCGTCATCCGCGACGGCACTCGCGTCATTCTGATTCCCGTCGCCAAGCTCGATTTCGCCGAAGCCCAGGATGATTACGTCGCCCTCGCCTCCGAAGGCAAAAAACACCTCAAGCAGCAAACTATCGCGAGCCTCGAATCCTGCCTCGACCCCGATCGCTTCGTCCGTGTTCATCGTTCCTACATCGTGAATTTCGAGCGCGTCTCCCGCATCGAGCCTTACGGCAAAGACAGCCGCATCGCCATCCTCTCCGACGGCACTCGCCTCCCCGTCAGCCGCTCTGGCTACTCCCGCCTCAAAGCCCTCCTCGACAATCGCTCCTAGCCGCCCTCCTTCATTTCCTCGACCGCGCACACGCGACCCTCAGTTTCTGTCCTCCTCCTGTTCCATCAGAGAATCGCCGCTCAACGAGCGTCGCTCATTTGAGAGGAACTTTGTAGAGATTGCGGTGAACGTCGGTATGCAATGATGCAGACATCCCAGCTTTAGGCCCCGGAATAATTGCGCCGTCGAATATTCTTGCTCCTCGGATTCCCGCAATGTCCGCGCGCGTCTGGATCCCCGCCGCTGGCAGCGTCGGAAGACTCTTGTCCCGTGAAACTGGTACTACCATAGTGACCTCTCTTCCCATTGGCCCCGCCAACAGAACAGAGAACGTATTTCCATCCGGAGTCCATTCCGCAAGACAAAATCCAGGACAAAGTGTCAGCGAGCCCGCGCCATCGAGCGAGCTTGCGAGTATGGGTGCCTCCTGGCCAAATGCTCGGGCGACCAGTGCCCAGTGTCCATCGGGCGACACGTCTTCCCATTCAAGAATCGGATCCGTGAGCGCCTTGACGCGTCCGCTCCCATCCGCATTCATGCGATACAGATAATTCAACTTCCCTTCCGCAGCGCGAAAGTAGATGTGGCCGGACGCATCCCAGTGGGGTTCGTCTTCATTCACCGGGGACGAAAACTGGCGAGGCGAAAACCGAAAATCGAGAGAGGCAATCCAAAGCTGCTGGCGCTTTTCCTTATCCTTCGCGGAGAAAACTACTTCGCTTCCGTCACGCGAGATGCTGTACCCGGTTATCAGAAAATCGGGCAGCAATCGTACGTTCTGGCCAGTCTGCAAGTCCGCGACCCAGAGTTCCCCGCTAACCAGATACGCGTTCATTTGGTCGGAAACGCTCTCGCGCCGCACCAGATAGTAAAGTCTCTTTCCGTCCGGAGAAAATTGCGGGTATGCAGCATAGCCCTCCGAAGTAACTTGCCTTTCACCCTTGTTGTCGCGCACCCACAGCGTACTTTGCCGCATCCCCACCGAAGTAATCAACGATCGGCCATCCCGAGCCATGGCAATTCCTTCTTCTTCCGTGGCGCCCGATGTAACTTGCTCCGGCACACCGTCGGAAAAGCTTTGCCTCCAGATGTGAAAACGGCCTCCCACGTCCGAACTCGTGTACATCCATTTCTGATCCGGAGACCAAGCCGCATCCGTGCAACTGCCGCCCGTCGGCCCGATGGGTTTTCCCAGAGTACTCCCGTCAAATGGAACAAGCCGGCAGGGCAGCCACCCTCCGTTATCCATCTCCACCACCAAAACCCATTTGTGGTCCGGTGATATCGCAGAGCGATGCGCCATCCCTCGCTCACTCGGCGGCAAGTAAACATCGCGGAGTTGCCCACGGGTCCTCGTGGCCGTCACCAGCCCCATATGCAGGCCTGACTCGATCTCCGAAAATAGCAAGTGCTCGCCGTCAACCCACGTCAGACCCTCCGCATTCGGAAGCATCAAGCGCGGCTCACCGCCCAGTGCCGGGATAACCCATGTGCTCCACTCCCCCTCCGCGGCGTTCAAGTCGAGCGTGGTGTACGCAATGCTTGCGCCATCCGGCGAAAATTGCGGACTCATTTTCACAGTTGCGTCGTGCGTCAATTGCGCCGGTTCGCCGCTCGGCAGCAGCTTCGCATAGATTTCTCCCTTGCCATAAAAAGTGTCCCCGCCCCGGATGAACGTCAGAATGCGTCCATCGGGGGATAGCGCCGGCGACACCGCCGAATCGGCAAAGTCCGTCACCTGCACCCACGCTCCCTGTGTCACCGCCGCAGGCGACGACCACTCTCTGTGTACCCACTCGAAAGCGCCCATGGCAATCACTACGAGCACTCCTACTCCCGCGGCAAGGTACACCCATGTCCGGCCCGGCGAAACCGTTGGACTCGTCTTTGCGCTGATTGTTGCGAATGATATTTCCGCCAGTGCCCGCTCAAGCTCCGTCGCCGATTGCCATCTGTCTTCCGCCTTCTCTTCCAGGCACCGGTTCACGATTCTTTCCATCTTCGCTGAGCGGAAATGCTTCCGCCGGAAAACGTCTCGCTCGCCTGTCAACATTTCATAAAGCACGCAACCGAACGAATAGATGTCCGAGCGGGCGTCGGCTGGCTGGCCCGCTCTTTGCTCCGGTGCCATGTACGCAGGCGTCCCCATTGCCATGTGGCTGGCGGTCAGCGTTTCATCGTGCTCGGATTTTGCCAGGCCGAAATCTAGAACCTTGATTCCCGATTTCGCGATCATGATGTTGCCTGGTTTCAGGTCACGATGGATGATCCCCTTTTCGTGCGCCTCCTCGAGCGCCAACAGAATCTGCGCGCCGTACTGCAGTGCCGTGCTCACGGGCAGCGGTCCGCTTTTCAACCGCGCCGCAATCGTCTCGCCCTCGACTAGTTCCATCACCAGATAGTTCGGCCCGACGTCGTAAAGCGTGCAAATATTGGGGTGGTTCAGCGATGAAATCGCGCGGGCCTCGCGCTCAAACCGCGTTCCGAACTCTTCCCGCGTAATCTTGATGGCAACCGCACGGCCGAGTCGCGTGTCTACCGCTCGGTAGACTTCTCCCATGCCGCCCTCTCCCAGCTTGCTCTCGATCCGGTACGGCCCCAGGCTCGCCCCAATTGCCAACTCGTTCAAACGCGAACTCTCCAACAGTTGCGGGGCATTCTGGAACGCCGGCCGCTCCAGAAACTCGCCTCCCCGCTCTGCCAAGAGTGATTCCACTTCCTGGCGTAGCTCCGGATCGGCTTTGGCCAGAAGCTCCGCGCGCTTCTCCGCGGAGCTTTCCCGAGCCGCGTGGTACAGCTCTTCAATCCTTTGGAATTGTTCCGGAGTCATTCCCAGCTGCCCGCTTTACTCTAATCTTCCAACTCTCGCAATAGCCACGCCTTGGCCAGATCCCAGTCCCGCCGCACCGTCCGCTCCGAGACATGCAAAGCCGCGACGATTTCTTCCTCGGTCAATCCTCCGAAATAACGCAATTCGACCACTTTCGCCTGCCGCGGAGCAACCTCGGTAAATCGCGTCAATGCCTCATCTAAAGCCAGAATGGAACGGTTGGGAGCGCTGGATACCAGAGCTGTTTCATCAAGATTCACCTTGAGGACGCTCCCGCCTCGCTTCTCCGCGCCCCGCGCCCGGGCCGCATCCACCAGGATGCGCCGCATCATCTGGGCCGCCATGGCAAAAAACTGCGCTCGCTCGCGCCACTCCACCCGGCTCACATCTACCAGACGGAGAAACACTTCATGCACCAGCGCCGTCGCCTGCAAGGTATTCTCTTGCTGTTCGTTCCTCATATACCGGCGCGCCATCACCCGCAGTTCCGGATACACACGCTCCGCCAGTTGCGCGAGCGCCGCTTCGTCCCCGCCGCTCCAGGCTTTCAGTAAAACCGTGATTTCAGGAATGGTTTCGCCCATGGACCACCGGTTATCCCCTGGGGGCAAGAAATATACCAGAGACATGGCCGCTTTTGCCTCGACCTTCCGCCTGTACAAGTGGAAGGAGATCCAAACCTCATTCTCATCTCCTCCAGAAAGTAGGAGGTTCAAATGAAATACTTCGCAAGCTTGGCCCTGTTGCTTTTTCTCGCTTTACCCGCCGTTTACGCCCAGCAGGAGCCCGTAAAGATGACTTTCTCGGGAACCGCCGCAAACAGCGCCATTAATCTGCAGCAACCTGATTCCAGCATGGACGAGGACAATTTCGCCGGACGCGGCTCGCTCGGTTCATTTACCGTGCGCAACATACGCTCGCTCCCCAACTCCCCGTCGCCTTCTGATACCTGCTCGGGTTCCAATCTGCTTCATTTCACGGAATCCGTCGGCGGCAGCATCATCCGCTTCGGCGACGGCAGCCTTCTGTATCTCAACATCACGAATGGCGATGATTGCATCGATCTCTCGAGTGGAGTCGCGCAGTGTGTCTTGACCCTCCAGATCTCGGGCGGAACCGGGCGCTTCAAGAATGCCTCCGGCACCCTTACGATGACGGAGACGGCGCGACCCGTGTTGTCTGACTTCTTTGGCAACCCTGCCTTGTTCGCCGCTACTGGGGAGGTTTCGGGAACCATCTCCGGAGTCAGCGAGCCACAAGCACCAAACGAAGCGCAATAAGTACCTTCCGTTTTCTCCTCTGCGCTCCTAACTACTTCCCCGGATGCGGTGTCGCAGCAACCTCCTTCGCCTGCGGCACCGCATTACTTCTGTCTGGCTCGTCCTGCCGGAAAGCGCCATCCTCTATTTCCAAATCCCCCGCGCGCTGAATTCCCCTCCGCAGTGCGCGCATGGAAAATTCCCCGGACTTTGCACACTCCGCCATTCACAAACCGGCTCCTTCGAGTTATAAAATGGTTTTGGAATCGTGCCAGTGGCTTCAGCCCAGTGCCGCCGGTCGAGAGAAAACGCTCATGTGGTCTCTGCTACTCCTACTGCCGGCTTTGGTAACCCCCGCAAAGCCAGTCACGGTCCTCAACATCATTCAGCGCTCTGTCCAGGCCAACGACGCCGACTGGGCCAGCGCTCCGCAATACGACCACATCGAAACCGATTACGGGAATGGCGGAACGAAAACTTATGCCGTCGTCATGCTTGATGGTTCTCCCTATCAGCGTCTCATCGAACTGAATGGGGAGCCGCTCTCCCCCGCGCAAGCGGCGGCCGAACTTCAAAAATTGGACCTGGCCATCGCCGCTCGTCGCAACGAATCAGCCGAACAAAGAGCCGACCGCATACTTAAATTCGAAAAAGACCGCAACCGCGATCACCTGTTCATGTTGCAGATGACCTCGGCGTTCAACTTTCAACTAGTCGGCCAGCAGAGGCTGGGAGCGCGCGATGTCTATGTTCTTCGCGCCACTCCGCGCCCCGGCTACCAGCCGCCCAATTTCCAGGCGCGCGCTCTCACCGGCATGGAAGGAATGCTTTGGATTGATAAAGCGACCTTTCAGTGGGTCAAGGTTGAGGCCCAGGTCATTCGGCCCGTCACCATCGCCGGATTCCTGGCCCAGGTCGAACCCGGCACTCGCTTCGAACTCGAGAAAGCTCCCGTCTCCGCCGGTATCTGGCTTCCCAAACATTTCGCCATGCAGGTTCGCGCGAAAATTTTATTCTTCGTCAACCACATCTCCCGCGAAGACCAATCCTTCTTTTCCTACCGCCCCGCCTCCAAAGTTGACCCCAAATCCTTCTCCGACCAACAGTAAATCACCGAACACCCCCCACCTCACCTCACGTCACCCCACCCGCTCTCGCTTCTCCCGCCTAAAACCCGCCTCCGCGAGTCGCTCAGAGGTTCGCTGCTTACTTCTCCTTCGTCCCTTCACTTGAGGACCCCCTTTGTCGGCTGCTCGCTCAATCGAAGACTTTGCCTGCTCGCTCACGTCTTGAAGTGCTAAACTCGCTTCCTCATGAAAAAACCCTCGCTCCATTACGCAACTCTAGCGGCGATCGTGTGGCTGGGGCAGATGCTATTGTTACTTTCTCCGGCGATGTCGCAGGTGGCAGACCCAGCTCCCCAAACCCCGGAAAACCAGGCGAACATAGAGAGCCTCTCCCAACGTTTAATTAAGCTCGTGCAGGAGAAGCATTTGACGAAAGTAATCGTCTTTGATCTCTTGGGGCCCGCTGGCTTGCGAGCTCCCTACGGGTCATGGCTCGCGGACGAACTCTCAGCCCGGCTCATCAAGCTAGATCCCTCGCTGCAAATCATAGATCGTGCTTCGATTCGGCCGGTGCTCGATCAGCGAGATGAGGAAGCCGGGCAGGTCCTGGCAGGGGGAGAACAAGAAGCCCAGCACGTTGATCAGAAATACTTGAAGCAAGAGGGAGCAGACGGTTACGTTTTCGGCAGGTACTCCAAACTCGCTTCAGGCATTGGAATCACATTAGGCGTTTCAGACGGTGTGTTTGTGCATCACTCTCCAGAAATCTCCTCCTTGCTACCGCTGGACGACCACGCCACCTCGATGCTGCCGCCTGGCCTGACGACATACTTTCCAAAGGACGGCATCTATGATGCCGATGTCGGAGGGGTAACCGCTCCGGTGTGCCTCACCTGCCCTGCGCCCACTTACGATGAGAACTCACGGAAGGCAAACTGTAACGGCACTGTGCGCCTAAATGTAGTTATCACCGCTCAAGGCACAGTGACCGATATTAGCGAAGCCCGTGGAATTCCGGGATGTCCGGGGCTCACCCAGTCGTTTGTCAAATCAGCCTCAAAATGGAGTCTTGAACCTTCACATGGCCCATCTGGCGAACCCGTGGCGCTCCGCGTCCCTGTCGAAACAGCCTTCGCTCTCACAAACTTCAAGCAAAGCGTATGCATTAAGTGCCGGATTCCACGCATGGACTTCAAATCTCGAAAAAACCATTGTCAGGGCGTGGTCGCCGTGGAATTCGATGTCGCACCGGATGGGAAGACAGCCAACTTGTCGGTCACCAAAGAGGTTCCTGGATGCCCCGGTCTGACAAAAGCCGCATTGGATGCAGTCAGGAAGTCAACATTCCAACCCGGACCGACATTCGAAGGAAACTCGCTTCCGAAACGAAGAACCATGGAATACACATTTAAACTCAAATAGCTCTTGGTTGTGTATTCGTTTTCCAGATTGAAATGGATTGGGCTCGGCTCAGCTCAACGTGCTCACTTGTGGAATGCCCGAGCTTTCGTGAATCATTCGTGATGACCGCAAAGCCAAAAAACTTCAAGCTGCCAATACCATCCCCGTGGCCCTAACTCAATACTGAATTCCCAGCAAACTCCCTATTTCGCGCCCACGCACCAAGACTCACCCCACCCGCTTCACCCATATCCTCGACGTCGCCGGCTTCCCCAAGTGCATCGTCCGCCCGTCCGCTCGCAGCGTCATCGTCTCGTCGTACTCTTTCTTCTGCACCCGCACCGTTTCTCCCGGCCGCAAATTCAATCCATCCAGAAATTCCAGAAACTGCTCATCCTTTTCGTACACGCACAAAATCTCCGCCTCGTCCTCCGCTCCCAAATCCGAAAGCAGCACGGCTCCCTGCTTCCTCAGTTGCGAAACTCCTCCGCGAATCGGCACTCCATGCGGGCAGCTCTTCTTCCCGCTGAACCGCTTCAGCAGCAGCGCCTCGACCTCCGGTGAAATCGCGTGTTCCAGCCGCTCCGCCTCCGCGTGCGCTTTCGCCCACGGCAACCCAATCACGTCCGTCAAAAGCATCTCCGCCAACTGGTGCCGCAGCGCCATCCGCTCCGCCACTTGCCGGCCCTTTCGCGTCAATTCGATTCCGCCGTCGCGGTCCACCCGCACCAGCTCGTCTCTCGTCATTCGCTTCAGCGCGGCGGTCACCGCCGGAGGCGTCACGCTCAATTCTTCCGCCAGCCGCGCGCTGATCGGCGTCTGGTCCTCCTCCAACATCTCCCAGATCGCTTTCAGGTAGTCTTCTTGCGAAACGCTGGTCTTCTCTCTCCGCAAACTCGCTTCTCCCGCCGCCGGCCCTTGCCCGCACTATTTTTGCTGCCCCGGTCGCTCGGCATTTGCTTTTTGAGCCGCTTTCCTCAAGCGGCTCGTCAACTCCGCCACTCGCCTCTCGATCTCCTCGAAGATTCTCTGATATTTTCCCGCGTCCGCGCCATACGGATCTTCCACGTCCCAGTCCTCCACCTTGCCCGGCGCCTCGAACGCCACATCCCCTGGCCGCCCGCTCAGATTCACGATCAGATCCGCCTTCATCACCTCAAGAATCTGGACTCCTTTGGACCGCAGCCCCTCCGCCGGATAGTGATTCTTCGTCAGCGTCTCGATCGTCAGCGCTTCCACCCTTCCCAGAGGCGTGAACCCCGCGCTCGATGGCTCCATCACGTCCGGCCCCAGCTTCCGCGCCACCGCCTCGGCCATTGGGCTCCGGCAAGCGTTCCCAAGACACACAAACAGCACTCTCATCCGTTTTGGCCCTGCCATTTTGCTCCAGTTTTTCCTTGACTTCTTATACCACGCTATTGTATTGTCATCGAGTACAACAGTGCGTCCAAACTGCGGCAGCCTCCTGCCGCCTTTTTTATTTAGTGCCCCTCGCACTCCCATCGTTTCCGCCCTTCGCCCCTAAATCCTTTATCTGCAACACTTACATGAATTCGGCATCCCCGAGCCCCCAACTGTCGTGTGCAGTACCGCTAAGTCGTTTATCTGCAACACTTGTACGGTTTCGACGCTGAGGCCCAAAAGCCCAAACTACGCCCACTAAGTCCTTTATCTGCAACACTTGCAAGCAGCCCGTAACTGCTCATTCTAATGCACTTACAGATACGCTAACTCCTTTATCTGCAACACTTACAAAAAACACGGGGGTGGATCTCCCCTCGCACTTGCCCCCTCTCGTCTCCCCCGCTCCGCCAGGCTCGGGACGTAAGACGTACGGTCGAGGCTACGCTGCGATGGGTGCCGGGAGGACTGCTGCGAGGACGGGATCGGCTGCAGAGAACACTGACTGTCGGCTGCGGGGATCAGGTGGGCGACGGCGACGGCGAGCGGCTTGGCTTCAGGCGGGAACGCGCGCCACGCGTGGGCTGGCGCTCACCATCTCCAAAAAGTAGCGATGCACCGCCGGATCGTCCGTCAACTCCGGATGGAACGTGGTTGCCAGCAGGTCGCCCTTCCGCACCAGGACGGGATTGCCGCCGTACTCCGCCAGAATTTCCACGCCTGCGCCCACGCTCTCAATAATCGGCGCGCGGATGAACACCATCTCGAGAGGCGCTTCCTCGAGTTTGCTGGGCGCAAAAAACACGTCGCTCGCCAGTTGCCGCCCATAGGCATTTCGAAGTACTGTAATATCAAGTAAACAGAGCGACCCTTGCTCCGGGTTCTTCACCTGCGTCGCCAGCAGAATCGCTCCCGCGCACGTCCCGAAAATCGCTCCGCCTTCGGCGGCAAATCGCTTCACCGCCTCGTAGAGTCCTTCCTCTTGCAGGAACTGGAGCTGCGTCGTGCTCTCCCCGCCGGGCAGAATCAGCCCGTCGCAACTTTCTAGGTCGCGCACCGTGCGCACCTCGATCGTTTCCGCGCCCAGCCGCTGCAGCATCGCCGCGTGCGCTGCAAAATCTCCCTGCACCGCCAGAATTCCGATCTTCACTTCGCCGGTCCCTTTCAAAAGCGATTACCAGCCGCGCGTGGAAAGCATGTCCTTCTCGTCCAGTTGCCGCACGTCCAGCCCGCGCATCGCTTCGCCCAATTCTTCGTGCGCTTCGAGCACCGCCTTCGGATCTCCAAAGTGCGTCGTCGCTTTCACAACCGCTTTCGCGCGCGCTTCCGGATCGCTCGATTTGAAAATCCCCGAGCCGACGAAAACCGCTTCCGCTCCGAGCCGCCGCACCAGCGCCGCGTCCGCCGGAGTCGCGATTCCGCCCGCCGAAAAATTCGGCACCGGAAGTTTTCCCGTCTGCGCGATTTGCCGGACCAGTTCGAGCGGCGCGCCCAGCTCTTTCGCTTCGTGCATCAATTCATCGTCGCGCATCGTCGTTAGCTTCTTCATCTGGCTCACGATCGTGCGCATGTGCCGCACGGCCTCGACCACGTTCCCCGAGCCCGCTTCGCCTTTCGTGCGAATCATCGCCGCGCCTTCCGCGATACGCCGCAGCGCTTCGCCCAGGTTGCGCGCGCCGCAAACGAACGGCACGCGAAAATCGTGCTTCCACACGTGATTCTCTTCATCCGCCGGCGTCAGCACTTCGCTCTCGTCAATGAAATCCACTTCGAGCGCTTGCAGCACTTCCGCTTCCGCGAAATGCCCGATGCGCACTTTGGCCATCACGGGAATCGTCACCGTCTGCATGATCTCTCGAATGATTTTGATCGAGGCCATGCGCGCCACTCCGCCCTCTTTGCGGATATCCGAAGGCACGCGTTCGAGCGCCATCACGGCGCACGCTCCCGCGCTTTCCGCGATCTTTGCCTGCTCGACGTTCGTCACGTCCATGATGACGCCGCCTTTCAGCATTTCCGCGAGCCCGACTTTCACGCGCCATTCGTTCGCATTGTTTCCGCTGTTGCCGCTATTGCTGTTGCCGTTCGCTTTCTTTGCATCCATCTGACTTCTCCTCTCAACTCGCAAGTCCCGGCGTATCCCGCCGCAAACTCTTCTGCCTCAAAAACTCCACAATCAAAAATTATTTCTGCCCAAGAACCACGAATCTTCCCGTTCCCCGCGCCAGCAAGACGCCCGCGCTGTTGCGAATCTCTCCCGTGAAAAAAAGATTGCGCCCCTTCTCTCCCGTTTCGTAGCCCTCGACAATAATTTCCTCGTTCACGTTCACCGGCTTCAAATATTGAATCGCCAGCTCCGCCGTTACCGCGCGCACGCCTCGAAACCGGCAAGCTTTTCCCATCGCTTCATCCAGCAGCGTGGCGATGATTCCGCCGTGCCCGTTCCCTCCCCCGCCCTGATAGCGCTCTCCCAAAATAAACTTCCCCACAATCTTTTTGTTCGCGTTGTCTTGCACGAACGTGAGCTTCATGCCCGCGTCGTTCGCGCCTCCGCAGCCAAAGCATTTGTTCTCCGGATTCGGCGCCAGCGTGATCGAATTTTCCAACGCTTCCATCCTCTCTCCTTCCATCTTTTCCGCTTGCATCTTTTCTGCTTCCGCCATTTTCCCTGCTCTCCCGAATTCCTTCCCTCGCTCGCAGCGTTTTGCATTCGCCGCGCAAACCTCACACCAACGCGACGCGGCTGCGTTCCGCGCGCCGCACTCCCCGCTGGCGCTTGCGCATTTCGATGCGCAGCAAATCCGCGAGCGTCGCCACGCCGCGCGCGATCTGTTTTTCGTCCAGCCCCGCGTAGCCGAGCCGCAGCGTATTCGGCAGCGGATTTTGCACGTAGAAATATCGGCCCGGAGCGAAGAGCACGCCGCGCTCTTTCGCGTGAATCAGCAGCTCGCTGGCGTCAAAGCCCGGCGGAAGTTCGAGCCACAAAACCATGCCGCCTTCCGGCCGCGTCCAGCGCGTTCCCTCCGGCATGTGTTTGCGCAACGCTTCATCCAGCGCGGCGAGCCTCGTTGAATACACTTTGCGCATCTTTGCTAGATGCCGCGTGAACAAGCCGCGGCGCAGAAATTCTGCCAGCGTGGCTTGCGCGAGCTGGTCCGTGTGCAGATCCGTGGTTTGCTTCACGGTGCGCAGCCGCTCGATCGCGGCGGGCGCCGCGACAATCCAGCCGACGCGCAATCCCGGAAACGCCACTTTCGAAAAGCTGTCAATGTGGATGACGATGTTCGAGCGGTCCAACTGTTTCAGCGAAGGCACGCGATCGTCTCTCGCGTGCAGCCGCGCGTAGATGTGATCCTCGACGACCGGCACTTGATGACGGCCCGCAAGTTCGAGCACTTTGCGCCGGGATGCCAGCGGCATGGAAACGCCCGTCGGATTATGAAAGTCCGGCGTCAGCACCATCAGTTTCACGCGATTGGCCGCGAGCGTTGCTTCCAGCGCTTCGAGATCGGTCCCCAGCGTGGCTCCCGGTTCGAGCCGCGTCTGCATGGGAACTCCCAGACAACGCGCGCGCGCGCCGTGAAAAATCGCCATTACGCCGGGATAGGTTGGGTTTTCCAGTATGACTGAATCGCCGGGACGGACAAACGCTTTGCTGATCAAATCCAGCGATTGCTGGCAGCCATCCGTGACCAAAAGATTTTCGTCCTTCGCCGGAATGCCTTCATGCCGCAAATGTTCGAGCAGCGCTTCTTTCAGCGGCCCGTAACCATCGGATGGCCCGAGATTCAAAACTTCGGTGGCCTCGCGGCGCAGAACAGCGTTGACGCAAGCTTGCAATTCCTCGACGGGGAAATATTCCTCGGCGGGCCGCGCCATGACAAAAGACAAAGCATTTTCGGGGGCGCTGGCGGTCAAGCGGCTCAACGCTTCTTCTCCGCGCTCATCGGCGAAAAGCAATTCCCAGCGGAGGCCTTCGCCGCCGCCATTCAGAACCGGTGGAGGCGGAGGAGTGAGTTTCAATCCATTTCCGTTTCCCTTGATGTACGTGCCGCGTCCCACGTGTCCTTGAATGAGCCCTTCGGATTCGAGTTCGGCGTAGGCGTTCGCGACGGTCGTGCGATGCACGCCAAGCATGGTGGCGAGCTCGCGGCTCGCGGGGATGCGGTCACCGGGGCGCAAATCGCCGGCATGAACGAGCGAGCGAAGCTGGTCGCGCAACTGGATATAGAGGGGGACGTGGCTTTCGGGCTGGAGATGCAGTGGCAACATTGTCTCTCACCTTGAGCCAATTCTACACGAGATTGGCCTGCTGCAAGAGCCAATTTGTCTACCGCCATTTTGGCGGTCCTGGAGCCACTCGAGGCACTCGGCCAGAGGGCGGATGGGTTTCGTCGGCAGTTCCCCGCCGGCACTTCCCTGCCAGTCGTCGCGCCAGGGGCCAGAAGTCAGCGAGCGGGGATTTAGTCAACCCGCAGCATGGAAGCGGGATCGATGCGCACGGCACGAAGCACCGCGGGGAGCGCAGCGAAAATGGCGACGCCGGCGATGATCAGGATGGGGACGATGGTGATGCCAGGATCGGTGGACTTCACCTCGAACAAAAGGCTGCTAATGAAGTGAACGGTAGCGAACCCAACCGCAAGCCCGGCGGCGATTCCGGCCGCGGCCATGACGGACATTTCGCCCGCAACCTGCTTTGCAATATCGAAGGCTCGCGCGCCCAGCACGAGGCGGACACCAATTTCTTTTTGCCGCTGCAGCACGGAATAATAAAGGACGCCGTAGACACCGATAGCCGACAATAGCAAGCCCACGGCGGCAAAAAATGCGGCGAGCATGGCTAACAGACGTTCGCGAACAGTATGGGACTCATTGATTTCCACCTGAGTGCGGATGTTGCTGACGCGCATTTCCTGCCGAGCCTGCGAGACTTCGGAGCGCAGAAATCCGAACAGAGAGGAAAGGCTGCCGGGCTTGGTGCGTAGAATGAAGGAGGCTGAGGCGATGGGTTCCCGGTCTCCGGCAGCAGTCGCGTGGAAAAACGGAACGTATGCGGTTGGAGTCATGGGCTCGCGCAAATTGCGATAGTGGGCGTTCGCGACCACACCAACGATTTCGAATCGCAAGCGAGTTACACCGTCACCGGTTTCCTTCTCAAAATACCGGCCGACGGGATTTCTTCCGCCAAAACACTGCTGCACGAAGGCCTCATTAACGATCGCTTTTCCAGGGTAGGACTCCTCTTCGCGAAAGTCGCGGCCTTCGATAAAAGGGACGCGCATCGTATTCATAAAGCCGGGAGAAACCGAGAGGAAATAAGAGAGCACCTCGGTGGCGTGCCCGTCCACCCAGATGAAACCGTTCCAGCCGTTTCCATCGAGCAGCGGCCAGCCAGCCATGGCGACTTCTTCGACTCCGGGCGCGGTGCGCAGCCGCGCCGAAACCTCGTCCCATGCCTGAGGCGGCTGGGGCTCTCGCGCGTTAACCGTCAGAATCACGACAGCCTTGGAAGAATATCCCGTGGGCTCGTGGGCCAGGCGTTCGAAAGTCTGGACGAAGAGTCCGGCGGCGAAATAAATCACAAAGCAGAAGGCGATCTGAGTGGCGACCAGCGTCAACATCAGGCGCCCGCGGGTTTGCCGGCCTTCTCCCTTGAGCGCGTGGGCCGGCTCGATCTTTGAGACGCGCAGCGATGGGGCGAATGCGCAGACAAAAGCCACCAAAAAAGCCAGCAGCGAAGCAAAAATTGTTACGCGCCAATCGAGCGGCAACGCCAATTGGGCCGGAGTTTGTACCGGATTAATCCTGGCCACGACAAACGGCGCGGCCCACCAGGCAAACATCCCTCCTGCGACGGAAGCCGCCACGGCGATCCACGCGCTCTCCAAGAGCAACAACTGGACGAGCCGAAGACGGCCGGCTCCGATCGAAATGCGCAACGCCATTTCGCGCTGACGAGCCGCGGCCTGAGCGGTCATCAGATTCGCCACGTTGGCGCAAGCAATCAGAAGCACCAGGGCGATCAGCAAGCCCAGAACCAGAAGCGGACGCCGGTACTGTTCCTGGATTCCAGACAGGCCGCTGGAGGCAGGTTCCAAGAGCAGCTTTTGATCCAGAAAGTTAGCGATAAATTGTTTCGATGAGATCTTGAAGCCCTTGGCGCGCTCTTCGTTAAACGCTTGCATCACGGGCTGGAGTTTTTGCCGAACGGTGTCCGGGCGAACGCCGGGCCGCAAAATCGCGAGAGTACGGAACCAACTCCAGTCGGAGTGCGTGACGCCTTCGTACATCGTGGTTGGCAGAAACACGTCCATCATTGTGCCCGGTTCCGATCCGGTGAAACCTTTGGGAGAGACGCCGATGACCGTGAAGATGCGGTTGTCCATGCGGATGGCGCGGCCAACAACGCCTGGGTCGCGCCCAAACCGGCGCGTCCAGTATTGGTAGGAAAGGACCGCGTAAGCCGGCTCGCCAGGGATGCGATCATCATCCGCGGTGAAGAGCCTGCCGGCCGCGGGCATTAATCCGAATGCGGGGAACATCCAGCCTGAAACATATTGCCGATTCACCTTCTCGATGTCTGCATCGGTATTGAAAGTGAGTTCGGCGCGCTCGGAATAAGAAACGGCGACGAGTTCCGCATCGTCGCGAACCGCGGCACGTTCGCGAGTAAAAAGCGGATATTCATTGCTGTCACTGATGCGGAAATCACCCGCCGGCCCTATCCCCTGACGGACGACCGCATAGAGACGGTCAGCATGCGCGACGGGCAGCGGACGCCATAGGAATGCGTCGAGCAGCCGGAATCCCGTGACGGCCAAACCCATGGCCAGCGCCAGAGAAAGAATCGCAGCGGCAGATGTGATTTTGCTTTTCCGGAGCTGGCGCAAACCAAAACTCGCGTCGGCGCGGAGGGAGTCAAGCCAGGTGACGAGACGCGCGTCGCGGCTGGCTTCGCGATGCCGCAAAGGGGAGCCGAAGGCGCGGCGCGCTTCGTTGGGACCGCGGCCTCGCGCAAGAGCCTCCTCCAAATGCGATTGCAGCTCCTCATCAATCTCGTCTGCGAGCCGCCGGGTGCGAAATAGATTCCTAAACCTGCGCCAAATAGCCACTTCAGGCCTCCAGGAGAACGCGATTCACGGCAGCCGCGACCGCTTTCCAGCGGGATTCTTCCAGACCCAACTGCTTCTTACCGGCGGCGGTTAATTCGTAGACGCGTGCGCGCCGGCCGTTTTCCTTGTTAACCCACTCGGCGCGAACCCACTTCGCCTCTTCCATGCGATGAAGCGCCGGATAGAGGGACCCTTCCTCGACGCGGAGAACATCAGCGGAAATATCCTGAATGGCGGACATGATGGCGTAGCCGTGCAGGCGGGAACGGCGCGAGAGGATTTTGAGAACCAACAGGTCAAGCGAGCCCTGAAGGGCCTCGGCTCTGTGCGACATACCTAGACCTCCAAATATGTAGACGTCTAAATATGAAAATGGTTCCGAACAAATTTGGCCCCGATCACCTTCTGGGACCGTAGGGCGCAGGCGATGGATGGCCTGCAAGAGTTAAGAAAGGCTAGGATCGGCGGGCCGCCAATACTCCGGCGAAGCCTGGCAATGGCTCAGCCTGGGCCTTGCGGTGCGATATAGCGCCACTCAGGGACGAAAGTTCTCGTTACATGGACTCAATCGGAGGGAGGCTCGTAGCCAAGGCGGCCGTTTTTCTCGCCAGAAACGAGACTGCGAATGCAGAAGCGGGTCAGGTCCTGCTCATCGCATTGATAGATTTCCATCATCGGCAAGTCCTCGTCCTGAACTTCGTACTCGCCCGACTGCATGTCCTCGGAGTCGTCGTCGGAAGCGGTGACGATGGGGCTGCCGGGGCGGGCGCGGATGCGGAACTGGCCGGAGGAGGGCTCATAGTTGGCGTAACTGAAGCAGCGGCCGATGCAGGCGCGGTCCACGAAGTGAGCGACGAAGGAGATTCGCGAATCGGGCGGCGCCCAGATGGTGGAGAGCACGCGGGTGCCGTAAGGCAAAGGCTGAACGAGGCGATCAACTTCGATTTCCATGCGATTGAGGCGCGAAGTGTCCTGATAGAGAAAGGCAAAGAAGGCGAGGGCGAGAGCGGAGAAACCGAGGAGCGGCCATTTGTTCGGGCGAAGACGGGCCAGAAAGCAAAGTCCAAAGATGGCGGTGAAGACGGTCAAGCGGGAGGCAAGCAGGCCAATCCAACCGCGAGAAATGGAAGGACGCAAATTTTCCGGCATGAACGCAACGGCGAGGAGGGCTACGAGATAAAGGCTCGCGGGAAGAGCGAGCGATTTCCAGAATTCCTTGTCGCGGCGGCGGGAGATGAGATCGACCGCTACGAAGAGCACGCCAAATAGAACTGCGACCAAGCCGAGATCGGAGTAGCGGCGGCCAAAGAGCCAGAGCTGGTCCGCGCCATTCAGGATGTAAACGGGAGCGTGGACCCAATCCACGGGGAAACGCGTCTGGCGCGCGAGATACATGCGAATGCAATAGATAAACGCGATTGCAGAAACGGGAACGACAAGCTTCCACCAAGCCGGCAGCCGATACCAGAGCAGAAGATAGAAAGCCAAACCGGCAATCCAGAGCAATCCGAGAGGATGAGCAAAAAAGACGAACGGAAGGAGGAGCAGACCCGCGAGCCGCGTCAATCCCCTTCCCTTCCAAAGTAGCAGGAGGCTCACGCATGCCAGACCGATCGAAAGGTAGTAGTTCAAGAAACCCATTTCGAAGGAATAGCCATAGGCGAGCATGGCCACGCATGGGGCGAGAAACCACGGCGGCGATTCGCTGAACGAAGCGAGCAAGGCAAAGACGCCCCAGAAAAATACGAGCACGCAGAAGGCGACGACGAATTTTTCAGCGGCGGCGAAGCCAAAGAGATTGGCGGAATGAAGAAGCATCCAGTCCACGAGGACGTTGTCCCACTGGCGGACGAAGTAAAGGCAGGGAGCTTGCCCCTTTTCGATCAATTGGGCGAGCCAGGCGTTGTAGACGTGGCTGCCAAGATCGCCCGCTTCAATGTGGCGGTGCCAGAAGCACGGCACAAGAATCGCGGCGGAAATGAGGAGGAGCAGCCAGCGGTGGCGGCGAACCTGTGGTTGTGCGGTTGATGGAGTATAAGGCTCGCCCGTCATTTTTGATCCAGCAAGATTCGACTTTTAGCCAGTGAGTAGCCGAGCGTAATTTTACATGTTTCGGGGCGCACGAATGACGGCGAGAAGTTTTGATGGCGGTTACGCCGATGGGCTGATCAGAGCCGGATGGAATGACTGCTAATTGTTGAAGCAGCCCGAATCACTTGGGCGCAAGAATCGCGTCAAGTAGATCGGGTGTGGCTTCATCGCGAGTGAGCGCGGGATAGCGCAAGCCGCCGGTGTAGTTAATCGAAATGGTTTGAAATTCGCTGCCGCGTTTTACGAGAAATTTGATGGGCGAATCGCTCTTTTCGGCGTCGGTGATGGCGGCGCGAAGCACGTCGAAGCTGAACGCTGTGCCGTTGACGGCAAGGAGCGTCATGTCTGGAGTGACTCCTGCCTTGTATGCGGGGCTGTCCCACCAAACACCCGCGAGTTCGCCCGAAGGCCTGATGGCCAAACCCAGCGAAGTGGCAAAATTCATGCGGCCGAAAGACGATTCGGAGTGCTTCAGCCAAGCGGGAGGCGTGTCGCTGTAGGTCAAGCGATAACCGCCGCGCGTGAAGCCGTCTTCGGGCGGATGAGGGGCGAGTTCGTAGACGCGAGTGCGGAGAAAGCCGGCCCAGTCGAATGGCTGGACTTGATTGAGGGCGGCGACGATGTCGTCGAAGTGGTAGGTGCGCGTGACGAAGCTGCCGTTGTCCACACCATAGAAAAGGCGGGCAAAATCGTCGAGGGACTTCTTGCCGCCACTTAGCTCGCGAATTTTCGTGTCGGCATCGAGCCAGATGAGCATGCCCTCCTGGTAATAATCCTCGGCGCGCAGCCAACTAACCCAAGTGACCGGGCGGCGCTGAGACATGGTGGGTTGATTGGTGGTGTCAACCAGGGGACGCCAATCCCGGCCGGGGCTAATTTCGAAACGGGCGGCGGTGAACGCGAGCAGGTCGCGGGTCTCGGCGGGAGTGCGCATGCCGGAACGGGCGGTCAGGACGTAGCCGAAATATTGGGTCAGGCCTTCGTAAACCCAGAGGAGATCGTCCTGCATGGGAACGTTGAAATTGGGAGTCCAGAGATCGGCGGGACGGCGGAATTTTCCGTTCCAGGAATGGCTGTACTCGTGGGCGAGAAGGTCGCTGCCGAAAGTACCTGCGGCCCAGTCCGTGAAATAGTTCGCTTTCGTGCCGTCCTCGCTGGATTGATGATGTTCGAGGCCTTCGCCGCCAACGACATCGCTCAAAGAAAAAAGAAAGTCGTAGTGATTGTAGTGATGAGAGCCGAAGAGTTTAGCGGCCTGCTCGACGAGGTTGCGATGCCACTGCAGCTCTTCCGGAGTGATCGCGAGGTCTTTGGGAGAATCGGCGAAAATATCGAGATGAACGCGATTGGAAGAATCGGTGGAGAGATCTTCGCGGCGAAAATTGACGCCGGCATATAGAGGAGAGTCCACGAGCGTGTTCAGGGTCGTGGCGTCAAACTCGACGAGAGAGCCTTGCTGGGAGTGAGTTTCGAGCGCGGTGGCGAAGCGCCAGCCTTGCGGCAGGACGATGCTGGGAGCAAAGTGGATGTCGCGAGAGAAATGCCCGGCCGGATAGAGGACGACGGTGTTCCAGGAGAGATCGAGAATGTTCGAGGAAAAAGCGATGCGGCCCTGAGTTTCCTTGAGAGGCTCGAGGTATTGAAACTTGATGTTGAGAGATTCCGCGCCCGGCGGAATCTTGAAATGAAAAGCGTATACATTGACGCGATCGCGAACCCAAGGAATGGTTTTGCCGTTCGCGGAAGCTTCGAGACCGGCCATTTCGGAAATTGGGCCGGTGGGCGAATGATTTCCAGGAATCCACTGCGGATAAAGGAGGGTCAGCTCGCCAGGGCGCACAGGAATCGTCTCGCGAATTTCGATGACGCGGTGAACGACATCGGTGGCATCAACCTTCAGGGCGATTGTGCCGAGGTAGGGAGTGTCCGCCGGCGTTGCGATGGGTGGAGGAAGCGGAGCGGGCTCGGGGCCGGCGTACTGCTGGGCAAGCGTGAAGGGCGAGAATGCCAGGCAGAGGAGCACAAGCCAGAAGGAGCTGACCAAGTGCGAGGAGCAGCGAACTTTGGCGCGAAGCAGATCGAGCATGTGGAAGACACCTCCGATGAGCTGAGAGACACGAGTCTTGTCCATAGCCAAACCGGGGAATCAGATGATTGCGGATTTGAAGCGAGAGATCCCTTTTGGCGTTGTGACGCGATTCATTGTACACCGTGACCTGCGGCACGAGAGGCAGCGGATGAATTTTGGCGGACGAGACAGTTCGCAGCGGAACTGTGCGCGTGAAAGTACGCTGGAAGCGGAATGGATTAGTTGGAAACTTGATTTTCGCCGAGTTTTTTCAAGCGGTCGCGAAGGCGGCGCTGCAGAGGCGTCGGCGTATTCGGATTGAACGCGACGAGATACCAGAGCGGCTGGCTGCGGTCCTTACTGAGCCAGGTTAGAGTGGGAGCGTCCGCGTTGGGATGGCGGGCGACATTTTCACGAATTGCGCCGTAAGGATGCTTGGCGAGCTTGTTCAGGGTTTTCGCATTGGCGCGGGGATGCTCGCTGATGAGGCGGAGCAAGTAAAAATCCTCTTCCGGCGCCTGCTTGACGAGCTTTTCGAGCATTTCCGGCTTGGCTTCGGCGCTGAGGACAAGGCCGATTTTTTCGTCCCAGGCAGTATTGATCTGATTGAGTTCGCGAGTGCGGGAGTGAATGAGGTCCTCGAGGATGCGCCGTTCCATCTGCATCCTGGCGATGGGCAAATCCGTGCCTTCCAGCGAATCGAGCACACGAAGGAGATGCTGGCGCTCGCCAAAAACGATTTGGGAAGTACGCGTCACTGCGCCTTTGTCCTTTTCCTTGTGCTGCACCAGGTCAGATCGTCGCATTTTCAGATTGCTCCAGACGAAACTTTTCCGAGCCCGCCGAGGCGCCTGAAAGTCCGCAGCCGAACCCACAAAATCAAGCGAGCGGGGTGGGTTAGCCGTCTCCTGGTGGCTTCAGCGGATTATGTGCCGGGCACGCGATGGGGTAAAGTTTGGTGCGAGCCGCATGTGCCCGATGTGCAACCGCCCGCAGGGGCCAGGGACAACCATGAAGGGCCCCGCAAGAGAGAGGAAGCGGACTCATGAACGCATTCGAGGAACACAAAGAGGAGCTCGAGCACTACGAGCAGAAATTCGGGCGGGAGCGCGGAAGATTGGCGGTGTCGCTGGACCGCATGACAAACGCGCTGGTGCTCGTCGGACAGCATGGCGTCTACTGCACAAGCCAGAGAAATCCGATGGTTCCCGCAATGGACTTACGAATGATCACGCAGGAGCTGGAGCACGCAAAGCAACTGGTGCAAGCAGTGATGGAAGAAATGAAACGCACGCGAGAGGGGCCGGCGCGGTAAAGATCAAGTGTGAATCAGAAAAGGATTCGTGTTGCGCTCCTCTCCGATGCTGGTGGCCGAGCCGTGGCCGGGATAAACAAGGGTGTCATCTGGGAGTTGCATGAGTTTGCCGCGAATCGACTCGTTGATTTGCTCCATGGAACCGCCCCAGAGGTCGGTGCGGCCGATGCTTCCGGCAAAGAGCGTATCGCCCGCGAAGAGGCGGGGCGAAGCGAGTGAAATTATGCCGGCATCTTTAGGCAAATAGAGGCAGACGCTGCCAGGAGTGTGGCCGGGCGTGTGAAGCACGCTGGCCTGCACGGAACCCCAACTGAGCGCGTCGCCTTCCTTGAGGAGCTGATCCACGTCCGTAATTTCCGGGACGGGGACGCCGAGAAAAGCGGCTTGCACGTCCATGCCCTGATAGAGAGGAAGATCGTCGCGGTGCATGAGAATGGGAGCGCCGGTGTACTGGCGCAACTTGCTGAGGCCGCCGACGTGGTCAATGTGCGCGTGAGTGCTGACAATGGCTTTGACGGTCAGGCGATGGCGGCCGAGCAGCTCGAGAATGCGTGTGACTTCGTCGCCCGGATCGATCACCAAGGCTTCGCGGCTGACCGGGTCGCCGACGATCGAGCAGTTGCATTGCAGCAGCCCGACAGGAATCGTGATGTGAATCAGACCATGGGAGACTGCGTCGAAGGCTGGAGCGGCGTCCGTCATGTGGCCAGTATAGCATTCGCTCCGGCGAACGAAGGAATGGTACGCAAGTAACGGGGAAAATCCTTTGCTAAGCTGGTGGAGGAGAAAGCGGTGGAAACGGCAGATGCACAAAACGCGATAGCGACGCCTCTTGCGGAATTGCACCGGAGCGAAGGTGCAACGATTGGGGCGTGGTTTGGCTGCCAACTGCCGGACCATTGGAGCGATCCGAAGGCCGAGGAGGAGTTCGCGCGGAAGAGCGTGGCGCTGACGGACAAGAATTACCGCGCGTATTTGGCGTTCAGCGGGCCGGATCGCGTGCGTTATCTGAATGCGATTTTGACGAACAATATCAAGGATCTCGCGCTCGGGCGCGGGACAGTTTCGCTGCTGCTGAACCCGCAGGGACACATCCTGGCGGAAATCGAGACCTGCGCGCAGCAAGACAGTCTTCTTTGCGTATCGTATGCGATGATTCGCGAACGGCTGATCGAGTGGCTCGACAAATACATCATCATGGACGATGTGGCTCTCACGGACGAATCGGAAAAGTATGGAACGCTCGGGATGGAAGGGCCGCTTGCGGCGGAGGTGGCGCGCGATGTAGCTGGAGCAGAAATTTCCGCGCTTGCAGATCTGGAGAGGGTGGAGACGAAAGTTGGGACGATTCCCTGCTGGTTGACAAAGCGCTCGCCGGGCGGAATCGCCGGGTGCGAGTTTCAAGTGGAACGCGAAAATCTGGCGAGGCTTTGGAATGTGCTTCTGGACGCGGTGAAAAAACGTGGAGGCGGGCCGATGGGCTACGCGGCGATGAGCGCTGAGAGATTGGCGCAGGGCGTGCCGTGGTTTGGCTACGACTTCGGCGAGAAACAGATCCCGCATGAAGCAGGATTGGAAAACAGCCACATCAGCTACACGAAAGGGTGCTACACGGGGCAGGAGATCGTGGAGAGAGTGCGGTCGCGCGGGCAAGTGAACCGGCGGCGCGTCGGACTGATTTTTGATAGCACCAGGATTCCCGCAGCGGGCCAGTTGCTTTTTGCCGGAGGCAAAGAGGCGGGCGTGGTGACGCGCGCAGCGATGCCGTCATCCTTGCCGCATGCAATTGGAATGGGATACGTCCGCAGAGAGCACAACGCAGCGGGCAGCCGGCTGGAGTGGGACGGAGGGACGGCGACGGTTGCGGAGTTTCCCGAAGCACTGCCAAAAGGTTAAGTTGCGCGCACAATTTATTGGACAGAGCGCTGGCCTGATGCAAACAATTCAGAGCGCTAATTAAAATTCACGGCGGGGAGTGGCTTGTTCAGTGGCAACCCGGCCCGCGACAATCTCCGCCTGAAAATAATTTTCACTTTTGATGGGGACGCCAGCCAGCCGGCGCAGCATGGCGAGTTGGCCGATGTGCGTGAGCGCATCGGCGATTGGGCCTTGGAACAGGCCTTCGATCGAACAATGCAGCGACTCCGTGGAAGCAAGATAATCATCGAACTTTTTTAGCGAGGCATGGAAGCGCGAGACTTCAGCGTTCCACTCGAGCGGCTTCGAATCGTGCCAAGTTTGCGCGCCGCGAGCCATGGAAAGCGCCCAATCGAAGAGATCGCCGATGTGCGCGAGAATCTGTCCGGGAGTGCGCGCCGAGCCACCCGCAGAAAACGCGGCGAAAGAATCTGGCGCGCCGCGGAGCGCTTTGCCGCCGCGATAGGCAACGGTGGCGACGGTGTGGCGGAGCAACTGGCGCGCTGGATCGGAAGCGTTGGACATGGCGGCGAAATCCTCCTGGCGGGGCTGCGAGAATTAGCGCTTAGTATAAGCGCGAACGTAATCCACGAGCATGCTCTGCGGGAATTTGGTCGAAGCATCGGGGCTGCCGGGCCAGTTGCCACCGATGGCGACGTTGAGCAAAAGAAAAAAAGGATGATCGAAAACCCACTGGCCACCGGCGGGCCACTGCGAAGAAGTGAAAGTAGCGTAGAGATTCGAGTCAACGTAAAAGCGGATGACGGTTGGCTCCCATTCGACCGCATACAGATGAAAATCATCGGCGAAATTTTGGCCGGCGGGAGTAGCGAAAATGGAAGTTAAATCGCTGGTGCGGGCAGCGGTGGAAGGGCCGTGGAGTGAGCCGTGAATCGTGTCCGGCTCCTTGCCGATGTTTTCCATGATGTCAATTTCGCCGCACTTTGGCCACCCTACTTTGGAAATGTCGTCGCCGAGCATCCAGAAAGCTGGCCACATTCCCTGCCCTGCCGGAATTTTGATGCGGGCTTCGATGCGGCCGTAAGCTTGCGCGAAATGACCCAAGGTTTTGAGACGAGCCGAGGTGTAGTCGCGCGTGATTCCGTCGGCGCCCGTGTAATTTTCTTTCAGCGCAGTGATGACGAGATTTCCATTTTCAATGTGCACATTCTGCGGGCGATTTGTGTAGGCCTCGAGCTCCCGGTTGCCCCAGCCTTTGCCGCCGAGGTCGTACGTCCACTTGGAGGGATCGGGAGCTGAGCCATTGGGGCCGGAAAATTCGTCGCTCCAGGAAAGAACCCATGGTGAAGGCGGAACGGGGAGCGGCGGGTCTTTAATGATCAAGCAGCCTGAAAGTGCGAAGACAGCAAGGCAACAAGCAGAGAAAACGAAAGTTCGATTGGCGACGGCGAATCGAGTCGCGCGGAAAGGGCCGCTTACGCGAAACAATGGAGCGCTCTCAGGCGAGATTCAAAGCGCGCTTGAACGAGCCTTTTTCGCTGTCAATTTTCTTTTGGAGTTGGAGGATGCCGTAGAGCAAAGCTTCCGGGCGCGGCGGGCAGCCAGGAACATAAACGTCCACGGGAATGACCTGATTGCACCCTTGGACGATAGCGTAATTATTGAAGACGCCGCCGGAAGTGGCGCACGCACCCATGGAAATGACCCACTTGGGTTCCGGCATTTGATCGTAAAGCTGGCGAACAACGGGCGCCATTTTCTGCGAGACGCGGCCGGCGACAATCATCAGATCGGCCTGGCGAGGAGATGGGCGAAAGACTTCCGCGCCAAACCGGGCTACGTCAAAGCGAGCGGCGGCCATGGACATCATTTCGATTGCGCAGCAGGCGAGGCCGAAACCAAGTGGCCAAATCGAACTTTTCCGGGCCCAGTTCACGGCTTTATCCAGCGTGGTGAAAATAATGCCTTCGTCTTTCAGCAGGCTGCCAAAGTCGTCCGGCTTGGTCAGCGTAACGTGCTTGCCCAGCGATGTGCTCATATTCGCCTCATCCAGGACTATTTTCTCACAGCATTCCGGCTGACACAAACGCCACGCGCGCGCGTGGTGCGAAGCTGCCCCCGGCGAGCGAAATTGTTCACGTCAGCCTCTTAGGAGAGCGTGTAGTCCGCCGTTGAAGCGTGCCAGGTGCGGCGAACGTACTCGAGGACGGTGCCTGGCCAGAGCGTGGTGTTCTCACCGGTGCGCGAATCGAGATACCAGCTCTTGCAGCCGCCGGAAACCCAGACGGTGGTTTGCAGCCGGCGATGGATACTATCGACAAACTGTTTCTGAACCTCCTGCCGCACCTCAAGCACGTGTTTCTTTTTTCGTTTCATCAGTCGCAGACAGCTCATGACATAGCGCACCTGACCTTCGGTCATGAGGATGATGGAGTTGTGACCCAAACCGGTGTTGGGTCCCAGCAGCACGAAAAAATTAGGGTAGCCGCTGACGGTGATGCCGAAGTAGGCGCTCATGCGGTCGCGCCAGGCGTCGTGGATTTCCATGCCGCCGCGGCCCACGATGCGCGCGCCGATGAGGGGCTCGGTGGCGCGAAAGCCGGTGCCGTAGATGAGCGCGTCCACGGGCCGCTCGACACCGTCGGATGTGACGATGCTGTGTTCACGGACTTCGGAGATGCCGGAAGTTACCAGCTCGACGTTTTCTCTGGTCAAGGCGGGATAGAAATCGTCCGAGACCAGCACGCGTTTGCAACCCAGTTCGTAATGTGGCGTCAGCGCCGCCTCCAACTTTGGATCCTTCACCTGCCGGCGCCGATGGCGCGTGGCGATCTCAGTTGCCTTTCCGCGGACAAACTGATTCCCCAGAAAACCGAGAACACGAAATTCCTGCCTCCAGAACAGATACTGCCGGAAAAACCACCGGGCCAGCCAGTAGCGCCGGAAGCGGCGTTTAGCTTTCTCTGAAAACGCATAATCCAGGCGAGGGACGATCCAGGCGGGAGTTCGCTGAAACAAATAGAGTTTGCCGGCCTGCGGCGCGATTTGCGGCACGATCTGAATCGCGCTGGCCCCCGTTCCGACTACCGCGATGCGCTTGCCCTGCAAATCCACGCCGTAGTCCCATTGAGAAGAATGGAATGATGGGCCTGCAAATCGCTCGGCGCCGGGAAGCTGAGGAATGTTGGGCACATGCAGTCCGCCCATTCCCGAGACCAACACTCGCGCACGAATTTTGAGCCGTTTGCCGGCAGCCTCGTCCGCGACGATGTCCCAGGCTTCTGCCGCTTCGTTCCAGACCGCCTCGGAGAAGCGCGTGCTCACGCGGATGTGCGGAGCGAGCCCATACTTTTCGACGCAGCGCTTCATATACGCGTGGATTTCCTGCTGGCCGGGATACATGCGCGTCCAGTCCGGCGAAAGTTCAAAAGAAAAGGAATACAAGTGCGAGGGAATATCGCAAGCGCAGCCGGGATAGCGATTGTCGTACCACGTACCGCCAATGTCGTGGCCTTTTTCGATCAGGAGGAACGAGTCCATACGGGCTTTACGAAGCTGGATGGCCATGCACAAACCGGAAAACCCGCCGCCGACAATCAATACTTCGACGCTGGATTCCTGACCATTCATGGGATTGGATTCTCCACCCATCCGGCATCATGCTTTCTGCGGCGAAGCAGCCTTCGAAGCCAGTCCTCGAAGGAATTCCGCGCTTTCACGCAACGATTGGCGCGCTTCTGGAATCAGGTTCGGCGCCAGTTGCCAAACGTGCGGAACCACGGGCCAGATTTTCAATTCGACGCGCACACCGGCCGCTCTGGCTTTTTCGGCCAAGCGAGTTGAATCGTCGCGCAACACTTCGTTTTGGCCTACGTGAATCAGCAAGGGCGGTAATCCTTTCAAATCGGCATACAGAGGAGAAACCAAGGGATTGCGTGGATCCGTCTCTCCTAAATAATACCGCGCCGTCGGCCCGATTTGTTTGCCATGGAACATGGCGCAGCGGCGGTCATTGGTTCGAATGGAATCGCCGGTGGCCGCGAGATCGGTCCAGGGAGAAAAAAGCGCGGCGCCCGCCGGCAACGCGATCCCCGAATCTCGCAAGGCCAAGAGCAGGGAAAGCGCGAGCCCTCCGCCAGCGGAATCTCCGCCAATGACGATTTGCCCAGCCGAGTGGCCTTCGGCGAGCAGCGCGCGGTAGCACGCTACGACATCGTCAACGGCAGCGGGAAATTTGTTTTCTGGCGCGAGGCGATAATCCGGAGCCAAGACGCGAAAACCCAGAAGCGCGTAGGCTGAAGTAATCGCGTGATAGAGCGCTGCGGAACAAGCAAAGTAGCCGCCGCCGTGCACATAAAGCAAAATGATGTTTGACGGGCTCGGCCCCTCGAGCCATTCGCAGGGAACGCCGCCCAATTTTGTGCTCGAGATGCGAACAGTCTCGGGCACTCGAAACGGCGTGGGCCGCAATACTTTCCGCGCCCATTGATAGTCCGGCGACCCGCGAAGCCGCCGCTTCACGCGCCACTTGACGATCCAAACCGCAACGTGTGCCTGCCAACTAGCCATCGCTCTGTGTTCTCATCCGGCCACTTGAGCCAAGTTCGTCGCTCTTACTAGCGAGTCTAGGCGTTTCTAGGGAACCTGCAGAACAACTTTGCCGAACTGATTCCTGCCCTCCAGGTACGCATGCGCGGCAGCTGCTTCCGCGAGCGGGAAAATGCGATCGACAACCGGTTTCAAGCGCCCCTGGGCAACGAGCTTCATCACGGTGTGCAGCTCGGCCTTCGTACCCATGTACGAACCGAGCAAGGAAAGTTGGCGGCTGAAAAGAAAGCGCAGATCAATTTTGGCGTCGTAGCCCGTTGTGGCCCCGCACGTGACCAACCTCCCGGCAAGCGCGAGGCTCGCAATGCTTTCGTCCCAGGTGGCTATGCCGACGTGCTCGAAGACGACATCCACGCCGCGTTTGTTGGTGATACGGCGGACTTCGTCGCGAATTCGATGCGTTTTGTGATTGATCAGTTGATCCGCGCCGAGTTCACGCGCTTTGGCCAGCTTCGCATCGGTACCGGAAGTGGCGATGACGCGGGCGCCAAAGAATTTCGCAATTTGAATCGCGGCGCTGCCGACGCCGCTGCCCGCGCCGAGAATTAACACGTCCTCCCCGGGTTGAAGCTGCGCGCGGCCGACGAGCATATGCCATGCCGTCTGAAAAACCAGCGGAACGGCCGCGGCCTCTTCGAAAGTCAGATTCTCTGGGAAGGGCAGAAAGTTTACTTCCGGGCACTTCACGAATTGGGCGCAGCCACCGTCAATCATGTAGCCGAGATTCGTGAACTGCCGGCAACGGTTGTCAATTCCGGAGAGGCATGCGGGACATTTGCCGCAAGTCACGCCGGGCGCCAAGACTACTTTTTGTCCGGCCTTGACAGTGGTTACTTCCGCACCGGCCCTTGCCACTTCGCCGGCAATGTCGCTGCCCGGAATATGGGGCAATGGAATAGGAACGTTTGGCAAGCCGGCGCGAACCCACAAATCAAGATGATTCAGCGCGCAGGCCTTCACCCGCACCAGAACCTCGTGAGGGCGCAATTCCGGTTCCGGGGAGTCTTCGTATTTCAACACTTCCGGCCCACCGTGCGCATGGAACCGAATTGCTTTCATCGAGCCTCCGATGTCTGGCGGATATTCGTCATATCCGCTAGGGCGATTCGCAAACTAGCACGGCACCATAGATGTGTCCACTCGACCTATGGTCTGTTAGAACGCCGCGCTTTTGGGTCTCAATACGCGATTCCGCATGGCGGCAGCGATGATATTTCATGCGACTCCTTTGGGCCGAAACGGCATCTAAATTTTGGGTGCAAGAGACGAGAGAAAAGTGATGTGGGCCAAGTTCCCCAGAGCCTGTAGGTTATTTCGCTTCCGATCCATCGTTGGGCTAAGTCTGTGCGGCTCGTTCACCCTTTTGGCCATCCCAGCTTACTCGCAGCAACAAGCGGGAGCGCCCGCAAGCAGAGGTGGCTCCGCGGTGGCGCCGGGCGCAAAACCACAAGCGGATCAAACTTTGGACGCTTCGCAACAAAGCTCGTCGCAGAGCCCGCAACCCGCCGCGCAAGCCACTCTGCCGACGAACCCGCAAGCAAAGGCCAGCATTAGCGGAAAGGTTGTCGATCAAAGCGGGACTTCTATCGCCGGAGCAAAAGTCTCGCTGACTCTGGGAAATTCTTCCATAAGCCAGGGCGCAGTTACCGACAACAATGGCCAATTCACTTTCGCGGATCTCTCCCCTGGACCTTACCACCTTGAAATTTCCTCTGCGGGCCTGACGCCGCAATCCTTCGATGGCACTCTGACGCCCGGCGAAGCCTACGCAATGCCGCTCGTAATGCTGACAGTTGCGGTGCAAGAGACCACGGTTCGCGTTGGAATTACTCCGGTGCAGCAAGCCTCCATGGAAGTGCAGGACGAAGAAAAACAGCGCCTGTTTGGCGTCATTCCCAATTTCTTCGTGACTTATGCGAAGCATCCGGCGCCGCTCACAACAAAAATGAAATTTCAACTGGCGTGGAGATCCTCGATTGACCCGTTCACGCTGCTTTCGGTTGGAGCCGTTGCTGGTGGCGAGCAAGCTGTGAATCAGTGGGCCGGCTACGGGCAGGGCGCGCAGGGTTATGCAAAACGCTTCGGCGCGACTTACGCCGACGTGTTTGTGGGCACGTATCTAGGAGGCGCGGTGATCCCGTCCCTTTTGAAACAAGATCCGCGCTACTACTATCGCGGCCGGGGCTCTACACGATCACGATTTCTGCATGCGCTGACCAGCACGATCATTTGCCCCGGCGACAACGGACATTTGCAGCCGAACTATTCCAACATTCTTGGAGCCGCGGCCGCCGGCGGCGTTTCGACGCTCTATGCTCCATCGAACGGACGCAGCGCGGCGAACATCGTGCTAACCACCACTTTGATCCGCATCGGCGAAACCGCGGTCGCGGATATGTTCCAGGAGTTTCTGATACCGAAGCTCACGCCTAACTTCAAAGATCCGTCCACGCTGGCATCGCAGCAGTAATAGCGCCCGTGCACCTTACTCGCGCGTTGACACTTCCCGGCTCGCGCCGTAGGCTGGCATCTGGGAGAGCGCGTGGATATTTTCGAAGAAGTGGTAAAGATGCGGCGAGCGGGCCGTCGCGGCGCGTTGGCGACGATCGTGCACACCAACGGCTCAATTCCCAGCTATGAAAGCTCGAGGATGCTTGTCCGGGACGACGGATCGATCGCGGGCACGATCGGCGGCGGCTGCGTGGAGGCCGAGGTCTGGGCGGCGGCAAAGGATGTCATGCACAAGGAAGCGCCTCGCAAAATGGTGTTCAACCTGAACAACGAAGCGAGCTACGACAACGGGCTGATTTGCGGCGGAACGCTGGAAGTTTTCGTTGAGCCGATACTTCCGCAGCCGACTTTGTACCTCTTTGGAGCGGGCCACGTGTCCATGGCAGTCGCAAAGGCCGCGAGCAGCGCGGGTTTTGGGATTGGCGTAATTGACGACCGGGAATCCTTTTCGAACGCCCAGCGCTTTCCAATGGCGCATGAAATTTACACGAGCTATGAAGAAGCCTTCCAGAAAATCCAGCCCAACGCAGCCAGCTATCTGGTAATTGTCACGCGCGGACACAAAGAGGATATGCGCGTTCTGGCGTGGGCCGTCCGTACCGGAGCTCGCTACGTCGGAATGATCGGAAGTAAACGCAAAGTGCTCTCCGTGTACAAAGCGCTGGAGCGGGAAGGTTACCGGCCGGAAGAATTTCAGCGTGTGTTCGCGCCAATGGGGCTGGAAATCGGCGCGCTTTCGCCGGAAGAGATCGCCATCAGCATTGTCGCGGAATTGATTGCCGTTCGCCGCAATGCGGAACCGGCGGCACACAAGAAATTGCAATATGAACGGCAGGCAGCACTGACGGAACGCTGAAGCTGAAGGAAAGAGGTGCGATGCTCGCAGCCGTCATTCTCTCTGGCGGCGCATCCCGCCGCATGGGCTCGCCAAAAGCCTTGCTCTCGTATCAGGGCCGCCCCTTTCTCGAACATTTGCTTGACGTATCTCACCATCCCAAGATCGGAGTCCGCCGCGTGGTTCTGGGCGCGGATGCGGAGCCGATCTCAAGAGAAGTGAAATTGGCCCCGGAAGAGATGGTGATCAATCTCAATTGGGAGAAGGGGCAGCTAAGTTCGATTCACGCGGCCTTGCGCAGCCTGGCGGCGCAAACGGAAGGAATCATCCTTTTTCTCATTGACCATCCGCTGATCAGCGCTTCGCTGGTCAACGATCTAATCGAAACGTTCTACACTTGCGGAAAACCAATTGTCTTGCCGGTCTACGAAGGCAAGCGCGGCCATCCTGTGATTTTTGCGGCGTCTTTGTATGACGAGTTACTGAACGCGTCGCTGGAAACCGGGGCACGTTCCGTTGTCTGGGCGCACGCCGCCGACACGCAGATCGTGCAGACCAATGAGGAAGGCTGCATTTTGAATCTCAACGACCCGGACACAATGAAGAAGGCGTTTGGCGATTGAATTGATTACAGGCGCCGATTTCCTACGCTACTTTTGCGAGGAGGAGAGCGAGCGCTTCGGCGGCGAGTTGCGCGCCGTGAAACGTTGCCGGCGGCAGTCCTCCCAAAGCTTTCGAAATCGTCTCCGCCGTAATCGTGCGCGCACCGGAAAGAGTGCTTCCGCGAAGCTGCTCGGTCAACAACGAAGCGCACGCGATCGACGTTGTACATCCGCGGCAAAGAAACCGAATCTCCGCAATTCTTCCGCTTTCGATCCTCGCGGCCAGCTCAAGAAGATCGCCGCAGACTGGATTCGAGGCTTCCACGTGTACGTTAGCCTCTGGCAGCTTGCCCGCATTGCGAGGATTGCGGAAATGGTCGAGAACAGCGTCGCTGTACATGCGGCTATCGTAACGTATCTCGTGGCGGAAAGGCTGCTCCGCGGAACCAAGCTTCTCGATTGCAAAATCCGACAAACAACGCGAGACTTCCGTTGCGCAAGCCCAATTGCGGGCCGAACATAGCATTAGCACCTTCATCCAGCCATGCCACGACTTCTCATCGAGCGCCCCGGCGCTCCACCGCGATTGTACGAATTGAAAGACGGCGCGACGATTCATATCGGCCGCTCGACGGCTAATGAAATCACGCTCCCTCACCCGAGCATTTCCCGCAATCATGCACTGCTGGAAGAAAAGAAAGAGCGCTGGGTGGTCATGGACCAGCACAGCGCGAATGGCGTGCTTCTCAACGGCAAGCGCGTTCAGACTGCCGAGTTGAAGAGCGGAGACGTGATCGGCCTTGGTGACATTAAGTTGCGGTTTGAGGACATGACGACTGGCGCGGTCGTTGGAAAGGCGTCGCCGGATCTGGCCACGCACCTGACTCAGATCATTGACCGGGAAAGCGTGGCAAAAATTCTGGATCGTGGCCGGGCAAAGCCGCCGGACGAATCGGCCGCCCCGCGAACGGATCTGACCAGACGCGTCGAGTATCTTCAGCACGAAAACCGGCTGTTGACATTACTCTACGAGGTGAGCCGCGCGCTGGCCGACAAGAGCACCGTCGAAGACGTGACGCAATGCGTCCTGGATCTGATCCTGCAAATTGAGGGCGCAGAACGGGGCTACGCCATGCTTCTCATGGAAGATTCCGTTCGCAAGACCTCCACTTCCGTACAAAACTACTCCTTTCATCCCGCGATTATTCGCTATCGGCATGCGCCGAAAGATTCGACGCCGCAGATGGTGCTCTCCCGCGCAATCATCCAGCAAGTGATGGAAAGTAACGGGCCGCTGCTGGTGATGGACGCAAAGGACGACGCACGCTTCGCAGGAAGCCACAGCATGGCGATCTCCGGGATGCAATCGGCGATGTGCGCGCCGCTGGCAAGCCGCGATCGGCTTTTTGGCTTGTTGTACGTGGACAATCTTTCCAAGCGCGGCATTTTCACGCCCGAAGATCTGGAAGTGTTTGCCGTGATCGCCGCGCAGGCGGGTTCAGTGATTGACCGCGTGACGACCAAGAGCGAAGTCAAGCGCCAGGGCGTACAACTCGGCGCGCTCGAAAGATTCCTCTCGCCGGCCATCTCCCGCAAGATCACCGCCGAGGCCGCTGATATCCGCCTGGGCGGAGAAAACCAGCGCATTACTTTGCTTTTTGCGGACGTGCGCGGTTTCACGACCATCGCGGAAAAGTTGGAGGCACGGCAGGCAGTGGAACTCCTGAACGATTTCTTCGCGCGCATGACCAATGTCATTTTCGAGCACGACGGCACGCTCGACAAATATCTCGGGGACGGGCTGATGGCGCTTTTCGGCGCGCCACTCGCCCTGCACAACGACGCGGAAGCAGCCGTCCGCGCGGCAATCGGCATGCAAAGATCGCTTGCGGAGCTCAATCGCGTTTCCGGCAGGATGCCATTGAACATCGGGATCGGAATCCACACCGGGGAAGCCGTCGTCGGTTTTCTGGGCACCGAACGGAGAATGGACTATACAGCGATCGGCGACACGGTGAATGTCGCTTCCCGGCTCACGTCGCAGGCGGGAGCGGGTCAGATCGTCATTTCCGCGGCGACGCGCGCGCAATTTGGCGAGGTAATTCCCTGCTCTCCCCTTTCAGCAATGAAGCTGAAAGGGCGCGGCGCACCGATTGATGTGTACGAAGTGATGTGGCGCGACGCCGCCTGCCCCGACCCTGCCGCAAACTAAGGTTTGCCGTTTTCGGCCGCAAGACGTCGCTGTCACTCACAAAATCCAATCCCGGATTTGCTAAGCTTTTGGTGTGCAGCGCGAAACGAAAGCTCATCCGTTGCGGATAGTTTCTCTCGCTCCAAGCGCGACCTCCATACTTTGTGCGATTGGCGCACGAAAAGCCCTGGTCGGAGTTACAAAGTGGTGTACCGATGTAGCTCCCGTCGGCGAGTTGCCCAGGCTAGGCGACTGTTGGCGGCTTGAGGGCGTGGAGGAGCTCGTTAAGTTAAAGCCCTCGCTGGTCATTGGCTCCGTGCCGTTCAAGCCCGAAATTGTCGCAAGACTTCTGGAGCAGCCGCTAAACTTCCTCGCCGTGAACCCTCGAACGCTGGAAGACGTCCAACGCGACATCCGGCTGCTTGGGAGAATCACCGGAAGGCCAGCCGAAGCGGAGCGGCTCGTGCAAGAAATGTCGCGGGAGTTCGCCGCGATCGAAAAGAAATGCATCCCGGCGAAGAGAAAGGTGCGCGTCTATTGCGAGGCGTGGCCAAAGCCCCGGATTAGTTCGCCTCCTTGGGTGGGTGAGTTGGTCGAGATCTGCGGCGGAACCGTCGTAGTTCCGGCCGGCAAAACGATCACCGACGAGGAAGTAGCGCGAGGGCAGCCGGAAGTCATCGTGTTGGCCTGGGCCGCGACTGGAGCAAAATCTAATCCGCAAGCCTGCTACAAGATCTCCGCATGGAAAGATCTTCCGGCCGTTAGAAACAAGAAGGTGTTCGCGATTCGTGACGAGTTGCTGAACACACCCGGGCCGCCGCTCGTGGAAGGCGCTAAGGAACTCTTTAAAATCCTTCAAGCCGAGCGGGGCGAGGACGGCACGCAATGATCTCTGTGGTCGCAGCGGTCATCGAACGCGAGGATCGCCGCATTTTAATTTGCCAGCGGCGCCGTGACGACACTTCTCCGCTCAAATGGGAATTTCCCGGCGGCAAAGTGCGCGAAGGAGAAGCGCTCGAAGCAACCCTCGCGCGCGAACTGGAGGAAGAGCTCTGCGTCCGATTGCAAAAGTGCGTAGAAATAGGGCGAACGCGTCACCGCTACGCTTCAACACCAGAAGAGTTGGAAATTCACTTCTATGCCGCTTCTATCGAGGAATTCAAAGTGCGGCCAAGAGTCTTCGAGCAAATTGCGTGGGTACTCCCGAAGGAACTCGGGAATTACGATTTTTTGGCGGCCAATAGCCAATTGATCGCGCAGCTCGCCACAGGCAGGATCAGACCGGCGGAACTGATCGAGAACCGCACTTAAGAAATAACTACGAGCTCCGCCAAAACTCACGCGTCCGGCGAATGGCGAATACGTCAGTGAGTTACAGGGTTTTTCTTTTCGGCATCAATGCCGAGCTCTTTGATGGCCTTGTCCACGACGGAGCGTTCGATTTTTCCGTCCGCCATCAGTTCGTGTAGCGCCGCAAGTGTGATGAACTTCGCGTCCACTTCAAAATAATCGCGAAGAGATGCGCGCCCTTCGCTGCGTCCAAATCCATCCGTACCCAGCGACGCCAAACGTCTCGGCATCCACTTGCTGATCATGTTGGGCAGCGTCTTCAGATAGTCCGAAGCCGCAACGAGCACGCCGGGAGCCTCCGCAAGGCACTCTGTGACGTACGGAACCAGCGGTTTTTCGCCGGGATGCAGCCGGTTTAGGCGCTCCACTTCGTTGCCGTCCATGTAGAGCTCTTTGTAGCTCGTAACGCTCCACACGTCCGCGGCCACGCCAAACTTCGTTTCAAGGATTTCCTGCGCCCGCAACACTTCGTTCAAAATCGAACCGCTGCCAAACAGTTGCGCCCGCAGCTTGGATTTCTTGTTGTCCGACGCGCGGAAGCGGTACATCCCCTTCAAGATTCCTTCCCTCGCGTTCGCGGGCATCGCCGGCATCGCGTAGGGCTCGTTCATGAGGGTGATGTAGTAGAAAATGCTTTCGCGCTCCTTGTACATCCGCCGGATGCCCTCCTGAATGATCACGGCAATTTCAAACGCGTACGCCGGATCGTAGGCTTTCAGGTTCGGCATCGGCAGTGCCAGCACATGGCTGTTGCCGTCCTGGTGCTGCAATCCTTCGCCAAGCAATGTGGTCCGGCCCGACGTCCCGCCGAGCATGAACCCGCGGGTCCTCATGTCCGCCGCGGCCCAGATAAAATCCGCGATGCGCTGGAAACCGAACATCGAGTAATAGATGAAGAACGGAATCGTGTTGATGCCGTGCGTTGCGTACGCGCTTCCCGCGGCAATGAACGAAGCCATCGAGCCGGCTTCGGTGATGCCTTCCTCGAGGATCTGGCCGTCCTTCGTTTCCTTGTAATAAAGCAGAGTATTCACATCCACGGGCTCGTAACGCTGTCCGACACTGGAATAAATTCCGACGGTCCGAAAGAGCGATTCCATGCCGAAAGTTCGGGCTTCGTCCGGCACAATTGGCACGACGAGCTTCCCAATTTCCGGGTCGCGCATCATCTTGCGCAACATTTGTACGAAGGCCATGGTGGTCGAAACTTCGCGGCCATCGCTGCCATCGGCAAATTCGCGGAAGAGTTCGTCGTGATCGGCGACGATCGGCTTCGAGCGAACGCTGCGCTTTGGCGTGTAACCTCCCAGCGCCGCGCGGCGCTCCCGCAGGTATTGAATTTCAATGCTGTCTTCTGCTGGGCGGTAAAACGGCACTTCCACGCAGTCGTTGTCGTTCAACGGAATGCCGAAGCGCGAGCGGAATTCTTTCAGCTCGTCCTCGTTTAATTTCTTCTGCTGGTGCGTGACGTTCTTTCCTTCACCCGCCTCGCCCAGTCCATAACCCTTGATCGTGCGCGCGAGTATGACCGTCGGCGAGCCCGTATGCTCCACCGCCGCCTTATACGCGGCATAAACCTTTCGTGGGTCGTGGCCGCCGAGTCGCAACCTGCGGAGCGCTTCGTCGGGCAACGGCTCAACCAGCGCTAGCAATCGCGGGTCGCTGCCAAAAAAGTGCTCGCGCACATACGCACCCGAGGAAACCACCAGCTTCTGGTACTCGCCATCCACCAACTCGCCCATCCGTTTGACGAGCAAGCCCTCCGTGTCCCGCTCCAGAATCGGATCCCACTCGCTGCCCCACAGCACCTTGATCACGTTCCAGCGCGCGCCGCGGAACGCAGACTCGAGTTCCTGAATAATCTGGCCGTTGCCGCGCACCGGACCGTCCAGCCGCTGCAAGTTGCAGTTGATGACGAAAATCAGGTTGTCCAACTTTTCGCGCGAAGCCAGCGTGATGGCACCGAGCGATTCCGGTTCGTCCGTCTCACCGTCGCCCAGGAACGCCCACACTTTTGCATCAGTTCTCGGCTTCAGGCCGCGATCTACCAAGTAACGATTGAAGCGCGCCTGATAAATGGCCATCAGCGGGCTGAGGCCCATGGAAACGGTCGGAAACTCCCAGAAATCCGGCATCAGCCACGGGTGCGGATAGGACGACAGACCGCCGCCGGGTTTCAATTCTCGCCGGAAATTCTCGAGCTGCTGCGCGGAGAGCCGCCCCTCGAGGAACGCTCGCGCGTACATTCCCGGAGCCGCGTGCCCCTGGAAATAAATCGTGTCGCCTTCAAATTCATCGGTGCGCGCACGGAAGAAATGGTTGAAGCCCACTTCGTACAGCGTAGCCGCCGAAGCATAGGTGGAAATGTGCCCGCCGATGTTGTGCTCGACGCGATTCGCGCGCACCACCATGGCCAGCGCGTTCCACCGGATCAGGCTCTTGATTCGCCGCTCGAGTTCCTGGTCGCCCGGAAAAAGCGGCTGCAAACGCAGGGGAATCGTATTGGCGTAGGGCGTGTTCGCCGAAAATGGCAGATCGATTCCCGCCACGGTGGCGTGCGCGCGCAGACGTTCCAGAATCTCCGTGGCGACTTCGGGCCCGCTCGATTCGAGCACGGAGTCTAGCGATTCGAGCCACTCCTGAATCTCCGTTGAGTCTAATCCCTGCGGTTGACTTGCGGCTTCGTTCGTACTCTCGACCGGCACGCTGTCAACGTGTGTGTAAGTCTCGTTATCCATAACTTAGGCTGGCCCCTCTTGTTGTCGGTATTTGGCGCGACGCGGCGCGCCTCTTAAACTTATACGCGCGATAAGCATACTAGGATACACCGCGCGGCGCGTCTCTGCACCATTCCGTCTCAACGAAATTCCTCTTTCGGCGGCCCGAGGCTCCGCCCGCCGTCAAGGACCAGCACGTGGCCGGTCAGAAATTCCGCACCGATCAGGTACAGCACCGCCTCAACGACGTCGTTTGGCGTTCCAGTTCGTCGCAGCGGCGCGAGTTTCACGAAGTCCGCTTCCCATTCCGGCGGGTCACCCGGCATGCTGATTGTTCCCGGCGCAATCGCATTGACGCGCACTTCCGGAGCGAGCGCTTTCGCCAGCACTTTCGTGAGCATCACCACGCCGGCTTTCGAAATCGAATGTGGAATGTATCCGGGCCAGCCAAGCAAGCCGCCCGCGTCGGCAAAATTGATGATCGTGCCCCTGCTTCGTCGCAGCCAGGGCGCCGCTGCTTGCGCGCAAAAAAAACCGGCCTTCAAATTTGTGTCCAGCGATTTGTCCCACACTTCTTCGGTGGTCAAAACGAGGCTTGCGGGCAAGAAATTTGCCGCGCAGTTCACCAGAATATCCATCCGGCCGAATTCCTTGGCCGCTTCGTCCACCATCCGCCGGACTTCGCCTACGTTAGTCAGTTCTGCTTGCTTGGCTACCGCGCGGCGCCCCAGCGCCGCAATTTCCCGGCAAGTGTCCGCAGCCTCTTTTGCCGAGGAGTTGTAATGCACGACGACGTCGGCGCCTGCTTGCGCCAGACGAATCGCCACCGCCCGTCCAAGCCGCTTCGCCGCTCCCGTAACCAGCGCCACGCGCCCTTGCAAGTCAGGATTCATGCATCAAGAAAATACCATGACCGCGCGGCCACATTCCGCCGGGGCTTGAAATTCTCAAGTTTCGCGACCTCGCGGTGCAAAGCGTCAGCGCTTTTGGCGCCGCCCCGCAAAGTGTAGAATGCAAGCCTTCTAACTCGGAGGTCACCGCTTGCACCTCGACTTGCTCGCCATTGCCGCACATCCTGACGACGTCGAACTTTCCTGTGGCGGCACTCTGCTGAAGATGGCCGAGAGCGGTTACAAGACCGGCATACTCGATTTGACCGCCGGCGAAATGGGTACTCGCGGCACTCGGGAAACTCGCGCCCGCGAAGCAGCCAAAGCCGCCAAGATTCTTCGTGCAAGCTGGCGCGGCACGCTTGATGTTCCTGACTCCGATGTCCAACCCTCCCGCCAGCACAAGCTCCGCCTGGCGGCCATAATCCGCGAGCTGCGCCCCAAGACCGTCATACTTCCCTACTGGGAAGCTCGCCATCCGGACCACTGTCATGCTTCGACGCTTGGCTACGAAGGCTGCTTTCTCGCTGGGCTGAAACAGCTTGCCATCGAGGGCGAACCATTTCGCCCCTTCAAAATCCTTTACTCCACCGCCTTCGCTTCCGTCCGGCCGAGCTTCATCGTGGACATAACCGCCCAGTTTGAGCGCCGGCGGCGCGCAATTCTGGCTTTCTCCTCGCAATTCCGGCCTCCAAAAGGCGCCTCCAAGAGCCGGTTCAAGAAATCAAATGTGTTCCTAGCGATTGACCGGCTGGAGGATCAGATGAATCTGCTCGCGCGGCATTGCGGCGAAATGATTGGCGTGAAGTACGGCGAACCGTTCCTGATCAAGGAGCAAATGCAGGTCCACGATATTGTTGCAATGGATGTGCGTTCAATCTGAAGTGGCTTGTTTTCTAAGGGAAAGCACTCCAGCGGCTCGCACGTATCTTGTGCGGTCAGGCCGCTTCGCCGCCAGCTGCTATCCAATTCTCAGAAATTCTCTTCGTCCTGAGCAGGCGAGTACCCGGGTATTCCAGGGCCCTTCGGTGTGCTCACCGCGCGCAAACGGGTCAGGGCTTCGTCCTCCGCACCCGATTTTCTCAGGACTACAATCGTGCTTAAAGCCTCGCTGTATACGCGCGTCACCAGGTAAATTTCCCCCGTGTCGTTCTTCTTCCAAAGCTGGCCAATTTGAATCTTCTTTATACCCATTTCGCTTCTACTGACTCTAGAGGCGGCTGCCAGAAGTGTCAACTATTCTAATGATGCAGATTGGACACAATGCCCTCGCCTCTGGCCTGCAAAAATCTCGCCGGCAGCTAGCCGCCCACTCCGCTTCCTAAGCCCGCCAAGCCGCAGGAAACCTTCTTCCCTGCCTACTCATCGAAGGAGTCAAGGGCTTCTGTCCCACCAAGCCTTTCGCCTGCGCAATCGGGTGTATACTGATTCAATCGGGAGGTACGGGCCATGACACGAGTTCCAAGGACTATCTTGGGTTTTGGTCTCGCAGGCCTCTTTGCTGCGGCTGTTACTTTCGCGGTTCCGCAATCTCAAGATTCTAGCCAGAGCTCGTCCTCAGCGCAGCAACAGACTCAATCGCAGCAATCAGGCACCCAGCAGAGCGGCTCTCAACAGCCTGCGTCCACATCCCCCTCTGGCCAGACCGCTCCGCAAACGCAAGCGCCTGCCCCGCCACAGCCTACGCCAGCGGCGCACCCGCAGCAGCCTCCGGAGGATCAGCCTATCCAGCAAAAGGATACGGTTAATCCCAAAAATTCCAAGCAAGACGTGAATGAGATTGGCAATCGCAACGTCGGCAAGGGCGTGAATTTTTATTCGATTGAACGCGAAATTGCTCTTGGCAAGTCTCTCGCGCAGCAGGTCGAGCAATCTTCCAAGATGATTGACGATCCAGTCGTCACCGAATATATCAATCGCGTCGGGCAGAATCTCGTGCGCAACTCCGACGCAAAAGTTCCTTTCACGATCAAGGTGATTGATTCGGATGAGATCAATGCTTTCGCTCTTCCCGGCGGATTCTTTTATGTGAATAGCGGCCTGATTCTGGCGGCACAGGAGGAAGCAGAGCTAGCCGGCGTCATGTCTCATGAAATCGCGCACGTTGCGTTGCGCCACGGCACGAAAAATGCCACCAAGGGCGAGATCATGCAGCTGGCTTCCATTCCCGCGATGATCTTCATTCCCTACGGAATGGCGGGCTACGGCATTTATGAAGGGATGAACCTCGCCATTCCCTTGACCTTCCTGAAGTTTTCTCGCGACGCCGAGAAGCAAGCCGACTACTTCGGCCTGCAGTATATGTACCACGCTGGCTATGATCCCAACGCCTACGTCACGTTCTTTGAGCGCATTCAGTCCGATGAAAAGCGGCGCCCCGGCACGATCCCAAGAGTTTTCTCGACCCACCCGCCCACGCCGGATCGCATCGAAGCCGCGCAAAAAGAAATCGCGGACATTCTGCCCGCTCGCCCGGAATATATCGTCACCACTTCCGAATTTGACTCCGTCAAGGCTCGTCTTCGCAACATTATGTTCGCCCGCAAGGCGATTGATAATGGCCCCGGCAAGCCAACTCTTCGCAGCCGCACCGGCAAGGGTTCCGCTCCCACGACCTCGGATCCCAATTCGACTCCCGGTGATGATGACGGCCGTCCGACGCTTAAGCGCCGTCCCGATGATGGCCAGCCCTGATACAGACTGCATTGAATTTAGAACTTAGAGAAGAATGCTCTATGAGGAAGAGCGCTAGTTTAATTCTGTCTTGATGCCCGCCCCTGCCTAGCGCGCTTCGCCTACTGCCCTTCCCGCTCTACTTGTAAACGCTCATCCGCAGCGGCTCTTCCGCTCGGTCCACTACTAGTTCCGGATGCACGCGCCGGAAGGTTTCGGCAACGTGGCAGTCCCAGCAAACTGGGAGATGCGTTTTCATCGTCTCTTGCAGCTTGTCCACCGGTACTTCATTCCACTGCACCGTCTTGCCTTCAGCGCTCACGAGCGCGGGTTTGTGCGTGTCCCATTTCACATCGCCAAACGGCTTATGGCAGTACGCGCACTCTTTCCCCTGGTACCAGCGGGTGACGATCGTGGTCACGAGGCAAGCATTTGGCGCTTCTTCGATCTGCGCCAGGCATCCCTGGCCGCAATCTTCGCGTTCCGGCCATCTCGAACACTCTTTAAGATGAAGCTCCTCTCGTCCGACAATCGCTTTAACAGCCGCGCTGCCCGCTGCGACCCGTACCCCAGCCGCTTCGTGCGTTTCCGGGCAGGACACAATCCTCTTCCCCCGGAACTTCAAATACTCTCGCCCCGCTCTCCAAAGGCCTACCCCTACCACAAGCAGAACCACCACTGCCACGATTATGCCGATTGTTATGCTGCTCATTGCCGACTCCCGCCTGGCGTAGCCCCTCGATTTTTCAAGTCGCCCTCCGCCTTGCCAGGACTAAAGTAAATTCTCACGTTCGCACAACACGCAAAGTGTCTGGACTCACTCTTTCTTGTGACGGGGGTCACACAGCACCCACATCCTCTTGCCCCGAAGCTGCTGGATGATCCTCACCGAATCGGCATAGACGCAGTCCAGCTTGCGCTTGACTTGCCTTGCGTTGTTTTTGAATTGGCTTAAGGAGCCTGCCCGCTGTGTCTTTCGGTGTGCCGCTTCCAGCTCTGCCGTCAGTTGGCTTGGTGTCATCGCCGAGTGGAGGAGAAGCAAGCTCCACTCCGACCGCCCCGGCAATCCAGGACGTAATTTCCGACGCTGCTTCGGTGGGGATGGCATGACCCATCTGTTCCCCACTTCATTCTAGTCCCTTTTAGCGATCCCGGCGTCCACAACTTTCCGCGCCGCTCGCCCACTTCGTTTCGGTTGGCTTTAGCCGAGGCTCAGCCTGTTCAACTTCACGAACTGCGTCTAACCTCTCAGAAAGTTAGATGCAAGCTCAGCTGCAAAAACCTCGGGCTGCCGATCGTGTGTTGGATTATGCCCAGGCTGCCTTGCGGCGGAATCGAGGGCGGTCCAGAAAAATTCGGAAAGAACGTCACGTTATTGTTCGGCGCGTCGAAATCCGGATGATTGAACAGGTTGAACGCATCGAATTCGAAGCGCAGACGGAAACGTTCACGGATCGGAAATTCCTTCGCCAAACTCGTATCAAACCGGACTTGGAATGGACCGCGAAATAGATTGCGGCCCGAATTGCCGTAAAGGGACTCGAAGAGGTCGCAACCGCTTGCATCGCACGCCGGGACGCCATTCGTCCCGGGAGCAAGAAACTGGGGAGCGAAATCGGCTGCATTTAGTACCGGCTGGCCCGCATTTACTCCCAACGTACCCTGGAGCTTGGCTTGAGCGGCGGTCACGCCGGGCTTTAACGGCACAATTGGGTTTCCAATATAATCGCTGGTGCCAAGGAACATACTCGCCACCGACCCGGAGAAGTCGTACACGCTGTACGGCTGGCCGCTTTCGGCGACTGTCTGCCCGCCAATCACCCAGCCATTTATCCCATACCCGAGCGCTCTGTTCTTCGTCAGCGTCGGGACCGTGTAGCTGTAGTTGATCAGGAAGACGTGCGTTTGGTCGAAGTCTGAAGAAGCATAATTCGCCCGCGGAGTCAGCGGATTATTGCCGGTGAAGAAAAGGCCGAGTCCACTCTGCTCGTCAAGTGCATGCGACCAGGTATAAGAGCCTGTGAGCAGCAAGCCTTGCGAAAGCCTCTTGTGTACCTGAACCTGCAAAGCATGGAAATTTGAAATGCCCTCGGCTTGGTACAGAACGGAGTTCATGTCGTAACCCGGATACGGCACGCGAATCGGGGCGTTCCCGGAGAACTCGTTCGTAAAGACTGGCTCATTGTCGAGGAACAGCGGACTGGTGCCACCGTAGGACGTGGTCTGCCCGTTCACTACACTTGAGGACGTAGCTATGGTTGGTTGATTGAACGGGATCGGCAGCACGAGGTGCGTGCCATGATTGCCCACGTAGCCAATCTCGAAGAGCCAGTTATTCGTGGCTTGGTACTGTAAGTCCAAGGTCCAGTTTTGCGTGTAGGGCAGCCTGTTGTGGATGTCGTATCCTCCGAATAGCAAAGGACCAAACAAATTGCCCGTCGGCCAGCAACCCGGGAAACCGCACGCCGTCTGCTCCAGATTCGGGAAGTAGGCGAGCAATCCGGCCGCAGTGGGCGTCGGCGGTGGCGGTAGCGTTGTGCCAAAGGGTTGCGAGAGTGTCCCACTTTTGGCGACCGAAATCGGCTGCACAAACGGTGGCGCCAGCGTTACTCCGAACGGACCGTTGAATCCGGAGCCCGCGCTGGGGGATAGATAACTGAACAGTTCGCCGCGATCGTAGTAGAGCCCGTAGCCCGCGCGTACCGTCATTTTCGTGAAGGGTGACCACGCCACGCCAAGCCGCGGAGCAAATCCCCACTGATGGTTTTTCATGAGTGAATCGCTGGCGCCTGGCGTTCCCACCTGCTTGTTATTTCCAGCAACCACGAGACCAGAATTGGTGATGACGTCGGTTCCCGTGTCGCAAGTCTGCGTCCCCGGGTCTCCTTGGGTACCTCCGACCAGGCATTGCACGTAACTGTACTTCGAGGGGTCAAAGCCCGTGAGCCGGCCATTTTTCTCCGATAGCGGACCGTCAATGTCCCAGCGAAGCCCCGCGGTAATTGTCAGATTGCTGCGAAGCTTGAAGTTGTCGCTGACGTACGTCCCGACCGTGTCCGAGCGATAGTAGCGATTCGCCGTTCCGGCGAACTCGTCGCCCCCATGAAGCCGTCCCTCGACGAAATTCAGGAACGTGCTAAAGTCCAGAGTATCGGTATTCAAGTTGTTGTTGAGAACGTTCAGCTGTGTGTGATCCCAAACCGTGCCCACGCTGATTAAGTGCCTTCCGCGACTCCAGCTAACGGAAGAACCCATCTCCCACTGGTTCTGAAACATCCCGCCATTGCCGAAACTCGTGCTCGGTCCGAAGCCCAAACCACTGTTAATGGTGGGGTCCGCGTACGAGATATCGAATTGCGGAAACGTGGCGTTGCCAGGCAAACTGATTCCCATCGAACTCGCCGTAAAACCTTGACTCGTGGCGGAATACGCGCGCAGTCGAGTGAAGCCGAAATGCTGCTCCCACGTCAGGCTCGGATTCAGAATCGTCGTGTTCGATAGCGTCGCCACCTGGCTGCCTGCGGAGAGTTGCTGCCCAAAGCCAAGCAAATCACCGACCGCACCAAAGGGATCTTTCGTCGGATCGCTCTGGAAATAATACTTGGTTGACAAGCGATCTTTCGCATTGATCTGATAATCGATTGCCGCTATTCCTTGATCCACGCCGGCTTCTGTGTTTGGACCCTGGATAATCGCGTCGTACCCCAATTGAACGCCTTGGGCCGCATTGAAAACTGGGCTCGGGATAAGGTAGCTGCCGTCTGGTAGCTTGGCGTTCAGTAAGTTCGCCGCGGCGCTGTTGATTTGGCCCGGCGTGATGGTCGTTCCGTAGGTGTTCTGAATCATGTTGATGATGCCGTTCGTCGAGCGGTCATTTGTCAGTCCGAGAGGCACGGTGATCTGCTTTGTTGAAGGGCCCGCATCGGCGATTCGAACTCCCTGGTAAGAAACAAAGTAAAACAGCTTGTCTTGCCTTATCGGACCGCCAAGCGTCGCGCCAAAGGAATTTCGATTGAGAAATGGCCGCGGCAGTAGCTGCTTTCCCGTGTTGGGATCTGGCCCCGCAGCGTTGTAAAAAAATGGCGCCGCGTTCATCGCGCTGTTCTGGAATTGTTCCCAGACTGTTCCGTGCATTTGGTTCGTGCCCGACTTAGTGACCACGTCAATGTGCGCGCCGCTGTTGTTGCCCTGGGTCGCGTCGTACATGGAGGCGTTCACTGTAATCTCGGAAATCGCGTCCGGTGGCGGTGTTGGCAGCGCTTGTCCAATTGCTCCGTATACCGAGGTGCTCGTCTGGATGCTGCCCGCCGCCCCAAAATTCTCGCCCGTATTCAGCACGAAGCGGTTTTCTCCCACCTGGCTCGTCGAATTACCATTGAAGAGGTTATTGGTGCTCGTCCCATTCAACGAAAAGCTGTTGCTCGTGTCCCGGTTCCCATTCGCGAATATCGCCTGATTCCCAAGCCCGGAGTTGGATCCCGAGCCGCCCAGAAAATCCGCGTGAACCCCTGGACTCAGAATCGCTAGTTGCGTGAAACTCCCCGTCCCTAGCGGAGTTTCCTGGATCGTTTGCGTGTCCACCACGTATCCGTTCGTTGTGTCGGTCTGGTTCATCAGCGGCGTTCCCGTCACCGTCACCGTAACGTTGACCGCGCCTGGCTGCAGTTGACCGTTTACCGTTGTCGTGCGGTTGCCCTGCACAATAATTTGCGAGTGCACTTCGGTCTTAAATCCATCGCGCGAGAATGTGACGCTGTATGCACCCGCGGGCAAATCGGGGATGCTAAACGTGCCGTCCGCCTTTGTCGTCACCGTCTCTTCAAACCCTGTCGATGGGTTCACGAGCTTGACCGTGGCGTTGTGTACGACCGCGCCCGACGTGTCAGTGACTGTCCCGTTGATGGAACCTAACGTCTGTTGCGCACGGATTGACCACGCGCCAATTCCAAGCGATACAAAAACTATCAACACAAGCCGCCAGATCTTCATCGGAACACACTCCTCCCAATTTTTGGACCTGGGTTGGCTCTGGATGTACCACACTGTCCGCGCGCACGTCGAGTGCGAGCCTGTGGATATCTCGGCCGGCTGAATTCCCCGCCCAGACTAGTTCACGATAATCAACGTAAATGTAGTGTGAAAGCTCGGTTTAAGCTCGAACAGTCCTGAGCTGATCGATCCACTTCTCCAGTGTTGTTCCGTCCTTGTCTTCCACTTGCAGGAACGCCACTCCCATTCCTTCCGTATTCGAATACGTCACTTTTCCCAAGGCGGTAAAGCTCTTCCCCGCGTGAAATATCCTGACCCGCACGTTCGTCCCGGTTGGCAGTGTTTTTTCCGTGCTCACTCCGCATCCGTACAAACACACGTCGCTCGTTTGCCCGATAAACTTTGTTTCCGTTCCTAAGTGAGTCACTTCAGTTGTGGCTACGAATGGATACCGCCGGGCCCGTGGACGCTCGGTCTGCACGTTCGAATCCTCCCAGCAATTTCAGTTGGTTCTGTCAGAGTCGCTACGATGGCTGGGATCCTCGTGCGTTGTCCGGCAAAACTTTCCGTGCTTGATGATCTGCGTTCTTTGTGGGCCCGAAACTTGATTTCCGCTTGAATGTTTCCCGAGTGCGATTGGTTCCCTGGTATCCCGCTGCTGCCTGGAACTTAGTCCTGCGCTCCGCCAACCTTCATTGCGTATACACGGCCGTGTGCGCCGCGCACACGCTCTCGAATGCGTGGCTGTTCTCTATCCCTTCAAAGCTGCTCAATCGGTAGGCGCATAGGATGTCTACGCTGTGCTTTTCCGATAATTCGTTGCCCGCTTCCTCCAGCCGGATCGCCGCTTTCCGGTTTCCCAGCGTGCACAGCAGGTCCACGCATTCGGCGCAAACCGCCACCCGCGGATTTTCTTTCTTGGTTGCCGACGCTGCCGCCTCTACAAGATGTGCTAGTCCGTCGTAAAATCCGTCTACGTCCAAAGATCCTTTGCCCATGATCCTCAAGAGCATCTCCGCCGCGTCCAGCGCGATGTATCTCCCGTGGTGCATCTCGTGGTTTACGTCGAAACCTTCCGCCTTCAAAATTTGTTCGAGACTTTCACGGTGCGATCTCGTCGCCAGCACGATCGCCGCATTTCCGGCCTTCAACGACGTTGCAACCTGGCGCGCAAAGCTCTCCAGCAACACGTCATCCGACGAATAAAACTGCACTTCGTGGCGGCGCCCGTCGCTGTTGCCGTTGTGTCCTGACATCTCCAGCTAACCATACTCGCCGTTCCCTACTTTCTCAAATATTTACATCATGTGATATAGAACCGACGTATTTTCCTACGCCCCGGTAATTTTTCCACTTCTCTGTGACCTCCGTCACCTCCTCTCCTCCGCTAACACCTTTTCTTTTGGACACTTAAGAATCCTCTGCTTTGGCATTTCATTAGCTCCTAACCAGTTCGCCTGGCTCTTCCAATCCTCTTTGTCCCCTCAAAGCGGAGGTTTTGAGCCCTGTATTCAGGGACCGGAGTTCGCTGTCTGCCCAACCTCACGCAATGCGAAAACGTAAAAAGAGGCGCTCGATGAACCCAACCATCTTGCTTGTGGACGAGTTTTCGGCAGAACGAGAAAATTGGAAGTCTTTCCTGAAACATCATAACTTCGATGTTGTATCAACCGATAACGAAGACTCCGCGCGGTTCTTATGTCACAGCCAGCTGCCTGACTTGGTGCTTCTACATCACTTGCCCAACGTCCGAGGCGTGGATCTGTGCCGCCGGCTGAAGGAAGATTCGCTCAATCAACTTACGCCGGTTGTTTTGGTTTCTCCTCCGCCAACTCCCGAGGAACTTCAGGAGGGTCGCGAAGCAGGCGCCGCCGACTTTTGGAACGCGCCTTCTTCCGTGGTGCTCTGCCGCATCGAAGCTCTGCTCCGGCTCAAATCCTTGATGGATGAGGAAGCCAAATCCGTGATCCTTTCCCTCGCGCACAGTGTCGAATCCCGGCATTCCCGCACGGAAGGGCATTCTGACCGCCTCGCGGAATTCGCCATCCAACTCGGCGAAAGCCTCGGTCTTTCCGGAGACGAATTGGAGCAACTGCACCTCGGCTGCCTGCTTCACGACATTGGAAAACTTGCCGTCCCCGACTTCATCCTTCTCAAACCCGGCCCGCTCAACGCGGAAGAAACCGAGATCGTTCGCCAGCATCCTCTCACCGGCGAAAGAATCTGCGCGCCTCTCAAGTGCCTTCGTCCCGTTCTCCCGCTCATCCGCCATCATCACGAACGCATGGACGGCACCGGCTATCCTGACGGCTTAGTTTCCAATGACATTCCCCTGGGCGCCCGCATCCTGCAAGTCGCCGACGTTTACGACGCTTTGACGAGCGACCGCTCTTACCGCAAAGCGCTATCTACCAACGAAGCGCTCGAGATTCTTCGCCAGGAAGCCATGTACGGATGGCTCGATGCCAAGCTGGTAGCCAAGTTCTGCCGGTTGTGCCCACCCCCTGGCCCGTTTTCTTTGAAAGAACACTCCATGCTGGCCTCTTACTACTCGTAACCCGGCCCGCGTTCTCGCTGGTTCACCGCATCCCAAGACCACACTTCACATGCGCGTTTCAGTCGCTGGTGCGGTGGCGGCTTTGGCACAGCTGTTCGATGGCCCGTTCCTTCACGCAAACTCGGCGCTTCTCTTCTCTTTATTTCATGTGATATGAAGGTCAAATGGGAGATCGCACAGCTCTCATCATCAGCTGTACCGTCGAGCAAGCCGCCGCTATCCATCAACGCGCGGAGTCCGAGCGGCGCACCCTCAGCGGCTACGTCCTGCGTATTGTCTCCCGCTGGCTCGACATCGAAGAGCGTCTCCTCATTAGCCAGCAGGAAACTGGCCGCCCTTTAAGCCCTTATCTCCGTGTTCGCCCCGCCGGCAAACGAACCACCATGCTCATCCGGTGTTCTAAGCAAGAGGCCGACCGTATTCGCGCCGGCGCAAAGCGCCGATTCACCACCATCAGCTGGTTCATCGTACAAACCCTCAACCTCAGTTGGAGCGCCAAGGACCGCATGCTCACCGAATTCCGCGACAAGTCCACCTGACTCTCCCGCCTCTCCCCCAGCTTCCCCGCCCGCCAGATCACTCAAGAATTTTCACCCTGCATCATCCACGTCGCGATGCCCCGTACGATCCCGCCCAAGTGAAGTCGCCCTCGTGCGCCTCGCTGTCCGGCAAGAACCCAATGTCAATGGCCCCGCAGCAAGTCAGCCTTTGACATTTCGCAGTCGGTGCATACAATACACGCTACCTTTCGACGGTGCCGCGTCCTCACGAGTCCAAATCCTCTGAATCAGCCGGCTTCCCAGGGCGCGGCTTATCGTTCGATATGTGAACCGCAAGACGGTTTCAGGCGCCGCTCGGCCTGAGAGCAAGGGAGATTACAATGCGCAGGGCACTCTTCTTCATTACCGCGCTCTTACTTACCGCCAGCCTGGCTCGCGGCCAAGGCGCAACCGCGCCGGCCGCAGATCAGAGCGAGCAGATCAAGGCGCTGCTCGAGCGCGTTGACCGCCTTGAGAAAGAGGTCGCGGAGTTGAAGGCCGCGCAAGCCGCAAACGCCGCGCCCGCAACTCCCGCGCCAGTTGCCGCGGCCACTGTGAGTGCCCCGCCTGCGCCGACGGCTTCGACCGCGCCGCCAGCTTCCACCGTCACTACGGGCGCTCCGCCGCAAGCTCCTGCCTCCTCCATGCCGGGCATGGAAATGCACGAGCCACACCCGCTTTCAATCGCAGCGGCGCAAGAAACCATGCAACAGTTGGAGCCACACTATCCGTCGCTACAGATTCGCGGATTTGCCGACATGGACTTTGCCGCCACGGACCAGAAAGGGACAAATAGCGGCTTCGACATGGGCCAGTTCGACCTGCATCTGGCCTCTGCCCTCTCCTCGAAGATCAGCTCCTTCGCTGAAATTACTCTGAACGCGCATCCCACGAACTATACGGTCGAAGTGGAACGCTCCTTCATCCGATACGACTACAACGATCATTTCAAGATTTCGTTCGGCCGCTTCCACACGCCCATCGGATACTGGAATACAGAGTTCCATCACGGCGCCTGGTTGGAGACGACCGTTGACCGGCCCTTCCTGGTTAGAGTTGGAGGGACCTTCACGCCGCTGCACTTTGTCGGCGGGTTGGCCGAAGGGACCATCCCTTCCGGCTGGCTCGGCTTGAGCTATAACGTCGGCATTGGAAACGGCCGCGGCTCGGAAATCGGGCGTCCGGGCGATGCGGGAGATACAAACAACAACCGCGCGTGGGTCGCAAAGATTTTTGCGCGGCCCACTGGGCTCGATGGTCTGGAAGTAGGCGGCTCCGTTTACCGCGACAAGATCACGCTCAGCCCGTCTCTAAACTACCGCGAGTGGATCGAAAACGCTTACGTCGTCTGGAGCAAAGGCGCTCCTGAATTTCTGGCTGAATTCAACAACGTGAATCACGTCAACATCCTGACCAACGCCGTCTCCAACAGCGACGCGATGTACGCGCAATTCGCTTACCGGCTGCCGTGGTTCGAAAGGTCCATGAAACCGTACTACCGCTTCGAATATACGCACATGCCGCTCAGCGAACAGGTGTTCGCCTACCAGCCGCAAGTAGAATCCATCTTCGGGTGGCGTTACGACATTTCGAATTTCGCGGCCTTCAAAGCCGAATACCGCTTCCTGACGAGCCACCCGGCGCAGGGAACCAATCCTGCCCTGCCGACAATAAACGGCCTGTTTTTCCAGACCGCTTTCACCTTCTGAGCGAACTTCATGACAAACGCACACAAACTAACTTTATCGCTCATCGCCGCCCTGCTTTCGTTGTTGCCGATTGACTCCTTCTCTCCGGCTCAATCGGCGCGCCCGGACGCTCTGGCGGTGATCGTCAACCAGGAAACGCCGATAAATGAGTTGACCCTCGCCGAGGTCCGCAAGCTCTTTTTGGGCGAGCGGCAATACTGGAACGCAAAACTTCCCGCTGTTCTGCTGATGCCGGCGCCTGCGGCACCCGAACGCGAAGTGATTTTGCGCGTTGTGTATCAAATGAGTGAGGCGCAATTCCGACAGTATTGGGTTGCCAAGATTTATCGCGCGGAAGTCACCGCCTCGCCGAAGATTGTCTATTCGGAAGATTTGCAATACCAGCTGGTGTCCGCCGTGCCCGGCGCGATCGCTCTTGTGGACGCGCGAAATGTGCGTCCCGGAGTCAAGCTGGTCCGCGTGGATGGTCTCATGCCGGGAAACAAAAATTACCCGCTGCGATAGTCGGTGCTTGCGGAAAGCTGTCGGCTGTTTGCAGCGCGCTTTGCTCCTCCGCTAGTGCGGAAGCTTCATGTGCTTCAGGATGTCCTGCACGCGCGCGTCGGAGCGCACCGGAGCGAACACCGGTTCTACTCCCAGAGATACCAGCTCGGAATCATGCTCATCGTAGGCTTGCTGCAGCCATTTGATGGCCTTCTCCTTTTCGCCCATGCGCATATACGCTTCGCCGATGCTGTAGGACGACACGTGCGTATACTTCGAGATTTCCGTCAGCCCATCCACCCAGCTTTGCAAAACGCCCTTGTAACCCGCCTTCGCGTAATCCTCCTCGACGGAGGCCGCCAATTCGGAACCTCCGAAGAGGGATAGCATTTTTTCTCGTTCCGCCACCGCATCTTTGTATTGCCCCGTCTGCGCATACACTTCTTCGAGCAGCCGCCGGGCCGGGGCGAACTTCGCGTCAATCTCGAGCACCTTCCTCAATTGCTCGATGGCCTGGCTGTTTTGCCCGGAAACGTAAAGCTGCCAGCCCATCGTCGTATTAATGAGCCGCGAGAGCGGATCAATCGCCGCCGCCTTGCGCGTCTCGCGGAGACCTTCCTCACCCTGTCCCATGTTGGTCAGATATTCTCCGAGCCACTGCCGCGCGTTCGCCGAATTTGGATTCAGCTCGACGGCCTTCCGAAATTCCTGCTCCGCGCCGCTCCAGTCCCATTCGAAATGTTCCTTCACGAGGCCCAGCGATGTGTGCGCTTCGGGCAGCGTCCCGTCAATGTCCAGCGCTTGCAATGCCGCAGTTTTTGCTTTGGGCCACGCCTCGGACGAAGCTACGTAGCCGTAGTCCCCCATCAGGCTGTACGTGTCCGCCAGCCCGGCGTACGCCAGCCCGTAGCGCGGATCTTTCTGCACCGCCTGCGTAAAAAAATCCGCCGCCGTTTTGAAGTCGCCCTCCGCCCCTTTGTTCCAGTAAAAAAGTCCCTGCAAGTAGAGCTGGTAGGCCTCCGGATTTTCCGTCGAGTTTTTCGCCAGCAGCTTCTTCTCGTTGCCTACCAGGGCCGGCCGCAGCCGGCTGTAGATATCCGTCGCGATTTCCTGCTGCACAGAAACGATGTTCGAAAGCTTGCGATCGTAATGATCGCCCCAGATTTGGCGGTGGTTATCCACATCCTCGAGGTTCACGCTGATCAGCAGCTCATCGCCGGTTTGTATCACTCTCCCGGTCAGGATGGCCTGCACGTGCAGATCGTGTCCTATTTTTTGCGGATCAATCGCCTCGCCTTTATATCGAAAAACCGTATTGCGAGACATCACCGCAAAGTTCGGCAGCTGCGACAAGCTGTCTATCAGGCTCTCCGTGATTCCGTCGCTCAAATATTCTGTTTTCGGATCCTGGCTGACGTTTACGAACGGCAACACGGCGATGGACTTGATCGGCCCCGCGCCGGAAGCCTCGAAAATCATGTCGCGTAGGCCGCCCACGTTTAGCCCGAACAGCGCCAAAAGCACCGCCACTGCCCCGCCCCACACAAAATGCAGCCAGCGCCGCCGGTGCATAGGCTTCGCCAACTCGCGGACGGCCACCGTGGCCGAGCTGTTCGAATCCGTCTCTCGCTTCAGTCGCTGCAGCTCGGCTCGCATGTCCGAGGCATGCTGATAACGAAGGTTGCGGTCTTTCTCGAGCGCTCGCCCGATGATGTGATCCAGTTCCGCCGGCACTTCGCCGTTGAAGCGCACCATTTCCACAGGAACTTTGTGCAGAATCGCATCGAAAATCGCCCCGGAGCTCTCTCCCTTGAATGGCAGAAAGCCCGTCGCCATCTCGTAAAGCACGACCCCGAATGAGAACAAATCCGTGCGCGCATCCATCGTCTTCCCCAGCACCTGCTCCGGGGACATATAAGAAATTGTGCCGAGCGTCCCGCCCGGACTCGTCAAGTTTTCGGAGTCCGATCCTGTTGGACCTGCCGTCGCAACCGTCGCTCCTCCTCCCATTCCGCTCCCCACCATCTTCGCGCGCACCATCTTCGCCAAGCCAAAATCAAGAACCTTGGCGTGCCCACGCGCGGTGATGAAAATATTCGCCGGCTTGATGTCGCGGTGCACAATGCCTTCGCTGTGCGCCGCGTCCAGCGCGTCCGCGACTTCGATGGCGATTTCCAATATGCGATCCAGTTTCATCGCCTGGCCCATGATGAGCGGTCGCAGCGTTTGCCCCTCGAGGTACTCCATGGCAATGAAAGCTTTTCCATCTTGCTGTCCGATGTCGTACACCGTGCAGATGTTCGGATGATTGAGAGCGGATGCGGCCTGCGCCTCGCGTTGGAAACGCGCCAGCGTTTGCGGATCTTCGGAGACGTCGTCAGGAAGGAACTTCAGTGCTACATACCGCCGCAGACGGGTGTCTTCGGCTTTATACACCACTCCCATTCCACCGCCGCCGAGCCTTTCCAGTATGCGGTAATGAGAAATGATCCTGCCTACGAGCGATTCGGGCTGGTGACCCATTGACGTTCATCTTAGGGTTGACCCGCAATCAAGTCAACGCTTCGGTCCAGGACTCGGTCATAAATGATTTTGAACCAGCCGCCGTGCTTCGGGAGTCTCGCTAAGCTGCCAGCGTACAGCCTGGGGACCCGTCATCAGTCCTGTTCCAGGCGATTCAACTGCTCTCGCCGGATGTGCCTGTCTGCCTCTCACTTCGACGGCTTTTTCTCCGGCATCACTGCGGCCGTGCTCTCTTTCGGCACATCCCCGATCTTCTGCTGGTCATCTATCGAGAACAACACATAGTTCGTAAACGTATGCGTCCTGTGGAAACGATGCCCTCTGAAAATCGCATAGTATTCCGCGCTTTTCGGCAGCCATAGCACTTCTTTCTTCGTCTTGAACAGCACCGGTCCGTACTCCATCACCAGATGCTCTGTCTGCAAGTGCCAGTCCGGATGCGGCTTTTCCAGATCGGTTTCCAGCCGCGTAACCTGATACGTATTCGCATCAATCCAGGCCCGGCCCTTCAGCGCAATCGGATACACGTGCCCGCCAATCCGGTACTGCCGGATTCGGCTCTCTTTGTCTTTCTTCTGGATAAAATGCACTTGCCACGCAAACCCGCCTTGCGTTCGGCTTAATCCTTCGCACTTCATGTCAAAGTCATTGATGAGCCAGGGATGGAAAATCAGTACAATCGATGGCAACCCCGTGCTCGCCATATGGTCCGGGAACATGTCATTTCCCGTGCTCCCGTTCCGGTACTCCTGCACATCCAAGAACTCTCCGAACTTGTTCTTGATTTCCCGAATGGACGCCAGATAGTTGAACGACAAATTCTCCACGTGGTCGGCGTAGCCGCCGTTGCTCACGTCTTCGTGGTGCACGACTTCCGTTGCGCTGTACCGATCCACCACGGCCGGAAGCTCCGCTACATTCGCCGACACTTTCTTCAGCACATCGTTTATCGCACACGCAACCCCCGGCTCTACCGGCGGCACGGCATCATCCACATTGGGCGGCAGCCAACGCAGCTCCGCGGCCGTCAAGGGCGGATCCGGAATGTCCCGCGCCACCGCGCCCCCCTCAAACGACGTCGTCACCCCGCCAACCGTCGCACCCGGCGCCGCACTGGGTGACGCCTTGATGCGCTCAATCAATTTCTCTACCGCCGTCGCTTGTTGGGCGCTCGGCTTTGCCGCAAGGTAGTCCTTGAGCGCCGCAATTGCCGCGTCATTTTGTCGCTCCCCTGCCAATGCCTGCCCCAGGATCAGAAGCGCCGCGCTCGCTTGCTCTTTTCCCAGTTCACGAGCGCGCTCCGCATGCGTCACCGCTTCCGCATAAAGGCGTTGTTGCAAGAGCGCCGTGGCCAGCAGATCGTGCGCCCGCCAGGAATTCGGCGCCGCCTCCTCCGACTGGTCCAGCGTCCCCGTCGCCGTCCCTTACGCCAATCTCACCAACCCGCAAACTCTCAATCTCTACTCCATGGTCTCCGACGACCCCGAATCCTTCGCTGACCTCGACGGCCACGGACAACAACAAGATCCCTCCGCACTACAGGTACAGTGCCAGCCCAACATCTCAGGATGCACCCAGCAACAACGAAACGACCTCAGAACCGCCAACGCTAACCAGCAGACCCAAACCCAGACTCAAGCCCAAGCCGCCCAGCAACAAGCACGAAATCAGAGCCAGACGAGCGAGCGCGCTAGGCATATCGCTGAGCGGTTGGTCCAGGCAGGAGAGGGCTTGGTCAACCTAACTATGGCACAGGTCAAAGTCGATTTGGCCGTCGCTCAGATGGCTGTCGCTCCGGAATCTGGATTTACCGCAGTCACGTCTGCATATACCGGTGTTTCCGCAGCTGGCAGCGGGGCGGCGGGTGCGGTCCAACTGCTCGGAGCGGCGACTGGACGCACCGAGCAAGCAGAAAAAGCGGCAGAGGCAGCATCCACAGTGGCTTCCGCCGCGGGCTTCATTCGCACCATCGGCTCTGGCAGTATCGAGAAGGGTGCGAAGTGGGCCAAATACGAGGCAATTATAACAACTAAACCCGCTGAGTTGTTCAAGGGAAGGGCAGTCGAGGTCACGGCTAAGGTTGTAGACTTCATCTTGAACGCCAAGGGCGCGGCAGCGCCAGCGGCGCACTAGCAAGAGGTCGATAGCGCTGTTTGTGTGATTAGATGAACGGCATCAGGCTGGGGGCATGGACTATGGACTGGAGAAACGCGAACGAACAAGCACGCGCCGGGCAGTATGACCAATTCTGGAATCTACCGAAAATCTCAATAGGGATTACGCTTCTAGGCATAATTTTTCTTGCCACAATTCAACGCATTCCTTATCCAGCTCTGGTAATCCCTGGTGCAATATTAACTTTCCTTTTTTTTACTGCTCGTTACTGGTGGGAGAGATCTCACCCAAAAGCGCGGCGACCGTCTACGCGTCTGATCCTGGGAGGGCTCGTGTTCCTGATAGGCGCGTTGTACGGCGGCATTGAAGTGGCCCTGGGCCAAGCTGACAAGGTTGACCTGCTGGCCCTGATCATTCCAGCATCCTTGGGTGGGTGGTCTCTTTGGCAAGGTTTGAAGATTGAACGAAACCATCCGAACGATCAGCACCGCGACTCCCACGCCCAGAGTTGAAACCGATGCTTCCGGCGCCACGCTCAACGAATACGTCTACTTCGGCGGAAAGCGCGTCGCGGTTCTTCCCGCTGGCGGCAATGCGCAGTTCTACGTCGAAGACCTGCTCGGCTCTTCCCGCGTCATCACCACCAACAACGGCACTGTCTGTTACGACG
>DATEHE010000024.1:0-148736 GCA_035279745.1 Candidatus Acidiferrum sp. | reverse complement strand
AGAACAACAGATGCCAGCACAAGCAAACGCGAATGTCATCGCGTTGCAGCTCGAGAAGGTGCGCGACAAAGTGCCCCTTCTGTACGAGCGCGACGACATTCTGCTCACCATGATCCAGCAGCGCGGCGACGTGGAAAAAGTTTCCAGCCGCAACATGCGCCTGCCGCTTCAGGTCAACCCCGGCGGCAAAGCCGGCTCGTACAACGCCGACGGCGGCGATCTCGGCCGCGGCTCGGGCACGGCGTACGATGTCGCGCAAGTCTCGCCGATTTTCTTCCGCTTCGCGATTGAAATCACGAAGCTCGTCGAATACGCCACCACCGGCCGCGACCGCGCCATCGAGAACGCCACGAAGCGCGAAGTCGCCAACGGCATGAAGCAGTTCCGCGCCTTCCTGGACAAGCTCATGCAAACCGCCGGCAATGGCGTCCTCGGCACAATCAATAACGTCGCTGGCGCAACTTTCACCATGGCCGTGCCCAGCGGCGCCGCGCTCGTCTACCCGGGCCAGACGATCCAGATTTACGACACGACGCTCACCACCAACCGCAACATCGCCGCGGGCGTCACCACCACCGTCCTCAGCGCCGATCCCATCAGCGCGCAAACCATCACTGTGGATAACGTGCCCACCGGCACCGTCGCCACCGACGTGATCGTGCATGATGGACTTTCCGGCGCCCAGCCCGTCTCGCTGTTCGGCATCAAGTATCACCAGAACAACGCGACGACCGGCACCTGGCTCAATCTCAACCGCGCGACCTATCCGGTGCAGCTCGCCACACCGCGCGTGAACGCAGGCAACGCCGCGCTTACTCCGTCCAACGTCCGTTTGGCCATCAACAAAGTCCGCAAGGCCTTGGGCATCAACCACGTTTCCAAGCTGATCGCTTACATGGCCGTCGAGCAGGAGCATGCCTGGGAAAACCTCGGCATCACCGTGTCGCAAATCATCAAGGAAGGCGGCTCCGGCGACGGAAACGACCTCGACTTGCTCTTCAGCGGCCGCAAAACGATGAGCGGCGTGCCCATTAAGTCCAGCGTCAACGCCGATCAAACCCGCGTGGATTTCCTCGATCTTTCGCATTGGGGCCGCGCCGTGTTGAAGGACATTGACTTCTACGAAGTCAACGGCAACACGGTGTTTCCGATTTACGGCGCCAGCGGCGGCATCGCGGCAAGCTACATCTTCTACTTCGATACCGCTTTCCAGGTGTGGGACGACTCGCCGCGTACCGGCGCGTTCATTGACACCCTGGCTCGTCCGTCCGGCTACTAAAAACATGAGGTAAAGGAAGCCGGGGAAGTAAAGGAGGTAAAGGAATAGGCTACGTCGCTCCACTCGCAACCGCATGCCAGAGTGGGGAGCCTTTCTCCTTTACTTCCTTAACCTCATTCGCCTCCTTTACCTCAGTTTTCTTCGCGTCAACGAAATGATTCAGATCCTGCGCGAAACGCACGACACGCCGGAAAGCGTCGCGCAACTTCTGCGTCGCGCCGGCGGGCTCAATCGTTTCGGCGAACCAACTTACCGCGCCATCTGGGGATGGAATCGCCTCGCCTGGATTGGCGGAAAATTCGAGGACCGCAACGCCGCCGGCGAATTGCTTCGCGAAGTCATCGAGCTCCGGCTCGAGCCGAAATATCCCGCGGTCAACCGTTGGCACATCGAGCGCTGGGTTCCTCCGGAATCCTACGGCTCACCGCGCGCGTGGTACGCGCAAACGATCGAACGCCAAAACGGCGTCAGCATTCCGGCGCTCGGGCCGTATCCTTCGCGCGGCGAGTATGAGCATTGTTTCACGCTCGAAACGCCGCACGGCAAATTCATTCAGCTCACGCTAACGGTTGCGGAACACGTCGCCCGCGCCATCGAATTCTCGCGCCACCTTCCCGCGGCTGCCCGCAAGCGCTCGATTTACGAAAGGGAATTGCGCGACGGGCAGGCTTACGAATCGTGGGCCTACGACCGGCTCGACGACGCCGTCCCCGCGTTCCACAAACAACCCTTTGTTCCGGTCAAATAACACGGGCACTCCTGCCGAAGCCGCAGGGAGCCTTGCGGTGACACGAAAATGATGAATATCACGCGGCTCGAATTATGGTTGAAGGGCATCCTTGCCGCAGCCATCAGCGGCGCGGCGGGCGGAGTGCTCACGGGATTTGCGGCCGTCGGGATCGATCCGCAGCATTTCAATCTGCAAGCCGGCATGGGCGCAACGCTGCGGATAGCCGCGGCTGCCGCGCTCATCAACGCTGTCATTGGCGTTGCCGCCTACCTGCAAAAATCGCCGCTTCCCAGCGAATGAAAGGAACTTGCCCGTGAAATATTTGCCTGTGAAGAAGTCACCCGTGAAGAAAGAAAAAATCTCGCTGCTTACCGAGGAGCGCGCTGCCGTTCACGCCAAGCTCGGCAGCATTCTGAAAGCGGGCGACCCGGCAGAGATTCTGCTCGTGATTATTCTGCTGCTTGCGCTTCGCCCAATCCGGCGGCGCAAAGCTCCAAAAAAGAAAGGGCAGCCATAACGGCTGCCCTAAAAAAATTCAACGCGTACTGGACGCGCCTGCGAAGCAGTTCCAGACTATCACGCGCAGCCTTGTCATCGCCATTGGCCGGCGCCGGCCACAAAAAAGGGCGACTTTTTCAGCCGCCCTGAAATCGGTGCGGGTTGTGACAAACATTCTGAGTTCTCACCCGCCCCCTGTCGCTCCGAGAGTAGCATAGGCAACCGTTGAAGCGTCGCTCAGTTGCAGAAAAGAAAAAGGGCAGCTGAAATCAGCTGCCCTAAAAAAATTCAACGCGTACTGGACGCGCCTCACAAGCAGTTTAATCATATAGCGAAACCCATGAATTCGCAACATGATTTGCGCGAGAGTGGATCGGAGAATGTGGGACTCGAACCCAAGAGGCTGTCACCAGCCCTCGCGCTTGTGAGGCACGTCCAGTTCCCCCACTGGTAGCATTCTCCAAAACGCGCCCCACGCGGCCACGGTTATACAGCTATAGTAAATATATGTCAATAAATACCAGGACATAACACCATGCCAGTCGTAGGCTCATCCGCGTACAACTCCGCCGGTCAGATCACTTCGCTCGTCCGTTCGCTCTTGAACGACGCGCAAGGCAATCTCTTCACGGACACCGTTCTCTTGCCCTACGCCAATTCCGCGTACCGCAAACTCCAGCGCGCGCTCGGCAATGCCGGTGGCGGCGGCTTCATCCAGGATGACGTGCTGCTCGTCGTCTCCGCCGTTGCCCAGACCGATCCGTCTCTGCAAGCCTCGATCACCGACGCGACCGCTCCGCCCAACCAGCTCCCCACCGATCTGCTCGTGCCCATCAAAATTTGGGAGCGGCCCAACGGCTCGACCGATGACTTCGTCGAAATGGTGGACCTGACGCAGCATGGCGGCTTGCCCGCGCGCGTCCAGGACATCACTCTCAGTGTCTGGGAATGGCGCGCCGACGGCATCTATTTTCTCGGCGCCACGCAAGACACGCAGATTCGCCTCCGCTACGCGAAAGCCTATCCGGATTTCACGGACGCCACTTCGCCGGTCCTTATTCGCAACGCGCAGGAAGCGATCGCCTACGCCACAGCCGCGCTTGCCGGCTGGGCCCGCGGCAGCCCGCTCGCCGAAAAATGGGATGAAGCCGCTTCGGAAGCCATCGAGGATCTCGTCAGCGCCGCGGTGCGCCGCGAGCAGCAATCCTGCCGCCGCCGCCGTCCGTATTCTTCACGCAGCGGTTACACGCCGTTCTGATGTAGCAGCGGGTTTACCCCGCCGTTGCGGCCCCATTCGGACCGGTAATCCGGTTTTGTCTTGACATGCTTGCATATATGTTGATTGAATCGCGCAACCCATCGCTCTTGGCGATACCGGAGAGCTGTTGCGCACTGGTTTCCGAATTCGGCTGCTTCTCACGCTATCCGCAGCTTTGCTTGCGAGCGGTTTTGCATGGCCGCAGGAAAACGGATCTGAACCAGCCGCGTCTACTGCAGCGAACAAAAAGAGCTCTGCGGCTCCGGCCGAACAACCAACCAAGACTTCTGAGGTTTCCCTGAACGGACAGTTGTCCCGAGAAACCTCTGCCCCAGGCGACGTCATTCGCTTCTGGATCACCATCGAAAACAAAACGGATCGCCCCGTCGAGAAAATCTCTGTCGAGCACATGGATGTCCCGGGATTTCGGTTGGTTCGCCGTTGCTGGGGCGCCGGCCTCGCCGATCCTGGCTGCTACGCGGCTATGGAAGCAGTTGCCACGCAAGCTCCGGAGTGCGCGGCCAAAGACCGGCAGTTGCCTCCCTCTGAAGTCTGCGAGCTTCTTCCGCCAAAGCAAACCGTAACGATTTGGGGCGATGTGCGGTTTACGGCCGCGGTTCCTCACGGCACAGACTTTGCTGTGGTGCGCTGGACTTCCGGGACGGCAACCTCCAGCGCCGTCGTCATTCTTGGACCGGTTGAGGCCTACGGCAGGATTCGGTCCATCTGGGAAGCCGTCACCACCGAATGGCAAATCGGCATTCCTGTCTGGATCACGATCCTCAGCGGCCTGTACGCATTGTGGAAGAGTTGGCGCGAACGCCGCGCGCAGCGCCATGCCACAGAATTTGAGCAGAAGCGCAGAACCTGGAATCTGCTCCTCCTCAAAGTAGACCGGCTGGCTTTCCGCCACTACATGCCCATCGTGAGCACGGTACAGGGCCTTCTGATGTATTTCCGCCGTTTGCAGAGTAACGAGGGCCCGCGCGAAGAGAACTCGCTTGGCGCCTTCTGTTACATCCTGCGGTTCCACTGGCGCATCCGCAAAATGAAGCGCAGCGGCGCAAGCTGGTACTTCAAGGACCTCACCGCTGAAGAACTCGTGGTCGCCATGGTGCAAACCCACCGGCGCAGCCTGGGCCTTTCTGACTTGCGGCAACAAGCGGCCCTGGACGAATTTCTCGAGAACATCGCCGAAGAGACCACCGTCGCCGACATGCTGCGCTCTTTGGAAACCATGTCTGCGGCACAAGAGCGCTTTTTGGCGCACTTTCGCGAATGGGCCGGGGGAGTGGAGCAACGCCACGAAGCGGATCTTCTCGGCGCAATAACCAAAATCATCACGTATGAGACAAACCGGCCTTATTTATACTGGTATGGGGAGCTGCGCCGCTTGGATCTAACCGTCGAGGAACTGCGCAAAATCCGCGAAGTTGCGGCGGCAAGCGAAGGCACTCAAAAGGGGATTCAGTTGAGGATTGAGAAGTATCTGGCCGCTGCTGGCCGGGATAAGCGAATTGACGACTAAACGCAGCGTTTACAGTGATTTACAGCGGAACTTCTAGCGGACACCCGGACCCATTGGCGTTGCCATCACAACCTCCACAACTCATCTAACGCCAGCAAGTGTAGCAGAAATCGCCGATATTTCAAGCCTTTTTTCTGGAGAGCGCCGATGCTGCAGAACCGATTCGGCATTGCGCGTTGTGTCTCTGTCTCACGCCGTTCTTGCGGCCCGATAACCTTCTTTGCTTGACGGCTTCGTAGCCTCGCCACGCTCGGCCAACTTGGCCCGTTTTCTCACAACACCAAAGGAGCAATCATGCCCATCACAATCACGCTTTTGCCCAGCAACGAAGACGGTTCCGGCAGCAATCTTTTCTACGCCATCGGCACGCTCGCCTTTTCCGGAAATTATCCCACCGGCGGCGATACTTTGGACTTCACGACAGTCGCATCGCAACTGCCGAGCGATCAGATCATCCAGGTTTTCGCCGACAGCCAGAACGGCAACGGCGGCTATTACGTGCCGGTGCAGGGAAGTGCGCTGAACAACTGGAAGCTCAAAGCCTTCACTGGCGGCGGCACCGAGCTCAGCGCCGGCGCTTACCCCGCCAGCGTCACCAGCGACATCGTGCAAATCACCATCACCGCCCGCAAGCTGCAGTAGCGCAGATACAACCGCTGTGCCGTTCAGCGCGGCTCGATCGCAACCGTCTCGCACTGTGCAAGCTACTGCAGCCAATGCGCGTTCTCCGATTGCGTAGGCAGGCGCATAATCTCCGCATGACTCCAGAGGACCGTATCAAAGCCCTCGAGGCTGCTCCGCCAGGCGGTTGGGTCGCTTTTTCCGCCGATGAAGAGTGTATTGTAGCTTATGGCGATTCCTACGAGGATGTCGTGCCGAAAGCCGAAGCGAACGGCGAATTGGACCCCGTAATACTCAAAGTGCCGCCAAGCAGGTCACTGATGTTGCTCTAACCCGCGCCGCCGAAATGCAGGAAAAAGGAACGCACTCAGTCGGTCACGTATAGCTTGCCCTCGTGAAAGAGCTTCTTGGGGTCCGGTCGCCCCCAACCACCGAGAGTTCCGTCCTTCCTGAGGTATTGATGAAAAATCGCCACTTGGCGCCCTTGCGAGTCGAGATATGCTACGATTTGACTGAGTGTTCCCGGCGGTTCACTTGAATCCTTACCGGGTGGAGCTTCGCGGTAGAGTTTTTCGTGCAACTGACCGTCTTTTGCAAGCTGCCAATAGCCGCCCTCATTGAACATGGCTCTTAACGTTTCGGCCGGAACGTAAATACTACGAGGATTCACCATGAATCAAACAACCGTCCACGATCTCCAGTCTCAGCTGCTGCGGTACCTAAGGAACGAAGCCACCCTCAGAGAATTCAGAGAATGGTTCGACGATGAAACTTGGAGTCTTGCCGCTGAGCCAGATTCGCCCGCTCGCCAAACGGCCGGAGAAATCGAACTTCGCATCGCGGAATACACCGGAGGCCATCTTGCCGAAAACGAATTGCGAAGCTTGCTGACTCCTCTCGCTGCCGGGGCTGACCAAATCGAGATTATGGACTTCCAAATCCCGGTCACAGACGCCGAACCAATCGCAATGACGTTTTCGTGAGAACTTCTTCCCCATCCAGTCTCACCTCAAACCAATAAACACCTTCTTCGGTAGCAGAAAACCGAATCGGCATAACGATATTGACGCCCTGGTCTTCCTTGTTTGGAAGGTCTATTTCTGTTGAGAATTCGCGCAGAGGCTTTTTCGATGGGGAGACAAGGCGGAGCCGGAGTCTAAACCTGCCGGGGTGCGCTCCAGTTTTCAGGATGATCACTGCCTGACACGAAACATTTGTCGGTTGAATCTGAGCCGGATCTGCAGCCACTCTCGCACGAACGACAACTCGGTCTAGAAGCCGTACGATCGTAACGCGGCCGCCAGTTTCTTGTACCACGCGCTCACAGAGCAGCGCTGCCTGCACATAGGGGCCTACAGATCCAGCGCCGCGCATCGGTTCGCCTCACTCACGGGGCAGAGTATATCAAAGCAGGTAGCATTAACTTGAGGGAAGAGATGACACGATTCCATTTTGCGCTACGGCACTTTGCCCAGAAGCGCTGTGCGCGCTCTCTAGAGCTGACGTTTCTCTGGGCATTCCTCGCGCTCGCGCTACACATCCTCCCCGGGCCAGTGCCACCCGCCCACGCCCAGGGCTCGCGCAAGGACGACATCGTCTTCAACTCCCGCGGCATCCCGCTCGCCGGCGCCAGCATTCGCGTCTGCGCCATGCCCGCTTCCGGACAGCCCTGCTCTCCGCTCGCGCTAATCTATTCCGACGTCGGTCTCACACAGGCTCTCGCCAATCCCATGACCACTGACGGCCTCGGCAACTATGCCTTCTACGCCGCGCCCGGCAAGTACGAAATCGAAATCTCCGGCCCCGGCATCACCACGAAGCAGTTGCCCAACGTCATTTTGCCCAACGATCCGTCTTCTCCCACATTTTCCGGCGCCGTCAGCGCTTTCTCTCTCACCCTCGGCGGCAATCTCACCGTCTCCGGCAACACGACCGTCGTCGGCTCGCTCGCCAGCGGCACGCTCACTCTCAACAATCAGGGCACTCCGCCCGGCGCCGCCGCCGCGGGTACGGTCAATCTCTACACCAAGTCCGCCGACATGCGCCTCTACTACAAAGATCAGAACGGCACGGAGATCGGCCCGCTCGGCCCCGGCAATGGCGCTCAGCTCAACGTCGCCAACACCTTCACCGCTCCCCAAAACATCGCCGCCGATTTTCATACCAAAGGGCCAAATCCCTTTTACGACGTCACGATGTTTGGCGGTTACGAGTACACCGGAACGCAACCGCAAACGACCGGCACGATGAGCGCGAGTTCCACCTCGCTCGCACTCGCCTCCGCGCAAGATTTTGCCAACGGCCAAGGGATCCTCGTCCTTGGCGCGGGCCCAGCGACCGCCCTGGCTACCCCTGCCGGCCTCACCGTAAGCCAGCAAAACGTCGTGGGTTCTACTTCTTACACCTATTGCGTCGTCGCCGAAGATTACGCCGGCGGCCGCACCGCCTGCTCCGCTGCAGCCAGCACTTCCACCGGCGCCGCAAACCTCGGCGCCTTCACCGTCGGCACCATCTCCTCCTGCACTCGCGCCTCCGGCATCGTCACCTGCACGATGACGGCGCCTCACAATCTCTCGCCCAACTCCTTCATCGAGCTTTCCGGAACGGGCAACCTCGCCTACAACGGGACAGCCACGCTTCTCACCGCGAGCGGCTCAACCTTCACCTTCCCTCAGCAAGGCCAGCTCGACGATTCCATCGGCGTGACCACGGGGACCGTCAAGGCTCTCGCCCTGAACGTCGTTCAATGGAACGAAGTGGATTACACCGTTCTTCGCAGCTATATCTATCGTTGCACGACCACATGCGCGCTTCCCGCCAACGCTTCCAACTTTGCGCTCGCTGGTGTCACGCAAGGCATGGACGGCGGCTTCCTCGACTACGGCTATGCAATCACTGCTTCGCAGATCGACGATGGCGACGTTCCGGCCACCGCTCCAACTTCCGCCACGCCGCAATGGCTGGATACCACCATCGCCAGCGGCGGCGGTACAACTTCGTTGGTTCTCGCCGCGGCTTCCACGACGGCGGTGAGCAGCGCAAAGGTTCTGCACGACAATGTTCCGAACATCGCGGCGGCCTGTTCCGCTATGTCTGCCACCTCGGGCGGCGGAATTCTCTACATACCGAACACCTACAGTGCCGGTGGCGCCGCCTCTTTCCCCATCAACTCCACTCTCAATTTCGCAACCGTTTGCCCTGCCGGTGGAGGAGACACTTCGCTCGAAATCCGTGTTGCCTCCACGATCGTGGCCAATGGTTCGGTTATTCCTCGCTCTCTTACCAAATTCAACGGCGCCACGAACTTCGGCCACGTCGGCAATTTCTATTCCATGGAGCCTCTTTCCGACTGGACCGGCAACGCCTATCCCTTCATTTACGCGCTTCCTGGCACGTCTCACGACTGGAGCATGGCCAATTTTATTTTCCAGGCGTTTCGGACGTATCAGGCGGACATCGTTCAGGATCAGGACGGCGGCGGCAACAACGTCACATCCATCAAGTACTCCAACGTCCAGCTCAACGCCAACCTTTCCCCATCTTACATTCTCGGCGGCGGCTTTGGCTTCTTCTGGGAATACGGCGGCTGGAGCACCGGCGGCTCCGCCAGCTTCACGAATCCTCCGGCTATGTGGAACAAGGCAAACTATGGCCTGGGCCGCTCCGCCAATAGCCAGCTCGCCGGCATTTTCTACGCGCGTCATGTCTTCGTCTTCGGCGGCCAACTGTATGACGCTGCCGGCCAATCTCCTCTGACGAGTGAAGGCGTCGGCGGGTATTTCACGGACATGCTTGCGGAATCTTCCTACGGGCCGATGATTCGCGTCCGCATTGGCAACAACCGGTTCGCAGGAGGCTTGAACTCCATCTCCTACGCCGATTTTCTCGGCGGCACCGCCACTCCTCTCGTGGATGTCGTCAACGCCCAGGTTGCCGGCCTCAATGTGTTTCAGCCGCTTTGCGCCAATGGCAATCAGGCAATTTTCCAGGCAGCTACCTCCGGGTACTCATCTGTCACCATCGAGCCCGTCAACTCTGGTTGCGGCATGGTTGGCTTGCCGTCCTACACCGAAGGCGCAATTTTCTCCAACACTACGGTTTCTACCAGCGGTGCTTCCGGCCAGTTCATCTACGCTATGCCCTTGCCGGGCGCTCCGGCATCCGCCGTCGTCAGCTCGGGAGGCGGCGTGCCCGTTGGCACGATCATCTACTACGCCGCCGCCGTGGATGCCAACGGCCACCTCACGCCGATCGGCCCGGGAACCTCCGTGAACGTCACTACTGGCAACCAGACGGTCACCGTAACGCCTCCAACCCTTCCGGCTGGCGCCATCGGCTGGCAGCCCTACCGCGGCAACGGCACCAGCCAGAGTCTTGTCAACATTCCTGGATGCACGTATATCGCCGGGAACGCTCCGTACGTGGATACGTCTGGCTTTACGTGCGGCGCCTCCTCGCCCAATACCAATATGGCCGGCTCTGCCAGCATGAGTTCCAACGGATTAGTGGCCTCGCAAGTCAAGCTGGTCAACAATTTCGTGGACACCCTGGGCACGGCGACTCTCACCGCGACGCGCACGCAAACGTTCCCAGACGTCACCGGCATTGTCCCCGTCTCAAGCTATCAGAACAGCGCTTATGACAACGCGATTCGCGCGAACGGCCCGATCGGCTCCAACTGGACGGTCACGCAGAACGGCATCAACATTTCCTCGAATCAGTTTCAGGGAACTGCCACCACTTCCAACTCCGCCTACTGGAATGCCAATTCATTCTCGACCTCCCAGTTTGCGCAAGCCACCATCTCCGCGCTCAATGGCACAACGGATTTTCCCGGCGTGAGCGTTCTGAACAGCGGGACCGGAGCTACTTCCACTTTTTACGATTGCATCGAGAACACCGCCAACATCTACATTCAGCGCGTCGTCAACGCTGGCGCCGCGAACATCACCAGCGCCGCCTCAACCGGCGCCCCGGGTGACATTCTCCGGCTGGAAATCGCACCCGGCGGCGCGCTCACTTGTTACAAGAATGGCGCAGTCGCCCTTACTTTCACCGACACGCAAATCACCACGGGTTCGCCGGGCTTGGTCGTTTCGGGCAATGTCGCCACATTGAAAAATTGGTCCGGCGGAAATTTGCATCCGCTCGCTCATCTCGACGCCGAGCAGGATTGGACAAAACCGCAGCATTTCACGCAAGGCGTAATCTTCGGCAACGAAACGTTTACAGCCAGCCCTCGCGGCGTTCAAAGCACTTTTCTGCCCGGCGCGCTCACCGCAACGTGGACGGGTTCAACCTGGACGCTCGACAAAGCTGTTACCGTCACGCGCGTCCAAGTTCAGGCGAAAACCGCTCCCGCCGGTTGCACCACCAGCGCCGTCGTCCGCTTGAGCGATGGCACCAGCCCCGTCAACGTCACCATCTCCGCCGCCGCGAACGATTCCGGTCCCATCACGCAGAATTATGCCGCGGCAGCTTCGTTGACCGTTGCGGTGCAAACTGCCGCCGCAGGCTGCACCACCAGCCCCGCCGACGCCAATGTCATCGTCCAATACCGCATGCAATAACCGCCGATGCGTTTACGTTCCTTCTGGTTCTGAGTTTTTCAGATTTCTTCTTTCGAGAAAGGTTCAACATGTCTCCAGCTACCGCCGCGCAACCGGAAACGGCTGCGCTCGTCAATATATCCACGGAAGTTTGGCCGCCGCGCCATCGCACCTATTTCGGCTCGCTGCTCGTCAATTCGCCGGCGCCTGGCCAGCCGTTCGCGATCACGCCGATTCACGGCTTCACGGCGCTCATGGACATGGGCGACAAACGTACCGTGGATGTCCGCGTCTCCGCGCGCGAAGTCGCCGAAGACATCGCTCGCGAACTCAATGGCGATTCCGGCGACGGCAGCTTCCACGGCGTCTTCGTCGCCGCTGGTCCGGAGCCAACCGAAGCGGAACTTGCCGACGCACGCTCGCGCCTCCAGGAATTTCATCGCCGGCTCGTCTCCGCCGCCGATCTCGAATGGGAACGCACGCGCAATCCCATGTTCATCACCGATCTCGAGCGCCGCGCCGCGCGCCAGCTCGGCCTCGAAAAGCCCTGGCTCTACGATCCCAAGCCGCTGGTCGAATGTCCCGCGTGCGGCGAACGCATCAAGCCTGGCGTCGCCGTCTGCAAATCCTGCAACGCTATTCTCGATCGCGAAAAAGCCGCGCAGTTCGGCCTCGGCGCGGCCGAACTACTACGTCGCGTTGCCGCCCCAAAGGAAAACGCAACCGCGAAGTAAACCGGGGTAGCAAAGCCGGTCGGAGCAGGGAAGTAGCAGATTCAGGAGTGCGGCGGTTCTGCGCCGCCTCTCTTCAAGCCGCTCGGCAACCCAGCAGACTGCAGGTCATGGGCACGAACCAGGCACCGCGACCGTCTTTGTCAGTTTGGCGGACCTTAGCGAGAGTTCGTGCGCGTTGCTCCACGAGATGGTTATGTTCTGAAAATCACCGACGGACAATTCAGTCAGCGGGATCAAGGTAGCCGCGCCTTGCATTGAAACTACGGCAAGCGAGCACTCGCGGTTGGAGTATTTCCCATCGCCAGCAGACTGCGAATCGGGATGATTCGCAGTCCAATCATAAACGCATTCAACCAGCGCAATTCGCTGGGAATCCGGCGACCAGGCCATCCCCGGCAGGAATTCGTGGATACCTCGGTAATTCAGGCCTTCTTGCCGCACGACTTCCGGGGGATCTGACAAACCTTCTTGTTCCACTGGCCCCATCCCCTTGGGAAGCGGGTAGATCGTGGTGCGGTTAATCTGCAGGTAGTTGCTCTGCGCATACGGTGGCGCAAAGTGCCGGATCCACCCCACGTGCGCGACCTCCTTGCCGTCTGGTGATACGGTGAAGTCGTATCCGAGCAGATCGCGAACCGTCTTCCCGGTAGGTAGATCGGTCTCGATATATTCGCTCAAAGAAGGGTTAACGTGACAGGTGGACGCGATGGCGTGCTCATTGGCCCAAGCAATGAAATCAATCGAGCCGCAGGGCTCTTCCGAGGGAACCGCCGTGGGCTTCGGCTGAAACGCAAGTGTTCGATGACCTTCGAGGTCGAGGACGACAACCTCGGGCGTGCAATGTTCCGACTGTGGGCATACTTCGTAGTAAGCGATGCGATCCTGCGCCGGCGAAAGCACTGCCTGCCACTTGGATTTTCCATCGTGAGTTAACTGAAACTCTTGTCCATCACGGGTGAGCCAAACTTCGGAATTGCGCACTTCCACTCGAAGCTGAGAGGGCCACAGAAGCGCGGCAGCGAGAAAAAAGAGCGATGACATCGCTGAAAAACCTCGGCAATACAGTTTAGCCGCGAACGCCGCCAGAATCCTCGCGGAGATTTGCGCGTTTCTGCCCGCGCACGCCTACGCCGAAAAGAAAAACGGCGGCTCCATCGAGCCGCCGTTTTGTGGTGCCAATTTCTGGGCTCGCCCGAGAAGCACATTTGCTATATCACAATCACACTTTTGCTTCGCGATGCGGGCGAGAGCGGAGAGTGGGAGACTCGAACTCCCGGGGCTGCCTAGCAGCCCTCAAGGCGTGTCAGGCGTGCCCAGTACCCCCCACCGGGAGCACTCTCCGAAACACGCCTGCTCGGTGAATGTATTTCACGCAGATATCTACAACTACAAGAATATGTCTACTCTCGGCTCATTTGACGCACCCATCGAAATCTTCGGCGGCCTCGTGACCGATATGTCTCCCGCCGACCTCCCGCACGGCGTTTCGCCCGCTTGCCAGGACGTCATCTTCAGCAATGGCGGCGTGCTCACTCGCCCCGGCCTGCAGGCGCTCTTCGGCCCGCTCAGCGGCAATCCCACGATCAACTACGTGAAGACTTACGAAACGCTGAACGCCACGCTGCGCACACTCGTGCTCGACGCCAACGGCACTCTTTACAAGGAGACCACTCCCGGCACGCTCGCGAGCGTCGCCTCCGGCCTCGCTCCAAATTCTCTCGGCAACTCCACCACAATTTTCGGCCGCGAATATCTGGCCATCAGCGACGGCAAAGCCGGCAACGACCTTCCGCGCCAGTTCGATGACACGAATTTCGATCGCGTCAGCCAAAGCGGCCCCGGTGGCGCGCCCACAGTCGTGGATGAAAACGTCGTCGTTGCCATCGCGGCCAGCCCAACAGGCGCCACGCAACCCGCGCCAATCGCGATCGCCGCGAGCCCAACCGGTGCCACGGAAAACGGTTTTCTCGTCACCATCACCACGAGCGCCGCGCACGGCCTCGCCGCCGGCCAATCGGTCACCATCTCTGGCGTCGGCGTTGCGGCGTACAACGGCACGTTTCCCGTCGTTGCAGTGCCCAGCGGCACGCAATTCACGTACATCGCCGGCGCAAGCGGCCTGGCTGCTTCCGGCGGCGGCACGGCCGCTTCCGCAACGGTCACTATCCAAACTGCCGCCGCGCACAGTTTCGTCGCCGGTCAACTCGTCACAACAACGGGCATCGGCGTCGCCGCATACAACGGCACTTTTCCGATTGCCTCCGTCCCTGACAACACGCACTTCACCTTCAACGCGCCCTCCGGCGGCCTCGCTGCGTCCGGCGGAGGCACCGCCGCCGCCGCGGGCAGCATTGACGCGGGTGTGCACCAGGTCTGCGTCATTTTTCAAACGCGCCAGGGCTATCTCACGAAGCCCGGCCCAGCCGCCACCTGGACCGCCAGCGGCGGCCAGCGCGCCGTCGTCACCAACATTCCCACCGGCCCATCCAATGTCGTCGCGCGCATCTTGTGCTTCACCGGCGCAGGCGGCGCCAGTTTCTTCTACACCGGCGCGGGCGCTTCGCTCTTCAGCGGCAGCATGATCCTCAACGACAACACCACCACTTCTCTTACGCTCGATTTTTCCGACGCCCTCCTTCTCGCCGGAACCAATGTGGACAATCTCTTCAATCTCATCGAGCTTGGCGATTGCGCCGGCGTCGCCGAATATTCCGAGCGCCTTTTCTGGTGGGGCGAACGCAACAAGATGAACAACTGGCTGAATCTCGGCTTCGACGGCGGCTTCACTGGCCCTTCGCTTCCGCACTATCCGCTCGGCTGGACTCCCGATCCTGTCTTTGCTCCCGGCGCTACGGACGAGCAAAACTTCGTCGTCTGGGGCGCCGCGTATTCGATTGTCGGCAACGGCTCAACGCCCACGCGCGGCCTCGTCACGCAACCTGCCGTGAAAGATGCGCTCGGCGCTCCGCTCATTCAGGCCAACACCAGTTACACCGTTCGCGCCCACTGCGCCATCAACTCCACGCTCACGCAAGGCACGCTGCACATTCATCTCTTCAGCCAAAGCGGCGGCATCAACACCACCGGCTTGCAGCTCACCGTCTCCCAGCTCACCACGAGCTACGCCGAATTTTCCGCGCAGCTCACGGCTCCGCTCGCTACCATCCCATCCGATCTCGTCCTCCGCATCTACGCCGACGGCACGCCCAATAACGCCGGACAGTTCTACGTAGACAGCATCGAAATTTTTCCCACGAACCAGCCTGTCAATTCCTCGATCATCCGCGCCAGCCGCGCCGAAGATCCCGAAAGCTACGATGGCATCGAAGGCTTTCTCAACGTCGCCGAGGACAATGGCCAGGCCGTCCGCGCCGCCTTCAAACTTCGCGAGCGCCTCTATTTCGTCAAAGAGCATTCTCTTCATGTCACGCAAGATGATGGCGTGAACGAGCCTTCGCTCTGGTCCATTGCAGAAGTTTCCCATCGTGTTGGCACTCCATCAGTTCGCGGCGTCGGCATTGGCGAAGACTGGGCCGTCATCGCGCACCGCACTGGCCTCTACCTTTTCAGCGGCGGCGAGCCCATCAAAATTTCGCAGGAGATTCAGCCCACTTGGGATCAAATCAACTGGCAGTTCGGCCAAACCATCTGGGTCACCGTGGATACGCAGGAGCGCCGCATCATGGCTGGTGTCCCGCTCGGCTCCGCCACTTCGCCAAACACCGTGCTGATGCTCGATTATCACGATTTGCCGGACGCCGCCGACATCGCTGGCCGCCCGCCCGTCAACGTCACCTACACCGGCCGCAAAACCGCCACCGACAACGCCCGCAAGTGGTCGCTCTGGAGCATCGCCGCAAATTCCTGCGCGCTCATCGAGCGCCCGAACGGCACCGCTGTCGTCGCGGTCGGCGGAGGCACTCCCGGCGTTGGAGGCGGCGGCGCAACCGGCAAAGTCTATCAACTCAGCTCCACGCAATTTTCCGATGATGGCGCGGCCATTCCGAGTTCCTACACCACGCACTTTTTTCCCGAACGCGCCGTCGAGCAAGCTCTCGGCCTCGGCGCTCACCGCAAACTTTTCAGCTATCTCACGATGTACGTCGAAGGGGCAGGGAACTTGTCGCTCACAAGCTATATGGATTCGCTTGGCGCCGCACAGTCCCAGCAGCCGCTTCCGCTCAGCAATCCCGGCCTCGAGGATCTCGAGCTGCCCATCAACATTCTCGGCGAACGCGTCGCGTTCCAGGTCGCCACCAATCAGCCCGGCGCCTGGTTCAAGCTCCAGCGCTTCACTCCCAGCGTCCGCACCGATCCCTGGTCCCCCGTCCGTGGTCTGAATTAGTCAAGCAACGTAGAGGTCGGAAGAGACAAATCGCCTGGCCAGCGGCCCATAACTGACTGGAAACGCGCCGCTTGCAGTTCTTTATAATATTGTGCAACACTGTACTTTCAGCCAGTTACTTTGGCGGAGTCGCACCGCGTAGATTTGCTGCAATGATCGCGGGCTTCTTTTAACAATTTTGGCCAACCGCTTGCACCTGACATGGTGTAGCATTCCGGCCCTAATGCAAGGACGCAACCTCTTACACACGTGGCGAACGGTTAGAGCGGACTAATAACCATGGAAATCTCTCCAAAACCGCCCGCGCCGCAGATCCCCCAAATCCAGATGCAGCCGCAAGCGTTTAACGTCGATTTCAGCCAGCTTTACAATGCCAATAAGCCTACTGGTACGGCGGCGGCTCTGAAAGCGCTTCAAAATGAAACAAAGTCCTCCGTTTTATCACTAGTCTTTGTTGACTTTCTGCCGATAAACCCCATGTTGGCGGGCGATGTTGCCTTGCAGCTCGAGCCTATTGTGCTTGAGATGGGTAAGGTTAAGAAGTTGGATCTCGTCTTGCGGAGTACCGGGGGACTTGCCGAATTCCCTTGGCGGATTGTGAGCGTCCTGCGGGCTTTTTGTGAGGATTTTGAAGTGATTGTTCCAAGGTCGGCGATGAGCGGAGCCACCCACATTGCAATCGCGGCAGACAATCTCGTCATGACTCCCTTATCGGCGCTAGGCTCGGTTGACCCGACCAGAAATCACCCTCTCCTGCCACGCGACCCGCAGGGAAATCCGACTCCGGCGTCTGTCCAAGATTTGAGGCATTGCATTGAATTTATCAAAAAGCACGTAAAGCCCGACGAGATTGGCCCGATCGTGCCGCATCTGTTTTCGCACGTCCATCCTTTGGCTGTAGGAGCTATCGAGCAATCCTATGAACTGGCACGTCTAATCACGCACAAGGTTTTGGGTACTCGCAGGAAAAAACTCGAGGAGAAGCACGTAGAGGAAATAGCCGAGCAACTCGCTGGGAAGTATTTCTCCCATGGATACCCCATCTCCCGGAGTGAGGTAGAGACGGATCTTAGGTTACCCATGACTAAGGCGGAACCTGGAGATGATCTGTTTAAAACGATTGAGGCTTTAAACAGCGCTTATACAGGGGCCTTTGAGAAGCAGCAGCCAGTGCCCGGTCCAGTGCCACTAACGTTCAGGGTGACCGGTTTTGTCGAGACAGAAAAGTCGCGCCGGGTGCTTTGCCAGGTATTTGGACCAGACCAACGCCCGCTGGCCGGTTCATGGATTAGCGACGCTAATTCGTAGTTAAACAGGAGGCGAACCATGTCCAAGGTTGAAACAGTCACGTTTGTTCAGATGGAGAACGCTGCTCAAGATCCCCAGACACCTGAGAACTTCACGTCCATAAACGGGATATATGGGAACGTGGTTGAACCGTTGTTCCTGAATGCCAAAAATAACGTCACGTACTCGCCGGTCGAACTGGCCAGGGCTGAACAGTCTTATTTCGAGCGGGAAAGCCTGCGTTTCTTCCAAGCAGTCTAGTTGCTGATGCCCGCTCCGCCGGTGCCAATCGAACCGCCGGAGGTATTTGTGGACAGCGGCGGCCTAATCGCCATCCACGTGCGCGATGATGAGCATCACGCGGCGGCTATCCGATGCAGGGACGAGACGCTGCGCTATTCTCGACTGTACACATCCTCGGCAGTGGTCGCTGAAACCGTCGCTCACATCCAGCGCAACAATCTATTGGACCCCCAGAACCTCGATTCATTGATATCGGATTTCCTTAAGCCCGAAAAATGGATTGCGTTCTTGCCAATCGGCGACGACGTCTTGAAGAAATCCTTCCAGATGGTTAGAGACCGGCACGATCGACGATTTAGCCTTGTAGATGCCACCAACATCGCTCTCATGGAAAAGCATCATATAGATTACATTTTTACTTTCGACGGACTTTTCGATGGCGTAGCGATGCAGCGCGGATATAACCTGCGGTACATCCAACGCGTGTGTATCTGACCATCGCAACGGCTCACTTGCGCATCGAGAGCTATAAGTGTCCAGTTTGCTTTTATGATGACCTTTCCTATCCGCCGATGGACTACCACATCTGCCCACGGTGCGGGACGGAGTTCGGCAACGACGACTCTGAACAATCGCATCAAGAGCTACGAGAGAAATGGATTGCGAATGGGCGGAAATGGTTTTTCAAAGAACCGCTGAACCCGGCCAACTGACTCCCTTTCCAGGCGACCTGCTCTATGCTAACCATCTCCCAGCTCGCGCCCATTCGCGACCGCGATCCGTACCTCTACGAAACGCTCACGAAAATTGTCGCCTCCGTGAACGCCGCCAGCCAGCGCGCCGGCGTGGATCCCGCCACTCCCGCGCCTGCTCCCACGCCGGTCGCTTCCATCAACGTGCAAGCGTCCAACGGCTGGTTCGATATTTCCATCGCCGATCCTTCCGATTCGCGCCCCGGCCTTTTTTATTTCGCCGAATCGGACACCACGCCCGCCTTCTCCTCGCCGCGTGTCTATTTCATGGGCGCGTCGCGCAATCTTTATCTCCAGCTCGGCAATCAGACGCTTTTCTGGCGCGCCTATTCGCAATACATCGGCTCGCTGCCTTCGGCTCCAATTACGTTCGGCTCGCCACCCTCCGCCGTCGCAGGCGGCGGTTCGAGCGGTCCAGCGCCTCAGCCTTCCGCCGGCAGCGGCGTTTTGCCCAACGGCCAGGTTCGCGGCGGCAACGGTTTCGGCATAAACCCCGGCTCCCGCATCACGAAACAATCCGTCTTGTAGCAGCGGCTTTATGCCGCTGCGCACGTCCACTTCGGAGAAACTAGCCCTAGCTGCCGCTGCGATCCCCATGCGAATTCGCGAATACCGGGCCTCCGATCTCGCCGCGTTGCGCGCGCTTCATTCCGCGCAGGGCTTTCCTTATGCGTTTCCCGATCTGCGCAACCCGCTCTTCGTCACGAAACTCGTCCTCGCGGACAGCCCGGCCTCGGGCAACGATTCGAGGGAAGGGAATTGCGACGCGGAAAAATCCGATAAGTCTTCGCCAATCCGCGGCGCGGCCCTGCTTCGTCTCACCGCCGAAGCCTACTTGCTGCTCGACCCGAAAGCCGGCACGCCGCGCGATCGTTGGAACTGGCTTCTCGCCCTGCATACCGCCGCCGAACGCGACGCCGGGCAGCGCGGCCTCGAGGACGTTCACGCCTGGCTTCCGCCGGCCATCGCGCAAAAATTCGGACGCCGCATTACGCAGCTCGGCTGGCGCCGCGACGATTCCTGGACGCCCTACTGCAAGCGATTAGAAGTTCGAGATTAGAGGTTCGAGGTTGGAAGAAACTCGTTCGAGCCGCAACGCCACAAGCGGGAGCGCGACTTCTCGAGCGACATCCTTCTAACCTCGAACTTCAAACATCCAACATCGGAGTCTTTATGTCTCGCGCACAAACTCAAACCATGAATCTCACCGATCAGCAGCTCGCCGGCATCAACGCGCTGAATCAGCAATTCCTGAATCAGCAGCAGCAGACCGGCAACGCGCTGACCTCGCAGTTCCAAAGCATCCTGAACAATCCCGGCTTCAGCGCCGCTGACAAGGCCGCCATCACCGGCCAGTCGCAGGGCGCCATCGCCAGCGCCTTCGATTCGCTCGCGCAATCCGCCGCGAATCGCGTCGCGCGCTCGAATAATCCCGCCGGCTTCAGCGATCTCACCGACGAGCTCGCGCGCCAAAAAGCCATCGCGGAAGGAAATCAGGCGCAAAAGAACCAACTCGCCTTCAGCAACACCGCCTTCCAACGGCAGATGGCCGCCCTGCAAGGTCTTTCCGGCCTTTACGGCGTGGACACCAATCTTCTCGGCCGCACGCTTGGCATTCCCTCGCAACTCCTCAGCGTTCGCGCCAACGCTTCGCGCCCCAGCCCCGGCTTTTTCACTTCGCTCGGCTCCGGCCTCGGCGCCACTCTCGGCGCTCTTCCCGCCGCGCTGTTTTAGCTTGGATCTCCCGAACACAGGGATTCGGTAACGACCTCGCGTGTTCGGGCCTTAGATGCTTCCACTGCATAACCTTTAGTTCTCATTTTCCACATATCAACTCACTCCACTAGGACTCTCCATGCACCTGCCTTGGTACACGATCCTGACCGCGCTCGCGGGCGCCGGCGTGCAACTCGTCTTGTTCCTTCGCTGGCTCCATCGCCGCATGCGCGACGACGAAATCAACCGCGCCTTCGTCCGCGACGTCGCCACAAACCATCTGCCACACATTTATTCAGCGTTGCGCCAGATTGCCGCCGAGCAGGGAATTGACCTCGAAGATCCGCCCCTCGTCCGCTTTGTGGATCTTCGCAGCCACAGCCACCACCGCCATCACGGCTGACTTCCCTGAGGTTGCGCAGCCCTTTCTGCCTCTGTGCGCTCAACACTTCGGGCGCATTGCTTTATCGTGCTCGTAGTTCGACCTCGAACTGTCAACTTTCGACTCCTCACGGATTCACGGACACGGTTCACGAATCACCACGCACCATTTATGTCCGCCGCATCCCAACTCGTCGCTCTCGCGCGCAAAGCCGCTGCTTCGCAATCGCTCGATCCCGCGCTCGCCTGCGCCGTCATCGAGCAGGAATCCGCCTGGAATCCCTGGGCTATCCGCTACGAGCCCGCTTTTTTCGCCAAGTACGTCGCCAATCTCTACACCAACAACAAAATCTCCGCCTCCGAAGCCTACGCTCGCGGCTTTTCCTGGGGACTGATGCAAGTCATGGGGCAGGTCGCGCGCGAACTCGGCTTCGACGCGCCCTTCCTCGCGGAACTGTGCGCTCCCGATGCGAATCTCGCCGTCGGCTGCAAACTTCTTCGCAAGAAGCTCGATGCCATGGACGGCGACGTCACTCGCGGCCTTCTCGCCTGGAACGGCGGCTCGAACCCCGCCTATCCCTCGCAGGTTCTCGCGCGTCGCGTCCACTATCTGTAACGCAAAGGGAATCGTCATGAACACGCCGCATTGGCTGCATGCCGCCGAGTTGCTACTTGTCGCGGTCCTCGCCGCTGCGCTTTTCCTCTCGTGGCAAGCCGACCGCCGCGATCGCGCCCGGCTCGCCTCCCAACTTGCGGCCGCTCAAAAGACAATCGACACAGCCACCACCAGCCAGCAAACTCGCGACGCTGCTCTCTCGCTCACGCTCGCGCAAATCGCCAAACTCAAGAAATCCGTCATCACGCCAGACCAAATCCTCAAAGCGCTGCCAGGCACCATTTCGCTACCCGCACCCATCACGCTGGGCGCCGGTGCCTTCACAGCCAATCCGGACACCAACCTGGATAAGTCTCACAACCAACCAGGCACCGGACAGGGAATTGCCCTGCCCGCCGAATCGCAGAATCTGCCCTCGACCCCGGCCCCGGCAGAAACCGGCCCCGGCGCCATCGTTCCCCAAGCCGACCTCAAGCCTCTGTACGACCTGGCGCTCGATTGCAAAGCCTGCCAGGCCCGCCTCGCCGCCGCCCAAAGCGATCTCTCTGACGAGCGCGCCAAATCCGCTGCCCTAGCCAAGCAACGCGATGACGCCCTTCGCGTCGCCAAGGGTGGCAGCATCGTTCGCCGGGTCGCCCGCGCCCTAAAATGGTTCGCCATCGGAGCCGCCGCCGGTGCCATCGCCGCCAAAGCCGCCCATTAGCCGCGTCCGCGTTCGGCCCCAGCCTCGACCCGGGCGCGATACACGAGATCCATTTTCCCAAACTCTGCCGCTGCTCGACGATTCTAGGAACGAGCAATTCAGACGAAGCTATGCCCGATGCGGCCACCATTCGACCCAGGCGCGAAGCCACGCACGCAGCCGCAACGCCTCCGCCTTCGCGGACCGCAATCTCTCGCCAACTCCTTCGCTATCAATCCGCTACACCAACCGCAGCGTTCCGCATCGCCCGCCGGCTGGCGCCCCCCCCGCGCCAGCCGGTCCTCCTTCATCTCACCACCCACCACTCCTCCAACCACTACGCCCTCAAACGCCCCTATCCACCCCTCTTCCATCCCTATAGCCGGGACATACAGGATATCCACAGCCCTCAAAATACTTGCATTTTCCCCTTGACATTGCGTCCCATAAGTTATATTATGTTAACTACGAAATGAGGCAAACCAGCCCAGGTCACCCCGTCCTCCGGCCACACCCCTCCCTCCGCTTCCCCTCTACTCTCTCCAGATGTTCTCGGGGTCAACCTTCAGGAATTGCGCTTACGTATTACCGTCCCGCTTTTTCGGTTTTCTGTTCTGTGAGTTCGTACTTGATGTACTGCTCCAGCGCCCGCGGGTCTGCTCCAACGAGCCGCCGCCCATTCACAAAAAGGGTCGGCGTGCTGCCGACCTCCAGCTGCATTCCATTCGACTTACTCGCATCCACCGCGGCGCCTGCCTGTGGACTGGCCATGCATGCCTTCAGCGTGTCGGCATTCAGTCCGGCCTTCGTCGCGAAGTCCGTCATTTCGCTCCAGGCGTTTTCCGGCGAAATGACCTCCTGGTTGTCGTAAATCAGATCGTAAATTTTCCAGAACGCCTTCGGATCTTGTTCATACGCACAGCGTCCCGCCAGCGCCGCCGTCCGTGCCCAGGGGTGAATCTGCTCGAGCGGAAAGTCCTTGAAAATGACGCGCACCTGAGGATAGTTGGGCAGCAGTCCGCGCAAGCTATCATGCAGGCTCCGGCAAACAGGGCACTCGAAGTCCGAAAACTCCACAATCGTCACTGCCGCGTTCGCCGGTCCAAGCGTCGGGCTATCCTGGGTCACCAGTTTGGCTCGCGCTTCCGCATTGGGGTCCTTCGAAAGTTCATCCAGTTCCCCGCGGAACATGTATTTCCCGTCCTTCGTTACGTAAACCTTTCCGGTCTGCTGGTTCTCGCCAACTTTCACCTCGATGTCAACTTCCTCTAGCCCAGCGACGCCGATGTCCTTCGGCTCGGACACGTTCACCGTTGTGTCTGCCCCCAGCGCATAAAGATTTCGCAGATAGCTTTCCACGTTCTTCTGTATGGGCGATTTTGCCCCGCTCGTGCGCTCGCTGCCCGCTGCACGTTGCTGTGCGCGGCTTACCTGCAGGAAAGCCGGCGCAAACAATATCGCCGCTGCCACACTCAAAATAGAAACCAAGGTTCGTTTCACGTTTGCCCTCATCTCACATCCTCAATTACGGTACGAATCTTTGCGCAATCGGGAATGGCCGCCCGAATCCAAATGCTCGCGATGTAATTTTCAGCCCTGGCGGTGCCTGCTTTCGTTTGTACTCGTTCTTATCCACGCGCAGCGCAATTTCTCTCACCAGCTTCAGATCAAACCCGTAATGGTCGGCGATCTCCTCAGGACTATACAGATCCTCGATATACGATTTTAGGATGCGGTCCAGCACGCCATAGGGTGGCAGGCTATCCTCGTCTTTTTGGTTTGGCCGCAACTCCGCCGAAGGCACTTTCTCGATACTCGAGATGGGGATGAGTTCCCTTTCCCGGTTAATCCAGTTTGCCAATTCATAGACCATCAGCTTCGGCACATCGGAAATCGCCGCCAGCCCGCCGGCCATGTCTCCATAAAGCGTGCAGTATCCTACCGCCAATTCCGATTTGTTGCCGGTGCTTAATACCATGCATCCGAATTTGTTCGATAGTGCCATCAGGTAATTCCCGCGAATGCGCGCTTGAATATTTTCTTCGGCCACATCCATCGGCGCGTCTCCGAACGCGGGTTCCAGCGTTTTCAGGTAGGCGTCATATACGCCCCCGATGGAGAGCGTCAACTCCTTGATTCTCAGGTTCTCCGCCAGTTTTTTCGCATCCGTTTTGCTTCCCTCGGATGAGAACGGGCCCGGCATCGAGACGCCCAGCACGTTTTCCGCGCCGAGCGCATCCACGGCGATCGCCGCCACTACGCTCGAATCAATTCCCCCGCTCAACCCGATCAGCACTTTCTTGAATCCGCATTTTCGGACGTAATCCCGCGTGCCCGTCACCAGCGCCTGGTACGCATATCCGATTTCCTGCGTGGGCTGTTCGTGAATCTCTCCTTCGCCGCTCACCGTGTCGAACAAAACCAGATCTTCCTCGAATGCCAGCGCTTGCGCCGCCACTTTTCCGTCAGCGGTCAGCGCGATACTCGCGCCATCAAAGATCAGGCTGTCGTCTCCGCCAACCTGGTTTACATAAACAATCGGTCTTTGCTGATTAATTGCGATGGATTTCAGCATATCCAGCCGCAACGACCTCTTATCCAGCACGTACGGCGACGCAGAGATATTCACAAGCACCGTAATTCCCTGCGCCACAAGCTCCGTCACCGGATCGCGATCGTACAAACATTCCGCCCAGAACTTCTTGTCGTTCCACGCGTCCTCGCAAATCGTGATGCCCAGTTGTTCCCTGCCGAATCCATACGCGAATTGTTTGTGCGCCGGCTGAAAATAACGCGACTCGTCGAACACGTCGTACGTCGGCAGCAGCATTTTGCTTTGCTCGAAGACCACCCGCCCGCTGCAGATCAGCGCCGCCTTGTTCGCGATGGATTTTCCTGTGCCGTTTTTCACTCGTCCCGCGTATCCCACGATCGCCGGCAACGGCAGTTTTGCCGCTAGTTGTTTGAGTTCAAAGTGATTGCGGTCAATGAAGGAAGGCCGTTCCAGCAGGTCCTGAGGAAGGTAGCCGCAGAGGCAAAGCTCCGAAAAAACTGCCAGCTCGGCTCCTTTGTGCCGTGCTTTTTCCGCCAGCTCCAGAATCCGGGCGGAATTTCCTGCGAAATCCCCTACTGTGGGGTTGAACTGTGCGAGCGCGATCTTCATCCGGGCACTTTAGAATAAGGTCGCATACGATATATTGCAAATATCTCAGGGCCCGTCATCTTGATTCCGGCCAGTCCTATTTGGCCTCTTCTCAGGAAACTTTCTGTGCCACCAAACTCGCAATTCCCTGCCCGGCGTCCAGTTCACGGTAAAACAGTACGCGCAATTCGGGAAACGCACCGCGCAACTCGCCCGGTTCCAGCAGGTATGCCGGATTCCGCGGCCCGCCCGCGAATTTCATTTGTGCTCGCGTGTACGTCTCGAAGAGTAGCACTCCGCCGCATTGCAATGCTCTCGTCATCTGCGCGAAAAGCGTTCGCTGCAGATACTGCACGCACACGATCACTCCAAAAGCTCTCTCCGGTAATTCCATCCGTTCCAGGTCACTGAGAATCAGTTCAATTCCGCCAGGTTTGTTCCTCGTCGTCAGCGGCGCGTCAGTCCGAATCACTGGCACGTTTACCTCGCCGGCTCGCTGCGCAACAATCTCCAATGCCGCCTCGGACCAATCAATTCCCGTGACTTCGAAATCATTCCGCGCCAAATAAATTGCATTCCGGCCGCTCCCGCACGCCACGTCCAGCGCCCGGCCATTCGGCAGCAACCGCAGCCATTCTTTCAAGAGGCTCGTCGGCTCCCAAGCGACTCCCACCTTCGCCTGGCGATACCGCTCGTCCCATTTGGCGGCTTCGCTGCACATAAAAAAGGCTCCTGAACGTAAGTCTCAGGAGCCTCTGATCATCTCATGGGCCGCCAGTGGCGCCCAATTCCGCGTCCTTTTAGACGCTGAACGAACTGCCGCATCCGCACGTGCTCTTCACGTTCGGATTGTTGAACTTGAAGCCCGCGCCTTCCAGCGTCTCGATGTAGTCAATCTCGACACCTTCCAGGTACATCGAGCTCATCTGATCCACGGCGACTTTCAATCCGTCGAACTCCGCAACTTCGTCCGTGTCGTTCGTCTGGTTCTCAAATGCCATGTGATATTGGAATCCCGAGCAGCCCCCGCCGACCACCGCAACGCGCAATGCCACCGGCACAGGGTTCTGCATGTTCATGATTTCCTTGACCTTGGTCGCGGCTGTGGGAGTCAGATTAATCATGGTTTCGTTTGGCCTCCGCATCGCAGGTCGTCCTGTGATGCTTCTTTCCAACACAGTATAGCAAACCTTTTCCACAACTGCACTTCGGCCCGCGCAACCCGTTTCGTTTCACGCAACTGCCGCGCATCAATCAGCCCAATTCGTTTCGGACTGCCTTCGCAGTTCGCTTACAATAGATGCGCCATGCCACACAAAGTCACCTTGATTCCGGGCGAGGGCATCGGGCCGGAAGTTTCCGCCGCCACTCGCTCCATTCTCGAAGCTGCCGGCGTTCAAATTGATTGGGAAGAGGTGGACGCGCGTTCCAGCACCGCTTCCGCAAAAGGCCAGTATGTAACCGAAGAGGCCGTCGCTTCCGTCCGCCGCAATCGCGTCGCTCTCAAAGGCCCCATGGGCACCGCCGTCGCGGGCGGAGCCCCGAGCATCAACGTCGCTCTTCGCAAGACTCTCGAACTTTACGCCAATGTCCGCCCCGTCGAAAATCTTCCCGGCGTCAAATCACGTTATTCCGGCGTGGACGTCGTTCTCATCCGCGAAAACACCGAGGATCTCTATTCCGGCCTCGAGCACGAAGTCGTTCCCGGCGTCGTCGAAAGCCTGAAAATCATTACGGAAAAAGCTTCCACGCAAATTGCCCGCTTCGCCTTCGAGTATGCTAGGCGCGAAAAACGCAAGAAAATTCACGCCATCCACAAAGCCAACATCATGAAACTCTCCGACGGTCTTTTCCTGAAATGCGTGCGCGACGTCGCCCCGCTCTACCCCGAAATTGAGTACAAGGAACTCATCGTTGATAACGCTTGTATGCAGATGGTTCTCGACCCGCTCCAGTTCGATATGCTCCTGCTCCCCAATCTTTATGGCGACGTGATGAGCGACCTCGCTGCCGGCCTCGTCGGTGGACTCGGCGTCGTGGGCAGCGCCAACATCGGTGAAGAAGCCGCCATGTTTGAAGCCGTCCACGGCACGGCACCCGATATTGCCGGCAAAGGCCTTGCAAATCCGACTGCCCTTCTGCTTAGCGCCATCATGATGCTCCATCACCTTTCCGAATGGACCGCCGCCGCGCGCATTCATTCCGCTCTCGAGCGCGTCTACAAGGAGGGCACTCATCTCACGCGCGATGTTGGCGGCACCGCTACTACCGCCGCCTTTACACAAGCCGTCATCAAGGCGCTCCCCGCCTAAGCCCCTCGCCAGGCAAATCCTCCCCGGAAAGCCTTGTCATGCGCCCGTAATAGTGGCAAGCTTACGTCCCTGGACCCCTTCCAAGGCGGATTCATGCATCGGTCAAGATACCCTGAGCGTCGTCGGACTGTCCGAATCACACTTCAAATCCCGCTTCGAGTTCGTTGCCAAATGGCGGAAGGCGAACTCATTGACTTCAAGGCTTCCACGCAATTCGTCAGCGCCCACGGCGCGCTTATCCTCATGGATGCCCCCCTGTTGCCCGGCCAGATGGTCCGCATTTTCAACGAGATGACTTCCGATTCCATCGAGTGCTTCGTAACTTCAGTCCGTGAAAAAAATGACCACCGGTTCATCGGAGTCGGCTTCGCCTCGCCTCGTCAGGATTTCTGGCACGTCGTCTTCCCCAAGGCGGGCACCCGCCACGCCGTCCGCTCTTCGCAAACCGGCTCGCTTGTTCCCCCAGGCTCGCGCTCGGGAGCACCCCGGCCCAACTAATCCCTCAGCGCACCAGGTATCATCGTAAGTCTTTTAGAATGAACACTTGCAAAAGTGTATCAAAACAAAGGAGTTTAACTCCCTTTAGAATCAACACTTGTGAGAAATGCAGGGGGTGGGGTCCGATTATTGTTAACTAGAATTCCCGCGTTCCCTCGGCTCCATGCCCTACTTCGGAGCATAAATCTGGTACACCATGAAATAAATCACCACCCCGGTCACCGACACATAGAACCAGATCGGCAGTGTCCACCGGGCAATCACGCGATGCTTGTCAAACCGCTCCTGCCACGCCCTTCTCACGGTAATCAGCACGAGAGGCACGATCACCGCCGCCAGAATCGTGTGCGATAGCAGCAACGTGAAATATATGGGCCGGATCCACCCTTTCCCCTGAAACGCCACGTGGCCCACGCGAATGTGGTAAATCCCGTACGAAATCAGAAACGCCGCGGACACCGCTAGCGCCGACAGCATGAACAGCTTGTGGACCTTCCGGTTGCCTTTTCGGATCGCCGCGTAGCCGCACGCCAGCAGCACGGCGCTGGTTCCATTCAGGGAGGCGTTGAGCGCGGCCTGCGTGAACATAAGTCGGCGAGAGTCCTTCCCGAATACGCGCAGGCTCAGCGGGGGATTTTGTCGAAGACCATCAAGCCCAGCAGCAAAGGGATGTGCAGCACGGTGGCGTGCATCAGCCATTTCGCGCGCATGTTAGTTTTCGCGCTCGCCGCCCACAGGCACACCTGCACGAGCGCCGTACTGACCACCAGCGCGCCAAAGAAATACCGCACTCCCGCCATTCCCACGATTGCCGGAAGCAAGCTGATTCCAACCAGCGCAATCGCCGTCAAAATAATCTGCCGGAACGTGCGCTTCCCTTCTCGATCCACCACCGGAAGCATCAATATTCCCGCACGCGCGTAATCTTCCCGGTACATCCACGCGATCGCGTGAAAATGCGGAAATTGCCAGAAAAACAAAATCGCAAACAGCAGCCATGCCCCGCGGTCCAGCGAACCGCTTGCCGCTGCCCACCCAATCATCGGCGGAATTGCGCCAGGAAACGCCCCGATAAACGTCGCCCACACCGTCCGCTTCTTCAGCGGGGTGTACGCCAGCAGGTAACTCAGGCACGTGAGCACGCCCAATCCCGCGGCAAGCAAGCCGCCGGCAAAATATAAATCCAGCGCGCCCGCCACCGATAGCGTCACTCCAAACCACAGCGCTTCTCGCGGTTGCAGCACTCCGCTCGGCAGCGGCCGCGAGGCCGTTCGCCGCATGTAGCGATCCGAATCGCGCTCGATATAGTGATTCAGCGTCGCCGTTCCTGCGGCAATCAGCAGCGTCGCAAACACAGTTTGCAGCAAATGCGACCAATCCACCGCGCCGCGCGCACCCATGTAAAAACCTGCCGCCGTCGTGATCAGCACCAGGAAGGACACATCCGGCTTCGTCAGCGCGACGTACGCATTCGCGCGCGACGCCAGCGTCAGTTCCGTGGTGCGGACCGTGCTCATTGCGCCGCTACCCGCCCTTCCGCCGACACAGCCAATTCGCCTCGCCTCGGCACCAGCCGGTAGCAAATCAGAATCGTCAAAATGGATACCGCGAACAGCAATGCTCCAACCACCGTGTGCGTAACTGTCAGCGCCACCAGCAATCCAGGAGGACGCGGCGCCTCCGCCGTAACCATTCGCTCCCACAACGCCGCAATTCCCAGCAGAAACTGCACGCCAAAAACGGCATGCAGCAAAACTCGCATCAGCGAGAGCTCGCGCGACTTCTCGAATCTCTTTCGCAGAACTGCCGCCGTCCAAATCACCACTCCCAGCACCAGAAGTGCGCCGGTCGCATGCGGCCAGATAGGCATGTCGTTGTGCCGGAAGCCCGCGCCCAGAAAAACCTGAAAGAAAATCACCGCTGCGTTCACCGTCGCAATCGTGTGAATGGAAATCGAACCGCTATCCTGAACCGTCGGACGCTCCTCCATCCACCACTTGCTCGTGAACACCGCGATCGCCAGCAGCGCCCCAAACATGATTTGCGCGAAACACGCGTGAATCACAGGCAGCCAGTAGTGCAACAGCCGGATCACCACTTCTCCGCCCAGGATTGCCTGCGCCACAATCCCGCCCAGCGCAATCACCGTGAACCAGCGCAGCCACCGCCGCTGCACCTGGATCCACACCACAATCGTCAGCACGATCGTCAAAAGTCCCAGCACTCCGGCGATCACCCGGTGCGAATACTCATACACGTCGCCGCCCGGCAGCGACGAAGGTATCCAAGCGCCATGCGACTTCGGCCAATCGAGTACGGAAAGCGCCGCCGCGTTGGAGGTCACCAGCGCGCCGGCAATCAGAAGAAGCACGGTCCAGAGTACGGTGAATGCTGCGAGACGATATAAAAATGGGTGATAAGGCGGTTTTGTCGGCATGATTTGAACAGAAAAGTATAGCGCACTCGGAGATTTTTCGCTCTCCGTTCAAATTCCTGCCCACTGCTCTTAAGTTCTAATCGTGCTCTTCACTCTCGGCTGATTTCCTGTTGAGTGGAAACTAATTCGGCACTTCCGCTTTCTCTTGCGCTGTTCCCGGCTCCGGCGCCAGCCCCACGGCTCGCAGCACCAAATCCTTCAGCGCCCCGATAAACAGCGGCGAATCTTCCAGCGCCGGCATCATGCAAAACTTTTCGACACCAAGTTTCTTGGCCTCTTCCCTCGCTTCGATGTTGATTTCGTGCAGCGTCTCGATATGCTCCGTCACGAACGAAATCGGCACCACCAGCATTTCCTTCACGCCCTCGTGCGCCAGCCGTTCGATCGTTCCCGTCAATGGCGGTTGCAGCCATTTCGCCGGGCCCACGCGGCTCTGGTAACACAACAAGTGATTCACCGGCCATCCCGGAAATTGCTTCTTCCCTTCTTCGCAAACCAGCTGCACTGTGCTCTCGATATGTTTCGGATAGGGATCGCCCTTCTCCACCAGGCTCATCGGCAATCCGTGCGCGCTGAAAATCAATTGGATTTTCGAGCTGTCCGCAAATTCCGGCAGCACCGATCCAATCCGCTGCACGATCGCCTGAATATAGAGCGGATGATCGTAAAACTGGCTCACTGTCCTTTGCGGCGGCCCGTTTTTTGGATCTCCATTCACGCGCCGCCATTCTTTCAAGCTGCTCAAGGTCGTCGCGTATGAAAAATGCGGGTAGAGCGGCAGCAGTACGATCTCATCCACTGGCCCCGCTTTTCTCAGCGCGTCCACCGCTTCTTCCGTCAGCGGATGCCAGTAGCGCATCGCCACAACCGCCACCGCTTCCAGCTCCGGCGCTAACGCTTCCACGAGCGCGGCTCTCTGCCTTTCCGTCAGTCGCCCAATCGGCGAACATCCGCCTATTTCCTCGTAGCGTCCTCTCACCGGCACCGATCGCTTTCGCGAAATGTATTTCGCCAGCGGACTTCGCAAAAATCCCAGCGGCCCCATCGGAATAATATCCGGATCGAGAAAGAGATTCTTCAGGAACGGCTCGACGGCTTCTTGCGAGTCCGGCCCGCCCAGCTGAAACAGCACAATCCCGATGCGCTTCTTCCCCGCCAATTACTTCCCCCCGCCCGCCGATTTCTTCAGTTCCTCGACTTCCTTCCTCAAGGAACTCGTCCGCCACGCCACCGTCACGTAATACACGAAAAACACCGCCCACCCGATCACGTACGCCGCAAACACGCTATCCAGATTTCTCATCAAGCCTCCGCCTCGCGCCTCACGTAGTCGAGATCGTTCCTCATCCGCTCCAGCCGGTAACGCTCCGTGATCAGAAACACCATCAGCAAATGCAGCGCCAGCACGCTGAAAAAGAAAACCTTCTTCATCGTCGGCTCCAGCCCGCTTCCCGGCCCGCCCATGATCACCGGCGCTGGATGCTGCGTCCTCCACCAGCGAATCGCTCCAAACACGATCGGCACGTCAATAAACGCAAAAATTCCAAAGAGCGCGCTCAGCAGCGCTCGCCGGTCCGGCTCCTCAATCAATGTCCGAAGAAGGAGGTACGAAATATAGAGCAGCCACAACACGAACGTGGACGTCAGCCGCGCGTCCCACGTCCAATAAATTCCCCACGCTGGCTTTGCCCAAATCGGCCCGGTAATCAGCACCACGGTAATGAACGCCAGCCCGACTTCCGCCGCCGATACGCCCAGCGAATCCCACTTCTCCGTCCGTCTCCATACATAAAGCAGATTCGCGACGAAACACACCGCGAACGCCGTCATGCCCGCCCACGCGCTGGCCGCGTGAAAATAAAAAATCCGCTGCAGCACGTGCATCGTGCGCTCGTCCGGCGCGATAAAGAAAGAGGCGTACGCCGCCGCTCCCAAAAGAAAAACCACCACCGCGGCGCTAATCACGCGTTTCCACATGCCTCTTCATTCCTCCAGAAGATATTCGCCGAAAAGCCACAGCGCCGTCAAAAATACTACGTCAAACACGGCCAGAAATCCGATCCCTTTCGATTGCACGTAAGGCGTCCGGTCCAGCAATCCCTTTGTCACTTCCGTGCTCGCCACCAGAATAGGCGTCAGCAGCGGGAGCATCAGCAGCGGCAACAGCAGTTCGCGCATCCGCGCCTGCGCGGAAATTGCCGAAAGCGCGGTTCCCGCAACGGAAATCCCCAGGCTTGCCAGAAAGAACACCAGCAGCAGCCATGGAAAAACCCTCCACGCCGCGACGTTGTACATCGTCGCGAAAAACGGCAGAAGCACCAGCTCCGTGAACATCAAAAACAGTGTGTTCGCCGTCAGCTTCGCCAGAAAAATCGCGAACGGGTCGGCCACGGAAAGCCGCAGCGCGCTCAGCGTATCGTTTTGCTGCTCCCGTAAAAAACACGGCTGCAGCATCAGCGACGATGCGAACAGAAATGCCAGCCACAAAAGTCCCGGTGCGAACCGCCGCGATTCATCCGACGTCGGATCGAACGTAAAGCTGAACAGGACGATCACGATCAGCACGAACACAAACGTGGTCGTCAGCAATTCCCGTGAACGGAACTCCGTCCGAAGTTCCTTCTCGATTAGCGTCCCCGCGTTGGAAAGCAATCCCATTCAGGCGTCGGCGAACGTCAGAATCGAACGAAACGTCGCGCCGCTGCGCGTATCCGCGATCACCGCCCCGGCGTCCAGACGGATCGCCCGCGTCCCCAGCAGGGAAATCTCGGACTCGCCGTGCAAACTCATCAGCAGCGTGCGGCCGGAATCCCGCAATCGCCGCAGCGAATCCGCCAGCCATCGAATCCCTTGCGGGTCCAGGCCCGTCGCCGGCTCGTCCAGCAGAAGTATCGCCGGCTCGTGCAAAAGTGCGCGCGCAATAGCCACGCGCTGCCGCATCCCCCGCGAAAACGTTCGCACCTGCGAGCCGCGCCGCTCTTCCAGTCCAACTTCCGCAAGGAGGCGCTCTACGCGCTCTTTCGGCCGCTCGATCCCCTGCAATCTCGCGAACAGCTTCAGATTTTCTTCCGCCGTCAATTCGTCGTACACCATCGTCGCGTGCGCGATGTATCCCGGACGGACGTCTGTCGCTTTCCCGGCAGCCTCTGCGCCGGTAAATTGCATCATCCCGCTCGATGGCCGCACCAGCCCCGCTGCGATTCGCAACAACGTCGTCTTGCCGGAACCGTTGCGCCCCGCAAGCACAACGCATTCTCCCGCCGCTATCCCGAGCGATACTTTCCGCAAGGCTCGCAGTCTGCCATATCGCTTTTCTACGTTTTCAAATTGGAGACCGGCAGGAGCAAATCCAGGTGCCGTCACGAATGGACCTCGCGCAGGGGAAACGCGTGGCAGGCAATCACTTCTTAACCTCGGACGAGATCGCGCAGCACTTTCTCCGCGCGCGCCCGCTCCCGGTTGTACTCTTCGTCGGAAATCGTTCCCGCTTGCCGCCGCAGCTCCAGCCGGAAGAGCGTCTCTTTCAGCGCATCCAGGCTTGTTCCCACCGCTGCGTCCATCGCCGCCATCGTTGTGGTCGGCGCAGCGGCCGCACGCGGCGCAGCCGCTGGACGTACCGCAGGCGCCTGAAGTTCCGCCGCCGGAGCCACCGCTGCCGGCGCGGGTTTCTTCGGAGCTGGCTCCGGCGCTCGTGTCGATACTGGTGCGACCGCCGGCGTTGGATAACTGGCCGCAGGAACGCTCACCGTCGCCGTCACTTGCTTCCGCGAAAGAAAAATCGCCAGCAGCACAAACACGCACAAAAACCCGCCCACCAGCGGCCACTTCAGCACGTCCAGCCGGCCGGGTGCCACTTGAATCGTCGCCGATGAACTCGCGTCAGTTCCCTGCCCGCCTGCCTGTCCCGGGTCGCCTGCATTGTCGCTCGGCGGCGGTGCCGTCCCCGAGACATTCACCGTGAATACTGAATTGGCCGCAAGATTATCCTTACTATAAAGATTCATGCCCTGCTCTTGCCCGCTCGGTTGCAATCCGTCGGCGATCACCTGCACCGATGGCGGCGCCACCAGCACCAGTCGCGCTCCCGGATACACCGTTGGCAGCTTCACCGTCGCCGTGTCTGCCGCGTACGGCAGCTCGTACGAAAAACGCACGCCGTTATCTCCTGGCCGGAATGCGTACGCCACGCTGTAATGATTTTTCCCCTTGTCGATTGGTTCTTGCACCACCGGCATTCCCGACGGCCCCTGCGCCGCGGTTTGCTTCAGCGTCGCGCCAACGGGCAGCACAAAGTCGAAGTCGCCATCGCCGTTGAAATACGCCAGCGGCGGCTGCGAGTCGTTCTTGATTGCGTACTCTTCTCCCACCTGCAGGCTCGATCCGTTCGGCTGAAAGATCACGAAGTGCGTGCTCACACTGATCGTCTTGGGATCCTTCGATGGGTCGTAAACTTCCACATTCACGTCGTTCTGTCCCGGCGGGAGCGGCTCATGAAACAGCACCCCGCGATACACCGCGCGGAGCAGCATCGGCTGCGTGCCGATCGCCGGAAAATCAAAACTGAACTGGCCCTGCGCATCCGTCTTCGTGGTCAAAACGGGCTGCATGCCGCCTTGCAACTGAATCAAAATGACCTGGATTCCCGCCGCCGGCTGACCCGTCGTTCCGTTTTTCACCGTGCCATGCGCGGTGCCTCCATACGCCGGCGAAAGCGCCACGCCAAAAATAAACGCCAGAGCCGCCAGCCGCAGTTTGCGCAGCGTCATTGCGCGCCTCTCTCCGCCGCGGGAGCCGCTTTCCCTGGGCGCGGCCGGCGTACTTGCGAGTCTGTCAGTTCATCAATTTCAGCCAGCACCATCGCCGCTTCATTCTCCATCGAGTTTTTCATAGCCTCATAGTCGTTCTCCGCGTACTTGCCGGAGCGAAACTCAAATCTCAAATCTCGTAAATTGTCGTAAAGCGTGTCTCGTCTCTCCATCAGTTGATCGAGCTTCGAGCGGTGCGGCGCAAGGTCTGATGCATCTGGCTGAATGAAGAAGACGAAGAGCGCCACTGCCACGGCCAGCGCCAGGCATGCGCCTAGCATGGCCCACTCCCCCGAAGCGATCAGGAAAAACTGGAGCAACACGGCTTCGCTCAAGTTCAATCCTCAGTGTCGTGCGCGGCTCGCGCGCGGGCGCGCTCGAGCATGTCCGGAGAAACGCTTGGCCCGCTCCCCGCTATTGCCGGCACCGGCTCCGGCGATACGCGCTTCCGCCACTTCGAGATGATCGTCATCACCAGCGCGAATCCCCCGAAAAGCGCGAACACCGGAATCCACCACGCCACCAGCCCAAACCCGCTCCGCGGCGGTTCCATCAGCACCGCTTGCCCATACTCCTGCACGAATGATTGGACGATCAAGTCGTCGGATTCGCCTTTCGTGATCCGCGCGTTGATCTCCTTCAACATCCCCAGCGCCGTGTCGCACGGCCCGGAAAATGCCCCTCCCGTGTGGTAGCAGCCGCCCGCGGATTCGTTGCACCCGCCGCACATGCATTTCACCTTCATCCCCACGCGGTGCGCATGATCCGGCGCCGGCCCATCTCCCAGCGCGGATACCACCGGCAATGCGATCGCGGCAGCCAGCAAAACCGGCATCAGCAACAGCGCGGGACGTTTTAGTTTCAGCATGTCAATCATGTCCTTCCCGCAGCGTGACGGGAGCCGAAGGCGCCAGTCCCGGCGCCAGCGTCTCTCGTGCGGCCTGCTTCGCGCCAGAAAGAACCAGCACTTCCCTGCGGTTTGAGAAGAGCGCCACGATCGTTCCAAACACCACAATCGCTCCGCCAAACCAAATCCATTTCACCAGCGGGTTCAAGTAAGCATGTATTACAGGTACTTGCGTATCCGGGCTCAGCCCCGCGAACACCACATACAAATCTTCGCGCAATGTGGAATAAATCGCCACCATTGTACCCGTCTCGCCGTTCGTCTCGAACTGCCGCCTCTCCGGATAGAGCATCATCAACGGCTTTCCGGCGGTCAGCACCTCGACGATCAAACGGTGCCCCGTGTAGTTCGCTTCCGGCGTGGTATCCTCGTTTTGCAGCACCAGGGTATATTTCCCAATCTGCATCGAGGAGCCTGGTCGCATCTCCTTCTGCACGTTTTGGTTGAACGCCTGGCCCGCCAATCCCACGAACACCAGCACGATTCCCATATGCACGATGTACCCGCCGTAGCGGCGCGTGTTGCGGAACGTCAATTCCATGATCGAAGTCAGGTACGAAGCGCCCGACCGCGACCGGATCACTCTCGCGCCTCGATAGAACTCCATCACAATCGTCGCGGCCACGAAGAAGCACAGGATGAAGCACACCATCGAATAAAAGTCGCGGTAGCCCAGCGCGAACAACATTCCTCCGCCAATCAATCCAACGACCGCCGGCCACGTGAAATTGCGCTTCAGGCTTTCCAGCGAAGTTTTTCTCCACGCCAGCAGCGGCCCCACTCCCGTCAAAAATAGCAGCAGCAAGCCGAGCGGAATGTTCACTTTGTTGAAGAATGGCGCTCCCACGCTAATTTTCGATCCCGTCAAAGCTTCTGAAATCACCGGGAAAAGCGTCCCGGAGAGCACCGCGATGCACGCCACTAGCAGCACCAGATTGTTGAATAGAAAGCTGGACTCGCGCGAAACCATCGCATCCAGATGATTCTCGCTCTTCAAGTAATCGCGATTCTTCACGTACGCAATCACGCATACGGCGATGATGATCAATAGAAAGCCCACAAACCAGTTGCCGATGCTCGATTGCGCGAACGCATGCACGGAACTCACCACGCCGCTGCGCGTCAGGAATGTTCCTAATATGCATAAGAGAAATGTCGAGAACACCAGCCAGACGTTCCACACTTTCATCATTCCGCGCTTTTCCTGCATCATCACGGAATGCAAAAACGCCGTTCCCGTCAGCCACGGCAGCAGCGAAGCGTTCTCCACCGGGTCCCAGCCCCAATAGCCGCCCCAACCCAGCACGGCATACGCCCAATGCGCTCCCAGCATGATTCCCACCGTCTGGAAGCACCACGCGATCATCGTCCACTTGCGCGTCAAGTGAATCCACTTCTCGCCCGGATATCTCGCCAGCAAAGCCGCCAGCGCGAACGCAAACGGAATTGTGAATCCCGTGTATCCCGAATAGAGGTTCGGCGGGTGAATTCCCATCTCCACATACTGGAGAAGCGGTGTCAGCCCATTGCCATCGGCCCGCGTCACCAATTGCAACGCGCCGCCCGCCGCCGGTACGCCGAGCATCTTGAACGGGCTCGCCACAAAATTGTTCAGTGTCAGGAAGAAAATCTGAACGCCCGCCAGGATTACTCCAACATACGGCATCAGCTCGCCGTTTTTGTTCCGGTAGACGATCAGGACGGAGAACACGTAAATCGAGAGCAGGAAGCTCCAGAAAAGCAGCGAGCCTTCCTGTCCGGACCACAGCGCCGTTATTTTGAAATAGGTCGAGAGCGCCCGGTTGCTGTGCTCCACTACATAGGCGACGGAATAATTATCCGAGAAAAAGAGGTATTCGAGGCTGAACGTCGCGATGAAGATCAAGCAGCAGGTGGCGATCCCTGCCTGCCGCGAACTCTTGATGAGCAGCGGATGTCTTGTCAGGATTGCCGCGATGCCGCCGCCAAACGCGTACACCGCGCAGATAAAGGCCAGTAGCAGTGCGAACGAACCGAATACATCCACTGGGATCCCGCCTATCCCCCGGTTGCCCCGGGTCCCTTACATGTTGCTATTTTGTGCCGATGTTGTCGCGGTGGAAGTGGGCACCGTTCCTCCCGGTGAGGCTTCATACTTCGATGCGCATTTCGCCTGCACAACTTCCGCGACGAAACGCCCGTCCGAAGCCATTCTTCCTTCCGCTAGAGCTTGTGATTTGTCCACGAAGGTATCTGGAAGCGGATCGTTCCCCACGTAACTGACGTTCAGCTTCTTGCCTTCGCCTATCAGAACAAAGTCTACTCGGCCGGTCATACGGTGGATGCTGCCCGGTTCAACAACTCCGCCCACGCGGATCCGGTGTGCCAGGTCAGCCCCATGGAGCGTTTGCAGCTCCGCGATGGTGTGATAGTAAGTCTTGCTTTCCCCGTACCCCAGCCATGCCAAAAACGCCATGGACACGAGGATCAATCCGATTCCTATGCCAAATTTTGCCTGCTTCTTCACGCCTCGACTCCTGCTCCTACCCCCCTGCTGCAGAACGACTTAGATTCTAGCACAGCGGGAGATGGCTCCAACTGGACTTCCAGCCCATTTCATCCTGTACCACGGTCCAGCCGTGCGCTGTGATGTGGGTCACTTAGCTGCTGCTCCCGCTCGAATCGCTTCCCTAAGACTCCGCACTGCCTCCGCTCCCTCAGCGCCGTTCAGCGCGAACGGCTTCCCTTGCGCAAGCCGCACTTCGCAGCCCAGTTCCGGACTCGAAAGTTTTGGAACCAACGGCGCAAGAAACTCAGAGATGAGCACGACGCGCTTGGGTCTCAGCGACCGCCGGATCCGTGCCGCTACTGCGCCAATCCTCTTTTCTAAACATGCCGCTGCATCCCCCGGAGAAGCGCAGCTTTCTTCCAACGGGCATTCATTTAGATGCGCCAGAAAAAATCCGGCGCGCTGAAATTCGCTCAAAATCACTTCAGGAGCCTTGCCGGCCGCCGATATTCCGCATGCTTCCAGCACTCCGCCGGCTTCTCCCGCAAATTTTCCGGAGTAAAGGTACTCGTCCTCTGCTCCGGGTGAATAAGCACCCAATAACAAGGTCGCAATGTGGATGGGACGGTAGCGCGTGGCCATTTCCAGCCGCAGCAATCGGCGGGCGATGTGCTCCGGCGAGGCGGGCTGCCCGCAGCCGTCGCATATAAGTTGGTCAGTCCTGGCAGTGGTGTTTGGCAAACAAAAATTCTAGTGCAGCCTGCTCTTCTGCGCAAACCCCATTCCAACCGCATTCGCAACCTCGTAGGTTTCCATCGCTGTTTGTCAGCGGAATCCGCCACCAACCGCCTGGCTGGCAATTTCGCCGCAGACTTCGGGCACACCTTCGCGCAATTCGACGACGGCGGCTGTACGCCGGGGATGGTTCTTTGGGTTTTGGCGTCGCACAACCACCGTCGCGCGAGGCTACATGTAACTCCCTGTCAAAACACACGCCCACCTCAATAGTTGCAGTTGGTTCTCAGTTTTTGTGGATTCAGCCTTGTACCAATTTGAAAAGATCAGGACGAAACCGCGGCGTCTTCCGGAAGCTTTGCTCGCAGGCACCACTTCAATTCCTGGCTCAGCTCCGTCACTTCCATTCCCGCCATCACGATAAACTTGCAGCTCAGCATCTCGCGCGGTTCATCGTCATCCGGCAATTGACACGACACGCGGCAATACTGGCATTCCTGATTCCAGCAGAACCGCCCATACGGGATCGTCTCCGGGCTGATGAATTGGAAGCAGCGCAAAAGCGAATTCCGCTCCGGCACGTGGAACTTCTTCCCCAATATCGTGATTTCCACCAATTTTTCATACGGCCGAAATGGTTCCGACATAATGAGTCCTGTCCTCCGAGGACGGGCATGCTGGGATATTGAGGTCTTCCCGAGCCGGATTGCTCTGATGAGTGCTTCTTCAGGCTAGCCCGCGCGCCGCGCGCGGACAAGGATTCGTCGCCGCTTCGTTGCCAATGTGCTACGGGGTGCCAAAGCGTGGTTTGTGGCGGATTTGTGCGGTGGGTCTAAACGCCGAAGTCGAAGAACTGCCCCATCTTCCGGAATTTCTCGTAGCGAGCGTCCACCAGTTCTTTCGCCGGCTGCTGCGCCAGCGCAACCAGTTGCCTCTCCAACACTTCTCCCAGCATTTGCGCCGCGGCCTCCGGATCGGTATGCGCGCCGCCCTCCGGCTCACGCACCACTTCATCAACAATCCCCAGTTCCTTCAAGTCGCTCGCCGTAATCTTCAATGCCGCCGCCGCGGATTCGGCTTTAGTCGAGTCGCGCCACAAAATCGCCGCGCAGCCCTCCGGCGAAATCACGGAGTAAAAACTGTTCTCCAGAATATTCACGCGGTCTCCCACCGCGATCGCCAACGCCCCTCCCGACCCACCCTCTCCCGTTACGGTCACGATGATGGGTACGGGCATCCTCGCCATCTCGCGAAGATTCCGCGCAATGGCCTCCGCCTGGCCGCGTTCCTCCGCGTCAATCCCAGGGTAGGCTCCCGGCGTATCTATAAACGAAAATATCGGCCGCCCGAATTTTGCCGCCAGTTGCATCACCCGCAGCGCTTTGCGGTACCCCTCCGGCTTTGGCTGGCCAAAATTTCGTATCAGCCGTTGTTTCGTGTCCCGGCCCTTCTGGTGCCCGATCACCGCGACCGGCCGGCCCTGGTATTTTGCAAGTCCGGTGATCAACGCCTTGTCGTCGCCAAATCCCCGGTCGCCGTGCAGTTCAATAAAATCGGTGAAAAGTGATCCTATGTAGTCCAGCGGGTAGGGCCGCTGCGTGTGACGCGCGATCTGCGCTCGTTGCCACGGCCCGAGATGGCTGTAAAACTCCTTTCGCAGTTCCGCCACTTGCTGGCGAATGCGTTCCAGTTCCGCGTCGGCCTCTTCATCGCCTGCTAGACGCCGCAGTTCTTCCACGTCTTTCTCGAGCTTCTCGATTTCGCTCTGCCGGTCGTTCTGCGAGGTGGTGTGCTTCGTCTTGTCTTTAGCTTTCATCACATCACCAGCTCGATCGCCTGTTCGCCCATGCACTCGCGAATCGCGGCGAGAAGTTCCGGGCAAGAACGCACCCGCTGCTCCGCTTGAATCGTGGCCATCGAACCCTCCGGCGCATAGAGGTCAATCGCAACGCTGCTCGAGCCTCGGTACGAAGCGAAAATCTCCTCTAGGCGGTCCAGGTTGTCTTCGTTCAACTCCTCGAGGCGTAACCGGATCCGCAGCCCCGTCGCTGGTCGCTCCGAAACATCGCCCAGCCGCGCCGCCTCCTGCAAAGAAAGCCGCGTGCCCGCCTCTTCCACTTGCACGCGTACCTTCAGCAGCAGCGGCGTTCCCGCCTTCAGCATCGGCTCCAGCCTCGCGAAACTCTCTGGAAACGCCAGCAACTCCTGCACGCCAGTCATGTCCTGTATCGTAAAAATCGCCCAGCGCGCCCCTTTCTTCGAGCGCATCGGTCTCGTCCCCACAACCAGGCACGCAACCGTTATCTCTTTGCCGTTCCGCTGTCCTTCAATCTGGTCCAGGGATATGCACTTCAGTTCCTGCAACCGCGACGCGTATTTCGCCAGCGGATGCCCGGACACGTAAAAGCCCAGCATCGCATACTCGCCCGCCAAACGCTCGGACTCGCTCCATGTCTCCGCTTCATGCAGCGCGAATGGAATTGGCGCTGGCGCTGAGCCCCCTCCGAACAACCCGTGCTGACCGGACTCCCTCGCTCGCGTGGCGCGCTGCACTGTCGCCAGCGCGTCATCCACCGACGCAATCATCGCTTCGCGCGGGCCCAGCGAATCGACCGCTCCCGATTTGATCAGACTTTCAAACACTCTTTTGTTCAAATAGCGCGCTTCAATTCGTTCGCAAAGATCGTACAAGGACTTGAAGTGCCCCGCGCTTAGGCGCGAATCGCGGATCGCCTTTGCCGTGTTCTCTCCAACATTTTTGATCGCCGCCAGTCCAAATCGAATCGATTCGCCCACCGGTGTGAAATACAGATCGCTCTCGTTCACGTCCGGCGGCAGAATCGAAATGCTCATTCCGCGCGCCTCGTTGATGTACTTCACGACCTTTTCCGCATTCCCCGTTTCCGAAGTCAGCAGCGCCGCCATGAACTCCACCGGATAATGCGTTTTCAGGTAGGCAGTCTGGTAGGCCAGCAGCGCGTACGCGCAGGAATGCGATTTGTTGAATCCGTACCCCGCGAACTCTTCCATCAAATCGAAAATCTTTTCCGCTTTCTTTTCCGGGACCTTGTTCCCCGCGCAACCCGCCAGGAATTTCGCCCGCTGCGCCGCCATTTCCTCTTTTTTCTTTTTGCCCATCGCGCGGCGCAAGATGTCCGCTTCGCCCAGCGAAAAACTCGCCAGCAGGTTCGCGATTTGCATCACCTGTTCCTGGTACAGAATCACGCCATACGTCTCTTCCAGAATTCCCTTGAGCTGCGGCAGCTCGTAGCTCACTTTCGTCTTGCCCTGCTTGCGGTTGATGAAATCATCGATCATCCCGCCCTGGATCGGTCCCGGGCGGTACAACGCATTAAGAGCCGTCAAATCCTCGATTCGCGATGGCTGGTAGCGCCGCAGAATGTCGCGCATGCCGTGCGACTCAAACTGAAAAATTGCGGTTGTGTCGCCCCGTGAAAAAAGTTTGTAGGTGTCCGGATCGTCGAGCGTCAGGTTGTCCATGTCCACCTTCGCCCCGCGATTCTTCTCGATCATTTTCACCGTGTCTTGCAGCACCGTGAGCGTCGTCAGCCCCAAAAAATCCATCTTCAGGAGCCCCACGCGCTCCAGCGCATTCATGTCGTACTGCGTCGTGATTTCGTCCCGGTTTGTCTTGTAAACCGGCACGATCTCCGTCAGCGGCCTCGGCGAAATCACCACGCCCGCCGCGTGCGTCGAAGAGTGCCGCGCCAGCCCCTCAAGGCGCCTCGCCACGGTCATCAACTCTTTCAGCTTTTCGTCGCTGTTAATCGCCGCTCGCAGTTGCGGAGCTTCTGCCAACGCCGTTTCCAGGTCGATCCCCAGTGTCGGCGGAATCAGCTTCGCTAGCCGGTCCACTTCCCCGTAAGAAATGTCCATCGCCCGGCCCACATCTTTGATTGCCGCCTTCGCCGCCATCGTTCCGAACGTAATAATCTGCGCGACGTTTTCCCGCCCATATTTCTGCGTGACATACTCGATCACTTCCCCGCGCCGCCGCATGCAGAAGTCAATGTCAATATCCGGCAGCGAGACGCGCTCCGGGTTCAGGAATCGCTCGAAAAGCAGGTTGTATTGCAAGGGATCCACGTCCGTGATGCGCAGCGCATAACTCACCAGGCTGCCCGCCGCCGATCCCCGGCCAGGTCCTACCGGCACATCCTGCGATCGCGCATACTGAATGAAATCCCAGACGATCAGGAAGTAGCCTTCGTAGCGCATCTTCTTGATCATTTCGATTTCCGAGGTCAGCCGCCGCTCGTATTCCGCCATCGGCCGCAGCAAAGTGCCTTCTTTCGCCAGCCGCTCCAATTGCGGCACTCGCTTCGCGAATCCTTCGCGCACCATCTTTTCGAAGTAACTCCCCGCCGTGTGCCCCTCGGGAATCTTGAACTCCGGAAACGGATTCGGAATGCGCTCGATCCTCACGTTGCAGCGCGCCGCGATATCCACCGTCCGGCTCAGCGCGTCCGGAAGCTCCTTGAACACCTGCGCCATCTCCGCCGCCGACTTGAAATAGAACTGGTCCGTCGCGAATTTCATCCGGTGCGCATCGCTCATCGTCTTGCCCGTCTGGATGCACAGCAGCACTTCTTGCGCGTGCGCGTCTTCGTGATGCAGGTAGTGGCAATCGTTGGTCGCCACCAGCGGGATTCCCGTCTCGCGCGAAAGCCGGACCAGTTCGCGATTTACTCCCTGCTCGATCTCCAGGCCCTGATCCTGAATTTCCAGAAAGAAATTCCCTTTGCCGAAAATGTCCCGCAGCCGGTAGGCGTTTTCTTTCGCTTGCTCGTACTTCTCTTCCACCACCGCTTCCGTCACCGCTCCCCGCAGGCAAGCCGACAGAGCAATCAAACCGCGGCTGTGCTTCGCGAGCAGGTCATAATCAATCCTTGGCTTGTAATAGAAGCCTTCAAGAAAGCCGGCCGAAACCAGCTTCATCAGATTTTGATAGCCCTCGAGCGATTCGCACAGTAGCACCAGGTGATTGCTCCCGCGCATCCCCGGCTCGGCTTCGTTCCGTTCGCCGCCGTTGGCTACGGCCGTTTTTTCGCCCCGGTCATGCCGGCTGCCTTTCGCCACGTACACTTCGCATCCGATGATCGGCTTGACGTCCCGCTTGCTCGCCTCATTGAAAAAGTTTGCCGCTGCAAATAGATTTCCGTGATCCGTGATCGCTACGGCCGGCATTTTCTGGCGCGAAGCTTCATCCAGCAGTTCGGTGGTTTCGCATGCCCCATCGAGCAGGCTGTAATCCGTGTGGACGTGAAGGTGGACAAACTGCGGTTGACCCATGGATCTCGATTCTAGAACTCTCTCGGACGAATTGCGAATGGCGTTCTCATCTATCGTTCAATCTCTTCACGCTCTGCCACCGGTTATTTTCGGCTTCCGGCTTTCTTCCCTGCCCCGCTGCTCTTCCCGGCGCCTTTTGCGGATTTCAATTTTGCGGCGATCCTTGCGGAGTTCGCGCCCTTCGCCGCATGTGCATGCGCTTCTTTCGTTCCTGCGCTCTTTTCCGCCGGAGCTCCGCCGCCCGCTGCCGGCGCGCTGTGCTTCTCTCCGGCCTTCACTACTTTTTTCTCCTTCTCTTTCTTCTTCGGGGGCTCCTTGATTCCGGAAAGCTTTCTCAGAATCTTTTCGCGCTCTTCTGGAGTCTTCCCGCGTCCCGCCAGTTGCATCCCGAAAACCTGCTCGACGATCGCATCGAACTTCGGCCCCCGCGGATATCCCAGCGTCTGCAATTCATTTTCGACTACCGGCATCGCCGCGCGTATAGGCCGCCACTTGTGGAGATACGCCCGAATCTTTGAGAGCGCTCCCGAATTGCTTGACTCCGTCAGCAAATACGCAATCCGGTCCACCGGCATCTTTTCCAGAAATTTGTACGCCTCCAGCGGCGCCGCCAGTTTTTTCCCCGTCAATTCTTTCTGTTGAGCCAATGCTTCTTCCGCGAAGCCCAAAATCGTTTCGCTTTCCGCCGCGCGGAACCCCAGTTTGGATAGCAGGCTGCTCTGTTCCCGATCCTTCAGCCGTCCCAGGATCGCCAGCATCATTGGCGTGGCCAGCTTTGGCCGGAACCCGGCCATAAACAGGTCGTCCCGCACTTTTACCAGTCGTCCGATCGCGTCATAATCCGCATGCTTCTTTGCAAGCGCGGGATGGACGTATTCGAGCAAGTCGTGCTCTTCCCACTCCTTCAGAATCGTTTGCGGACGCTCTTCGCGAGCCAGCGCGCGCAACTCCTCTCCGGCATCTTCTGGCGTAATCGTCTTGTGCAGTCCTCGTTCCATCGCCAGGTTGAACCATTCCTGCGTCCGCGCTTCGACTTTGAATCCCATTCGCGCCGCGTAGCGCAGCACGCGCAGCAGCCGCACCGGCTGATTCGTGAAGCTGTGAATCGTCAGCGCGCGCACTTCCGCGCGCTCGATGTCCGAGAGCCCGTTCGTCGGATCAAGCAACAATCCTCGTGAAGCGGGATTCAGCGAAATGGCGATCGAATTCAAAGAGAAATCCCGCCGCCGCAAATCCTCCATAATCGTGGACCAGCGCACCTCCGGACGGGTCCCCGGCCGCACGTAGTGATCGTCGCGCGCTCCGCCGATGCTTCCGTCGCATTCCCCGGCAAAAAGTATCTCCACGTGCCGCAACTTCTCATCTTCCAGCAGAATTTTCGCGCCGCCCTTTTCCAATTCGCGCGCGATCTTCGAAGGATTGCCTTCCACGGTGAAGTCCAGGTCCCGCAGCGGCGCCCCGGTCACCAGGTCGCGCACCGTTCCGCCCGTCAAATACACGTTGAACCCCATCGCCGCCGATAGCTCCTGCACGCGCATCATCGCCGCACGCTGCTCGGGAGAGAGCCGGCTTTCCAGCAAGAACATGTAATCTGGCATCGTGCTCCTTCAGGTTCTGGATGCCCGCGCCGTCTTTCGCGGAGGCAACCGCAATTTGGCCCAGGGCCCTCCGCGCTTCAAGCGCGCGGATGATGCGCCTTGTAAATCTGCTTCAACCGCTCTTCCACCACGTGCGTATAAATCTGTGTCGTGGAAATATCCGAATGTCCCAGCATCAGTTGTACCGAGCGCAAATCCGCGCCGCGCTCGAGCAGATGCGTCGCGAAGCTGTGCCGCAGCATGTGCGGCGCCAGCGCCACTCGCAGCCCCGCCCGCTTTCCGTACGTCGAAAGAATTTTCCAGACTCCCACTCTGCTCAGCGGCGCTCCCCGGTGATTCACGAACAGCGCCGGGCTTCCCGCGTTCTTCCCTACCAGCTTCGGGCGCGCGTCCCGCAGATATTTCTCCACCATGCCCAGCGCCTTTCGCCCGGCCGGCACGATCCGCTCTTTGTCGCCTTTTCCAATGCACCGGATGCATCCAACTTTCGTGTCCAGGTCCGTCACGCGCAGCCCAATCAGTTCCGATACGCGCAGTCCCGTCGAATACAGCACTTCCAGCATCGCGCGGTCTCGCAAGCCGGCTGGAGTTTTTGCGTCCGGTTGTGCCAGCAACCGCTCCACTTCCTCGAGCCGCAAATACCCCGGCAACGTCTTCCGTACCTTCGGCGATTCGAGGCTCATGGACGGATCCGTCGAAATAAATTCCTGAATCTGCGAAAAGCGGAAAAAATTCCGCAGCGAGACCAGTTGCCGCGCCACCGTCCGGCTCTCCAGCTTTTCCCGGTACAGCCCCGCGAGAAAATCCACCAGGTCGTCCCGCGTCACCGCCTCCAATGACAATTTTCGTTTTTGCGCAAACTCCCTGAACTTGTTCAGGTCGCGCTGGTACGCCTCCACCGTATTCTCCGATAGGCCTTTCTCAACGCGCACGTGCGTCAAGAATTGTGAAATCGCTGGCGCTAGTTCCATCACGTCTCCGCAAATCCGGCGCCGATACCGCCAGGGCGCCTCGTGGCGATCCCATAGACCTCGTGGATTTCGCTGCACCGGAAGAGCCACGCCAGTCCGAGGTACAACGCCGTAGCCCCTGCAATCAGGCCCGAAAGAACCAGAAGCTGAACCAGAAAACGGGAATGGACAGTGAATGCCGTGTAATGGTTCCCGAACCAGCACGCCATTCCCATCAGCCCCGCGCATAGGCCAATCTTTGCAAACGATCCCATCACTTCCCACATCTCCATCGCACCATGCCGGAAGCGGAAAATAAAAAGCAACGCGAAGAAATCGAAGAAGCTCGCAATTGCAGTGGCCAGCGCCGGCCCCCCATTCTGTACCCGGCGGAAAAAGAATTCGATGAAAACGATGTTGAGCACGATGTTGAGGATGAGCGAAACGCTTGCCACCATCACCGGTGTTTTCGTATCGCCCGTGGAATAAAACGCCGGCACCACCAGCTTCACCGTCGCCAGTGCCGGCAGCCCCATCGCGTAATAGAGCAGCGCCCGCGCTGTCAGTTTCGTGGACTCCGCCACGAACAAGCCGTGCTGGAACAGCACGCGGATGATCGGCTCTCGCAAAATGATCAATCCCAGCGCCGCCGGCACAGTGATGAACGCCACGATCCGCACCGCGAACGCCAGCGTCTTTTTCAGCGACTCAAAATCCTTGGCCGCCGCCTGGTGCGACATCATCGGCAAAATCGCCGTCGCCACCGCAATCGCATACCCGCCCAGCACCAGCTCCATCACGCGGTCGGCAACGTACAGCGCCGCCAGGCTTCCCTCCGGCATAATGGCCGCCGTCGCAAATCGGGTATCAATAAAAAGATTGATCTGCCCGATACCAATCCCAAACAGCCGTGGCAGCATCAATCGCGCCACATTCTTGATGGCCGGGTGCGAAAACGAAATTCCAAACTTAAACTTCATCCCCTTCTGCACGAGCTGCGGTACCTGCATCAGAAATTGCAGTACTCCGCCCACCAGGATTCCCACCACAATCGCCGTCGCGGGACTCTGGAAATGTTTCCGGAACACGACGAACGTAAACGTAATGATGCAAATATTCAGGATCACCGAAGTTGCTGCCGGCAATCCAAAGATGTGGAAGCAGTTCAAAACGCCCGTCGCCAGCGCCGCAATCGCAATCAGAAAGAGATACGGAAACACGATCCGGTTCAGATCAATCGCCTGCGCCACCGCTACGTTGTTCCCCGCAAACAGGTGCACAATGGCCGGAGAAAAAACCATCCCCAGCACCGTGATCACCGCCGCTACCAGCGCCAGCGTCCAGAAGAGTTTATTGGCAAATTCCCAGGTCTCTTCCTTCGACTTTTCGTTCATGTAAGTGCTGAATACCGGCACAAACGAGGCCGTCACCGAGCCTTCCGCCACCAGCCGCCGGAAAAGATTCGGAATCCGGTAAGCAATAACGTATGCATCAGCGATGGGAGAGGTTCCTAGCAGGAGGGTGATTCGTTGGTCTCGCAGGTAGCCTAAAGTGCGGCTCACTACGGTTACCATGGAGATGATCGAGGCCGATTTGAGGATATGCTTTTTATCGGTCAACGGCCGGCGCTCCAGCACCTAACCCTAATGAAAACAATAGGTTGACAGGAAAAACGCGCTTACCATATCATACATCTTGGTCAATCGCAAATTTCACCCATTTTCGTCGTCTTTTCACGGACTTCTTTGAAGACTCGCACCCCAGCCTCTACTCATAAGAAGGTCGTCGTACTTCTGTCCGACAAGAAGCCTCTCCGCGGCTATCTAAATCCCACATACTTGGGCCAGACCGATCCAATCGACCTTCTCACCCAAGAAGGCGAGCATCAGGAAATCCCTCTCTCCCGCGTTCGCTCCATCTATTTCGTTCGGGAGTTCACCGACGACTTCGAGCCAGAGCGCAAGGCCTTTCTCAGCCGTCCCAAGTTGGACGGTCTCTGGCTCCGTCTCCGATTCGCCGATGGCGAAACTCTCGAGGGCGTCGTCCCCAACGACTTGCTCTCCGTCCTCGACAACGGCATCCAGATCACTCCTCCCGACCTCAACTCCACGACCGACCGCATCTTCATTCCTCGCAGCGCTCTCTCCGGACTCACCGTTCTCGGTGTCGTCGGCATCGCCCGCCGCAAACCCGCTGCCGCTGCCGCCGCATCTCAACCTGGGCTCTTCAACGAATAATTCCGCGTGGCTGTACTTCCGTCTCGCCGCTATGCGAGACTCACTCTACGCGGTCAGGAGTTCTGCACATGCCCATGAATCTCGCCGACGTTGCGCAAAAACTTGGCTGCCGCCTGGAAGGGCCGGGCGATGCCGCCATCCACGGCGTCTCCGGCATTGAAAACGCCCAGCCCGGTCATATCACTTTTCTGGCGAACCGCCGTTATTTCCCTTTGCTGAAAACTACCCGCGCTTCCGCCGTCTTGGTCCAGGACGGCATTAAAATCGAGCGCGACCCCACCCTCCCACGCCTTGCCGCCCTTCGCAACTCAAATCCCTATCTTGCGTTTGCCCACGCCATCGAGCTCTTTTACGAATCGCCGAAGTACGAGCCAGGTTTTCATCCCACCGCTCTCATCGCCAAGTCCGCGCGAATCGGCGCCGGCGCATACATCGGTCCCTACTGCGTCATCGAAAAAGATGCCCGCATTGGCCGCAACGCCGTGCTTCACAGTTTCGTAACCATCTATCAAGGTGCGCGCATCGGCGACGATTTCTTCGCCCACTCCCACGCTACCGTCCGCGAGTTCTGCGAAATTGGCAACCGCGTCACTCTTCAAAATGGCGCCGTCATTGGCGCGGATGGCCTGGGTTTTGCCAAGCAGCAGGACGGCACCTGGTACAAGATGCGCCAGTCCGGCCCCGCCGTTCTCGAAGACGACGTGGAAGTCCAGGCCAATGCCTGCGTGGATCGCGCCACCGTTGGCGAAACCCGCGTCGGCCGCGGCACCAAACTGGATGATCTCGTGCTCGTCGGCCACGCCTCCCGTGTCGGCCCCAACACCATGCTGTGCGGCCAGGTCGGTCTTGCGGGCTCCACGAAAGTTGGCGAAGGCTGCATTCTTGCCGGACAGGTTGGCACCGCCGGCCATCTCGAAATTGGCGCCGGCACGGTCGTCACTGCAAAAAGCGGCATCCCCAGCGATGTGCCTTCTCGCTCGATGTATTCCGGATACCCGGCCGTGGACAATCGCCAGTGGCTGAAGACTGTCGCCGCGCTCAATCGCCTTCCCGAATTGCAGAAGCGCGTTCGTGAACTGGAAGCGGAGCTCGAGCGCCTCGGCGGCCATCCGCGTGGGCCTAAGCTGCCCTAAACTTCACTTCGCTCCGGGAAATCCAATCGGCCGCTGCTCCGGCGGCAAATTCGCGGCCATCACGTCATGCACGTGCTGGCGCAATTCGTCGCGCTTCTCCCAGGTGTATCGCGAAGCGTCAATCGGCTCCAGAAATTCCACCCGAATTTCTCCAGCCTTCGTCACGAGCGAGTGTTTCGCCATCACCAGATGTGCCCCCGTGCATAGCACAGGCACAATCGAAGCTTTTGCGCGGATAGCCAGCGCCGCCGCTCCCTTCTTGAACTCTTGCAGCCTTCCATCCGGGCTCCGCGTCCCTTCCGGATAAATCAAGAACGATTGTCCAGCCTTCATCGCCTCCGCCGCTCGCTCCACGCTCGCTATGGCCGATTCGCGGTCGCTGCGGTCCACCGCGATAAAGTGCGCCAGCGTGAACGCCTGCCCCACGATCGGCCAGCGAAACAAAGATTGTTTCAGCAGCACGGCGATCCGCCGCGGAATCGCTCCCACCACAGCCGGCGCGTCCGCCGAGCTGGTATGGTTTGCAACGAATAAACAAACTCCAGAGGGAATTCGTTCCGCCCCAGCCACACGAATTTTCACGCCAACCGCGCGCACGAAAAACAGCACGCCTTTGACTCCCGCCCAATAAAGCGGGTCCACATTCTTTGACATGAGTGTGTACAGCAACAAGGGTGGGCCGAGGATCAGGATGTACAGCGACAGGAAGACCGCGATAAAGAGCGTGCGCAGCATTCAATAGCCAGCACTCTCTCCAATCCATCTCATGAGGTCAAGTTAAACATCGGTGGCAAAAACCAAACTGCAATGATCCGCTCAGTCTGGTAGTAGCCAGCGGCAAGCCATTCTAGTACGCCACGTACGGTCCGCTTCCGCCCGGCGTATTTTGCCCTTCAATGGCCACAAACACTGTCCTGCCAAAGAAGAACGGCAAGCCCCAGTCAAATGTCGCTGTATCCGGTCCAGCCAAGCCGTTCACCGCCGCATCGCTGGCGTTGGCCGTCAGCGTTTGCGCGTTGCCCACCGTAAAATTCACGGAGGCCGTCGCTCCATTTATTCCCTGGTTGGTGGCGGAAAGGTTTTGCGTCGTTGTTGGGCAGTACCAGAAGCTGAAATTCGTGCAGATCGGCAGGCTCGTTGATTGCGCGTCCAGAAAGTAAATCCCGTTTGACCCCGTGTCCAGGAAACTCGCATCCGAATGCGCAATGCCATTGAACGTCGTCGAAAAATTGCCGTTGGTTGGATCCATGGTAAAGACCGTGGCGCTTCCCAATCCATTGTTGGATCGCGTGCCGATGCCAAAAATCAGCGATCCGCTTACGGTTGTCTCCGCCCCCGTCACTGCGGGCAACTGGATCATCACTCCATTATTGTCGCCCGTGAAGAAGGTCACTGGGTTCGCAACCTGGCTTACAAGGCTCTCCGTTGTGATCGAGCAATTTTGCCCCGCGCACGTGTAGTAGAACCCGGCGTTCGAGCCGCCGCTCACCGTGCATCCGCCGCCGCAATCCTGCGCGAAGTTCCCTACGCCCAGCACGCCGTTCGCTCCGAAAAGTGCCACGGAATCCTCCGGCGCTCCCTGGCTGCTGCACCCCGCGGGTACAGTTGAAAAACTCGTGCTTCCGATCACCTGGATCGGCAGTGCTTTGGCCGTCTCCCCAGCCATCGTGACGTCGGCCGTTTGCACCGGCCCCCAGGTCACGCCGTCCACAAACGGCAGGCACTCCACCACCGGGTTATTCCCCACGCCCATCTGCTGTTTCAGTGAGACAGTCAGCGCCGAAGCCATGATGCGCAGCCCGGACGAGCCGGTATCCACCAGAATTCCGCTGATCGTCTGGCAGTTTGTCGTGCTTCCCGGAGCGCAGACCATCACGCTCGTAAATGCGCCGTCCACATAATTTCCCGTTGGTCCGGTGTTCACGGTGATCGCCAAATCGTTGGAGCCCGTGCCCCCTCCTCCTCCGTTCCCGCCGCTGCCCATACTGCTCTTGCTGCTCGTGCCTGAACATCCGCTCAGCACCAGCGCGCCAACTCCGAGGATTGCCAACATAAACTTCTGCGTTGGACGATTCATGGCAAATCCTCCACGCGTACTCCAGCCGGCACCAACTGCGGTAGATACGCCTTCCCCTGAAAGGCTCTCAGGTGACCGGAAACTTTCATTACCAATCCGGGCTCGTGAATCAGCAGCGGTCCTCGCCCCCGCCGGTGCGCGCGTTGCTCTTGCACCGCCTGAACGTACTGGTCGTAGTACGCGCCCAGGAGTTGCCGCAAATCCGGATGGGTTGGGCCGCTCCACGAAACCGCAAAGATTGTTCCCGCAGGCGACGCAAACTCTTTGATTGCAACTCCGGCCTGCGATTTCATCTCGTGCACTTCATAGCCCTGGCCGCTTGTGGTTCTTACCGTGGTCTCCATCTTTGCGACGTCGTTTTTCACCGACGCGGTATCTCCGCCCAGCGATGCGCTTGCCGGCAAAGGCAACGCCAGCAACGCCAGCACGCCGCTCCATAGGATCGTCTTCATAGCGGGCTCCTTCATTCAACTTTTGGGTCAAGCCGCAGATTCCTCTTCACGATTCCAATTGTCTCGAAATAGAGTTCGCCTTAACCATCGGTACTTCAGGTAAATCGGCTGGCGCTGGGAGGGTGGGCATGCCTGCGCCCGTGGCGAAGGACGATCTTGGTCCAGTGCATCAAGCGCACATCACGCGCAATGGACCTTCCGTATCCATGATGATGGAAATGCTTCCGTGGTTGCCTGATTTCTTCGCCCGCTTGCTGAATCCGCAACGGACCGGAGCTCGTCAGTGCGCGGCCACCGCGCTGGTCGCGCCTTGTAGAATTCCTTCGCGAATTTGCTTGGCTTTTTCGCTGGCGTGCGCATCCTCGCTGACCTGGAAAACAGTCAGTTTTTCTCCGCCCAGCGCGAACTCGATGTTCTTCTCTTGTTCGTCTCTTCGGATGCGCATTTTTACCATCTCGCCCGGCTGACGATCCCGCACCCAGCGCCAAAGCGACCGCGGCATGTTTCCGCCATTCCACTCAAGAATGACGTCGTCAGGTTCCAAGCCTGCCGAAGCCGCCGGACTGGCGGGCTCGACCGTGTCTACGCTCATCACGCCGCCCGCTCCGCGCCTTGGCGTAAATCCCAGGCTCGCGCGTTCCACTTCTGTGGATTGCATGGCAAGCCCGGCAAGTCCAAGAATTTTCTGATAAGGGAAAGGTTGTGTTCCCGCGACATAGTCACGAAAGAATTCTTCAAACGATCCTCCGGCCACTTTTTCCGCTTCCAGCCGCACATCCAGGCTATCCCGGTAGGTTCGCCCCCGCCGTGCAAAATCCACGTTCATCCCTCGCAGCACGTCATCCAGACTCTTTTCGTTGTCCGTCCGGTCGCGAATCACAATATCCAGAAGATCCCCGAGCACTTGCCCCTTCGTGTAGTACGAAACGCTTCGATCCGGCTGGTTGTAGAGCGGATATTTTTCGAGCCACGCATCCAGACTGGATTGTTCCGCGCTCTGCCAGCGGTTCGCCGGACGCGATTCCAACTCCGTGATCTGATCTCCCAAATCCTGGTAAAACCGGTCCTTGTTCCAGAGCCCTGTGCGCACCAGCGTGTACGCGCCGTACGTGCTCGTCACGCCTTCCGCGAACCACAGCGCGCGCGTGTACTGCTCCTTCGTGAAGTCCACCGGCTCGAGCGTCGCCGGGCGGATGCGCTTCACGTTCCACAAATGAAAAAATTCGTGCGCCGCCACTCCCGCCAGAAACGCGCCCGAAGGAATTCCGATCGCCGTGGAGTTCGCATGCTCCATTCCTCCGCCGCCCGCATTCTTTCCAATGTGCAGGATAAACGTATAGTGCTCGAACGGCGGCCCATCCATCAGCTTGATCTCGTAATTGCAGATCTTGCTCAATTCGCTTTCGATTTCGCCCTGATTCCAGTTTTCTCCGTGCACCACGGCGCGAATGTCTCCCGGCACTCCCGGAATCGCGAACTCCTTGAACTTTCCAATTTCAATCGGCGCATCCACGAGCAAGTTGTACGTGGTTTCCTGTGATTCGCACTTTTGATTGCTCGCGACGGCGCTGCACTCAAACGGCATCGCGCTCGCCTCATGCCACTCGCTGGGAATATCCGTGATGGAAACCGCGGCCTTCACCTCAGTCTTCCCCGGCACGTACATCAACACCATCGCCGGATTAATGAAGGCGTGCTCCGCGTTCAATTGCGTCGCAAACGGTCCCGCTTCATCCCAATAAATCGTGTATCCGACACGAATCGTCCCGCGGCCGTCAATCTTCCACGTTTGCTTATCTATTTTTTCGATTGGCGCGGCTTTCGTTCCCTCGAGCGCTTGCACTTGCTGGATGTGGCTGCTGAAGTCGCGGATTTGATACAACGCGTTCCATGCGGGCATCTGCACCAGCAGCGTGCCCTCAACTCCCGGCACACTCATCACCACATGGAACAGGTGCTGCTCCGGGTGCGCGATCGAAATTTCGTAGCTGATTGGCTGGCTTCTTGAATCGCCGCGTGCCTCGCACGCATCGAGCGTCCCGCTCGCACAAATTAGAAGAAGCGCGGCCCAAACTCTCGCGCGCGTCGCGCTCACGGCCGAATCGCCTCGGCGTGCGCCGTGGTTTCCGCCGCCAATTTCTTCAGCAGCTTATCGCACAGTCCGTCAAAACTGCCGTTGGACATGATCAAGAGTAAATCTCCCGTCTGCGCCTCAGCCGCCAGCCGCTCCGCAATCGCATCCGCTCCACCAATCGCCCGCGCGTCTTTTCCCAATGCCCGTACGCTCTCCGCCACCGCCTCCGGGTCCATCCGGTTTTCATCCCCGAGTTGCTGCGCGCGGAATACGCCGCCTAGAATCACTCGGTCCGCTAGCGCGAGCGCTTGCGGCAGAGTCTCCTGAAACACTTTCCTGCGCATCGAATTCGAGCGCGGCTCAAGCACCGCCCACATCCGTCTTCCCGGCCAACGCGCGCGCGCCGCTTCGATGGTCGCTCGCACCGCCGTCGGGTGATGCGCGAAGTCGTCCACCACCAGCACGCCGCGCACCTCGCCTTTCACGTCCATTCGCCGCTTCACACTCTGAAAAGTCTCCAGTGCTCGCCCGAGGCTGTCAATCCCAATCCCGCGCCCGTGCGCTACCGCCATCGCCGCAAGCGCATTCAAAACGTTATGCCGCCCGCTTGCCGCCAGCACGAAATCGCCAAACGGTTTTCCCTGCCGCGTTACGCGGAATCGCATTTTCCCGCCATCCGCCGCAGCATCGCTCGCCACCCAATCATTTCCGTCCGAAAACCCGTACGTTTCCACCGGACAAAACGCTTTCTCCGCCGCTCTTCGCAGCGCTGGCCCCGATTCCTTCGTGTCTCCCCAAATCACAACTCGCCCGCGTCTTGGCACAAGATTTACCAGCCTCCGGAACGCCAGCTCGTATGTTTCAAAATCCCGGTAGATATCCGCGTGGTCGTACTCCAGCGACGTGATGATCAGATTGTCCGGATGATAATGAAAAAATTTCGGCCCGCGATCCCAGAACGCCGTCTCATACTCATCGCCTTCCAGAATCATCTCTTCGCCGCCGCCCAGCCCGTAGCTCTTCCCAAAATTCTCCGCCACTCCGCCAACCAGAAAATTCGGCTTCTTCCCCGCCGTGTGAAAAATCCACGCCAGCATCGCCGTGGTTGTCGTTTTTCCATGCGTCCCGCTCACCACGATCGAATGCTTCCCCGGCAAAAATACTTCTTCGAGGATCTCCGGCATCGAACGGTACGGAATCTTCCGGTCAAGCACTTCTTCCAACTCGGGATTTCCGCGCGCGATGATATTGCCCACGATCGCGAGATCGGGCGCGGGCTCGAGATTCGCCGCATCGAATTTGTGAAAGAAAGAAATTCCTAGGCTTTCCAGAAGCGTTGAAGCGGGCGGATAGACTCCCGAATCCGATCCCGTCACGCGGAAGCCGTGCTCGCGCAGCATCCCCGCCAGCGGCGACATCGCTGAGCCGCCGATTCCGATTACGTGTACATGCTTCGCTTCGCTCATGGCACAACCGCCGGCTCCAGAATCTGCAGACTTCCTTGTCCCTCCGCGGTCAGCTTCCCGCGCACTCCTAGCGGCACGGTCAACATCGGCCGCGCTGTATGTCCCACCGGCGCTCCAAACACCATCGGCACGCTGAGCGCTCCGAGAATTCTCCCGCAAACATCTCGGACAGTCGGGCTGCCCGTCATCGGCGCATCGCACTCCGGAAAATCGCCGAGCACAATTCCGCGCACGCCTCTCAGCTTTCCAGCTTGCTTCAAGTGCATCAGCGAGCGGTCCACTTGCCAGGGCTTCATTCCACGATCCTCGAGCAGCAGAATCGTGCCATCCGTCTCCAGTTCCCACGGCGTGCCCAGGCTCGTTTCCACCAAAGTCATGCATCCACCGGCAATCGTTCCCTCCGCTTCGCCGGGAATCACGGTCTCGCCCTGCAATCCGATGCTCCACCCTGCATCAGTCTTGCCCACCGCCGCCAGCAACGAGTCCTTATCATAACCGCCCGCCGCGCCGGCCCCCGCCGCAAAGCCAGACGCGAGCATCGGCCCATAAAAACTGACCCACCGGTAGCGCTTCCATAAGAATGCCTGAAGGGAAGTCAAATCGCTGTAGCCCAGTACGATTTTTGCCGGTTCCGGATTTCTCAGCTCCAATCCATCCAGCATGTAATTCGAGCCGTAACCGCCGCGAATCGCTACGAGCGCTTGAACGTCCTGCCGCTCCAGCTCTCGCAAAAACTCGTTTCTTCGGCCCGCTGCCGGCCCCGCGAAGTAACCCTCCGGAGCCAGCGGCGTCGAATCCTCCACCTGAAATCCCAGCCGCCGCAATTCTTCCGCACCTGCGTTTACTTTCGCGAATTCAGCGGGCGATGCCGGTGCGAACGGCATCAGCACGCTCTGCGCCTTCAGCGCTCGCGGTTTGCGTGCTAGCTTTTCTCCGGCGATGCTCTCCGCAGCGCTCAAGAAACACACTCCTGCTAAGCTCGAAGCCTTGTCTTGCGATTAGATGGAGACAGACCGGCAGAAGGAAGCCTGCTTGCAACCCTTCCCCTGCTGACCGCAGGATTGCACACTACAATTTGAATTGCGTCAGTTTCGCAAAATGCCGTGCCCTGGCGTGTATCTCGCTCTTCTTCAAAGTCCGCAACCGGTCCAGCCCGAATCGCTCGACCGCGTAGCTCCCCAGCACGGAGCCGTACACCATCGCTCGCCGCAGCGTCGCGTCATTCACGCTTCCAGCGCCCGCCAGGTATCCCATGAATCCGCCCGCAAAGCTGTCGCCCGCTCCCGTCGGGTCGTGCGGCTCCTCCAGCGGAAAGGCCGGCACGCAAAATACGCCCTTCGCGTCCACCAGCATCGCGCCGTATTCGCCGCGCTTCACCACCAGCGTTTTTGGCCCCATCTTGAAGATGTGCTTCGCCGCGCGCAGCAGATTGTGCTCGTTCGAGAGCTGCCGCGTTTCCGAGTCGTTGATCATCAGGACGTCCACATGCTTCAGCGTCTCGCGCAATTCCGCCGGCGTCCGCTCGATCCAGTAATTCATTGTGTCGAGCGCCGCCAGCTTCGGCTTCCCGTTCACCTGCTTCAGCACGTCGCGCTGCAAATCGGGCGCGATATTCGCCAGGAAAACGTACTTCGAGCTCTTGTACTTGGCCGGAAGCTTCGGCTTGAAGTCCGCGAACACGTTCAACTCCGTCGTCAGCGTCACTCGCTCGTTCAGATTTTCCGAATAGCGCCCTGCCCAAAAAAAGCACTTCCCTTCCGTGTACTCCAATCCGTCCGTGTCAATGTGCCGCCCATGAAAAATCTTCCGGTCTTCGGCCGAAAAATCATTTCCGACCACCGCCACCAGATTCACGTGCGAAAAAAAACTCGCCGCCACAGCAAAGTACGTCGCCGCCCCGCCAATCGTTCGCTCCACTTTTCCGTACGGGCTCTCCAGCGCGTCAAACGCAACCGAACCCACCACAAGTAAAGGCACAGTGTTCTCCTTGAATTGATCTTAAGCGAGGTATTTGCCGATGATCGCGTTCAGCTTCTTCTTCGTTTCTTTCGGGACAATCTTCAAATCCGTCACCAGCGCGTGTTGCAGCGCTGCGCCGCACTTGCAAGTTCGCCGCGCCGGCATCGCCCGCACTGCTTCGCGCAGCACTTTCTGCGCGTTCTCCGCGTTCTGCGTCAGCGTGGCGATAATCTGCGACGCCGTCACCGACTCGTGCTCCGGATGCCAGCAGTCGTAATCCGTGATCATCGCGATCGTCGCGTAACAAATCTCCGCCTCGCGCGCCAGCTTCGCCTCTGTGACATTCGTCATCCCGATCACGTCGAAGTTCAATTGCTGGTGCATGTGCGCTTCGGCGAGCGTTGAAAATTGCGGCCCCTCGATGCACACGTACGTCCCCTTGCGATGTACTTTCACGCCGCAATGTACGCTTGCATCGCTCAGCGTTTCCGCGAGCTGTCCGCACGCCGGCTTGTCGAATGCCACGTGCGCCACCAGCCCGCCTCCAAAAAAAGTCGAAACGCGGTTTTTCGTCCGGTCCACGAATTGATCCGGCACCAGAAATTCTCCCGGCCGCAAATCCTCTTTCAACGATCCCACCGCGCTCACCGAAATCATCCGCTCCACACCCAGCAGCTTCATCGCGTACACATTCGCCCGAAAATTAATTTCGCTCGGCAAAATCCGGTGCCCTCGCCCGTGGCGCGCCAGAAACGCCACGCGCTTCCCTTCCAGCGTTCCTAGCACAATCGCGTCCGAAGGCTCGCCGAACGGCGTCTTCAGCTTGATTTCCCTCGTCGCGCTCAATCCCTCCATCGAGTAAAGCCCGCTCCCGCCAATAATCCCAATCTCCGCCCGCGCGCTTGCACTCTTTGTCTTCGATGTCTTTTTTGCCGCCATCCGCTTCTCTCTCCAATCAACAGTTTCAAATCACGTTCAAATCTACCGCCTCGTACACAACTTTTCCGTCTTGCTCGTCCAAAGTCGCCACCGGTATCTCCGGATCGTGCCCGAACACCACGATCCATCCGTCCTTCACGAACTCCGCTATCCACTTCCGCTTCGTTTCCAGCGTTGTCAGCGGGTATAGATCGTACGCAATGATCCACGGCAGCGGCAAATGATGCCGCGTCGGCAGCAAATCCGAAACGTACATCAGCTTCTTTCCGCCTCCGCGAATCTGCACCCCCTGAATCTGCAAATTGTGCCCCGGAATCTTCGTCACCGAAATTCCCGGCAAAATCTCCGCATCGCCATCCACAAGCTGCCACTGCCCCGCTTCCGTCACCGGCACAAAATCCTGCGTGTAGTAACTCGCCCGGTCCCGCTCCGTCGGCTTCATCGCGTGCGCCAATTCATCTTTTTGCACCACGTACTTCGCCTTCGAGAACGCCGGCACCGCCCGCCCATCTTTCAGCGCTGTATTCCCTCCCGCATGGTCGAAATGCAGATGCGTGTTAATCACGAGATCGATCTGTTCCGGCGCCACGCCTTCCTTCGCCAGCGACTCCGTCAACGGATCGTTTTCCGGAAATCCATAAATATTTCTCAGCTTCGCATCCCACTTCGTTCCATTTCCCGTTTCGATCAGGATCGTTTTTCCCGCCGCTCGCACCAGCAGCGAATTGCACCCGAATTGCAGCCGGTGCCGCTCGTCCGGCTTCATTTTCTTTTCCCACATCGTCCTCGGCACGATCCCAAACATGGATCCGCCGTCCAGCCAGAATTTCCCCGCGTCAATATATCGAACTTCAATCTCCCCGAATCGCATCCGCCCGCCTCAGCTCGCCACGCCGCTTTTTGCCAGCAACTCATTCACAATCGTGAACGGATCCTTCTTCCGTTCCGCCACTTCCTTCGCCATCTCCGCCAACTTCGCTTCGCCGCCCGGCCCGCCCAACACGCGCTCCACGAGCCGCGACTCAATCATTCCAAGCAATCTGCGCTTCCAATGCTCCACGTGCTTCCGTTCCCGTTCGCCGCTCTTTTCAAAGTGCGCGCGAAACTTTCCAATCGCTTCCGCCAGCGCATCCACTCCCTTGTTTTCGCTCGCCACCGTCCGCACCACCGGCGGATGCCACCCGTCTCTCGGCATCACCAAAGACAGCATCGCAACCAGTTGCTGTTCCAGCCGTTCCGCTCCTTCGCGGTCCGCCTTGTTCAACACAAAAATATCTCCAATCTCCATCAATCCGGCCTTCATGTTCTGGATGTCGTCGCCCATCCCCGGCACGAGCACCACCAGCACGCAATCCGCCAGCCGCACGATGTCCACTTCGTCTTGCCCCACTCCCACCGTCTCGATCAGCACTTGCCGTTTTCCCGCCGCATCCAGCAGCAGCGCCACTTCCGCCGTCGCCCTCGCTAGTCCACCCATGAATCCGCGGGTTGCCATCGACCGGATAAACATCCCCGCGTCGCCCGCATGGCTCTGCATGCGAATCCGGTCCCCCAAAATCGCTCCGCCCGTGTACGGGCTTGTCGGATCCACAGCGATCACGCCAACCGGCTCCTCTTTTTTTCGATAATGCGCGGCCAACCGGTCCACCAGCGTGCTCTTTCCCGTTCCAGGCGCGCCTGTCACTCCCGTCAAATACGCCTGTCCCGTTTGCCCAAAGAGTTTTTGCAGCAGCGCTTCCGCTTCCGGCGCGTGATTCTCAATCGCCGTGATCGCCCGCGAAATTGCCCGCACTTCTCCCGCGCGCACTTGTTCTGCCCACGTCTCAATCGGCAGCGTCATTTTGTCCTTGGAACTTCCGCGCCTGCGCGCAGCGCCGGCATCCGTGCCGGCTTGTCATCTCGTGGCCGCGTCTCTGCACCCGCCTATTATCCCGATTTTCCCTCTTAGCCCAAAACTCGGAGGCGCTTCTTCGCACGGCACACGAATGCGCCTCGTCAATCACCGAATCCCGACGAACCGATCTGCTCTGCTGACAACAATCGCGCCCCGAACGCCAGCAGCCGCCCGTCGCAATCTTTCACAACAAACTCGCGCCTGCGCCACGGCGTGTTTTCCAGCCCTCGCGCGAATTCCACTCCTCGCCCGGCATACTCCTTATACAACGCATCGGCGTCCTCAATGGACACATACGCGTCCAGCAATTCCTCCGAATACTTTTCGGGATTCGCGGCTGGCGGTGCAGCGCAGCGAAAGTGAATCGCAACCCCGTCCCGCGCAACGATCGCGTAAACAGGCGGGTCCAGCCACGTGCTTAAACATTCGAAGCCCAGCTTTTCCTGGTAGTAGCTAAGCGTTTTCGGAATGTCCATCGTGAAAAACTGCGGCGCGATCCGCAAAATCATCGGCAGAGTCTACTACGGTACAACCTCACTCGCCATTGCTAGCGCGTGTCCACCCTTCATGGCTATAATAGCCATATGCGGAAGACCACAAATATGCGCAGCGTGAATGTCGCCGAACTGAAAAACCAGCTCAGCAAGTACCTCCGCTTCGCCAAGCGCGGCGAAGAGGTAGTGATCCGCGATCGCAACTTGCCGATCGCCAAGCTCGTTCCTTTCACAGCGGATGACGCCACTGAGGAAGAACTCGAACTTGTAGCCGAGGGGAAAATGCGCCTGCCGAAGGCCAGGATTGATTTGGATGAGATCTTCAAGATTCCTACGGGGCGCGTTAAAGGAAATAGGGCCGTCGAGGCCTTGCTTGCAGATCGTGAAGGCCGGTGAACACAACACCGGCGTTCTGGGATGCCAGCGCGCTTGTCCCCGCTTGCGTGCATGAGCGGACTACCGCGCGCGTGCGGCTCTTGTTGAAAAGCTTTCTCCCTGTCATTTGCTGGGCCACCTCGGTTGAAATCTACGGAGCGATTTGCCGGCTCCATCACGAAAAACTAATTACTGACCCCGAAAAACAAGGCGCTGTGACGCGCTTGCAACGGCTCGGGCTCGCCTGGAGAGAAATCCTTCCCGACGATCATGTCCGCGACCTCGCTTTGGCCTGTCTCGACAAATACCCATTGCGCGCGGCGGATGCCCTGCAACTTGCGGCGTCCCTAACTTGGTGTCAGCGGCGCCCTGCCAACAGAACTTTTATCACCGCCGACTTCCGCCTCGGCCAGGCAGCTGAATCATCCGGGTTCTCGGTGCAGCTGTTGGTATGAGCTATTCACTATTCTGCACGAGAACGCTCTCTCGCTTCTTCCCCAGCAGCTGCCTCGCAATCACCATCCTCTGAATCTCGCTCGTCCCTTCTCCAATCGTGCACAGCTTCACGTCCCGGTAAAATTTCTCCGCCGGATAATCCTTGATGAACCCATACCCGCCATGAATCTGCACGCACTCGTTCGCCACCTTCACCGCCGCTTCGCTCGCGAACAGTTTCGCCATGCTCGATTCCCGCGTGAATCGCGCCTCTCCTTTATCCGCTAGCCACGCTGCCCGGTAAACCATCAGCCGCGCCGCGTCCACTTCCGTCGCCATGTCCGCCAGCTTGAACTGGATCGCCTGAAATTCGCTGATCGCCTGCCCAAATTGTTTGCGTTGCTTCGCGTAACACGTCGCCGCTTCCAACGCCCCCTGCGCCATCCCCAGAGCCAGCGCCGCAATCGAAATTCGTCCGCCATCCAGAATCTTCAAACTTCCGGTGAACCCCTCTCCTTCCGGCCCCAGCAAATTTTCCGCTGGCACGCGGCAATCCGAAAACGTCACCTCGGACGTGTCGCTCGCTCGCATTCCCAGCTTGTTCTCTTTTTTCCCCGGCTTGAATCCCGCCATCCCTTTTTCCAGAATGAACGCGCTGATCCCGTGCGACCCCTTCTCCTTATCCGTCACCGCCATCGCCACGCACGTGTCCGCATAATGCCCGTTCGTCGTGAACGTTTTTGCTCCATTCAACACCCAATAATTCCCTTCGCGCCGCGCCGTCGTCCGCGTTCCTCCCGCATCCGAGCCTGCGCCCGGCTCCGTCAGCGACCATGCCCCGAGATGCTTTCCCTGCGCGAGCGGCGTCAAATATTTTTTCTTCTGCGCCGGAGTTCCGAATTTGTAAATGTGATTGCTGCAAAGCGAATTGTGCGCCGCCACAATCAGTCCCACTGACCCGTCCACACGCGCCAACTCCTCAATCGCAATCGCGTATTCCGTATATCCCAGCCCCGCTCCGCCATGCTCTTCGGGAAAAATCACGCCAAGCAGTCCCATTTCGCCCAGCTTCGGCAGGATCTCCGCCGGAAAGTGCGAGGCCTCGTCCCACTCCATTACGTGCGGCCGCATCTCGCCTTCCGCGAATTCCCTCACGCTCTTCCGCAACTGCTCCTGTTCTTGCGTCAACCCGAATTCCATGTCGTCTCCTGGGTCTTTTTCTCGTCCGCCCGGCTCGTTCAGGTTTTCCCTTCATTTCCCGAATCTATAGCCAGCCAAACTTCCTCTTATACCCAATGTTACACAAACTCGCGCCCTTCCTGCTCGTTTGATTCGGTTCTCGTTGTCTGGAATGAACCGCGGACTATTTTCGAGGAGTGGAAACCGCCGCTTCTTTAACCCTTCGCCCCAGCCGCAGGCGTAGTTTTCTGCTTCTTTTTGAAAAATGCCGCTGCCTGCTCCGCCGCTTCTTTCACCAAATACCCCATCTTCGGATGCGTCGCTTCAACTTCCACCTTCAACCCGTAACTCTCCAACACCTTCGTCGTGCTCGGCCCCACCGACGCCTTCATCACTCGTTCAAGCCCCGCTTGCAATTCCGCTTTCTTCCCCATCTCTTCCGCCACGCGAAAGAAATGCGCCGCCTGCACTCCCGTCGTAAATAGCGCCACGTCCACTCGCCCTTCGATCACTTCTCTCACCGCCGCACGCAACGGCCCCAAATCTTCCGGCAATGCCCACTGATACACGCTCACCGGCACGGCCCGCGCTCCACGGCGCCGCAATTCCTCCAGCAACTCCGCGTTGGATACTCCGTACTCCTGCACCGCCACCGTCTTCTCTCGCAACTCCAATCTCTTTTCATCAATTGCTTTCACCACTTCGCGCCAAGTATTTGGCTCCGCCGCCGTCGCCGCCACGGGAACCTGCCATTCGCGCAAAACCGCCAGCGGCTTCGGCCCTCGCGCCACCGCTGTTACTTTTCTCAGCGCCTCCAATACTTTCTCTGTGGGATTTTCCTGGCCCAGCGCATCCACCAGTGCCCGCGCTCCTGCCCCCGTCAGAAAAATCACCGAGTCAAAACCGCCGCTCAACAATTTCGCGCCAAACTCCCGCAACTCTTCGTTCAGCGGCACCGGCACTTCCCGCATCGCCGGCGCGATCAACACTTCGCCGCCATACGTCTCGATCAGCCGGCTCATTTCCTTTCCGCGCCGGCTCTCGAGCGTCAGCACTCTCGCCCCATTAAAATTTGCTGCTGGCATTTTCTGACTTACCGCTCAGCGCAAGCCTCTTGCTCCATCCATTCGATGCAATCTCATCGCGCTTCGCCAAACACTCTTCCTCGCATAAATTCCCCGCCCGTCCAACTCCTCACGCAGTTCCCATCTGCGTTTCTCCGCCCACAATCGGTCTCCACGTCGCGAGCCCCGCTGTTGCCGCCGCTGTAAAAAATGGATTCCGCGCCGCCGTCGGCTCTTCCGCTCGACCCCCGTCCAGCGTTCGAATCACTCCGGCAATCACGCCCGGCAGCTTTTCGTCGCACGGCACCATCGGCAAAATTTCTTCTCCCGGCTTTGCGTACGCCCCCGTTCTTCCTCCCGCGTAAACCGCAACCGCCTCCACCAGTTTCCCATCAATCTTCGTCTTGAATCCCCGCAATCCCACGTCCGCCGCTTCATGATTCCCGCAGCCTGCCGGGCAGCCCGACCAGTGAATCGTCAGCGGCTCCGTGCCTCCTCCCAATTCGCCTTCCAACGCGCGCGATACATCCATCGCGTGGCTCTTCGTCTCGATCAACGCCAAATTGCAGTAATCCGTTCCCACGCACGCGACAAGCCCGCGCATAAACGGCGACGGCCTCGGCGAAAACTTCTCCAGCAGCGGCTCCTGATAAAGTTGCGGCAGACGGCTCCCCACGACATACGGAATCACCGCATTCTGCCCCGTCGTCAACCGGATCTGATTGTTTCCATAAACGTCCGCCACCCGCGCCAGTTCTCGAAGCTCCGCCGGATTCACTCTTCCCGTCGGCACGCACAGCCCCACCGCATAGAGCCCCGGCTGTTTCTGCGCGCTCGTTCCCAGATGATCCGCGTGCCGCAAGCTACGCATATCTCGCCCGCGCAGCGCCAGTTCGTAGCCCATGCGCGCCGTCAGCTCAGCCCGCAATCGTGGAATGCCCCATTTCTCCACCAAAAAAGCAAACCGGCATTTCGACCGCGCTTCTCTTGGCCCGTGATCCCGGTAAATCCTGACCAGTTCCAACACCACCGCCGCGGCCTCGTACGGTTCCACGAACACATTCAGTTGCGACGCCACTGTGAACCCGCCCGAGCCCATCTTTCCGCCCACCAGCACGTTGAACCCGCGTCTCTCTCCCTTCTTCGCCGGCACCAGCGCGATATCCTGCGACTCGTTGTGCGTGCAATTGTCCAGGCAGCCGGTCACCGTGATGTTCAATTTCCTCGGCAGGTTCGTGAACTCCGGATTCCCTTTTTCTCCCACAATCCTCCGGTCCAGCTCCCGTACCACGTGCGAAGCATCCACCAGTTCGTGCGGCGTCAGCCCCGCCAGCGCGCATCCGTTGATATTCCGCACGTTGTCAATTCCCGTTTGCAGCGACCGCAAGTCCACTCCCCGCAGTCTTTCCCAGATCTCCGGCACGCTCGCCAATGCGAATCCGCGCAACTCGATCTGCTGCCGCGTCGTAATGTCCAGCACGCTGTTTCCCAATCGTTCGGAAAGCTCCGCGATCGCCCGAAGCTGTTCGCTCGTCGCGATTCCGTTCGGCAACCGCACGCGCATCATGAATTTCCCCGGCGTCGGCCTCCGGTAAAACACTCCAACCCATTTCAGCAATTCTTTTTCCGCTGCCGTCAGCGCTTCTGCGCCTCGCTCGATCAATTCCGGCATCTGCTCCATCACGCGCAATCCGTCCCCGCCGATGGACGCCTTCAACGCCTCGATGCTGTTCGCCGCTCGTCCTACATTGGCTGAGTTGCTGCTTCCGGTGACGATGCGCGCTTCGCCGCTGCCCGCACTTTGAGGTTTCTGGCTAACTTCGTTTCTCTCCATCTGCTCCACCGTGGCCCTCCCGTTCCTGCCCTGCCACCCAGACTCAGGCACAGGCTCTTTCCCGCTGCCACGATTTTTCTAGCTTCTCCTCCTCTTCGCAAACGCATCTTATTTCTGCCGCGCATCAAAATTTTTGTCGTTACTTCCGCATTAAGTCCCCGACATCGTCTTGTTCCCCTTCCCAGTCCTCTGCGACCCGATCTTTCCTCACTCCTTCCCTGCAGCCTCGCCGCTCTCGCCCCGCCCACGCTCTCCTCGAATCGGCGCCGATTTCGTTTGACTCTCATTCCCCGTTCGCGTATAGTCAATTTCAGGTAATAGTGCGACTTATCTCGAAGCGCCGGCATCTTGCCGGCTTTTTTGTCTTAAGGGGCGCATCCCCTCCCACTGGTCCTGCCAATCGGCGGACCCAGTGCTTCTGACTTCGCGATCCTACGCTCAACACTTTGCCGTCCAGCCCCGACGATTCCGCGATGTTCCCTCGCTAAGTCCTCTGGAATCAACACTTGTGAGCCACCAGCAAGTGTTGATTCTAAAGCACTTACGAAAACCGTAAGTCCTTTATCTGCAACACTTACAAAAAATAGGGGTGCCTCCACCTACCGTTGCTGCTCAGCCAATCCGCCACTGCTTCATCCGCCGTACAACTTTCATCCTCCCCTTCGTTGACTTCTGCCGAGACCAAAACCTAAGATGTTCGCAATGCTCGAGGAACAGCCCCTCACCAGCAAGACCGTCTCTCACTACCGCATTCTCGAAAAACTCGGCGAGGGCGGCATGGGTGTCGTCTACAAGGCGGAAGACTCCCGCCTGGACCGCTTCGTCGCTCTCAAATTTCTCCCCGATGATCTGGCCCGCAATCCGCAAGCTCTCGAGCGATTCCGCCGCGAAGCCAAGGCTGCTTCCGCGCTGAATCACCCCAATATCTGCACCATTTACGACATCGGTGAGGAGCACAACCGCGTTTTCATCGCCATGGAATTTCTCGAAGGCCGCACGCTGAAGCACGCCATGGCAAGCGGTTCGCTCAAGCTCGAATCCCTGCTCGACACCGCCATCGAAGTTGCTGACGCCCTCGATGCGGCTCACGCCAAAGGCATCATTCATCGCGACATCAAACCGGCAAACATTTTTGTCACCGCTCACGGCCATGCCAAGGTTCTCGATTTCGGCCTCGCAAAAATGCCCGTGGCTCGCGAAGCCGCCGACCGCGCCACCACCCTCGCGACTCACGACTTGGATCCCGATCATCTCACCAGCCCGGGCAGCACTCTCGGAACCGCCGCCTACATGTCGCCTGAGCAGGTTCGCGCTGAAGCGCTCGATCCGCGCACGGACATTTTCTCCTTCGGCGTGGTGCTCTACGAAGCCGCCACCGGCACACTCCCTTTTCGCGGACAGAGTTCCGGCGTCATCCTCAGCGCTATTCTGGGCCATGTCCAAATCCCGCCGATTCGCGTCAATCCGGAAATTCCTCCCGAACTGGATCGCATCATCAACAAAACTCTTGAGAAGGACCGCAATCTTCGCTACCAATCCGCCAGCGAGCTCCGCGCCGACCTGAAACGACTGCGCCGCGACTCCGAATCCGCCAGCCGATTAGCCATCCCCGCCGCGGCCGCAGCCCGGCAGCGCAGCTTCATCCCCATTGCCTTAGCTTCCGTCGCGCTGCTGGCACTCATCGCTGTCGTAGCCGTCTACAAATGGCCGCGCTCAGCAACCCCTGCTCCCGGCTCGAATTGGGAACAGCTCACGTTCTTCACCGACTCCGCTGTTTATCCATCCCTCTCCCCCGACGGCCGCATGCTCACCTTTATCCGCGGCGACAACGCTTTCCTCGGTACTGGACAGGTCTACGTGAAATTGCTCCCCAGCGGCGAGCCCGTTCAATTGACCCACGATGACCTCCTCAAAATGAGCCCCGGCTTTTCCCCGGACGGCTCGCGCATCGTCTACAGCACTGTGGCCCCCTGGGAAACCTGGGAGGTCCCCGTTCTCGGCGGCGATCCGCGAATGACGCTGCCGAACTCTTCTTCCCTCACCTGGATTCAAGATGGCAGCCGCCTGCTCTTCTCCGAATTTGATAAGGGCTTGCACCTGATTGTCGTGACCACCGACCAGGCTCGCGGCCAGAAACGAGTTGTCTACGCGCCTCCCTCCGAGCGCGGCATGGCTCATCATTCCTATCTCTCGCCGGATGGTCAGTGGATGCTGGTGACCGAAATGGACGCCCGGGGGCAGTTTGAGCCTTGCAAAGTTGTGCCTTTCGAGCGGAGCGGCACGCCGCAAATCGTCGGGCCACCTGCGGATTCATGCGCTTCCGGGGCTTGGTCGGTGGACGGCAAATACGTTTATGTCACTTCCGCGCATGGCGGCAAGACGCACATCTGGCGCCAGCGATTTCCAGGAGGCCAGCCGGAGCAGGTCACTTCCGGCACAACGGAAGAGGCCGGGATCACCATGGCTCCCGACGGCAAATCTTTCATCACTTCGGTGGGCACTCGCGACACCGCGGTCTGGCTTCACGATAAAAGTGGCGACCGCCAAATTGTTTCTGAGGGCGATTCGCTTGGAGGCACTCTCTCTCCCGATGGCAAAAGGCTCTACTACCTCTATGCCACCGACCGCACCAAAGGCCACGAAGTCTGGGTTCTGAATCTGGCGGATGGCAAGACCGAGCGTGTGCTTCCTGGCTATCAGGCAGAAGCATACACCGTGTCCGCGGACGGAAAGAGAATCGTCATCGCCCGAGAGGATGAACGGGGCCACTCCTCCTTGTGGATTGCGCCCACCGATCATTCTTCAGCTCCGAAAGAACTCTCTTCCGCTGCCAGCGAGGACTCGCCGCACTTTCTCCCGGATGGCAATCTGCTGTTTCGCTCGAGCGAGGGCGGCGTTAATACGCTCTCGCGCATGCACTCCGATGGCACCGCCCGCCGCGAGATCGGCCCCGCTCACACTCTCGATTTTGATGGCGTTTCTCCAGACGGCCGCTGGGCCATCGTGCTCACCTACGGACTGGGTACGGAGGAAATGGCCGGCGAATTCGCTGTTCCTGTCGATGGAGGCTCCTCGGTTGAACTGTGTCGAACGATTTGCCTGCTTGCCTGGACCGTGCATGGCGAATCCATGCTCTTCCGCGACGTTGGCCACGTGCAAGAAGGGACCTACGTAGTGCCCGTCCAACCTGGCATTGGAGTGCCCAAACTGCCTCCGACGGGCATTGCCGATCTTGAGGATTTAAAAGCAATCCGAGACGTCAAGTATTTCCCTTTGTTCATCGACTCTTCGGAAAGCTCCGACCTCTACGCCTTCACGCGAGTCACCATCCACCGCAATCTCTACCGCATCCCCGTGCAGTGACGTCGAGCCGCTGGCATTCACCCTCGCTCTGCGAGACGCGACTCCTTCACGCTCGCGCGCGTTGCGGCTTGGCGACGATTTTTTTGAGTGCGACCAGTGCGCGTTCGCAGCCTGCGCGATCCACATCGCAATGTGTCACGAAGCGCACCGAGTACGTGGCAGTGTCCAGCGCCCAGATTTCGTTCTCGCGCAGCAGATCGCAAATCTCGACAGCATTCTTGCCCGTGCCCTCGCAATCAAAAATCAGAATATTGCTGCGCACTTTTGCGGCGTCAATTTTCAATCCCGGAATCGCCTCGATGCCTTTAGCCAAAAACTGCGCGTTCGCATGATCTTCGTGCAATCGCGCCGGCGACTTTTCAAGCGCCACCAAACCCGCCGCTGCAATTACTCCGGCTTGCCGCATTCCGCCGCCAAACATCTTTCTGTAAATCCGCGCCTTCTCGAGGAACCCCGCATTGCCCACGACCATCGAGCCCACCGGCGCGCCGAGTCCTTTCGACAAGCAGAACATCACGGAATCCACTTTGCGCGTCATCTGCGCCACGCCTTCGCCGAGCGCCGCGGCCGCATTGAAAATTCGCGCACCGTCCATGTGCACCTTCAACCCCGCCGCGTGCGCGCCGTCGCAAATTTCGTCCACCTGCGCCGTCGGGTACACGGTTCCGCCCCACATGTTGTGCGTGTTTTCCAGGCAAACCAGCGCGGTCTGCGAGTCGTAATAAATTTTCGGGCGAATCGCCTCCGCCACTTGCTTCCACGTCAGCAGACCGTCCGCGCCTCGCGCGACGCGCGGCATGCAGCCCGCAATCGCCGCCATGGAAGCCAGTTCGTACAAATTCACGTGGCTGCGCTCGTCGCAAATCACTTCGTTTCCATGATGCGTCCACACCTTGATCGCCACCAGGTTTCCCATGCAGCCGCTCGGAACAAACAACGCGCCCTCTTTTCCAAACAGTTCCGCCGCGCGCTTTTCGAGTTTATTGACGGTTGGATCTTCGCCGTACACATCGTCTCCGACTTCCGCCGCCGCCATCGCCGCGCGCATCTCCGCCGTCGGCCGCGTCACGGTGTCGCTCCGCAGATCCACCGCAGCGCCCGCGTTTTTTACTTCGTCCGCTTCGCTTCGCATTCCGCTCTTTGCAATTGTTGCCACTATGGTTCTCCCGTTTTATCTTCCGCTAATCTTTGTTGATTCCGTTTTTCCCATGCAGGCTTTTCTCGTCGCTCGCGTCCGCCGCCTCTTCGCTATCGCATCAATCCCACAAACACTTCGTTAGATACGCTCAACTTCCCTTCCGCCAATCTCACCACGTCTCCTTCTCTCTCCACCAATCCCGCAGTCTCGAACTCGGCGAACCGTTCATCGAGTTCGACTCCATAAATCCGTTCAATGCGCCGCACGTCAATCCCTTCCAGCTTACGCAGCCCGAGAAATAATTCTTCTTCCAGCGCCATTTCCTTCGTGACGGTCTCTCGCTGCTCCGCCGGCAGTCGCCCGCCCTCGATCGCTTTCACGTACTCCGCTGCGTCGTGCGCATTCGCCCAGCGCTCGCTCCCGGAAAAGGAATGCGCGCCCGCGCCAAATCCCAGATACGGCTCGCGCTGCCAATATTTCAAATTATGCCGCGAAGCGAATCCCGGCTTCGCCCAATTGGAAATTTCGTAGTGCTCGTACCCCGCCGTTCGCAGCGATTCGCACGCGGCCTCATAACATTCCGCCATCTCATCATCGCTCGGCACCGCGCTCGCGCTGTAACGCGTTCCGCCTTGCAGCAATTCTTTTCCCAGCCGGCTTCCTTCATCCACTTCGAGCAGATAAATCGAAACATGCTCGGGCGCCAGCTTGCGCAATTCATCCAACGATTCTTGCCAGCTTCTGCGCGTTTGGTGCGGCAATCCGGCAATCAGATCGAAACTGATATTTGTGATTCCCGCTTTTCGCAGAATGTCATGCGCGCGAAAAACATCCGCCGCGCGATGCATCCGCCCTGCTGCTTTCAATTCCGCATCCACGAACGACTGCACACCAAAACTTACGCGATTAATTCCTGCGTGCACCCACGCGGCAGCTTTTTCTTCCGTCACCGTTTCCGGGTCCGCTTCCAGCGTTACTTCCTTCGGTTCGCCCGCAAATGTTTCACGGATTGTGGCCAACAGTTGCGCCAGCAATCGCGGCTCGAGCATGCTCGGCGTTCCGCCTCCGATGTAAACCGTCTCGATCACATTCTTTTCTATCGCTGCGGAGCGGCCATCTTCCACACGCAGTCCTGCCTCGCGATAGAGTTCGCGCCAACCGCGAATCTCCTTGCAAACCGCGTCCATATACGGAGTGAAGCGCGCGCTGCTCACGACTCCCGTATGGAAATTGCAATAGGTGCATTTCGTCTGGCAAAACGGAACCTGGACATAAATTCCAAGCCCGGAGATCGCGCTTCCTTCTCTCGCCACTTCTTCCACTTTCTTATCGGACGTTGCTATCAATGCTTCTCCTGCCAAAACTAAACTCTTGCTGCTTCTTCCAGCGTCAGTCCCGGCCCGATAAACTTCAACTCGTATTTCGCGAAGAATTCGGGATCGAATTTGTGGCCATCGCGGAAGAACGCTTCCATTTTACCGGCGGGCGTGAACGCAATCAGCAATCGTCCGGGCTTTTCCGCTACGTATAAATACGTATGAGGAATGCGGCGCGGCGCAAACACCGAATCGCCTTGCTTCAATCGGAATCGCTGGTTGCCTACTTCCGCGACGATTTCGCCCTCGAGTACGTAAAACCATTCCTCCTGCTCGTAGTGCAGGTGCCGCGGCGGGCCGCCGCCTTTCGCCAATCCCACATGCTCCATCAAGAATAATCCGCCGCGAGTCTGCTCTCCAGAAACCTTGCACCCCAGCGAACTAAATCCCATCGCAACCGGCAAGTTGGTTCGATCTTTTCCTTTGCCGACAAATTCCGCTTTCCCCGAGGGCGCTGCCTCTTGCGGCATTCGCATCGCAGCCGCCGCTTCCGGCAAAGCAAGGAATGGAATCATTCCCAGGATTTTGAAACAATCACGCCGTTCGATTGATTCTGACATTTTTTCTCCTCGTTGCTTCATCAACGCTCTTGCAAGGCTCCAATGGCTCGTTGCACCCAGCCTGCTTTATTACATCATTCCTCCAGAAGTTTGACCCACAGTTTCCTTTCGCGCGGCCCGTCAAATTCGCAGAAGAAGATTCCCTGCCACCGTCCCAGCGCAAGTTTTCCATCTTCAACAAAAATCATCTGGCTTGCCCCGGTGAGCACGGCTTTGGCGTGCGAATCGGAATTTCCTTCCGCGTGCCGGTACGGACCGACGCGAGGCACCAGGCGATCGAACACGCCTTCAAGATCGCCGGCCACATCCGGATCGAAATGCTCGTTAATGATCACGCCCGCCGTCGTGTGCGGCACATAGAGATAGCAGACGCCCTCTCTCATCCCGGATTTTTCAATAGCTCGCTCGACTTGGTGGGTCACATCCACGAGTTCCGTGCGCCGGCTCGTCATTACGCGCAATACATCCATCATCTCGCTCCTGAATTCGTGGATTTCATTCGCAAATTCTATCACCAGCCCGTGGGCGGATTCTGCATCTGGCCGATTTGCCCGGGAGTTCAACTCGAATCCATCCACGGTTCACCCGCGGTGCATTGTCGCTTTTCCACAACGGGTGCAAACTGCGAACGTCATCCAACATGAAGCGGCCTTGGTAGTCCGCCAAGGAAGCCGAAAAGCGGCCCCGGTCATCAGGTCGACCGGGGCCACCTTGAGAGGGAGTTGAGGAGGCCACAGTGGCGACCACCATCGCGACACAAACAATATTCGGAGAGCGCGCGGAGATTTTTGGAGCAAACGAGTTTTACAATTCCGCAGCAGTTGCGCGACCGGCGAATGAGGCGGGCGAACGCGAGCTGGCAAACTCCGGATGGCTCGCGCGAATCGAACTGCGGCGCGTCTGGATGTGGCGCTTCCTCGCCGTGCTGGCCGCATCCCAAATTTATTTTCTGCGTGAAATTCTTGGAGCGTATTTGATTTTTGCCGCCGTCTTTGCCGCAGTAGCAGCGCTGGTAGTTGGCGTGTATATGATGGCGCACGCCGCCCATTTGGCTGTGACGCGATTGAGCCAAATGCGACGGCCAGTACCGCAACTCTCGCAGGCTCGCCAAGAAGCGCAGAAAGCAGCCTGAATGCGGAATTACGCCGTGGCCAGTCGGACGTGAAAGCTGAAGGCCCTTTCGAGGACTTTTTCGATTTGCCAGCCGCCGCGCATCGCCAAAGTTTCAAAGGATTCCAGCGTTCTTGGACGCGTGGCAATCCGCCCGGCCCTCGAGATCGCGCGGGTTGCCTCGGCATCGCGCGTCGCGGAGCCGACCACAAACGCATCGTTCGAAACGCCTTCCCGCAAAACGGAAAGATTGGCGACAATTTCGTCGTCGGTGCCGTACTCAAACAAAGCGCCTTCCGAGGAAATTGCGCAAACCGCGCTCTTGGCCGCAAACGCTTCCAAGATGCTGCGCAGGCGTTCCGTCTCGCTCCATTCATAACTGACGAACTCGAGTGCAATTTCCAATCCAGCGAGCGCGTTGCCAGGCTGGCGCAATGCCGCGATTGCGTTTGCCGCGAATGCCGGCCCGCGTTGATCCAGATCCAGCACGGCAATTTGAATTTTTCGGTCGCGCAGCGTTTCCGGATGATCTTTGGTGAGCAGGATCAGCGCATTCCAGCTATCGGCAGCCGTGCCGCCGCCAAGATTGAAAAATCGCAGGTCTTTTTTAGCCGCGTGGCCGCGCGTTGCCAGGCCCTCTGCAAGCAGCCGGGCCATGTCCGCATTGCGCAAGCGCGCGGACACTGCTGGAAATGAGGATGCGATCTTCAAATCAACCTGTGTGGCTCCCTCGCCCAGATGCGCTGGGCCGAGCTTTAGACGGTACGTGCTGATCGCATCGAGAAATGTTCCGGAAGCCGCCATAAGAGCGCTGCCCAGGATGGAGGCTTTCAAGGCTGCGATCACCTCCGGCGACAAATCCCTGGGTTGGGAGTTCTCGATCAGAAATTGCCGGAGCAACTCCGCCAATTGCTCTTCGGACAGATTCAAGGCGAACGCCGGGTTCGTCACATCAATCACCGCCAGTTCCAGACCTTCTGCCGTGCGAGCATACGCGATGCCCTTCTCCATCTTTCCTCCCTCGTTGATTGAAGAATGAGCTGGATCGCCCACAACCCATCTCTAGTTTGCCGTACACGGTGCGGGCTGGAGCTCCGAAAGCGAGCAGCAGCGCACAGCCAGGAATTTTGTGAAAGTAGAACAAATTCCCTTTAGTAATTATAGCATACTTTTACGCTAAAAACAAGGGTTTCTTCACGTTTCTCCGAGCCAGGAGCTTGGCAGAAGCCGCCAAAGAATACGAGGGAAACAACGCGCGCAGCGCGGCGAGCCGCGCTAGACTGGTTGCTCGCCGAATATGACGAGCGAGTGTGCGGCGGGCAGTCCGCGAAAATTCAAAGGAGAAATGATGGAGAAACGCAAACTGGGAAAGAGCAACCTGGAGGTCTCCGCGCAGGGCCTGGGCTGCATGGGAATGAGTTATTCGTACGGCCCGCCGAAAGACAAAAAGGAGATGATCACGCTTCTGCGCGCGGCCGTGGATCGCGGGATCACGTTTTTCGACACGGCGGAAGTCTACGGTCCCTATCTCAATGAAGAACTCGTGGGAGAAGGTCTCGAGCCGGTGCGCAACCGCGTCGTAATCGCGACGAAATTTGGTTTTCAGATGAAACCCAACGGAGAGCCGGGATTTGCGGGCTTGAATAGCAAGCCGGAACACATCAAGGAGGTTGCTGAAGCGTCGCTGAAGCGCTTGCGGACGGATGTGATCGATCTTTTCTATCAACATCGCGTGGATCCGGCAGTGCCGATCGAGGAAGTGGCCGGAGCCGTGAAAGACTTGATCCGAGCGGGAAAAGTGAAACACTTTGGCCTTTCCGAAGCCGGAGCAAATACCATCCGGCGAGCGCATGCCGTTCAACCTGTGACCGCGCTGCAAAACGAGTATTCGCTGTGGTGGCGGAAACCCGAGGAGGAAATCATTCCGCTGCTGGAAGAATTGGGAATCGGATTCGTGCCGTACAGCCCCTTGGGGAAAGGTTTTCTAACGGGAAAAATTGACGAGAACACGAAGTTTGCGAGCAACGATTTCCGCAGCACGATCCCGCGGTTTGCACCAGAGGCATTGAAAGCGAATCAGGCGATGGTACAACTGATTGGCGGAATCGCGGCCCGCAAGAAGGCGACGCCGGGGCAGATCGCGCTCGCGTGGGTGCTCGCGCAGAAGCCGTGGATGGCGCCCATTCCGGGCACGACAAAACTGAACCGGCTGGAAGAAAACATTGGTGCGACCTCCGTGGAATTGACCGCCGAGGATTTGCGGGAAATTGATGTGGCGTCCTCGCAGATCAAGGTGGAAGGCGCGCGGTATCCGGAGCATGTAGAACGCATGTCCGGCCTATGAGCGAAAATATTGCGGGCTGAAACGGCCTGCGAATTTTCTGAGGAATTAACGATGGAAATCAAACGCGCGGGAACACAGGCATCAGCCAAAGGTCCGGCGGATTGGTTTACCGGGACAGTGCGAATCGATCCGCTGATGCAGGCGCCAGAGCCAGCGTTTGTGCAATGCGCGAGCGTCACTTTTGAGCGGGGTGCGCGGACGGCCTGGCACACGCATCCGCTGGGGCAGACGCTGATCGTGACATCCGGCGTTGGCCGGGCACAAAAGTGGGGCGGGCCGGTGGAAGAAATTCGACCAGGAGATGTAGTGTGGTTTTCGCCCGGAGAAAAACACTGGCATGGAGCAACGGCGACGACGGCGATGTCGCACATCGCGATTCAGGAGAAGAGAGACGGGAAAGTAGTCGAGTGGATGGAACACGTGAGCGAGGAGCAGTATCGCGGCGGGAAGTGACGGTCGCGAGGATTTGGCTCACCCGTAGAAGTTCAGCCGCGCGGGTGAAAATATTTTGCGGTGCGCGGGCCGAGCAGAACGTAGCCGATCGCGGCGAGAAGAACGAGGTGCGGCAGCGCGGCTGAAAAAGAATTGAGCGCGCTGACAACCACGTGAAACGCCAACCACACGAGAAGCAACCACCGCGCCCAGCCTGCACCTCGAAGCAAGAATGCGCCGGCAACCACGGCAACGAGTCCAACGAGAATGATCGGAGCCGTCCAGCGATCCAGCGAACCCTTCCAAAGATGGTTCGCAGTGCTGACAATGCCGACGAAAATAAACAGCCAGCCGAGAAACGTGACCTCGAAAGGGCGTTTAATTGGGTGTAGATCCGCCACGATGATCTTCCGCCGCCAGCGGAAGCTTATCTTAGCCGATTAAAAAGCATAGCGGGCGCGGATCGAGTATGAACGACTCGAATGAATCGAGCCACAATCACTTAGCGGCTATAAATGAGCAGCGTGAACGTGCCCGGCTTGATCGTGGGCCAGGGATGCGGCCGCTCTTTAGTGGGAGCCGGAGGCGGGCCAAACTCGGCGGAGACGGTGTAGACGTTGTGATTGCCGGTATCGAGCGCCATGGTGCGCGCGCCGCGCATGGTTTGAATCGTCTGAACGACCGTGAATTTCTCCGGCGAATCTTCGTGAGCAACGGTGATGGTTCCATCGCCGCAGGAAGCGAAGGCGAGACCGGTGCCGGGATCAAAGCGATTCGAGTCCACGCCCTTGCCGATGGGAACGGTGCCGGCGACTTTGCCTTCGGCGTAATTCCAAAATTCCATCAAGCCATTGTGGCAGCCGATGATGAGCAGCGAGTGAGCGGTATCAATCGCCTGGCCGGAAGGGCTCTCACAAGGCGCGAGCGGCCACGTGTGCGTTACTTGCAATGTGTTGGCATCGATTTCGCTGAGCTCGCTTTTGTCCTCGATGTTCACGTAGATGTGACCGCGGCCATCGGCTTGGGCGGTTTCCGGTTTCCCTGCTAGCGGGATGCTGCCCGCAACGGCATCTTTCACCGCGTCAATCGCGGTGGAATCGTGGCCTTTGCCGCCATTAAAAGTGAAGACGCGCTTTGTTGAAGGGTCGTAGAGAATATCGTCAGTATCGCGGTCCGCGATTTTCACTTCGCCGAGAATTTTCAAACTGCCGGGATCGAAGATGCTCACCGAGCTGCCGCCGCCGTTGCTGGTGAAGGCGCGATGCAGGCCCGGAGCGAGTGCGACGGCGTGCGCTTCGTTGCTTTCGCCAACGTCAATTTTGCCGACGTTCGTGCCATCCGGGTTGAGGACCATGACGTATTTTCCGCGGCCGATGAAGAGGTGATGCGTCGCGGGATCCGCGACGAAATAGTCCCACCCGCCTTCGCCGCCAAGGACGACCTTCTTTACGAGATGGTAAGGCCCCGCAGCCGAATTCTGCGGCCGTCCGATGGCGGGAAGAAGCATCGCCAGAGCAATAGCTCCAGCCAGAAGATAGAGTGGAGAGAGATGCGAGCGTTTCATGAGGATATTCCTCCGACAAAGTTCACGCGAGCGATCTTGGAGAGCGACCTTCCGGCTGCAATCTTGAATTGCGGGACCTAAACGCCCGATTAACAAAGCGCGGTGGAAAGCAGGAGAAGTAGCGCGATCGCAGGAGAGAGGCAATTCGCGGTGAGTCCGCGTTTAAGGCAGCCGGACGATCTTGTGCGCATCGAGAGCTTCGCTGCCCGAAAGCTTCAGCAAGTCGTTCAACCCTTCCGGGCCCAACTTGGCGAGAAGAGGGAGGAAACACAGTTCGCGCTCCTGCAGAGCTTTGTGCGGATAAAACCAGGATTCGAGGAAATGCTGGTGTCCGTCCAGGAGAGATTCCTTCAGTGCTTGCGCCTTTCCCGCTTTACGCTTGAGCTTTTCGAGCTGGAAGACGATTTTCTTTCGCGTGGTTTCGACGGCGCCGCCGAGGGTCGCATCTAGCCGGACGATCTGCTTCTTCAGTTTGTCGAGAGCCCGCTCGGCTTCCTTGCGCGTCTTGTCAAGATTCCGCGCCAGCGTTTTTGGAACGTTCGCGGCCTCCATCGCGCGGCGCAATTCCTGCGAGCCGCGCCAGACATCCTCGACGCTCAGCTCATAACGCTTCAGCAGCTTTTCCGGCTTGGCATCGAGAAAGGTGTAGGCTGCGCGCGGCAAAACCACGGGCATGCGGCCAAGAAGCTTTTTGTACAACACTTCGGCCTGAGCGAAATAGGCGATCTCCGCAGCGCCGCCGATGTAGGCAGCCGTGGGCAAAAGATAATCCTGAAGCACGGGACGGAGAAGCGCGTTTGGGCTGAACTCTTCCGGTTCGGCGTGGACCGCTTCCGCAAGTTCGGCGCGGGACCAGCTTCGTTGGCCGGCGACGAATTTTCCGCCGCTGAACGAAATCGGTTCGCGCAGGCCGCTGCCAAGCTTGAAAAGCAAGGTGCTTCGCGATGTGACTTTCACTTGCGCAGCGTAACCAGCTTTGTCCAGCTCCTTGCCGCGCGAAAGAAGCGCTTCGACGAGCGAATCGCGGTCCGCGGCGGCCTTCACCAGGATATCCGCGCCGGCGCGATGGAGGCGCGCATCGAGGGGATCGAGCAGGATCAAGCCATGCTCCGCGAAGAGGCGGGCGAATAGTTTGCCGAATGCGGTGCCGTAAGTTTCTTGTGGGCTAAAGCTTTCGCGGAGTATCCCGGCGAGCAAGCCTCCACCTGCTTCCTCAAGAATGGCGGCTGCATGCTCGAGCAGAGGCTGGATTTCTGGCCCGAGAGCGATCTTGCCGACAGGCAATCCAGCGTCGCCATTCCCCGGCAATTCCAGGTGGAGCAGATTGCCCTTGTGAAACCACGTCGAGGTGCGAACTTCGTCGAGATCGTGATCTTCCGTGGCCATCCAAAATATGGGGACGGCATCAACGCCGGCGCGGGTCAATTCGCGCGCAATCTGGATCGCGCTGGCGGCTTTGTAGAGGGAGTAGGCTGGCCCGCCAAACAAGCCGACTTGCTGGCCGCTGACCACGGCGACAGCGCCATTCGCAAAGCGAGCCAGGTTTTTACGGGCCGGCTCACCGGCGCCAAGAACGGCGTTTTGTTCATTCAGGATTGCGGCGATGGAGGCCCGGCGAGCAGATGGGTACTCGAGATATCGCGCTTCCTCCTTTACGGAATCGAATGACGGAGGGTGACCATAGAACTGTTTAACGGCGGGAAAGTGATCGAGGAATTGAAGGAAGAGCTTCGACTGGTGGGGCAGCTGGCGAAAGGGCAGGCTTCGACATTCCATCGCGAATTAGATGATACGGGCGGCTGTTGGTCACAGCAAGCCCCGGGGCCTTTGTTGAAGCGGCGCAGACTTCGGCTCTTAACGCGCGCCGAAGACCGGCGGGAGCAGATGTGGCTGAAGGGTTAGACGGACACAGCGCCGGTTAGGCGAGCCGAAGCAGCGGCCGGCTCGAGAGCTTCGAGCTTGGCCAGGAAAGAGCGAATGGCTTGCTTGAGCTCTTCGCCAAGCGGCAGAAGCGGGAGCCGAGGCAGCCCGCCGCGATAGCCAACCTGATCCATGGCGAACTTCACGCCCGCGATGCCGCCCTGGCTGACGATGAGCTTCGACGCGGGAAGCATGGAGGTCTGCAACGCGCGAGCTTTATCGAGATTGCCGGAGCGGGTGGCTTCGTACACGGCAACTGCCAGCTCCGGGAGCGCACTGCCAAGCGCGAGAATCGAGCCGACCGCGCCGAGGATGAGCGAAGGAAACATCATGCTGGCCGAACCGACAAGCACTTTGAAATCGGAGGGAACGGCGGCGAGGATTTCCGCACCGCGCTGCACGTTGCCGGAACTCTCCTTGATGCCGATGATGTTGGGATGCTGGGCGAGTACCCCAACCTCGGGAGCTTCGAGAGAGACTCCGGTGAATTGCGGGACGGAATAGAGCATGACGGGAATCGGAGAGGCATCGGCCACGCGGCGATAATGGGCGATGTAAACTTCGGGCTTATAAACGGGCTTGTAATAGTAAGGCGTTTTGACGAGTGCGACTTGATAGCCGAGCTCGGCGGCGCGCTTGGTGCGCTCGATGGTTTCGGAGGTGGATTCGGCGCCCGTGCCGGCAACTAGAGTTTTCCCGGAGGCGGCCGTTTCTTTCACGGCGGCGAGGACGGTATCAATTTCCTTGCGGGAGAGGAGCACGGACTCGCCGGTGGATCCGATAGCTACATAACCGGCGACGCCGGTCGAGTTGTACTTGCGAATGTTGAATTTGATGTCCTCGGCCGAGACGGAGCCGTCGGAAGCGAATGGCGTGGTCAGCGCGGGGAAAACACCGGATAGATTCATGGGTCAGTCTCCTGTGGCGGCAAGTTTGCCGCGATGCAAATCCTGGAGCGCGGCCACCTCGGTACCCTGATCGAGCAGAGCGCGGATGCCGCGGGCGGCGGCGTGGGCGGCCGCGAGAGTCGTGATGCAAGGAATATTGTAGCGAATCGCGGCGCGCCGGATGGACTTTTCGTCGTAGAAGGATTCGCGGCCGAGAGGCGTATTGATGACGAGATCGATTTTGCCGGTTTTGACGAGGTCCACAATATTGGGGCGGCCTTCGTTGACCTTGAATACGGCTTCGCCCGGAATCCCAGCAGCTTCAAGAGCGGCTGCCGTTCCGCGCGTGGCGAGCAGGCGGAAACCGAGCTCGTGAAGTTCCTTGCCGAGCGAACCGAGCTGGCGCTTGTCGCGGTCGTTGACGCTGAGGAAGATCGTGCCCTTGCGCGGGAGACGCTGGCCGGCGGCAAGCTGCGCTTTGGCAAAGGCCAGGCCGTACGAAGTGGAGATGCCCATGACTTCGCCGGTGGAGCGCATTTCCGGTCCGAGAATAGTGTCCACGCCGCGGAATTTGTTGAAGGGGAACACTGGCGATTTGACGGAGTAGAATTCGTGGACCGCGACTTCGAATACTCCGTCATGCTGAACGAGCGGAAGCTTCATGTCTGCCAGCTTTTTCCCAGCCATCAAGCGAGCAGCGACTTTGGCGAGAGGAACACCGGTGGCTTTGCTCACATACGGGACCGTGCGCGAGGCGCGCGGATTGACTTCGAGAACATAGACGGCATCGCGCTGAATGGCGTATTGCACGTTCATGAGGCCGACGACTTTGAGGGCCAGAGCGAGGCGTTTGGTATATTCGCGAATGTGCGAGAGCACGTCGGCTGACAAGCTGACCGGCGGCAATACGCAGGACGAATCGCCGGAATGGACGCCGGCTTCCTCGATGTGCTCCATGATGCCGCCGATGACGACGTCCTTGCCGTCGGCGAGCGCGTCTACATCCACTTCGGTAGCTTCCTCAAGGAACTGATCGATCAGAACGGGGCGAGCTGGACCCATGAGGGCCGCTTGCGCAACGTAGTCCTGGACGGTGTTCACGTCGTACGCGATGACCATGGCGCGGCCGCCCAGGACGTAGCTGGGACGGACGAGCACCGGCAGGCCGATTTCGCCGGCGACGCGCGCGGCCTCCTCGGGTACGAGAGCGGTGCCGTTGCGCGGCTGCGGAATTTTCAGTTTCTCCAAAAGATTGCCGAAGCGGCGGCGGTCTTCCGCAAGATCAATGGATTCAGGAGCGGTGCCAATGATGGGCACGCCGTTGCGCTTCAATTCCTGCGCGAGATTCAACGGAGTCTGGCCGCCGAATTGAACGATGACGCCTTGCGGCTTTTCGCGGTCCACGACGGCGAGAACATCCTCGAGCGTGAGCGGCTCAAAGTACAAACGATCCGAGGTGTCGTAGTCGGTCGAAACCGTTTCGGGATTGCAGTTGACCATGATGGTTTCGAAACCATCCTCGCGAAGCGCGTAGGCCGCGTGACAGCAGCAATAGTCAAATTCAATTCCCTGCCCGATGCGATTGGGGCCGCTGCCGAGAATCATGATCTTGGGACGCGGCTGAGCGTCGGACTCGTCTTCTTCTTCGTACGTGGAATAAAGGTACGGCGTGAAAGATTCAAACTCCGCGGCGCAAGTATCCACGCGTTTGAATACAGGGGCGACGCCATAGCGAGCGCGCTGCAGGCGAACCGATGCAGGCGTGCTCTTCCAGATGTGGGCGAGTTGCTCGTCGCTGGCGCCGTGACGCTTCACTTCGCGGAGCAAATCCTTCGAGGCCGTTTCGACGGTGACGCCGGCGGCGCGGCGATTCATGGCGGTGAGCTCTTCAATCTGATGAATGAACCAGGGATCGATTTTGGTGAGCTCACAAATTTCTTCGGTAGGAAGGCCTTTATCCACCGCCGTGAGCAGCCAATGAATGCGGTCGGGGCGCGGCGTGGCCAATTTTTCGCGCAAGAGCGAATCGGGAGTTTCCGCAGGCGCGCGCCAGGGAGTGCTGGGTTCGAGCGAGCGAACGCCCTTTTGTAAAGCTTCCTTGAAAGTGCGGCCGATAGCCATGACTTCGCCAACGGATTTCATTTGTGTGCCGAGAGTGCTGTCCGCGCCGGGAAACTTCTCAAATTGCCACTTGGGAATTTTCACGACGACATAATCAATCGTGGGTTCGAAGCAGGCGGGAGTTTTCTTGGTGATATCGTTGGGAATTTCATCGAGCGTCATGCCGACGGCGAGGCGCGCGGCGATCTTCGCGATGGGGAAACCCGTCGCTTTGCTGGCCAGCGCGGAGCTGCGGGAAACACGCGGATTCATTTCAATGACGACCATGCGGCCATTCTCGGGATTGACGGCAAACTGAACGTTTGAGCCGCCCGTTTCGACGCCGACTTCGCGGATGATGGCGGCCGCGGCGTCGCGCATGCGCTGGTATTCCTTGTCGGTGAGCGTCTGCGCGGGAGCGACGGTGATGGAATCGCCCGTGTGAACGCCCATCGGGTCAAAATTCTCGATCGTGCAGATGACCACGAAGTTGTCGCGGAAATCGCGCATGACTTCGAGTTCGTACTCTTTCCAGCCGAGAACGGATTCTTCGACAAGCGCTTCGTGAACAGGACTCATATCCAACGCGTGGGCGATGGCTTCGCCAAATTCTTCCTTGTTATAGGCGATGGAGCCGCCGGTGCCGCCGAGCGTAAACGAAGGACGGATGACGAGCGGGAAACCGAGTTGGTCGCACAAACGCATGGCGTCCTGCGCGTTGTTCACGAGCGCGGAGGCGGGTAGTTCGAGGCCGATTTTGCGACAAGCGTCCTTGAACCAAAGGCGGTCCTCAGCAACTTTGATGGCGCGGAGTGAAGCGCCAATCATTTCGACTTTATGTTTCTCGAGGATGCCGCTTTCGGAAAGCTCGACAGCCAGGTTCAACGCGGTCTGGCCGCCGACGGTAGGCAAAAGCGCGTCCGGCTTTTCGCGCGCGATTATTTCCTGGAGATATTCCTTGAGCAGCGGCTCGATGTACGTACGGTGAGCAAGCTCGGGATCGGTCATGATCGTGGCGGGATTGGAATTGACAAGGACAACTTCATAGCCTTCGGCGCGAAGCGCTTTGCACGCTTGCGCGCCGGAATAATCGAATTCGCAGGCCTGACCGATGACGATCGGACCGGAGCCGATAATCAGAATTTTTTTGATGTCAGTGCGTTTGGGCATCGGGGTCAGCGGGCCGCTTTCATCATGTCGGTGAACTGGTTGAAGAGGTAGTGGGAATCGTGAGGGCCGGGCGAAGCTTCCGGATGGTATTGCACGCTGAAAAGCGGATATTTTTTGTGGCGCATGCCCTCGTTGGTGTGGTCGTTCAGATTTACGTGCGTGATTTCGACTTCGCTCGAAGGCAAGGAATCCGGGTCAACGCAGAATCCGTGATTTTGCGCGGTGATTTCCACTTTTTCGGTGAGCATATTTTTCACCGGATGGTTCGAGCCGTGATGACCGAATTTCAATTTGAAGGTCTTGCCGCCGAGTGCGAGACCGCAAAGCTGATGCCCAAGGCAAATGCCGAAGATGGGAACACGCCCGATCAGACTGCGAATGTTTTCGACGGCGTAGCCGATAGGTTCGGGATCGCCGGGGCCGTTCGAGAGGAAAACACCGTCGGGATCGAGCGTGAGGACGTCTTTGGCGCTGGTCTGTGCGGGCACAACCCAAGCTTCACAATGATGGTCCACAAGAAGGCGAAGAATATTTTGCTTGATGCCGAAATCGTACGCGACGACGCGGAATTTGCGAGTGTCCGGAGCGCGGCCGGAATCGGGAGCGGATTCGGACCAAGGCGCGAGTGTCAGCTCAATCGAACTCTTTTCCCAGCCGTAGGCTTTCTTGCAGGAGACCCGGCTGGCGAGTTCCTGGCCGGCCATCGCCGGGAGCTGCTTGGCCTCAAAGACAAGCTGATCGGCAGGTGTGCCGTCGGTTGCAACGATTCCACGCAACGCGCCGAAGTTTCGGATATGGCGAACAAGAGCGCGCGTATCAATATCCCAGATGACGGGAATTTGATGGCGGTTCAGATAGAGCTGCGCGGATTCCGCGGAACGCCAGTTCGAGGAGATTTGAGAAAATTCGCGAACGATCAGAGATTCGATGAAGGGATGCGCGGATTCCTCGTCATCGAGATTGGCGCCGACATTCCCGATGTGGGGATAAGTAAGGCAGACGATCTGGCCCGCGTAACTGGGATCGGTGAAAACTTCCTGATAGCCGGTGAGACTGGTATTGAAAACGACTTCGCCACCACGGCGCGTGATAGCGCCGGCGGCGCGGCCGTTAAAGACGCGCCCGTCTTCGAGTGCAAGAATAGCGGGGCGGTGCGGGACCTCGTTCAGTTGGACCTCCCTGTGCGGTCATAAGAGTATGCCGTAAGTGCAAAGCCGAGTCATTTTTTGGTGCTGGCTTCGGTGGAATAGAGCGAACCGAAATGATCCACGGGCCAGTAAGCGAACACGGCGCGCCCATAAATATATTTTGAGGCGACCGGGCCAAAGACGCGCGAATCATTCGAGCTGATGCGATGGTCGCCCATGACGAAGTAACTGTTCTTGGGAACGCGAATCGGGCCGAAATCGCTCAAGTCCTCATACTGAGCAGGTACGTACGGCTCGGAAATGGCGTCTCCATTCACGTAAACGATGCCCTGGCGGATTTCAATTCTCTCGCCGGGAAGGCCGATGACACGCTTGATGAAAGATTTGGAGCGATCGAGGGGATACCAGAAGACGACGACGTCGTCGCGCTGGATAGGCTCGAAGCGATAGACAAACTTGTTGATGAAGATGCGCTCCTGATCAGAAAGGAGCGGAGCCATGCTGGTTCCTTCGACTTTTACCGGCTGATAGAGGAAAACGATGATGACGAGCGCGAGGCCGATAGCAATGAGCAGGTCGCGGGTCCAAACGCGGATTTCATTTCGCAAGGCATGGGAAGGAGATTGCGCCGGAGCAGAAGGTTCCGGAACCGAGGGGGAGACAGGTTGGTTCTGGTCCACGCTGTGCATTTTTGGCTGTCCTCTATTTATAACACGGGCTTTGCGCGGGGCGCTAGGTTGGAGATGGGGAAAAAGTTTACGGATTGGCACCGGAAAGTTCGCGCGTCGCTGGGGATTAGCGGGCGGAGAATTCGTAGTTGAGGACGGAGACTGCAGCGACGACGGCGGTTTCCGCGCGGAGAATGAGCGATCCGAGGGAAGCTTCGCGAAAACCGAAGGAGCGGGCGGAGGCGAGTTCGTCGTCGGTCCAGCCGCCTTCGGGGCCGAAGGCGAGGACGGCGGATTTTGCGCCGCCCGAATTTGCGCCGTCGAGAATTTGGCGAATGGGAGCAGCGCCAGAACGCTCGGAAAGAAGAACGCGAAGATCGGCTATGGCCGAAGAGAATGCGGTGGCCGGAGAGGCAAGACTCTCGAGAGTAGGCAAACGGAGGCGGCGGGATTGTTGCGAGGATTCGAGAAGAATTTTGCGCCAGCGGTCAGCGCGTTTTGCGGCCGCTGCGAGCAGGGGTTTGTCGCTGCGCGCCGAAGCAAGCGGAACGATTTTCGTGACGCCGAGTTCCGTGGCCTTCTCAAGCGCCCATTCGAACGAATCGAACTTAACGATGGAAACGAGGAGTGTGAGTTCGATGGCTGAGTGTGGCGCGGGGAGCGGATCGAGTAATTTGAACTCGACGCAATCGTGCGTAACGGATTCAATGCGGGCGAGGAATGCCGAGGAGCCGTCGCTCAACTCGTAGAGTTGGCCGGTTTGAGCGCGAAGAACCCGTGCAAGATGGTGGGCGGCCTCGCCTTCCATCCTTGCGGAGGCGCCTTCGAAGAGATCGACGAAGAATCTGCGACGCACGGCGGAAATTCTACCGCAGCATTGCAAAACTAACCGAAGATGTCTTTGACTTTGTCGAAGATCGAGGAATTGCGGTCGGCGGGCTTGTTCTCGACTTTCAAAGTAGCCCCGAGCTGTTCGAGTAGCTTGCGTTGTTCGCGCGAGAGCTTGGCGGGCGTAAGCACGCGAACGTGATAGTAAAGATCGCCCTTACCGCCTCCGCGCGGGTCGGCAAGACCTTTGCCCTTGATGCGGAAAACAGCGCCGCTTTGTGTGCCTTCGGGAATCTTCAAGCGCTCGTCCCCATTCAATCCGGGAACTTGAAGTTCGGCACCGAGGGCCGCCTGGACGACACTGATCGGAATGGTGCAATAGAGGTCGGCACCACGACGTTCGAAGAAAGAATGTTCCTTTACGTCGAGAACGACATAGAGATCGCCGGGTGCTCCGCCGCGAGGAGCGGGCTCGCCTTCGCCGGCGACGCGCAGGCGCGTGCCGGAATCCACTCCGGGAGGAATACGCAGCTCGATTGTCTTTTCGCGCTCGATGCGGCCTTGACCGCGGCAATCGGGGCAGCGTTCGCGAACAAGCTGTCCAGCGCCCTGGCAGGCGGGGCAAGTCCGCGAAATCGTGAAGAACCCCTGCTGATAGGCGAGCTGGCCGCGACCTCCGCAAGTCTGGCAGGCGACTACGCCGGTTCCCTTCTTGGCGCCGGTCCCGTTGCAGGATTCGCAGAACTCCTGGCGAGGGACTTTTATTTTGGTGGTGACGCCAGTGGCCGCCTCTTCAAAGCTGAGAGTCATGTCGTAGCGAAGATCGGCGCCGCGTTGCGCCCGGCGAGAACGGCGGCCGGCCCCGCCGAAAAGATCTTCGAAGCCGAAAAAATCGCCGAGGATATCGTGAAAATCGCGGAAGACGGTGCTGTTGAAGTCCACTCCAGCGCCCGCGCCGGACAAACCGGCATGGCCATACTGGTCGTAAACTTCGCGCTTCTCCGGGTCGCTGAGCACGCTATACGCTTCCGTGCACTCACGAAATTTTTCTTCGGCTTCCTGCTTGTTTTCTGGATTGCGGTCGGGATGCCACTTCAATGCGGCTTTTCGGTAAGAGGATTTGATTTCTTCGACGCTGGAGGTGCGGGTTACCCCAAGCACTTCATAAAAATCACGTTGATTCCCTTTTGACATTCGGTCCCCTTACTTTCAAATTTCCTGTGTTGATTTGAGTCGCGTTAATTGGCTGCTTCCTTCGATGCGCCGCCCGGATGAACCGCTACGCGGACCATGGCGGGGCGAAGGACGCGACCGTGAAAAACGTAACCCGGCTGGAAAACTTGCACGATGGTGCCTTCGGCGTGATCCGAGGTTTCCATGCGATCCATCGCTTGATGAAGATGCGGGTCGAAGAGTTTGCCGAGCGGATCGACGCGCTCAGCTCCAAGACGAGTTACATTCTCAATGAGCTGCTTGTAAATGAGCTCGAAACCCTTGCGATAACCGTCATACGCGGCCTCGCGGTGGGCGGCGAGCGCGTGCTCGAAACCGTCAATGACGGGAATCAAGCCCTCTATCACGCGGGCCGTGTGCCGCTTGGCATCCTCTGCGCGTTCGCGCTCGATCCGTTTGCGGTAATTATCGAAATCGGCCTGGCGCCGAACCAGGGTTTGGCGGAGTTCATTGAGATCGTTCGCGAGTTTGGACAACTCGGCGTCCGCCGCGGCGGAATCCGCGGCAACGCTGGTATCTTCGTTCGGGCCAGGTTCGCTGACCTGGGCCGCGTCATCTTTTTCAGGCACCGTACCGAATCTCCTCTGGAATATGCGTTTCAAAATTTGTTCAACACTTCGCTGAAGAGCTGGGCCACATAGGCCACCGCGGTCATGGCGCGCTCATAGGGCATGCGCGTGGGGCCGAGAATACCCAGTGTACCCTGCACGAGGTCGTTGCGCGAATACGGCGCACTAATGATGGCGAGATTCTCGCCAGCCTGCGAAATTTCCTTGATGCCAATTTGTACGTGAACCGGTTCAGGAGTCTCGATGCATGCGTTGAGCACGCTGACCAAGCGGTGCTTCTGCTCGATGGCCTCAAGCAATTCGCGCAGTTGTGTTTGATTGGCGAATTCGGGGGAGCCGGCGATTTGGGCCGTACCCTCCACGTGGACTTGCGTGGATTGACTATCCCCAAGCATGGCGGGATCCCACAGAGCCAGAGCGTTGCCGATAAGACCTTCATACTGTTCGCGGTCCGTGGCGAGTTTTTGCAGCAAGTCTCCTCGAATCGCTTCGAGAGTCCAGCCGGAATAATGGCGATTGAGAAATTCCGCCGTAGCGTCGAGTTCCTTCTGGGAGAAGGGGCGAATGGGCCGGAGAATTTTGTCGCGCGTGGCGCCGCCGTTGGAGATCAGAACGACTACGACGCGGCCATCGGGGATTAGCCACATCCGTGCATGCTCGAGAACCGTTTTGCCGATCGGAGGAGAAACGACGATGCCCAGCCCGTTGGAAACTTCCGCAAGCACATGGCCGGCACGCTCGGTAATTTCCGAGGCGGTTTTCGCGCCGCCCATCTCGCGCTGAATCCAGTTCCGATCCTCGACTGTCAGCGTCGCCTGAGACGCAATTTCCTGAGCGAAAAAGCGGTAAGCGGCGGAAGTGGGAACGCGACCGGCGGAAGTATGCGGCTGGTAGAGAAAACCGCCATCCTCAAGGTCGGCCATCACGTTGCGGATGGTCGCGGTACTCAGGGTCTCCTCGTAGCGCTTCGAGATAGCGCGAGAGGAAACGGGCTCGCCGGTTTCGATGTAGGCACGCACGAGGTCCGCAAGAATCTGGCGGTTACGGCGTTCCTGTAGAGCTGGATTTCGCATAGCGGCGCACCGCGCAGGGCGCGAGAGCGTTACATCTATTGTAGGAAGCGTGTCAAGCAGCGTCAACGCGATGAATCACTGCATTCCGAAGGTAACACGACCCTACGCTGGGACCTCCGGCCGGGAATGAAATACAAATCCAGCACCTTCCGTGATTCCGCCAGCTACCACCGGACTTAGCGGAAGCTGGCCACCCGGGACCAGATAAAGCTGGGTCATGTCGCGCACGAACGGATCGGTAGTCTTCAAGACAGTGATTCTGGAGACCGCAGTTCGGTTCTCAATCCCCACGCTCAGGTGCAGCTCCTTGGCTATGCGCCGAGTCGCTTCCGCAACCCCAAGGCCGTCCGCCCAATCCGATGAAATAATCAGGTTCCAATTTGTAGGCGAGTCGAGCGTGGCGGAATTGTAGAGCATCGCTAGGTGGTATTCACCGTATGTGTTTCGCAGGGTTTCTACCACCTTGCGAACATCCGTTACCAATGTGAAGACAGGCATGCTAGAACTCCGTCAGGATATGTCCTTACCGCTTCCAAGACTTCTCTGGCAGCTGCTTGATCATATGTTCCTTCGGGCTCGTACCTGCGCTCAGGTTTCCATTTTGAAGCCACCGACCAATTCGCAAGAAGCATCGGAGCTTTGGTAAACGACTGGTCCATACCTGCAAGAAGCTTCAAATCCTCGAAGTTGTGGGTACTGAAAGCCCTCCTTAGCCGCTCTTCAGGATAGTCGTCGAGTCCGAGGGTCGTACAAATGGCCGCCTTCAGCGCAAGTTCAACCACATAGCCGCAGAGATAAGCAGAGCCATCATAGCAGCCTGCATCAAACAGTGCTTCCGCTTCTTTTAGCCGGAGGCAAGCAAGTCTCTGAAGTTCGCGCCGAGTGGCCATCGGACTGGCGCGAAAGATAACTCAGAAGATAGCTCAATGACAACTAATTGTTATCAATTTGGGCGCGCTGAAGCTTATCGGAATAATCGATGTAAATGGTTTTCCATTCCGAAAAGAAATCGATCGCCGAGATGGCCGCCTCGCGGTGGCCATTGCCCGTCTGCTTCGTTCCGCCAAAAGGCAAGTGCGTTTCAGCGCCGATGGTCGGTGCGTTGATGTAGACAATTCCGGTGTAGAGATCGCGCGCGGCTTGGAATGCCTGATTGACGTTGCGCGTGTAGATTGAGGCGGACAAGCCGTAGGCGACGCCGTTGGCAACCTCGATGGCTTCATCAAAACTCTCGACCGGTATGAGAGAGACCACAGGTCCGAAAATCTCTTCCTGTGCAATGCGCATCTTAGAGGAACAATCGCCGAAGACGGTAGGCGCGTGGAAGTAGCCCTTGGCGTACTCGCCGCCTTCCAAACGATTTCCGCCGGTGAGGAGCTTGGCGCCTTCATTCTTTCCAATCTCCACGTAACTCATAACAGTTTTGAGTTGCTGCTCGTTGATGCACGGCCCCATATCCACAGTCGAATCGAGGCCGTCGCCGGCTTTCAAAGACTTGGCGCGACTGACAAATCGCGAAACGAATTCGTGGTAAATGCTCTTGTGAACCGCGACCCGGCTGGCGGCCGTGCAGCGCTGGCCGGTTGTGCCAAAACCGCCCCAAATCGCGCCATCTACGGCGAGATCGAGATTGGCGTCATCCATCACGATGATGATGTTCTTGCCGCCCATTTCGAGGCTGCAATGTTTAAACGAAGGCGCGCATGCTTCCGCGATCAGGCGGCCAACCGAACTGGAGCCTGTAAAACTGACCACTGGCACGTCCTTGTTTTTTGCCAATGGAGCGCCGGCGCCGGGGCCATCTCCGCTGACCAGATTGATGACGCCGGGCGGAATCCCGGCCTCCGTGAGAACCTGCACCAGATGATACGAAGAAAGCGGCGTATCCTCCGCGGGCTTCAGGACGAGCGTGTTGCCACAAATCAATGCGGGCATCATCTTCCAGGACGGAATCGCCATGGGAAAATTCCAGGGCGTAATGAGGCCGCAGACTCCTATGGACTGGCGCACGCTCATCGCAAATTTATTCGGGAGTTCAGAGGGGGTGGTCTGGCCGAACAGGCGGCGCCCTTCTCCAGCCATGTAGTAGGTCATGTCAATGGCTTCCTGGACGTCCCCGCGCGTCTCGGCAAGAACTTTTCCCATTTCCCGAGTCATATCCCGCGCGAGGTCGTCCTTGCGCTGGATCAGGAGTTCAGCCGCGTGGAAAAGAATCTCGGCCCGCTTCGGAGCAGGAAACAAGTGCCACTTTTCGTAGGCAGACTTGGCCGCCTCGACGGCTGCGTCCACATCGGCTGAAGTCGAGGAGACAAACATGCCAATCAACTCGTCGGTGTTCGCCGGGTTGCGGTTTTCGTAAGCTTTCCCGCTGGAAGCTTCGACCCATTCCCCGTTGATGAAGTTCTTGAAAACGCGAGGTGCAGCGGCGGTGGCCATGGAGACTCCTTAATTCAATAGAAGAGATGAACTGTGAATACCGATGCGCTTGCGAGAGGGAGCAATTGGCGGCATCGCGCGGAAGAGAAAGTTTACCGTCCGCAGATGAACGCGTCAAACCGAAGCGGCGGCGAGTCAAGACCTCGAAACGGCTGAGGAATAAATAGCCACTCCGCCGGATTCATCGGACGCTTTGGCGTCTTAGAATTTAGCCTGCAACAGGAGCTTGAGCTACTCCAAGAATACGGAGGCTCTTGCGCTCCTGAACAAAAACAACGATACGCAGATTGCTTTTCTTCCAGCTGGATTTGAGCTTTACGTCCTGATGGACATCGAAAGAAGAAGCATCCTTGGCATTAAGAGTTCCGAGCTTGTGGAAGGAACGAACGACGGACGCGTGATGGACGTCCTTGCCCGAGTTTTCGCCCGCAGTGACGTCGGATTGCAAACCGGATTCCGTCACAGCCAGCCAGACGTCAGCGGGTTCTTGCGCCACGGCGTTGGAAGCGCCGGCTACACGAACTTCAATCCGTTCGGCATCTTTCTTGGAAGAAGGTTCCGACGAGATGACGACTTGCGCTTTCGGTTGCGCTGACTCTTTCCGAATGGTCAGTACAGCCGCTCGGGAGTTGTCCCCGGTAAAGCCGCTCTCGCCATCCACAACCATTTCGGGCGTATACGCTGTGTTCTCTTTAAATTTGCTCACGTACTGCTGTTGCCGCGAGGTCCATTCCGGATCTGAGAAAGGATCAATCCAGCCGTCGTGGTTCCAATAATCCACGTGCTCTTCCAAACCGATGATCTGGGCGCCCGGCACGGGCTGGATTTCTTCTAGTTTCTCGAGGAGGAGGTCAGCGGGCGGGCAACTTGAGCAACCCTCCGAAGTAAAGAGTTCGACAAGCACAGGCACGCGCTCAGCAGTAGCCGCTGGTTTCTGCGGAGTCTGCGCTCCAGGAGCGGCGGCATCCGCCGAGAAGAAGAGGACGATCCCCAGAGCCAATACGGTGGATGACATTCGCATTTCTTAACTCCTTTCACCGAACCTTCTCAGTCCGGTCCCTACCAAAAGCATACCTAATCCAGAGGGCTTACGCATTTGCAGGCGTCTCTCCCGGCAGCGCGAGCGCCAACAAAAGAATCGTACCGGCGTAGAAAAGGGTGTCCGCAAAATAATTGACCCCGTTTCCGATGTCCCCGAGTGCCGCAATAAGAATGGGGAGGTAGATCCACAAGACGATCAACGAGATGACCGCCCCAAGCACTGCCGCAGCCAGCCGCGCATGCTTGTTCAAAAGGATGAGTACCCCGCAAATGATCAGGCTCGCGCCACAAAGATACGCAGCCATCAATCGGCCCGGAATCCAAGCGGGAGTAATCCTTGCCAGGGGAACACCGGGAACGCAGGCCGGATATAAGAAGTGTTCGACGCCATAGAAAATCGCGGGGATGGAAATGATGTACCGGGCGGCTTGAATCAGCCCGGAACCTGAGCCGGGTGAAGCACTCCGCTTCTCGAATCCGGCGAAGGCGAATGCGCCGCCAGCGAAGGAAAGCTCCCGAAGAGCCAAGATCCAGGTGATTCGATTGTGTGGATGCGTCACAGCGGCGGGAAGATCGAGCAGTACCACAAACAGGCAAAACATGGTCCCAAGCAGCGTCCCGGAAAGTCCAGATAGCTGCCGCGTGGCAAAACTCAAGCCCGTTGCAAAGAGGGCAATCCCGACAAAGTAGGCCCAGAAGAGATGCCCCGGGATCCAGTGAGGGATCATCGAACCGATCTCTCGCGGAACGGTGAAATGTTCGCCGGCAAACACTGCAATCGGGATCGCATAGAATATCCGCGTTGGCAGAAGCACCCGGTCAAGTCCGCGAGATTGGGGCAGATCGTATCTGAGGATGCAGTAGAGACCAATGACCAGAACTATCGCACCCAAACAATAGGGCCAGAAAACAGTTGGAGGCACGCCGAAGATTTCTCCGCCTGTTGCGAATATGCTGGAAAAAGTAGGCACAGGTCTAACGGAATGAATCCACATGGAGTCTGACCGGCACGATAGGTTAAATTTCCCCGACGAACTGGTACCTGGCAATAACCACTTGGGCTTCAAATCGCATGACCACTCGAGACCACATAAAACCACGGATTGCCAGTTCCAGCAAGAAAAATGGAGACTCGCGCGAACGCTTGGAGAATCAATTCCTTAAAGCAGGAAACCGTGCCTAAGAATGGGCTTTCGAGGTCAAGCTGAAAGAAATTGTGAAGCGCTGCCGTTCAAATTCAACGTCGCGCAATCGGCAAAGGTCCGGTTGACACAGAGGTTGAGGTCGTAGGAGGAAGCGGCGGAGCAACTCCAGTTGTTTGAGAGCCCAGCCCCAGCTTTTGCAAGGTAAGAGCGTCCAGCTTGCCGGTGGGATTCAGCCCATGGGCATCCTGGAAGCGCTTCATCGCTGCGACTGTCGAGGCGTCCCACTTGCCGTTGGGTGTGCCGGGGAAAGAACCATCCTTCGCGAGCGCGGTCTGAATCTCGGAGATGCGATCGGCGGTTGGCGCGCGCTGTCCACGCTGACGCCGGCTATGCCGGCGAGTGCGCCGCGCATGAGTCGAGCGAGTGCTGTGCTTCGCTGCGGTAGACTGCGGAGACTTGCCGCCTCGAGCCGCAGGCACGGCCATGGACAAACTCGCGGCCAGCAGCATCGTCAGGGTCAGGGATATCGCTCTAAGGCTCAGCATATGTTTCCGGGCACGCAAAATGAAGATAGTGCGTTTCGCCCGAGGTTCAACTTACTGCGGATTCTCCGACGGCACGACGCCGGAGAGGAACTCGGTTAGAACTCGATCGCTATCTTGCCTGCGCAACACTTTGAACACGACCGAATCTCCCGACTTCAATTTTGAAACCGCCGCGCGGTAGTCCGCCAGAGAAGATATCGGCTGGTGATTAATTTCAGTAATCACGTCGCCGCGAGCGAAGCCCAGGTCGTCGGAGGCAAAGCTGGCGGGGTCCACATCCGTGACGATGACGCCCTTCATGCCATCCATGCCAAATCGTTGCGCACGATCCGTGGTGAGATTGTCCACCCGCAGGCCAAATTCGCTGGGAGCCGGCTCGCCCTGCTGGTCATCCAGGTTGCCGGCCACTGTCGGGAACACGTGTGTGCGGTCCGCAACAACCGCGGTTGCCTGCTTCTCAGAATGGTCGCGGATGTAGGTCAGCGTCACCTTGCTGCCAACTGGAGCTTGGGCAATGGGATTCACAAGGTCATTGCCGGTCTTGACTGGATGCCCATTGACGCTCGTAATCACGTCGCCGCCCTTCAGTCCCGCTTTCTCCGCGGGGCTGCCCGGTTCGACGCTTTCAATGGCCACGCCATACGGCGCGCCCAGCGACTTCAGCGTGATCGGGTTCGTGCCCAGATCTTCGTGGAAGCTAACGCCGATCGAACCGCGCGTCACTTTACCGTGCTCGACAAGTTGGTTGTAAACGTCAATGACCGTCTTGGAAGGCACGGCAAAGCCAACTCCCTCGTAGCCCCGGCTCCCCGTAATAATCGCCGTGTTGATGCCGATGACCTGGCCCGCCAAATCGACCAGCGGCCCGCCCGAATTCCCCGGGTTGATCGCCGCGTCAGTCTGCAAGAAGCGCTGGAACTGGTGTGCCGTTCCTCCGATGCCGTTGCGATCCTTCGCGCTGATGATTCCGGCGGTCACGGTGGCTTGCAATCCGAAGGGGCTGCCAATGGCTAGAACCCAGTCGCCCACTTGAACCCCATCAGAGTTGCCCAGCTTGGCCGTAGGCAGATCCTTGTTCAAGTCAATCTTGATTACAGCAAGGTCCGTGTCATCATCCGCGCCGATGACTTTGGCGATGTAGCGCGCCGTATCATTGTTAAGTTGGACCTGGATTTTGGTGGCGTTTTCGATCACGTGGTTGTTCGTGAGGATGTAACCCCGCTTATCCACGATCAAGCCCGAACCGAGGCTGCGCTCGGCCTGCGGAGGTGCGTCCTGGCGGCCGTCGAAGAAGCGGTCAAAGAAATCCTGCATCGGATCATTCTGGTCGTCGGGGTTATCCGGCGCCGCGCGGTGCTTGCGGCTGGAGGGCTTACGTTCGAGCACCTGCGTGGTGGCAATATTGACGACCGCCGGCTCAACCCGGTTCACAATGCCCGAAAATGAATTAGCGGAAGGAATCGGGTCCGGAACAGTGAGACGGGCAGCATCCGTGCCGCCAAACGGCTTCATGGCGGAAACGCGGCCGGAGATAAGCGAGCCAAGGACGATGCCAATCACCAGCGTCAAGCTCACGAATCCAGTCGCAAGCAGCTTTCGTCGCCGCGCCCATCCAAAAAATTCTTTTACTTGCTCACCCATTTTGACCGCTCCTGACTGCGACGGCTAAATGCCCGTCGTTCTTAAGGTTGCTGCATCCGGCCCGTCGGCGAAAATTCGATGCACACTCCCCCGCTCAATTGTAACACCGGCCAGAGCGAGGAGTCGCGCCGTAAACTTGCCGCGCTTGAAAGTTACTGCCCATGTGGACGGGCGACTCATCCGCCTGCCGCCCGGAATCTCCGCCCCATAGAAAAGTTAGACGCGCGAGCCACTGATTTTGTTGTTTTTACCGTATTGGAAGTGAGTTCCCTGTTTCAGGGCAAACAACATTCGCAAGCAACCCAAAGAGTTCTTGACAAGGTCCGCGCCCTCCAGCAAAAATAAGGAAGCTGCGGTTGCGGCGACACGTGGCGATTTAGGGCAACTTGCTCCACGTAAAAAACTGCTAAAGAGCTGTAGAGTTTCCCAGAAGAATTTCTGAGACCCTCCGAGCGCTTTGGCACGGAGGGTTTTTTGTTGGCCTCCTGCTGCCCTGAATCACTACCAAGTGTAAATGTCGATAGAAAACAAGGTGATTCATGTCTGAGCTATTTGAGTTGCGATGTAAGGCCTGCGGCAAGTCCTGGGGCAACATTCCTCGTTCTTACTGCGAAGATTGCTTTTCTCCGCTTGAAGTGACCTACGACTACGATTCCCTGAAGAAAAAGGCGCGACGGGAAAATCTGGCTGGCCGCGCTTTTACGATGTGGCGTTACGCGGAATTATTGCCGCTGGAAGCGGAATTTTCTCCGAAGGGCGCCATCGGCGGCACGCCGCTCGTCGAAGCGCGAAATCTGGCTTCGCATTGGGGTTTGGAAAAGCTCTATCTGAAAAATGACGCGGTCTGTTTCCCTTCTCTTTCCTTCAAGGATCGCGTAGTGGGAACCGCGCTCGCCGCTGCCCGGCGCTTTGGCCTGGAAACGGTGGGCTGCTCTTCCACGGGCAACCTCGCCAACGCGGTTGCCGCGCAGGCCGCGCAGCAGGGCTTTGACGCGTGTGTCTTCATTCCTGCGGATCTCGAGCCGGCAAAAATTTTGAATGCGGCCGTGTACGGAGCGCGGATCGTCCGAATCGAGGGAAACTACGATCACGTCAACCGTCTCTGCACGCAGATCGCGGACAAGCTCCCTTGGGGACTCGTCAACGTAAATTTGCGCCCCTATTATTCGGAAGGCTCGAAGACTCATGGCTTTGAGATTGCCGAGCAGCTTGGCTGGAAACTGCCAGACAACGTGGTCGTGCCGATGGCCGGTGGCGCGCTCATCACGAAAATTGCAAAGGCCTTCCGGGAACTGGTGACCCTGGGCTGGGTGGAGGCAAAACCCGTAAAATTTTTTGGCGCGCAGGCCACGGGCTGTTCGCCGATCTCCGATGGTGTGAAGCGCAATCTCGATCGCTTTGAACCGCAGCGCCCAAATACGATTGCGCGCTCGCTCGCGATCGGCAACCCTGCCGACGGGCCGTTTGCCATGCAACAGATTCGTGAGAGCGGTGGCTGGGCTGAGGATGTTTCCGATCCGGAGATCGTAGCCGCCATCAAGCTCATCGCCGAGACCGAAGGAGTGTTCACGGAGACCGCTGGCGGAGTCACGGCGGGGGTCGCACAGAAACTGATCCAGCAAGGCCGCATCCGGCCGGAAGAAACGACCGTCATCTGCATCACAGGAAATGGCCTGAAGACCACCGACGCGATCGTCGCTGAATTTCCTTTGACCGACGCCATCGCGCCACGCCTCGACGCTTTCGAAGCCTACCTCGAAAGTCATCTTGCGGCCGCCGCCGCTTCGGCCAGCTAAGGAGAACAAACGAATATGCGCATCACAATCGAAATACCGACTGCATTCCAGCGCTTTACCGATGGCGTGCCCAAAGTGGATTGTAGCGCCACGACCATTGCCGAAGCGCTCAACGACCTGACTACACGCTTCCCTGCTCTTTCTCGCCACGTTCGCGACGAACAAGGTCAAATCCGCCAATTCCTGAATGTCTATCTCAATGAGGAAGACATTCGTTTTCTCGGCGGAGAGGCATGCTCGCTAAACGAAGGGGACCGCGTCCTGCTCGTGCCCTCCATTGCGGGCGGTTGATCCGAATCGCACGCTTACCCGACGGAGCAGCGCCGCTCTCCATTCGTGGTAGGCGTGCAATCATCTATAATTTTTATCCTTTGGTCGCAGTCCGTCATCCAACCAATTGCCGTCCGGCAAACGAAGGAGTGCAAATGGGTTACTACGCACTTTTTTATCGCGAGGTCGTACCGGAATTCGTCCAGCGGCGAACCCCGTTCCGCGAAGAGCATTTGCGGCTTGCGCGCGAGGCGCACGCTAATGGCCAGCTGGTCCTGGCGGGAGCGCTCGCTGATCCCCCCGACGGCGCCTTGCTGGTCTTTCGAACGGCTGATCCCGGTCCGGTGCAGGAGTTTGTGCGCAAAGATCCCTACGTAATCAATGGATTAGTGAAGACGTGGGAGATCCGGCCGTGGACCGTCGTTATTGGAAACGAATAGGAGCCATTCTGGAATGATTGCCCGTTTGTGGTCGGCCCGTGCGTCGAATTTGCAGTCAACTCACTATCTCGAGCACTTTTGGCAACACGTGCTCCCCACTCTCAAGAAACATGACGGTTATGTTTCGGCCAGCGTGCTTGTCCGCCCGCATCAGGACTCTGTCGAGATTCTGGTTATGTCCATTTGGCAATCGTCGCAAGCAATCGATGCTTTCGCTGGCCCGGATCGTGAAATCGCAGTAGTAGACAAGGCAGCAGCCGAGCTTTTAACCGATTACGACCGCCGCGTCCGCCACTTTGAGCTGGCTCAGATGGACGGTGTCACTTTTCGCCAGCCTTCTTGAGCCCACCAGGTATCCGGGCAAATGCTGCAACCTTTGGCGCTCAATGGTGTTTTACGAGTATGAGACTTCGGCTCGCCATCTACGGTGCTGCATCTCTTTTCCTGCTGGCCTTTCACGCGCCCGCCCAGGCACTGGCTTCCTTTCTTGCCAATCTGAAGCAGCGCTGATGGCGGCCGGGGCGCTCGCCCTTTTCGGCTCGATTCCTAAATCCCCGCCGAACCTACATGAATCCTTGAAACTTCCGGTAACCTGCCTCTCCTAGCTTTTCAATTTCAGGTAGACGCTTTTCGCAGCGCTGTGTAGAGTTCGCTGCGGCCCAGGCACAGGTAACGGCAGACTGTTTTATCCGTTCATCTGGAGCCGCCAATCGATGCCAGACTTTGCTCCACGCACTTTGCCAGCCTCAAATTCCTCGCCACGGCTGTCTCTCTCTTCCAGCCTCTCTACTGTCGCCGCGCTTCTGGCGCTCTCCGTCTTCATCAATTACATTGACCGCGGCAGCCTCTCGATTGCTGCTCCGGCTCTCAAAAGCGAGCTCAATTTGTCCGCCGGCCAGTTGGGCCTCCTGCTTTCCTCCTTCTTCTGGACCTACGCCGCGTTTCAAATTGTTTCCGGATGGCTCGTTGACCGCTTCGACGTAAATTGGGTGATTGCCGCCGGATTTTTTCTCTGGTCCGCCGCCACCGCCGTTACCGGCATTGTCCACAGTTTCATCCTGCTTTTGATCGTCCGTTTGTTTCTCGGTGTGGGCGAATCCGTCGCGTTTCCGGCCTACAGCAAAATTCTTGCCAAGCATTTTCCCGAGTCTGTCCGCGGGCGCGCCAACTCGCTGATCGCCGCGGGCATCGCCGGAGGACCCGCCTTCGGAATTTTTTTCGGCGCAATTTTGATGGCCCGCTACGGCTGGCGGCCAATCTTTGTCGGCCTGGGGCTCTTGTGCCTAATGTGGCTCATTCCCTGGGTTGCGCTTATGCCGAAAGGACCAGGTCTTCCGATCGCCGCATTCGAACGCGCTCCCGATATTCTTGAAATACTCCGCCATCGCTCCGCTTGGGGAACTTTTGCTGGGCTTTTTTCTTACAACTATCTTTCCTACTTCCTCTTAACCTGGCTTCCATTTTTCCTCGTTCGAGAGCGGCATTTCTCCATGGAAAAAATGGGAAAAATTGGCGGCGCTGCGTATTTGACGCTCGCCGTCTCCGCCCTCATCTCCGGCTGGATTTCCGATCTGTGGCTGGCGCATGGCGGCAGCACGACTCGCGTTCGAAAGACGTTCACCGCCACCGGACTCGCTGCAGCCTCATGCTTCTGCATCGCGGTTGTCGTCTTCGCGTCGGACCCCCGGCTGGCGATCGTCTTCCTGTTTGCTACGTGCGCCGCCGCCGGCCTTTGCACTTCCAACCTCTGGGCCATCACGCAAACTCTGGCTGGCCCCCTCGCGGCGGGCAAATGGAGCGGATTGCAGAATTTCGTCGGAAACTTTGCGGGCATTGCCTCACCCGCGCTCACCGGACTGATCGTCCAGCGCACCGGCCATTTCTTCTGGGCCTTCGCAATGGCCGCGGCAGTACTTCTGGCTGGAGCTTTCTCCTGGGCTTTCGTGATTGGCCCCATCGAACCGGTGGCCTGGCGCGGCAATTCCGAACCCGCTGAAATCGCTTCGCCGATTGCGTAAGAGCGCTTACCCTGGCCTCGGCCTTTCCCATCTCCCCGTTTCAGCCGAGCGGAAGATGGCTTCAATGACCGCCATATTGGTGATCGCATCCTCAATCGAAACCGGCACGTCCCCTTCACCGCGTATCGCCCTCGAAAACAAATCTCCCTGAATCGTGTATTGATCGCACTTGGGCAATGACTCCGTCGTCACGCCTCCCCCAAAAACATCCCGGCCGTCGTCCACGAAGATTCGGCAAGCGCGATCGGGAGGCGCATTGAAAGGAATCTCAATCTCGATTCGCCCTTTGGTTCCCAGAAAATGCATCCGTTGATAAGGCACCAACTGCGTGCTGCACGTGAATAATGCCTGCCCCGATGGAAACTCCATCACCACTGACGCCAGCCGGTCGACCTTGAATTCTGGATCCCGCTCCATCAACCCAATTACCCGTACAGGCTCATCGCCAAAAACAAAGCGCGACGTATTGATCGGATAGCACCCGATGTCGTACATTCCCCCGCCGCCCAAATCCACTACATTCCGAATATTGGCCGGCTCCCGGTTGAAATAACTGAATGCGCCCATCACGACCCGCAGGTCTCCAATCCTTCCGCTCCGAACGAGTTCTCTCGCGCGCAGCCACTGCGGATGCGTTCGAACCATGAACGCTTCGCCAATCTTCACTCCGGTGCGTTCGCGCGCTTCGAGGAGCGCTCTCGCTTCCGCCACGTTCAAGCTGACAGGTTTTTCGCACAAGACGTGCTTCCCCGCTTCCGCCGCTTTAATGGACCACGGCACATGAAGGTGATTCGGCAGCGGAATGTAAACCGCCTCGACGTCGGGATCAGCCAGCAATTCTTCATACGACCAGTACGCCTTCGGAATGCGCAGCTTCCGCGCCACGCTTTCCGCCTTCTCTCCCTCGCGCGACGCAATCGCCACCACCTCGCTCCACTTCCCTGCCTGCATTCCTGGAATGACCTTGTTCACCCCGATGCGCGCCGTGCTTAACACTCCCCACCTGACTTTTTCGTGGCCCATCCTTTTTTTTCTCCCGGGTCCGTTTCTACCACGCGCAGCGCCTCTCACCAAATCCAGCCGGCCCTCAAAACGCGGCACGGGCTCTGTCCGAACTGCGACTGGCTCATTTTTATGTGGGCAGCCCTACGGATTTATTCAGCAGCGAGCTATGCCCAGTAAAACCCCGGGTATTCTTAAATGTTCAAAAAGAATTTTGAAATTGGTCCAGAGCGGCCGCTCTGAACAACGGTCGGACTAAACTAAAGAAAACTCAACTGCCGGCTCTCCAGCGCCAACAAACTTTTCTTCACTGGCAATCCCCCGCCAAATCCACGCAATTCCCCGCTGTTCCCAATGACGCGATGGCACGGAATAATAATTGGGATGGGATTCGAACCATTGGCCAAGCCTACCGCCCGCGCCCCCTCTGGATTTCCAATCCGCCTCGCAATCTGGCAGTAACTCATCGTTTCGCCATATGGAATTTTCTGAAGCTCCCGCCAAACGCGAAGCTGAAACTCAGTTCCGTCCAATATAAGCGGCAAATCGAACTTCTGCAGTTTCCCGGCGAAGTAGGCGCGGAGTTGCCGGATCACTTCCTTGAATGCCGCGCGCCCTTCGATCCAGTTTCGTTCGGGCGACCTCGGCGTGCGGCCAGTTTGAAAATTAACGAAGTGTAGTCCGGCCGCATCTCCCGCGAGGAGCAACGGCCCAACCGGACTCGTCACGATGGTGTAGTGCATCTCGTCGCTTTCCTCCGCGACTCGAGCCGGCTTGGATGCTTCATTCATTTGAGGATGTTCCCGCGCTTGCCACCGCATACGGACTTGCATCGCGATATCTCTTTTCGAACTCTTCCCGCGTGCACACCGTGCGAATATCCGTCACGCGGTCCAGGCACAGCACGCCGTCCAGATGATCGATCTCGTGCTGCAACAACTCCGCCAAATCCCGCGCTTCCCCGGCTTCTATCTCGTGCCAGTTTCCATTTGGGTCCTGGTAACGAACCGAAATTTCGCGGTACCGCTCGACCTTCATGAAAATGGAAAGAAAGCTCAGGCACGCATCCCAGACGACTATCTTTTCCTCGCTCCGGCTAACGATTTCCGGATTCACGAGTGTCCACGGTTCTGCCCCGGGCAGTTGCAGGAAAATTACGCGCGCAAGCTCGCCAATCTGCGGCGCCGCAATTCCTCTCCCGTATCCCGTCGTGTTCTTCCAGTGCGCGAGCGTGTCCGCCAAATCTTCAATCAGCGCGCCAATCTCCGGATCTCGTGGATCCGCAATGGGCCTCGCCCGCTCTCGAAGCACCGGGTCGCCTAATTGCCGCAGCGTGCGAATCGCCACGAGTTCTCTGCCTCGCCTCGAGCGTTCTAACAGTCCCGCCCCGCCTTTGATGCTAACCCAAGCTCCGAAAGTTTTCCTAAGCAAGATTTGAAAGCAGCGCTTCCTCGTGCGATCGTGACTGCAAACCGGGGAGACAGTCGTGCGAGACGCGACCGCGCCTGCTAAGGCCTCCCATCAACAACCCATTCCCTGCCGGAATATTCTTGCTTTGCGCTACCGGAAAAGTGAAAATCCCCGCACTCTTATCCGCCATGAGCACGACCCTCACACAATTCGTCCCTAAAGAAGGGGCGGAAATCATTCTGGTGCTCTTCCTCTCCTTCCTGATTGGGCTCGAACGGGAAGAGCAGAAAGCCAAATCAGACCAATACCGCTTTGGCGGAGTGCGCACGTTTCCGCTGCTCGGCCTGATTGGCTACGCCGTGTGTCTTGTCTCCTCGGGAAATCTTCCTTTGCTCGCGGCTGGTTTTCTGGTGGTTGGCTCGTTTTTGTGGCTTTCCTATCGCCACAAGTTGGAAGGCGCCACAGTCGCTGGCATGACCACCGAACTCTCCGGCCTCCTGACCTACGTTCTCGGTGCTCTGGTTTGCCACGGCTTATATTGGGTCGCCACAACCCTTACGGTTCTCGGCGTAGCCCTCCTTGAATTGAAATCCGCACTCGAGAGCATCGCCAAACGTGTTCCTGGCGACGAAGTCCTGACTTTTGCCAAGTTTCTGTTGCTCACGGCCGTCATCCTCCCCATCGTCCCCAACCAGGTTTTTGGCTCGTTTGGTTTCAATCCTTTTAAGACCTGGCTTGTGGTCGCTGCCGTCAGCGCCATTTCCTATGGCAGCTATCTTCTCCAGTTGCGCACGAAGGGGCGCGGCGGTGTTCTGCTCGCCGCACTGCTCGGCGGCGCCTACTCGTCCACCCTTACCACGGTTGTCTTGGCGAAAAAAGGATGCGAGGAACCGCGCCCTCATCTTTACTCCGGAGCGATGCTCGTGGCTTCCGGCATGATGTACTTCAGGCTGTTGGCGCTTGTCGCCATCTTCAGTCGCCAACTCTTGCACCGCCTCGGCCTGGCCTTTTTGCTTCTGGGAGCCGCACCTGTTCTCTTCGGATGGCTCTGGACGCGCCTTCAGGACTCTGGGGACTCCAAATCAACGCAAGCCTTGCAGCCCAAAAATCCACTCGAGCTAGGCGCCGCCTTCCTCTTCGCGGCGCTCTTTATCGCCATGCTCTATATCACGCACATCGCGCTTCTCTACCTCGGCCGCGCGGGCCTGTATACCTTGGCCGCGGTCATGGGCGTGACGGACGTGGATCCGTTCATCTTGAGCTTGGCGCAATCCGCATCCACAACGCCCGTGGCTCTCGCCGGGGCAGCTATCGCCATCGCTGCCGCAAGCAACAACGTCGTTAAAGGGATTTACGGCTATGCCTTGTCGGATCGCCGCACAGGCATTCGGGCGCTTCTTTTGCTCGGGATACTTGCTCTTCTGGGATTGCTTCCACTCTTCATTTAAGCGGAGGACGATGTTCGATTCCGCGGAATATGTTCCACCCGCCGATAATCCCATCGCAGTCCATCTGCCGGTCTGCGTTGCGAGCCCGGCTACACGTTCCGTAACAGCGTTTTCCCGTGCCTCTCGCCGTCACCGCCAGGATCAGCAGTGCTCGGCCGCAAACTCGGATGCGTCAAGCCACTTCTACTTCTTCATGCAGCCCGCGCCCGCAGCACGCGGTCAGCATCCGTCCCTTAACTAGCTTGACGCTCAGAGCTTGCGAGCAGTATGGGCAGGACGATGACCATCCGCTTCCGCACTCCGGGCATTTCGTGACGATTCGCTGCACGCCGTCCATCGTTGCGCCGTCCAAGCGAAGATCGAGGACGAAACGGCATCCCTGGTTTTCACACATCGCTACTCGGTTCATGGGGCTGGCCTCCTAGAGGGTGCTTAGGGATAGTCTTGCCCGCAGGACGTGTCAAGAGGGTAGATATACATACGTAGAATTCCCGCCGCTGCCACCAAACAATTCAAATGGTTTTTTGCGGGATTGTCTTGCGTCGCTTCTCAGGCTTCTGCGATCTTCTGCCGGATCGCGTACCGCACTACTTCCGCGGTCGAGTGCAGATCCAGTTTTTTCATAAGTTGAGCACGGTGCGCTTCCACTGTTCTCGTCGCTATATTCAACAGGGTGCCAATCTCCTTGCTGGCCTTTCCTTCCGCCATCAGGCGGATAATTTCCACCTCGCGGGGTGTCGGCTGGGCTTTGGGCTCCTCGTGGCTCTTTCTTCCCCCTTCTCCCGATATAAAGCCCTGGAGCACCAATTCAGACACCTTTGTCGTCAAAGAGTGCTTTCCTTCCGCGGCTTTCCGGACGCTCTTCACCAAATCCGCCGCAAGCTCCGATTTAAGGACATATCCTTTAGCACCAGCGTCCAGCGCCTGCCTCAGCATCTGCACCGATTCATGCATCGTCAGAATTAGGATTTGTGTTCTCGGAGACTTCTTCGCGATGATGCGCGCTGCTTCCAACCCGTCCAGTTTGGGCATCGTAACATCCAGAATCGCCACGTCCGGCTGGATCTCTTCCGCCATCCTTACTGCTTCTTCGCCATCGCGCGCTTCGCCCGCAATCGTCCACCCCCGATGCGCCGCAAGAATGCTCTTGATTCCATGGCGCACCAGCTCGTGATCGTCAGCAATCAGCAGCCTGAGTTTCTTGGCTCCATTCTTCATTGGTTGGCACGCTCACCCGTACCGTCGTTCCCCACTCGCTCGAATCAATCTCCAGGATACCGCCCAGGTGTTTCACTCGCTCTTCCATGCTCGGAATGCCCACCCCAAATCCGTGCCCGTTCGTTCCGTCCTTTCGCGCCTGCGAAGCTTCTATGCCGCGGCCCCGATCGCTCACTTCCAAAACGATTTTCCGGCCGCTCTCGCTCAAACGAATTCTCGCCACAAAGCTTCCAGAATGCCTCTGAATGTTTACCAGGCTTTCTTGCACCACCCGGAACAATCCAAGTTCGATTGCCCTTGGCAGCCTTCTAAATTCGCCCTCCACCTCGAATGCCACTTGGATGCCCGTTCTCGCCTCAAATCCGCCGGCGAAATATCTTACGGCATCCTCAAGGCCGGCCTCATCCAGCATGGGTGGATGCAACAGGTACGAGAGCGTCCGCACCTCTCGCAAGGCGCGCAATGCCAACGCCTCGCACTCCGCGATTTGCCTTCGCCATTTTCGATTTTCAGAGGGCATGCTTGCATGAAGCTGGCTCAATGTCGTCGCCAGCGCGACCAGATCCTGCCCAGTGCTATCGTGCAAATCGCGCGCAATCTTCCTTCTCTCTTCATCTTGCAGCCGCAGCAACTCCCCGGATAACCGCCTCAATTCCTCTTCCGTCCGCTTCCTCTCCGTTATATCTCTCAAGACGCATACAACTCTCGCCTCTCCTTCACCGTCTTTCATCGGAAGATAGGTCACGAGAATGTCTCTCTCCCCTATCACTGGGTATTTGTAACGTGTCTCATATTTCACTACGCTTCCGTTGAGGGCCTCCTGCAGCTTCGCCCGAACCACTTGTTCGAAAAATCCTTCCCCCACCACTTCCGACACCAGCCGCCCGACCACTTCCTCTTTCGTTCGGCCCCGGAACGTCACGAACGCCCGGTTGGCCAGCAGAAAGCGATAATCCTTCCCCACTACCGAGATCATCTCCTCCACTCCTTCGATCGCTTTTTCATACTCCCGCAGTTTCTCGTCCGCCCGCCTCCGGGCGGTGACATCTTCACAAACCGAGAGCAAACACTTCTTCCCTCCCAACTCAATCACTTCTCCGCAGTAATTTACGTCCAGCCTCTCCCCTGACTTCGTTCGAACGGCGATGTCCCGCCCGCGTACCCGCCCTTTTGCAATTAGTTGCTCAAGGATCTCTTCCCGCTCTTCAGGCCGCATCCATATCCCCAGTTCGAGCGCGGTCTTGCCGAGCGCTTCTTCTCGCGCGAATCCCATGATCCGCAAAAAGCTCTCATTTACCTCGATCAACTTGCCGTCCTCTAGCCCCGAAATCACCATGGCGTACGGACTCGAAAGAAATGCCTTTGAAAATTTCTCTTCCGAGCGCCGTAACGCTCTCTCCATCCGCTTTTGGTCCGTAATATCGTGCGCCATTCCCCGCACGATCGGCTCGTGCACTCCGTCGCTCTTCAATGTGTTGTAGTATTCCCAAATCCTCCGTTCGCCGGACTTCGTCACCACTACCATCACGCCTTTGACCGACCCGGTTTTTCTCAGCCTGACGAGCGCCTCGTCAAACTCCGCGCGCGCTTCCGGCAGCAGAAAATCCCGCATCGGCTTGTGCAACATCTCTTCCTTGCTGTATCCCAGGATTTTGGCGGGTAATTCGTTCACGGACAACAGACGCCCGTTCAGGTCGTGCGTGCAGATCAAGTCAATGGAGTGTTCGACTAAATCGCGAAAATGATCTTCATTCTCAGCGGGTATTCCGTTCGGTGGTCCGGACTGGGCCGCATCGCCACTAACGACCTCGCTCGCCAGTGCGCGCTTTGCGCTTGCTCCGCCCCCCACCCTTCCACTAACCGACTGTCCCTCGTGTGCGATCTCTACCTTTTCGCCACCAGGACGCAGGTCGATTCCATCGGCTCTCGAATTGCTTCTCGCCGTTTCCACTGCTCGCGTCTTACCCAGGGGTCTGCCGAAAAGGGGCCAGGATGGGAATAATTCCAATCGAGTTGCCTGCCTGTCAGAGCGTCCCTTCCCTTGGTCACTCTCTACGGCAACCTCACTTGCCGCGCATTATACCTTCATTTCTCTAAATTTCAACCCCTCGCGTATCTTCTCTTCGGTTTATACTTATCCAGGTTAATTTACCATTCGTCACTATATGCACCAGTTCTCACGCCTGACTGCAAAATTCGATCCCCCTCACCGCGGCACCCACTTCGGATGCGCCGTCCATAGTCCATTGACGTATCCCATCTGGTAGACAATAAACATTCCAAACACCAGACTCACCAGCCCCGAAGCTACCCCCATCCCCCGGTTTAGCTTCGTGAACCTCTTATCCGATACCGCGAATGGCACTGCGATCGCCGCCGTGATCATCATCATCCCTGCCACCGTCCCCAATCCAAACACCAGCAGGTACACCACCGCCCACATTGGCACTCGGATCGTCGTCAACACCAGCAGCGCAACCGCCGCCGACCCTGCCAGCCCGTGCACGATACCCACCCCGAGCGGCCGCAGCGCGTGATAAAACCCGAGCCGCTTCACCATTCTTCCCAACCCCGCCAAAATTCCCACGCTTTCCCGCCGCTCTTCCACCGCGCTCTCTCCGGAATGCGTGTGCATGCCGATCTTCGCCTCGTTCCCGCTTTCCTCGCCATGCCCATGTCTATGTCTATGTCTATGTCTATGTCTATGCGTTTTCGCCGCGCCCAAATTCTCGCTGATCCACTTCAGAATTCCCGAAAGGTTCATTATCCCTAGCAGAATAAGCATCAATCCCACCGACAGCTCCATCGTCAGCCCCACTCGCGCGGGAATCACAATCCCAAAGAGCACGATCGCTGACCCCACCGCCAGAATCGTGATCGTGTGTCCCACTCCCCAAAGTCCTCCGATCACCGCCGCTGCGCGAATGCTTCTTTCGCGGCTAACGATGGTCGTCACAGCCACCACGTGGTCGGCATCCGTGGCATGCCGCACGCCCAGAAAAAATCCCAGCACCAGGAACGAAACAAAAGTAATCATTTTGCGCGAACATAGTACCACTGCATCGTTACACTCGCTTTAGGCCGACCCACTCCTCGCGCCATCTCCCTCCCGCCGATCCCCCAATTTTCTGACGGAACAAATCCCCGCTTTCAACGTCTACTCCATTACAGAGCTCTCCGGTGCACCACACCGCGCCGGGTGCTGCCCTGTGGGCAATTTTCCGTGAAGTATTTGGAGTGTCTGAGAGGCTGGAAAAGGAAATCGGCTCCCTCTCGCTAGATGCGCAAAATTCAAGAATTCGATACCACCGCTCTCTTGAGAACTTAGCCTCTCGCCTCGCTCTTCGTTTTCTGCTTGGCCGTTGCGCGCTCGCTGCACTCACCCTTGGCGCCGTTGCTTCCGTTTCAGTTCAGACAGTGTTTCCAGCACATTGGTGAATCCGCCAAAAATCAGCAGCACCACAATGGCCACGATGATGAACGTGCCCATATCTACTCTCCCATCGCACCTTACGTCTCTCTCGGTTTTTCTGAAGTGATAGGCCGTACCCAAACTTGTGACTTTCCTCACTCACTCAACGAAGCCCCCGCCCCACACGCCGCCCCACTCGCTTCTCAGCTCGTTACCGGCTGTTTCTGCCCGCGTGCTTTCTTCTGTTGATAGAGCGCCCGGTCCGCCACGCCCAAAAGTTGCTCCAGGCTGAATCCATCCTGCGGATAAATCGCCGTCCCCACGCTCACCGTCAACGGCGGCTGCTTCTGGTCCGCTCGCAAGCGCTCGGAGATGCGCTCCGCCACCTGCTGCGCCGCTTGGCTCCCCGTTTCCGGTAGCACCAGCACAAACTCGTCTCCTCCATATCGCGCCGCCGTATCAATCCCCCGCGAATGCGCGCGCAAGACATTCGCCAGCCGGCATAGCGCCTCGCTTCCAATCAAATGCCCATGCTCGTCGTTGATTTTTTTCAGCCCATCCAAATCAATCATGATCAACGCAAAATTCTTCCCCGTTCGGCCGTATCTCCGGATCTCTCCCTCCAGTACGACTCGCAGCCGCCTGTAATTCGCCAACCCTGTCAGCGGATCCGTCACCACCAATTCTCGAATGTGCTCCTCCGCGTGCCGGCGCTCCGTCACTTCTGCCGCCAACACCAGGTGCGTGACGGCCATGATCCCCATAAACGTCTGCAGCAAAAGCAGTGACGTGTTTTGCCCTTCTCTCGCAAACGGCCCAAATCCCCTCACCGTTCCCCACGTCGCGATCCCCGCAAGCAAAAACGTCGCCGTCGCCGTTTTCCTTCTTCCAAAGCGGTACGCTGCCCAAACTAAAAACGGGATGCACAGGTACTCCACCGGGTAGTCTTTCAATCCCGCGTGGAACTCCCCTCCAAAGATCGCCCACCCCGTAACCGCCAGCCCCAAAAACAGGCACGCCAGTTCCGCCAACTGCCTTCGCGTCCAATCCGCTCGCGGATTCTGCCACCACAACACGATCAAAGGCGTCGTCACAATGGCTCCGACTCCGTTCCCCAGCCACCACGTCGCCCAGATCGCCCCGTACTCCGGCCACTGCCCCAGGTGCGCTACTTCCACCGTCGTCACGCCGATCGTCGCGCTCACCGCCGTCGCGAACATGCACGCAAACAACGTGAACTTGAAGATGCTCTGCGCGCTTTCAAACGTCCGCTGCCCTCCCGCAAACCGGTTCAGCAGGTAGCACGCCGCCACCGCTTCCAGCGTATTCCCACCGGCGATGCTCATTGACGTCAGCACTGACCCGGCGGTCGTCAAATTAACGAGGAATGCCCCCACGAGAATGGCCGGCCACACGCGCTCGCCCAGAATTAGCAGCGCCGCCAACGCCACTCCCGTGCACGGCCACACCGCCGTCGCGCTCGCGTTCACCGAGGCGAGCTTCAACCCCAGCTTCCCGCAAATGAAGTAAATCAGGATCAACGCCGCCAGCGTCGGCGCGTCTTTTACGAACCGGGAACGGGACATCGCTTTGCCCTCTTCTGGGTCGCGCGTGCGCGGAGCGCTGGGGGGACATCCGGCTCCGTCTCTCCGTCCTTGGAACCCATTGCTTTTTCTAAGCCTTTTCCTTCTAACAGCTTCTCCCGTAAAAAGGACCTGTCCTGACGAACGGTTTCTGTCCAGTCGGGTCATTCCCCTAGCTCGCAACTCAATCCCCTGTCATCCCCCCGCCCCGCCCCCGTCTGTCATCTCGACCGGAGCGTCAGCGCCTCTCGCTGCCGCGCAGCGGAGAGACCTCTCTTATCTCCCCCACCCGGTCATTTCGAATCCAGCCGCAGCTGGGTGAGAAATCTCTCTTCTCCTCGCTTCTCCTCGCCTCGCCTCGCCTCGCCCCTCCCCCGTCTGTCATCTCGACCGGAGCGTCAGCGCCTCTCGCTGCCGCGCAGTGGAGAGACCTCTCTTCCCCGCCATCGTGTAGCGGCGGGTTTACCCCGCCGTCCTCACCACGCCTCCGTCTAGCACCCGCCCCTCGCCATTTTGTAGCGCCGCCGTCTCGCCGGCTCTTGCTCGTGTTGGAGCGTCGCCGCAGCGCGCCCTCCGTGTAGCGCAGGCACTCTTGCCTGTGCCTTCCCTCGCCACCCGCCACCCGGTCATTTCGAACCCAGCCGCACCTGGGTGAGAAATCTCTCTTTTCCTCGCCTCGCCTCGCCCCTCCCCCTCTGTCATTCGCCACTCCGCCCCCCCGCCTGTCATCTCGACCGGAGCGTCAGCGCCTTTTGCTGACGCGCAGTGGAGAGACCTCTCTTCTTTTTCCTCGCCCCTCTTCTCCCTACCAACCCGGTCATTTCGAGCGGAGCAAGCCGAAGCTCTTGCTGTCACGTTCGCTCCCGCGAACGTGACAGCTTGCGGAGAGAGAAATCTCTCTTCTCTCTTGTGCCCCTCCACGCGATGAAATCTCTCCTCCTCCTCCTCCTCTCATTTTGCCAAGCACAATCCTCCCCGCAGCGCCGGAGACGCGGCACAATTTAGCCCAGCCCGTCAGGGCTGGGCTCTAACGCAACAAGACCGAGAGCGCCGTAGGCGCGGCACTTCTGCACGCCCCAGCTCAGGAAGATTCTCACGAAACTTTTTGAACGCTACAGTGCCGACTCTTGGCCAGAGGTAGCCGAAAAGATAAGTCGCCTTGGCCTATGCAAGCACTTATTTTTCTCTTGACAAGTTTACTATTCTGTGCTATAAGACCATGTGAATTTAAGTTACCACCCCACCTCCTCCCCCATGCGTCGTCCTCGACCCGTCTTCCTTCCCCTATCTCCTTTCCTCTCACACTTTTCCGCACTCTTTTGCTCTTCCCAGATCACTATCTCTCCTCTTTTCAATCGTTTCCGCACTCTTTCCCCAAAACACGCCGGTAGGGTGGTATCCCCGAGCGCCCCGCCTTCCTCCCTCGCTCCATCCCCGCATCCCCCTAAACCCTTTAAAATGATATTCTTCGCAGACCTCCACCATCTAACTCCCATCGAATCATATTCTTACGAAAAACAGGGGGAGGGGGGTACTCCGCCGGTTTTCACGGATCACGGAACACGCATCACGGGTCACGCTCCCCGCACTATCCATTGTGCACCACCCACTCTGCACTCTCTTGCATCTCCTTTGTTTTCACATCTTTTGCAGACCCCTCGATTTATCTCCTTTGCTTTCACATCTTTCCAAAAAACAGGGGGAGGGGGGTACTCAACCAACAAAAATCACCCGCCATCTCGCCGTCGCTCCTCCGTCTTTTCACTACCCACTGCTCATTACTCACTCTCTTGCGCGGATCACGGAGCACAGGCCACGCCTCACGGGTCCCGCACTACCCACTGCTCACTATCCACTACTCACTTTCTTGCCCTGTTCACCGCACCGCGTTCACGCTATCCTGAGTACCTGCCATGACTCGCATCTACTTTGACCATAACGCTACAACGGCCGTCGATCCTGCTGTCCTCGACGCCATGCTTCCCTGTTTCTCCGCGGACTTTGCCAACGCCTCTTCCATTCACGCTCCCGGCCAGCGTGCACGCGCCGCGATCGAGACCGCTCGCGGGCAAGTCGCTGCCCTGCTCGGCGCCAAGCCCCAGGAGATTGTCTTCACCTCCGGCGGCACTGAGTCTGACAACCACGCCATCTTCGGCGCGGTTGCCCACGCCCTCGCGCCGTCCAATTCCACTTCCGGTGCTCCGGCGGCTTCCACTAAGCCGCCGCATATCATCACCACCAGCATCGAGCACGAAGCGGTTCACAGCCCTTGCCAGCATCTCGAGGAGCGCAGCGTCGCCGTCACCTATCTCCCCGCAAGCAAGGACGGCGTCATTGACCCGGAAAATGTTCGCCGCGCCATTCGCCCCGAAACCATTTTGATTTCCGTCATGCACGCCAATAACGAACTCGGTTCGATCCAACCGGTCGCGGAAATCTCCCGCATCGCCCGCGAACACAAAATTATTTTTCACACCGACGCGGTCCAGTCCGCCGGAAAAATTCCCGTGGATGTCAATGCGCTCGGCGTGGATCTCCTCTCGATTTCCGGCCACAAACTCTACGCTCCCAAAGGTGTTGGCGCGCTCTATGTCCGCACCGGCACGCGCCTCGATCCGCTCATTTACGGCGGACATCATCAGCGCGGCTTCCGCCCTGGCACGGAAAATGTCGCCGGCATCGTTGGACTCGGAAAAGCCGCCGAGCTTGCGCGTCATTCGCTCGCTTCCGACGCCGCGCGCGTCTCCGCTCTTCGCGATCGTCTCGAACGCGGTGTGCTCGATCGTATTCCGCAAACGCGCGTCAACGCCGCGAAAGCGGAGCGCACGCCGAACACTTCCAATATTCAATTTTCCGGCGTCGAAGGCGAATCTCTCGTCATCGCTCTCGACCTCAAAGGACTGGCTTGTTCCGCTGGCGCCGCCTGCTCTTCCGGCGCGGTCGAGCCTTCGCACGTGCTCACTGCCATCGGTCTCTCGCGCCCGGAGGCCAAGTCCAGCCTCCGGTTCAGTCTCGGCCGCCACACCACCGAAGCGGAAATTGATCTCGCTCTTGACGCTATATCCGCCGCTGTCGCGCAGCTTCGCTCCATTTCTCCGGTTTTTCAAAACCAGGTCGCCACTCATCATGACTAACAGGACCTTTTCTCGCGCGCTCCACTCTTTGTATTCCACGCTCGCGATCGGCGCGCCCGCCAAGCTTCACACTTTTTTCTTGAGTTGACTTTTTTTGCTATGAATGCCTCCGCCGAATTCGCCACGCTGCCCACTTCCGAAGCCACCACGCACGGACTCGTCGCCGTGGCCATGTCCGGCGGCGTGGATTCTTCCACCGTCGCCGCCGTTCTCCAGGAGCAGGGCCATCCCGTCGTCGGCCTCACGATGCAGCTCTGGAATCAGCGCCGCCTGCCGGAATTGCTGGGCGATGGTCCGAAGCAGCATCGCTGCTGCTCGCTCGATGACGTTTACGATGCCAAGCGCGTCGCCGAACATCTGAAATTTCCGCATTACGTCGTCAATTTCGAGGAGCAATTTGAGAGGCGCGTCGTTCGCCCCTTCGTCCAGGAATATCTTTCCGGCCGCACGCCCATCGCCTGCACGAATTGCAATACCGACGTGAAATTCGAGCCGTTGCTTCGCATGGCCCGCCAGATTGGCGCGGAGCGCCTGGCCACCGGCCACTACGCCCGCATCCGCCGCAACGAAGAATCCGGCCGCTGGGAACTTCTGCGCGCGCGCGACGAAACAAAAGATCAGTCTTATTTTCTCTGGGGACTTTCGCAGCAGCAGCTATCGCGCAGCGAATTTCCTCTTGGCGAACTGACCAAGGAAGAAGTTCGCGCCCTCGCCCGCCGTGTCCAGCTTCCCGTTGCGGAAAAGCCGGAAAGCATGGAGTTGTGTTTCGTGCCGAACGGAAATTACGTGCAATTTATTCAGGCCTATTCGCAAGACGCGGGAATTTCGCTTTCCACAGAGCGCGGAGAAATCGTGAACGAAGACGGCGCCGTCATCGGTCACCACGATGGCGTTCACAACTTCACAATCGGCCAGCGCAAAGGCCTCGGCTTCGCCATGGGCAAGCCTCTCTACGTTCTGGCGATTGATCCGGAAAATAACCGCGTGCTGGTCGGCGAAGATGGCGCGCTTCGCACCACTTCGTTTGAAGCGAGCGGAATCAATTGGGTTTCCATCGAGCGTCCTTCCGCGCATTTCCGCGCCCACGTAAAAATCCGCCACAAGCACGAGCCCGCCGCCGCAACAGTCGAACCTTTCAACGCGGATTCGGCGCGAATTATTTTTGATTCGCCGCAGCGCGCAATTACGCCCGGTCAAGCCGCCGTTTTCTATGACGGCGATCGCGTCCTCGCCGGCGCCTGGATCCGCTAAGAAAAAATCGGCTCCGCCGATTTACAAGACATTTTTGGTGAAATTGAAAACGGATGCGAAAGAAATTCTAAATAAAAAAATCGCAGCGCAGTTTGCCGCGCGCTTCAAATAAAAAGTTCTTCTTCTTGCTCCAGAGGTTCGTCGCGCCGCCGGTTCCCGCTCCGCGAACGCAAAAGTTCCAGGCCGACTTTGATTCCCTGCACCAGCGCCGAAGCCTTTTGCATCGGCCTCCAGACGCTGCGGCGGAATTCCGATCCGGCATCTTCCACCGCTTCGAGCGCGCCGGTCAGAATGCGGTCCGCGTGATTCAGTTGGCCGCGCAAATGATCAGCGGCCTCGGTGACCACCCGGTCCATTTTTTGCGCTTGCCCGCGCGCCAGATAAACGATGTGCGCGGCGTCCGCGACCATGTTTGAAATTTTCGGCTGCGTATCGTCGAGAAGAATTTGCGCGCGAGTCAGAATCGGTCCCACGCGCGCGTGTAAATCCGTGACCAGGCCATTCACTTTGCGGTTGGTCTGGCGCACTTCAAAAAATAAACCGATCAGCATCGCGCCCTGAACGACGAGGGCGATCGCCGCGACAATGCTGAAAATCATCAGCCATGTTTGCATACGCGCCCACCCATCCTCTCTCGAGGACAAACTCGATCCAAGCCGGCGTTCGAACGTTCAGCGAAAAAACGCACGGCGCCTGCGCAGCGGCGCAACCAATCGCCGCCGTGATGCCACCCCACTACGACTTCGACGCTTCGCGGCGATACGCCTCGCGCGCGCCTTCGACCGCGGCGCTAATGGAATCCTTGCCGCGCGAAGCCGCATCCTTGCCGCGCTCGATCAAATCATCGGCGCGCTCGCGAAGCTCTTTCGCTTTGCGCTGCGCAAAATCGCGGCCTTCATCGGCCTTCTTGGAAAGAAATTCACGGGTGTCTTCACCGGATTTGGGAGCGAACAAGACGCCAACCAGAGCGCCAACGCCGAGCCCCACGAGGAAGTAAGTGACCTTGGAACCTACATTGTCGGCCATAGGAGCCTCCTAGAAAAACGTAGCACAGCGGTTCGAACGGCGCAATATGGCCTAACCGCCAAGAGCTAGTCATTCCGGTTATTGGCAGATTCCGGCGAAACGAGCTGTTCGAACAGCTTTTGCGCGGTTTTTTTGGGGATGATTTCACTGAGCTTTTCCAGAGTGGCACGGCGGACGTTCGAAACGCTCCCGAACTCGCGAAGAAGTTTTTGCGCGGTGCGCGGACCGATACCTTCGATTCCGGTGAGGGCAGTTTTGGTTTGGCGTGCGGCGCGACGCTGACGATGGAAAGTTACGGCAAAGCGGTGCGTTTCATCGCGAATCTGCTGGATCAAGTGGAGGACAGGAGAATGGTGATCGAGGACGACGGGCTCATCTTCCTGACCGAAGACGTACAGAATTTCTTCTTTCTTGGCGATGCTGGCGAGCGGCTGATTGATGACCTGAAGCGAATCGAGAGCTTGCGCGGCGGCGTGCAACTGCCCGATGCCACCATCAATCAAGATTAAACCGGGGAGCGGTTTTTTTTCTTCGAGCAAGCGGCGATAGCGGCGCGAGACGGCTTCGCGCATGCTGGCAAAGTCATCGTTCTGGAATGGCTGAGATGAGATAACCGGTAGCGGCGTATCGGCCTGGTCACCGCGGATGATGAATTTGCGGTAATCGGATTTTTTCATGCGGCCATTTTCCCAGACGACCATGGACGCGACGGTATCCGTGCCTTGCATGTGAGAGATGTCAAAACTCTCGATGCGCTTAGGTTCTTCGGGTAGATTGAGCGCGTTCTGGAGGGCTTCGCCGATGACCTTGGAGGTGGGCTTGAGAACGCGAAAGCGCTGTTCGAACGAGTGCTTTGCATTACTTTGAACCAGATCCAGAAAGGAGCGTTTGCTGCCGCGCTGCGGAGTAAAGATTTCGAGTTTGTGCCCGGCGCGCTTCGCGAGCGTAGCTTCGAGCAAGTCCCGGTCTTCAAAATCAATGGGGACGTGGATCGCCTTGGGAAGATACTCGGCTTCGAGATAGAGCTGTTTTAAAAGAGAGGGAACGAACTCCTGGGGATCAAATTCATCGAGATCTTCCCAATAAAATTCGCGGCGATCCACGACGCGGCCGGCGCGGAGGTGGAAGAGATTCGCGGCAACAAGCGGCGGCTCGGCGTAGTAGGCGAATACATCGGTGTCATCGCCCTGAGCAGCGGCGATGCGCTGGCGCTCTTCGATGTCTTCGAGCGTGCGAAGCAGATCACGATAGGCAGCGGCTTGTTCGAACTGCTCGTTTTCCGAGGCAGCCATCATGCGGCCTTCGAGACTTTTGATGAGATCGTGACGGCGGCCTTCGAGGAAGAGCTTCACGTCACGCGCGGCCTCGGCGTAGCGCTCATCGGTGGTGAGGCCAGAGACGCAAGGGCCGAGGCAGCGATGAATGTAATACTGCAAACAGGGGCGAGGATGGCTGCGCGTGAGGTCCACTGTGCAGCTGGGAACCAGGAAGCGCTTGTGAACGAAATGCAGGATACGGCGAGCCAGACCTGCCGGAAAATACGGGCCAAAATAGAGCGAGCCATCTTTCTTGATGCGGCGGGTGAAATAGACGCGGGGATATTTTTCGGAAGCGGTGAATTTAATGTACGGATAGGTTTTATCGTCGGTCAGAACGACATTGAATTTCGGGCGGTACTGCTTGATGAGATTGTGTTCGAGGGCTAGAGCTTCATGCTCGTTATCCACAACGATGGTTTCCAGGTCGGCAATTTCGCGGACGAGGGAGCCGGTCTTGGCGTCAGCCCAGCGGGATTCGAGAAAATAAGAGCGCACGCGGTTGCGAAGAATACGGGCTTTTCCGACGTACAGGATATTTCCGGAGGCGTCCTTGAAGAGATAGACGCCGGGGCGCTCCGGAAGCTGAGCCGCTTTTTCACGGGGTTCCATGGGATACGGCGCGGTGCAGGCGCTCCGCGTACTTCTTCCATGATACTAAACTTGGGAAGGGGGGAGCCGAACGTGGGCAACTCCAGGGAATGGCAAACGGGCAAGGCTGCAACACAGCCGCCTGGCTATGGCATCCTAGAGAGAGCATGAACCACGGAAGGCAAATTAGAAGATTGGGTTGGATGGGAACGCTGGCATTGCTGCTGATCCTGCCGGCAGCAGGTTTCGCGCAAAATCCTCCGGCGGATTCGGGGAACAAGGCGAAGCCCGCAAAGCCTGGTACAGATAGTGCGACGCAAAACTCGCCCGACCAACCGACGTGGGATCCGCTAAGGGCCGAGAAGGATTTGGAAGTCGGCAAATACTACATGCACAAGGGCGACCTGGATGCGGCGATTGACCGATTTCAGGACGCGGCGCTGGCGAAACCGGGCTATGCCCTGCCCTATCTGCGGCTCGGCGAGGCGCAAGAGAAAAAGGGGTTGAGGCGGCAGGCGATCAAGTCCTACACCAAGTACCTGGACCTTTCGCCCCATGCGGATGATCGGGATAAAGTTCAAAAGAAGATCGACAAACTCTACAAAGAAGTGCAGAAAGAACGGGATCAGCGGCCCAACTGATCAAGAAGTTTGCGCGCGCGCTGGAATTCAGCAAAGCGTTTTTCCTCAGCTCGAAATTCCGGAGAATGAGAAACGAGGCTGCACCCGGAGCGGCGCGTGGGATGCTTCATGTGCAGCATCTCATGGAAGAGGACGTACTCGACGGCCACGCGAGGAACGCCGGGATGATCCATGCGGCGGTTGAGCAAGATCTGATTGGGGCCAGGATCATAGCAGCCGAACTGGCGGCGCCAGGCGCGGGGACTCCAGCCGATCTCGGGAAGAGCTAGTTGGCCGGCGAAGTATTTCTCGTTCAATTCGCGAAAGAGCTGCTCGAGGTCGAAATGTTTTCCAAGCGGCCCGGAAGATGCAAGGCGCACACGGCTGCGGCGCATGCGGCTAATCCGGCCGCGAGTACGATTCGAACGGGCGTAGTGCAAGTACGGCTCGACCAGGGCGCGGGGAGCTTTGCGGCGATACACTCGAGCGAGAAGAAGAGCGGCCGCCGCTTCCCAAACGAGGAGCGGCGCGCGACGAAGCAAATCCGAAAAGCGGACGTAAACGGTGTCCTCGCGGCGGCGAATGGTGAGCACCAGGCTGGCGTAGGGATAGAACTCGACGCGGAAGCGCGGCGGGCGACCCTCGCAACCGAGGCGCGTGAAGACACGCTGGAAGAGAGCGGAGCCGCCGGGCACGTGAGGATGTTTGGAAAGTTTACGCGCGGTCATCGAGCCTTCGCATGAATTGCGCGATTGGAGAGGAACAGATCATTTTTTGCGGCGAACCGGAGGGGGCGCAGCGTTTTTCTTGGCCGCTTCGGCTTCACGAGAGGCATCCTGGGTGCCTTCGATGGCGTCCTGAAGATTGTCTTTGTACATATCGGAATCGGGAGCCGTCGTGGGAATTTTCTGAAGGAAGACGATGTATTCCTTGGTTTTCGAAGCCATGAGGTCAATGCCCTTGCGGATATTCTGCTGCTTTTCGAGGCCTTCCTGGATCAAGTCAGCGGCATCGTCCACGCAGCCGACGTAAGCATTGAGCAAGGAATTGATCATTTCATCGTGGCGCGCCTGCGAAGGGTGCTCCATTTCGTAGTCAAGTTTTTTCAAGCGATCGTCGGCAAAGGAAAGAAAGAGGAAGATGCGCTCGTTGGGTGTCTCCGCGTCACGGATTTTGTCCGCTTCGATCGCGGAGAGATAATCTTTTTGCGGGCGGGCACGAGTCGCGCTTGAGAAGAGAAGCACGGCGCCAGACAGAAGAAATAAGCCAAACAGAAATTTCATCAGAGCACCTCCTGCGCGGGAGAAGGCGCCGCAGAAGGATGATGATGAGGCGTCTTATCGAGCGGTGTAGCCGGAAAAAGCGAACGAAGCAACTGGTTGTCCACGGCGATCAAGTCCTGACGGACGAGCTGGAGGGGAGGCTTGTAGGGGTCAGGCGCTTCCAGAAGAAATTCGTCGAGCTGGCGCAGGCCTTTTTGGACGTGCATTTCGAGCTGCTTGTAACCATTCGGATGATGGACGGCGTCGGGATTGGCTTTGAGCAATGCCGAAGAAGCATCGCGGACATTGTCGCGGTATTTTTCAAGCAGAAGCCCCATCCGGGAATAATCACCTTTCTGTTCCGCCTGGCCGGCCTCTTCAAATTCCTCGTCGCCCAGTTTTTCGACGAGCTTGGCCTTGTGGACGGCGTTCGATTCGTGATCGAAGCGAGTCTGCAATTCGCTCAGCTTATCGGCGGCGAGACCGACGCCACAAACGGCCAACGCGAGAATGGAAATTGCAACGCGTTGTGCGGCCCGGCGGCGCATCTCCTCACCTGTCCAGCCCCAGCATGTGGCGTAAGACTTTGCTGCGCTGTTGCGCCTGCCAGACCTGGTCTGGATTCTTGTTCTGGTCGAGCGCAAGAAACTTTTCGTACGCCTCGAGAGCGGGCTTGGGTTGATTCAGTTTATCGTAGCAGAGCGCGCGGATAAACCACTCTCCCGAACCAGGTGTTTCGGAACGAGAAATCAGTTCGAGGGTCTGAAGAGCGGCGGGATAATTTCCGGCGAGGTAGTAGGTGGAGCTGAGATCCTTCCAGTAAGACAGATTCTTGTTATCGAGTTGCAGCGCGGTCTTAATCTCCTTTTCGGCGCCGGGAAAATCGCGCTTCTGCATGTAGATGCGGCCGAGGCCTTCATGGAGCTGAGCATCAGCGGGGGCCATGGCGATGGCTTTTTGAAGAGTGACGATGGAGTCGTCCCACTTTTTCTGGGCGACTTGAATGTCGGCGCGAGCGCGCAAGGAATCGAGCGAGGGAGGCTTGCCGGAATCGGCGCGGTCGAGTTCGGCAAGAGCTTCGTCATAGTGTTTCTGATCGAGCAGCAAATGAATCAGGCGAGTGCGAGCGGTGCTATCGGCGGAGTTCACGGCGAGATACTGGCGATAGGCGGCGAGGGCTTCGGGCTTTTGTTGCGCTTCGAGAGCTTCCGCGAGGCCACGCAGAGCTTCCGGCGATTTTGGCTGGGCATCGAGCGCAGCGCGATACTTGGCTTCGGCTTGCGGATATTTTTTCATGCCGTAATAGAGATTGCCGAGGTGCACGGTGGTCTGGAGGTCGAGCGGATCGAGAGCGAGAGCGGCTTCGTAGGTTTCGGCGGCGCCGGGGATGTCGCCGGAGCGTTCGAGGGCGTACCCGAGCAAGAAGCGGGGCCTGCTTTGCGCGGGGAGGAGTTCGACGGCTTTTTTGAGAGGCGGGACAGCGGCAGCGGGATCGTCGTGGGTGAGGAGGATTCCGAGATTCAGATAAGCCTCGGTCATTTTCGGGTCGAGGGCGATGGCGCGTTCGTATTCGGGGCGAGCATCGGAGGAGCGCTTAAGAGCGGTGTAGGCGTAGGCCAGTTGGAAGTGGGCCCAAGCGAGATCAGGCTTCGCGGCAATCAGTTTCTGGAGAGGAGCGATCGCAGACTGGTACTGCTCGGAATCCATATCGTGCTGGGCTTCCTTGAGAAGATCGTTCAAGGGATTCGAGAGGGTCTGCGTGCGAGACTGGCCGGGATTTTGCGGCGCAGCGGCTGACGCTGGCGAGGGAAAGGCATGAAACGGCGCGGCGGAGAGTTGCCCCGCGGCGGCGAAAATCAAGGCGACGAGGGCGATGCGAAACGCCCAAGCCGCGCGCTCGAGAAAACTGGAACGCATCATGACTGTGGCGAAGAATTTCCCGCGCCATTCGCAATTGTACTTGAAGGCACATTGGACTTGGATGCGCCGTTCGCCGGGCGTTTTGCCTGGCCATTGGCGGCCAAGACGCGGCTAAGGAATCGGCCGGTGTGCGAATGCGAATTGCGAGCGATTTGTTCAGGAGTTCCGGTGGCGACGATTTTGCCGCCCTGATCGCCGCCTTCGGGACCGAGATCCACCAGCCAATCGGCGGATTTGATGACGTCGAGATTGTGCTCGATGACGAGAAGAGAGGAGCCGGACTCGAGCAGTTTGCGAAACGCGGCGAGAAGTTTGGCGATGTCCTCGAAGTGCAGGCCGGTGGTGGGCTCGTCGAGGATATAGAGGACGCCGTGATTTTCCGTCCGAGAAAGATAGGAAGCCAGCTTGAGGCGCTGCGCTTCGCCGCCAGAAAGCGTGGTTGCCGATTGGCCGAGGCGAAGATAACCGAGGCCGATTTCGTTGAGCACGCGCAGCTTGGAAACGACTTTGGGAACACCGGTGAAAAAAGCCAGGGCTTCGCGCGCGGTCATCTGGAGAACATCGTGGATATTCTTGCCGCGATAGCGAACGTCGAGAACGCTGGTCTTGAAGCGAGTGCCGCGGCATTCCTCGCAGATGAGCTCGACGTCGGCGAGAAACTGCATTTCAACGGTGACGGTGCCATCGCCCTGGCAGGTCTCGCAGCGGCCACCGGGGACGTTGAACGAAAAATGACCGGCGGTGAACCCGCGGCGCTTGGCATCGGGCGTCGCGGCAAAGACTTCGCGAATGGAATCAAAGGCCTTGAGATAGGTGGCGGGGTTGGAGCGGGGCGTGCGTCCAATGGGAGATTGATCCACGATCACGACTTCGCTGAGATGCTGATCGCCCTCGAGGCGCTCGCAGAACTCGCTGACGCTTGCGCCAGAGCGCTTCGCGGCGAGCGCGCGGTACAAAACATCGTGAACCAAAGTGGATTTGCCGGAGCCGCTGACGCCGGTGACCACCGTGAGCATGCCCAGCGGAAGCATGAGATCCACGTTCTGAAGATTGTGCAAGGAAGCGCCTTTGAGGCGGAGAAATTTTCCGCTGGGCTTATGACGAACGTTTGGGACGGGAATATTCAATTCGCCGCTGAGATACCGGCCGGTGAGCGATCTGTGCTCGGCGAGCATAGCGTCGTAGGAGCCGGAGAAGAGGAGACGCCCGCCGAGTTCGCCAGCGCCTGGGCCGAGGTCAATGACGCGATCCGCGGCACGAATCGTATCGGGATCATGCTCGACGACGAGGACGGTGTTGCCGAGATCGCGGAGCGACTTGAGGATGTCAATGAGGCGCTGCGTATCGCGCGGATGAAGGCCGATGGAAGGTTCGTCCAAAACGTAGAGCGCGCCGACGAGATGAGAGCCGAGCGAAGTGGCGAGCTGGATGCGCTGGGATTCGCCGCCGGAGAGAGTCGAGGTCAGGCGATCGAGGGTGAGATAGTCGAGGCCGACTTCATCGAGAAATTGAAGACGCGTGCGAATTTCCTCGAGGATTTTTTCAGCGACCTTGTTTTGTGTTTCGGAAAGCGCGAGGGACGAGAAAAACGCGCGCGCTTCCTTGACGGTAAGCTTGCAAAGCTCGGTGATGGAATGGCCGGCGATGCGGACGGCGCGGGCTTCGGCGCGCAAGCGGGTTCCGCCGCAATCCGGGCAAGTGGCATACCCGCGATAGCGGCTCAAAAAGACGCGGACGTGCAATTTATATTTTTTGCGTTCGAGCCAAGTGAAAAATCCTTTGACACCCTCGAAAGCGTGTTCAGGGTCGCCTTCGAGGACGAGACGGCGCTGCTCCGCGGTTAACTGGCGCCAAGGAACATTGAGCGGAACGGCGCGATCGCGGGCCCATTGCCGGAGTCCCTGATGGAGAGCGCGGTAGCGAGGCTTGCTCCAAGGCTCGATGGCGCCTTCTTCGAGAGATTTGCCGGAATCGGGAACGACGAGATTGAGGTCGAAGTCAATCGTATTGCCGAATCCCTGGCAACGCGCGCAAGCACCGAACGGATTGTTGAAAGAAAAGAGGCGAGGCTCGGGCTCCTGGTAGACGGTGCCATCGTTCTTGCATTCGAAGCGCTCGTTGAAGGTGAGGCGTTCGAGGGGGCGATTCGCGTCCGGGAGAAACTCGAGAATGGCTTCGCCCTGGCCCTCGCGGTAACAGATTTCGATGGAGTCCGTGAGACGAGAGCGGGATTCGGGGCTGATGGAAAGACGATCCACTAGGACGTAGACGGGCTTGGAGAAATCCACGTCGAGCAAACTTTCTGGCGAAGAGAACTCGTGCACGCGGTTGTTTTGGTAGAGGCGGTTGAAGCCGCGCTTCTGAAGATCGCTTAGGGCTTGCTTCAAGGCGTCCTGCGGCGGAGGAGCGGGCTTTTTTTTGGGCGTGCGACGCGCGCTGCCAGAAGGCTGCGGGGGAGCGGTTACGCGAAGGAGATAAAGCACGTAAAAGCGGCGGCCGGGAGCGAGCGAAAGGACGTGAGAAGCGATTTCGTCGGGACTGTCGCGGCGGACTTCGGCGCCACATTTGATGCAGAAAGTTTGCCCGCAACGCGCGAAGAGCAGGCGCATGTAATCATAAATTTCGGTGGAGGTGGCGACAGTCGAGCGAGGATTGCGGGTGGAGTTTTTTTGGCGAATGGCGACGGCCGGAGCGATGCCGGAAATTTCGTCAACTTCGGGCTTTTCCATGCGCTCGAGAAATTGGCGGGCATACGCGGAGAGCGATTCGACGTAGCGGCGCTGGCCCTCGGCGTAGATGGTGTCAAAAGCGAGGGAGGATTTGCCGGAGCCGCTGACGCCAGTGACGACCGTGATGGCGTTGTGAGGAATTTCGACAGTTACGTCGCGGAGGTTGTGCGTGCGGGCGCCGCGGATGCGAATGGCTTCCTGTTCGGAAAGCACGGGGATGAGTTCTTTGGTGGACAAGGGGAAGTTCTGACAGCGCGTTTCGTGAGCACCGCCTAAACTTCAAAGTATACGACGCGGCGAAAAGTGGAGCAAACGGCGGCGCTGGCTAAAGGTTTGGCGATGGGGAGGCGGCCTTGGATTTTTTGGCGCTGGCCAGCTTGTCCTGAAGAGTCTTGTTGCCCGGGTCGGCGTCCAGGCCGGTTTGATATTCGTGGATGGCGTTGTCGTATTCGCCGTTTTGGAAGTAAAGATCGCCGAGCGAGGTAGCGGCAGCGGCGGCTTTAGCGCGCTCCGCAAGCTGCGCCTCGGATTCCCGAACGGTCGCCTCGGCCGTCTTTTGCGACTGACGCTTGGCTTTCTGGGCGTCGTCTTCGCGGCGCGAAGGTTCGCCGCGCTTCGGCGTTGATTCCTGAGTTGCCGATTCCTTCGGAGCGGTGGAATTATTCGCCGCAGGAGGAGGAGCGGACCGTGGCGCTACGGGAGTAGGTCCACTCAGTTCTGTGGCGGCGGGATTCGAGTGAGGGGCCACGGCGGATTTGGCGCGTAGAAAATACCCGCCAAGCGCGACAACAACGACGACTCCAAGAGCGCCTACAAAGAACAAAAGCGTCCGCGATTTACCGGCCGCGGGTGTATGCACACTCGCGGATGCCGACGCCGACGCGGCCGGTGATGCGGAGGTGGGCATCGTCGGAGAATTGGACTGTGCCCCGAATAGCGATGCGTCCTGGCTCGGAGCAGGCGCGGTCGCGTTTCCGGCATAGCTGGTTGCGCTGGACGGGCTGGCGGCGCCGGCCCAACTCACAGGCGTATCAGGCACAGTCGTGCTCTCCGAAAAATCTTTCACGGATCTCTGCAGCGAACCCGCGCGGGCCTGAGCGTCAGCCCTTTCGCACAGGTCGAGCGCCTCGATTAATTCCCTTCCCGTTTGTGGACGTAGTGCGCGGTCTTTCTCAAGACACTTCATCGTGAGCGACCCCAATGCCGCCGGAATCCTTACGCCGGGCCGCGCCTGAAAAATCGGAGTAGGAGGCGTCTGAATCTGGGCGATCAGCATGTTCAATGGCGTATCGGCTTTCAGTGGAAGAACGCCGGTCAGCATCTGGTACATCACAACGCCCAGGGAATAAATGTCTGAGCGGCCATCAATCGATTCGCCCTCCGTCCCTTTTGCTTGCTCCGGAGACATATACGGAGGCGTGCCGATGACCATGCCGGTAGCGGTAAGCGCCATTCCGGATGACGTGCTTTGTGAATCGCGAATCTTTGCGATGCCAAAGTCCAGAACCTTGGCAACCTCTTCGCCGTCTGAAACCACGAGCACAATGTTGTCTGGCTTGATGTCTCGATGAATGAGGCAAATCTGGTGCGCGGCATCAAGAGCGGCGGCCGCTTGCCTGATAATAGAGCAAGTGCGGCTGACCTGCAGAGGCCCCTGAGCATTCATCAGGTCTTTCAGACTTTGTCCCTCGATGTACTCCATGACGATGAACGGCCGCCCGTCTTCCGTTTCGTCAAAGTCCTCGACTTTCACGGCATTCTTGTGCCGCAATTTTCTGGCAATGATCGCTTCGCGGCCAAAACGCTTGACCAAAGCGGTGTCATTCATCAGAGACGGGGACATGACCTTCAGCGCGCAAGCTTCGTTGAAGTGCATGTGCATCGCTTTGTACACCGCGCCCATGCCGCCTTCGCCGATTTTTCCAAGGATCTTGTATTTGCCGCGGATGACCATCCCCTCGGGCCAATCGAGCGGCTCGACGAGCTTTGCTCCATCTTGCGGGCACACTGCGAATGAGGTGGGATAGCTACGCTGGCACTGCGGGCAAATCTTCATGGATAGGCCGGTTTAGTTATGAAATGGCAGTTCGAGGAAGGATTGTACAACGTCTCTGGCAGCACACAGTAGGGTCATCGAAAACCAGCTTCTTCCGCGATGCTTGAAAGCTTTTCACTTCGCGGCCCACCCAAGCCACATTTGCGGATGCGCACAGGGTCGTTCCGAGCTATGCTTTTTGCACTGAATTTGTGAATTCAACGGCGTGTGATAAATCGTGGGAGAATTTGACTGCTCATAAACAGCCGGTCTCCCTAGCGAAGTGCGAGGCAGCAATGATGACTCGAACATCCCAGACGAACTGGCACAGAATTCTTTCGGCCATGCTGCTGATTTTGGCCGCGGGGGCATTCGGCTGGGCTCAAGAAAACAAAGCTCTCACCAACAAGGACATCATGGACATGGTGAAGCAAGGCTTGAGCGATTCCATGATCGTCAAAGTCATTCAAGCCAGCGACACGAATTTCGATACATCACCGGATGCGATGACGCAAATGCAAAGCGCGGGCGCCAGCCTGAAAGTAATGGACGCCATGCTGAAGGCCGCAGCGCCAAAGAAGAAAACTGCGGCGACGCCAACTCAGCCCGCTGCGCCAACAGCTGCGCCGCGAGCTTCGGCAGACGATCCGCACGCCGGAAAATACCTCTTGAGGGAAGGCACGCCCGTCCTGCTGAAATTTGCCACGGATGAAAGCTCGCGGTATGCGACCGAGGGAGACAAAGTGGCGCTCACACTATCCAGCGATCTTCGCTCCGGAGACGTCGTCCTGGTGAAGGAAGGCGCGAAAGCGACCGCGGTCGTGACCCACGTAAAAAAGTCCGGATTTCTGCCGGGAAGCAACGGTGAACTCAGCATTCAAGTAAAAGAACTGGCGAACGGTTCGGAACGCATCCGCCTGCGGGGCTCCCCGCAACGCGATGGCGTGCTCGGCCCAGTCGGTTACCTCAAACACGGCAACATCGAAGTGGACGAAGGAACGTCGTTGACAGCCTACGTGGATGAGGACACGTGGCTGGCGCCCGTGCAATGAATTTAGCCATCGCAGGCCCTTCACACGCGACCCACGCGCACTGTGGCGGCAACTAGAATTCCTGGATGAGCCGGATACTTCCGACACCGCCAGATACTTTTAAATGAATCGTCACGGGCGTTTTACCGTACGCATCGTTGGTGTACTCATCACCATCGTGATGCAAGCCGGGCGCCTCGATCGAACCGATGCCGCCCGAGGCGTTTATGATCACGCCGATATTCTTGGGCAGCCGGATGTTCGCTTCGCCAACTCCGCCTTCGATATCCGCGGTGAGATCCGCTTTGCGGTCGCCAGTTAAATCCACGTCCGCCTGGCCTGCACCCATGTCCACATTCAACCGAGTCACAGCAATGTCGCGGAGGCGAAGATTGTCGTGCCCGGCGCCCATGTCAATTTTAAGTTCGATCGGAATATCGTTCGCGAGATGCAAAGTCCAGCGATTCTCTCCAACCGTGCCGAAATGAGGGCTCGAATCCTCTTGCGTGATATTGAGGCGGCCCTGTGTGCCTGAAACCGAATAGTCCACACGCGGAGCGCCGTCGGCGGGACGATAATTGAAATCCGCCTCGAGCAAGTGGCTCGAGCCGCCGCTCAAGTCAAGGTCGCCCGCGCCCAAATCCAGGCTTACGCGAACGGTCTTGGCGTCTCCGCGGTCCACTGTTTGCGAAGTATGCTGCATCGCGTAAACCGTGTTGCCCCTCCCGCGCCAGTGCCGGAAGCGCGCGCCGTGCCAAAATAGCGCCAACAAGACCACTACAAATAACACGACGCCGAGCGTTGGCCCGAGGGACGAGCCCGGAGGCACGTCGGGGTTTCGCCTTCTGCGCCAATAATCCCAAATTGTTCCGAGGCCAATGAAGATCAAGATCAGCGGCCAATACGTCCAAAGAATGGGCCAAGGGTCAAATTCGGGATGCCAGTTTGAATAGAGAAAGATCGCGCCGATCGCGATCAGGGTGATCGGAAACACGAGCGAGGCGCGCCGGGGCGAACCGTCATGCGGCATCACACACCTCCTCACATCTTCTACTACGCACGGAAACGCAAAAAAGTTCAGGGCCAGACGAAATTATCGCTGGGACACACATTGACCCGCAAGCCGCGGACGCCCTCAGGTCGAAGAATGGGAGTCGGGTGAACGGGGTGTCTACTGTGCTAGAGTTCGACAAAGTGTCCCAACGAGCTTGTCGAGAAGAACCGCAACAGAGGGGGCGGTAAGAGGTTCGCCGATGGAAAGATTCGATCGAGTAATCTGGATTGTCCTGGATAGCGTGGGGATCGGCGCGTTGCCCGATGCAGCAGACTATGGAGACGTTGGAAGGAACACGTTGGGCCATATTGCCGAATACCGCGCCCTCAGTTTGCCCAACCTGATTAGCCTTGGACTTGCAAACATCGCACCGCTGGCTCATCTCGAGCCTTCCATTTCGCCCTCCGGCGCTTTTGGAAAGGGCCGTACGCACTCCCCCGGGAAAGACACTACAACTGGCCACTGGGAGATGGCAGGCGTTTGGCTGGATCAGGCCTTTCCGGTTTACCCTCACGGATTCCCGCGCGAATTGATCGCCGAGTTTGAAAAGCAGATCGGGCGGGGAACAATTGGCAACAAGCCAGCCTCCGGCACCGAAATCATCAAGGAACTTGGTGAGGAGCACGTGCGCAGCGGCAAACCCATCGTCTACACATCGGGTGATAGCGTGTTTCAGATCGCTGCGCATGAAGACGTAATTCCCATCGCCGAGCTCTATCGCATATGCGAAATTGCGCGGAAATTGCTCGATGGGCCGCACCGCGTCGGGCGCGTGATTGCACGCCCCTTTGCTGGCCAGGCGGGGAATTTCAAACGTACGACTCGCCGTCACGATTACGCGGTTGATCCGCCCAAGCCGATGCTTCTGGACGTGCTCGCGGAACTTCGCGTGCCGGTCTTTGGCATCGGGAAGATTCACGACATCTACAACGGGCGGGGCGTGGACAAATACGTGACTACGACGGGAAACGCGGACGGCATGGCCAAACTCGCCGCTTCGCTGCGCGATTCGGAAACCGGACTAATATTCTGCAACCTGGTCGATTTCGATATGCTCTACGGCCACAGGAAAGACTTGCGAGGCTTCGCCCAATCGCTCGAAGAGTTCGATCGTATGCTGGGCCCATTCTTGCGGCTGCTCCGCGCGCGAGACTTGCTTTTGATTACCGCCGATCACGGCTGCGATCCCGATCCCCGCTGGCCAACCACCGATCATTCGCGCGAATATGTCCCCATCCTCGCGTTCTCGCCGCGAGGAGGCGCGGCGGTGAATCTAGGCATACGCGAAACTCTCGCGGATATGGGGCAGACGATTGCGGAAAATTTCGGCGGCGCGATACCTCACGGGAAAAGCTTTCTGAAAGAAATCACCGCTGCATCTGGCGCGAGGAGAAGCAGCGGTCTTCCCAACTAAAGAATACAGAGCTGTAATTCCCGCGCAGCATATCTCGCGCAAACGATTTAGGCCCGGTGCCCAGGTACAACTTCAAGTCAAGTGCGTGCGGCATTCTCGCATGCAGCGCGGAGGAGACGTGACGACGGAAGCGAAAGTTGAAGGCCACTACACCCGGGGAAAATTGGAAGACGCCATCCTTGCCGCCGCACGCGCGGCCGGAAAAAATACGGAAGAACTGACCGCTGCCGATCTCGCGCCGGTGGATGAGTTCCACATCGGCGGCCTGGAAGCAACGCAAATGCTGGCGCGAGGAATGAACTTGCGTCCTGGAATGCAATTGCTGGACGTCGGATGCGGCATTGGCGGGCCAGCAAGATATTTTGCCGGCGTGGAAGGCTGCCACGTCACGGGCATTGATCTTACTGATGAATTTGTCCAAACCGCGGCAGCGCTCACCCGGCGCGTGATACTCCAGGATAAAACCACATTTTGCAAAGTAAGCGCGGTGGAAATGCCTTTTGCGGAGGGGCAGTTTGACCGGGCCTACATGATTCACGTCGGGATGAATCTGCCGGAGAAGAAGTCCGTTTTCCGTGAGGTCGAGCGAGTGCTGAAAACTGGCGGCACCTTTACAATTTTCGACCTGATGCGCGGGAAAGATGGCGACCTGTCATTCCCGGTGCCGTGGGCGGCAAGCGAGGAGACCAGTTTTGTGGAGAGCGCAGCAAGCTATCGAACCACTCTGCAAAGCGCCGGATTTGAAATTGCGATGGAGAAGAGTCACCTCGCCTATGCTATCGAGTTCACCCAGAAGACCGCGGCCCGCGCTCGCGAAAGCGGTCCACCCGCTCTCGGGCTGCACATCCTGATGGGAGAACGTACGCCCCTGATGCTAAAGAACGTGCTCGAAGGAATGATCGATGGACGGCTTGACGTCGTCGAGATAATTGCGAAAAAGAAGTAGAGGCTCGCAAGAACTGCCCGGAGTGAAACCACTCGAACGCGAAACAGGTTGAATGAGGAAAGCCGCAGCGTTAACGTTAACGGCGCTTGCAAACTGCAGAACTCTTTCGAGGCGGGACACTATCGTGAAAATAACGGCGAAATGGAAGTTGGTGCGGTGGGTCGGCGGTGCAATGATTTTGTTGTGCCTCGGGATGCCGTTCCTGACTGGCGCGAACGACAAAGCCCAATCCACGAGCGCGGCCACCTCTCAAGCGAAGCCGGCTGCGCAAAGTGCCGATACCAATCAGCCGGTGCACCTCACCGCCGAGCGGGACCACCAGCGCATGATGGACCTTCTCCACATCACTTCCATTCGTCGCGGAGCCGATGGCGATCCGAAATCGCCGAACGCCGCGAATTATGATGAAACCAAGGCAGGCTCTGATTTGAAGCTGCCGGATCCGCTGCGTCTCAACGATGGCAAGGAAATCAAGACCGCGAAAGATTGGTGGAATAAACGCCGTCCGGAAATCGTGGAAGATTTCGACCGCGAAATTTATGGCCGCACGCCCAAAATCACGCCAAAAGTGAACTGGGAAGTCATCAGCACGGCGCACGAACAGAATGGCGATGTTCCCGTCGTCACCAAAAAGCTGATCGGCCACGTGGACAATTCGGCGTTTCCAGCGATCAAGGTGGATATTCAACTTACGCTGTCCACGCCGGAGAACGCCCGCGGCCCAGTTCCCGTCATGATGGAGCTCGGCCTGAGCCCGGAAGTGATGGCGATGATCGCGAAACGGTTTCCGGACCTGATGCGCCAGGCGCGCGAGGGCCCAAGCTGGCAGCAGCAGGTTTTGGCCAAGGGCTGGGGCTACGCCGAGTACATCCCAACGAGCGTGCAAGCCGACAACGGCGCGGGCCTGACGGAAGGCATCATCGGCCTTGTGAACAAAGGCCAGCCGCGCAAACTCGATGATTGGGGCGCGCTGAAAGCCTGGGCCTGGGGCGCGAGCCGCGCGCTCGATTATTTTGAAACCGACAAGGCCGTGAATGCGAAACAAGTTGGCATCGAAGGCCATTCCCGTTACGGCAAAGCCGCGTTGATCGCGATGGCGTACGATCCGCGCTTCGCGATCGGATACATCAGCTCTTCCGGAGCAGGCGGTGCGGAGCTTTACCGGCGGAATTTCGGCGAACAAATCGGCAATCTGGCGGGCACCGGCGAGTATCACTGGTTCGATGGAAATTTTCTGAAGTACGATGGCCCGCTCGCCCCGCAAGATTTGCCAGTGGATTCTCACGAATTAATCGCGCTTTGCGCGCCGCGTCCGGTGTTCATCAGCGGCGGCGCGATTCAAGGCGACGGATGGGTGGATCCGCACGGGATGTTTCTTGCGGCCGTAGGCGCGGGGCCGGTGTACCGCCTTCTTGGAAAAAAGGATCTCGGGACGACCGACTATCCGCCCATCGGGACTCCGCTCATCAGCGGCGATATCGCTTTTCGGCAGCATACCGGCGGGCACACGCCGGCGCCGAATTGGCCCACGTTCATCGAATTCGCATCGCGCTACATCAAAGGACCGGGACTTGCGCCGAAATCAAGTGAGTCGAGCTCTTCTTCGGCGTCCGCAAACGCCTACGAACTCAAAGTGAGCGGGCATGAAACGCTCGAAACACATGGATTGAGCGTGCTCCTGTTTCACAACTCCTACCACCCCGTGTTTGGCGATCAAAAAATGAGCGGCATCGAAATGATTCTGCAGGACAGGCGGATCGCTACAAACGGCGATGTTCGCCTTTCGCCCACGCCGGAGCAATGGAGCCCCATTCCGATGTTCAAGGAAAGGAAGAAGCTCCCCAGCGGCGGATTGACGGCGCTCTGCACCTACGAAAAGCAGGGCTTCAGTTATCACCTGGACTTGACGCCTGAGCCGGGCGGATTTCGCGTGGCGGTCCGTCTGGACGAGCCATTGCCAGCCGCGCTCGCCGGAAAAGCCGCATTCAACTTCGAATTCTTGCCCGCTGCCTACTTTGGGAAAACTTACTGGGCCGATGGGCAGCCTGGACTTTTTCCGCGCCGTCCCGATGGGCAGATGCAACGCGAGGCCGATGGAAATGTCGAGTCGCTTCCTTTGGCGTCCGGGAAGCACATCATTCTTTCTCCAGAAGATCCGCTCACGCGCGTTGCGATTACATCCGACGACGAGACCATAAAACTTTTTGACGGCAGGAACAAGGCGCAGAATGGCTGGTTTGTTTTGCGAAGCTTGATTCCTGCGGACAAGGCCGGCGAAGTCGTGGTGTGGCACATTCGCCCAAACGTAATTCCAGGGTGGGTTCGGCCGCCCGTTGTCGGCTACAACGAGGTCGGTTATACGCCCGGTCGAAAGAAAATCGCAGTGATCGAGATGGACCCGCTATTCCACGCGCCAAAAACCGCCAGCGTATTGGAAATTCTTCCGGATGGCGAGACGCGCGAGGTGTTCGAGGGCGAAGTGCGCCCGTGGGGAAAGTGGATGCGCTATGACTACGCGGTCTTCGATTTTTCCAAAGTTCGCGAGCCAGGGACCTATGAGATTGAGTATGCAGGCGTGCGCAACAGGCCATTTCGAATCGCCGAAAACATTTACGAAGGGATTTGGCGTCCATCTCTGGATGTCTATTTAGCCGAGCAGATGGATCACGTGAAAGTGCGCGAAGGCTACCGCATCTGGCATGGGCTGTCTCACTTGGATGATGCGCGGCAAGCCCCCGTGAATTACACGCACTTTGATGGCTACGCGCAGGGACCTTCAACCGATTCGCCGTTCGAACCCGGCCAGCATATTCCGGGCATCAACGTTGGCGGCTGGTTTGACGCCGGCGATTTCGACCTTCGCACGCAAACGCACGTTCGCGTGATCACGGATCTAGTTTTGGCGCGCGAAAAGTTTGGCATCAACGGCGACGATACCAGCGTTGATGAACAAGCCCGCTATGTGCAGATGCACACTCCCGACGGTGTTCCGGATTCGATAGAGCAGATCGAGCACGGCATTCTGTATCTGCTCGCGCAATACCACGTGATTGGTCACGCGATTTCCGGAATCATCGCTCCCACTCTTCAGGAATACACGCACCTTGGAGATGCCGCTTCCAAGACGGATGGCCGGATTTACGTGAGCAGCATGGGCCCACTCGAAACGGATGGATTGCATTCCGGCGTCCCGGATGATCGCTGGGCTTTTACGACGCACATCACTGCGCTGAATTATGACGGCGCCTCCGCGCTCGCCGCCGCCAGTCGCGCCCTCCGCGGCTTCAACGACAAAATGGCGGACGATTGCCTGCAAACAGCCGAGCAGGTCTGGACGAGCGAGCATCAACATGCGCCTGCGATCTTCCATTACTTCAACACCACAGGCGGAGACTTGCGCGATGAAGAAGTGCGAGCTGCCGTCGAACTCCTGCTCGCTACAAAAGGTGGAGAGGCTTACCGCGCGCGGCTGAAAGAGATGTTGCCGGTGATTGAGGAGCGCTTCGCGATCGAAGGCTGGACGGCCGTTCGAGCAATCCCCTTCATGGATAAAGATTTTTCTGCGGGCATCGAAACCGCTTTGCGCAAATATATGTCCACTCTCGATACCCGCCTCGCGGAAAATCCCTACGGCGTCCCCATCGCCACCGGCACGTGGGGCGGCTCGGGCGTCGTCGCCGGCTTCGCCGTGCAGATGTATTTTTTTCATGAGGCGTTCCCCGATATCGTGGGGCCGGAGTACACGCTGCGCGCTCTCGATTACGTGCTCGGCACGCACCCCGTTTCGAATGAATCCTATGTTTCCGGAGTCGGCACCCACTCGCGCCTGATCGCCTACGGTAACAATCGCGCCGACTACACTTTCATCCCGGGAGGAATGATTCCCGGCGTCACAATCGTGCAACCCGACTTTCCGGAATTGGATGAGGGCTGGCCGTTCCTGTGGTATGAAAACGAGTACGTAATTGACGCCGCGACGGGGTTCATCCTAACGGCCAACGCCGCTCAGGCTCTGCTTACCGAACAAGCGCACGCAGGCAGATAACTCGCTCAATCGCTTTTTTTGAGAACCGTCAGATTAAATTTGACCAACTTGGTTTGAGGCTGGTGCCGCATGACTGCCGAACGGCGGCCGCCGGGTGCGTTACCGCGCGTCGTTAATTTCCCGCGTCGGCAGCCGGAGAACCGCCCGGCGCGTAGTAGCCGTTTCGTGTCCGCGCGACCAGCTTCCCATGCCCGCGCGCGCTCACCTGTACGCTCACGGCGCGGAATGTTCCGTCTTTTCTCGCGTTGGAAGGATAGTAGGCGATTGTGTATTGGTTGCGGATGTCGTGCGCCACTTGTTCGCAGATGCTGTGCACATCGTCCACATTCTCCGGGAAAAAAGCGATCCCGCCGGATGCCTCGGCAATGTGTTTCAGCGCACGCATGGCGGCGTTCTTGTCTTTCCGCCGTTCGTCTCCCAGCAAGCCGATCGTGTAAATCACCGTATTCGTTTTCTGAATTTCCCGGATCGTGCGTTCCAGCGAATAGTGGCTGGCGTTGTCCTCGCCGTCGGTGACGACAAGTAAGACGCGCTTGTCTCTGTTCGCCTTTTTCAGGTGATCCAGCGAGCCGATGATCGCGTCGTAGAGCGCCGTGCTGCCCCGCGAATCAATTCGCTCCAGAGCTTCCTTCAGTTCCGGAATACTGTTCGTAAAGTCTTTGTCCAGGTCGAGATAATAGTCGTCGTTGAAATTCACGACGAAGGCCTGGTCCTGCGGATTGCTGGCCTCAACCAAAGTGATTGCCGCTTCGTTCACGCGTGGGCGCTTGTCCCGCATGCTTCCGCTGTTATCAATCACCAGCCCCATCGCCACGGGAATATCTTCGCGTTTGAACGTCGCAATCTTCTGTTCGATCTTGTCCTCGAACACGCGGAAATTGTCCGATTTCAATCCGTCCACGAATTTTCCGCGGTCGTCCAGCACGGTGGTGTGCAACACCACCAGGCCCACATCCACCTTGATCGTGGAACCCTGCTGCTGGACATTTGAACCTTGCCCCGGCGGCGGAGGCTGCGGCGCTGCGATGGGAATTTGGGCGGCGCAAGGCAATCCAAATAGAAAAGCCGACCCAAGAATCAGAACCATTCGGCGCGCGCGGCCAACTATGGTTCTCGCTTTATCAGTGAGCCGGCGCGTAGTATCCGGTTTTCGCGTAAACATTGAGGGGCGGAAGTCCCCGGGGAATCCGCAGCTTAATCTTGATTTTCCGCCAGCGCGCATCGTGAGCTTTGTTGCTCGGTCTGTATCCCAGCACATATTGATTCCGCAGCTCCATGCTAATTTTTGTTGCGATGTCGGGAAGATCCTCGAGCCGTTCAACGGAAAATACCCGCCCTCCCGTCATCTCCGTGATTTCCGACAGCAGCGACGGCCCGTTCAGTTCTTCCGGCGTCCTGTCGCGCGAACCAAGCGGGTCGAAAATTCCGATCGCATAGAGCTGGGTGTCCGCTTCGCGGACTAGCCGCTTGATATCGTTCTCGCTGTATCGACTATGATTATCCCCTCCATCGGATAGGATGAGCAAGGCACGTTTGCCGTTGTGTGCACCCCTCATTTCACTTAAGCCAAGATAAATTGCATCCAGCAGCGCGGTCCGTCCGTGCGCCGCCGTCAGCATCAGGCTGCTTTGCAAATCCTCAACGCTGTTCGTAAACGTGCTCGTCAATTCCGCCCTTTCGTTGAAGCTCACCAGGAAAAACTCATCCTGCGGATTCGCCGTCTTGAAAAATTGCAGCGCCGCCTCCCGCGCTTTGCCCACTTTATTGGACATGCTCCCGCTAAAATCGAAGACCACCCCAATCGAAATCGGCACATCCTCGGACGAAAAGCTCACAATTTCCTGCTCGGTGTTATCTTCGAACACGCGAAAGTTTTCTTTATCCAAACCCGTCACCAGGCGGTTGTACGGGTCGGTGACCGTCACGTTCACCAGCACCACGTCCACGTCCATCTTCAACGTGCGTCCCGGACGAATCACCTGGCCCGGCGTGTCCTTCGTCACGTCGTCCTTCGGCTTCTTAGTCTTTTGTTTTGTTTCGTCTTGAGGGGATTGCGCTGCGGAAAGTGCGTATCGGGAGACGGTCAGGCAGGCGAATAACAGAACGACTACGGACAAACAAAAAACGCGAAACCTGGCCCTATCGCGTTTCACGGCACCCCCAACATTCCACGTTTGCGGAATGGCCGCGCGGTTCGGTCTAAACGCGATTCTACCACTCATCCGAGCCAAGACAAGGCAATTCCCCCGAATCGCTCGATGTGGTACCTGTCCCGCACGCCGCACTTCTCCACTATCATCTTCCCCGGGACTGCCGATTTCCGCTCGACTGTGCGAAACTTCGTCTCAGAGGACATTCAAATTAATGAATGCAATTGAACCATCTGTCGTCATCGTGATTCCCGCGCGTTACGCCTCGACACGCCTGCCGGGCAAGCCGCTCGTCTCTCTCTCCGGCAAGCCAATGATCCAACGAGTCTACGAGCGCGCCAAACTCGCTACACGCGCCCAACGAGTCATCGTCGCCACCGAGGATGAACGCATCGTCAAAGCCGTGGAAAGTTTTGGCGGCGAAGCGCGCATGACGCGGCCCGACCACCGCACCGGCACGGAGCGCGTCGCCGAAGTCGCGGCGCACGAGAAGGGCGACGTCTTCGTCAATGTCCAGGGGGATGAGCCTCTGCTCGATCCCGCATCCGTGGATACCGCCGTTAGCTCACTTCTCGAGGAGCCCGCGGCCTCCATTGCAACCGTAGCCACGCCGATACGAACCCCTGCCGATATTATGGATCCCAACGTCGTGAAGGCCGTCCTCGATTTCGACGGCAACGCGATCTATTTTTCCCGCGCGCCGATTCCCTGGGTCCGCGATTCAGCCGGCAAGATTCAAGTGCGCCACCTGAAACACTTGGGTCTTTACGTCTTTCAGCGCGACGCGCTTCTCGAATATCCCACTCTCCCTCAAGGCGAACTCGAACGCATCGAACAGCTCGAGCAGCTTCGTTGGCTTGAAAATGGCTGGAAGATTCGCGTCGCGGAAGTCGAGCACGACGCCGTCAGTGTGGATGTCCCCGAGGACGTAGCTCGCGTCGAGAAACTCCTCCGTGAATAAATTGGAGTCAAATTGCGCGTGTTACAATCTGGGAGATGAAGCCGTGGTTATCGAGGACGGGAGAGAGCTGCCTGCGATTCGGGCTTCTGACGGTTGCAGCGACCTTTTCCCTCGCATCGTCAACATCGGCCTACGATTACCCCCTCTCGCCAGAGGGAGTTCGGGACGCCTACTTCCTTGGTCGCAGAATGGATGCCGGGACGCGAGCGTTGCTCGATCAATATTCAAGACACCTGCCCCTGCCGGACCAAGGTCCGTACATCTCGCTCGTAAGCCTCTTAACGCCGTACGCTCAGGCCGTTTTCCGCTCTTGGCGCAGTCCACTCGGTTACAGCGCCCAGCAAGCTGAAGAAGACTATCGTCGCAACGGAGACTGTATCCAGGTCGAGGTTGAGATCAGATTCACCGCAACGTATAGCGCTTTGCGAGACGCGAAGCCCAATAAGAGCGGCTCTGGCGGCGACGGTTTCACCTTCCAGCCTGAAGACTTCTGGCATGATTTCAAATTCACGCTTTCTCAGAATTCGCTTTCGATCGTCCCTCGTACTTTGCGCGGAGTGCCCATTTACGATAAAGGTGGTTTTCGAGGGGCCGATGTTTACCTCGAATACGACACGCAGGAGCTGGCCTCCGAATGGACCCTCCTCGATGTTCTCACTCCCGACGGCCACCACGTGGCGGCCAAGTTTGATCTTGCTCAACTCCGCTAGGAACCTTCACGTTTCACCAAAAAAGTTGCCTCGAAAATGGCTGGAAGATTCGCGTCGCGGAAGTCGAGCACGGCGCCGTCAGTGTGGACGTCCCTGAGGACCTAGCCCGCGTCGAGACACTCCTCGAAAAATAAAAACCGCCCGGTCAACCTTCGGCCGGGCGGGCAATTTGTTGTCTTGAGTCAGCGCATTTATGGTGCTTGCGCGGTCAAAACTCCGGCGATGACTCCCTGTGCGGTTGGGGCGCCCCCCATGAGTAGGATGGTGTTCGGGTTTGCGATATAGGCGAAATAATTGAATGAACTCGAAGGAGTTCCGCTGATGCCGCCGACGAAAGTGCTGTGGGTCCCGGTGCTTCCCGTCCCGTCCCCGCCGATCGTGATGGCGCCGTTGAAGAGATTGTTAAGGAATAGCTTCCCTCCAGTGACAGGGTTGAATTCGTTGTGGTCTACCATGCCGTTTGGATTCGCGCCAGCGGTTGCAAAACTGCCGACGAAATCATGTTCGTTGCCATTACCGTCGACGCCGCTCCAATTGAACGCATAGCTTTTCGCCAGCCCGCTCATTGAAAAGGGAGCGCCGGTTTGTGCAAGCATGGCGCCGTCTTCCACGATGTTCGCATTGTCCACTTCCTGCACGACGCCTTGTGTCGCTGAACTCAGATAAAAAATGAATGTGTAGGTGCCCGTATTTTTGGCTGTGTCCTTGAAAGTGATCACGCCGCGCCCGGAGTTATCGCCGTCGAGCGAGATCGTCCCGTTATTGAGCAAGGGAATCGAAACTACGGTTCCATTGTTGTTCGTATCCATCAAGACGCTGCTGAGGTTCCCGCTCGTCGCTGTCAGTCGGCCCCCGCGCGTGAATGGCACCCCTTGCCCCGAGCCGCCCATCACAAACACGAAGCTGCTGTTGTTGAACGCGGAAACAGTGTTGGGAGTTCCGGCTTGTTGCGCGATCGCTTCGCCGATGATCGTGCCGGGCGAGCCCGCATCATTGTCCGACCCCATGAACTGCGCGTGTTGCGAGTCAATCACGTAGTAGACGAAATCCAGCCCGCCAATCACGGCGGTTCCTCGCCCTGTTCCTGGATTTGCATTGTCAATCGTGTAGGTTCCGCCGGAGATCGAAGCCTTCGTTGTGAAATTTCCGGCCTCGTTGACGTCAACAAAACTGCCCGTCCCAATGCTCCCCGATCCAGCTGCGCCGCTGGCCACAAAATCTCCAATGAAGGATGCAGGATTACCCGTGCCGTCCGGCGCGATTCCCGCAAAATCGAAAACATACGTGCCATTCGCTAGGCTTGTCGCGCTTTGCAGCGTGAACGTTCCGCTGCCCGTCTCGCTGTCATCCGAAATCATGTCCACCAGGTAGCCGTTCGAGCTGGACGCCAGCGCAATGTTGTAGTTGATCGTGGTCGTCCCTTCGATCAGGCTGAGCGTCCCCCGGCCATCGGTAGTGATCTTGTAATTTCCACCGGTGATGGCAAATGGTGTGTCCGCCCCAAAAATATGAACGTCGTCAATCCCGCCGGCGGCGGCGATGCCGCCCTTGCCGTCCGCGATGAACGTTCCCACGCGCGAAAACGAACTTGTCCCGAGCGTGTTGTCCACGGTCGTCCCAGTCATGGAAAAAACGTATGTCCCGGTCAAGCTGGCGTCCGTAAAACCTGTCGGCGGCGGTGGTGGTGGCGGGGTCCCTGAGCCGCCTCCGCTGCACGCGGCAGCCCATACCGCTCCCGTCATAGCCATGCAAAGCAGCAGGCGCTTCATCGCACACCTCTCGGCGCATGCACTGCCGTTATCAGGATTAACCGCCCTCTTTCATTTCGCACCGCGATGGATTGCCCGCCGTCCTCAACGAGCCGCGCCGCAAACGTAGTCGTGCTTCCAAACTGAAGCACTTCTCCAGTTACGTTCACCGTGTCTCCCGCCTTCAATTCGAAACTATGCTGTTCCAGCAGCTTGGGATTGCCCAAATGCACGTCCACCGTTCCATACACCGTCTGAACTGTCATGTGGGCACCCATCGGTGGAAGCGCGCTGTTGGGCGTGTATGCGAGCACCTTGCCCGTGATCTTGGTTTCGCGGTTTACGTTGTAGGTGGCTAGACTTTCTGCCGCCGGCGTTTGCGCTTGCTGTGCCGCGGCAAAAGAAGCGGAAAGTAACGAGCTTGTGAATAGAAGAGTACTGCAGAGCAATCGAATTTTAGAGTTCATTACCCTTTCCCCACGTTAAGCGATTCCTTTCGGAATCTCCCAGGATGGCGTCGCTCCGGGCTCCCCGGTCAGCGTCCGCCACTGCTTTTCTAATTTTGATGAGTGCATCGCTCCAAAAGTTCTCTGGCTGGATCCGGTTTGTTCAAACGTACAACCCAATCGCCTCCCAGCCGGATCCGCACACACCCCTCCATGCGTCATCAACCTTGTGTTATCAAACCCAGCTTCCGCCAGGAAGTTTCGCCATGGCTTTCCATCGCTCCCTTTAAAGTATTCGCCGCCTCGTTGCCTAATTCCCTTTCACCATCTCTTGCGTTCCCGCCATCCATTTCTTCGATTTGACTCCCGCGCCCTTTCCGAAGATAATTGTGCGTACGTCAATCCAGTGGAGGTCGGATAAGCTTGGCGTTCCGGGGACTCCCGGGCGCGGGCTGCATGGATGGCGCCAAAATATATTTTTGTTACCGGCGGTGTTGTTTCCTCGCTAGGAAAAGGCGTAGCAGCTTCCTCCATCGGTTGTCTCCTCGAAAGTCGCGGTTTCAAAGTCACCCTCCAGAAATGCGATCCGTATCTGAACGTGGATCCCGGCACCATGAGCCCGTTCCAACATGGAGAAGTCTTCGTCACCGAAGACGGCGCCGAAACCGACCTCGATCTTGGCCACTACGAGCGCTTCACTCACGCCAAACTCTCGCGCGACAACAACTGGACCACCGGCCGCATCTACGAAACCATTCTCACCAAGGAACGCCGCGGCGATTATCTCGGCAAGACCGTGCAAGTCATTCCTCACGTCACGGACGAAATCAAAGCCATCATTCGCAAAGTCTCTGAAAATGTGGACGTCGTCATCGTCGAAATCGGCGGTACGGTTGGCGACATCGAATCGCTTCCCTTCCTCGAAGCCATCCGCCAGATGCGCCTCGAGCTCGGCGCGGAAAACACGCTGTTCGTGCACGTCACTCTGGTTCCCTTCATCGCCGCCGCCGGCGAACTGAAGACCAAGCCTACGCAGCACAGCGTCAAGGAAATGCTCGGCATCGGCATTCAGCCGGACATTCTCCTTTGCCGCAGCGATCGCCACATTCCCGACGAGTTGAAGAAAAAAATCGCGCTCTTTTGCAACGTCGCCGAATCCTGCGTCATTTCGATGGAAGATGTGGACACGATTTACGCCGTGCCGGTCGAACTCGGCCGCGAGGGCCTGGACGCCCAGATCCTTCGCCTTCTGCGACTCGAGGACCGCCCTTCCGACATGCGCGCGTGGCTCGATCTTGTAAATCGCATTCATCATCCCGCCGGTGAAGTGCGCATCGCCGTCGTCGGCAAATACGTTCAGCTTGAGGACGCCTACAAAAGTCTGCGCGAAGCTCTTCTCCATGGCGGGTTGGCGCATAATTACAAAACAATTTTGGAATGGGTCGAAGCTGAAGAAATCGATTCCCCCGAAACGGCTGCTCTCCGCCTGCGCGGCTATGACGGCATTCTGGTTCCCGGCGGCTTCGGCAAACGCGGCGTTCAGGGCATGATCCACACGATTCAATACGCCCGCGAAAACAAAATTCCTTATTTCGGCGTCTGCCTCGGAATGCAGTGCGCCACCGTCGAATACGCGCGCGACGTTGCCGGTTTAGCGCAGGCCGATACAACCGAATGCAATCCGCAATCGCCGCATCGCGTGATTTACAAACTGCGCGAACTTCTCGGCGTGGATGAAATGGGCGGCACCATGCGTCTCGGCGCCTGGCCCTGCAAACTCGAGCCCGGCTCCTTCGCCGCGAAGGCTTACGGCAAAACAGAAATCAGCGAGCGCCATCGCCATCGCTACGAATTCAATCGCGACTACGAAAAAATTCTGCTCGGCGCGGGCCTGCGCATCACCGGCCGCACTCCCGACGAAAACTACGTCGAAATCATCGAAGCGCCTGACCATCCCTGGTTCCTCGGCTGCCAGTTCCATCCCGAGTTCAAATCCAAGCCGCTCGAGCCGCATCCGCTCTTTGCCGCGTTCATCGGCGCCTCCATCGAACATAAAAAAGCTCGCACCCGCTCTTTGACCCTTGAGCCTCAACACGTCTCTTCTGCGCCTGTCACCGTGGCCGAGGAAGTCTCTGAACCTCAGCCGCAGCACGCTTCCGCGCCCGAGCCGCGTGCCGCCATCCTCCGCGCCACACCTCGCGCCACTGCCTGAGTAAATTACGAGTCGCGCCGTGCGCTGCCGTCCTCGCTGAGGCGGAGTTGCGGCTCCGAGGCCGCAGTCGTTCGAAACGAACATCTGCAGATCAACCAAAGTCGCGCCCGGTTTCCGATACGCCGGCCAATGCATGTTGTTGATGGTCACTACGCGGTCGTACATAGTTCACCTCCCGATGCCATAGCCGCATTCCCGTCCGCCGAAGCTGTTGTAAGAGCCATCGGGCAGATCGAGGTACACGGCATAGCCTCGCGGATCGTTGTTGAAGTGGTTGAGGACCAAGCCCGCGCGTTCCAGCACAGCCTTGATCCGGGTTTGTAGGTTTTGCTTGCGCCGCTCTTGCCGCTCAGTGAGGCCGCTGTTGCAGGCGATCTCGTTCAAACGATTGAGCGAGGTCGCGAGTCTGCAAAGTTCGGCAGCATCTTGAGCAGCGTCGCGCGGCGCGCGTTTTGCGATGGACACGATGTAGGCAGACAAAACCGCCTCCTGCGTGTTTGTTTGCATGGGTGTTGCTCCTAAGTTGTGGATTAAGGCTGAGATCGTGAGAGGAGAGACTGTGGGAGTGTGGCTGCTACCGGAACCTGCTACTGACTGTTCCAGTGGTCAGCGGTTGTGTGTCGAGCGGGATGGTGCGAAAGGGATTGTGGGATTGAAACGTTTGGTAAGCTATTCGTATCTTAAAGCGATCATCGGATCGACTCGCATCGCTCTCCGCGCGGGAATGTAACAAGCCACGGCTGCCACACCTGTCAGAGCTAGCGAAACGACAATGAACGTCAACGGGTCAGTGGGCTTCACGCCAAAAAGCAAACTCGACAAGAGGCGCGTGAAGCCTAGCGCGCCGATGATTCCGGCACCCAAGCCTAGTAGAGCCGGCGTCATGCCCTGGCCGATTACACGCCGCAGCACGTCGGCCCTTCGTGCGCCGAGCGCCATGCGAATTCCGATTTCGCGCGTCCGCCGCGAGACTTCGTAGGAAATGAGGCCGTACAGCCCAATACACGCAAGAGCCAGCGCCAGTAAGGCAAAAAAACTCGAAACGAGAGCAATCAGCCGCTCCTGTGCGAGCGCCTTGTCAATTACCTGCGTTTGAGTGCTTACGTGCGAGAGCGGCAGGTTGCTGTCAACCTCGTTGGCGGCGCGGCGGACGGCCGAAGCAAGCGTGCGTGGGTCAGCGGCGGTGCGCAGTTCAAAATAGCTGCCGCCGCTTGTAAGTGGCACGTAAACAATCGGGACAATTGTGCGGCGCAACGAGTCGTATTTTGTGTCTCCGACAACGCCTACGATTTCCCAAGTTTTCGAAATATCGTAATGGTTGCCGAATGCGCCTCCGCCCGACCCTGAACTGCCTCCCTTGGTGATGTGTTTTCCTAGCGGATTTTCGGTTGGGTAGTACTGCTGCACAAATGCCTTGTTGACCAGAACACTGATCGGGACAAGAGCGCCAGATGAATTTAGAGCAGTGGATGAGCTTCGAGCATTTGTATTCTCTTTGCGCGCTCTCTCGGCTGCGCTCGCTTGGTCAAAGTCAGCCTGCATGAACATGCGGCCTTGGAAGAGCGGGATGTGCATAGTTGTAAAAAACTCCGGGCCAGTCGCGAGCATGTTGGCCTCAACGCCGCCCTTTTGCGGCTGGTCTTCAAAGTGTATGGTTTCTGTCCACCGCCCTCCGTCGAGCAGCGCGTCCGAAGCATAGGTCACGGAGGCCACGCCGGGAAGCGCCGCGAGCCGCTGGCGCAATTCACTGTAAAGGTTTTCGATTTGCGCGTCCTTGTACCCAAGCAATGTCGGGTCTACCTCGAAGAGCAGAATGTTGCGCGTGTCAAACCCTGGGTTGATGCTGCGAAGGTTTTCGAGCGTACGTATCGCTAGCCCTGCGCCCACAAGCACCAGAACCGATAGGGCTACCTGCGCGACAACTAACGTGTCGCCGAGATGAAAGCGTCCCACGCGTGCGGCGTTACTCGACAAACTGGAAATGTTTTCCTTAAGTGTGGGCGCTAAATCAACGCGCACACTGCGCAGTGCAGGAGCAAGGCCGAACAAAATCCCGGTCGCGACACAGACTCCAAGCGCAAAGGCCAGAACGCGATAGTCTGGCCCGAGGACGTACGGGAAGTGCTTGCTTGAACCGGCCGTAACCAGAGCCGTGATGACGTGTACTCCCCAATACGCGAAGATAATTCCGCACACGCCGCCCAAAACCGAAAGCAAAATGCTTTCGGTGAGAAGCTGGCGCACAATTCTTGCGCGGCCTGCGCCTAGCGCGAGCCGCACGGCGATCTCTTTCTGGCGAGTTGCACCACGAGAAAGCAATAACCCGGCGACGTTCGCGCACGCAATCAGCAAAATAACGCCCACGGCGACCATCAAAAGGTAAAGCATCTTCGAAAGCATCCCCCGCTGGCCAACCAAACCTTCTTGGACGCGTGTCAGCAAAATCTGCGGCTCGGAGGCTTGGGAAATCGTCTTTTCGGCGTCCAGAACCTCGTGGCTAAATACCAGGCTGGCCGCAGTCTGCGCCTGATCGAGAGAAACGCCTGGCTTGAGCCTCGCGATGATGACGAGCCACCAGTTGCTCAGGCCGTCAATTTCGTGGCCCCAATCAACATTCAATCGCGGGAGCATCGCAATCGGCAGCCATAAGTCCTGCGACTTGCCAGGCGATAGATTCGTGAACCTACGCTCGGCTACGCCAACAATCGTAAACGGAATGTTATTTAGCCGAATTGTTCGTCCCAGAACGGAACGGCTGCCGCCAAAAGCGCTTTGCCAGTAGGCATAGCTGAGTACAACTACAGGGGAGGCGGACGGAGAGTCGTCATTCGGTCCGAGCGTCCGGCCGACAGCAGCGTTGACACCCAGCGTCGAGAAATAGTCGCCGGAAACAATTTCGCCCTGCACCATTGTCGCCGGGCCGCTGCCGGCGAGGCTCAGAGCCGCCGGGCCAGCGAATGCGGACACGCTCGAAAACGCATTTGTCTGCGAACGAATCTGCTTGAAAATAGGGAGCGGGAACGAGCAGCCGGAAGGCCCTGAAATACCCGATTCGCCGCAATCGCTAAAGGAGCTGTATTCGCCGTTGAACGGCATGTGGCGGGCACGCCACTGCATGATGACGAGCTCGCTCGGATTGCGCACAGGCAAGGAACGAAGCATCACGGCGTCAATCAAGCTAAAAATCGCGGTATTCGCGCCGATTCCCAGGGCGAGGGTCAGGGACGCGATGGCAGTAAAGCCCGGAGACTTGACCAATGCTCGAAGACCGTAACGAATATCTTGCAGCGCGGTATCCACGGCGTTTTGACTCCCGTTTGTATCTTAACCCCATCAGGACCGGTGCGATGGTACCTGCGTGTTGGTTCCTGGGTTGTGGATTTGGGTAAGAAGACCGAGGTGGGAGTAAAGAATCCGAGTCAGAGAGGCTTTCGCCTCTCTGACTCGGCTAGGTGGATATGGCGCGAGCCGGTCATTCGGCAGCTTCGGGCAAGAACTCTTCGATGTTCTTGTATCCGTTGTGGCCCTGACCGACCTTCACCAGACAGGGAAGATGGAGTTCCATCCCAGCTTCGATCTCACTCGCCGGAATGTCGTAACCACTCGCTTCCAGACGCTCCGCCAGTTCTTCGGGACGGCCGAACACGCGCACCGTCTCGCCGCCGACATCCACCTTGAGAAAAAGAGAATCGCCCTGACGAGTCTTCATGCGATCAATCTTGGTGATGACCGCAGGAACAGGACTCCCTTCCGGGGCGGATGGGGCGTGAGACTTGATTGGCTTTGGTTTTGCCGTGCTCGGTGGAACAGGTTCCCGAGCGTTGTTGTCTGAGGGTGCGGGGTTCTTGCCGGCAAGAGAAGCCAGGCGTTCGAGCAACTCGTAGGCATAAGACGCAGTTTCCTGGTCTTGTGCCTCGTCGTTGGTGACGCGCGCCTGAACCTCAATTACCGTGCCGTTCTTTCCGTCGGACTGGACGTTGCGCCGGATGCGAAAGATGAGCGGAGACGCTTCCGCAGCCGCAGTCTCGGTTGCCCGGACGGACCCGTTTCCGTTCGCGGGCGATGAGATAGCGGCCTGCGGTGCCAACGCGGTGATCGCCGCCGCAGCAATGTGCTTGCAAATCCGCCCTTCCTGCGCAATGCGCACTTGGAAATCGGGACAGGTGCAGGAGCCATTGCCGTGCGGATCGAGTCTCACCTTGTAGGCGGTTCCGCTCTTGTTGGTCACGAT
>DATEHE010000023.1:0-235083 GCA_035279745.1 Candidatus Acidiferrum sp. | reverse complement strand
GTTCACCGCGCCGTTCCCATAGGACTTATAAGTGATCCAGGAGGAAGAAGTTCCGCTGACAGGTGGAACGAAAGTGGAGCCCAGGTTGTACGTTCCGCCCATCAGGCAGACCACCGAGCCGGGCTGAGTAGCCGAGGCAGCCGCCGCAAACGATGCTGGAGATGAAGAACTTGCCCCAGACCCGCCCCCCGATGGAGAGGCGTAAATCGTGCAGTTGCCGGCAAGGGAGCTGTTGTTGACGTTGAGGCTGAGCAGCGAACTCGTGGCCGTTCTTCCCCCGGAATCGGAAACCTGCGCGACAAACGTGTGCGTCCCGCTGGACAAGCTTGTCGAGTTAACCGGGAAGCTCCAGCTGGTAGTCCCCGATGCGTTCGAATAGCCGCCACCGTCTACCGCGACCTTGACAGAACTGATGCTCATTCCATCCGAAGCCGTGCCTGCAATGTTCACCGTCCCGCTGACCGACGAACCATTCGCTGGCGAAGTGATGGCAACCGTCGGAAGCGCAGCGTTCACAACGTTTATGCCAAGAGAAGTGGAAGCCGTGGCGCCCGATGCGTCGCGCACTTGAACGCTGAACGACGAATTTGCGGCGGTCGTTGGGGTTCCGGAGATAGTTCCGCTGGATGCCAGGCTCAATCCAGAGGGCAACGAACCACTGGCAAGAGACCATGAGTATGGTGAAGTTCCCCCAGTTGCTGAGAGGGCTTGAGTGTAAGCGACCGAAACAGTCCCGTTGGGGAGCGCAGTCGTAGAAACGCTAACAGGATTTCCAGCTGTGCCGCTGCTCGGTGTGAAGATCACGTCCACCCAATAGTTGGAAGCTTGGTAGGTAGCTGTGGGGAAGCAACTGCTGCTTCCATAGCAATACGGACCGTCAGCAGTTGAAGTCGAATTTGCAAGTGCGTGCAACGGAGGATTGTCCACGCCGGCCGTAGCGAAGTTACTGTTGGTGACGCTGTAGTGCCCGATTGTGGAGTGATAAGAAGCGACGTACACGGTGCCGGCGGTGATGGCCACCGGCGTGGCGAAATTCACCTGTTGCCAGCCGGATGCGGTCTCATTGGCAAACGTGGCGGTGGCAAGCAACGTGCCGGAATTGCTCCACAGATTGCCGATGTGCGTGCCGGTGTTGGCTGCACTCTTGTAGAAGCGAATGCCGGTGATGTAACCATTCGAATCGGCTTTGAAGCGAACACCAAGTTCAACGGGAGAGTCCGCACCGACATCGGAGACGGCAGGCGTCGCCGTGCTCGGCCAGATCGTGTATTGAGCGCTTGCGCTCGCGGCGCATGCAAATAGAATCGCAAGCGACAGAATTATGGCTTTCAAGTAGCAAACAATTCTCCCGGCTGCAATCGCTCCGGTGATTCCGGCAGCGCTCTGAATTGAAACCTCACTCAATTGCGCGCGCGAAAATGCATTCCCACGATTTAACACAAATCCTCCCTATAAGTTGGGCATTGGGGACGCAGAGGATCGCTGTGGTTGGGTGGTAGCGTCCGGAACCGATCGTCGAGAGCCTGGGAACCTAGGAGAAACCGGTTCGATTAAAGCTCGGGCCTGCCTGGAAGCGGACCCGTGTTTTTTAATTCAACGTCCCACTGACATGCGGGAGGTTAAAACAAGCGAAAACGAGAATCTGTCGGCAGGAAAATGATTCTAAGGTCAGATGTAGTGTTCCCGAGGTGTCGCCCGCTGTCCTACATGGGAACAGGCGCGATCCGCACGAACAATAAAAGTCGTCCGGTCGGGCCTGGGTAATGCGAAACTGGGTCAAAGCAGAGAGAAAGCTCGGAAAATCAGTTGCCCGCCCAAAATCCCGGCTCGGGAAACACACGGAAGAAAAGGCATGTGTGCACAGAGGACGGCGACGGCTGAAAGAACAAGAAATAGTTCCAGAAGAGGTGGTGCGAACCAGGAGACTCCGAGCCTTTACACGGAACTCTTGAGCGCGCTGCCAGTGGGAGTGGTACTTCTGCTCCTGCAAGACGCGGACGACCTTGGCTCATTTCGCATAGTTGATGCCAACGTCGCGGCCGCTCAAGTCTCCGGGGCCAGCACGGAGATGTTTCTGGGCAAAACGCTAGCCGATTTTCCCGAAATTCTTAAGACCAAGATACCGGCCGAAATGCTTGCTGCGTTACAGACTGGGAGGGCAAGAAACCTGGGCGAGTTGCAGTACAGCGACGATCGTATCCGTCACGGAATCTACTCCCTCCGAATCTTTCCGCTTTCACGAAGCCTGGTCGGAGCGGTCATTGAAAACGTAACGGACCGCAAGATGGCCGAACAGGCGCTTCGGGAGAGCGAGGAGCGTTTGCGGCTCCTGGTGCAAGGGGTGAAGGAGTACGCGATATTCCACCTCGATGCCACTGGGCACGTGGCAAGCTGGAATGCCGGGGCGCAACGGCTGAAGGGTTATTCGGCGAAAGAGATCGTCGGAAAGCACTTTTCCATTTTCTATCCCGGCGAGGACGTGAAAGCAGGCAAGCCTTTGCGGGTTCTGGTGGAGGCCGCGGAGAAGGGCCAATACGAAGAAGACGGTTGGCGGATTCGGAAGGATGGATCGCGATTCTGGGCGAACGTGGTCATAACCGCCCTGCGAGACTCCCGAGGCACATTGCAGGGATTTTCGAAGCTGACGCGGGACGTATCGGAACGGCGAGAAAAACTGGAGGCCTTGAAAAAAGCGAAAGAAGAATTGGAGCGGCGAATCGAACAGCGGGCCGCTGCTCTTACGAAGGTTAACCAGGAATTGCGCTTGGAAATCGGGGAACGCAAGCGCGCCGAGGAGCAACTGCGCGCATCACTGGATAAGCTTAGGGCTCTTGGGGCGCGCCTGCAGACCGTGCGTGAGGAGGAACGTAAACACGTGGCACGAGAGATTCACGACCAACTGGGACAGACTTGCACGGCCATCAAGATGGACTTGGCATTAATCAGCCACCGTACGGCAAAACCGCAGGCCAAGCTTCGAAAGAAAATTCGCGCCACAATTCAGTTAGTCGATGAAATGATTCTGACGCTGCGGAGAATCGCCTCGGAGCTGCGCCCGCGGACGCTGGATGACTTGGGACTTCCGTCGGCGCTGGAATGGCAAGCTCAGGATTTTGAGCGCCGGACAGGTATCCGTTGCAGTCTTTCGCTCCCGGCGCAGACACTGCCACTGGACTCCGAGCAATCCACCGGCATTTTCCGCATCTTCCAGGAATCGCTGACAAATGTTGCGCGCCACGCCCATGCGACGTCCGTCGAAGCCCGGTTGGAAACAAGAGGCGGACAAGCAAGCTTACAGATTCGGGACAACGGCAGGGGGTTCGACGTAGAGAACGCGCAAGAAGGAGGATCTCTCGGGCTGGTAGGAATGCAAGAGCGCGCGTATTTGCTCAACGGAGAACTGAAAATCGAGAGCGATCCCCGTACCGGAACAATTCTGACCTTGCGGATCCCGCTTTAGCGCCTCTACCTAAGGAAAATAGGAAGTGAAAATTCTGATCGTTGACGATCACGCCGTTTTTCGCCGCGGAATTCGAGAAACCTTGGGAGACGCATTTCCCAAGGTTATCTTCGGCGAAGCCAAGACGGCACAGGAAGCCCTTACTCTCATAAGTCAACAGGATTGGGATGTCGTGATTCTCGATATCAGCATGCCGGGGAGAAGCGGCCTCGACATCCTCGACGATCTACAAGATTTGAGGAAGAGATTGCCCATCCTGCTGCTCAGCATGCATCCCGAAGAACAATACGCTCGCCGAGCACTTAAGTCTGGCGCGGCGGGCTACTTGACCAAGGATTGCATTCCTGACGAACTCAAAGATGCCGTGCGCAAAGTAGCGAGCGGAGGACGCTTTGTAAGCGCAAGCTTGGCCGAGAAGCTGGCTTTTGACCTGCGAAGAGGCGGCGAGAGGCCGTTGCACGAACTTCTATCCACTCGCGAGTTTCAAGTGCTGCGAATGATTGCGCTCGGAAAGACGGTGAAGGAAATTGGAGACGAACTTTCGCTGAGCGTGAAGACCGTTAGCACCTATCGGGCAAGGATATTGGAAAAGTCAGGTATGAAAACTAATGCAGACTTGATTCGCTATGCACTCCAAGAGCAACTGGTCAGTTAGCGTACTGGCCATCCCAAGGAGCATGAAGCCACAGAACTAGAAGTTCTGTGACTCGCCTGTCAGAGGCCCACGGTACCACGTGTCACCGCCAGTCCTACGTCAGATTACCGTATTTGCTGGGTTTACCCGATTCCTCCCTCAACATATCTTTCAAGTGGTGGAAGGTCTGAAAAGACGCAGATGAGAGTCCTGATTGCTGACGATTCAAGTGTGATTGTGCAGCGGTTGACTGACCTGGTAGAGGGCGTGCCCGGTGTGCGCGTAGTCGCACAGGCATCGGATGTTCCACGGGCGATCGACTGCATCCTAGAAGTGAAACCCGACGCCGTGATTCTCGACCTGCAAATGCCGGGCGGAAGCGGCCTCGATGTTCTTCGCATTGTGCGTTTGAGGCAACCTGCCATCCGCGTGCTAGTGTGCACGAATTATGCGTACGACCAATACCGAGAGGAGTGTATCAACGCTGGAGCGTACTCGTTCCTCGATAAATCCTCGGACTTCGAGAAGATTCCGGAAATTCTTAGAGCTCTAGCCAAAGAGCAGACAAAGCCGGCGCCCATTAAGGAATGATGCGATTGGTTCAGGCTGTTGCGCTGAATCAATCGGCGCTGTGGCGGGCGTCGTCCTGCCGCAGCCTCGCTAACAACACCACACTGCTTTTTCGGCGCGAGCTTTCATGCAATTTGGACCGGAGCCAGGCTGACGGCGGGAAGAGCGACTGGGCGCACAGGTGCTGCAATCTGTGCGCGCCGCTCGGCCAAGCGTCCCATTCCGTAATATTCGAATCCGAGGCTCGACAGAGCTACCGGATCGAGCAGATTGCGGCCATCAATAATCAGAGGGCGCGCCATCAAACCCCGTATTCGCCGCCAATCCAGCGTCCGAAACTGACTCCACTCGGTGGCGATGAGCAGCGCGTCGGCGTCCCGGGCAACTTCGTACGCATCGTGACAGTATTGCACTTCCGGGAAAAGCGCCTCGGACTTGACCATTGCCTTGGGATCGTGTGCGCGAACGAGAGCACCTTCCGCTAGAAGCCTCCGAACGATCTCGAGTGAAGGGGCGAAACGAATGTCATCCGTGTTGGGCTTGAAGGCCAGTCCCAAGATTCCCACTTGCTTTTCCTTGATGACCCAAAGAGCTTTCCTGACTTGGTCGAGAAAATGGGTCACTCGCTTTTTGTTAATACACTCGGCTTCCTTTAGCATTTGAAAGTCGGCACCAAAGTTCTCGGCCAAGTGGATGAAAGCTTGAACGTCTTTGGGCAGACAAAAGCCGCCGAAGCCGAGCCCGGCGTTCAGAAATTGCTTGCCGATGCGCCCGTCCATGCCAACGGCATTAAGCACCTCGTCGATGTTTGCGCCAACTTTTTCACAGAGATCAGCAATCATGTTGGCGTAAGAGATTTTCACCGCCAGGAAAGAGTTCGACGCGTGCTTGATGATTTCCGCGCTGTCAATGGTCGTAGCCAGGAGCTTGGACGGTTGCATAGGCGGGCAACCGGACTTGTGAATGGGACAACGGAAGCTGCGATCTAGGACGGGGCGATATATTTCTTTCAACTGATTCGCCGAAACTTCGTCCTCGATGCCGATTACGACGCGGTCAGGGTGCAGGAAATCTTCGACCGCAGTACCCTCGCGCAGAAATTCCGGATTAGACGCGACGTGGAATTCGACCCCGGGCTGTCGTCCGTATATCCCCAAGGTGTTCTTCAGTTGGCGGCCGGTGCGTGCAGGAACGGTGCTCTTCTCTACTACAAGCTTGGAGGAAAGCGATTCGGTGGCGATGAGCCGCGCGACATTATCGATCGCGGACAGGTCCGCCTCCCCATTTTCCTTCGGCGGCGTTCCGACACAGATGAAGATCACATCGCCGGCGCGCACAGCTTCTCCGGCGTCGCTCGTGAACGTAAGCCGATTGGCCTTGAGGTTGGCGGAAAGGATGTCGTCAAGATGCTCCTCGAAAATGGGTACTACTCCCGATTTCAAAGCGTTGATACGTTCGGGGTCATTGTCCGTACAGACGACTCGGTGGCCGATCTCCGCCAAGCATGCTCCCGTCACCAAACCTACATAACCGCAACCAATCACCGATATTTGCACTTTGTTCTCCTCAATGGCGCGAAATCTGCCGGCCAAGATAGTCCGCATCCGCTCTCTTCTCTGATTGCGGGTTGCCACTCCCAAGTCGACCTTACTATTCGACTTAAGTCTTCTACTGATTCATAACCGCATGCGAGTGCAGCAACAATCCGGTGATAACCGCAATGCCAAAGCAGGATATCCTCGTAGGACAGAAGATGCTTGGCGGATGACTCTCACTTCTTGCACGCAAAAGTGGATATCTCACGGCTACGCGACCGAAGAAAGCAAGCGCTTACCGAACGTGTACATGAATAGCGGAAGGTCTAGAAAACCGGGAAGAGGATCGTCCCAGGCGAAAATTGGCGACTCGGTCGAAGGCAAGAACGTACGCAAATACTGAGGCAACGGCAAGTTGCCCCGAAGGATTTCGCCAATGGCTACGCGAAGGTCACCGGTCGCATGCATCCACCGCTCGCCGGCGCGACCGAAAAGTATGGGCACTGTTTTGCCGTTTACCAGCCGCCAGAGAAGATAAGGAAAGTCAATACCCACGCGCCGCGATAGCGTATGCCAGCCCCACACACGAGGATTGACATCGAGCAATTTGAAACGACCATCGCGACAATCGTATTTGAATTCGACTTCCGCAAGTCCCGTGAAACGTAACTCTGCGAGCAGGCGTGTTGCAGGCTCGATGATTTGCGGCTCGTCGACTGTCTCGACGAAAGTGCTGAACTGGCCGAAATCTTTTGGGTATTGGCGCGTGCGTCGTGCGACCATCCAGGCAAGCGGAGAGCCGTCTCTGCAGAGTGCGGCAAAAGAAAACTGATTCTCGCCGCCGCCTGGCACAGTTTCCTGGACGATTAAATTTTCAGGAGCAATGACCGAACTTGCCGCATCGAATTGAGCCAAGAGGGTTTTTCGATCCACTGCTGGCCATGCTTTTGGAATGGAGAGGCTCGTTGGCTGAAGCCGGAGAGCCGGCTTAAGAATGACTGGGAAGGGGCAATCGATCCTGGCAAGCTGCTCACGGTTCGCAGGGCAAGCCTGGAAAGGTTGATGAATGGAAAGCTTTTGCGCAAGGCATGAAAGCAGGCGCTTGTCACAGAGCCAGCGAATCTGTTCCCAGGGCGGAATCGTGACTCGATATATTTGCTGAAGAATTTTGTGGTGATGGGCGAGGAGAGCGACGGCGTAATCATCCGTGGGAATCAGGGCCCACCCATTTAAGTTGTTTTGAAAGCCGAGTTCCAGGAGGAATTCAATCTGTGCGGCTTGATGTGCAACTGGCCAGCGAACTCTGCGCGTCACAAAGCGAGAAACCGCCGCTACATGATGTCCACCCTGGTTGATGAGCCACACCGGGATCTTCTTGCGGCCCAAGCTGCGCACAACTCCAAGTGCCCGGTAATCCGCACCCATCACGAGTGCACCGGGAGCGGCTACTTGAAGACCTTCCTTAGCCCCAGGAACATCCGATCTTAGAGACACTGTCGCTCGCGCCGCCATGTGGCCTCAGGAGTGCCTGTGCCCTTTGTGTTGTTGAACAATGGATCGAGTCACGTTTCGCGAGGCAAAATCCGCGCCGGCGACGAAACGCATTAACGGCCCAAAACTCCATGCGGCCGGAGCACCGAGAAAGTGCAGCCCCGCTACAGACGTCTCAAACCCGGGTGTGAGCCTCGGATACCCACCAACGTGGCGAATGGCGCTAAGTAGATTCTTGGCTAAGAAGGGGTAGCGGAAGATGTCCACCCGGAAGCCGGTAGCGAGCAAGATGTGGTCCACGCAACGCTCGCTGCCGTCGTTGAGAACAAGCTTGGCGCAACGGCCGGATTCGACGGCGGATGTGACCTCTCGTCCAATGGTGAAGCGAACATCGCGGCAGCGTGGCTCCAACCAGGCTGCACCAGCAGGGCGGATAGCGCGAACGCCGAGCCGATCTTGAATTGACCGGGGCAACCTGCGGAATAAATTAGGCCTCGCCACGAGGTGGCTTACTCCCGCTTGGCCTACGTCCGCTGGTGCGTAGAGCATCCTCGTAACCGGACGGAAGCGATGCACCCACGAATGGCGCCACAACCATCGGACTTGCCGGGCACGCACGAGCACCTCCACATCAGCTCCAGCTTCATGCAAGAGAGCCGCCGACTCCAGCGCGCTCTGCCCTCCGCCGATCACAGCAACCTTCTTTCCTGCGAAAATCTTCAGGTCGCGATGCAAGCACGAATGGGAAGCAAGATGGCGAGGCAGGTCTCTGAACACGGGGGGTACCCAGGCGAAGGGCAGGATTCCGGCGGCCACAATCACTCGCTGCGCGTGGCAGGGCTCCCCGTCCTCCAACGTCAATTTGAAAGTCGAGTTGCTCTTTTCCAGAGAATCAACTTTACGTGGGTCGAGATCAGTCACTGCTTTTGTTTGAAACCAATGGCCGTATCCTGCGAAACGTGTTAGCGGTAGCGGTGCGGTTACTGATTCCCCGGTAGCCGCCTGAAAGGCTTGCAGCCGTAGCTTTCCCCCTGGATCCGATAGATGGCTTCCCTCCAGAGGAGAGCGTAGGAGCATGCCTGTGGGCATGTGGTTCTCCCAGAACGACATGGGTTGGCCGAAAACACGTATTCGCCAGCCATTTGCGTGGTGTAAATGAGCAGCAGTTGATAAGCCGTACGGACCAGCGCCGATAATTGCGATGTCTATTTTTTCCATATTCGATTGATTAGAGCGGGGCGCGGTGACCTCTCAAGCTCGATTCACCACGCCCGCTCATTTCCCGCTTTCGCTTACTGGCTTGGGAGGCGTGCCGCAAAGCGAACACGCATCCACCGACTTGCCCAATGTAAGCAATCCCAAACGGTTCGACAATCCAGCACATCCCGTAGGATCGGCTGGGATATCACGGAAAAAGCCTCAGGCGATTACCTGGACAATCACTCGCTACTCTTGACCGCGGGGAATGATGTTCAATATCGGATCACACGGGGCGGGCAGCCCCAGAGGTTCACTCAGTCCGAGGAACAGCTAACTGAAACGTTTGACCATTCGAAGAAGATGCCCTGAAATTCCAAACCCATGGCAAAGCGGCCGCCGGACAGCCTTTGACAATAGACGACTCGGGCTGAGGTCCGCAAAGTGCTCGTTGGAGTGCTCACGAAAACTCGCTCATTCAAACCACGGGCTTCATGGGCCAATACTCGGACCCCAACTGAGCACACATTTTCGGTGACGGTGCGTTCCAGGTTCGTAGGATCCAATAGGCTGGATATTTGAAGCGGCACGGCAAGCCGAATCCGTTTTTCAATGCGTCCAGTTCTGGGAGCCATATCTCACATGGCCTTCCTGCCGGATTCGAAGAAATCGCGAGGCTCCGAGCGACGCAACAAGGCCGGCAACCCGGGCTGTGTACATCACATCGTTTTCAGACGCATCGCCTGCGCTTCTCCAAATCGGATCATATGCTCTGACTTCGGGCGCCGATCCGGCGCGTCAGACGCAAAGTCGCGAAACCCGCTTTCTTGTCCTTGCGGCAACAAAGCTCTCAGGATAGACATTTCTCCTCTTTGACAATCCTGGGGAGGGATCGTCTCCGTTTCTCCTGATACATTGCCTGATCGGCTTTGGCCATCAGGTCGCGGAAAGCAAGGGGATTCCGATGATCGAATCGGGTCAGGCCTATGCTTATTGAAATGGCGTAACGGGGTTCTCGAGAATTTGCAGCTGCTAAATACTTCTGCAGACGCGCCTTGATAGACGCCTCGCTGTGTGCAGCAGTTTCGAGCGCCAGCGCGCCGAATTCATCGCCCCCCAACCTGGAGAGGATATCGGACTCTCTGAATGTGCTCTTCAGGATGCGCGCCGTGTGCTTTAGCGCCAGGTCACCTTCGCGGTGCCCAAAAGAGTCGTTGATCTTCTTCAAGCCGTCCAAATCAATAAAAAAAAGAAACAGATCGCGACTGTTCCGGCGAGCAAGCTTCAACTGTCGTTCCGCAAGGGCCTCAAACCCGCGGCGATTATAGAGACCGGTCAGCTCGTCGGTAAGCGCCAGACTCCCGAGCTCCGCTTGCAGCATATATTGCTTGGCGGCGCAGCGAATTGCCCGGACCAACAGATCCGCCACATTCGCCCTGCGCGCCCCCTCGGTAGATACACTCTGCGGCCATACGTTTACCTCGTGCAGTAGTTTTGCAAGATCAGCATTGGCGTCCGCGAGCAGGGATTGGAATACAAGATCCACTGCATCCTTATTTTTTCGAGTTGGAGGCTGAGGGGCGCCGGCATCATCAACGGCGGCAGTTCTGAGTCTCTCGATCAAGTCCGAATGAGCTCGGATAGTCGTCGGCTGGCCCCACAAGTCTTCTTGTTTTCTGGTCATTTTACCTGACCTGTTGCGAAAAATTTCCATACCTTGGTCAACCCCATGAATGAGACTTTTGCTTGCCTCTGAAGGACCTGATTTTGACAGCGTCGAGATTAGAAGCCTCAGATTCAAGTACAGCAATGATTTGCATTTCAGACTTCATAGTTCGCTCATCTTGAAACAAAGGTAACAGTGGAAAAATTTCCAGCGCGTTGCCTCTCGCAAGCGATGCATTCTCCATGAATCGAAGATATCGGGCTGTGACGGAAGAACAATCGAGCGAACTACCTATTCCTGGTAAGTGAAAAAGCCCAGTACTCCTGTTAGCCGATTCTGACACTTTGGGTCAGGGCTGGATCAGGCCTTTACGAATGGCGTACCTCACAAGACTTGCTGTCTCATGGATATCGAGTTTTCTCATTAGCCTGGCCCGATGGGACTCCGCCGTTTTCACGCTTATTCCTAGAATTGCAGCGATTTCCTTCGTTGATTTGCCTTCCCCGACCAACTGAAGGACTTGCCTTTCGCGCCCAGAAAGCGGGTCCGAGCTCAGGCTGGTTTTGTACAAATACGCGTCCACTACGGTGCCGGAGATTGCCGGGCTGAGATAGAACGAGCCACGGCTGACTTCATTCACGGCGGTTAGCAAGTCCTGAGCGGCCTGTCTTTTCAAGACGTAGCCCTTCACCCCGGCTCGCATGGCTTCTGTTACGTACTGATCTTCGTCGTGCTGGGTCAATAGTAAAACCTTGGTGTTGGGCGATTGTTTTGCTAACTCGCGGGCAACGTCTATGCCGTTCAAGACCGGCATACTGATATCAAGAATGGCAACATCCGGCTTCGTTTTTGAAGCTAGTGAAATTGCGTCCTGGCCGTCAGCGGCCTCGCACACCACCTGGAATCCTTGTTTTTCAAGAAGAGTCTTGATCCCTTGTCTGACAAGGGTGTGATCGTCAGCAAGCAACACGCGCGTTGGAGACATGTAATAGCAGAGTAGGGAGTGTCTTGAAGGGGCGGCAACCCGGTTGTTACCTTAAGTTCTTGGAAGGAAAAACCTTAGCAACAGCAACCGCAACGCACTTCAATCCCTCTCGCGGTGAACTTAACCTGTTGCCCCATCTGGGTTTGCCTCGCATCCCCTCACCGAGCAATTTTTACCCTCGGGCTTTCATGCTCCTCATGGACGAGATGTCTCCCGCGAGGGACGTAGAATGGAGGAGGAATGCGCGCAGCATCTGGTGCCGCGGAGCGTGAACATTCTTTTTGCCTCACTTAGCTAGTTGGGGAGACGGGCTTGGAGTCATGGGAAGAAATCTAAATGAAGATGCAGCCTGAACGTCGACACGCGAAAAGAACCAGGCCGTCAAACGTTACCTACATCCAGTTCGATGCCGGATTGGGCGGAATAGTCCTGAACGCTTCGGAGGAAGGTCTCGCATTTCAGGCGGCTGGCGGAATTCCGCGTCTGGGCCAACTCAGGCTCTGGATTTCGCCAAATGCAGAATCGCACATCGAGGTCACCGGAAAGATCAATTGGTTGGATAAAGGGAGTAAGACCGGCGGCTTGCAATTTGCGGAAATTCTTCCTGATACATGCGCAAAGCTCCGGGCTTGGCTCTCTGCAGACGCGGCATTGGGATTCGGAGCCATCTTGGATACAACTCCGACATTTGCATTGGAAAGCGGAACGCAGTTGCCACCAAACCCGCGGAGCATAACTTTCAATCAGGCTCCCGCTAAACCCGCATTTTCGCCAGCAGCGCCGAAGATCGAAAGCCGCGCAGCACCATGGTTTCCTTCGCCATACACACTCTTGGCTCCAGGCACTGAATCACACTTGCACGAGACGCATGCCTTGCGACGCGCAGGGGGCTCTCGAGTGAAAGGGAATCCTAGGCTCGTAGCTGCCGCGCTGGTTTGTGCCTGCATTGTTGCGCCGGTTGCCTGCGTCCAACACTGGCGGCCACAAATTGCAAATTTTCTGATTCAATTCGGCGAGAATCTTAAGGGCAGCCCTGCACCTGATCCCGATCCCACACCTGCGGTTGTGGAGTCCCCGAGAGTTGTTAAGTCGGATCCTGGCGTCCTTCCTTCCTCGAGCCAGCCCCAGGCAAGTGTGTCGGGCATTTCTCCTGTAGTGCAGGCGCAGTTGGAGACTCCGCTCCGCGCTCCCCATCGTTTACATGTTTCCCTGGCGCGCTCGCCACAAGTGAATGCGCTCTGGTCGGCGGTCGGCAAAGGAGATTCCTTGGCCGAGGTTGCGCTCGCGCAACTCTACGTCACGGGGCAGGGAGTTCGCAAAAACTGTGAGCAGGCGAAAGTGTTGCTCCAGGCAGCGTCAATGCGTGGAAACAAAGACGCGCGGCCATTACTCAAGAGCCTGAAGAGGGAAGGTTGCCGGCGCTGAGAGGCAATCCGAGTCACTCCACTAAAAGCTCCTTACAAAGCTCGAAAGTGAAATCGTCTCAACTGCCGATGCAGCGTGTTCTTGCCTAGGGCTCGACTAATCCCCGGCGAACGGCGTAGCGAACCAGCGTCGCTGTTTCGTGAATGTCCAGTTTTTGCATCAGCCGGGTGCGATGGGACTCCGCGGTCTTCACGCTAATGCCGAGGAGAGAGGCGACATCCTTGGTTGATTTTCCTTCGGCGATAAGTTGCAGCACCTGGCGTTCACGGACTGTCAAGGGATCGGATGGCCTCTGGGATTTGTTGCGGAATCCCTCCACAACCGCTCGCGAAACGCCTGGGCTGAGATACACACTTCCGGCGCACGCGGATTGAATGGCGTGCACCAGATCGCTCGACACCTGGTTTTTCAGGACGTACCCCTTCACTCCCGCTTCGAGAGCTTCGTAGATGTATTGATCTTCTTCGTGTTGGGTCAAAAGTATCGTTCTTGTTTTCGGATTTGAATGCGCCAATTCGCGGACGGTTTCTATTCCGTTTTGCACCGGCATGCTGATGTCTATGACCGCTATGTCCGGATGCAGCGATTCTACGAGCCGCACCGCCTCCTGACCGTCGGAAGCTTCGCCGACGACCTGGAACTTCTCCCTTTCCAACAATGATTTCAATCCCTGGCGCACCAGAACATGATCATCCGCGAGAACGACTCGGATTGGCATGATAACCCTCCAGCGGTACTTGAATGGATAGCTCTGTTCCCTTTCCCAGATGGGAATGGATATGAAGTGTTCCCCCGACTGCGCTTAGCCTTTCTCGCATGGCGATCAATCCCAGGCCCTTTCCTTCGCCTGCGATTTGTGCAACTCGCATGTCAAAACCAACGCCGTCGTCGCGCACGGAACAATGCAAGGTGCTCTTGTTCCGCCACGCGCGAATCCACACATTCCTTGCCTTGGCATGCTTCACTGTGTTGTTGAGTGCTTCCTGCACGGTCCGGTAGAGTGCCGTCTCCATCGGGCTTGGCAGGCGCCCGGTGATTTCCGATTCAATTTGGATGGGCAGATCGGCGCGCTTCGAAACACCTTCCGCCAAAAAGCGAATCGCAGGTAACCAACCAAGGTCGTCCAGAATCGTCGGCCGCAATTCGTGAGAGTATCTTCGGAGGTGCTTCTCTACCTCCTGCAAGAGCTCACGGACTTTTTCGACTTGAGTCAGTTGCTCCGGGGGGAGCCCAAGTGCCAGTTCGGCGAGGGCAAGATGGACGGCGATCAATAGTTGTCCTGCTTCATCATGCACTGCGTAGGCTATGCTCTTGAGTTTTTCCTCCAAAGTTTCGTTCAGTTGCCGCAGGGCCTTGACGGCATCCTGAAACCCCAGATGAGCCATCTCGTAGGGAGAAAGGCATTCAGCAAGAAACCCTTCGCTTGCTTTGAACGCTTCGTGCAACGGCTGTCCCGGCTCCGAGGCCTTGAGCAGAATCGCCAGCGATTTGTGGTGCATTGCCGCGATCTCAACCAGGCTCAGTCGTTCCGAGAGGCCTCGACGGCCCAGCTCATACGCTTTCCCGAGCGCAGTCTCGTCCCCGCTCGCAATGAACTCCATTAGCGCGGATTGATAGTCTTTCAGAAAGTCCGCCGGCCGCTTTCTCTTGTCTCTGGCGGGTGCTCTCATGGCCGGCCTTCCAGGAGTCTGGCAGTCAGTACGAGAGCGTCATCGCTGCCGGTGCGATAATTTTGGAGGATCCGATCGGCGGCGTGTTGGGGATTTTCCTTCGAGGTGAGGCTGTCTACAAAATCCCCGCGGATTCCGTCGGTGGCGAAGAACAACGTGTCCCCCTTCGCTACTCTCAAAACAGTTGCCTGCAGCGAAGGGAGCTTCGATCCGACAAGGCCCGCACGCAGGAGCAGCAGTTCCCTGCCCTCGCCCTTTAGCGCGCCCGCGCGCATCAATACGCCTTGGACATTTCCCACACCAAGCCAGGTCATCAATCCCTGCTTGGGATCAATAAATGCCAAGCTGAGCACGACCCCACGGGAACCGCGCAGCGCTACGTGGCATTTTTCGACGAGCGAGATGGGCTGCTCATCGCAAGATTCCTTCAGTACAGCACTGGACATTTCTGCTGCAGAGGCGGCTTCCTGCCCGTGTCCGACGCCGTCTATCGCTGCCACAAGAATTCCGCCCTTTTTGCAGCACACGAGATGGCTATCTCCGGATTCGCCTTGGCCGGGAAGAACAAAGTTCGCAACCCCGTAATCGAGCATGGGGACACTTACAATTTCCACTTTTTCACCGTCACGCTTGTTCCTTGGCCGGGTTGGGAAACAATCTCGAATTCGTCCATGAGGCGGCGAACTCCTGGCAGACCAAGTCCCAGGCTTCCGGAAGTGGAAAATCCATCTCGCATTGCCTGTCGGATGTCCGGAATTCCGGGGCCTTGATCTTCCGCAATAATGAGAATCCCGATACGGCTTGAGCCCTGGATTCCGCGCACTTTGATCTGACCGCGCCTCGCGTAACTCAGAATGTTGCGCGCTAATTCAGAGATCGCCGTCGCGATCAGGGTGGCGTCACCAGAGGAAAATCCCAGCCGCGTCGCGATCATGCGCCCCTTCTGACGCGCCAGGACGATATCCTGATCGGAGTTGATTGCCACATGGACTTCTCCTGCCGTCACTGTGGCTCACCTTCAGTTGGTAATCTTAAACTTTTCGTTCAAGTAGGCTAACCCTTCTTCCAGGTCCAGGGCCGTTGCCACGCCTTCGAGCGTCAAGCCCAGTTGCACCATTGCAAAAGCCACTTCCGGTTGAATGCCCACTATCACCGTTTCCGCCCCTCGAAGCCGGATCATGTGGGCTATTTCCCGCAGGGTTCGCGAGGCAAATGAATCCATCACGTCCATTGCCGTCACGTCCACGATCACTCCGCGCGAGCGGAACCGCACCACCTGTTGAATCAGCGCCATGCGCAGATGGTTGAGGTCGGCATCAGAGAGTGCCGCCTGGAAGGTCGCGATCAAGACCCGCCCCTGTTTGAGAATTGGAACTTCCACTTCGTTTTTTCCCCTGCTTCCGGCTATTGCGGCTCCGCCAGTGTCACAACTTTGTATCCCAGCAGCCGTTCCGCTTGCTCAATGCCACCCTGCAAGTCGCCGACCGTGTTCATTTTGCCGAGGTCCACGCCTATGGTAACCAGAGTCTGCGCGATCTCAGGTGAAAGACCGGTTACGATGACTGTCGCGCCGAGCAGCCGTGATGCCTCGACCGTTTGCACCAAGTGATTGGCGACCGTGACGTCCATGGCGGCCACACCCGTAATGTCAATGACCACGACTTTCGCGCGGTTGGTCCGGATGCCGCGCAACAATTGTTCAGTCAACTGCCGGGCACGCTGCGGATCGATCACGCCGATAATCGGGAGAATCAGGAGCCGTTCGCGCACCTGCAAGACTGGCGTGGAGAGCTCGCGAATTGCCTCCTGTTGCTGGCGAATTACGCGCTCGCGCTCCTGCACGAAGCCGACAGCCACGGTGTTTGCGATGCGATTCGCTGCCGGTTCATACGCATCCAGAATGCGGTTGAGCTTCTTGAAATCCGTTTGATATTTTGCGAACAGCGAGCGGGCTAGCACGTCGCGCAGCAGCAGCACGATGCCGACGACTTCGTGCGTTTCGACGCCGCGCGGGATGATGCGTTCCGAAAGGTTTCGCGCGTAGGCTTGCAGCGCTTCGAAAGTTTCTGTCTCGAGCGCCTCCACATAGCTGTCGTACACGGACGTAGCTTCCGCGAAGATTTCTTCCTTCGTCATCGCGGTGAGCAAGCGCGTCTCCGAAATTCTGCCGACCCACTCCTCGCGCAATTGCGTCCGGTTTTGTCGCAAGTGCGCTACGAGCTCTCGTAAAAGCTCTGAAGGCTCTTCGTTTCGCTTCGTATCCGTAGCGGTAAGAGCGTCATTCCGTTTGGCCATAAAGATCTTCACCCCCGCGCCTAAGCTTGGTTCTCATAGCTTCTGGATGTCTGATACAAAGAAATCTTGATTCCAAATACCAGGCAATGCCTTTAGGGACAATCCAGTAGACTCCCAGTATGGGCATCAGGTAAAGACCCTAGTACCACTCCCAGTCAGTTCACTGTCAGTTGAGAGGCCGCTGCGTGACTCACGTTGTTCCAAGTTCCTGTGACCACGATTTCAGAGACGCCTGGTGGCGTACCGCCACTAGGCGGCGGTGGCGGTGGACCACCCGGGGGCGCCGAATAACCTCCACCGCAGGAGATGCAAAGCACGGCGGTTAGTACCATGCCAGTCGCCCCGGAGAATTGCAGCAACTTCTTCGGAAGCCGCCTGGAGCTTCCAAGCCACAAACAAAAGAGGATCCATGCTGCACAGAGCGACGCCATGCTCCAAGGCCCGATTTGGTGGAGTTCCCAGGACACTGGCCAGCTGAGTGCGCTGCCCCGCGCCGTGGTCTGGACAGTGACCGTCGCCGACGCGCTGCTTTGTCCGTTTAAAGTCACCGAAGGAGGAGACAGTGTGCATGTCGAATTCGCGGGCTCACCGGAGCACGCCAACTTCACCGTGTTGTTGAACCCTCCGCTTGGCGTGACAGAGACCGTAAGATTTGCGGATTGCCCTGCTTGAATCGTCGTAGACGTCGGACTCAATGAGATGGCATAGTCCGCACCGCTGCCCGGCGACATAGTTTGTAAAGCTTGTACGAGATCCAATCGGCCGTTTCCCATATCCGGTCCAATGGGCACGGCATGCGCCACCACGGATGCGGCTGTAGATTCAGTGGCGTTTCCATTCAATGCCAGTACCAAGGCCCCCGCGCCGGATACAAAAGGTGCGCTGAACGAAGTCCCCCACCCGGCGGCATAGGTTCCGAAGGGATAGGTGGAAATGACCCCTTCTCCCGGCGCCGCTACCCAAACGATTGCATCGCCGTAATTCGAAAACGAGGAGCGCGCGTCGGTATCGCTGGTGGAAGCGACACCCATCACATCAGCCTGCAGCGCAGCCGGATAGACAATCTCCTGCTTACCATCGTTTCCTGCGGAAGCTCCGCATATCACGTTGTTTTGGTTCGCATAGTCGAGCGCTTTTTTGAGTTCCGCGGAGCTCGAAGTGAAATCAAAACTCATGTTGATCACATTCGCTTTGTTCTGGACTGCGTAGTAAATCGCTCTCAATACGTCAGAGAGGTAACCGGTCCCGTCCGACCGAAATGCCTTGAGCGGCAGTAATTGCGCGTTCGGCGCCACCAGGTGAATGATGCCCATCACCATTGTTCCGTGACCGAACGCTGAGTATTTCGGGTTGCCATCCAGAATAGCGGCCGACGACTGGTCCAATACCGCCGTGGTGGATTGATTCACCTGGGCAATATTGCTGCTCTGTCCCGATGGCGGTGTGTCGGTGTAATCCGTCATCTCCGAACCACCGGGTTGATTCCTCGTAAAATCGTAGCCGGGGAGCAAGACTGCTTTGAGCGCGGGGTGATTGGGATCCACTCCCGTATCAATATCGGCGACAATCCCGGTGCCAAGTGTGTGAAAAGTGTTTTGCGCCGCCTGAACCCGCACGATTTGTGCAGCCGGCTGGTTGGCATACCCATCCCACACGGTTGTGGATGAGTTCGTAGGGTATGCTACTGGCGTGCTGTCCGTCAGACCCGTCGGCGGTGTCGTCACCTGATTCAAGCCCCCAACCATGCTGAGTAGCTGGTCCGCTTCCGCGTCAACAATTCCTACAGTGTTCCCGAGCAATTGCAGCAAAGTGTTCAGATCGAGGGGCGTAGTGATTAGATAAAGTTGGCCCAGGGGATCTCCCAATGCTCCCACGACGCTGCAATTCTGCAGGATCGGGAGACCGCTGCAGAATTGCTGAAGCCCTTCGAGACCCAGCGTTGTGCGAACGATGATGCGGTTGTCCGCTGAGGCCGGGCTGGCCCATAAGCCCCATATAAGGATCAACGCCGCAATCGCTCTCAGCTTCATTTGTCTTCTTCCTTTGCATTTTGGAGGGATCGTCGCTATTTCCGCCTCTGTAATCATTCCTGGTGATCGCGTTCCGATTTGTTGCTTTTCACCCATAGCCCCAGCGCAACTCGGGCGAAACGAGCGTAACGCAGTGGTTCGGACGATCGTCAATTTCCAGCATCACGTTCGGCTCTCTGCCAATCTCGAATGAAAATTCGCCCGACTCATTTGTCACTTCCAGTTCCAATGGCCCCCTTTGGCCTTGCAGCACGACCCGGACATCGTTCAACGGCAAATCAGGCTTGTCCTTCCTCAGGATCTGCCCCAGCAAAGAAATATGATTCGTACTTGGAATGTGTTCGATGGAAAGGTCAACCACTAACGATTCCGCTTCGTAGACTAAGTGCCGCTCGTCGCCCTGGGAATGCCGCACTCCCGCGGGCAGCGGTTGCAAAAATGAATCCAGAATCAATCGCGCCGCTTCTATGATGCGGGGGAAGATCATTCGCGGGTGAAGTAGCTGCTCCATGCAGCCCCACAAATCCTTCGCCAGGCGGTCTCTCTGCACGTACGGAAGTGAGTATTTCGCCACTAAATTGTTGGACCCTGGACTTCGAGGTTCATCGGTAAGCGTCAGCACCCGCCCCGGCAGACGTACCAGGATTTCCCTCAATGCCCGATCCTCCGGATCGCCATCGGCCAGCGCGCACCGGGAATCGAGTATTGCCACGGAAATTGCTTCACGGTTCAGGACCTCGAGCGCTTCCTTCAGATTCGAACCTACAACCCACTGACACCCCATCGTTCCTACCAACACCCGTATTGAGTCGCGCTCGAATTCGCGCTCACAAATGATCAAGACTCTGGGCCGCATCGAATGGCAACCTCCATGCCCCCACCCGGGACAGGGGCTGGCCTCTGTCATCCTTGGGCTTTGAGTGACTCAATCTAGAGAAGTTTCTTAGTTCGAAATAGGCCCGAGATTCCGGTGCCTTCATAGTGCTCACAAGAACCAGTCTCTGGACCCCGCTCTTTCCTATTTCTCGCGGGTCTCAACGCTCGCTGGCAAAGACTACGCGGGGCTCTAATGGCACGCAATTAAGCGGAAACCCTAATCGCACTAGGGTAAATACCTGCGGGCTACGAGGTAAGCATGAGCTCTGGATCCTAGACTGGAAGGAATTGCAGCCCGACGGGTGACCTCCCCGCGCAAACTTTTCCTGTAACACTCTTTCAACGATTGCGCGTGAACAAAACAACATCGCTCGTGGTTGATCCGCGCGAAAGCGCGACTTGGCTCCCATCCGGCGAGAGTGCGAACGAGAAGATTCGCCCTGTAAGAAAGTGCGTGAGTTGCTCCGCAGGCTTTCCCGTCAGCGGATACGTCCAGAGATTTGGCGCGCCCGATTTCGCGTCCACGTAAACGAGAGTTTGTTGCCCCGGTATCCAGCGGCCGCCTCGCAGGATTGCCGGCCTTGGCGTTGGATCCAGATACTGAACCGCAGCCTTCGGATCAAGTCCCTCCAGGCCGACTCGCTGCTTGTTTGTTCCCGGCACGTCAGTGGACGCAAACAAAATCTGTTTCCCGTCCGGCGAGAGGCGAATGGCAATCGCAGACTGGGGAATCAATGCGCTGTCTGGCCCGCCGGTCAGCGCGATTTTCCTGATATTCCCTCCGGAAAGTGTTTCGTCTTCGCTGGCGTACGCCACCCAGTTCGAATCCCTGGCGCACTGCGGATAAACTTCGCCCACTCCATCCGTAAGTTGCGCGGCGTTAGTTCCGTCCAAGTCCATCTTCCAAATGTGATTCCCCCCGCCTGCGGTCGATAGAAACACAATGGTATGGCCTGAGTCGCAGACTTCCGGCTCACTGTGGTAGCGCCCTTCGGAAGCGATCACCTGCGAATGGCCAGTCGTCAAATCAACCGTCGAGATGTCCCAATTCCCCGTGTCATTCGAGGAATAAACAAGTTCTTGCTCGGAGGCAAAATCCATCCCACGCAAGCCGTCGTTTCTTCCCTGCGTCACTTGTTTGATGTCGTCTGGATGCGTCCAAGGCGCAACCCAAATACTCGCATTCACGTCCGTTTGCACCGCCGCGATTGTGTTCGCCGTGGGCGCCAGGCTAACGCTGCCGTAGCTCTCCAGATCGTTTGTCACCCGCTGCGTCACTCCGCTCGGATAGGCGACGTACCAGATCTGCGTCGGTGCCGCCGGATGTTCCTGCGCCGCGAGCAGCAGCCCCTTGCCATCGTGTGTCCAGAGGATGCTCTGAATCAGTTGCCAGCGCGAAGGCAGCGCTTCCGTCTTCTTCGTCCGCAAATCGAAGACTTCCAGGTGCGCCCGCAGACCCTGCGGATCCTCTTCAACCAACGTCTCAAACGCAATTCGCTTCCCGTCGGGCGACCACGCCGGAGCATAGTGCGGCGTCGTCCACTCCCCGAGCACGCTGTACCCAGTTCCGTCCGCATTCACCTGGCACAGGCATACTTTGTCACTCTGGCAGTGCGCGTTGAAATATGCGATTTTTGATCCATCCGGCGAAAACGTGATTTCTGTGGAGAGCTTTTCGGCAAGTTTTCGTGGTGTCCCGCCAAGAACAGGGACCTCCATCAATTGCTGTTCTCTCTGTTTATCCGCCTGAAATTCCTCGAAGTAGATGAAGTTGCCATCCGGCGAAAAGACCGGTGAATTCAGCGATACTTGCGGACTCGGAGAAACAAGTTGTTGCGCGCCCGATGCCTCCGTTTGCCGTACCCACAAACTTTGCGCTCCTCCATCTCGAGCCACATACGCCACATAGCGCCCATCTGGCGAAATCGCCGTGGCCGTCACATTTCCACTCGAAGTCAAACGTGAAATGTGCGCGTTTGTCACCAGCGGCAGGCGGTCCAGGTCCGTTGGCGCGAAAAAGTTTCTCCACGTGAAATAAACTGCCACTCCCACCAATACCGCAAACACTCCAATGACCGCCAAGATCGTTGTGCCGTGCGTCTGCCCTGGCACTTCTTGTGCCGCTTTGCTCTTCCCCGAACTGCTATCCCGCCGCAAACGTTTCAAGTCCGCTTGCAACTCTCCGGCGGATTGATAGCGCAGCTCCCTGTCTTTTTCGAGCGCCTTCGTGATGATGCGCTCCAAGTCTTCGGGTACTCCTGGATTCAGCCGCACGGGTGGCGCTGGAACATCGTGCAGAATTGCGTCGTAGATTGCGGCGGTCGACTCACCACGAAAAGGCAAAGCGCCGGTGGCCATCTCGTAGAGCACCACGCCAAAAGAAAAAAGATCGCTGCGCGGGTCCAACGGTTTCCCGAGCACTTGCTCCGGCGACATGTAGGCGACTGTCCCAACCGCCGTCCCCGGACTCGTCAGATGTTCCTCGGAAACGGAATGCGTCGCCTCCAAGGATCTCGTTGCGGTCTTGTCGCCGCTTGGAGTTACTCCCGTCACTTTCGCCAGTCCGAAATCGAGAATTTTTGCCTGGCCCCGGTTAGTCACAAAAAGATTTGAAGACTTGATATCCCGGTGGATGATTCCCTTTTGATGTGCTGCATCCAACGCCTCCGCCAGCGGTATCGCCAAATCCAGAATTCTCTCAACCGGAACCGGCTTCCCGCCAATTTCGTGCCGCAGCGTGTGGCCCTCGAGCAGTTCCATCACGAGAAATGGCTTGCCCTCGTGCTCCGCGATTTCGTGAATCGTGCAAATGCTCGGGTGATTCAGCGCGGAGGCCGCACGTGCTTCCCGTTGGAATCTCTCCAACGCCTGCGGACTGTCCGCTAGCAACGCCGGAAGAAACTTCAGTGCCACGTGCCGGCCGAGGCTGGTGTCTTCCGCTTCATACACCACGCCCATCCCGCCTCCGCCGATGCTGCGCAGAATGCGGTAGTGCGAAACAACCGCGCCGGTCATCGACGGTTGTTCAGGCATAGCGGCCCCGGTTTGATAGGACGAACCTTGTCAACTTGGCCCTTTAGATCTTCAAGAGGATTGCTGACGGAACTCAATGGATAGTGTCATCTTCCCGTCGGCCCACTTAACTTAACACACGTTCCTTGGTTTGGGGCGCTCTAGCGCGCTTCCTTCCCCTCCGCTCAAGCCCCTCCAGTAGCCCAACAAACCCCGGATTCGTTTAGAATGGCACCCCTATGGCTAAACTCACTTTTCTTGGCGCCGCCGGCTGTGTCACCGGTTCTAAATATCTCGTCGAAGCCGCGGGCAAGCGATTGCTCCTGGATTGCGGCCTTTTTCAGGGCACGACCGAACTCAAAGAGCGAAACTGGAAGCCGCTCCCTGTGGACCCCAAGTCCATCAACTACACTCTTTTGACCCACGCTCATCTCGACCACACCGGCTGGCTTCCTGTCCTTGTTCGGGACGGCTTTCTCGGCCCCATCTTTGCCAACCCTGCCACCATCGAACTCACAGGCATCTTGCTGAAAGATTCCGGCCATCTTCAGGAAGAAGAGACCGAGCATGCCAAGCAGCACAAGTGGAGCCGCCACGCCAATCCTGTCGCCTTGTACGGGCCAGACGACGTGGATCCCGTTTTGAAATTGCTGAAACCCATTCCGCGCAGCGGAAAATTTGAGATTAGCCCCGAGTTTCAAGTCACCTCATATGACGCCGGCCATATCCTCGGCTCTTCCAGCCTGGAACTGGTCATTACCGAAAACGGCAAGAAAATGGTCGTCCTGTTTTCCGGTGACATCGGCCGCTACAGCCAGCCCATCTTGAAGGACCCCACTACACCGGCTTCAAAGGCTGATGTGCTGTTGTGCGAATCAACGTATGGCGATCGCGAGCACGCTGTGGGTGATCCTGCAGAGTTGCTTGAGCAGATCGTCAACCGCGTTGCGCGTCGCGGCGGCTCGATTGTGATCCCCGCCTTTGCCATCGGCCGTACGCAAACCTTTATGTACTACTTGCGCCAGCTCGAAGAACAGCAGCGCATTCCGCACTTGCCAGTCTATGTGGACAGCCCCATGGCGTTAAGCGCCACTGATCTCTACCTCAAGCACAAGGAAGACCACGATCTCGAATACTCCCGCGAAGACAGCGGGGGCAAGGGCGACCCTCTCGCCGTTCACGAATTTCATCTCACTCGCTCTGTCCAGGAATCAAAAGCAATCAACGATGTGAAGACTTCCTGCATCATAATCTCTGCCAGCGGGATGGTCTCTGGTGGTCGCGTGCTTCATCATCTGGCGCAGCGTCTTTCCGATGCCAGAAATGCCGTTATTTTGGCAGGCTTTCAGGCTGTCGGAACCCGCGGACGCGCCCTTCTCGAAGGTGCAAAAACTCTCAGCCTCTTTGGACAGCAGGTGCCGGTGTGCGCGGAAATTGTCGAGATGGGACAATTTTCCGCCCATGCTGGCAAGAGTGAATTATTGCGGTGGCTCGGTGCGCTTCCTGCTGCGCCAGCTCAGACTTATTTGACCCACGGTGAACCGGAAGCCGCGCAATCTCTGCGCTCAGCCATCCAGGAGCGTTTTCAATGGAAGGTCGAAGTGGCCAGGTATCTTGATACCGTGGATCTAGCTCACTGACGCTCGCCCCAAATATTTTTGCCATTCGAGGAAACTAAAATCGCGCTGGCATCGTCTATACAAGTAAGACCACTCGCGGGGTAGGGGGCTAACCACCACAGGGCAACCGACCGTCAGTCCTCTACCCCTTAAAAATCCTGCAACGGATACGGTTTGCGCAGTTTGTGATCGGTGTCGGTACACAATAGGAAAGCTGCGGAAACCCGCGGCCGCCCTGCCTGCCGTCCCGCTTTACTTTGCTGTCAGCCGCTGCAACCGCTCTTCCGCGGCGGCTAGCGTGCTCTCTTTTTTGCAGAAGGTAAACCGTACCTGACGCGATCCGTCGCGCGCGTCGTTGTAAAAACTTGAGCCCGGCACAACCGCAACGCCTATCCGCTCCACCAGGAATTTGGCGAACGAGACATCGCGTGTTTCTGCGGGAAATTCGTCCGCGGGAAATTCGATTCCCGAGAAATCCGTCATGATGTAGTACGCGCCCCTCGGCTTGAACACCGTGAATCCAGCCTTGGCGAGAATATTCAGCAGCCGTCCGCGCCTCACCGCGTAATCCGAAGCCAGTTTTTCATAGAATGCCGGCGGCAATTTCAACGCCATGGCTCCCGCTTGTTGCAGCGGCGCGGCTGCTCCCACCGTCAAAAAATCGTGCACCTTCCGGATGGCTTGCGTCGCGGAGGCAGGCGCGAGCGCCCATCCCACGCGCCATCCCGTCACGCTGTACGTCTTCGACATCCCGTTGATCACGATCGTGTGGTCGTGCATCCCTTCGATCCGCGCCATCGAAATGTGTTCTGTCCCGTCGTACAAAATATGCTCGTAGATTTCGTCGGTTACGCAGTACGCGTTCCAGCGCACGCAAAGCTCGCGAATGAATTCCAGTTCCCCGCGCGAAAAGACTTTGCCCGTTGGGTTATTCGGTGTGTTCAGGATGATTGCTTTGGTGTGCGGCCCGAATGCCGCTTTCAGCTCTTTTTCGTCGAACGTCCAATCCGGCGGGCTCAATTTCACGAATCGCGGCGTCGCTCCGCTCAGGATTGCGTCCGGCCCGTAATTCTCATAGAACGGCTCGAACACCACGATCTCGTCGCCCGGATTGATGAGCGCCAGCATCGTGGACATCATCGCTTCCGTCGAGCCGCAGCAAATCGTAATCTCGCGCTCGGGGTCGTACTTCACTCCCTGCGTGCGCTCGAATTTCTCCACAATCGCATCGCGCAGCGGCTTGGCGCCCCAGGTTATCGCATATTGATTGATGTCGTCGGCGATCGCTTGCCGCGCTGCTTCCTTGATTTCCGCCGACGCTGCAAAGTCCGGAAATCCTTGCGACAGATTCACCGCGCCGTGCTTCATCGCCAGGCGCGTCATCTCGCGAATTACGGACTCTGTGAATTTCTCCGCTTTGGTTGAAAGCATTCGGCGCGCTGCTTGCGCCATGCTTGATTCGGTGGCTGTCATTCCGCCTGCCAGACGTCTCGAGGTCTCAGTCCAGGCGCGCTCGCTCTATCGGCCGTGTTCCGTAGCCGAAGATACGCCCACCCCTGCCTGACCGTAAATCATCCGGTAGACTGCCGCATTCCGCAAGACGATTTGCACGTAATCTCGTGTCTCGCTGAAGGGGATGGACTCGACCAGCTCCGGGATCCCGTCGTAATTTCTCTCCGCTCTCCACGCCCCGATCCGGTCTTCTCCCGCATCGAACGCCGCCAGCGCATATTCCGGCGCACCCATGGATTTCACGAGCCCCGATATGTACAGCATCCCCAGTTCGATGTTGTAGTCCGGCTGAAAAAGTTTCGCCGTCGAGTAGCGCACACGCAACTCCCGCGCCATCAGACGTCCCGTCTTCGGAATCACTTGCATCAACCCGATCGCGTTTTGCGAGGACAGCGCGTCCGCCTGAAATGTCGATTCCTGCCGCATCAACCCCGCCGCCAGCATCGGATCGAAATCATTTCTCGCCGCCTCGCGCCGGATCACCGATTCATACGGCAGCGGATACAGCACTTTCCATACTTCCATCGGCAAGTCGTTCAGTTTCCTCGCATCGAAACTCGGCACCAGGATTCGACCGTACGCCATTCCCACCGCGAAATGCCCTTGGTCAAACGCCGTTTGCGCCGCTTCGAACAGGAACCGCGGCGATGACGTCGCAAAATAACCGTTCTTCAGCTCAAGCTCTGCCGAGGAATCGAACGCAATTGTCCGCAACGCTTCCGCGCGCTCCCAGCGGTCCGCTGCTGCCGCGGGAATCGCTTCGTCGAACGGCCGCAGCGCGGGCGCGGGCGGAATTTTTTCCAACACATCCGGCACCGGAGGATCCCCGCCAGTCGAAGCTGGCAACTTGCTCAATCGCTCCGCCGCCGCTCTTCCAAAATAAGTCTGCGGAAACCGATCCGCTCCCTTTTGATAATACGCGCGCGCTTCCTCGATTCTTCCGTTTCGCTCCGCGTCTCTCCCCAGCCAGAAAACCGCGTCCGGCGTATCGCTCGACGACGGATATCTCGTCAGAAACGCCTTAATCTTGTCTCCCGCATCCGCCTGCTTGTTTAGGTACGCCACCCACGCTACTCGCCACTGCGCGTTGAATGCGTTCTTTCCATTCGGAAATGCGTCCAGCAGCCGCTGGTAGTACGTCGCCGCCTGTTTGCGGTCCAGGTTCACCCAGTAATAGTTCGCCGTCGCCATCAACCCGTCTTCATTCCATTTGCTCAGCGGATATTTCTGCGCCAGCTCATTCAGCGTCGCGAACATCAAATCCGTTTTCTTGTCCGAGCGGTAAAATTGCGAAAGCACGTACAGCCGTTCCGCATCCACTTCGAAATCCGAAGGCTTCAGCGCCGCAATCAGCTTCGGCGAACTGTTCATCTGCACTCGCGCTTCCGCCACTCGCAATTCCGCCAGTTGCCGGTTCGGATTCTGCGGATCTTTTAGCATCCCTAGCACTTTTTGAAATTCCGCTCGCGCTTCTTTCCATTTATGCGTGTCGTAAAACGCCTGCGCCCGCTGCATCTGCAGCTCGACGCCCGGGTACGGATATTCCTTCCCCATTTGGTGCATGATTTTCTGCAGCGCGCTTCCTGCCGGTTTCGCTTCGTCGCTTTGCGAATTTCTGTAGTAAATCGTCTGATAATCCCTCGCCGCCTGCGCCAGTTGGTGCGCCGCTTGGAACGCTTGCGCGCGAATCAAGAGCAGCGCCGTCTTGCTCCCCGTCGCCGGATACGAATTCAGCGCCTCAATCGCATCTTGCGGATGCCCGAGCTCGGTCGCCAGCGGCGCCAAACTCTCCAGCAACTGCTCCTTCATTGCCGTGCTCGGATAATCGTGCTCGACGGTCTCCAAATCTTGCAGTCCGTCTTTCCTTCGCCCCAGCGCAATCTTCGCCTGGGCCGTCCAGTACAGCACGTACTCCTTCAGCACCGTGTCCGCGCTCGCTTTTGTGAACCACACCAGCGCTTGCTGATAATGCTTTTTCGTTTGGTCGTCGTAGCCCAGCGCCAGCGCCGCTCGCGCTCCCCACACGTTCGAACCGTTCGCCGCCGCGAACGCCGATAGCTTTCCATACGCTCCCGGCAAGCCGTTGTGCAAATCGCGCGCGAAGCTCGCCAACTCTTTTTGCCGCGCCTGATCCTCCGGCGTATCTCCCGCGGTCAACGACGGCGCATCCGTCGCCGGCCTGCATCCTTCTCGGCAAGCCACCGGCGTCGGCTTCTTGATTTTCTTTTTTCTCGGATGGTGTACCGGCGGTCTCGCCGCGCGGCCATTCGCCATCGCCGTGCCGCCTGTCGCTCCCATCGCCAGCGCCAGCGCGCACACCACTCCCGCCGCCGCGGCTATCATCCCTGCCGCGACCTTCCTCCTGGCCGCATTCTTAATGATGCCGCGCGGGTGTGGCGTACGGATAATCGCCCAGGGCGTGTGGGTCGCCGTCGGCGAGGATTTCCACCAGCCAGCGATAAAAGTAATCCACTGGATGGTCCATGATTGGTTTGAAACGCCTGTCGTATTCTCGGTGAGCTTTCTCAATGTCATCTTTCAATCGGATGCACAAATCCTTTTTTTCGCGGCCTAGCCGCACTTGTTCCGGCCTAAGCATTTTAATATCTTGCATCGAAACTTTCGCCACCCGATTTGCGCGTCTGTGCAGTTCCTGTTCCTCAGGCGAAAGGTGGTTGATGTCGAACTCTTCCTCGAACTCCGGCGCGCCTGCCGGTGCCGCCGTCTCGATCATCTCGATCGTTTCGGAATCGCCGTCCAGTTCGATCACCGGCTCCGGTTCGGGCGGGGGTGGCGCTGACGCGACTCTCGCCGCTGGTTTCGGCGTCGCCCTCTCCACCGCAACCGCTGGCGCTTTCGCCATCGGCGTCGGCACGCCGTACGACGGCCTCGCCGGCTCTTCCGCCGGCTCCATTCCTGCCGTGCTCATCAAATTCGTAATCTGCGCTTCCAGCGGAGACCGCGCCCCCGGCTGCACCGCCATTGCGATGAACCGCGCCAGCACTTCCAGCGCCGCCGATAACGACGCCGCCGACGTCTGCGCTCTCAGCATCGAAGGCAGCGCGTTCGTCGGCTTCGAACTCCCGCATGCCGCCACGATGTCCGCGACTGCCTGATGCAGTTCGTCCGCGTTCCGCTGAATTCGTTCGAGATTCTCGCGCAGCGCTCTCGATACTGCCTGTTCCATCGCGTTTGGCTCTTGTGCCATTCCGTCTTTTATTCACTCCGCCGACGATCCGTTCCAACCAATCTCGTCCGGGCAATCTCCATCATCGGCCGGACTTCCGCCCGGTCTACCCCATCTCGTGATTCTGGAATCTCGCCTCTTCCCCGTCAACGACCTTGCCGTACCCCTGTGCCCAATCTTTCCTTAACTCCCGCCCTACACTCCTCCACGCCTGCTCTTCCCGCTCCACACCCCGCTCCGCACTTTGCGCTCGCCCTCTCCACTCGCCCCTCCCAACCCGGTCATTTCGAACCCAGCCGCGGCTGGGTGAGAAATCCCTCTTCTCTTTCCCTCTCCACTCGCCCCTCCTCCTCTGTCCTCCCGACCAAAGCGTCAGCGCCTTTTGCTGCCGCGCCGTGGAAGGACCTCTCTCGCGCCTCGCCACCATCCTCCGCTCCCTGCCTATAAATTCTTTGTTATTGCCATCCGTCTGTTAGTTTGATACACAGCAATACCAAATGACGGACTTGTCCCCACTTCCCGAATCTTTCGCGGAAGCTCTTTATTCCCTCTACAACCTCGAACCTCAACTCGGTTCCGACGGTCAACTTCACCCCATCGACGAAACCACCCGCATCTCCGCCGAAGCTGGCCTCAATCTCTACGAAATTTGCAAGAGTCGAAACGCCCAAACATCACTCGAAATCGGCATGGCCTACGGCTTCAGCACTCTCTATTTTCTCGCCGCCGGCTGCTCCCACACCGCCATTGATCCTTTCGAGCGCAGCCGCTGGCACGGCATCGCCCTCACCGCCGTACAAAAGCTTGGCAAGCCCGTCGAGTTCATTGAGGACAATTCCTTCACCGCTCTTGCCGGACTCGCTGCCGCCAAGCGTCAATTTGACGTCATCCTCATTGACGGCAACCATCGCTTCGACGACGTCCTCGTTGATTTCACTCTCGCCGCTCTCCTCTCCAAAGTCGGCTCCATCATCCTCCTCGACGATCTCTGGATGCCTTCCATTTCGCTCGTCCGCGAATTCATCCTCAAAAATCGCTCCGACTTCGCCGCCGTCGAATCCTCCTCGCGATTTGCCGCTTTCCAAATGCTCCATCACGATGATCGCCCCTGGGACCATTTCACGGACTTCAGTCCGCCTCCCGCCGCCAAACAACTGCTGAAGCAACTCTTCCGAAAGGTCTCCCACAAAGTCGCCGCCCGCTCCGTCGTCTAGCCCCTCCACGCATCTCGTCGCGCCCCATAGGCTCATCCTTCCCAGGATGCCCGCCAACACAAATGCCTGCTTCCCGCCCCTTCCCCCACTGCCCTCCCGACCAAAGCGTCAGCGCCTTTTGCTGCCGCGCAGTGGAGCGACTATCTGCATTGTCAAGCTCTTGCGCAGTTCTCGGCAACGCCCTTCGGAAACCCGACGCGCTTGCAAAGCTTCTCAAACTGCACTTGAGTACGTAGCGGATCCCAGCGCGGCTCTACCGCTAGAAAAGCTAGACGCACGTCGCGTTCCTGCAGCGCTTCTTCCAGCGCTTCCAACGCCGCTGCATGTTCGGCGAGCCCCATCCAGACGAGCGAGCGGTGCAGCGGAGGAAGATATCGCTTCCGTGCCTGTTGTTCTAGCTCTCGCAGTGCCCGGCGTGCCTTCGCCTTGTGCCCAGACATTCCTAGCGTGTAGCCAAGCAAGGCAGCCGGCTCCGTATTTGAGTAAGAATAGCGATGCGACTTGGCGAATTCAGCCAGCGCTTCCTCGTACAGTTGGCAGACACCGAATAGCTTTCCGAGCACGAGGTGCGCAATCCAGAAGCGAGGAGCGAGTTCGAGGACACGCTTGAGCGGCGCGGCCGCTTCGTCATACCGGCGCGCGTTATAGAGGAAATGCCCTTCGTGGGTATTGACAATGCGCGAGAGAGGATCCAGCTGCCGAGCCGATCGGATTTCCAAGATTGCTTCTTCGTGGCGCCCCAAGTTGGAATGCAGATGCGCCAGAAACATGTGAGCATTTGAATTACTCGGATCGAGCTCGGCGGCGCGTCGGAATTCCTGCTCTGCAGCTATCCAATTCCAGTTGAACCAGAAGTGCACGAGGCCACTGGCGATGTGCGCCTCACAAAGAGATGCATCTAGTGCCAGGGCCTTCGATGCTGCTTCGGCCGCCCGCGGAAAAGATTCTCGCGGCCTCTCATCGCTGGTCAGCGCCAACGCAGCAAAGCAATTGCTGAGCCCTGCCCAAGCCGGCGCGTATCTCGGATCATGTTCAAGCGCCTTCTCGAAGTATCCAATCGCCCCGCGCAGCGCGGGCGCCGTGCGTTGGTCCCACAAATAGCGCGCTCGTAAGTAGAAGTCGTACGCCTCGGGAACTACTGGGGAGGATGGCGGCAACGAAGGTACAAGAGTTAGTTGGATTTTCCGTGCCGCAGCCTCGGCGACTTCCGCTTGAACTCGCAAAATATCTCCCAGCGGGCGCTCGAAGCTTTCTGTCCAAATGTGGGTCTGGTCCGCTACGCGTATCAACTGGACCGCGATTCGCACGCGCCCGCGTTCCCGCCGGGCGCTTCCTTCAATTACGTAATCCGTCCCCAGCTCTCGCGCGATTCCAGGGATATTCTTGCGCGCTCCCTTGTATCGCATTACCGATGTGCGGGCGATCACCCCCAATTTTTGCGGTGAGAGCCGTCCCAGCGCCGTGGTTAGTTCTTCCGTCAACCCGTCGCTGAAGTATTCCTGATTGGGATCACCACTCAGGTTTTCCAGCGGCAGCACGGCCAGGATGACTCGCTTGGCCTCCCGCTCCGCTTTCCTCCCGGGCGTCCCCTGTGTTGTGACCGGGGCGATAAACCGGTAGCCTTTTCGCGAAACCGTTTGCACAAACTTCGGCCGTCCCGAATTGTCCCCCAGCGCCCGGCGGATTTTCCGGATCGCTGTGTACACGGCGGATTCCACCTCAATGAAGATTTCTTTGCCCCAAGCTTGATCGACCGCGTGTTGATGGGTGATTAATTTTCCGGGCTCTTTTGCCAGGACGATCAGTAACTCGAGCGCTGTGCGGTCGAGTTTCACCCGGTGGCCCCCGCGCCGCAGTTCGAAGTTTTCGGAATCCAGCTCAAAGGGTCCGAACCGTTGCACGTCCGCACTCATACCCATCTGTCCTTATATTCAAAGTTTCGCTGTCGGGGAGTGCCCCGAGTTTACGCCGGCCCTCGCTGCTGCACCAGAAATGTTTCAGAAATACGTAAACTCCGCTTCAGGACTTCTCTGCCCCTTTTCTGTACTTTGCTCAGGTACGGCGCTTCAGATTCAAGCAAATTCCTGGAAAATAGAGGAGGCAAAATGAAAATTTGGTTTCGCACTACAATCTGCGCAATGGCGGTTGTTTCCGCTCTGGCCCTGTCACTTTCCCCGGCCTCGCGCGCTCAGACCAATGACAATGACGGCTGCAAGCTATCCACGCTTCAGGGCGATTACGCCCTCCGCATATCCGGACAAATCTTCAACCCTTCCGGAGCCGTCGTCTCCCAGCGGGATGGGATCGTGATGCAGCACTACGACGGTGCAGGCGGGCTCACTCAAAAGGACTATGTCCTTTCCAACGGCGTCGCCGTCCCTGGACCCGTGGATCCCACAACCATGTTTCATACCGACGAGTCCGGCACCTATACAGTGAATTCAGATTGCACCGGCACGGCCACCGTCACGTTTCACGCGTCCGGAGTGGTCCTCGAAGTGATGTTTGTTCTCAGCAATCACGGACACACCATCCATCAAATCGTGAGTTCGCTCACGGTGCCAAATCCGGCCGGAGGGCAACTGGCGATGCATGTCAACATTCACGCCGACGGCGAGAAGCTCGGCTTGGTAGGCCAGGATTAGGAAGAGCGGCATTAGCAAGCCGAATTCCGCACCCTTCACAAGTTTGATTGTGAAGGGTGCGGCTCTTGACGTTCCCTTTTTCCCAAGTTCCGCGCTCGCCACCACACAACAGTTCAGCCGCGACTTTCGACCTCTCACCACTTTTCACTGCCCCGCCCCCCTCGCCACCATCCCCCGCAGCCGCACTGCCCCCCTCCCCAACACCGCCCGAATTGTCCAACCACCTTAGTGGCCCGCATCCGAGCATCCGATCAGGATGCGAGTCCTGAGCGAGCGCAGCGAGTCGAAGGACCTCCGCCGCCCATTCGGCAGACGCCTTCTTTCCGTAACTGTCTCAAATGTTTAATCACCTTAGTGGCCCGCATCCGGCGCGTTCAGCGTCCCATCCACCCGTTAAGGGACGCTCCCCGCGTGCGGGCCTGCTCCTTCTTCTCCGTTCTTCGCTCGCCACTCGCCACTTCCCCTCCGCCCCTGCACTCTGAACTGTCACCTGTGAGCTGTCGGCTGTCAGCTCTTCTACAACTCCCACATTCCAAATAACTTGTAATTTATTCCTTGACAAACTCCGAAAATCGTGTATACTAACTGTGTATCGGCCGCATTCCTTCTGCCAGGCCGCAGCACGTCATGCGCTCCATCTGCCTCCCGGGGGCTTTCCCGGGACATCTCCGTCGCTCCACCACTTCGCTTCGTCCCCACTCCCTCGTTTCCGCCTCGCATCTCCCTAAACCCTTTAGAATGATATTCTTCGCAGACCCCCACCCTCTAACTCCCATCGAATCACATTCTTACGAAAAACAGGGGGGAGGGGGTATTCGATACCACAAGAACCTCCAGCCCACCCGCCGTCGCTCCTCCGTCTTTTCACTACCCACTGTGCACTATCCACTCTGCACTCTCTTGCACGGGCCACGGATCACGTCCCTCTCCCCCCTACCCATTCGCCGGTCTCCAATATCCCTCCTTTCCGGGAGGCGCGCCTCTCCCCTTCCCCGCGTCTTACTTATTGCAACGAAAAACAGCTGCAAGCGCGCTTCGCCTGGTTTGCTTGCCGCAAATTGCGAAGGAATGAGAGAGGAATCATGACTCCAATCACCAAACTGCTGAATTCCAAGCCGGCAGTTCTCGTACTCGGTTTTGCTCTGGGCGCCGCTGGATTGGGCTTGGCTCACAACACGGAAAAATCCGCCGCTTACGTCAATCCGCCGCCCACTCTGAAGCTCGCCAATCCCACTGTCGGCCCGGACCACAACGGCTATGCTCCTTTGATCAAACAAGTCCTGCCTTCGGTCGTCAGCATCTCTTCTTCAAAAATCGTCCACAATCGCATGAGCGCCTGGGATCAGATGCCCATGGATCCGTTTTTCCGTCAGTTCTTTGGCGATGACGGAAACGGCCATAGGAACGTGCCCAAGGCCTCCCGCGAACAGGCTCTCGGCTCCGGAGTTGTCATCAGCCCGGAAGGCTACATCCTTACGAACAATCACGTCGTGGACGGCGCCACTGACGTTCGCGTCACTCTTTCCGATAAGCGCGAGTTCAAGGCAAAAATCGTTGGCACCGATCCCAAGACGGACATCGCTCTGCTTCGCATTGATGCCAAGGACCTCGCTCCCATCACCATCGGAGATTCTTCCAAAGTACAGGTGGGTGACATCGCTCTCGCCATCGGCGATCCGTTCGGCGTCGGCGAAACCGTTACGAGCGGAATCATCAGCGCCACTCGGCGCGGCAATCTTGGCATCGAAGATTACGAGGATTTTCTTCAGACCGATGCGCCCATTAACCCCGGAAATTCCGGTGGCGCTTTGGTGAATGATCGCGGCGAACTCATCGGCATCAACACCGCCATCCTCACGCACAGCGAAGGCAGCGAAGGCGTCGGCTTTGCCATTCCTTCCGATCTCGTCCGCAAGGTCATGGACGAAATTGTCAGGACCGGCCACGTCACGCGCGCCTATCTCGGCATCTATCCGCAGGACGTGACTCCGGCGATGGCGCAGGCCTTCGGCGAAAAGCAGGCGGAAGGTATCGTTGTCGGCGACGTTTCCCCCAATAGCCCCGCGCAAGCGGCAGGCATTCAGCGCGGCGACATTCTTCTCGACATCAACGGCCATTCCATCTCGGATAGCAACCAGCTCCGCATGAACATCTCGATGATGCAGCCCGGCACGCAAGTCACACTGAAGTATCTCCGCAATGGAGACATGCGCGATGTCACCGTCAAGCTCGCCGAGCTTCCCGCGCAATCCGCCAAGTCCAGCCCCAATAGCGAGGAAGGCGGCAGCAAAGCGCTGAACGGCGTCGAAGTCTCGAACATCACTCCCGATATCGCCCAGCAGCTCAACATTGATTCGTCGGTGAAAGGTGTGGTGGTGACCAACATTGACCCCGCGAGCCCGATGGCCGATTCCGGTCTGCAACAAGGCGACGTCATCCAGCAAGTCAACCATCAGCCGGTGAACAACGTCACCGAATTCGAGGCGGCTGTTCGCAAGAGCGGAGATCATCCGCTGCTTCTCGTCAGACGCGGCGCCAACACGCTCTTCCTCGTCGGCTGATCACAATGTGAATGCCACGGCCGGCTCCGAAGTTAACAAATTCGGAGCCGGCTTTTTGGCATCCACTGAATTTCAAACGCAGTCAGTTTGGGAAATTGAAATAACGAAGAAAGGAAAACATTTAGGCTGTCATGCGCGTTGCGGCGCGCGCGGTTTGCAAAAGCTTTCGCGCATTCTCTCGAATATCGCCGTGCGAAAATACAGCGTTCCCCGCCACAAGAATTTCCGCGCCCGCGCGCACGATGTCGCCGACGGTATCCAGCGCTACTCCGCCGTCAATTTCGATGCGGAAAGAAAGCCGCCGCGATTCGCGGATGCGCGCCAGCGCTTCCACTTTTCGCAGCGAATTCGGAATGAAATGCTGCGCGCCAAATCCCGGATTCACGGACATGACCAGAACGTGATGCACGATTTCCAGCACGTCGTCGAGCAGATGCACCGGCGTGGCCGGATTGATCACCACTCCGGGCCGGCATCCGTGCGAAGCGATCAAATGCAATGTGCGGTCCAGATGCACGCAAGCTTCCTGATGAACCGAAATCCAGTTCGCGCCCGCTTCCACGAATTCCGGAATGTACGCATCGGGATTTTCGATCATCAGGTGGCAATCGAAAATCGCATCTGGAAGAGCCTTGCGCAGCGAAGCCACAACCGGTGGGCCGATCGTGAGATTAGGCACGAAATGGCCGTCCATGACGTCCAGGTGCAGAACGGTGCCGCCGCCTTCCAGCGCGGCTTCAGCTTCCGCGCCGAGCTGCGCGAAATTCGCGGAAAGAATCGAGGGTGCCAGTTCAACGGCGTTCGCCAAGGTCGCGCTCCTTACTCTTTACTTGGTAGGGCTCCTCACTCTTTATTTGATTATACGCGACTGCGCCCGGATACCTTTGATATTGAAATTTGCGCGTATCTTTTTGTCCCGCGGGATTCTCCCCGGTCGCGATTGCCTTTATTCCGCGGCTTGCGCGGCGCTCGTCGAAAGAGTGCGGCGCTCGCCGCTGCTGCGGCGCGCCAGTTCGAGCAGGCGCATCACGTCCAGCGCGTACTCCGGCGTGACCGTGACTTCCGCTTTTCCGAGCAACGCGTCGCGCAGATTGCCATAGAAATCGCGGAAATCGCTCCCCGCGGAAGGAACTCGCTTTTGCACGATTTCATCGTTTTCAAAAAGTGAAAGCACACCCCAGCGCTCTTCCGGCTCAGCGCCCCAGGAACCTTCGGCGGGAATTTTTCCGAAGCGCAAATTGTTTTCCTGCGGATCCACGGATTGTTTGAAAAAACTTCCGCGCGTTCCAAACAAAAGGAATCGAGGGCGCGGCGCGGCAGCAAGAATCGAGGAGCGCAAATCCGCGCGAACGCCGCTGCGAAAGTGAAACGCGAGGTCGAACGCATCATCCACGACGGCGCCTTCTCGCTCGATGCGAATTTCCGCGGTGACGGCCTCGGGCATGCCAAAAAGAGTGAGCGCGTAATCAATCAGATGAGGAGCCAGATCGAAAAAAATCCCGTTGCCCGGGCCGGGCTGCTCGCGCCAGGCGCCGCGTTTCAAGTTCGGGCGAAAGCGGTCGTAGTTCGATTCAAAGCGCACGAGGCGGCCCAGCGCGCCGCTCGAGGCGATTTGCAGAAGCGCCTGGAAATCGCCGTCGTAACGGCGATTTTGATAGACGGTGAGAATGCGGCGCTGTTTTTTGGCAAACGCAACCATTTCTTGCGCTTCTTCGAGCGTGGTTGTAAACGGCTTGTCCACCAGCACGTCGCGGCCTGCGGCGAGGCATTGCTGAGCAATAGAAAAATGAGACGAGTTGGGAGTGGCGACAACGATCAGGCGGATGCGCGGAATCGAAAGAAGCTCGTCCAGAGTGCGGACGATGCGCGCATCCGGATACGCGGCGGCGGCTTCGTTTCCGGTGCGCTGCAAAATGGCGGCGAGCCGAAGACCCGGCACGCGGGAAATCACCGGAGCGTGAAAGGCGCGGCCGGCAAGCCCAAATCCGATGAGGCCGACTTCGATTGCAGGTGCGTCCATAGAGCGATTCATCCTATCGCATCGGCAAACTTTCTGGCCCGCTTTTGGCGAAAGAAATATTCACATTTCGGAGATTGCCCGCGGCAAAAGGCTCTTGCAGAATGGTTGAACACCCGTGAGCACCCAGGCCATCGCCATCAGCACGAAAGCCCGCCAACGCTACTTGCTGGCATTGCTGTTTGCGGGATTTTCCCTGACCGGCCTGGAAATCACGCTGGCGGGGCCGCTGCTGCCGACATTTATTTCGCGCTGGTCGCTGAGCGATTCGCGCGCGGGAATTTTTTTCACGCTGCAATATTCGTGCTCTCTGGCCGGAGTGTGGCTCGCGAGCCTGATCACGCATTATCTGGGAAACCGCTTCGCGCTGCTGCTGGGATACCTGGTGATGGGCGCGGGGCTTGCGACGGCGAATTCACCGGACCTGCATGTAGCGATGTTCGCGCTCGCGCTGCTGGGAATCGGTTACGGGCTCGTGGTGCCGCCGACGAATCTGGAAGTTGCGGGAATCGGAGGAGCGCGGGGAGCGGCGCTGGTCAGCCTGGTGAATTTCGCGTGGGGCACCGGCTCCTTCGCGTGCCCATTTCTGGTGCTGCTGGCGCTGAAAAATCAGATTCTAACCCGAATGCTGTTTGCATTTGGAGTATTCGGATGGCTGCTGTCGGCGGGATTTATTTTCGCGGAATTTCCTGAGAGCAAGCGCGGAGGAAAAAAACCGGAGAGCGCCGCGGGCCAAACTCAAGCAGGCCTGACGGCCACGACCATCCTGGCGGCGGGATTTTTTCTTTATGTTCTGATTGAAACGAGTTTTGGAGGATGGGCAGCGGCGCACGCGAAGCGGCTTTCGGGAACAGCGAGCGGCGTTTCGATTTTGGCGCCCATGTTTTTTTATGGCGGGCTGATGGCGGGGCGAGCGTTCGCTCCGTTCGTGCTGGCGCGCGTGCAGGAATTTCGCCTTGTGCTCTGCGCATTGGGAGTGGCGATCGCGGGCGGCACATGCTTTTTGCTGGCGCGCTCGCAGAACGAAGCATTTCTTTTTGTGGCAGTGACGGGAATCGGTTGCGCGGTGATCTTCCCGGTTTACGTTACTTGGCTCTCGCGATGGTACGGGCCGTCCGCATCGAAGATGCGCGGGCTGATGTTCTCGATGGCGTCCGTAGGATCGGCGGCAGGGCCGGGGCTGGTGGGATTCGTTTCGCAACACGCGGGAGGATTGCGGGCGGGATTGCTGGTGCCGCTGGTGGCCGCGGTCATCATGGGTTTTCTGCTGCTGGGGGTGCGGCGGCAAGCTACGGCTTGAGGTATTCTCTCTGCGTGCCAACACCCGCGCACCGTTCACCGACGATGGGGCTTCTCTTCGGGCTGGTCATCACGCTGGCCGCAGTGGTGGCGTATTCGCTGTACATGCGCGTGCAACTGAGCGGATTGCGGAAACTCCAAAGCGAAATGGTGGACCGCAACCGGAAAGACTCGCTGCAACTTTTGCGGGTGCAAAACGATTTGAATTCGATCGGGCTGGCAATGCGGGACATGCTGGACTCGAGCGAGCCCTATCCGCTGACGGCATGGCAAGCGCAGTTCGAACGAATCCGCGAAGATTTGAGCGTGGCGCTCGGCAGCGAAGAGCAACTGGCGGTGGCGAGCCGCACGCCGGAGCAAAGCAAATATCTGAGCCAATCCGTGACGCAATTCTGGAATGCAGTGGACCGCATGTTCGCGCTGGCGGCTGGCGGAAACGAAAAAGAAGCACGCGAGCAAATCCGGCTGACGCTGCAAGCGCGGCAGGAATCGCTGAGCACGGCGGTGTCACGCCTGCTGGTGCAGAACAACGAAGGAGAAGAAGAGGCGGCGGCGCGGATTGCCGCAATTTACGACGGAGTGCAGCGGCAATTGTATTTGTTTCTGGGAGCGACGCTCGTGGCGATCGTGCTGACGAGCCTTTATCTTATTCATTCGAACCGCATGCTCTTCGCAAAGCTGGCGGTGCTTTCCGAGCAGCGAAGCGAGCTGGCGCAAAAACTAATTTCGACGCAAGAATCCACGCTGCGGAACATTTCGAGAGAATTGCACGACGAGTTCGGGCAAGTGCTGACGGCGATCGGATCGCTGCTCGGCCGTGCGGGAAATCAGCTTCCGGAAGGATCGAAAATCCGGGAGGACGTGCAAGAAGTGCGGGAAATCGCACAAGGGACGCTCGAAAGCATCCGAAGTCTTTCGCAGGCGCTGCATCCCGTGCTGCTGGACGAAGCGGGACTGGTGAGCACGCTGGACTGGTACATTCCGACGGTGGAACGGCAGACGGGAATTGCGCTGCACTATGAGAAATTGGGAGCGGCGTTTGCGCTGGAGAGCGGAGCGAACGTGCACTTATACCGCATCGTGCAGGAGGCGCTGAACAATGTGGCGCGGCATTCGGGAACGAAGGAAGCGTGGGTGAGGCTGAAATTTTCCGCAGAAGCGCTGGAACTGGAAGTGGAAGACCACGGAAAAGGAATCGCGCAGATGAAGAACGGCAGAGGGATTGGGCTTGTGGCGATGCGGGAGCGCGCGGAGTTGATTGGAGGAACGCTGCAATTGCTGCAACCCGGCGAAGGAGGAACGCAAGTGCGGCTGCGGATCGAGCGGAAGAAGGTGGAAGCGCATGCGGGATAAGTTGAAAGTGCTGCTGGTTGACGATCACGCGCTGGTGCGACGCGGCTTCCGGCGGATTCTGGAAGATGACGCGGACATCGAAGTGGTGGGAGAAGCGAGCGACGGGCAGGAAGCGGTGCGGATGGCGCAAAAGGAAAAGCCGGCTGTCATCGTGATGGACTGCGCGTTGCCGGGAATGAACGGACTGGACGCGACGCGAAGAATTCTAGAAGCGCGGCCGGAAACCGCCGTGCTGATGCTGAGCATGCATTCGGAGGACACGCTGGTGCGGCAGGCGCTGGAGGCCGGAGCGCGCGGGTACATTCTGAAGAATGCGATGGACCTGGATTTGGTGAACGCGATCAAGCGGGCGGCGAAAGGGGAAAAAGTGCTCGATCCCCAAATCGCGAGGCCGGCCGCGCTGAAGGGCGAACGCGAAGGCGGGCTAACGCCGCGAGAACTGGAGGTCCTGCAGCAAATCGTGGCGGGAAAATCGAACAAGGAGATCGCGGCGGAACTGAATTTGAGCGCGAACACGGTATCCGTGCATCGCGCAAACATCATGGACGCGCTGGGGATTCACAAGACGGCGGAGCTGGTGGTGTATGCGATCCGGAACGGGCTGGTGAACCTTCCTTGAGGCGGCGGGATTTTTTGGCGGGCGCAGGCGCAGCGGGATTGGCAGCGGCGTTTGGGCCGAGACGGATTTTTGGAGCAGCGGCGAGCGATCCCGGATTCCGGTTCGCAAATGTGACGGAAGCCGCGGGGATTCAATTCGAACACAACAGCGGGGCGTACGGCGGAAAGCTGCTGCCGGAGACGCTGGGATCGGGTTGCGCGTTCCTGGATTACGACGCGGACGGCTGGCAAGACATCCTGCTGATCAATGGAATGCCCTGGCCGGGGCACCGCGGGCCGCGCACAACGCTGAAACTCTACCGAAACAACCGGAACGGGACGTTCACGGACGTGACGAAAGCCGCGGGGCTGGACGTGGAGTTGTACGGAATGGGAGTGGCGGCGGGCGACTACAACAACGACGGGTTTCCGGATATTTTCATCAGTTGCGTGGGGCAAAGCCGGCTGTTTCGAAACACGGGCAAAGGAACATTCGTGGATGAGACGAAGGCGAGCGGCCTCGCGGGGAAACACGGGTTCAGCACGTCGGCGCTGTGGTTCGATTACGACCGGGACGGATTGCTGGACCTTTTCGTTTGCAACTATGTGCGGTGGTCGCCGGAGCAGGATGTTTTCTGCAGCCTGGACGGAACGCACAAATCGTACTGCACGCCGGAAGCGTATCGCGGAGACACCTGCTGGCTCTTTCACAACCGGGGCAACGGGACGTTCGAGGACGTGACGGCAACGAGCGGAATCTTCGACAGCAGCTCGAAATCGCTGGGAGTGGCGATGTTCGATTACGACCAGGACGGCTGGCCGGATTTGCTGGTCGCGAACGACACGCAACCAAACAAGCTTTACAGGAATCTTCACAACGGGAAATTCAAGGAAGTGGGAGTGGAAGCGGGGCTGGCCTTCAGCAACGAAGGAAAGGCGCGAGCCGGAATGGGAGTGGATACGGGAGATTTCGACAACACCGGCAGGCCGAGCGTAGCGATCACGAATTTCGACAACGAGATGATCGGGCTCTATCACGTGACGGGAGCGGGAACGGGAGGAGGCGGAACGTACGACGACGTGGCGATTCCGGCGGGACTGGGAGCGGCGTCGCGAAGCACGCTGGGATTCGGATGCGCGTTCTTCGACGCAAATCTGGACGGATGGCTGGACCTGGCGGTGGCGAACGGTCACATAGACGAAACGGTGCGGAACATTCGCGGGAATGTGGGGTACGCGCAGCCACCGCAGTTTTTTTTGAACGAAGGCGATGAGAAATTTCGAGACGTGGCGGCGATGTTGGGCGGAGGATTCGACACGCCGATCGTTGGCCGGGGGCTGGCGTACGCAGACTTCGACCGGGACGGCGATCTGGATTTGCTGCTGACGACGAACAACGGGCCGGCGTATCTTTACCGGAATGATTTGCGGAACGGAAATCGCAGCATACGGTTTCGATTGGTGGGAACGAAATCGAATCGGGACGCAATTGGAGCGCGCGTGAAAATTTTTTTGGGAGGAAGCGGGGGAGAGCGAGAGGAAAGTCAGACGCGCCTGGTGCGCGGAGGGTCAAGTTATTTGTCGCAATCGGAATTGCCGGTGACGTTCGGCGTGGGGAAAAGAGATAAGGTGGAGCGGGTGACGATTGAATGGCCGAGCGGAAGAGCGGAAGAGTACAAGAGACTGGCAACGGGGAAGGCGTATGAAGTCGTTGAGAACAAAGGACTTACAAAATAATTGGAGGTCTAATATTTTTGCAGTATTGCCAGAGATTGCGGCGATGAGTATAAAACGCACAACACGTAAGTTGCTTCCCACCTACCGATTTTTTGGCAATGTGGAGGCACCCCAAGCACCCGCGGCCGGACGGACGCACAACCTCCGGCCGCAATTATTTTCGACGGAGAGTTGGGAAGCCAGCGAAGTGAACGGGGCCCGAAGGTGAAATTGGCGAAGAGCCAATGGCGTTCACGCAGCGTGATTGCATTGGCTGCGACCGCAGTGTACGTGTATGGATTTCCTTCCGCGTCCATCCCTTACGTTCTAATCGATTTGTTCCATGTGGCCGTGGGAATTTTTCTGGCGGCGATCCTCTTGCCGTTTTTGGCGGGCGTGCTGCGAGCGAGCAAGCCGGCGGCGCGCGTGGGCTGGGTGCTGTTGGCGGCGGGAACGATACTTGGCCTGATCCTGATTTTTACGGGAACGACAGCGCCGATGAAGATGCTGCTCTACGCGCATATTCTTGTGTGCGCAGCGGGCGCGTTGTTTCTGGCGGGATCGTGGATGGCGTCGCGGGGATGGCTTGGGGCTGGAGCGGTGCGGTACGCACTGGGAGTGACTGGGCTGATCGCGGTGGCTGCAGGAATTTCGGCGGGAGCCTGGTGGTACCGGACGACGGCGTGGAATGAAGCCTTTCGGATCGTGAACCCGCCGATTGCTCCGGCGAGCATGGACAACGAAGGGGATGGCGCGCACGGAAAGTTTTTCCCGAGCTCAGGGCAGACGAAAGATGGAAAAGATATTCCGGCGAAATATTTTATCCAGTCGGATGCGTGCGAGAGGTGCCACCAGGACATCTACAACCAGTGGTACAGCTCGATGCACCACAATTCGTCGTTCAACAATCAGTGGTACCGGAAGAGCATCGAGTACATGCAGGACTCGGTGGGAATCCGGCCGTCGAAATGGTGCGCGGGATGCCACGATCCGGCGCTGCTCTACAGCGGAATGTTTGACCGGCCGGTCCGGGAGATCGAGGATACGCCGGCAGGACAAGCGGGGCTAAGCTGCCTGATGTGCCACAGCATCGTGCACGTGAAAAGCACGATGGGGCAGGGCGACTACACACTGGAGTACCCGAGGCTGCACGCGATTGCGGCGAGCAAGAACCGGGTGGTGCGAACGATCCACGATTTTTATACGTATTTGAATCCCGAGCCGCACAAGAGAACTTTTTTGAAGCCATTCATGAGAGAGCAGACGGCGCAATTTTGCTCGGCGTGCCACAAAGTGCATCTGGACGTGCCGGTGAACGATTACCGCTGGGTGCGCGGATTCGACGAATACGATAATTGGCAGGCGAGCGGAATTTCCGGAGAAGGATCGCGGTCGTTCTACTACCCGCCGAGCCCGGAGATGTGCGCGGATTGCCACATGCCTCTGGTGCGCTCGAATGACGCGGGAAATATCAACGGGTATGTGCACTCGCACCGCTTCCCGGGAGCGAACACGGCGATTCCGACGGCAAACGAGGATCAGACGCAACTGGAGACGAGCGAACACTTCCTGAAAGATGGGCAAGTGAGCGTGGATATTTTCGCGGTGTCGCCGGAAGGAAAAGAAACGAATGCGCCATCGAGCAACACGGCGATGCAACCGGAAATTTCGACGACGTTCGCAGTGGGCGAAGAATCCGAGGCGCTGGGGCCGATAGGAGCTGCGAGCGGAGAGGCGAGGCCAATCACCGCGCCGCTGGATCGAGTGAATGCAGGAGTGCGGCGCGGCGATGACGTGCGCGTGGACGTAGTCGTGCGGACGAGAAAAGTCGGACACTTTTTCCCCGGAGGAACGATTGACGCGTTTGACGTGTGGCTCGAGCTGAAAGCGGTGGATGACAAGGGGCAAACGATTTTCTGGAGCGGGAAAGTCGAGGACGACGGAAAAGGTCCAGTGGAGAAAGGCGCGCATTTTTACAAGTCGCTGCTCATCGACGAGCACGGAAACGAGATCAACAAGAGGAACGCGTTCGCGAGCCGGGCGACGATGTACGTGCGGTTGATTCCGCCGGGCGCGGCGGATACGGCGCATTTCCGGCTGCACATTCCGGAAAATGCAGGAAACAAGATCACGCTGGAAGCGAAACTGAACTACCGGAAGTTTATGTGGTGGAACACGCAATTTGCGTACGCGGGCGTGGTGGACCCGAGCGCGCCGAAGAGCGAACTGGCGCCGGCTTTCGATGACCGGAAGATGTTGTTCACTGGCGACACGACGAAGACGGCGGGGAAAGTGAAATATATTCCGAACCTGCCAATCATCACGATGGCGCAAGATACGAAGACGCTGAGCGTGCTGCCGCGGAGCGCCGAGGCGCCGAAGCCGCAGATAGTGCTGGAGAAAGAAGATTGGACGCGCTGGAACGACTACGGAATCGGATTGTTACTGCAGGGGGATTTGAAGGGAGCGGAGGCGGCGTTCGGGAAAATCACGGAGATGGATCCGCAAAATCCGGACGGCTGGGTGAACATCGGACGCTGCCTGGCGCAGGAGGGCGACACGGCGGGAGCGGAAAAAGTGCTGCGGAAGGCGCTGGAGATTTCACCGAAACTGGCGCGAGCGAATTTCTTTTACGCGCACGAATTGCGGGCGGAGGGGAAATACGACGAGGCGGCAAGTTACTTGCAGGTGGTGCTAGCGCAATATCCGAAGGACCGCGTGGCGATCAACGAACTGGGGCGAATTCGATTTTTGCAAAAGCGCTACACGGAAGCGGTGACACTTTTCCAGGAAACGCTGGAGATCGATCCGGAAGATTTGCAAGCGAATTACAACATGATGCTTTGCTACAACGGATTGGGAAACGAAGCGAAAGCGGACGAGTACAAAGTGCGCTATTTGCGCTTCAAGGCGGATGAAGCTTCGCAGGCGATCACGGGGGCGTACCGGCAGGCGCATCCCGAGGATAACAATGAGAGACAACTGATCCACGAGCATGTGTCGGTGCCGCTGGGAGCGGAAAAAGCGGCAGCGGTGCACCGGCCCTATGGGGCGCGAACGTCCGCGAGCGGCACGAGCCGGACGGAAATGAAAGCAACGTACAGCGCGGGCGGCGGAACACACTAAGCGCGCGAGGGCTGATCCAAGAACAATTTGAGGAGAGTGCGGATGACGTGGATCCAAACAGTGCGAATGGACGACGACGAAAACGTGAAGAAAGCGATTGAGGAAGAGAGGAAGTATTATCCGGCGGAGTACGCAACGCCGGTGGCGGCGGTGTTCGCGGGAGTGGATCAGAGCATCGTGGGCTCACATTCGCTTTTTCCAGAAGTGCTGCGGCATGCGTTCAGCACGTTCGGGGCGCTGATGGCGCCGGAATTGCCGCTGAAGCGGCACCAACACGAGATGATCGCGACAATGGTCTCGGTGACGAACCGGTGCCACTATTGAATCGAATCGCACGCAGAGTTTCTGCGAAGGGTGACGTTGGACGAAAAAATGGTGGAAGCGCTGAAAAAAGATTTTCGGACGGCGCCGATCAGCGAGCAAGATCGCACGATGCTGGAGTACGTGGTGAAAGTGACGAAAGATGCGACGAAAGTGCGGCCGGAGGATCATGCGAAGCTGCGAGCGGCGGGGTTCGACGACCGGGGCATTCTGCAAATCACGCTGATCGCGGCGTGGTTCAATTACATCAATCGCGTGGCCGACGCGCTGGGCGTGGGCCGCGATGCGAGCGCGGTGGCGCAGTGAAGCTGCTCCGGGGAGCAGTCGCGGGGCTGACGGTGGTGTTGTTGTGCGCGTTGACGATTGTGGCTCAGGCGCCGCAAGCAGGCTCGAAAGTTCAATTTGTGGACGTGACGCGGCAAGCGGGCATCCATTTCGTGCATACAAATGGGGCGTTCGGAAAAAAATATTTACCGGAGACGCTGGGTCCGGGCGTGGCGTTCATTGACTACGACAACGACGGCTGGCCGGATATTTTTCTTGTGAATGGGATGGATTGGCCGGGGCACGGAACAGCGCGGAGCACGCCGAAGCTCTATCACAACAATCACGACGGAACGTTTACGGACGTCACGCACAAGGCGGGGCTCGACAAGGTGGAGATGTACGGAATGGGCGTGGCGGTGGGCGACTACGACAACGACGGCTACGACGACTTGTTCGTGACCGCGTACGGGCAGAGCCGGCTGTTTCACAACAACGGAAACGGGACGTTCACGGACGTTACCGAGAAGGCGGGACTCGGCGGGATCAACGAGTTCAGCACGAGCGCGGCGTGGGTGGATTACGACAAGGACGGCAAACTCGACCTGGTGGTCGGAAACTATGTGAAGTGGACACCGCAGGCGGATCTTTATTGCACACTCGACGGCAAAACAAAATCCTACTGCACGCCGGAATCGTACAAAGGAACTTCGGTGCGGCTGTGGCACAACAAGGGAAACGGGACGTTTGAAGATGCGACGCAGAAGGCGGGGCTGGGCGATCCCACTTCAAAGACGCTGGGAATTGCAATGCTGGATTATGACGGCGACGGCTGGCCGGACTTGCTGCTTTCGAACGACACGCAGCCAAACAAACTTTATCGCAACAACGGAAACGGGACGTTCACGGAAAAAGCCGTGCTTGCGGGCGTGGCGTTCAGCGAGGATGGAGTTGCACGCGCGGGCATGGGAGTGGACGCGGCGGACTACGACCGCTCCGGGCATCCGAGTCTGCTGATCACGAATTTTTCGAATCAGATGATTTCGCTGTACCACAACGAAGGGACGGGGCTTTTCGTTGATGAAGCGCCGCAATCAGAAATTGGCCATGCGACGCTGCTGACGCTGGGGTTCGGCTGCTTTTTCTTCGATTACGATCTGGACGGCTGGCCCGATATTTTTATCGCGAACGGGCACATTGACCCGGACATTCAGAAAGTACAGGCAAACGTGAAGTACGCGATGCCGCCACATATTTTTCGGAACCTGGGCAAAGGGAAATTCGAAGAGGTGACGAAGGAACTGGGGGCGGCGTTCGACTCTCCGAGAGTGGCGCGCGGAGCGGCGTACGCGGACGTTTACAACGACGGGCGGCTGGATATTCTAATTGCGACGAACGGCGGGCCGACGGCGCTTTTCCGGAACGAAGTTACCGGCGGAGAGGGAAACCACAGCTTGCGAGTGAAGCTCGTTGGCACAAAATCGAATCGCGATGGCATTGGAGCGATGGTCCGGGTCACTTCGACGACTGGAACGGAAACGGAAATGATGCGCAGCGGCTCGAGCTATCTATCGGCGAACGAATTGGCGCTGACATTCGGATTGGGCCAAATGGGGAAAGCGGAAAAAGTCGAGATTCAATGGCCGAGCGGACAAATTGACCGGCTCGCGAATGTGGCAGCCGGACAGACGATTATCGTTACAGAAGGAAAAGGAATTACGGCGAGCAGAGCGTATGCGCGGAGCGGGCGCTAAACGTCAAGCAAAATGATTCGAACAAGCGGCCGTGCCACGCGGCCGGAAGCGAGCCGCAACTCCACTTTGTTCCAGCCAGGCGCCAGTAATCGTATGCGACAAACCTTGTTGCAGTAAGGCGCGCAAATCCGCTTCATCATCCACGTCGAGTTCCAGACGGGCGTTCCTTTTTACAATGATCGCGGCGCCGGTGCGCTTCGCCTCAGCCTGGTGTTTGGCAAAACTATTCGGGCCGAAATGCGACGGGAAAAGTGTGGGAGGCGTGCGAAGAATGGCGTTGGTGCCCGTGCCATCGCGAGACGGCACCAGGATGGCGGATGGTGCGGAGCACTCGACCGAAAAAAGCTCATCAATGTCCACGGATTGGACGAGCGGCAAATCCAGAGGCAAGCGAAGCAACGCCGTGACGCCGCGCTCCGCGCAGAGGCGTGAAGCAGAGTCCACCGAATCGCTTTCGGAAATTTGTTTTTCCTCGCGAAGGATTTCCCACCCGGAGGACGCGGCGGCTTCCATCACGGGCGCGTAATTGGTGACGACAAAAACTTTCGCGCCGCCTTGCATGCCGCGAATCACTCGCAAGGTATCCTGAAGCATCGCATGGGCCAGGCCGAAGCGCTCTTCGAGCGAAAGGACGGGCGCTAGCCTTTGCTTCGCGTTGCGCAAATCCTTGACGGGCAGAAGCAGGGCGCGGATGGCAGGCGGAGAGATTGCGGGCTGAGTTCCTCCGGAGAGATTCGAATCACGCGGCCCGGGAGTTTCCGTCAATGGCCCATCGGATGGCATGATATCGTTGGCTTTCTTTGAGTGAATGAGTACACAAGCGGCTGAAGCCATCGTATCAAACCGGAGAAGGCGAAGCATCGCGTGTGGGCGCTCTTCCAGCGAGGGCAGGATGAGCACCATCGAGGTCGCTTGGCGAGTTGGAGCAGAAGAGGAATGAACAGAAAAATCGGGATATTGGGGGGAACCGGGCCGGAAGGATCTGGACTGGCGTACCGATGGGCAAAAGCGGGCGAAGCAATGGTGATCGGTTCACGCGAGGCGACACGAGCTACCGAGGCGGCGGACCGTTTGCGAACAAAAATCGGCGGCATGGCAAGAATCGAAGGGATGGAGAACGCCGCTGTTGTGGAGCAGTGCGAAATCGTGGTTCTGACAATTCCCTTCTCCGGTCATGCGGAGCTACTGAAGCAATTGAAGAAAACCTGGAAGCCCGGAACACTGGTGATTGATACGACCGTGCCGTTGGCAGCAACCGTGGGCGGACCCGCCACGCGGATGCTTGGTGTGTGGCAAGGGTCAGCCGCGGAGCAAGCGAAAGAACTTTTGCCTGCGGGAGTTCACCTGGCGGCGGCGTTCCAAAACCTCGGATCGGAATTGCTTTCGTCCGACGAGATGGTGGATTGCGACATCCTGGTTTGCAGCGATGACGAAGAAGCGAGGCGCGTGACTTCGGAGCTGGCGGGAAAGATTGCGGGAGCGCGCGCAGTGAACGCCGGAAAGCTGGAGAACGCGAGGATCGTGGAGTCCCTCACGGCTTTGCTGATCGGAATCAATATCCGCTATAAAGTGCGCGGTGCAGGGATCCGCGTAACGGGCTTGCCTATCTCCTGATTGCAAACGAAAACTTAAGGCCGCAAAACGATTGGGGGATGCACGCGCACAGGCCGCCGTCCTTCACCCGCGCTTGGCGGGACTTGCAACGACATCGCGGGATCACCGAAGAAAATCCAAGTGCGGCGGACATCGCTATCGGTCACGACGGATTTTGCCTGCAAGATGGCGCTTCCGATGGAAATGCCAGGGTTGTCTTTGAGCGCTTGCAGGAGTGCCTGGTTCATAGAAGCCTGCGGCGGTTCAATCGTAAAGCCAGACGAAGCCCACACTCCCGCGGCGCCGCCATTGGGCGCGAGAAGCAGAGACTGCGCGAGGCTGGTGCCGTAGACATCCTGGAAGAAGCCGTTCAGACAATCCATGAGGAAGTAAACGGAAAATTGGTTGTTGTTCGAGAGCGCAGCCGCGGAAGTATCGTCCAACAAATCGGAGAAGGACCATTGCTCTTCGGAGCCGTGGCCGGAGTAGTTGACGAGGAGCGGCCCGGCGTTGAGAGCGCTGAGGATTTGTTGCGAGACGGCTGCGGGGTCCTGTCCATCGGCGAAGATTTCGACAGGTTGCAGGGTCGAAGGCAAATCAGTGGCGGCAAACTTCGTTGCCGTGCTGAAATCCGCGCCGATATTCTGATCGGCGATGAGCAGCGCTTGTGCGTTTGCGCTATTGGCGCCCAATCCCTTTTCGAAGCTCACAATTTTCGAAACGGCAAGGTTCGCGTCGGCCAGCGTTCGAACGGGGAGGCGGCCGGTGGCAATTGTCGCGAATCCAGTCTGATTGAAGTCGCTGAGCCAATCGTCGGAAGCGGTCTTGAACGCAGCAGTCTCAATCATGCGCGTAGGAACAAAATCGAACGCGCCGAGGCCAAGATAATCGCGCGGGTCTAGAGATGCTCCACCAACCAGCAGCAGATATTTCGGCTTTTGCAGCCAGTTGGACTGCGTGCTCTGGAGAAAATCGCGAATCGCGTACGGGCTGCGCTCGCCGTAATTGAAGGCGTCGAAGATTTCGTCAATCGTCACGACCTTGACGCTCACACCGCGAGATTCGTGCAGGCTGACGAGCGGCGCAAGAGCGGACTCGAAGTCCGGATAGGTAATCATGATCATCTTGTTGCCGTAGCTTTTCCGAGCGAGAGCGGCCGGTGCGTGGAAAGCCAGGCCGGACGGCGCAGAAATCTGATCGCCGGTGAAGATGAGCAGAGTGTGCTCTTGGGCTCCCGTCGCCGCGAGGTTCAGCGTGATGCCGTAACCTGCGCTGCCCTGGTCCACGGGGCCCGAGAGCTGGGCGACGGCGAGAGGATTCGTGATGTCAAACGCTTGAATCTGGGAATTCGTGAAGCCGGTGACGTGCAACGTGCTGCCGGTGGCGGCGGTAGCTTTCAGCCAGTTTCCATCTGCTTCGTAAGTATGCGGATAGTGGAGCGCGATGGATTGCACGACGCTGATGTCGTTGTCGCCGTTGAGCGCGGTCAGCGTGATGGTGTTGACGCCATCCTGTAGCAGGCTGCGGTCAATCGGGAACGTGTTCGTGACGTTGGCGAGGTTGGCAAAGTCCATTTCGCCGATGGATGCGCCGTTGAATGCGACCGAAACGGTGTGAGGCTGCTGATCCGTGGCGCCTTGCAGCGTGATGTCCACACTGATTTGCATTGCGGAGTTCGGGTCAGCGTGGGCCACGGTGAGCTGCTGATCCACGGGTTGAGAGGTGACGGCGGCGCCGAAGAAATTGTCGTTGTCCTCGCCGTTGAGGAGCGTGGCGAAGTACGTCGTGCGCTGCTGAAGCACGACGGTGAATGGAAAACTTTGTGGTTCGGCGTTCTGCGCGGCCGCAGCGGGAATTGCGTTGATACGCAAGCCGGGGTGCGTGCCGCGGACGAGCCAATAGACGCGCGTGCCGGAGTACGGCGTGTCAATTCCGGTGCCGTAGAATTCGATGCTGTCATTCGGGCCGAGCGGGCCGAATTGGTTGCCTAGAATGAGAATGGGCTGCTCGACGCCCTCGGCGTAAAGCTGAAGCATGCGAGCGTCAGTGCCGGGCTGCATTCCCGCGGCTAGCAACTGCGCCTGCGTTACGCGGTACCAACCTTCACTTTGCACGGAAATTTTCACGGCGGCTTCGCCATCGAGCAACACGGGCACAACATTGTGCGGCACTCCGGGCAAAATAGGGGCGGGAGTATGCAATACACGCTGACTCACGACAGCGGGCTGCACGATGGCGCTGTTCAAATGCTTCAAGAGAATCGATTGGGAGACCGCGCCTGCGCTCGGCGCCAAAGATTCATCCACTGAGACCGGCCCATGCGTTGTGCGCGTGCCGTTGAGGTCCACGTCTTCCAGCTCGTAAGTGGACTGAGCCGTGCCATTCGGATCGAGCCACTGGTAGCTCTTCGTGGAGTGTTGCGGCCAGCCGCCGCGAATGAGTAGCGCGGAACCGGCGATGAGGGAAGGGTTCACGCGCTGCCGCTGTGCGCCGTCGGTACGGTACAAATTGAATCCGAGATTGCGGACTTCCTCGCGCGTCTTCCATTCGAGCAAAACGCCGCCGCCCGAGCGTGGAACAGCGCGGAATAGCGTCAGTTGAACCGCAGTGGGAGTGGCAATCGTCGAAGTAAACGAGGAAGTGTTGTTGCCCGGATTGGGATCTCCCGTGGTTGAGGAGACGGTGGCCGTGTTCGTCGAAAGTGTGGTCGAGCTGAACGTGTTCGCGGTCGCGTTGATCGTGATCACGACGAGCGAACCGACCGTAACCGTTCCGAGATTGCAGTTGACGGTCGTGGTGCCAGCGTTGAACGTGCATGTTCCCTGAGTTGTCGCGACGGAGCCATAGGTAACTTCGCTGGGGATCGGGTCGGTCACGGTTACATTCAGAGCCGGAGCCGGACCGTTATTCGTCACCTGAAGTGTGTAGGTGAGATTGGTGCCCTGGTCCACGGGATCCGGCGAAGCAGTCTTGGAAATGGCGAGGTCAGCCTGTGTTGGCGAAGCAACAAAGACAGTCGTCGCGGCCGAATTGTTGCCGCAATTCGGATCACTAATCGAGGAGCACGGAATATTGATTTGGGCCGTGTTGGCGATTGCCGTCCCAGGTGGGTTCCCCAAGCTAGCCTTCACGACGAGCGGAAAACTCGCGGTGCTGTTGGCGGCCATGGACGCCAGCGTGCAGGTAATCGTCCCGGTCCCACCAACGGGCGGGAGCGTGCCGCAATTCCACCCTGCAGGAGGAGTGAAGGAGACCAGAGTTGTGCCTGAAGGAATCGTGTCCGTGAAGGTGGCCGTTCCCGAAGCCGATGGACCATTATTGCTGACTGTCTGCGCGTACGAGATGTTGTTGCCGTCAGTGACGACGTTGGCCGGATTTGCAACGCTCGTGACGCTGAGATCGGATTGGCCGGCGGTCGCAACAATGTCCGTCGCAGTGGCGCTGTTGTTGTTCGGATTGGGATCCGTGGTAGCGGAAGAAACGTTCGCGGTGTCAGTGATGACGGTGCCGGAAGCCGTGCCGGCGTTCACGGTGACGACCACAGTGAATGTCGTCGAAGCTCCGGAAGCAACTGTGGGATTCGAGCATGTGAGCGTGCCCCCTGCGACGCCGCAGGTCCATCCGGTAGCGGGCGAAGGCGTCACGGAAACAAACGTCGTATTCGCAGGAATGGCTTCGCTAAAGGCAACGGTCGCGGCAGGCGCGACTCCGTTGTTGGTGACCACGACGGTGTACGTAATGTTGTTCCCTGCGATCACGGGATTCGGAGCCGCGGTGTTGGTAATGGAAAGGTCCGCAGTCGTGGCGAGAGCGACGGTTGTTTGCACGGTTGCTGAGTTGTTTGCCAGATTAGGATCGGAATTGCCAGCGGTCACGTTGTCAATGTCCGTGATGACCGTGCCGGAGGCTACCCCTGTGTTCACGGCGACCGCCACAGTGAATGTCGTTGAAGCGGCGTTCGCTACGCTTGGGTTTGTGCAGGAGATGGTGCCGGTGCCGCCAACTGCGGGCGCACTGCAGGTCCAGCCGGAAGCGCCGGGAAGATTCAAGGATTGGAAAGTCGTGTTGGCGGGAATCGCTTCGCTGAAAATCGCGTTCAAAGCCGGAAATGGGCCGTTGTTGGTCACGGTCTGTGTGTAGGTAATGACGTTGCCGGGACCTGGTCCGGCAAGGACGGGATTCGGCGTGCCGGAATTCGTGACGGCCAAATCCGCTCCAGAACAATAGGCACCGGATTGCACGCCCGGCGTCTGCGTAATCGTCAAACCGGAGTTGATCGCGCCGGGTTGGCCGGGAGTAGCGCCGTAAGGATCGTTAGCAAGCGTGGACCAGCCGGGATTTCCGTTGCTGATGATCGGAGTGCCCGGAGCTGAGGTTGTGAGGATGACTCCGCCACCACCACCGCCGCCAGCGCCATGCCGATTCCCCGGAAATGCCGCACCCGGAGCTTGCTCAGGCCAGGTGTTTCCACCGTTGCCACCAGCGGCGCTCGCGGTGAGTCCGCCCAATCCTCCCGTTTGCGTGAAGACAAGAATTGTGCCGCCCGCGCCGCCGCCACCGGCACCGTCATTTTCTGGTGCGAGCGCGGATTGGCCGTTAGCGGAAATTGTTCCGGTGCCAACCACGGAACCGGCGTGAATAATCACGATGCCGCCGCCCGCGCCGCCCGTGCTGTAAACACCGGTGCAATTCAGGCCGCAATCGGCGTTGCCTGTGTCCGTGGTGGGATCCCAGTAAGAGCCGTTGTTGGTAGTTCCGCCACCACCACCGCCGCCCATCACGAGCGCGCTGGTTGTTGCAGGGAAAGGCGCGCCGCCGTAACCGCCGACAAGTCCTGCGGAATTCCAGCCAAAACCGCCGATGCCTCCCTGGCCGCCGTTACCACCGGCGCCGCCGCCGGAGTTCTGATCGTTGGCGACAGGATTCGCATCCGTTGCGCCGCCGCCCGCGTTGCCCGGAGCGCCGCGAGCAAAACTGCCATTGGGATAACCTTCGACTACAGCCTGCCCAGAGGTGGCTGCGGTGGAAGCATGTGTAATTGAGGCGATTGACGGCCCCACCCAATGCGGAGTGCCGGCAATGCCTTCGGCTTTTCCGCCGCCAGCGCCGCCGCCGGCCGGAGGATCTCCACCCGCCAGATTCGGCAGAGCAGTCGGAGAAGGATTCACGGTATCAGTTCTAGTAAAGCCGTTGATGCCGCGCTCGATGATGCCGGCGCCACCGCGGAAGCCGAGGCCGTCCAGAACCACTGCGCCATTCAGAGTCAATTGCGAAGCGACGTCTAGAGACAGCACGCCGCCCGTCGCGCCATTCCATGGCATAGCAGTGAGAGACGAACTGAGAGTGGCCGAGGAGTATTGCGGCACGCGGATGATCTGGAAGGATTGAATGCCCTGCGAAGCGGTGGCAGGAGCGTTTACATATGTATTCAGGAGCGTGCTGTTCACGCCCGTTCCAACGAAATTCAGAGTGCCGCCCGTGGAGGCCGTAACGGAATTAGTGGCGGTCACAAATTCGAAGACGCCCGTGGAACCCAGGTTGGTGGAACCGAATGGATCACCGGGAATTCCGTCACCGTAGGAGGTCGTGTTCGTCGAATTGATTTGCGCGCCCTGCATTTGAATGATAAGCAGAAGATCGCCGGCGCTGATATTCGTTTGCGCGCCACTGGCCGCGGCCGGACCAAGAGCTACGGAAGTGCTGGTCCCTGCGGTAAGCGTAACCGTGCCCGAAGGAGGGTAGTACGCGTTCAGAACGCCGGAAAGCGTGCCGGGCGAGCCGTCGTGGCCTGGCGCTGCACAAACTAGTGGTTGGACCACCGTCGCAATCGTAACGCTGTTGTTGCTGCTCACGGGGTCGGTACCGGTTGTCGAAACGGACGCAGTGTTGAGTAGGGTCACTGGAGTTGCGGGTGTGGTGCCGCTGATGGTGATCGTGATGGGCGTCAGCAGCGGGTACGCTACAGTGCCAAGGTTGCAGCTGACCGATGTGGAGGCAACTGTGCAACTGCCTTGCGTCGTGGATGCGGTCACACTTGTCAGCAAGCCCGTGGAACCAGACGTAGGCAGAGAATCCGTGAGAGTGACTCCCGTGCCCGGCGCCAACCCGAAATTGCTTACCTGGATGGTGTACGTGAGTGAAGAGGAGATGAAGACCGGCGAAGGAAGAGCGGTCATCGCCACGGAGAGATCGGAATCGGGCGTCAATTCGACGAGCGTGGTGGTTAGCGTCCCATTGTTTGCCGGATTTCCGTCGGTCGTCTGGGCCGTGACGTCGGCTTGATTGCTGATCACCGTCCCTGCCGCCGTCGCCGCGTTCACGGTTACCACGTAGGTGAAATTGCCTGTGGTCGTGCTGGCGTTCATCGCTGCGTTCGCGGTGCAAATAACTTGTCCAGTGGCTCCGGTAGCTGGAAGCGTGCCGCAAGTCCATCCGGCGGGCGGAGTCATGGAAGTGAATGTCGTGTTTACGGGAGTCTGCTGATAGAGCGTGGCACCCGTTGCGGCATTGGGGCCGTTGTTGGTGACCGTCTCCGTATAAGTGATTGTATTGCCCGGGGCTATGCCGGTGGCGGACGCCGTTTGGGTCATGGAGAGGTCGGCGCCCTGCACTTGAACTGTGGTGGTTGCCGTATTGTTGGCGGGATTCGGATCCGTCGCCGTTTCGCTGACGGTGACTGAATTTGTGATGTTCGACCCTGCAGGCGCTTCGGGGCTCACCGATACGACGACCGTGATGATTACACTCGAGTTCGCCGGCAGAGTTCCTGTTGCGCTGCAAACGATGCTCCCTGTGGCGCCCACAGCAGGTTGCGTCGGGCAAGTCCAGCCCGCGGGAGGGGTGACGGATTGGAAGAGCGTGTGAGGCGGAGTGGTTTGCGTCAACGTGGCGCCGCTGGCAGCTAAGGTTGTGTTGTTATTTGTGACCGTTTCCGTATAGGTGATGTTCGCGCCCGTGGCGACGGGATTGGGAGCGGCGGTTTCCGAAACGGAAAGATCCGGAACTTGAACTGTGACGTTCGCGGTAGCGTTTACAGTAGGCGCGTTGCCGCTGGTAACTGAAACCGTATCGGGAATAACAGTGCCATTGGCAACCGTTGGATTGACCGTAAGCACCAACGTAAACGTCGTGTTGTCACCGCCGCCGGAATTATAATTTCTTCCAGACGTGTCGCTGCAGGTGAGCGTCGTTCCCGCTGCAGGATTTGCCGGCAAGCAACTCCACGGATGATGGCCAGCAAAATTTACGGAGACAAAGGTGGTGCCTGCCGGGATCGTTTGACTTACGGCAATCGGCTGAGTGATGGCGGTGCCGCTTGTATTTGAAATGGTCTGCGTGTAGGTAACTGTTCCGCCCGGCGCGACTGTGGTCGGAGCGGCCGTGTTCGTAATGGTGAATGCCTGGCCCGCAGCCGGGGCGGCATTCGTCAGAACCAAAAATAATGCAACTGCCAAGAACGCACTCGCTGAAACGAAGCGTGCTGCGCGCAGGGCCGCCGCGTGCGCCAGTCGAAATGCGAAGCTGCGTGCGGCATGCGCATATCGTTGACCGGGAAAATTCATTGACAGCATCCGCCCATTGCGCTCAATTGCGATCACTCTTCCAAGGACTCGCGCGGCTGGATCATTTTCTTCTCCCGAATCCGCCCGCGTAATGACTTCTTCGCCAGCGCACCGGCTCACAACGCGATGCACGCGAAATCCATCCGCACCCTGCGTCAGCAGAACGTCGCCGCGACCGGAGTTCTCCACACTGGCCGGCGCAACAAGGACGCCATCCTCGTTCAAGATATTTGGGCGCATGCTTAAACCGTTCGCGCGGAAGCGCACCGTCAAGCCGCGATCGAGCAGTGCCCCGCACACCTCGCCAAACTGTTTCGAATTTCTCAGCACTATGCGTTTCGCGTTATGCACGGCAGATGGCCTCGACCGCGCTTTCATCAGGTACAAAGCGAAACACGGAACAAGGCACCTCGCGCGCCACCTGATGGAGAAAGTCCAGAGTGAACCGGATCCCTTCTTCAAAGTGATGCGTTGCAAAAGTGCGGGCGAAGAGTTCCGCCGCCACATGCCCGGGCGCCAAGGGAATCCGCTCGTTCTCGCCGCCGTGTTCGAGCAGGTAAATGGCATCAAGCGGAGCGCATTCCGGCGAGGCGATTCCGGCGTCGCCATGCCACGGAGTTCCGTACATCCAGATGCGGCCGTCACGCTTCCGCAGAATGATCCGGTCGTCACTCAGGACCTTTGCTCCGGCACGTTTCATCCACAGGCGAGCCGTCGTGCTCTTCCCCGCCCCCGAATGCCCAAAGAATAAATGCCCGCGGCCGGTTTCATCTGTGATTCCCACGGCGTGCACTTCGACGCCAAGACCGCGCGAGAGGCGGTGAATCATCAAAAGCTCGTCGAGAGGATATTCGAGCGGGTAGACCGGGCGCTCGCTGTCAAAATATTCCTTCGAAAGAAAAATCCTGCCATTGCGAAAATCCGGATCAAGCCACGCTTCCTTGTAAGGCGCTCTTCCAACGGTTGGCGCGAGGAAGCTAAAGCGATAGCCTTCCGGCTCCTCGAATAACGACCACAATCCTCCGGAGTGAAACAATTGACGCGATCTGGGAACCTCAAGCGCGTCAGTCCAGGAGACTCGCAGGTTTACGTCACAGCAGCCGCAGGGCGTTTCGAATGCGCAAAGCTCTTTTTCAAGCGCGAGCCGCAATTCCCCTTCCGCATGCAGGCCGAAGGTCATGTCCGCGATGCGATACGCGAGATGCTCGACACTGGGAAACGCGAGTACAGGTGCTGCAAGCGATGTGGTTTCGAGTTGGGAGTCGGTCTGCATTGTTCAGCGCTGGCTCACGATCCCAGCGTCCGGCACGCCACGAACGAGCGGCACGATCCCGAGACGGGGCCGGCATGCCCGGTGATCTTGCAAGCGCCGAGCACGGCTTCCTCCGGGCGCAGGCTCACACGAATCACTTTTGGCGGTTCGTATGGCGCCTTTTGCTGCTGCTCAACCGGCTTTTTGTCTTGCTCGTCGCTCATCTTCTTCGCTTTCGTCAGCCGTTCACGGATGCGCAGCTGGAACAGCCCCGGCTCTTGCGACCGGAAGCCGCCTGCAAAACGTTCAGAATTGCGGGCGCATTCTTGCCGGCGACCTGCGAACTTGCTTGCGGCTCAATCGCCATCAATCGGGCGGCCGCTTGCAGTAACTCGCCGTGTAGCACCCCGCTGCCGCAGCATTCGCAATCGCCATGCTCCGGAACACTGAACCCCAGCGCGTAAGCTCGCAGATGCGCCACCTGACAGTGGAATGAAACCGGCGATTCGGGGTCGCCGTTTTCCAGTTCGCCGTTGGCTGGGCACATGCTGCAAAGCGATTGAATCTTGCAGCGATCGCAGATGGAAGGCCGTGTTCTGCGCTGGCCGCGAATTTCGCGCAGGGTTCCGTCCCAGCCTTCATGGAAGCTGCCGCCGCGCAACTGGTAGCCTTGCTGGTGGGAAATGACGCAAATGCTCATGGTTCCGTAGGGATCGATCGCGCATCCGTTCTTGCCGCCGCCGCAGGTGTACCTTTCGCGGGGTTGTTCCGCAGGCAATTCCTCGTCAGGCGCGCTCAAATCCATTTCCGCCATCTGCCGGTAATCTCCGCGGCGATTGGCGTCCGCGAAATCCAGCTCCACTGCCTGCTCCGGAGTGAGCCGCACGGCCAGAGGGCTTTGCGAACAATCGATCCGCGGATTGATCGCCGAATCAAACTTGAACTCGACTCCGAATTCTTCTTCTGCCAGCCGCTTCATGGCAAACACTTCATGGCGATTGATGGTGGTAGGGACAGTTTTGAGTTTCAGCGGGAGTTTTCTCTCGAGCAGCAATCGAATGCCACGCATGCAGCGCTCGAATGAACCGGGAACCTGTGTGAGCGCCTCGTAGGTTTCGCGCGTCGCACCATAAAGCGTGATCTCAATGGCGAAGGGGCGATACTCCGCAAGATAATCCGCGATCTTCTCGTTGATCATCGTGCCGTTGGTGAAAAGCGTGATGAGGAAACCCCGGTGCTTCGCTTCCCTATAAATCTCGAGAAAATCCTTGCGTGCGAAAATCTCTCCGCCCGAATAGAGCAGCCAGAGGCACCCGGCATCCACCAGTTCATCGAGAAGGCGCACGTGCTCTTCGAAGGTCAGCTCGCGCTGCCGCGCGGGGTGGTCGCTCATGGGCAGATTGTTGTAGCAGTGCTGGCAATCGAGAGGGCAGCGACGGGTGACCTCGACGGACACTTCAAGCGGCACGCGCTTCCCTTCGAAGCGCTGGTGCACAAGATTTGTCAGTTCGCTATACGCGGCAAATTCCACTCGGCCGCCTTGCCTTTCGTAACGCCTGCTCGTCTAACCGATTCCAAATCAACCCGGTACTGAAACTCATTCTCCTCCGCGCGCTTCCCACACTTCGCGCTTCGCGCCTTTCGCAAGGCTTGTGGAGAAGGAGGGTGCTGGCTAGGCCGTCCGAATCAGGCCCGCTTCCTGGAGTTCCGCCAGATAGCTTTCAACATCCGCAAGAGCCTGCCGCGCATCAACCTGATAATTCGCCGCAAGCCATCGAGCCAATTCCTCAGTCGAGTGCCCGTTCTCTAAAAGCCGCCAGATCGACCTGCCTACACCGTTGAAGGTGTAAACGGAGTCGAGATCACCAACTCCGCGACAGATCGGAACCACAATCGTTTCGCCGGCAACTTCGCGAGAAACCAACGAGGAATTCCGGAAAAACCGGGGCGCAGTCCGCTGAAACGGCTCGGTAGCGCGCCCGGACCCGAGCGGCTCTGAGAGAGGGCTAGCCATACTCAAAGTGTCCGAAATGGGACAGGGGATGTCACGGACCGGAAAGTACTATGTTCCGTACTAGTACCTAATTAGAGAAGCACAAATTACTTGTCGTAGGTGTTACTAAACCTTTGAAATTGCAGTGGTTAAGGGCCGGCGAGAATTGCGCAGGTTGCGGACTCGTGGTAACTGCTAGGCGAAAGCGTAACTTAAGAGAGAAAAGTTTGCTGGTTGGTGGGATTTCAAAACAGGATCGAGGTCGCCAACTACGGGGACAAAAATTTAGGCAGACATCCTCCGAATCTGAAAGATTGGTAGCGCTAACGGGATTCGAACCCGTGTTTCCGCCTTGAGAGGGCGATGTCCTAGACCCCTAGACGATAGCGCCAGAGAGCCCCGCGTGTGGTCTTTGACTCAGGATAAACAACACAGGAGCAAGTTATTTTCGCACGGTCCAACGGTCCGGGCAAGCAATGGCCCTTGATTGGGTCCGATCGAGAAAAACCCCGGGACTCCGCCATTAAATGAACTTTCTCAGTCGCAGAGATTCGAGAACTACAAGCGCGACAAACTCAGGACCGTAAATTAGGTATCGGCGCCAAAGGCGGCGCGGCTCCCGCGACAGTCGAAAAAGCCATTCAAATCCGTGCTCCCGCATCCAGGGCGGCGCTTGCGCCACTCTTCCCGTATGAAAATCAAATGCTGCACCTACTCCTACGAGGACTGGCACGTTCAACCGGGATTGGTGCTCGAACATCCACCACTCCTGTTTGGGGGCGCCAAGCCCGACCCAAAGCACATCAGCACATGAGGCATTGATCATTGAAACCTCGGCATCATCTTCTTCCGGAGTGAGCGGCCGGAACGGCGGTGTTTGCGTGCCCGCGATTTGCAAGCCGGGATAGCGCCTGACAAACCGAGAGGCAAGTTCCTCCGCAACTCCCGGAGCGCCGCCGTAAAAAAAATGGCGATAGCCACGGGCAGAGGTGGCGTCGCAAAAGCTCGCCATCAGTTCCGGGCCGTAGACCCGCCGCGGAAGGGCGAAGCCTTTGCGCCGTCCCAGCCAAACGAGAGGAAATCCATCCGGAACCGTGAGGTTCGCTCGGCGAAGCACCTCCCGAAAACCGGCGGAGTGCCGTGCATTCATCAGACTGTGCATGTCCGCAACAGCGATGTAGCTGGGCGAGCACCGCGAGGCAATCCATTCTTCCATTCGGCGAATCACTCCAGGAATTTGCGCAGCGTCCACACGCATTCCGAGAACGGAATAAGAGCCGAGTTCGGCTGAGGCGCGTTGTTCGGTAGTGCTGCCAACCCTACCGGGTGGGAGACGCAACAGTTGGTTCACCACGTTTTTCGCCGTTGAGCAATCTTCTGCATTGGAATTTTCTTGTTTGGTTGAACCGTGCCGGCTCCCCTGAGCGAGAGGAACGCGATTGGGCGGGCGCGTGGCCTGCGAGGCTGTCGGAGCACAAACCCGTAGCCATCCTCGAGATGGCAAAGCGCGGCTGGCGCAGTGTATTTCTGCTCGAATTCAAACCGCGCTGCTGCCCCCATGGCGGCAGTTTCGGCTGGATGAGTCCAAGCCCACAGAACCTTCCTGGCAAGATCGATTGGATCGCCAGGGGCGAAGTGAAGCCCGGTATAGCCGTCACGCACGATCTCCGCAAGCCCGCCATGCCCCGCAGCAATCACGGGTATGCCGCAGGCGCAGGCCTCCGCGACGACCATGGGGAATCCTTCATAGCAGAGGCTCGGGACGATGAGAAACCGCGCGGAGCGCAGAGTATCGCGAGCAGCGGTCGCAGGAATCCAATCCGTGAAAACCACGTGAGACAGGCCCATACGCGCGCATTCCGCCCGAAGCGAGAAAAACAGCGGTCCATCGCCTGCGACTCTTAACGGAACTTGATCCCTCAGGCATGACCATGCGCGCAACAGAAGCTGCGGTCCTTTCTCCTCGGAGAGGCGTCCGAGATACAGCGCGAAGGATCCTAGTTCCTGAGCCGACACCGGACTGTCCGCAATAAAATTGGGTTTTACGCGGATTCGGCCTGCATCGAATCCAGCGTCGATGAATTTCCTCCGTGCAAATTCGCTGCAGACAAAGAAGAGATCAATCTGGTTCGACCAGGTGTGCATTAAACGATGCACGCCCAGAACAGAAGCTGCGACAGCCGACGCCGGGCGCGATTCGCGATAACAGCCGTGAGCGACGGAACGAAGCAGAGAATGCGACACACACTCCTCGCAGACATGATTGTCGCGAAAGAAAGTCCCAGCAGGGCAAAGAAGGCGGTAATTGTGGAGAGTCTGCACTACGGGAGTCTCCGCGACACGGCAGGCGTAGTAAGCAGAGGGGGAGATCAGCGGAAACGTGTTGTGAAAATGAACCAGGTCTGGAGACTCGCCAGAGAGAATTTCGAGCAGCTCGCGATACGTCCGCCGCGACCAAGTCGCTCGCCAGGCGAGCGAGGCCTTCTCATAGGCGGAGCAGCTCTGAATCTCTTCATTGTCGCGAATGTATTCGATGACTTGATGGCCTGCCTGGCGGAGTAGATTTGTCTCCGCTTCCTGTACCGCATCTTCCCCTCCACGATGCTGATAACGATTATGTACGACTAGGATTTTCAAGCTTTATCAACTCCATAAAACGGTTGGGGCGTCGCTACCGGGAAATACGGCGTTGGGCAGCATTTACAGTGGTCTCCAGGGCCGGTCCTCGCTCGACTGGAACAACGTGCGCGGCAGGCTCGCAAAGCTGCCCATTTGTGACGGCTTCCCACTTGCCGCGCCAGGATCGTACGAATCCCAGAAACTTCTCGAGATTGGCCCATTGACCTTGCTCTTCGATTTCCCAGGAGTGTCCCCAGAGATGGAACACGCCGCCGTGTTTCAGAGAGCGAAAAAAAAGGTCCGTCGCGGGAGCTCGCCAATCAGCGGAGAAGAGCACGGAGTAGCGCAGCAAACGGGACGGCGCGGAAAAGCGTTTTAGTGCGTTTCGCGCGTAGGCCAGTGGGCCACGCGGATAAACTTGCACCGAAGTAGGGAGCACATAAAGACCCTCGATGCATTCCGGGAGCGACGTTGAGAGCAATTCCACCGTGCGCACGGCGCGGAATCCCGCTTGGCGAACCAGGCGCAGCTGCGGTTTCCGAAAGCGCCCGCCAGGGAAACAAAAGACGCGACAGGATTTTCCTGTGACTTCCTCGAGCCATTCGCGCGAGCCCGAAAGCTGCTCGGACAACCGCACGTCCGAAAGGCGATCCACCGGCAAATGGTCGAGAGTGTGACCGCCAAGCTCGAATTCCGCGCTCAACTCACGCAACTCAGAAGAACTCATCACTTTTCTTTGCCCGGAGCGCGGAACATAGAACGTGCCCTGCAATCCGTAACGGCGAAGGAGTTCGGCGACACGCAAGTCGAGGGGATGGCCATCATCCCAGCTTGTCGTCACCAAGGTGTTTTGCTCTGCCTTCCCAAAAGTATTGTTCGTAACATTTTTTACTAAAGACGGCTGCGAGGCATTTGCATCTTGGAGATCTCCTCGGGCTGCCTGGATGCCGGGAATCGAGATGTTGGATCTGTCTTGCTCTGCTTTTCGGTCTTTCGTCCGCCTCCTCTTCGGCTGCTGAAGGCATCGGAAGATTCCTTCCGAGAAGTTTTCAACCATATGTTCAATCGAGTATTTCTCGGCAGTATGCATTGCTCCTTCGCGCAGTGCGCGCAATTCATCGGGACAAGAAAGGAGTCGAATTGCCGCATTGGCATAAGTCTCCGGTGCATGTGCGGTCATGATTCCGTTGTGACCTGCCACGAGATATTCGATTTCTGGCCCATGCGTGGAGATGCTAGTCGTAAGAAGGGGCAGCCCAGCGGCAAAGCTGTCCAGGATGGCCAAGCCGACCGCTCCGGGAAGAAGGAAGAGATCGGCGATTTCTAACAGTTCCGCTTTGTCTTGTCCAAACTTCGCTCCAAGAAAATGAATCCAAGGATGCTGAATTGCACTGGCCCTGAGTTCCGCTTCCTCCGGCCCGCTGCCAACCACGATCAGATGAAAATCGGGAACACTCCTTCGAATCCGGTGACTAGCTTCAAGCAAGAACGAGAGCGACTTCACCTTGTTAAGCGCTCCCACAAATATTCCGATTGTGGCTTGCGAATCCAAACCCATCTGGGCCCGAAGCGCGGCTTTGGCGTCTGCTCCAAGGTTGCGCACGCACTCGCGAATCATTCGTGTATCGATTGAATTTTGGACAATGGTGATCTTGACATCCGGCACGCCCTGCTGCTGCAAATACTCGGCGGTCCCAGCCGTGTATGCAAACCACCAGGTTACCCAGTTCAGCGTGAACCTCTTGTATCGCTCTGAAATTGTGGCTCGATCGCCTTGTTTATTCTCACCATGTCCCCAGAAGGCGACGCGTTTCAGCCCCAGACGAGACAGCAGTATGAGGAAATGAGCGAGAACCAGTTTGTTGCTTTGATCGATGACCACTAAATCGGCGGCCCTGATTTCCCGGAACAACGGCTGGAACAACAAACGCTCTTGCCAGCACCGGTACGCCTTCACCTTCCTTCCATACTTTTCAGGAAGTTCGCAGTTGTCGCTTTTGCAGAGCTCCTCCCGGGACGGAGCACTGTACGCTACCATTTGCTGGATGCCCTGTTTCCGCAGGCATTCGTAGAGCTCCGCGTAGAATGGTGCCCGGTATTGCTTCATTTGCGCTTCAATGATGAGGACTTTCTTCATCTTCCTGTCGCGAGCTGCTTTGGCCTGTTCCTTTTTGGCGCTCATTGGCTCCTTATGAACGTAAACACTTCAAACTGCGGACAAACATGAGCGATTCTCATTCCGTATTCCTCAAGCTGATTGATCGCCCGCCTGGTGTTGATAATTCCAAAAGAAGAGAGCCGGTGATGAAACTCGACCAGAAACTGGCTGACTGGAATCTTCTCCTGCACGATTTCCTCGATGACTGCGTACTCGGCGCCTTCGATGTCCATCTTGAGCAGGTCTATGTGATCGTGCCCTTGAACCTGCATGGCGGTGGACAAGCGCATGACTGGGAAGCGCACCGACTGCTTGCCAAATTGCCTCGCTGAAATGACGGAATGGGAAACCCAGTCCTCTCGCGGCGGCAAATGAAAGTCCTCCTGGCCATCATGGCCGGCGATTCCTACGGCATGAAAATGAAACTGCGGTGGCAAAGATTGCGCGGCGAGCCAGTTCTCGACTTTGGGAGTGGGGTCGAAGGCCTCGACATCCACGCCGAAGCGATCGATAAGTGAGAGATCGAACGAAATGTCTTCTCCAATTCCGAGGGAATAGACGACCGAATCGCGGCGGACCATCGAGACGTCCAGTGAGTAGCCACCGTAGTCCGACCCAAGCCTTTCCATACGGCGGTTCAACCGCACGCGAGGAGGGGCGAATCGCCACTGGGGATAAGCGTGCAGATATTTTCGAAGCGCGGAATACACGGCGTCTCCAGGTTTCGGCTGTTGCATAGAGGCGCTCACGTGGGCAGACTCATTACCCCGACGGGGCCGGTTTCCACGCAGAACAATGCGGATCCGATGGCGAAAAGGTACCAAACGCCGGTCGGATAGCGCATCGGCTCCGTCAACATGCTCTGGATGAGCATGGCGATGAGCGCCAGCAACATGATTTGCGCGAGCATCCGCGGAAATTCTTCCCTGGAGCCAAGAAACTGAAAAGTTTTCTTTAAAAAGAGAGCAAGTACAGACAAATACAGGAGCAGTCCCACTGCCCCGTAGGCATGGAGGATACGGATATAATCGTTGTGAGGCTCTACGGAATCAACATCGGTGGCTTCTGGATCGTATCCCGCGATGATGGACGCACCATTTCCGAACACCCAATGGAATGGCCCACTGGAAGCGTAGGAATTCAAGAAAAGAAACCACTGAAAGCCGCGCCCGCGAAGAAACTCTCCACTCGTCACATCCGCATCGCCCGAGAGCGCTTGTCGCATCGGGGCGTACAGCGTCTGAAGCCAGCTAAACGATAGGACAACGACGAGTGTCAAAACAGCGAGGAATGCCAGCACAGCTTTTCTACTCTGGGTCATCCCCAACCAGATGAGCACTTGCAAAGCCACAATGACATACGCCATGCGATGGTTGCTCAAAGCCACCGCTCCGGAAGCGAGCAGCAAAAACAGGAAAGCTCCGCTCTTGGCTCGAGAACTCTGGTTCTTCCCACAGGCAACAGCCAGAGCGATCGGAAAAGCGTAGTAGAAGAAGAAACTCATGGAGAGTGGTGTGGGATACGTACCGCTCGCGCGTCCGACGGCTTCTCCATTAAGCCAATCCCAGTAATCGTAAGGAAGAATTCCAGCCCATTGGAAATAACTGAGAATTACCGGCGCGGTCATCGCGCACAGGAAAATCTTCGCGAAGCGGTCGAAGTGCCTCGGATCAGCAAGGAGTGGACCGGCGGTATAGAAGAAAGTCGTGCCGGCCAGCAAGCGCATTAGTTCGTTGAAACCCCATGAGGAAGGCGAAAAGATAACGGACAGTGAAGCGAACGCGAGCATGACCAACACGCGCCGCGGCAGGCGCCTCCACGCCGCGTTTCTGAGTGTGGCGACTCCATTCAATCCCAGCACCGCGAGCCCCACCAGCGCTTGTGTGTTTACGGATTGTTCGGAAAACCGGAAGAAATTCCATCGCCAGGTAAGGTCGATGAGCGGCTTTAAGGCAAGAAAGAACAAAATCCAGGCGCTCGACCCACCGACCCAATCCGCAAACGCACCGACAAGCCAGAAAATGCCGACAGCCGTCTCACCGCAAACCGCTGCCGCGGCACTTTCAAGGCTTGTGGCAATCCCCGGCGCAACTTGCTTCTGCATCGAGCTGGATGAAGCTCCCATATCAAGCACACACCAACGCCGCGATCTGAGGACCGCGGATGCGCCAATCCCACTCATCGACCATGACTTTCCGCGCGAGTTCTCCTAAACACTTTCGCCGGTCGGGAGCCTGGAACAGCTCGAAGATCTCGCCAGCGAACTCCTGGTCCGAATGCCCTGCCAGCACACCGACATCACTCTGGCGGAAAAGCCGTTCCACTTCGCCGACAGCGTTCGTTACCGTGGCCCTCCCGGCTGTCAAAAAGTCGAGAATCTTCGCCGGCCAGCGGGCGCGGTCGTTCAGTCCATCTTCCAGAGGGCAAATACAAACATCAGCGCAGCCCAGCGCCCATGGATAATCTTCGTCGCTGACCCGGCCCGTCGCAGCGATGCGTTCCCTGATTTCCAGATGCTCCGCCAGGACCAAAGCCTGCCGCGAAATGTTTCCCACCATTAAGAAAACCGCTTTGGGCGCTTGCCGGAGAACTTCGCAAAAAATGCGCACTTCGCGGCACATGCTTCCATTGCTTACCGCTACCAAAACAGGAGCATCCAGGGGCAGGCGGAAACGCGCTCGGGCGTCTTTTTTGTCCAACGGGAAGATATAATCCGTTGGCGCGCCATTGGGGATGTGCACGACCTTCTCCTTCGGAATGCCAATCGATAGGGCACGCTCCTGAAGCACACTTGAAATCACGCTTACACGTTCCGCCCGGAAGCGAATCTTCTCTTCCAGGTAAGCATCGATGCGGTGGGCGATTTTCCATCCGCGAAACCGATTCGAGCTTCCCGCGAACCAGTCACACCAATCGGAGTAAAACGCGTAGTGCTTTCGGCGTTGCGTGAGATAGACCGGCCAGGAGACGTTCGGGTGATACTCGAATCCAAGAACGGCGTCATAGTCTCCAGTGTGCAATTCGCACATTCGTCCCCAAACGTCGAGGGGCCCCGAGCCCCAGCCGGGCAGCGCGCAGTGGCCTAGCGCTGGCCCTTCGATGAGACGAATCCAGGGCCCTTTTCCCCGGGGCTCGCTTGACTCGCCGATCCAATCCTGCTTCCAGGAAACGACCCGGCGAAACTTTGAGCTGCGAGAAACAGTCATCAGCGTGACGTCATGCCCCGCGCGCGCCAACTCCCGGCTGAAATAAAACGCCCGAAGATACGTGCCCACTCCTTTCTCCGTAACATTCAGCGCCAGAATCCGCATCGTCGACACTCCGCTGTCAAAAGGCAGTCCGCGTGTACCGCGTGTGCGCCACGACGTCCGTTTCCTTTTCGCGCGCCTGTTCCTTTTCCACTTCCGACGCTTGCCCCACTCCTCTCGCAATCCTTCTGCGCTTCCATTCGATGGCCTCGGCGAGCAATGCAAGCGGGTCTTGGATGAAATGCTTCTCAAGCTTCTGGTCTTGCCAAACGCGTATTGCTTCCTGCAGATCCCGCGAGGCATGCACGCGGCGAACACGCCTGGGCAGTTCTTGAAGGTCGCCGCACAGCGCTTCGGGGTGACAGAGCAACCGGTGGTATGGCTTGTCTTGCTCACCAAAGCAGATGCATCCGAGTGAGGCTGCGTCCGCAATCCCTTGTCCGGCACCGCTCGCTCTTCCAAGGCACAAGTAGTATTTCTGGCGGGCGAGAACGCGCAAAAAGTTGGCTGCGTCTCCCCAACGGGGAGGATCTTCGCCGTGGTACAAACCCATTGAGAACGTTCGGAAGGCTACAGGCAGTTGCAGGGTATGTTCGAGACGCAGCGCTGCGGCCTTTCTCGCTTCAATACAGTCTCCATTTGTTGTTGCACTCAAAAAGGACAATGTCCGCCAATCTGCCCAGACTGCTTCATCGCGCTCGGTTGGCGCAAATAGCGCACGCATTGACTTAGGATCACGGACATAGGGAAAAGAAATAGCCTGAGGCAAGTCCGAGAGTGATGCGGAAGCATCCATCATGTGCGCTAGAAATAGGTCGGCATTTCTTAGTGGTCGGCGTAAGGATGTGCGATACCGCCGGTCCCAGTGCTCCACGACAAAATATGCGAACACTGTCTGGGAGCAACGAGGAAAGTCTAGGATGGGATCATTGGTGATGACCAGATCGTAATCATCGTAGGCGATCTCGGCGGGCGCCACGACTCGCTTTGTATGCTTCCTCACAATTTCGGCACCGCTTTGGTGCCTCATTACTGAATCATAGGTATAGTCTGAGTTGAATTGCTGCGGGATAATGAACCAATCCGCTTCTAATAGCGTTGTCAGCTCCCAGTGCAATGGCCTACCGGGCCAAATACTGAACAGCCCCTCGGGAGACGTTTCATTCCAGCGAATGCTGGACCATGGACCAAACGTGTCCAGTAATTGTTTGATGATCGCAACCTTCATGCCTTTGATTCCCCGCGCGCTAGCTCGGTGTATGCCGGGTGCGTTCGCTTTACTGCCGCCACCATAGCGTCGTAGCACTGGCCGGGCATTCGCCGACGAAGGCAGCCCAAATCCGGGTGCAATATGAAAAATTCGTACCCGAATTCCTCGAGCTGCCACATCAGTTCGACGGGATGATAGTGAAATTCCGCAGTGGAACAGCCATATCCTGCATAAAGAATCAGCGGAGCGTCTGGCCCCGCCAACAACTTCCGCCCTCCCCGGAACACGAGCAATTCCGCCCCTTCCACTCCCACCTTCATGACGTCTACGCGAGGGATGCGTTCCCTTGCAACAAAATCATCCAGCGTAATTGTCTGCACCAACTCTTGCCCCACTACTTCCGCATCTGTGCGGCTGGGGCTTCCGGGAGAGTTCAAGGCATCCTTTAGCCCGGTCTTCGCGTAAAGCGTTGTCTCACCGGTCTGATCACTCAAAGCCAGGCGAACGGCGCGCACCTCAGCGAGCCGATTTTCTGAGAGATTCTTTTTCAGGATGGAAAATGTTGATGGGCAAGGTTCGAACGCATAGATAGTACTTGCCTGGCCCATGAGTTTTCTTCCTATCGCTAGGCTGAACAAACCGATATTGGCTCCGGCATCGAAGAACGTCATTCCCGGCTGCAGCATTCTCAAGATGAATTCAATCTCAGCGCGCTCAAAGGACGGATTCGCCCAGGTACGAAGCGCAATAGCCCCCTGCGGCACAATTACAAATTCAACGCCACCGGCCGCGGCCCGAATCACGGCACCTCTGGTCACTAGATTTCTCATCCTAAAAACTAGCGGAAGCGCATTCCGATAGCACTTCAAGACCACTGCTAAAAATCTCTCGCGGATTTTTCGAAGCAAGTCCGCCATCGTCAAGGAACTGTATATCCTTCGCCACTTCGCCAACGTCGCGCCCAGAAAGACTGTCAGCTCAATCGGCGGCATAAGCATTGCCTTTGAAAAGCGACTTCGAGGCGCGCACGTCCCAAAAGAAATAAAACAAGCAAGCGGCCAGAAGAGCTACTGCAGCGGCAATCGAGGTTCCCCATCCTGCCCTAGTGCTGAGTGATGACGTGACCCGACTGCCGCCAATGGCTAAGGCCCATACTCCTGCGGCGAACCCACAGGTCCGCAAATCGAATGGAAGCCGGTAATAACGCCTGCCAATAACAGTCATTAGAGTGATGGTTGCCGCTAAGGCCCCAGCCCATGCGATCGCTGCTCCTTGAGCGCCGAGCCGTGGCACGAGGAAATAATTCAGAACGATGCAGAGCGCCGTTCCCACTGTTGCCAGGGGGCCAAGCCATTGCGTCTTATACTTGAGATAGATCGGCAGGCTGCTCCAGTATTCGAGGAAACGGAATACCACTGGCAGGAGCAGCCACGGCAGCAGGCTCTGTGCCCCCGCATAAGCCCGTCCCGCGAGGATTCGAATCAACAGCGGCCCGAACAGTATGGTAATCGCCGCAAGCAGGGTGGCCACCAACAGCGCGTAGCCCATAATTTTTGTGTAAGTGATCGCCGCATTAGGTCGGTGCGCGATGGGGAAAACTGCTCCGGCCCACGCGCTTCCAAACGGCCGCAGGAAACCCATGGAGAGAAGACTCGTGACTTTGATTCCGACCGTATAGCGGCCAACTTCTGCAAGGCTTTGAAACTGCGCAAGAAAGTATCGGCCCGAAGCATCGAGCAGCAATGCCATCAAGCTGCTCCAAACGAGTGGGAACCCGTATCTGAGCATAGGAATGAGTAGCGACTTTCGCACTCTGAGCTTCATTCCCGGCAAGCAAAATCCCATAAGAATAAGCAAGCAGACCCCGTCTCCTGTGAGCCAGCAGTTCAATACGCCGCGCACTCTCTCGCCGTGGAGCGCCACGAACCAATAACACGCAGTTACAAGCATCAGCAGTCGCGTCACGGCAGATAAAACGTACGCCACCGGCCTTTGGGCCGCTTGCAGGCTGCTGAAGAAGATTCCTTGCGCGGTTCGAATCAAGACCAGCGGCAGGAAAATCCATGCGGCACGCGCGTTTTCTCCAATCCACGCCCTGCCGAGTGGCCCATCCATCACTGCCGCAAGAATCCCGCCGCCCAGCGCCGCGGCCACGATTCCGCCCGCCACGCACGACGCAAGAATCTCACCACGGCGTGATGCCTCTGTTTCTGCGTACCACCGCAAGTAAGTTGTTCCTAATCCCATCTGCGTCGTTGTAACCGTAATCAGAAGAGAGATCTCGATAAGCGCATACGCGCCGAAATCTCGTGGCGTGAGGTACCTCGTATACAACGGCACCAGAACGAAATAGCCCATGCCAATGAGGACAGCTCCGGCCATGTAAACCATAGATTGCTTCGCTAACGGATAAAGCGCAGCCAGCAACGGATGATTTGCAATCGCTTTTTCGGTACCAGCCAGTCGCGGGAATCGCATGCTGGTTCCGGGCGGTCTTTGCATCATGCTTGTCAAACTCATCGCCCTTCCCCGTCCAGTACTACTCTGAGAGTTCGCATTAGGATCGCAACGTCAAGCCACAGGCTCCAGTTTTCGATGTACTCGAGATCGAGAATCATGTTCGTGTCGAAGGAAGGATCGCGGCGGGCTTTGACTTGCCATAGTCCAGTAACTCCGGGTTTAACGTCCAACCGGCGAAGATGCTCGATGGTGTAACGCTCGAAATCATCCACGGGGTGCGGGCGCGGACCGACCAAGCTCATATTGCCGAGCAGCACGTTGAATAATTGCGGGATTTCATCCACGCTAAATTTCCGGAGCCAGCGGCCGCAGCGAGTAATCCGCGGATCATTTTCAATTTTGAAGAACGGCCCGTCTCGCTCGTTCGCCCGGCGCAGCCGTTCCTTCTGCGCATCGGCTTCAACGACCATGGTGCGGAGCTTGTAGCAGAGAAACTTGCGGCCCTTTTTTCCCACGCGCATCGCAGAGTACAAAACCGGGCCAGGCGAATCGCAGCAAATCCAGACGGCAGCCAGAAGTAGCAAAGGCGCACTAAGCGAAAGCAACGCGGCGGCTCCCAGCACATCTATGGCGCGCTTTACCGCGAGGCCAACCATAGGGATCGGTTCTCGATGCAGCTCGATGACTGGAAAGCCGCCGATCCTCTCGAGCGGGGCGCGCCACGCCAAGCCATCGTACAAATCGGGAACGACATTCAGATTTATATGCATGCGGCGCGCTTCGAGAAAAACCTCCTTGACCAGTTCGCGATCAGTGGGGAGTGTCACGAATACGCGGTCGGCAAACTGCTCGAGAGCAACTCGACGCAAGTCCCGCACCGAGCCCAATACCCCTTCGCCTCCGCCAGGATGGACGTCCAGAAAACCGCACAGTTCGTATCCCATCTGGGGATTTGTTCTGAGCCAGTGTCCTAGAGCGCGTCCCAACCGGCCCGAGCCGAGAATCAGCACGCGTGAAACGCCTTCACCCCGCCGCGCCCGCCGGAGTACATATCGCCGTTTTGCGAGGCGCCAACTCGAAAGCGCACCGGCGTTCCAGATTGCCGAGCAAGCTACAACGAGCCGGGAAATCTCCTTGTTTCCAGAGGTAAAAATAAAAAGGACGAGCAAGGCAGTAGCTATGCCAACCGACTTCAGCGTACCTGCGATTTCAGCGGAGGCGGAACGGTCGCGCGACACGCTATACAAATCCTGGCTCATACACGCGAGCACCACGAGGCCCGCATAGAGGAGCAGAAATCCCGGATAACCCGACGACCACGCCTGCAGCGATAGGTGCTCGGGAGAGAAAGCTGAATTGCCAAACGGATTTGCCAGATCGAAGCGCATCCAAAAGACGAGCACGCCGCCGGCACATACAAGAGCCAAATCCACGGCGGCGTAACACACTTGGAGAGCCAACTGGTCAAGATTGCTGACGCGTTCGGCACGCTCGGGGTAAGCTTCGGAAATTGGCGGGCGGAATTCGGGCGAAGGCAAAGGAAGAGCCGCCGCAGTTGCTGCGGCTGGTGCGCGTGAAGGTTGCGTGGCCGTTCCGCTCATCGTTCCTCTACTGGAGACCGTGCCGGGCGGCTCGTGCCAACTCCGCGGAGGTCGTCTCCGCAGCGCGTTCCGCCTCATCCTCAGAAGTGCTGGCGGAACCTGAGCGAGTGAACTTCTTTTTTAAGGCCAGGATCATCGAAGCCGTGGCGGGCGCAATGCGGAGCGCGTCCGTGCGTAGAGTGGTCGCAATTTCAAGGGCGAACTGTTTGCCGGGATCCTGCGGATCAATTTCCCGCCAGGTTCGGCGAAGCAGTATCCAAGCGCAAGCCGCAAGAAAAGAGAGAATCGCCCCTACGAGAGTCAGAAGGCCGCGAGGAGGAAAGGACTTTTTTGTTGGAACTACGGCCGCGTCCAAAACCTTAACGCTCGGAACTTCTTTCGCCTCTTCCACCTTGGCCAGCTCATACTGCTGTGTCAGAAGCTCGTATACGGTCTCTTCGATTTTGGTCTGGCGGTACAAATCGGCGTAGGTAACGCCGAGAAGCGGAAGCTGGCGCATAGCGGGATAGAGCGAGGAGTCCGCAGCGGTCGAAGGATCGGACGAGAGCTGGCTATCGCCGCCCATTTTTGCGAGCTGCGAGCGCAGTTCGGAGACGCGCGCGCGCAAAGCGCGAACGCGCACGTTTTGTTCCGTGTACATCGCCTCGAGGCCGTGGAGTTCGGCTTCGGCGGCGATCAATTGCCCTTCCAGGGTGGCCGCTGCTTCCACCATGGCCTTGCTTTGCGCCGGAATATCAATAGCCGTGTTCTTGCTTGCGAACTGGCTGAACTTTTGCGCAGCCGCATCCAGGTCGCGTTTTACGTCACGCAAGCGTTCCTCGAGGAAGATTCGTTCGCGCCGGGCAGAGGAAGTGCTGACCTGCTCGACGAGCAGGTTGAGCTCATTGACATAGGATTGCGCCATCGCCGCGGCTCTGCGGGGATCGTGGTCCGTGACCGTGATCGCGATGATTCCGCTCTTATGGTCTTCGCTAATGCGCGAATGCGCTGCGAGCGCCGCGCGGGCATCTTCGATTTTTGCTGCGCGATAGAGCCGCTCAAGATCAAACTGTTTCACGATCCCGTCCTGCACCGTTCTGCTTTGCAGAATGCCAACAAACAACCCGCTCGAGTTCTTCACTCCCAGCAAATCGCCGGCAAAACCTCCCAGTCCGCCTGAACGCGCGCCCAACGCGGAGAGCATTGCCATCCCAGTACCGTTTTGAGCGTCTGGCGGCATCAGTTGCGCGGTGGCTTCGTAGCGCGAGGGAATCATCAGCGCGATTCCCAAGCTGGCGAATGCGCCGACGAAGAACGTCGCAAAAAGCAGCGCTCGGCCATCCCAAAAAAGGCGCAGCCGTTCGACAGTCCGCTGGCGCGCGTCCCGCGAGTTCTCAGAAGTGGACTCAGAATCAAAACCGGTGTGCTCAGTGCTCACGCTGTTTGCGTGCCCCTTTCACCTGTGTATGCTGCCCCCGCCCATTTTGAAGCTGGCATTTAAGGAATCGCGACGGCGGCGGCCAGCGCTCCGGCTTGAGCGACTTGTGCGATGGCTACGAGGTTTTTCCAAACTGTGCCGCCAACAACGGCTCGTTCGGGGACAACAATCGTGTCGCCGGGTCCAATCGTCGAAGACAGCACTCCGCCGGTCCACAAGCCCGCCCCGCCGCTCGTCACCGAACCGCTCGCCCGGATGATGAAGATGGCGTGTTTGCTGGCGAGCCCGGTGGCCCCTCCGGCGCGTGAGAGATACCAAGCAGTGTTTTTCCCGGGCGTGTACGTGATTGCGTTCGAGTTGTAGACTTGCCCGACAATCAGCACGAAACCGGGCTGCTTTGGAATTTCAAGGGAATCGCCGGCGCGAAGCTCGAGATCGTCCGGCGAACCCGCGAAGTTCCTTTGGCCCGCTCGAATGTGCACGACAAGTCGGCCGGTCACTGAGGCCCGGCGCAGTCCGTCAATTACTCGTTGGCGCTGTTCGATCGCCGCCTGCTGCAACGCGGCCTCCTCCGCGCCGCTTGAACTCACTGACGTCTTCACGACAGTGGATTCCTGCTCGAGCCGCTGAATTAAGTCCTGCCGCGATTGTTCCTGCATCGTTTTCACATCCACGCGCTCAAACACTGCCGCCTGCGGGTAGGCGGTGGGAAGCAATCCACCGGCGCGGCTCAGAAGCGTACTGAGCCGTTCACCGGGTGCAATTCCGTAGACACCAGGGCGGGCTACTTCGCCGCGAAGACTTACGGTTGCCCCGACATCATTCCAATGCGCCTGCTGTGGCACAGTCAAAACGTCCCCGTCGCGGAGAAGCAAGTCTTCACCGGGAGAGCCGCGGAGCGCAGCGGACAAGTCGACCGTATCCTGGCTGGCCGGAGCTGCATTGACCGCCTTAGCGGAGCTATCCGCGACGGCAGACGTGTAGCGAGCCAAGTCGGCGTTCGCGGCGTTTGCGCTTCGCATCAGACCACCGGCGGCACGCACAAGATCGGATACACGCATGCCACTTGCCAGCGGGTAACGGCCGGGGCGTACCACTTCGCCGCGAACGTTGACGCTGGCCGGATTTGTTCTCTGCGGCTGACGCTGCACAACAATGTGATCGCGCGGCTCAATCAGCAAATTGTTCAGGGGATCTCCTGCGAGCGCAGAACGCAGCGAAACGCTGAATACTTTCGTGGTTCCGTCGGGCATCTCTCGAAAGAGTTGCGCCGAATCCAGCCAGCCCTCGGGAGATATACCGCCCGCCTGGTAGATGGCGTCTCGCACATGCTCCTCGCCGGAAATCTTGTAGGTGCCTGCGGCCCGCACTTCTCCAGTGACGAGGATTTGCGGGGCGGCTTCGAGGTCGTACTTGCCAAAGATACGAACTGTGTCGAGCGGCTCGAGTGCAGGGGAATTTTCCGGATGTGCCAGCGCAGCTGAGAGATTGAAGCTTTCAACCACCGGGCGCTTCTCCGGCCCGGTCACACGCACGATCTCGGCGTAGCGCCCGGCAGGTTCCGGCAAGAGGTCTTTGTAAGAGGCAATTAGGTCTGATAGCCGCATTCCCGGCCGATAGGAATAACGCCCGGGGCGCAGAACGTGCCCAACAAGGTAGACACTTGCGCTGTTGTATGGGGCAATCGGAAAGATATGGATCTCGTCGCCATCCTGAACTGGAAACCTTTCAAAGGCTGCGCGTAACGTAGCTTTGTCCGTGGTCTCCCCGAGGTCCACGCTTAACATCGTCCGCTTATCGTGGGCATCCATGCGCTGCACTTCAATGTGCTGCAACGCTGCCGCCGGCAGAATTCCTCCGGCCAGATTCAGCACGTCGTCGAGGTTTTTCTCTCCGTGAAGTTCGTATACCGCCGGGCGTCGGACCATCCCTTCCACAGTCACCGTTGGTCCCAACGGCGGCACGCGAAGTGAGTCTCCGTTTTCGAGGCGCTTCAAGTCTCCGCGAATCCCATGGAGTAGGAGGTCGTACGCGTCCACGCTTTCGATTAGCTGCTTCCCGCGATAATGCTCGATGTTTCGGAGCGATCCCCGCAGCGTTACGCCGCCAGCAGCAAAAAGGGCATTCAGAGGTGTTGATAATGAGCTGATGTCATACGCACCGGGTGAGGCAACTTCACCAACGACATATACACGCACAGTGCGCAGCCGCAGCAAGGAAACATCCGCGGAGACATCCCGAAATTGGGTTCGCAGCGCACGCTGCACCGCGACCTGCACTTCCCCGAGCGATTTGCCGGAGACCAGCAATGGTCCAGCCTCCGGCAGCGCGACTCGGCCTTCGCCATCAACGGTTCGAAACAAACGCTCCGAAACTCCGCCCCAAAGTTCAATGGAAAGGCCGTCGCCCGGCCCCAAGACATAATCCGGACCGACCGGAAGATCCATCGGCAGCGAACCGGTACTTAGCGAGGGATGCTGAAACACGCCGAGGCCAAAGCGCTTTGGCTGGGCGCTCGAAGGTGAGGCCTGAATATATAAATCGTAAAGCGAGGGTGCGGCCGCATAGGGACTTGGCTGATGGACCATGGCAACCGGCCCGAGTGAACCGGCACCCATTTCAAACTCGGCTGCTTTCGAAAGCTCTTCTCCGCGCGGCAATGTTGTATCGGAGGCCTGCAGTGGTATCCCCCGCCGCTCATCGGGCATTGCGTCACTGCCAGGACTGTTGCTCGAAACGCCGAAAGAGGGATTTCGCCACTCCGGGCTGAAGGTCTCATGTGTTCGCGGCGCAGGGGAAACTTCGGGCAAGCCCGAACCGCCTTGAGATGTCGAAGTGAGTAACGTTTCGCCGGGATAGCTGGAATTGAGGCTGGCGCGCAGTTCTGGAGAACTCTGGGTAGAAATGCCCCTCGAAGGTGAATTTGGATAGCGGTCGTATGGATTCGTGTCCGGGTCTGACGGAACGGGTTGCCCTCCATTACCCAGGGGATGCGTGATGCGATCAAAATCTCGTTGACCGGAACTGCAATCAAGATTGTTCTGCAATTCGCACTTCGTTAGCTGCTGAGTACGCGGATTGGCCTGCGGCTCTACACTCTGTTTTTCTGCCCGGGCGATCGCAGAAGCGCGTTCCTGTAATACCAACCTTTTTTCAGCGGCCAGATCAGAGTCCGGATTGACTTTGGGTAGCAAGTATCCGAATCGCTGCAAGAGTCGCGTAGCGAGAACGCGCGATCGCGCATCCGTGCGCAATCGATTGGTTACCGACTCGTCGGTCAAATCTGCGTCGTCCAATATCTGACCTTGAGCGCCGGCGTCCTCGGCCAGAACGCGCTTGAACTCAACCATCAACCCCGCGTCCTTGCTCATGACTCCCAGAATCTCTTCGGCCGTTGCGGAGACGCGGCCGAGATTGTCTGCCATCAAGTCATGCGACGGCCCAATACCCGCGCGCGTTCGCAACGAGTTGCTCTGGCTGGCAGCCTGTGGCTCGCCACTCGATGGCGTCTCAGTGTTTTGCTCTTGTGCCAGCGCGCTTCCCACAGCCAAGGTCAGCAAAAAAACACCAGGTATCAAAGACACGCGAACAATCAAGCTAGTTGTGATTCCAAGGAATTTCGTAGAGCGCACTCCGTTCATTCACCTGCTCCTTCACTCTTTATCGTTTTCCCCAGCACAGTTTCGACAAGCGCTTGTTCACTGGCTTCCATCGTCGTGGAATGGATTTCGATCGACGCCCAATAGAGAATTCCCAGGTTGGTGTTGGGAGCGAAAGCAATGATGCGCAGTCCGGGAAATCGGCCAAGAAGTTCGTCGCAGATCACAGGTCTCCGCCGGGATTCATCCAGCGCAATTAATAGGTAATTCGGTTTCGTTTCTTCCACCAACAGAGGTACGTCTTCGTCCTTTTGCGCTTCGCCAACAATATGGATCCCAGCTTGTTCGGAAAGAGTGGAGAGGACCAACTCACGCAGCAGGCGCGGACGATTGGCTACCAGGACGCGGACGCTGGATTCCACGAAACCTCCTCTAGCTCGGCCAGAGTAGAGGGAAGAGCGATTCGCGAACAGGCTGCAATGAGTACAGGGAGGCGAGTACTAAAAAGGACTGGACTAGTACTGCAAAGGACGGGACCGCTTAGGTACGAAACTGGTGGTTGCTGTGCCTTCTTCCTCTGCAGTTTCTTTCAATCGCTCCGCGGATATCACGGGGCGCACCGCAAAAAATTTGTGCCGGCATGGCTCGCAGCGCAGTGCGGGAATGCCGAGAATTCGTGCGGGAATGAAAACCCAGCCAGGGACTTTGTCCGGGGAAATTCGCTGCAGCTCGAGGTTTCCGCAAATGCCGCACCGCGCGTACACCATGTTTTTCAACTCGAAGGCGCGCGAATAAAATCGCAACTCACAAGCGCGGCAGCGCCAAGGAAGCACGCCAACTGCGCTAAGCAAGTAATCATAGACGGAGCGCCGCCTGGACCGCCGGCAAGCTCCCGCTTGACACGCTGGGCATTTCATCGAGAAATTGTGTTGGACTCCATCCCCTGCGCAGAGCTTAGGAGAAGTTGCGTATTTCAGCAACAAGTATTCGCGTTAGAGTCATCGTACAATGGAGGCCGTCATGGCTGATTACACTGAGGAACACGCCCGCGCAGGAATTGCCGCCAGGTTGCCAAAACTGGATACCTGGCCCAACCAGTATCCCGGTTACATCATTACCACTCGCTTTCCCGAATATTCTTCCGTTTGCCCGAAGACCGGCCTTCCCGACTACGGAACTGTCACCATCCAATACATGCCACGAAGAGAGTGCCTCGAACTTAAAGCACTAAAGATGTATCTTCTGGCTTATCGCGACCTTGGTATCTTTTATGAAAATGCTGTCAATAAGATGCTTCATGATATCGTCGAAGCAGTGCAACCGGAATGGTGTGTCGTCCGGGGAGAGTTTACGCCCCGGGGCGGATTAAGTACCTCGATCTTCGCGCGGTGGCCCGAGCATCTCGGGGCCCCTGGTTCCGGGCGTAAATCGTCGCGACGTGGCAAGGTCCGCTGACCACCATAGACACAAGAAGGGTTGCGTTAGATAATTCCAGCAGTCTCCGGTTCCCTGCCTGGAGCCATGATTGAGGAGGGTGGATGAGTATTTCCCCGAATGTGCCGACTCCGGAAGAGTCGTATCGGTATGAGAGCGCGGGTACTCCGCGATGGATCGCGGCGCTCTTTGTCGTGTTGTTTATCGCCGTGGCCGTCCTCGGATACCTCGGCTTTGCAAATGTTTCCCGTCTTGAGCAGAACCTCGCCAAGGAGCAGGAAAATAATAAGGTCCTCACTGCTCAACTCGAGCAAGCCAATTCAAGGCTGGCGGACTTGAAAGGCCACATTGAAGTCACGGAACAGAAAATGGGCATGACTGTTGCCGAACTGGCAGAAGCAAAGAGCCGCGCCGAAGCCATTCGCAAGGAGCAGGTGGCCTCCGACCAAAAGCTTACGGCCCAACTCTCACAAGTAAAAAAGGAAAGCCAGGATCAGATTGGCGCAGTCGCCACTGAAGTGGGCGGCGCAAAGAAAGACATAGAAGCCACCCGGACTGATTTGGAAGCGACAAAGGGCCAGCTTCAGCGAACCATCGGCGATGAAAATGTAATGAGCGGCTTGATTGCCAGAAATCATGACGAGCTGGAAGATCTCAAGCGTCGCGGTGAGCGAAACTATTACGAATTTACGCTCACAAAGTCGAAGCATGCCGAAAAGGTAGGGCCCATTCAGCTTACTCTGAACAAGACCGATACGAAAAAATCCAAGTACACTATGACCGTGCTGGTAGATGACCGCACGATTGAAAAGAAGGACAAAACTGTCGGTGAGCCGGTGCAGTTCTATGTAAAAGGTGCGGCGCGCATGTCTCCTTATGAAATCGTGGTGTTCGATGTAGGCAAGAACAAGGCGACCGGTTATCTTTCTACTCCCAAGGAGGCGGCTGCCGCACCAGCTCCAGCCACAGCGGCCCCGACTGCCGCAGCGACCAAGCCATCCGGCGATTAAACAAAGTCTTCAAAGAAGCTAGGTCGGCCCTAAACGTTTTGGAAACCGCACCGCAGCGCGTGCTTTTGTCTGTTCCTGCTCCGGGCTAGCATCCGGAAGAGGATCATGATTTCTCGAGCCTTCTGTCGGGTCGCGATCTCTCTAGCGTGCGCGCTCTTAACGCTGCAGTGTGCATGGCCGCGCCAATCCCCGGCACCTTCTCCGAATATTCGCATTGATGTGGACCGGGTGAACGTGGGCGTCCTCGTGACGGATCAGGACGGGCGGTTCCTCACCGGGCTGCAACGCGAAAATTTTCGGATCTTCGATGATGGAGTCGAACAGCAGGTTAGTGATTTCATTTCCATGGACGAGCCGGCGCAAGTTCTTCTTTTGATCGAGGCTGGCCCAGCTGTCTATATGCTTCGCGGCGGACACCTTCAGGTAGTTAATTCGCTTCTTGAAGGCCTCGCTCCCAACGACCGCGTAGCCATCGCTCGCTATAACGAAACTGCCGAGCCTCTGCTGAATTTCAGCACGGACAAAGAAGCGGCATTTGAGGCGCTGGATGAATTGCAATTTAATTTAGGGTTTGGGCAGCTGAATCTGGCATCCAGCCTCTGGACAGCTCTGGATTGGCTGGCAAAAGTGCCTGGAAAAAAGTCCATCGTTCTGCTTTCTACCGGTGTGGACACGTCGCCTCCAGCGGGCATTCAAAAAATTTTGACGCGCCTGCAATCTACGGATGTGCGCGTCCTTGCCGTGTCTCTTGGCCGCGAGCTGCGCGTGCCTGTTCCCGCTGAAAAAAAGCACTCCAAGGGAGTTCAAGCCGCTACTGATCGCGCAACGGCTGTAAACGACACACTCGCACAGGCGGACGAGGAGTTGAAGGCTATTGCAGAAGCTAATGGAAGCCGCGTTTATTTTCCATCCAATGAAAAGGACTACTCCAGTGTATTCGCGCAAATCGCCGAGTTGGTCCGGCATGAGTACAGCCTGGCATTCATTCCACCCGCGCGTGATGGAAAACTTCATACCATCAAAGTCCAGATTATCTGGCCGGCTCCTGGAAAGAGTGTGGGGCAGGTGGTTGCTGCAACGCCACTGCCTGGCTATCACGTGGACCACAGGCAGGCGTACATCGCGCCTTCTCCGGGGCAACCGTAATGCGCGCGTGGATTTCTGAGCGGGCTATACAAGAAGCTGAAAAGATCAGGCCGATTGAGAAGTGACAGAGTGAATGAAAAAAGAACAACTGTGGAATAAAGAGCCTAATCGAACTGTTTCAACGTCTTCGCCATCTCGCTTAATTTTTCGTTGATCAATCCAAAAACCGTTCCGGCTTCGAACGTGCCGTCTCCATTGCGGTGCCCCGCCGCGCAATTCGTTAAAATCTCAATTCCTTGCTCGACTCTCGAGACCGGCCAAATATGAAACTTCCCAGATGCCACGGCTTCGAGGACGTCCTCTCGCAGCATGAGGTCTTCTACGTTCGACTCGGGCATGAGCACGCCCTGCGTTCCGCTGAGTCCCTTGATCCGGCAAACGTCAAAGAAGCCTTCGATTTTCTCGTTGATGCCGCCGATTGCCTGGATGTCTCCCTGCTGGTTCATGGAACCCGTGACGGCAACATCCTGGCGCAGCGAAACACCGGAGAGTGCCGATGCTAGCGCGTAGATTTCGGTCGAACTGGCGCTATCGCCATCCACTCCGGAGTAGGATTGCTCGAAACAAATGCTCGCCGCGAGGGAAAGCGGCTTGTCCTGCGCGAACAGACTCCTCAGGTATCCGGCAATGATGTGTACGCCCTTGTCGTGAAACCGCCCGCTCAAATTGGATTCGCGTTCGATATTGATGAGCCCCGCTTTGCCAAGCGCTGCGGACGCGGTGATTCGAACCGGCTTGCCAAACGAATATCCTCCGATTTCGAGGACGCTCAGTCCGTTCACTTGCCCGATGCGATTGCCACTGGCATCCACAAGCAGCGTACCTTCCTCAATCATTTCGCGGATGCGCGTCTCGATCAGGTTGTGACGCTCCATTTTGGAAGCCAGGGCATCCCGGACGTGGGCGGCCCGTACCACGGTTTCTGCCGCCGCCACGGCTGCGTAATGCGCTTCGCGCGCGAGATCCGCGATGTCCACGAATCGCGCCGTCACTTTGTTTCGCCTGCCCGCCATGCGCACGCCATGCTCGAGAATGGCCGCGAACGCGCCTCGGTCAAAGGGATACAGCGCTTCTTTTTCGGACAGGGTTCTCAGGCGCCCCGCGTACTCCGCGATGACGCCATCGCTCATCGGCATTTCTTCGTCGAACTCGACGCGCACTTTGAAAATTTTTCGAAAATCTTCTTCATATTCGTACAGCATTTCGTATAACTGACGATCGCCAATCAAGATGACTTTGACGTTGATATCGATCGCTTCCGGTTTCAGAGCGCTTCCACCAAACGGATAGAACATTTCGAGCGGCTGAATTTCCAGGCGGTTGTGGTTTAACGTCCGCTTGAGAGCCCTCCAGACTCCCGACTCCGAGAGAGCCTCGAGTGAGTACATGATTAGAAAGCCGCCGTCCGCGCGCAACAGCGATCCGCCGCGCAGGTCCATAAAGTCGCTGGTCCAACCGCCGCGGGTGTCGTAGGCGCGCTGAATCGTTCCGAAAAGGTTTGCATACGTCGGCGTTGTTTCGAAAATTACGGGCGATGTTTCGCCATCGGAGTGCGCGAGAATTACGTTCACTCCGTATACGCGGAAAGGATCGCGCTCCGGACCGGGAGTGCCGGGAATCTTCGGCAAACCATCAGGCGTATCGCTTTCTTGTTCCGATTCGCCCTCGCGTTCCTTGAACGGGTCGAGGTTGTCCAGCAGATGGTGGCGAACTTCCTCGAGATACTCCGCCACGCTTGGGCCCGGGTACTTTTCCTTTAGTTCTTCGATGACGCCGTCCACCAGGACCGAAGCTGCTTCTTGCTCGAGGTAACTTAGCTCGCTGGCAAGCTCGCGAGACAGGGTCAGCGTCTTGCGGTAGACCACCGTAAATTCCTGCCGAAACTGCTCATACTTTCGCTCGATCTCCTCGGCAACTGGCGATTCGATCTTCCCTTCGTGCACCAGCTTAGAGATATCCTCGATTGGCACCATTTGCCCTTCGAGAACGGGAAAAATCTCAGGCAGCGCGACTGCGCCAACTTGCATATGCCCGAGCGCGAACTGTTCCCGCGCGATGCGCCGTGTAAAGTCATCCATCAATTCCTTTTCGCGCACTGTGAACCGCTCGACGATTCTTCCCTTCTGCCGCTGAAAGGGCTCGCCTTCGAAAACCTGGGGAATCCGCCGCCGCAGAAAATCGACGCCCGCCTGCATATCCTTTTTAAACGAATTTGCCTGGCCGCGCGGCAAACTCAGCAGCCTTGGCCGGTCGGGAATCTTGAAATTGTTGACGTAGCAGCGATCGAGCGACGGCTTTATCTGGGGATGCAGGTCGTCAATCATATGGGCGATGGTGCCGCCGCGGCTTGTGCCAGCCAGCCCGCATACGAAAACGTTATAGCCGGGAGCCGAAAGCTCCACGCCCATCTTGAGCGCCCGAAGCGCCCGTTCTTGTCCGATGAACCCTTCCCGCAATTCCGCCTGGGCCGTTGTTTCGAACGGAATGCGCGCGAGCTCGCAGCGCCATCGCAGTTTCGACGGAGGTAGTTCTGCGTGAGCCTGAGCGGCTTTTAGGTGATTAGAACTCATCCGAGGCGGGTACTCTAGCACAGCCGTGGAGCGCCACGTCTAGTTTCCAAGCTGGCGTTTCCCACCATGAAATCCTTGGCTCCTAAAAACTTAACCGGTGGCCCGAAGACATGCGTCTGGCTGTGCAAATAATTGCATCCAGCGGTTGGAGGAACGGCGCTCACGTGCCTCTGGCCACAAGTTCGTCGCGACGATCCATATACACTCGAAAAACCCCGAGAGCAGCAGCCACAATCGTCGGTCCAATCACTAGACCAAGCAATCCGAATGCTTGCAAACCGCCCAACACGCCGATAAACAACAAGAGCTCATTCAAACGCGTGCGGTTCCTCAACAGCATTGGCCGCACAACGTTATCTACAATTGTCGAGACGCCCCCGCAAATTGCGACCACGACGATTGCTCTTCCCCATTCGCCCACGGCAAGCAGCCAGATTGCCGCTGGCCCCCAAACCAGCAACGAACCGACAACTGGCACAAGCGAAAAGAACGCGATCAGCACTCCCCAGAACAACGGCGCGGAAATTCCCACAAGTGCAAACGAAACTCCGCCTAACAGTCCTTGAATCGCCGCCACTAGCAGCCCCACTGCGACGCTCGCAAAAATCAAGTCACGCGATTCGTGCAGCATGTCGGTTTGAATGTCCTGATCAAACGGAAGCAAATAGCGCACGCCTCGTACCACCGCGTCACCGTCCCGAAACATGAAGAACAGCGCAAAGATCAAAATAAACAGGTCTACGAAAAAATTGACAAGATTCTTTAGCAAGCCGGCGAAGGTGGCCCCGAGGAACGCGGCAATCTTTTCCCCGGCTTGACGCAGCGGTCCGGAGAGATTCAAGCTCTTCCAGGAAGCAGGCATCCGGGCCATCGCCCACTCCTCCATCCGCATTGGCAGCCCCGGCGCCGGCCCTTGTCCGTGCACGGCGAGTGCGGTTTGCACCCTTGCGGTAGCGTCCAGCGCTTCTCTTGCCGTAAGCACAAGCACCAGCAGCGCCGGGACAATCAGCAGAAGAGTCACGCCCAGCGTGCTTGTCAGCGCGGCGGGTGTCGGCTTCATTTTCTTCATGAGCAGATCGTGCAGCGGGTAAAAGAAAATCGCTAAGACCGCCGACCAGGCCAACGGCGCCAGGAATGGCTCAGCAACTAGATAGACGAGATAGCCGATGAGCAATATGGCCCCGTAAGAGAGTACGGTGGTTAACCGGCTACTCGTTGTGATGTTCGGTGGCGTGGTTGATTTCATGCGCGGTATATAATCGGCAAGACTCTCGCGATCCAGGCCTCTCTAGGTCCGTCGAGCAAACCATCTATGGCGTCGAATGCCTCTCCGCTAACGTCTTACCAGCTTCGACTCCTTGCTGTACTTGCTTTGATCAATTTTGTCAACTTTGCCGATCGCCAGGTCGTGGTCCCTCTCTTGCCGCTGCTTCGTCAGCAGATGAGCGTGAGCGATGCCCAACTCGGCTCGTTGCAAACCTGGCTGCTCGTTGTTCTTGCCGTCACGAGCATCCCTTGCGGCCTTCTCGCGGACCGCCTGGGCCGCACGCAAATTATAGCCGCGGGCGTGGCATTCTGGAGTATCGCGACCATCGCTTGCGGTTTCGCACCCTCATTTATGATGCTGCTTGTCGCCCGCGCGCTAATCGGCGTGGGAGAAGCGGCCTACGCTCCCGCCGCTCAGTCTATGATCACGGACTCTTTCTCATACCAGCGCCGCGCATTTGCCCAATCCGTCTTTGCCGCTGGCATGCTTCTCGGCGGCGCCGCGGGCCAGGCCTTCGGAGGGCTTGTCGGCGAGAGCCACGGCTGGAAGTTCACCTTCATCGTAATCGGCCTTGTTTGCATGATCCCGGGAATATTCGTGATCAAACTTCCCGAGCCTCCGCGGCGCCCGCGCTCTGAGGTCGTTCCCATTTTCCGGCTTCTAAAAGTTCCTGCCTTTGTCGCGATTATTGTTGCCGGCACCTGCGTCACCTTCGCGAGCGTGTCGCTTCTTACCTGGGGCATCGATTTCGCCGTGAATTATAAGGAATTCAGCCTTCGCGAAGCCGCTGTCTCTCTGGCGTTCGTCGCCTTGCTCTCTCTTGTCTGCGGTGTTCTTACCGGAGGATTCCTGGCCGACCGCCTTCAGAAAAAATATCCCTACGGCCGCGTGATCGTAATCGCCGCCGCATTCTTGCTTGCGGCGCCGTGTGTGCTCCTCGCCATTCAAACTGACAACAAATGGCTTTTCCTTGCTGCTCTTTTCATTGGCGGGTTCTTCATGTCCTGGTATCACGGGCCAGTCACTGCGGTGCTGCATGATTTGACGCCGCAACGTGCGCACGCAACGGCCATCGGCGTGTATATGTTCGTGACGCAGCTTCTGGGCGCACTGGGACCGCAGCTAGTCGGAAAAATTTCCGACGCTAGCGATCTCCAGCTTGGCCTTCAAGTCGCAGTAGGGGTGATGGTCGCGGGCTCGCTTTTGATGTTGCTCGTCGTTTATTTTGTCCGCCGGGATGGCCTGCATCATCCCAGTCTTGCGGTATTTCGCGCCGAAACCTGCGATTAGGAATTGAGCTTGGCCCCAGTTTTGGCTAAGTTCTTCCGTCAGAGGTAGATTGGTTGTTCGGTCGCTTACTTGATCCCGACCTGTTCGATCAATCTCAGGACGTCGGTTTCCGTCACGTCGTAAAGCGGGCGCTCATCCTCTTCTTCCAGCCGCTCTCGCAGGAATTCCGCAGCCACGAAGCTCGCTTCGCGGTCCGTCAAGTCTCTTCCCGCCTGCGACCGGAATTTCACGAACGCGGTGTGCGCCAGGCCCACGACTCGAGCCGCGCCGTCCACAAAAAACTTTGCATCAATCGTATCGCTGTGGCGGGTGGCCACCGCGTTCCACATGTGCGAGAACCGGCAGTGATACTCCTGCCCGCTCAGCTTCGACGTCACGTCGAACGCCCCAACGAACAAGCTCATTGCTCCGTTATTTGCCAAAACTGGCCGTGTCGTCGTCACGTCTCGCTCCAGGCTTCGTTGATCAATTTCTGCGCTGCTCGGCTCATCTGCTGACCGCCGCGGCCGTCTCCGCCCGAGAATAGCTTTGAATCGCTGCGGCCGTTCCCGCCCCTGCTGGCAGCTTGTGTCCCTGCTCTCTCAGAACCTTTTCCAGCGCCGCGAGGAATAGCAGCACGTTCGGCTTCTGGCTGCAATGCCCCATCAAACCGATGCGCCAGATCTTTCCCTTCACCGGTCCAAATCCTCCGGCAATCTCGATGTTGAACTCATCCAACAGTTGATTTCTAACTTTTACGTCATCTATTCCGCTCGGGATGAGTGCGGCTGTAACTGTTGGCAGCCTGTCTTCTGGCTTCTTCACCAACAGGCCCATTCCCATTGCTTCGAGTCCCGCAATCATCGCGTGCTGGTTCACGCGGTGCCGTTCCCAGCGCGCTTCCAGTCCCTCTTCCATTACAATGCGCATCGCTTCCCGCAACCCGTAAATCAGTGAAATTGGCGGCGTGTGATGATAAAGCCTCTCTTTGCCCCAGTAATTCATCGCTGTCGTCAAATCGAAATACCAGCTCTGCACCTTGGTCTTCCGCTTACGGAATATTTCTTCGGCAATCGGACTCACCGTGATCGGGGACATTCCAGGCGGTGCGCTGATCGCTTTCTGCGATCCGCTGAAGCAGATATCCACTCGTTCCCTGTCCACGTGCAGCGGCACAGCGGCGAGCGATGCAACCGTGTCCACGACGAGGAGCGCTCCCAGCTCATCGGCTACTTTCCGGAATCCCTCGAGCTTGGTCAATACGCCGGAAGAAGTCTCACCGTGAGCCAGCCCAATCATCTTGATGTTCTTGCCTTTGCCCGCTTTTCGCACATCCTCGGGGTCCACAGGAATTCCGTATGGCACTTCAACTTTCATCACTTTGCCGGAAGCGCGCGAGGCGATCTCATACATCCGGTCTGAGAACGTTCCGTTCACGGCGATGATGGCTTCGTCGCCATCTTCGAGCGTATTCAGGACAGATGCTTCAATCCCTCCGCTTCCCGATGCCGATAGCGGCATCGTCAGCCGGTTTTCAGTCTGGAAGATTTGCCGCAGCAGTATCTGCGTCTCGTCCATGCAACCTTTGAACCAGGGGTCTAAATGGCCCACCAAAGGTGTTCCCAGCGCGCGGTAGACACGCGGATCCACCGACGACGGCCCCGGTGTCAGCATCAGACGGTTCGGTGGATTTAATTCTCCAATGTGTTGAGTCATTTCGTTTGTCCTTCCCAGGCTCGAACTTCGAACCCAGCCCGTTACCGGAACCGCTCACTCCTGCGCTGTATGGAGAGTTCTACGCGACGCAGCGGGAGCCTCAATCTTCGCGCAATCACCGCCCGCCCCGCAACCGACAATTTGGCCGCAATCAATTCGCGGGCGCTTCCCTGCCTTGCAGAAAAGCGCCCAAAAAGTACAGCAGCATGATCGCGAAAGTCAGATAGACTCCCACGAAAACACCGAGGAATTTCAGCAACACGATTCCATCGAGCGCCAGCATCAAGCCGCAAAGAAAAACGATTCGACCGCCCCGTTCCAGCCTGCTCGCAACAAAGGCAATAGTCGCCAGCACTACCATTTGCACCGAATACAGGAGCCAGCACGCCCTGGCGATGCCGTCCAGAGGGGGCCTGACTGAATTCACCTTAATCAGGGCTTCGACCTGCGAAATCTTCGAGCCATGTAGAATCCCCACTAGAAACAAAGCCAAACTGCCAATTCCCGTACACACTTTTCCGGGTTTCATGGTTACCCCTTGAGGCCCGTAGCCTGTGCCAGGCCGCAACTGCGCCGGATTGTACACGGGATTGTCCCTGGAAGGCACACTGCGAGATATTGCCTCCCGGCATCCAGCTCAATCACCGCTGCCCTTTACTTTCTTGCTCCAGCCCACTTTCTACTCCTCCCTTGATGCTGGTAATCTAAACGCAGCGTCCGCAAACGCGGCGCCTTACGGATCCCCCTTCCGTTTTGTGTTTGGACTTCGTGCGGAAGGGCACGCCCTGAATGTCCGGAAAGAAAATTCTAATCGTTGAGGATGAGGCGGTGCAGCTTACCGCTCTTGCGCGCCGCTTGAAATCCGCGGGTTTCGATGTCATCGCCGCGCGCGATGGCATGACGGCAATCAGTACGGCGCGCAAGGAGCAACCCGACCTTATTCTTCTGGACTTGGGCCTGCCCGCGGGCGACGGCTTCGTCGTACTCCAACGACTTCAAATGCTCATTAATACCAATATGATTCCCATTATCGTGGTGAGTTCGCGGGACGCTAGGACCGCCCGCGATCCCGCTCTTAAGGCCGGTGCAATCGGTTATTTTCAAAAGCCTGTGAAGGTGGAAGAGTTGCTCAAGTCCATCAATGAGGCCCTCGGGCTCGCAGCCGCGGAAGCTGCTGCGCCGGGGAGTACACCGACAAACACCTCTCGAGACTCTCATTCCTGAAGATGCGAGCGTTTGCGCTACCTCGAGAAATATCTCACGGAAAGCGCGATCGGCAAGCCCACGCAGAACCAATGTTCGATGAACTCGAACACCTTATAAATGGCGGGCGCACTGCTGTGCGGAGCGGCTGAGAGCGGCACAACGAAGGTATGCATAAAGAGGTAGACAAGCGCGCCAAAAACCATCCCGCACAGAACGGCGTGGTCGAGCATAAGCGTTATTTTCCGGCTCGCCAGGTAATACACTGCGGCCGCCCCGATGGCGATAACAAAGTGCAGCAAGACTCCCAAAGCGGCGGTTTCGGCTCCCCCTCGGTAAGCTTTCGCACCTAGAAGACCGCTGGCGATGGTTTGCGGCACAAGAATTGGTCTCTTTGGAGAGTAGACCAGGATTGCGTAGGCCAGATCCAAAACACCCGTAATGACCCCACCGGTGAAAATTGCCCAGAACACTCGCGGCTTTGCAGTTATTACGCTAGCGATGTTCTCGATCGCTGTTCCATCCATCGTTCCCTCCCTGACCCCGAGTCTTCAAGAAATCATTCCCGGGCTAAGCGATCCTCGCACTTTTGCTGTTGCTGAGTCGCTCAGATTCGGACGATTTTGAGCAGATTTGGCCGGTGATCGAGCTCGCCAAAGTTCTCGGCTCGACTGGTCCAGAGTCGTTGCATACTCCGGCAAACGCACGGCAGCGTTCAGCTGTGTTATTGTGCTGAGGCGCGAGAACAACACTCGCCCGAGGAGAGCAAACTCGAATGATTCGAGTCGCGTAGGCATATGGCAGAGCGCCCCGTCCTTGTAGGACTCATCCCCCAAGTCGTCGTACTCGATCCCGGCGACCAGGTTTCCTGGATTTCCGATGCGGGCAACCTCCGAGTCGAATTTGACGTGAACCGTTGCCCGTTTTCTTCCAACATTTTTCAGGCGCCCAGTGGCATTCGCCTGCTAAGCGGACCGCCGCGCCCAGGTCTCAAAGCAGCCAGCTATAAGTACCGCCTCTGGCTTAACGACCAACTCGTCGGGCAAGGCGAAGTGATCCTGCGGGAGAAATGAACTCCCCTCCTCCGGTTTGAGGCCGGAGCTCCCCGATAAAGCCGTACGAAGGAACCAAACTTATTTCTTCGACTGCTTGGCGATGATCAAATCCTTGATTTTTGCGTAGGTAGCTGACGGAACGATCTTCTTGTTCAGCAGGTCGGTCTTCATCTTGTAGGGACGGCCATCAATGATCTTCTGCGAATAGGCGTCGCCAATCCCCGGCAAGGCCTTCAACTCGTCCTTGGTAGCGGAGTTGATATCCACGAGTTGGCTTGCCTTCGTCTTAGCCTTCGTCGCGGCCTGTGATGCGGTAGACTGGGCGGCTGCAGTCATGCCGCTGGAACTGGTTGCAGGTGTGTGCGAATACGCCACACTCACGCCCAGAAGTAACAGCAACGCCGCCAGCACCGCTCCCCTCAGTTGCTTTTTCATCGTGCGTTCTCCTTTTCTCTGCTGAAATGCCCGTTCTATGGTTTGCCGTGCCTAACAAATCGCCGAAACCCCGCTCTCACTTTGCCGGCTTGTATCCTGCCCGAATCGCGTCTTCCTCAAGCATGTACTTCCCCTTCTTCGTCTTTCCATACCAGCGCGTGCCCGGGCGGTGGTAAACGCCAGACGCCGTGTTGACCCACACCAAGCCACTATGGCTGCTTGTCGCGGTCTTCGATTTTTCGACAGCCTGGTTAGGCTGGGATCCTGCTGGCGGGGATGTGAGAGTCTTGCCTGCCTCCTTGGTCGCGGAGTTCGATGAATCCGAACCGGATGTGGCAGTCGTGCTAGTGCTCGATCCAGTTGCAGGTCTTGTCGCCGCCTCGGCATCCTTGGGCGAAGTTGAGTTCTTCGCGGTGGAACTACTGGTCTTCGTGGGCTGGGCTGCCGGACCCGCTTGTGATTGCGCTCTGCATAGACCGCAAGGCAGCAGCCCGGCGAGGACAACCAGACCCAAGCCAAATCGGCAAGCACCCCATCTTCGTGAGTTTCTTCTCTTGTTCACTTTGGTTAGCGCCCGCAGGATTGCCGCAGCGCCGGATTGCGGGCATCATGGCCGAGATTAAAAGTGAAGTCAATATGGGGGAAGGACAGCTACGGGTAGTTTCACTCCGGCTGGACGCGGGGACAGGCAAAATCTCCGCTTGATCTGCGGACGCCTTACGGTTGGAGCCGTGCCAGGCGCCTAATCGCTCGCGGCGACGCTTCGCGCCATCTCCACGGATTCCGCAAGACCTCTTCGCATCGGTCCCAGCAAGAACGCTGGCACATCGCGCTCGGGAGCGAGGGAAAGATTGGTCGCCCGACGCGGGAATTCGTTCCGCTGATCAAGCTTCAGGCCCGCCTCGCGCAGAAACTCCGCGGAAAAGCCCATGTCGTCGGCGCGGTCCACTCCCCAGAACCAAAGCTTCTCTTCGTGCTTTTGCAGAAAATCCAGCGCCTCTTCGAGCTTCTTTATGGCTCGGTCAAACGAAGAAGCCAGGAAGAACACTCCTAGATTCCAGGCATGCCGGGGATAGAACACCTGGACTCTCACGCAGTACTTGCCTGCCTGATTTCTCTCCATGCAGCACCGGTAGTCGTTTCGAGCGGTAGGTACGCGGGCCGTCATTTTCCTGGTGTTCATAGGATTCAGACTTCCTGAGGGCTGGGAGCCATCATGATTTTGACTTACGGTTTCGTTTGAGTCCGGCAGCGCCGGGGAAATCCGAAGGCGATACCGGCTAAAACCGAGCGTTCAAGAGACACAAATAGGCTACCGGGCCGCGTAGACAAAGACAAGCCTTCTTCTCTATAAATGTAAGTTATTTATTATCAGTGCTTTAGACTAACCAACGTCGGCTATGCTGCGCAACTTGTCCGGCATCAGCTGAAGTTTCCCCTCTTTTTTCAGCCGTTCCTCAAGTGCCGCTTGGAAGGCCTCGAAGGCCATGCTCCGTTTCGCTTCGAGAACGGAATCCGTGAGGGTCTTCTTCTGTTTATCAAAATCAGCTGGGTTTGGCTCCACTTTGTCGCTGACCTGGTAGACCACCCAATTGCTGCCCAGCTGAAGTGGTGCTCCGACGTCCCCCACCTTCAGCGCGAATGCGTCGGCAAGCTGCTTTCCGCTCGCCACATCGGTGATCGAGCCCCCGCGCGCAAAGTCGTCGCTTATCTTTGCGTCCAGCCCGAGCGCCTTGGCCGCCGCGTCGAATTTCTGCCCGCCCTTCACCCGCTTAACCAGCTCCTGCGCTTTGGCGCTGGCCTCCGCCGTAGCTTCCTGCTTCTTGAGATCCGCAACCACCTTATCGCGCACCTCGTCCAGCAAGCCTTGATGAGCCGGAAGGACCTTGGTGACGTCAAGAACCAAATAGCCGCGGTCCGTCTGTACAGGCAAGCTCAATTCATCCTGGCGCAGCCCGAAAATCTTGTCGCTTAGCTTGACGTTTTGCGAATTGCCCAGTTCGATGAGTGGATCCGTGATGGAAACAGGCGGTGTCTGGCCCACGGTCAGGTGATACTGCTTTGCGAGGTCGTCCAGCGAAAGCTTGTTGGATTGCCGGATAGCCTGAGAAACCTTGTCCGCTATGTCGCTCGCATCTTTATCAGCTTCATTCAGCAGCAGCGGCGTCTGGATCGAGTCTTTTACTTCGTCGAAAGATTTCGTGTGCGCCGTTTCTTTGTCAATGATCTTGATGATGTGAAAGCCGTATTCCGTCTTCACCAGGTCCGAAATGCTTCCCTTGGGGAGAGAAAACGCCACTTTTTCGAACGCTGCAACGGTTTGGCCCTGCACGATCCAGCCGAGGTCTCCGCCCTTGTCCTTCGTTCCGGGATCTTCTGAATACTTCTTGGCCAAGTCTTCAAAATTTGCGCCCTTCTTGGCCTGTTGCAGCACGTCTTCGGCGGTCTTCTGGATTTCGGCGACTTCCGCATCCGGCTTGCCAACCGTCAGGAACAAAATGTGCTCGACATGGACCCGGTTCGGCACCTCGTACTGCGCAAGGTTCTGCTTGTAAAGGTCTTCCAGTTGCGAATCCGGGATGTGGATATCGCGGCGAATCTGATTGATGTCCACGATCGCGTAGCGGACCACACGTCTTTCCGGAACCTGATACTTGGCTTTGTTCTTTTCGTAGGAGTCCTTGATTTCCGCTTCCGTGGGATTGATCTTGGCCTGCAGGTCTTCCGGCTTGATGAAGGCGTAGTCCAGTTTGACCTTTTCATTGCGGAATTTGAATTCTTGCTGCAGTTCATCCGGTCCGGCGCTGATTCCATCCGTGACCAGCTTCTGGAATTTTTCCTGCAGCAGGCTAAGCCGGATGGCGTCCTCGAACTGGGGCACGGTCATCTGCGTCCGTGATTGGACGAGAGAAGTATATTGGTCTGGAGCGATCGGCACCCCATTGTTGAAGGCTGCGGGCAGGATCAGGCGAATTCGGTCCGCGATCTCGTCATTCGAAACATGGATCCCCAGGCGGTTCGCCTCAAACTGCATCTCTTTTTGCAGAAGCAGTTGCTGGAGGATTTGCTGGGTATAGAAGGGTACCAGCATCGGGGGAACCTGATTCCGCTGTTTGATCTGATCGAGCTGCTGCCGGACGTCGTTTACCGTGACAGTCTCATCACCAACCTTCGCAACGACGTCATTGTTTGCCCCTACCTGCGACCCAACTGGACCTGAAGGGACGAGGTACAGCAACATGCCGCCGGACAGCGCCAGGACGACAATCCCTAAAAAGATTTGGTGGGTAAGTTTCTGCTTCTTTTCTTGTCCGCCAGCCATCCTCTGATTCCCCCAACTCTCCAAGCAAAACCAGCATTATAAAAGAAGAAGTGCGCGCGCTCCAAATCGAACTTATGCCGGAGAACAGTCTGTTTCCATTGTATTCCAGCAAGCCACTGAAGCGCAGCGAAAATGAAGGGCGAACAAGATCGCACGAGCGCGCTACGCCATGAACTCCATAAACCCCGGCTCTAGACGGACAGCTTGCTATTAAGATTTCGCCGCGGCTTTCTCCTCCTGCAGTGTCCAGGCCGAACGCGGAATCCGCTCCATCAGAAAAAGGTCCGAAGTGCGGGCATACCAGCCCGTGCCGTGCATGCGGCCGATGAGGTTCAACTTCGGGGTATCAATATAATGCTTTGCAGTGTCGAGAACCATTTCATCGTGCACATGCATGGCCAGCACTCTGCCCAGAACGAGACCCGTGTCTTGTCCAAGGTCAACAATCTGTACTAACGAGCACTCCATCGAAACTGGACTGATCGCGATGCGTGGCGGCTTCACGTGAACGGAAGGAATCGTGGCAAGCTCTGCTTCCTTGAGTTCGCTGACGCTCGATTCAAACTCGATCGCGGTGATATTCATGGCCGAAGCTGCTGCTTCGGAAACGAGATTCACAACGAATTCTCCCGTATCCCGAATATTGCAACGCGTGTCCTTCGCCCGGCCTGGCTCATGGCTGCCGATGCCTATGCCGATGATTGGCGGTTCGCCGGAGAATGCGTTGAAGAAAGAAAAGGGAGCGGCGTTCAGGTGGCCCTGCTTGTTCTGGCTTACGACCCACGCGATCGGCCGCGGAGTAATCGTGGAAACGAGCAGTTTGTATTGTTCTCGCGGCGGGATTTCTGCGAAATCGAACAACATGCGGCCCTCCTGGCACGGAATCGCGCGTCTTTTCTTTTCGCAATCGCCCTGAACATCTCGGGCGTTGCGCTTGGAAGCATTGCTGACTTTACTAGGTTCTCAAAACAGGATGGAGAAGTCTAAGAAGCTGCTTTGACTCTGGAACCCTTGATCAGCGGCTGATCAGAAGTATTCAGGCTTCCGGTTCCTGATAAAGCCCGAACAGATTTCCCGTCGGATCGCGAAATGTTGCGATCAAGCAGACACTTCCCGGGTGATCAGGATGTGGCGCTTCCACCGTGGCGCCCGCGTTGGCCTCTATTTTGCCTAAAGTTGCTTCGATGCTCTTCACCCAAATGTACGGGAGCAATCCCGGTTGTGATGCGGTAGGCCTCCCGGTCACCCATGCGCCGCTGATATGTCCCGCGGCGTCATCGAAGCTGGGGCGTTCCGAATCTCGGTTGCGAATATTCCAGCCGAAGACATTTTCATAGAAAGCCGCGGACGCGCGAACATCCCTGGCGGGAAGCTCGATATAACAAAAGCACGGACGAAGCGGCACGGTGTTCGGCCGGGGTGCGTGCGCAATGGTCGCGCCCCAATCCGCTGGGCTTCGATCCGCCGCATGGCGCGAGAAAAGCCAATGGTGGCCATCGAGGTCCAGCGCGGCGTACTGAAATTCGCCATACTCCGTCTGGTGCGGCTCTTCGACAATCCGTGCTCCAGCGGCTTTCGCTCTCCGATAGTGCGCCTCGACGTCGCTAATCAATATCGTGAGGCTCTGTGTGCCATATCCGAGCTGCGCGGGTACCGTCTCGTTCTCGCGAACGCGCTTCACCATCAGGAACGCTTTGCCAAGGTACATTTGCGCCCCGCTGGCTTTGCCCGGCTCGCCATAACGATAATGCTCGGTGAAGCCATACGCCTTGCTCAACCACGCAACAGCATCTTCGACGCTTCGATAGGAAACGTGCGGGAGAATCGTATCCGTGGGAAGCGAGCGATTCGAAGCCATGGGATATTCCTCTTCGATTGCGGCAAAAGCATGGAAAAACAAACGCGGACATTCTGCCACGGGGCAAGAGTTGGAGAAACCGTCCCGGCGCTCTCACCATCCAAGACGAAGAATGAAGCTGGCGCTTAACAAACGACTGAGGCACACAGCGGCCGGCAGCGCGTGCGCTTGCCTTCTGTGGATTGTCTGCGCGGGCAACCATCTGCGCATAGAAGCCCAGGAAAGCCAGGGCCCCGCGGCTCATGAAATAAAGCCGGAGTTTTACCGCAACGTTTTGCCAATCCTGCAGAAGCGCTGCCAGGTGTGTCATCGCGCCGATGCCATAGCTCCCATGCTTTTTGAAACGTACCAGCAGACGCGCCCGTACGCCGCAGCGATTGCAGCCGCAGTGGAAAACCGCTCGATGCCTCCGTGGTTTGCGAACCCGCTCATCGGCCATTTTTCAAATGATCCCTCGCTCACGACGGAACAAATCGCAACATTGGTTGACTGGGCGAAGGCCGGCGCTCCCGCAGGAAATCCGAAAGATGCTCCGCCACCCAAGCATTGGGCACAAGGCTGGAGCATCGCCAAGCCGGATCTCGTCTTGCAAATGCCGAAGCCCGTGCCGATTCCAGCGAGCGGAATCGTGGATTATACCTACGAAATTTTACCGACAGGATTCCGCGAGGATCGGTGGGTCCGGTCCGTGGAGGTCTTGCCCCAGCTGCGTGCCAATGTTCATCACGCCGTGGTGTACGTCCGTCCGCCGGATTCCAAATGGCTGCGGCACGCGCCCATCGGATCGCCTTTCACCGCCGCGAGTTTGACTGACCCGGATGATCGCCGCGGCGCGAACTGGACGGATAGCGACATCCTGTTAGTCTATGCGCCGGGAAGCTCTCCCGACGATTGGCCAAAGACCATGGCGAAATTCATCCCCGCCGGCTCCGATCTCGTTTTTCAGATGCATTACACAACTAACGGCCATGCCGGAGAAGATCGGACGAGCGTGGGCCTGATCTTCTCGAAAGAAGTCCCCGCGCAGCGCGTCCTGACCTTGCAACTGACTAATGATCATTTCGTGATTCCGCCGGGCGTGCCGAATTATCGTGTGGAAGCCGACGGCACTTTGCCGAACGACGCCACTCTGCTTAGCTTTTTCCCGCACATGCACCTCCGCGGAAAGGAATTTCAATACAACATCATTCTCAAACCCACGAAACCAGGCGAGCGGCCCGATCAGGAAATTGAACCGCTGCTGGACGTCCATTATCATTTTCATTGGCAGATGAGCTACCGCTTGGCGAAGCCTCTCCTCTTGAAAGCAGGCACGGAGCTGCAAGCGGTCGCGTGGTTCGATAATTCGAGCGATAATCCTCACAACCCGGACCCTAACGCGGCCGTGCGCTGGGGCGAACAAACCTATGATGAAATGATGGTGGGATTTTTTGATGTGGCTGTCCCGGCGGGTGTGGACAAACAGAAATTTTTTGTCCGTCACTGATTCACACACGGACGAATTCTTGAAAGGTTAGGAACGAACATGGAAATCCGCAGCGAGTATGTGCGGCTCAGCGTCAGCGATGGAACCACCATGCGCGCCTGGACCGCGCGCCCCAAAGAAGAGTCCGCGCATGCGGGTTTGATCGTCTTTCAGGAAGCATTCGGCGTCAACGCGCACATTCGCGACGTGGCCGGGCGTTTCGCCCGCGAAGGCTTCGTAACGATTGCTCCCGAACTCTTTCACCGCACTGCGCCGGAATTCGAAGGACGCTACGACGACTTCGCCGCCGTCACGCCGCACATGAAAGCTTTGCAGGACGCGACCATGGCCGCCGACCAGCGTGCCGCGTTTGACTGGCTGCGCGGAGCAATCGGGCCACAATCGCCCATCTCCGCGGTCGGTTATTGCATGGGCGGACGCGCGGCGTTCCTCGCGGCAATCACTCTGCCCCTCGCTGCAGCGGTCTCCTACTACGGCGGCGGAATCGCGCCGAATGCCACAAATCCCGGGTTGCTGGGTCGCGCCACCGGAATTCAGTCGCCGCTTTTGCTTTTCTGGGGTGGGCGAGACAAGCACATTCCGCCCGAGCAGGTACGCGCCGTAACCGACGCGCTGCGTGCTGCAGGAAAAAATTTTGTAAACGTCGAAATCTCAAACGCCGACCACGCGTTTTTCTGCGATGCCCGCCCGAGCTACAGCCCCTCCGCCGCTCTCCTTGCTTGGCCGCTCACTCTCGCGTTTCTCCGCTCCAAATCTTCCTGAAGATCTTCACGCGCGCAAATTTTCTCTTTGCTACCGCTGCTAACTGCGTGACTGTCCTTCTGGACATTCGCACCTGCCCGTCCGTCGGGGAAGCGCAACGGCTATTTGCTGTTTAACCACCGCAAGCCGCGCCGCCCGTCGCCGTTCTAATACCTGTGCTAGATTTCAATTTTGGCGGAAGTGGTGCGCAAAAACCTGTGACGACAAAAACGCCGTACGACCCGAACCATCCAAAGATCAACCGCGTGGAAGTCTATTGGCACACGGTGACGTACAAGACCGTGATCATCTACACTCTGCTGATCGGCGTGATCATTTGCTCCGCGCTTTACCTGCTAAACCCCAACTTGTATATCGCGGCCTACGACAAGTTTGTGAAATCCATGGGAAGCGACGCGAGCGCGGCTCCCATTTCGCAGACGCAGGCGCGTTTCGTGAACCTCGACGGCAGAGTCCAGGTGAAAAAAGTGAACTCCGTCAACTGGGTGGACGCCGATTACCACACCAATTTGGACAAGGGCGATCAAATTCAAACTTCCACCGACGGCGCGGCTCGCATCACCTTTGCTGACGGAACCACCTATACCGTGAAATCTGGAACGTTCATTACCGTGGAAGAAAACTCCATGGGCAATGAACGGCCCTCTAGTTCCGGCGTTCGCATCACCACGGGTCAAGTGGACTTGCGCACCCCCAACTGGAGCTCGCCGGATTCCCGTGCTGCGGTCAGCGTCGAAGATACCAACACGACGGCATCGGTGCGCTCCAACAGCCATGCGGACGTGCGAGCCGATCCCGAACATAAGAATGACGAAATCGTCGTTTCGAGCGGCAGCGCAGAAGTCCAGCGCGGACAAGAGAAGGTTGAAATCGGGCAGTACCAGAAAGCCGTTTTTTCAAGCACTGGACCCATTACGAAATCGGATGTACTGGCTCCGCCCGACCTCGTCGCGCCTCCCAACTTTGCCCCGATGATCGTCGAAAGCCCCAAGGCGGCGACGATCCATTTCGAATGGAAACCCGTGGATCAGGCGGTCTCCTATACTCTGCGAATCAGTGCGACGGCGATGTTCACGAAGACGCTGAAAGAAGTGCCTTCGACGGGCAACAGCGCCGAGGTCACGGGACTCGACGCCGGTGACTATTTTTGGACGGTGACGGCGACCGACGCCAAGAAGCAAACCAGCGAAGTCAGCGAGACTTTCCATTTCACGCTGGTCGCGCAAGGCAAGACGCAGCAGATGGTCCTGGAAATTACGGGCACCGAGCTTCACGGCCGCGTCCTTGAGCTCACAGGAAAGACCGAGCCTGGCGCGGCCATCATGGTGAACGGCCAGCCCGTTCCCATCATTGCGGGCGACGGCACGTTTCACTATTTTACGCAGCCTCTTGAACCTGGCCAGCACACCATCGTGATTATCGGGCAGAATCGCCGCGGCGGTACGGCGCAGCAATCCCTAACGATTGTCGTGCCCAAATAAGACTTTCGAACGAAGATTGCTCAGCGATCTCGCAAGAAAAAAGTGGCAGACGCGATTTTGCGCCGGCCGCCAAGTCCGGAGACAATAGAGTGGTTGGCCGCAGGGCGGGATAAGCTGGGGAGAGAACCGCCACGCAGGTACGCAGCCTGTTGCCGGCTGGACGGCGGAGTGGTTTTTCCGCGGGGGGCGGAGGAATGAATAAGAACGGTTATAACCTGAGGTCGGTCTTCAGTCTTTTTTCTTCCGACCTCGCCATTGACCTGGGAACTGCGAACACGCTCGTCTTTTCAGGCGGCAAGGGCATCGTGGTCAACGAGCCTTCCATCGTGGCAATCAACAAATCGAGCGGCGAAGTCGTCGCCGTCGGCCGCGAAGCCAAGGAAATGCTCGGCCGCACTCCCGGCAACGTTGTGGCCATCAAGCCCATGAAGGACGGCGTCATCGCCGACTTCAAAGTCACCGAAAAAATGCTCACGTATTTCATTCAGAAGGCGCACAACCGCCGCGTGCTCGTCCATCCGCGCATCGTCATTGGCGTTCCGAGCGAAATCACGCCCGTGGAAAAGCGCGCCGTACAGGACTCCGCCTATCGCGCGCGCGCCAGCGAAGTCTATCTCGTCGAGCAAGCCATGGCTGCCGCGATTGGCGCCGGCCTGCCGATCGAAGAGCCCTCCGGCAATATGGTCGTGGATATAGGCGGCGGCACGACGGACATCGCCGTCATTTCCATGAGCGGCATCGTCTATTCCCGTTCCGTGCGCGTCGCGGGCAATGAAATGGACGAAGCGGTCATGCAGTATCTGAAGCGCAAGTACAACCTTCTCGTCGGCGAGCGCACCGCCGAACAAATCAAAATGGAAATCGGCTCCGCTTACCCGCTTGAAAAACCTCTTACCATGGAAGTGAAAGGCCGCAACCTCATCGAAGGCGTGCCCCGCACCGTCACCATTGACGACAGCGAAATTCGCGAAGCCCTCAGCGAATGCGTCGCCACGATTCTCAACGCCGTCCGCGTCGCTCTCGAGCGCACTCCTCCGGAACTCTCCGCCGACATCAGCGACCGCGGCATCGTCCTCACCGGCGGCGGCGCGCTTCTCAAAAATCTCGATAAGCGGATTCGCGAAGAAACCGGTTTGCCCGTTTCCATCGCCGATGATCCCCTGGCCTCGGTGGTTCTGGGCACCGGCAAAATGTTGAGTGATTTTCGATTGCTGCGCCAGGTCTGCATTGACTGAAGCACGCGGTGAGACGGTTGTGATCTTGAGCTTGTCCGTCCACCGGTTTGATTTTGATCTTCGCTCCCGGCCTCCCGCCGCCGGCTGCGAGAGGCATCCGAAAGAATTGAGAGCGTAACGTCCGATGGTCGCTATTCCCTCTCGACACCGATCTCTGTTCCTGCTGGGCGGCGTTGTCCTTTTGCAGGTTCTCCTGCTCGCTGTTCAGATCAAGCGCGACTCCCAAGGCCGCCTCATCCGCGTCTGGACGGTCGGCGCGGTCTCCCCGTTCGAACGCGCCGGCGCTCACGGCATCAACGGCATCCGCGATGTTTGGAATCATTACTTCGCGCTTCAAAATACGTCTCGCGAAAATGAAGAGCTGAAACGCGAAAACGACGAACTCAAACTCCAAATCACGCAATTGCAGGGAAAGGCCGCGGAGGCAGACCGCCTCGCTGCGCTTCTTAAATTTCGCCAGACGAATGTAGCCGTTCCCATGCTCAGCGCTCGCGTCATCGGCGGCGGCGCGGATTCCGCCAGCCAGACGATTTACCTCGATCGCGGCGAGCGCGATGGAGTCCGCAAAAATATGGGAGTCATCACTCCCGATGGCGTGGTGGGCAAGGTCGTTGAATCGTACCGCGACACTTCTCAGGTGCTTCTACTCACGGATAAGGACAGCGGCGTTGGCGCCATGCTTGTGGATTCGCGCCTGCAAGGGCCCGTCGGCGGCACCGGTGATCCGCTTCTGGTGATGAAGTACATTCCGAATGACGACGCAGTGAATCAGGGCGAGCAGGTCGTCACGAGCGGCATGGACCGCATTTTTCCTCGCGACCTGCCAGTCGGCACCATCGCCGAAATTAAGCCGGGGAATCCTTTCAAACAGATCCGCGTGCGTCCGGCCGCGAATCTGCAGCGCCTCGAGGAAGTTTTTGTCCTCTTGACCATGAAGCCGCTCGAAAGCAAACCCAATTCTCCTTCGGCAAATCCAGAACCTCAGACCACTGCTCCTGCCGCTGCGAGCGCCAAACCCGGCTCGGTGGAGCGTCCGTGAACGACACCTTCAATCTCCGCAGCAGCGCTTTGCACATCGAAGTGCACAAGTTCCGCGCCGGCGCCATTTTCCTCGCCGCGGGCTGCGCCCTGATCTTGCAGGCATTTCTTCCGGTCTATTTTCCAAAGGCGGGCATTCTGGATTTGCCGCTTCTCATCACCATCTATTTCGGCTTGAGTCGGCGCAACCCCTCAACCGGTTTGTTGCTCGGCATGATCATCGGAATCTTGCAGGACAGCTTGAGCGGGCCCACCGTTCCTCTCGGCCTATACGGAATCGCCAAAACCATTATCGGTTACCTGGCTTCTTCGATTGGCGCTCGCCTTGACACAGAGCATCCTGCGGCTCGCTTTGCTCTCACCGTCGTTTTCTTTGCGCTCCATCAGGGTACGGTCGCCCTGACCGAACGGTTGCTCCTCTCGCAATCCGAGCCTTGGCTCACGGCGCATCTCGGAATCGCCGCCCTCGTCAACGCGTTAGTCGCCGTTTTCCTTTTCCTTCTGCTCGACCGCCTCCGCAAACCCTCCTGATCCTCAATTTTTCAGCAGAAATTCCTTGAAGTCTTCATACGCATTGGACATCGGCACCGACAATTTTTCACGTTTCAGGTAAGCCGCCAGCCGCTCCGGCAACGGCGGCGCCAATCCGATCGCTCGTTGTACGACGTCGGCGAATTTCGCGGCGTGCGCCGTCGCAAGCACGAGACCCTGCGCCGGCTCCGGATGCTCCCGCCGGTACGCTTCCCAGCCCAATACTCCAACTGCTGTGTGCGGATCCGCGATGTAGTGAAAGCGGTCGTGAATGGACTTCATTTCGGCAAGCGTCTCTTCGTCTGTCGCTGCGTGGCCCCAGATTTCCCGCCGCACATATTCAATCCGCCCGCGGCACAGATCGAGCAGCCGCGGAAAATTATTCGGATTGCCCACGTCCATCGCATTCGAATACGTTTGCGTCGCGGGCCGCGGATGAAATTCTCCTGTACGCAAATATTCCGGCACCACGTCGTTCACATTCGTTGACGCCACGAACGTAGCCACCGGCAATCCGATGCGTTTCGCGAATATTCCTGCCGTCAAATTACCGAAATTCCCGCTCGGGACCGCCACGACGAGCGGCACCGACGCCACCGGCAATTGCCGGTAGGCCGCCACGTGATAGAACATCTGCGGCAGCAGCCTTCCGATGTTGATCGAATTCGCCGACGTCAGAAACGCTCGCCGATTCAGCTCGGCATCGGAAAACGCCTGCTTCACGAGCCTCTGGCAATCGTCAAAGCTGCCGGATACCTCGAGCGCGGTGATATTTTCTCCGAGTGTCGTAAACTGCTTTTCCTGCGCTTCGCTGATTCGCTTCGAGGGATACAAAATCACCACGCGTATCCCCGGCACTCCCAGGAATCCATGCGCCACCGCGCTCCCCGTGTCGCCTGAAGTTGCCACAAGCACGGTCAGCGGCCTCGTTTCTCCGCGCACGAAATATCCCATCAGCCGCGCCATGAACCGCGCGCCAAAATCCTTGAACGCCAGCGTCGGCCCGTGAAACAGTTCGAGTATGTGCAGCCCCGGCGACAGCGATACCAGCTTCACCGGAAAATTGATGGCTTCCGCCACGATTTGCCACAGCACTTCTTCCGGCACATCCGGCGTCGCAAACGGCCGCACCACTCGAAAACACACTTCCGTGAACGGCAAGCTGCGGAATTCTTCGAGTTCCTCCGGCGCGCGCCTCGCGATTTCCGCGGGCATGTACAACCCGCCATCGGGAGCGAGCCCTCGTAGCACCGCGCCGCGCAGCGAAGTCAGCGGTGCCTTTCGGCTCGTGCTACGGTACCTCATCGAGGTTGTCCAAGCTGCTTCTGTATCTTGGCTAGAAATTCCGCGGTATCGAATCCCGGCTCGCGAAGCTCGGCTACCCGCAATGTGCAGTGCGCCAGCGCTTCGTAGCTCTGTCGCCGCGCGGCGATCAATGCCGGATAACACCGCGCCACCGTCTCTCGCGCACTCTCGCCTAGCTTCGGCTGAAACGCCCCGCGCCACAAAACTGGCTTCGGATCGCTCAAATAACGCTCGATCAGAAGCTGCTGCTCATCCGCTGACGCTGCCAGATGCACCACCGTCATTCGCCGCCGCAATCGCAGCAACAAATTATTTCCGGTATAAATCACGCTCCCAGTCGTGTCCAACACCAACGACCGTTCCCATTCGCGCTCCAGCCCGGTCAGAATTTCTCCCAGCGTGTGTATCTCTTCCTCGAGGTACTGCGCTTCCCTTTCCGCGTACTTGGGACTGTCCGGCCAGCCCATCCATGCTGCCACTCCATTGATCCCGGAGTGCCCTCCCGCTGCAAGCCTCGACGCCAATTTTTCCTCGATGCGATCGTCGCAGCAAATCGCTGTCCAGCCTTCAGCCGCCAGCTTCCTTGTCCAATGGGATTTTCCAGCGCCGGACATTCCGATCAGGGCCAATCGCGGGGGAGAAGATGGTTCGCTTTGCATGAGCGGAATCAGTTTACGATAGCGCGTGCACCTCGCGCCGGGCAAGTTGCCCAATGCGCGCCGAATTTCCAGAAGCTCTTGTGGCAACCGCACTTCCGCCGGTGTTAGGATACGGCCAAATGAAAATACAAACGAATCTCTGCCGCCATTTCTCCACAGCCCTCTTCGGGTTAAGCGTTTTAGTCCTTCTCCTCCCTTTTCCCGCTCTCGCTCAAAATCGTCCCGTCTTCCGCCTCGATGGCGGCAACACTACCTACGTCTTCGGCGTCAACGAGCGCGGCGAACTGCAATCCATCTATTGGGGCGGCCGACTTGGCGCTCACGACGAAATTGCTCCCGCCCATTCTCTCCCCGAACTCGCCTCCTTCGATTCCTCCTATACCACCACGCCCGAGGAGTATTCCGGCTGGGGCGCAGGTCTCTATATCGAACCCGCCCTCAAGATCACTTTCCCCGACGGCAATCGCGATCTCGTCCTCCATTTCGTCAGCGCCAATCAAGTAAGCCCGCAAGTCATTGACGTCGAGCTCAAGGATATCTCCCGCGAAATTTACGTTACCCTCCATTACTCAATGGATCCGGACTCCGGCATCCTCGCCCGTTCCGCGGCTATCCAGAATCGCGAGAAGCAGCCCGTCGTCATCGAGCAAGCTGCCGCCGCCCAATGGACTCTTCCTCCTTCGCGCTACACTCTCAGCTATCTGACGGGCCGCTGGGCCGGCGAATGGACCCTGAATCAGGAGCCGATTCAAAGCGGATCGCGCGTCATCGAGAGCCGCCGCGGCACTACCGGTCATCAGGCGAATCCCTGGTTTGCCATCTCGCGCGACGATAGCCACACCAGCACTGGCCCGTTCGCCGCCGGTGAAGAGCACGGTGAAGTCTGGTTTGGCGCTTTGGCTTGGTCCGGCTCCTGGAGAATCACCGTCGAAAAAACGCAGCGCGACGAAATTCGCGTCACCGGGGGCTTCAATCCTTTTGATTTTGGCTACAAATTGGATCCCGGCCAATCTCTCGAAACTCCGGTCTTCTATGCCGGCTATTCCCATCACGGACTTGGCGGCGCCTCTCGCCTCCTCCACAAATTCGAAATCGCCAAAATTCTTCCCCACGCACCCAACCCGAAACTCCGCCCCGTCCTTTACAACTCCTGGGAAGCCACCGAATTCAACGTCAACGAAGCCGGCCAGATCGCCCTCGCGGAAAAAGCTGCTTCCATTGGCGTGAACCGCTTTGTCATGGACGACGGCTGGTTCGGCCAGCGCAAAAACGATCATGCCGGTCTCGGCGATTGGTACGTCAATCCGCAAAAATTTCCGCACGGCCTGAAGCCGCTGATTGACAAGGTCCATTCCCTCGGCATGGATTTTGGCTTGTGGGTCGAACCCGAAATGGTCAATCCCGATTCAGACCTTTATCGCAAGCATCCTGATTGGGTTCTGAATTTTCCCGGCCGCCCTCGCTCCGAAGCGCGCAACCAGCTCGTCCTCAATCTCGCACGACAGGACGTCCGCGATTACGTCGAAGGTTTCCTCGATAAACTTCTCACCGAAAATGACATCGCCTTTCTCAAGTGGGATTACAACCGCAATTGGTCCGAGCCCGGCTGGGATCAACTCCCTCCCGATGAACAAAAGCGCGTCTACGTCGCCTTCATCCGCAACCTCTATTCCATTCTCGCGGAGCTTCGTCGCAAGCATCCCAACATCGAAATTGAAAGCTGTTCCGGCGGAGGCGGCCGCGTGGATCTCGGCATTCTCCGCTACGCCGATGAAGTTTGGACGTCGGACAATACCGATCCCTTCGATCGTCTCTCCATGCAGGACGGTTTCACGTACGCCTACACTCCTCAAGTCATGATGGCCTGGGTCACCGATTCGCCTCACTGGCTGAACCATCGCTCCACTTCTCTCGCCTACCGCATGCTCAGCTCCATGCAAGGTTCTCTCGGCATCGGCGCCAACTTGAATCATTGGACGCCCGAAGATTTCGCCACCGCCAAGCGTCTCATCGCGGATTACCACTCCGTTCAGCGCACCATCGTTCGCGGCGATCTCTATCGCCTCATCAGCCCGCTCAAGGACAGCGAGTTTTCTTCCACCGAAACCGTTTCCCCGGACAAAAACCAAGCCGTCGTCTTCTCCTTCGCCAACGCCACTCAGGAAGGCCGCGGTTTTCCTCTGCTCCAACTGCTCGGCCTCGATCCAGCCGCCAACTACAGACTGACCTGGATCGAAGGTAAAGCTGATCCAGACACTCCGGCCACCGCTTCCGGCTCCTGGTGGATGAATCACGGCATTCAACTCGACTTGCGCGGCGATTATCAGGCCGCCGCCTTCCGCCTTGACCGCCAGTAACGCCGCTCCTTCAACCTCATCGTCACGCGACTCGGCACCTTCTCGCCTCGCGGGAGCGAAACCCGCGCTCCTCTCAGAAAATATTTCTGCCATCCCCGCTTTTTCCATGGAACATTTCCCTCCCCTAAACGTCTTATGGATATAAGGCTTTCTGTACGGGAGGGACCTTTCCATGAAGAACAAGCCCGATAACCCCGGAGACTTGCTCCAGGGCACCTTGGATTTGCTCATTCTAAAAGCCTTAGTTCGCGGCTCGATGCACGGCTATGGCGTCGCCGAATGGATTCATCAGACTTCCGACGATATCCTCCGCGTCGAGGAAGGCGCTCTCTACCCCGCGCTCCATCGTCTCGAACTCCGCGGCCTTCTCTCCGCCGAGTGGGGCCTCTCGGACAACAATCGCCGCGCCAAGTTTTATTCCCTCACCGTCTCCGGCAGAAAACAACTCGCGCAGGAAACCGCCTTCTGGCATCGCATGTCCGGCGCTGTCGCCCGCATTTTGCAAACTGCATAAGGAAACAGCGATGTTGCGCGAATCGTGGAACAGAATCCTCGCCAAACTCAAAGCGCTCGTCAGGCGCCGCCAGTTGGACGCCGACCTCCGCGACGAACTCGCCTTCCATCTCTCCATGCGCGAACAAAAAAATCTCCAGTCCGGCATGGACGCTCAGGAAGCCCGCTACGCCGCTCGCCGCCAATTCGGCAACGTCACCAGCACAAAAGAGAGCAGCCTGGAAATGCTCCGCTTTGCCGCTTTCGAAGGATTTTTCCAGGACCTTCGCTTCGGCGCTCGCCAGTTGCGCAAAAGCCCGGGCTTCACCGCCGCCGCCGTGCTCACTCTCGCCCTCGGCATCGGCGCAAATACCGCCATCTTCTCCGTCGCTTACAACGTCCTGATTCGCCCGCTACCATTCAGCGATCCCGGCCGCCTCGTTATGGTCTGGGAAGATGCTTCCGCCTATGGCTTCCCTCAGGACACGCCCGCCCCCGCCAATTTCGCTTCCTGGCAAGCGGATAACCGCGTCTTCACCGGAATGGCCGCCATGGAGCGCCAAAGATTCAGCCTCACCGGCCAGGGCGAGCCCATCCAGTTGGTCGGCGAGGAAGTCACCGCCAACATGTTTCCCCTGCTCGGCGTCCAGCCGATGCTCGGTCGCAACATTCTTCCTGAAGAGGACAAGCCCGGTGCGCCCCGCGTCGCCCTCCTCAGCCACGCCGTGTGGATGACTACCTTCGGGGGCAGCTCGCAAGTCCTCGGCCAACAAATCTGGCTCAACGACTCCGCAAAATACACCATCATTGGAGTGATGCCTCGCGGCTTCGTCTTTCCCGATCGCGAAACTCAGATCTGGATTCCCATGCGTTTCTCGGACAAGGACCTTGCCCAGCGTGGCAGCCACTATTTGCAAGTTGTTGCACGCCTCAAAGAAAATATCTCTCTTCGCCAGGCGAATGCCGATCTCGCAATAATTGCGCGGCGCCTTTCCGCTCAGTTCCCTGATTCCAATGCCAATGTCGGCGCTTACGCCGTTCCCCTTCGCAACCGTCTCACCGGCAACTCTCGTCTCGCCTCCATCCTTCTTCTTGCGGCGGTTGGATTCGTCCTCTTGACCGCTTGCGCGAATGTCGCTGGCCTCCAGCTTGCCCGCTCAACTAGCCGCAAAAAAGAGCTTCTCCTCCGCTTGGCTCTCGGCGCCAGTCGCCTCAGAATTGTTCGCCAACTCCTCGTCGAAAGCATTCTCCTCTCCCTCGTCGCTGGATTTGCCGGTTTGCTTTTCGCCCTGTGGAGTTCTCGCTTTCTTGCTTACCTCGTTCCAAACGGTCTTGCCCCGGTCGATGGCTCAGGCATGAACCTCACTGTCCTTCTCTTTCTGCTCGCCGTCTCTCTTCTCTGCGGCGTCTTTTTCGGCTTGGCCCCCGCTCTCCACATTTCCCGGCTCGATATCGCTTCGCCGGTTAAAGAAGCCACTCACGCCGGCGCGGGCTCTCGCATGCGAGACGTCCTCGTAGTTTCCGAAGTAGCCCTCGCCCTCGTCTTGTTTTCCGGCGCCGCCCTCATGGTCCGCAGCTTCCTCAACGTTCGCGGACTCGATCCAGGTTTTCGCCCGTCCCACGTCCTCGCCGCACAGACCGACCTGCCCTTCCCCAAATATCAGGATCCCGTCCGCCGCAATGCTTTCTTTCAACAAGTTTTGGATCGCCTCAACCATTCTCCTGGTGTCCTCGCCGCCGGTTGCACCACGTGGCTCCCGCTCACCAACTGGGGTGGCGCCAGTTCGATTGCCATCGAGGGCCACCCCGCTCTCGCTCCGGGCCAGCGTCTCATCCCCAACATCAGAATGATCAGCTCCAGATATATGCAGGCGATGGGCATGAGACTCGTTCAAGGCCGCACGTTTGACCAGCGCGATGCCGCGAACACTCCCCTCGTCGCCATCGTCAATCAATCCGCTGCGCGCGACTATTGGCATGGACTAAGTCCCGTCGGTGCCCGAATCAAACGCGATTCCGGCTCCCAATCTGAGCCGTGGATCAACGTCGTCGGCGTTGTCGCCGACGTTCGCTCCTCCGGACTCGATGAACCCGCTCGTCCAACCATCTATTTTCCCTATGACCAGCACGATTACTTCGCTCCCTCCTATCTCGTCCTCCGCTCCTCCGGCGATCCCATGGCTCTCGCCAACACGCTTCGCCAGCAAGTCTGGGCCGTTGATAAAGATCAGCCCATCACCGGCGTTCTCCCTCTCGAACAAATGCTTGAAGACTATCTCGCCCCACGCAAACTCCAATCTTCCTTGCTCGCGGGTTTTGCTGCCTTTGCTCTTCTTCTTGCCATGCTCGGCATTTACGCTCTCCTTGCCTTCTCCGTCGCCAGCCGCACCAGGGAAATCGGCCTTCGCGTCGCTCTCGGCGCACAACCCCGCGACATCGTTCGAAGTCTCCTCGCGCAGGGTCTGACACTCGCCGCCATCGGCGTGGCCGTTGGCTCTCTTGGCGCTCTCGCCCTCGGCCAGGCTTTTCGCAATTTGCTTTTTGGTGTGAGTGCCGCGGACCCGCTCACTCTCGCTGCGACGATCCTTGTCCTCCTCTTCGTTTCCTCTCTCGCTTGCTTCCTTCCCGCTCTTCGCGCCTCGCGCGTCCATCCCGCTGTCGCCCTTCGCCACGAATAAATATGTTTCTCCCGCGAAGGGTATTCCTTACGCACCTGTCCTCTCGGACGGCTTGCGGCCTTCTTTCCCGGGTGCTAGTTTAAAAATGTCTTCGTTGCGTGCACGCAATCGAAGTCCGGCTGTGCTTCGGGAGCTCCTGGGAAATTTCTCGACTTCATTTTCGAGAATTGTTTTCGACGGAATTTCGAAACCCACGCTCCATTTGCATGTGTGCCGCGAGCATATCCCGGCCTCTTGCGGGACGGGCCTCTGGCCCTGAGACTCGCTTCGGCCTCTGACGGCCGCCGCATCAAGGACTCGCGCGCGGGGTTTTCGTGTCGTACTGGTTTCGTGACGACAATCGTTTGCCGCAGGCCCGTTTGGCCATCGCCTCCTACGTCATCGTGGGCATGGTCGGTCTTTTGCTTATCGGCTTCTGGAAACTTCAGGTCGTTGACTCCGATAAATATTCTCAAATGGCCGAGCGCAACCGCGTTCGCGCCATCCCCATCATCGCTCCTCGCGGACGCATGCTCGATCGCGATGGCCGCGTCCTGGTGGACAACTATCCTTCTTTCAGCGTTCTCCTCCTCCGCGACGATCCCGCTCTTGTCCTCAAGGATCTTCCCGCCATCTCTGATGGCCTCGGCATTCCTATTCAGGATTTGAAGGATCAGCTCGATAACACGAAAAATCTTCCCAAGTTCCAGCCCATCGTTATCAAGCCGGAAGCCACCGACGCCGACGTCGCCTTCATCGAATCTCATCGCACCGATATTCCGCTTCTCGAAATGCTCATGGTCCAGCGCCGCCGTTATTTGCCCAACGGCTTCATGGCTCACGCCAGCGGCTACGTCGGTGAAGTCAGCGAGCAGGAAATCGAATCCAGCAACGGCAAGCTCCGTCCCGGTGACCTCGCCGGAAAATCCGGTCTCGAGCGCCAGTACAATTCCATCCTCACCGGCACCGACGGCATGCGCCGCGTCATCGTCAATAGCGTTGGCAAGGAAGTCAAAGACCTCGGCCAGCTCACCGAACAGGAACCCATCCCCGGCAAACAGATTCAGCTCACCATTGATTACGATCTTCAGCTTGTCGCCGAGCAGTCTCTGGGCGACCGCCCCGGCGCTGTCGTCGCTCTCGATCCTCGCACCGGTGAAGTCCTCGCCATGGCCAGCCATCCCACCATTGATCCAAACGATTTTGCGATTCGCATCAGCCCGGAAGAGTGGAAAAAACTCAACGACGATCCTTTGCATCCTCTTCTCAATCGCGCCATCCAGGCTCAGCTGGCTCCCGGCTCCGTTTTCAAAATCATCATGGCCGTCGCCATGCTCCAGGATCATGTTCCTCCGGAAAATTACACGGCATTCTGTCCCGGCTACGCCACATTCTACGGCCGCCAATTCAAGTGCTGGCAATACGGCAAGAAGCCTCACGGCGTTGTTGATCTTCATAAAGCCATCATGCAATCCTGCGACATCTTTTTCTATAACGTCGGCATGAAGCTCGGCATCGAGCGCATCGCCTACTACGCCACTCATCTTGGCCTCGGCCATCGAACCGGCATTGATCTTCCTTCCGAGGAATCCGGCGTCATGCCCTCCGAAGAATGGGTTGAGCGCGTCTTTCATCGCAAGTGGTATGCTGGTGAAACCATCTCCGTCTCCATCGGCCAGGGCGCCGTCACTGCCACTCCGCTTCAGCTCGCGCGCTCCATCGGTGGCATCGCCAGCGGCGGCGTCTTTATGCAGCCTCATCTCATCAAGGACGCTCCCAACGTCGGCGTTGTCCGCTTCCCGCTCTCGGAGGACACCGTCGAGAAAGTTACCGACGGCATGTATAGCGTGGTCAACGAAGCCGGCGGGACTGCGGGCGCTCTCAAGCTCACTGGCATCGAATTCTCCGGCAAGAGCGGCACCGCTCAAATCATCAACTACGATCTTCGCAGCCGCCTCGGCAAAACCAAGGAATTCAAGGACAACTCTTGGTTTGTCGGCTACGCTCCGCGCCGCAATCCGGAAATCGTCGTCGCTGTACTCGTGCAAGGCGGCGGACACGGCAGCGAAGCCGCCGGCCCTGTCGTCCGCGACGTGATCAAGGCCTATTACGATAAGAAGGCCAAGAAATCGCAAGGTCAGCTCAACGCCGCGAACCAGAGCTATGATTCCGAGCGCGTTGCCGCAGCCGCTGCCATGCTTGCCGTTCAGCCGCCGCTCAAATCAGCCAATGTAACTTCGGGGGATTCCGCTGCCGCCGTCGCCGATTTGCCGCGCCGCTAGGCAGCTCATTTTTTGCTTGGGATGGATATGAAAGACGTTGCTGGAACTCGCGATTACGATTGGTGGCTTCTCGCTATCCTCGCCGCTATCTGCGCTCTTGGCGTCCTCGAAATCTATTCCGCCACTCACGGCAGTTCTCTTGCCGGTATGCAGAATAAACAGCTCCGCTGGCTCCTTGTCGGCTTTATCCTGATGTTCGCTCTCTCTCGCTTGGATTACCACCTCATCCTCGATCAGGCTCCCGCTCTCTATCTCATCGGCATTGTCGCTCTTGTTGCCGTCCTCGCTTTCGGCCACACTCGCTTCGGCGCAAAACGCTGGATCCCCGTCCTCGGCGAATTTCTCCAGGTGTCCGAACTCGTCAAATTGATTATAATTATTGTGTTGGCGCGCTTCTTTGCGGAAGTGCGCACCGATGAGCTTTCCCTTCAGGATTTGATCAAGGCGAGCCTCATCGTCGGAGTGCCCCTGGCTTTGATTCTCAAGCAGCCCGATTTGGGGACGGCGCTCGTCCTGATGCCTTTGCTTGTTGTCGGCGCGTTTCTCGCCGGTTTGCAATGGAAACACGCCGCGGCCATCACGCTGATCGGCCTCTTGATGCTTCCCGTCGCTTGGCGCGTTATGAAGCCTTATCAGCGCGAGCGCGTCACTTCGTTCCTCCATCCAGAGGTGGACGCCAAGGGCTCCGGTTATCAAGTCCTTCAGTCCAAGATCGCCGTCGGTTCCGGCGGCTTCTGGGGAAAAGGTTTTGGCAACGGCACTCAGAATCAGCTCGGCTATATCCCCGTCCGCTATTCCGATTTCATCATGTCGGCTTGGGCCGAGGAGCAGGGCTTCAAAGGTGTTCTTCTTGCCCTTGGGTTGTACATGGCTCTTCTGTTACGCTTAGTACAGAACGCTCAGCGCGCGAAAGACCGCGCCGGCATGTTTCTTGTAATGGGCGTCGCAGCTGCGCTTGGGTTTCACGTTTTGGTCAACGTGGCCATGGTCATTGGTGCTATGCCCGTGACCGGCATCCCGCTGCCTCTCATGAGTTACGGGGGTTCCGCCACGTTGTTTGTTTTCCTGGCGATTGGTCTGGTTATGAATGTTCGGCTCCGCCGCTTCGTTAACTAAGCCTTACGCCAGTCCCGCGCCATGCGTTTGCTCTGGCGAACGCCTCGCGGTCGGTTATGTTGGCCCGGCTTGTCTGGGTCACGGATTCAAGGATCTTTAGAGTGAGGACAGCATCGTCCGCCGTTCGCACGGAAGCTTTCCGGCGACGGACCAGCCTCGCAAGCATGAGGATTATTCCCTCCGGCTTCGAACGCCAAGCCATCTCGTTCTTCGTGTGGCCTGTGTGTGCCTCAGCGCAAGCTGACACGGCTCCGTCTCCTTCGGCCTCCCGTCTCTTACTGTGCGCAACGATGCCTCCCCTCGGCCCTCGTCGGCCTTTTATGCACGTGGCTCCCTGCTTTCTCGGCGCCACTCACAGTCAGGAGTTTTCATGTCAAAAGAATTGGTTATCTCCGCGTCCTCCCACGAGCGTCGCGTCGCTATTCTCGAAGAAGGTCAGCTAGTCGAAATCTACATCGAGCGCGAAAAAGAATTCGCCCTCGTCGGCAGCATCTATAAGGGTAAAGTCACTCGCGTCCTCCCCGGCATGCAGTCCGCTTTCGTGGACATCGGTCTCGATGGCGACGCTTTCCTCTACGTCAGTGACGTCTTCGAAAATCTCGAGGATTACGATCATGGCCACGGCCACTCCGAATCGGCCGTCCCTGCTCCCTCCTCTTCAGCCCCCTTCACCATCGAAGCGCTTCCCGGCGAAACTCTCGCTCACTCCGGCGCTTCTCATTCCACCTCTCACGATTCTCACGAAGCCGAATCCTCGCCCGATTCTTCTTCCTCCGTGGATCTCCCTCTCGATGAGCCTTCCGGCAACATCGCTCCTCCCGCTGTCGGCGAGTCTCATCTCTCCGCTTCCCATGACGAGCTTCATTCCGACCCCGCCGACGAGCGTCAGCCTGATTCGAACGCCTCCGCTCCCCAAAACTTTTCGCCCCATTACAATCCCACGCAAAATTACGCTCCTCGCTCCGATCGCGGCGGCTCGGACTATGGCCGCGGCGGTGATCGTGGCGGCGATCGGGGTGGTGAACGCGGCGGTCGCGGCAGCCGTTTTGGCCGGCGCGGTGGACGCAATCGTGGCCGTCATACTCGCGGTCCCGGTGGACGTAATCTCCCGCCCTCCAAGTACGCTTCTCCGCAGGGCGGTGACTCTCGCGGCAACGAATCCCGCGGCGGCTACGAAAACCGCGGTCGCGATAATCGCGGCGAAAATCGCGGCCCCTCTCGCGGGTACGAATCCCGCAGCTCCGAATCGCGCGGTTTCGAAAATCGCCGTCCGGAAAGCCCGCGTTTTTCTTCCTCCTCTTCCAACTCTTCCGAGGAGCCCATTCTTCTTCCCGGCGAATCGCTCGCCAAATATCGCGGCAAACCGCTCTCTTCTCCTCCTCCTCCTGCTCTCGAGCCCGAATTTCAGGACGAGCCTCAGCCGGACATCGAAAATTCTTCGTTCCGTCCGCCTGCCGGTTTGAATCCTCCGATCCCTGCCTCCGGTCCCGGCGGCGCTGTTCCTCGCCGTTTTTCCGGCGGCCTTCCTCGCTGGCTTCTTGCTGATGCTGGCTCCGAATCGGAAGCAGCTTCTCAGCGCGAAGACGAAGAGCATCCTTCCGCCAGTTCCTCATCTTCCGCCGAATCTGCCTCTCCTTCCGAACCCGTTCGAACCGAAAACGATTTGAGCGACGAGCAGGCCGTCCAGCTCTCTTCCGAGCTTGCCGAAGCCAAGCATGAGGAAACTTCCGATCACGCCGAAGCCGACGCTCTCGCCGGCGGCGCAGAATTTGACGAAGACGAATCCGCCGAAATTCATGCTGCTTCCGATTCCGCTCTTCTCGAAGAGGAAGACGAAGCCGACGAACACGCCGTGGACGAGCAAGATCTCTCCGAAGACTCCGAAGAAACCGAAGACGACGAGGATCTCCCCGAGGAAAATCATCACGGGAACGTTCTTCTCGAAGTTTCCGGCGCTCCCGAATCCACCGGCTCAGGTCTCTCCGCCGAGGACTCCGCCGAAGTCGAAGCTCATCGCGCCGCCGATCGCGCTGATTTTGCCGCCGACGCCGCTCAGGAAACCGCCGAGCATGTCGTCGCCATGGGTGGCGAAGCTGAGGCGGAAGCTGAGGCGGAAGCTGAGGCCGATGCCGAAGCGGATGCCGATGCCGAACCAATTCTCGAAGAGTCCGCCGAGCCCGAGCTCATCGAAGCCGCCGCTCCCGAACCCATCGGCGAACGCGTCGTCCTTGACGATGACTCGGTTCTTCTTCCAGGCGAAACTCGCTCTCCACGCGCTCCCGGCGCTCCTCGCGAGGATTTTCCGCGAGACTCCGCCCGCATTGGCGGCAATCCGCGCGCCCGTTTCCAGCGGCCTCAACGCGGCGGTCGCGACCGCGGCCGTCCTGATTCCCGCGGTGGACGCCCCGATCGCGGCGGACGTCCCGGCCATCGTTTTGACCGGCGCGGTCCTCGTCACGATCGCGGCCATCGCCATTCCGGTCCGCCGCGCCGTCCTCAGCTAATTTCCGAAATGCTCCGGGCCGGTCAGGACGTCGTCGTCCAGATCGCCAAGGAACCGCTCGGCAAAAAGGGCGCTCGCATCACCAGCCACGTCGCTCTTCCCGGACGTTTCCTCGTCTACATGCCGACCGTTCATCACACCGGCGTTTCCCGCAAAATTATTTCCGCCGAAAATCGTTCCCGCCTTCGCCGCCTCGTCAGTGAAGCGGGCAACAATTATCCCGGCGGCTTCATCGTTCGAACCGCCGCTGGCGGAGCCACCGACGACGAAATCCGCGCCGACATTGATTTCCTCGGCAAAACCTGGAATGAAATCAAGCAGCGCAGCGAGGATCGTAAATCTCCCGCTCTCCTCCATCGCGATCTCAATCTCGTCGAACGCATCCTCCGCGATTACGTCTCCGATGACTTCACCGGCATCTGGATTGACAACGAAGAGGAATACGGCAAGATCGTCGAATTCGTCTCCCGCTTCCAGCCCAAGCTCGTCAATAAGGTCAAGCTCTACACCAAGGAAACTCCCATCTTCGAGGAGTTCGGCATCCAGCATGAGCTGGACAAGGCTCTTCGCGCTAAGGTCTGGTTGAAATCCGGCGGCTACATCGTCATCAACCACACCGAAGCTCTCGTCGCCATTGACGTCAACACCGGCAAGTTCGTCGGCAAGGGTTCCACTCGCCTCGAGGACACCATCGTCAAAACCAACCTCGAAGCCGTCAAGGAAATCGTCCGCCAGATTCGCCTTCGCGATCTCGGCGGCATCATTGTCGTGGATTTTATTGACATGGAAGAGCGCCGCAATCGCGAAAAAGTTCTCTCCGCGCTCCAGCAGGCTCTCGAACAGGATAAAGCTCCCTCAAAGGCGCTTTCCTTCAACGAGTTCGGCCTCGTTTGCATCACTCGCAAACGCACCAAGCAGGCTCTCGAACGCGTTCTCTGCCAGCCTTGCCCCTATTGCACCGGCTCCGGAATGGTCAAGTCCATTCCCACTCTCTGCTATGAAATCCAGTCCGAAGCCCGCAAGATGGCCGCCTCGCAGGAAGGCGATGCGCCCAATCTCACTCTTCGCGTCAATCCCGAAATCGCCAAAGCCTTGAAGACCCGCGAGTCCATGCTCATGGATGAACTCGAGCAGACCGCCCACAAACACATCATCATCCAATCCGACGCCACCCTCCACTGGGAGCAGTACGACATCTACTGAGTCGCGGCGACTTCACGTCGCCGCTCTTCGCTACTGCCTATGCTCGTGCTTTCCGGGGCGACAACTTTGCTTCGCCGCTTTTCGATGGGCCGGCGAGGTGCGTAATTTCCAGCGAAGCTAGACTTACTCACCAGCTTGCGGTTGTCGCGAGCTGAAATCCATGCCCATCACTTGCCCGGCGCCGATGAGCCTACGATTCCATCTGTAATTTATACAGCGCGCTATCCGTCAAGAGATAAAAGTCAGCACCTCTCACCGCTGCCGTAAATAATCCGTCAATCGCCATTCCGCGCTCGTCCACGGCATTTACGATTTCAGCCTCCGTTGCGCTTGATAGAGAACGGCGTAGAAGCTGGGATTTCCCTTCGCTCCGCGTGTAGCACTTCGGAAAGATAACTGCACCGTCGTGGATGGCAAATGCATCGCTTATGCAACCAAACTCCTTCCAAATCCGATCCAATTGGAAGTTCCTCATCGCCACCAGAGGGAAATCTGAATAATATGAAATCCAGATTTCCTCTTCGCCGGCCACATTCATGGCGTAGCAATCATGAATAAATGGGAGCTGGTGCTGCTCTGCAAATTCTGCGTACTTAAAGATCGGTCGGCCTAGGCTGTTAAAGCAAACCAGACCATTTTGTCCAATTCCAGTGCCGAACACGCCTTCATCGAAGTAGCTCACCCAGATACGCCCGCTTGCCGTCGTTTGTACGTCTCTGATTGCATCGCCTAAGTCGAGCGTCCTCTTGGTTTGCCCGCGCTTGTCACAAACATCTGCTCCTCCGCTACGAGCACCGCTTAACAACCATCCATCGTCGAACTGCTGTACAAAAGCGCTAAACAGGCGACTCGAATTGTCAAAAGTAAGCGCGCGCCGTGACGCCCCTTCCCAATAGACCAGGTGGCATCCCTTAGGTGGAGTATTCATCCATGCTACCTGCGCTTCTATTGAAGCGTTCCTGCCAGGATACGGTGGTTTCCCCTCTTCGACCAACAGGAGCGGCTTCCCTTTCCAATCAACCGCAACACGGCTGATCTCCCAGCCGCCCGGTAGCTGCGACAAATCTAGCCATCTGCTGAATTTTAATGTTGTGGGCATGGCCGGAATGCTATCAAACACTCGGCAGAATTTCTCACGTCATCGGATGCCACGTGCCGCACTCCCCGCCTTTGCGAGTGCTGGTTTAGAGTCATCTACAAGCTCCCAAATTCAGTATCTAGCTAAATCTAGATTTATCTTGACGCTTCAAGATAACGCATCTATGATCGCTCTTAGGGGTTTCCCTACCATGCCTAGCCGGACCACCGTCAAAATCGGCCCCGCCATTGATGCCAAGCTCTACAAGGAATTCGTGTCTGTCGCAAAACAAAACGGACAGTCCCAGCGATTCCTGCTCGAGAAAGCCATCGCCCATTACATCCATAGCGTTGTCCCCTCCCAGCGCACCGTGCGTCCGGAAGTGCTGGAAGCATTCCGCCGCTCCAACGAGAAATTCCGGGACCTATACCGCAAGTTGGCGGAGTAAATGGCCGAACGGGTCTACTTGACCATCGGCGAAGTCCTGCAAATCCATCACCAGCAAATCGCCGATTACGGAGGTGTCCACGGAATTCGAGATACTGCTCTTCTCGAGTCCGCTGTTTTCCGTCCGCAAATCGGATACTACAACTCCGTCGCTGAGGAAGCCGCGGCGTTGATGGAATCGCTGGGAATCAATCACCCGTTCCTCGACGGCAACAAACGCGTCGCTTTTGCTGCCGCTCACACCTTCCTGCTGGCCAATGGATTTGACCTCGAAGTGCAGCCTCTGGCCGCTTACGAGTTCATCATGCAGTCTCTCTCAACCGGGAAGTTCCGCTTCGGACCAATTCTCGAGTGGATCAGCAATCATCTTCAAACAATCTGAACCTGGGGAATCACTGTCCCGTTTGCTGCACCGCCTCTTTGCGGTAAGTTCTTCACCTAATCCTCAGGATCTTCGGCTAACTTTCCTCCGGTATCACAAACGCTCCCGGTATCCCTCGATCTAGCGTCGCCAGCACCGCCCCATTCGCCTTCGCCAGTTGCGCCAAATGCCCGTCCGCCACCTGCTTCGGCATCTTCACCCACCGCGGCAAGCGCGACGCATCCTGATCGTCTGCAATAAAGGAAAATGCAATCCGGCTGCTGGCCTTTAACTGCTGTAAGACCGCTTTCGACTCTTCAATGGGAAGTCCGTATTGCGGAAGCCCAAGCACGCGAACAAAACCGATCTCCGTGATCGCGCACGTCGCGAATTCATCCTCTTCGGGGCTCAGTTCCTGAAACCACGCCACAACCTGCTCAAAAAATTCGTGCTTCTGGACTCCCGCCGCCACCAACGCGCTGACATCCAGCAGGTATCTCATCACGGAAAGTCAGCCAGCATTTCCTTGATCTGCGCATGAGTGAGAATGGGCGCTCCCGGCCCGAACGTCAAAACCGATAGCCCGGTGCGGGGGTCTGTGATTATTTTCGCCTTTCTCCGCCTCCGTCTTCGCGGTCGCAGCACGATCGCGTCGCCCTCCAGCTTCACGTCCAGCGCATCCCCCGGACGCAGTCCAAGCCTCTGCCTCACCCGGCTTGGTAGCACCACCTGCCCTTTAGTTGAAATCTTCGTTTCCATGGTAAGACAATCTTACCGGTCATCCCCGTTGGAAGCAATCTGTTGCCGCAAGCCAGTAAGGCGTAAAATAATCCGCAGGAGTGCCTCAAATGCCCGCGCTCGATTGGTCTCAATGCCCCGCAGTCGAAAGCATCCCCGGTAAAGTCAGCGGCGCTTGGGTGCTCAAAGGCACGCGCATGCCCGTCGCTACGATATTCCAGAATCTCGAGGCAGGCGCCACCGTGGAAGAAATCATGCAGTGGTTCGATCTGACACGAGAACAAGTGACGGCCGTGCTGGATTTTGCCGTGCGCAGCCTTGAAACTCCCGCCCGCTTCTAAATGCGTATCCTGTTTGACCACGGTACGCCTGCGCCTCTCGAGGCATTCCTCGCTGGGCACACCATCCAACGGGCGAAAGACCTCGGTTGGGACACGTTAAGCAACGGCGAGCTGCTGAGAGCGGCAGAACAAGCGGGCTTCGAGATATTCCTGACAACAGACAAAAATATTCGCTTCCAGCAGAATCTCGCCAAGCGACTCATCGCGATTGTTGTCCTAGGTAATCCGCAATGGCCTGTGCTGCAGCACCACCTCGACCGCGTCGTGGCCGCCGTAAACGCCGCCAAGCCCGGCGGCTACTTCGAAGTGGATATTCCTGTGCGCTGACTCCTCTGCCTTCCCATCCACCTGACCGCGTTTTCTTATTGACAATGGAATTGCTTCTACCCTATACTTCTCCTGTTCAGAACTGCGCCTCGCGGCTTCCCGCGAGGCGTTTTCTTTTCCGGGCAGCACACTCTCTCGCGGTGGCACGGGTTTTCTCCGAGTAGCACAGGCACTCCTGCCTGTGCGGGTTTTCTCCGTAGCACACACCCAGCTGCCCGTATTCTTTCCGTCTAGCATCTTTCGCATCTGCACCTTGCCCGAGCTCTGTCAACCCTCGCTGCGCCCAATCTCCTCGGGCGTTCTTGGGTTTCACCACGCATACGCATCATCCACCAGCGAGCAAGCATCTTCTTCTGCCTGCTCACTATTCACTATTCACCGTTCTTCACTCAAATCAAAAAAGGAGCAGTCACATGCCAAGTCTCACACCGAAGGATCGTCTTTCTCTTTGCCGTTTCTCGTTCGCTGATGGACGCCTCTGCCGTACTCCCCGCGTCTCCTCCAGCCCTCACTTCTGTTTCTATCACGCGCAAAAGGAGGCCGAATCTCAGGCCGTCGCCTCCCTTGCCGACGAATTTTCCCGCATCTTTTCCGGCGTCTATATTTCCGCCAACGACCTCACCGCCGCGCTCGCTCGTCTCGTTCCCGCGGTTCTGCAAGGCCACATCAAACCGCGCACCGCGCGCACTCTCGCTTACTTGACCCAGACTCTTCTCCAGACCATTCGCCTCTCCCAGCATGAATTCATCCACACGTTCGGCAACGATGCCTGGCGCAAAGCGGTCTCCCATTCCGTTCACGCGAATCGCAACCTCCGCATTCCTCGCGAATCTCCAGCCGATTCTCAGCCTGCCGCTCCGCTGCCTGCTCCTGCTCCCGCTGAAAATTCCGGGGAGTCCACAACCAGTCCCGCTGCTTCCGGCGCTTCGCCTACGCAGGCGCCGCAGCCGCGCCCGCGTTCTTCCGCTCCTCGTTCCAAAGGGGCTGCTGCCCACTCGCCGCAAACTCCGCTCCCCGACCACCGTCAACCCGAAACCGTCGCCGCTGCTCTCGCCGTCGCTCGCTCTCGCTTTCCTCAGCGGCCCGCCGCTCAGCCCGCCTCCGATTAACCCTCAATCGCTGCCGCATCCGCCGCAGCAAAATCGCGCGGAGCAGCCTCCGCTGGCCGCATAGCCAACAGAAACACCACTCCCTCCGGTGCCATCTGCCGGGAATCTATCATTCCGAATTTTTAGGGGCGATGTTTCGCTTGCGGCTCTGCGTCGAGCATCGCGGTTTCGCGCCGCGCTAACTCTTTTATCAGCAACACTTACAAAATTCCGCGGGTAGGCCTCATCCGCCTCGCGTGGATTCGCTCCGCCGGCCTCCACCGAGGCACTGGCGCGGCAAGGAATCGCTCACAAAACTCTTCCCATCCACGTTTCCAGTTCGCGGGCCAGTGATCTCGGAGAAGCGCTTCGCTCGGCGTGTCTCCTGCTCCTCGCGCTCTCGGAGCTCGCTCGCTTCGATTCCGTCTCGGCTACTGCTGCTGCTGCGCGTGTGTGCGGTCCGGCGCGATTGCTTCCGCCATCCGGAACACCGCCGCCAGCACTTCCAACACAATCCGGCAATACAAAATCCACAAAAAATATCCCACCAGCACGCCCAGCAGCGTCCACAGCCCTTGCACCGGAGCTTGCTGGAAAGCCAGCACCACGAATGTCACGCCCGCGATCAATCCTCCGAGCAAATGCAGTCCGTACAAAAACGTCAGCATCTTCGGCGTCGCGTACACGCGAAATGAAAAGTCGAACAGGCCTTCCCACATTCCTTTTGCTTCGGGCATTCCTTCCTCCTTTGTCGGCGATTCGCGTACTGTACTGCATCCCGCGCCGTCCCGTCCAAGCCTGCGGGAACGCTTCCTTGCGCCGGCTCGTCTTCGCCTCTCCTTTCGCTGGCGCCGCGCTCGTTCCTCTCTCAATCGAAATGAATGATGTCAACCACCACGTTCGTGTGCCGGTTCAGAAGCACGATGTGCCCAGCGATCAGCACGTGTGCGCAGTCCGGCGGCGGTGGCGGCAGCACTCGCACCAGCTCCGGCGGGCACGGTTCGATGCGCTTTTGCAAACCCGGCGGCAGCCGGCCGTTCCGCACCAGTTGTCGTTCCAGCCCCGGCGGCAAGCGGTCTTTCTTCGCCAATCCCGGAGGCAAATGTCCTTCATGTCCGTCATACCATCCGCGCGCCTCGTCGCGATCGTGGTCGCGGTAATACTCGCCTCGATCGTCATCGTGCTTGTTGTGCCCTTTGCCCTTTCCTTTCCCGTTCCCTTGTGCGAGAGCAATCATTCCGCTTCCCGCAAGCAGCACGCTCAATGTCCCCGCGCAAATCCACCGTGCAGTTCGCATCCCTTCCTCCCTATCCATTTCAGAATTCTTCCTGCAGGAGCCGTTCGCCGCAGCGAGTTCCCACCTTTTGACGCTTCATCGAGCGTCCCGCTCGAGCGCAACCTTCAAAGACAAACTACCCCGTGCTCTTCGCTGCAATCCCATTGCCCCACCCAGCCCAGACGCAACCTGCTCACTTTTAAGGACTTACCTCCACTCTCTCCATCCTCCTTCGGCCGTGCCTCTTGTCAAAAATCCCGTATCGCTCCAGGATTTACTCGGTCTCCCACGGCTGAACTCGCAGGAACATTTCGCGGCCCGGCGTTGTAACCTTCCCGGTCCCACACCAGTAAGTTGGAATAGAGAGTGAAGAATGGAATTGCTGGAACGCTTCGCTTCGGGAGACCTGCAAGCCTTCGAGGCGCTTTTCCAACAATACCAGCGCGACGTGTACGCCTGGATCGTTCGCATCGTACGAGACTCCGGCGTCGCCGAGGATTTGACCGTGGAAACTTTCTGGCGCATCTACCGTTCGCGGGCCCGCTTCCGTCCCGACGGAAATTTCCCCGCTTGGGCCCGCCGCATCGCCACCAACGCCGCGCTCGATCATCTTCGCGCCACCCGCCGCGAAGTCGAGCTGCCCGAGGACATCCCTGCGCCTCCCGGTCCCGATTCCGCGCTTCAACTGGAAACGCGGCGCAAAATCCGCCGCGCTTTTCGCCGGCTCCCCGCGAAGTATCGCCTCGTCGCGATTCTCGCGCTCGTCGAAGACGAGCCTTACGAAAAAATCGCCGATGCCGCCGGCATCTCCGCCGCGCTTGTCAAGATTCGCGTCTTTCGCGCCGTTCGCATGCTGCGCAAGACGCTCTCCGCCATGGGCATTCATACGGGAGCAACGCAATGAACTCCGCGCATCGCCAGAACGACGACGATCTTCGCAAGCTTCTCAAGGAAAGTTTGCCGCCCGCTTCGCCATCCGAATTGCGCCGCGACCTCTGGCCGGAAATGCTCGCGCAACTTCAGCGCCAGCCCGTCCATGTTCCCTGGTTTGACTGGACGCTTGCCGCTCTCGCCGCCGCGGCCCTGATCGTTTTCCCCGGGATTATCCCGGCATTGCTCTATCACTTGTAAGGAGGCTTCCATGAACCAGCATCCGTATTTGCGCGCTTACATGGCAGGCATCGCGATTCCCAATGTCATTCTCGTTATCGGCGTCACGGCGTTCACGCTCGCTCACTACGTCTATCACTGGCCCGTGCCGCTCGAGCGCGTCATGATCTTCCCTATGGCCGCCGTCCCCAATCTTTGGGGATTGTGGAACATGCTCTTTGTCGCGTCGCGCGAGCGCACGCATCTCTCCCTCGGAATTCACGGCGCGATTCTTCCGTTCGTTCTCGGCCCGCTCGGACTGCTGATGACCCGAGCGCTCGATTTTCAGATTCCCGGATTCGCTTCGCACATTTTCCCGATTCTCGCGCCCGTCGCGCTGATCGTCTACTATCTCGTCTGGAAATATTTCGTGAGCTTCCTCAACCGCGTCGTTGCGTTGGCCTGAGCGCGCGCTTCGCGTGCCGGCCTCGCGCCCCGTCCTCTCGTTCAGGTTGTCAAGCACGCACGCCGCCGCAAATTTGCTTTGCTTCCCTTCCCTCGTCGCGACTAGAGTACAAGCACATTGCTCCTTCCCAGCTGGGCGCAACCCAAACGTCTCAACCCATCTAGGGAGGAACTATGTGGAATAAGCAGCAAACGCAGCCTGAAACAGCCGTCGCTCCGCCGCCCCCAGCTCCGATCGCTCCGCCGGCCCCAGTCGCCGCACTCGGCGCTCAGTTAGGTCCCCGCCCATCCGCAATCGCATCGCAATCGCACTCCGCCGCGCGCCTCGGCTCGAGCCTTCATATCGAAGGTCACATCCGCGGCACCGAAGATCTTCAAGTGGATGGCAAAGTGGATGGACCGATTACGCTTACCGGCCATCAACTGATCGTCGGCGAAACGGCTGTTTGCAATTCCGAGGTGAATGCCGGAGCCGTCACCGTCTACGGAAAAATCGTCGGCAACGTGATGGCGCGCAATCGCGTGGACATCAAGACCGACGGCTCCGTCGTCGGCGATATTTCCACGTCGCGTATTAGCATCGAGGACGGCGCGCACTTCAAAGGCCGCATCGAAATCGATCCGTCGAAATCAAACGGCTCCGCGAGTTAGCAACTCGCCTCGTGCTGCCGCCGTCGGCCTCGTGTAGTTGATCCATGCCTCGGCCGCCATCATTTGCAGCGTGAAACCGATCCAGAACGCAGTGCCAAAGAATTCGTGCGGGTCCGGCACATGCCCGCGCGCAACCGATACGGCGAAGAATGCTCCGATGATCGGACGAATCGTGGCGACTGCAAGCCCAATCGCGTAACCGCGGATCATCCACTCGCGATGCCGCGCGAACTCACGGTGAATGGCATGCCAAAATGCTTTGGCGAGCGCGAATAAAAAGAAAACTCCGAACAGCGTGATCGCCGCGGTCTCATCCATTCCGCCGATTGTCTTGCCCCACGCCATCGTCAGCCCGGTCACTCCGATGATCCCGCTGGCGCATAGAAAAATTCTTCCAGACCAGCGATGCAGCCGTGGGTATTTCGCGCGCAATTTCTTCACGAATTGCAGCGGCCCCAGAATCATGAAGAGAATGCCGGGAATCACGTGCGCGAGAATCAATCCGCGCTCGCTTGCAAAATGTTCATCGAGCGCGGCCGCCGGAGCGAAGCGCGCGTTTCGCGGCGCCGCCTGCGGATGGTACAGAACGATCGCGCGGCGCGTGGCCACACCCACGCCGATCAGCGCGAGAAAAATCACCGCCGCCCAAAGCAAACGCACGAGTCCGCGATTCGCGCTCATCAGCCGCGTAGCCTCTCTCTGCGTATACGCATCCGGCTGCGCGTTTATAACCGCGCCTGTTTCACGCTCTCGATTTTTGTGGGACAGGTCCGCACGTACCCGGCACTCACCAGCAGCACGCTGTGCGATGGAATCTGACTACTCGCTATTCAGCAAGAAATTATTCGTGGCGAAGGGCGACGACGGGGTCTACGCGCATGGCGCGCTTCGCGGGCAAATATGCGGCTGCGGCGGCAACCAGTGCGAAGACCAATGCCACGCAAAAGAACGTCGCCGGATCACCGGGCGTAACGTTGTACAACAGCGAGGCAAGCGATTTTCCCGCAGCCAAGCCGGCCAACAAGCCGATGCCAAGACCGGTGAGAGTGAGGCTCATGCCCTGCATCAGCACCATGCGCAGCACTTGAAGCGGACTGGCTCCCAACGCCACGCGAATCCCAATTTCGTGGGTGCGCTCCGAAACATGATGGGCAATCACGCCGTAGATGCCAATCGAACCTAGAAATGTCGCGAGCAGTCCGAAGAACACCATCAACTTGGTCAGCACGCGGTTGCCGGCGTCCGAAACCGTTATCAGCGTGTCGAGCGGCTCGACGGTCGAAACAGGCTGGTCTTTGTCCACGGTCCAGATTTGATCACGGATTTCCTTGCCCATTTCCGTGGCGCCGCCGGCGACGCGCGCCACGAATCCCAAGGACGACGACGGAAATTGCGAGAGGGACACGTACATCTGCCGCTCCGGCCTCGAACGAAGGTTGTACATTTTGACGTCGCCCACGATTCCCACGATCGTGCAGACAGCTCCGTGGTCGCCGTATTCGAGCTGATGGCCGATGGGATCTTCGTCCGGCCACAACTGGCGCGCGAGAGTTTGATTGATGATTCCCGAGGGCGAGCCGCCGGGAGCGTCCTCGGAAGTGAAGGTCCGGCCCTTGATCAATTCAATCTTCATCGCGGAAAAATAATCGTTCGAGGCGGCGGTGAAGCGCGCGCCGAGCCGCTCTTCGGGCTTTGGCTTGGGTTTGCCGACCGCGGCGATGGCCACGGTCTCTCCGAAACCTCCAAAGGGCACGGAGCTTGCGGCGCCCGCGGAAATGACCTGCGGCAAGGCGCGGATGTGTTGCAGAACCTGGTCGCTGAAGTTTCGGAGCGTGGACTCCTGCGGGTATCTCGTTTTCGGAAGCTGCATTTGCGCAACCATGAGATTTTGTGGGCTGAATCCGGGACTCGTGCGCACGGAATTCACGAAGCTCTTCACCAGCAGCGTCGTGGAAATCAACACGACTACAGCGAGGGCAATCTCCGCGCCGACAAACGTCTTGCGCAAGCGCGCGCCGCGTTTGGTATCGGAGGCACGGCCGGAAGATTCCTTCAACGGAGAGTTGAGATCGGTGCGCGAACCTTCGAAAGCCGGAGCAAGTCCGAACACCAGGCCGCAGAGCAGGGCGATGCCAAGCGTGAAGGCCAGCGTCGTGAAGTCCAGGTCCACTTTGCCGTAGTTCACGAGATAGCCGCGAATGTGCGCCGGGATCTGCGACTCGATCCATTTCATTCCCCACGCGCCGAAGAGAGCGCCGGCGACGCCGCCGAGGAAAAACATGAGAAGCGATTCGCAGAGGACTTGACGGACCAAACGCGCTCTCGTCGCGCCCAGCGCTCTCCGCACTGCGAACTCTTTGGCACGCCGGGTGGCGCGCACGAGCATCAGGTTCGCCACGTTCGCGCAGGCAATCAGAAGGATGAGCCCGACGATCCAGAAACAGATCATCACTTGCGTGGTGCCTTCCTCTTCTCCAATTTGCTTGGCCATGGGACGCACGAGCTGCGTCACGTTTACGTTCGTGGTTGGAAACTCTTTTTCGAGGCGGACAAAAATCGCTTCACTTTCCGCGGCTGCTTTTGCCTCGCTGACGCCGGGCTTCAATTTGCCGAAGGCGGAAAACCACGAGTTGTTTCGGTCCGCCCGCTGCTTTTCGGTCAGCGCCAACGGCGTCCACATATTCGCGATGCCCATTAAAGGAAATTGAAAGGTCGAGGGCATCACGCCGATGACTACGCGCTGCTCGTCATCCACGCGAATGGTTCGCCCAACGATTCCCGGATCGCCGGCAAATCGTCCTTGCCAGAGCCCCTGGCCCAACACCACCACGTGACCGCCTCCCGGCACGTCATCCTTTTCCGTGAAGGTGCGACCGAGAATTGGCTTGGCGCCAAGCGTCTCAAAATAACTCCAGCTTACTTTTCCGCCTTCGACGAACGCGGGCGGCCCGCCGTCGCCGATGAGATTAAAATTCCAGCCAGTCCAAGCGGCTGTTTGCTGGAAGGAAGAGTTGGCGCGCTGAAAATCAAGAAAGTCGGCGGCGGACGTCACTTCGTTGTTCGTCCAGCCTTTCTTCTTATCGTGCGAAAGGAAAACCATCAGACGATCGGCCTGGGGATAAGGAAGCGGCTTGATGAGCCAGGCGTTCACGTAGCTGAAAATCGCGGTGTTCGCGCCGATGCCGAGGGCGAGCGTGAGCACGACGATCGTTGCAAAGCCGGGAGATTTGCGCAGCATGCGCAAGCCGAAGCCAAAGTCTTGCTTCAGGTGGTCCAGCCACATCCAGTGGCTGCGTTCGTAGAAACTTTCTTGCGCGTGAGTCACATTGCCGAATTCGCGGCGCGCGGCGGCGCGAGCGTCCGCTTCGCTCAGGCCCTGCTCGCGGAGGCGCTCCACTTCATTTTGGAGATGCATTTCGATCTCCGCGCGGAAGTCGCTCGCTTTGCGCTTGCGCCAGAACATCGCTTCAGCTTCCTTTCACTTCGGAGCCCAGAACCCTGCCAATCGCCGATGCCAGCCGCTTCCACTTCGTGGTTTCACGCACGAGCTGTTTGCGGCCCGCGGCAGTCAGGGAATAGAAACGCGCCTTGCGATTGTTGGAAGAAGTGCCCCACTTGGCGGAAATCCAACTACGCTCTTCGAGACGCTGGAGCGCGGGATAGAGCGCGCCGTGCTCGACGAGAAGCTCTTCCTCGGAAGATTGCTGGATGGCGCGGGCGATGCCCTGGCCGTGCTGCGGGCCGTAGATGAGGGTGCGCAGGATGAGCAGGTCGAGAGTGCCCTGCAAAAGTTCGAGGCGGTCTTTTTCTTCTTGGGTAGACATTTCACCTGAGTATCCGCCCACTCGGGTCAGATGTCAACCCAAAAGAAAGAGAGGCGGAAGGAGGCCGGTTCTAGACTGAGCGGTGGACGCGCGGCAGGCGCTGCTGGAGTTCCTGAAGAAAGGGCCGCTGGCCTTTCAGGATTTTGCGTGAGGCTGTGGGCAAATCAAACCAGGCGGCGCGGTCCACTTCCGGAAATTGCTGCTGCTTTCCCGAGCGCGGCGGCCATTCCAAAGAAAACGTGTTGCTCCGGATCGAATCCGCATCGAAATCCGCGCGGGCGATCCAAGCGTGAACGATTTTCCCGCTGTGCTGCTTGAGGGGAGTCAGAGCTGCGAGCTGCGATTCGAGTTTCGCTTCGATGGCAATTCCGGTTTCCTCGGCGAACTCGCGCCTGGCGGCATCCAGCGCGTCTTCATCATCGCCAAATTCGCCTTTCGGAATGGACCAGGCTCCATCATCCTTCTTCTCCCAAAAGGGTCCGCCGGGATGCACGAGAAACACTTCGAGGGTGCGATTCCGCTCGCGATAGAGCAAAAGCCCTGCGCTTTTTTTGGGCATGCCGGTTTTTTGAGATGACAAATTTTCACGCCGGCGTTGCTTTCAGAACGCGCCGGCGTTGCGGACGTCCACGATACCCCAAAGCAGCGAGCGGTCGGACTCCGCGCGATTGCCGGCGAACCCGGCGGGCGGCTCGGCAAAACTTCGCAGCACGGCGACGGCGTTATCGCCGGCAGCGCGGCGCACAGCGCGAAGAAGCCTTTCCCGGTAAGAAGGCGCCGCGCCATCCAGAATATTCGAGAGCGCGAAACCTTCAAAGCTGCCCTCCGGGCAGGACTCGAGCCAGGACGCGGCATCGGCGAGCACGAATTGAATATTCTGGTTCACACGCGGATTAGCAAGCTTGCTTTCTCCGAGGAGAAGCGAACGAGCAAACGGATTTGAAGCATTCTTATGCCGGGCAAAACCGCGCGCGAGGCGTTTCCTCAAGACGGGTCCAAATTTTTCCGGGAGAAAAGAAAGAAACGGCGCAGCGTAGGCGGCACGCAGAATTGGCCGCGAAAGCAGAGCATCGAAAGCGGCGCGAAACCTGCGCGTATCGAGATGCCGCTTCCAGAATTCAGACTGTGCATCGAGATCGTCAAGCGAAAGAAAATCGCTGAGCAATGCTTTGCGCCAGCCCATAAGCGGCATGAAAAAGCGGGCGAACTGCATGGCTCTTTCCGCATCGCCCGTTTCAGCTGCTCCGCCCGCAGCCGCTCGCTTTGCATACTCCAACTGCACTGGATTGATGTCGCAAGCGACGACTTCGTGTTCGGTGGCCAGAGCCAACGCGGTGGAGCCTGCCGACGCGATGCAGAAGATTCTTCCGCGTCCGGCAAAAGCTGCTCGTTCTATTTCGGCGTCTTCATACATGCGGCCAAACAGGAGCCGTTGCGGTCCCTTGGAAGAGTGAAGCCGTCCAGTGCGCCATGCCGTTTCTGGAGTCACAGGCGGCCTCCGGGCAACGCGCCGGAAACCCAGACCAGCACAAGGAAAGCAAGATTCTTGATGACCATGCCGGCCGGTTCATGAATGATGTGGCGGGCCCAGAGAAGGCCGTTGGCATTGAGCGCGAGCAGCAGGGCCGTTTGTACGATGGCGCACGCCGCGGGAGCGAAGCCCGAGATCACCCACACGGCGATCGCGATTTCAAGCAGACCGAGCAGTTTCAGAAATGCTGCACCAAAGCGCGGGCCAAGGCGAGGGACCGCCTGAACGACTTCGACTTGCAACTTCACGCCGCCGAGAATTTTGCACCACAACCCTTCATACAGCCAGACCAGCGCGATGCTTGCGCGGATCAGAATTAGCGGCGGGAAGGCGAGGGAGAAGCTGTGCACGCAAGACCTCCTCGAGAACCGCGTTGCGAGGGCAGAGCCACGGCGACGAGGGCGCTTTTCGCCGCGCGCTCTTTGTAGAAAGCGTCATCCAATCCTCGAAAAATGCGGCGATGAAGCTGGCCGATCATGAGAGCTTCCACTTTTCGCCAGAAGAAACGCGGGCGCAAATAGGCTCGGTAATGCGTGGTCAACTCGACATCCGTTTTTCCGCCGCGCCATGTGATTTGGTAAGAGCCGCCGAGAGTGACGAGGCAATCTTCGATGCCGAGGCGCTGTCCGGCGACTTCGAAGCGGAGGGATTTGGCAGGCACCACGCTGGTGATGCGCTTGATCAATTCACCGCGCGTGTAGACACAGCGCACGCTGGAGCCGGTTCGCATCTTGTCGCCTTCCGTTCGAATGGGCTGCGGCAGAAGCAAGCGAAGGAAGAACGGCGGCTTGCCGGGAATTTCCTCGAAGAAGCGGATGGTGCGCCAGACCAAATCCGGGGCGGCTTTGAACTGGACGCGCGTGGTCACCGATTCGCGCGCTGCTTCGCCCGCGCAGAAGCGGCTCGCTAATTTGCACAACATCGCTGCGGGCGGATTCTGGTGTTGCGCGACTGCCCGCGTCTTTACAGATTTCTCTGCGGCAATTGGGCTTGCGATCATTTTTTGGAGGCTCCGCGAGACGCCGCTGCTCAGCCCTTCAGGATGGCGATGTTCGCAAGAATCTTCGCGTTGATGGTTCCAGCGAGAGCTCCCGCGAAACCGCCGAGAAACGCGGGAATCAGGTAGATATGCGCGACCATCGCGGAGTCAAACCAATGGCCGAGAACCGCTGGACCCAGCCAGGCGCCGAGCCAGGCAACAATCCACTGCCCGATGAACCCGTCAAAACCCTGGAACAAGCGATAGCCGAAACCCCAATGCACGATTCCCGCGGCAATCGCACTCAGAACGAAGAGAACAGCAAACGAATGGAAACCCATTCCGATCAAGGGAGCGCTCATCGGGATCCTCCTTTAAAGGGTGACGTATTCAGAATTGCAGCGTGCCGGGCAGGTAGGGGCGTTCGGCCCGCTACGGCAATGACTTGGGAACGCTGCGGAGGCGGATGGTAGTCCGCGCGAGAGGAGCGGGGATGTGACGGTCGTCACACGGCCGGGATTTCGGGGAGCAGAGAGAGGAAAGCGAATGGACCGTAACTTCGCGAAGGCGGAAGGCGAGGAGGTTGCAAGACAGGGAGGGGGACGCGATACTGTTTTCATGCCTGCCGCCGTTCCGCAAACCGCATTGCGGGTCAAGAGCCTGCGCAAGACTTACCAGGACGTGGTAGCCGTCAACGGGCTCGCGCTGGAAGTGCGCGCGGGAGAATGCTTCGGGCTGCTCGGGCCGAACGGCGCGGGGAAAACAACGACGGTAGAAATTTGCGAGGGGTTGACGGCGCCGGATTCCGGGGACGTGGAGCTGCTTGGGCTGCACTGGGCGACGGATTCGAACGAGCTGCGGCAGCGGCTCGGGATCCAACTCCAAGACACGCAGCTTTCGGAAAAGCTGACGGTTCACGAAACGCTGCGGCTGTTTCGCAGCTTTTTCAACCAGGGCCCCGGCGCAGAAGAAGCCATCGCGCTGGTGCAACTCGAAGAAAAAAAGAATTCGCGAGTGGGCAATCTTTCCGGCGGGCAAAAGCAGCGGCTGGCGCTGGCGTGCGCGCTGGTGGGTGATCCGGATTTTCTGTTTCTCGACGAGCCCACCACGGGACTCGATCCGCAAGCGCGGCGGCAGCTATGGGAGTTGATCGAACAGTTCAAACAATCCGGGCGGACAATTCTGCTGACGACGCACTACATGGACGAGGCGGAACGGCTCTGCGACCGCGTGGCAATCATGGACAACGGAAAAGAGATCGCGCTGGGGACGCCGCGGGAGTTGATTGCCTCGATTTGCGCGGAACATTTGGTGGCGTTTTCGGCGGGGGCGAGAGCGCATGAACTGGATTTGCCGGCGCTGCGGCGGATCGAGGGAGTGCGCGACGTACGGACGGAGAATGAGACGATCGAGCTGCAAGTGATGGAATTGCATCTGGCGGTTCCGGCGCTGCTGGCGGAATTGACGCGGCAAAATATGCCGCTGACGGAATTGAGCACGCATTCGGCGACGCTTGAGGATGTGTTCGTGTCGCTGACGGGGCGGCATTTGCGGGATGAATGAACGAAATGAGTGAAACGACGGCGATTGCGGGAGTGGGAGCGCGGGAAGCGGAACGGAAAGCGCCGCGGGGAAAATCGTTTGCGGACCACGCGCTGGTGCAACTGACGCTGGTGCGCTTCCGCGAAACGATGCGCGAGCCGGAAGCGATGTTCTGGATTTTCGTGTTTCCGATATTGCTGGCGGCAGGACTGGGAATCGCGTTCCGCAACCGTCCGCCAGACGTGCTGAAAATCGCGACGACTTCGACGACGCTGGAACAATCGCTGGGGCACGAGAAGTTGCTGTCGGTCAAGAAGCTGGATGAAGCGGCGGCGCGGGATGCGTTGCGCACGGGAAAAGTGGCGCTGCTGGCGGTGCCGGGGGCGAAGGGAGCGGTGGTCTACGAATACGACGACACGAACCCCGAAGGGCGGACGGCGAAAATGCTGGCGGACCGGGCGGTGCAAGAGGCCGCGGGACGCGTGGACCCGGTGCACACGAGCGACGATTTTCTGCGGGAGCCGGGATCGAGGTATATCGATTTTCTAATACCCGGATTGATCGGCATGAATTTGATGGGCAGCGCGATCTGGGGAATGGGATTCACGGTGGTGGACGCGCGGCGGAAAAAATTGCTGAAGCGGCTGGTGGCGACGCCGATGCCGAAATCCTATTTTCTGCTGTCGTATTTATTCTCGCGGATTTTGATGCTGGTGCTCGAAGTGGGCGTGGTGCTGGGATTCGGCGTGTGGATTTTTCATGTGCCGGTGCGCGGATCGCTGTTCAATCTGGGGGTGGTGTGCCTGGTGGGTTCGCTGTCGTTCAGCGCGATGGGATTGCTGCTGGCTTCGCGCGCGAAAACGATCGAGGCGGCATCGGGACTGATGAACGCGGTAATGCTGCCGATGTGGATCGCGTCGGGCGTATTTTTTTCGGCGCAGCGATTTCCGGATATCGTGCAGCCGCTGATCAAGGCGTTGCCGCTGACGGCGGCGATTGACGCATTGCGAGCGAACATGCTGCAAGGCGCGGGACTGGGAAGCATGCTGCCGCAAATGGGAGTGCTGGCGGCGTGGCTGCTGGTGTGCTTTGTGGGAGCGCTGAAGCTGTTCCGCTGGCGGTAAGAAAGTTCCCAAACTTTTCAAACGTACTTCATCTGATCGAACGAAGATTCCGGACAGTGTAAGCGCTCGACGAGCGCGCAACATTACTGCGCCGCGGACTTGGCGATGAGGAGGGTGATGTCGTCGTGCTGCTCGAGAGGGGAGAAGTGGCGGACGTCGGAGACGATGCATTCGAGGAGCGACTGAGCGGAAAGAGAGCGGTGGCGGCGGAGGCATTCGAGGAGGCGGGCTTCGCCGAACTCGTCGCGGGAATCGTTGAAGGCCTCGGTGATGCCGTCGGTATAGAGGGCCAGAAGATCGCCGGGGTGGAGAGACGATTCGCCGATTTCGCAATCCCACTTTTTGAAAATGCCGAGGACGGTGGCGGTGGCCTCGAGGCGGTCGAGGGAATCATCGGCGCGAAGGACGAGCGCGGGAAGATGGCCGCAGTTGGCATAGCGAAGCTTGCCGGTGGAGGCGCAGTAATCGCCGTAAAAGAGAGTGGCGAAGGCGCCGTCGGGAGTGTTTTGAGAAAAAAGTAGATTGACGGACTGGAGGAGGCGGCGAGGCTCATCGAGGAACGTGGAGCACTGTCCGCGAAGATGGGCCTGCAGATTGGCCATGAGCAGAGCGGCAGCTATGCCTTTGCCGGAAACGTCGCCGATGACAAGGCCATAACGATCCGGGCCGAGCTGGAGAAAATCGTAATAATCGCCGCCGACAGCGCGGGCGGAGTAGCAACGACCGGCGTAGTCGAGTCCGGGGATGGCCGGGCGGAGTTGAGGGAAAAAGCGGCACTGCACTTCGTTGGCGATTTCGAGCTCCTGAGCGGCGCGGCGTTCGGCTTCGAGTCTGGCGGCATCGGCGCGGCGCTTGGCTTCGAGGGCGTGAGTGACTTCATCGAAGCTGACGAGATAGAAGATGTTGCCATCCACATCGCGGAAACGCGCGACGACGCTGCCCCAGATGGTGGATTCGACTCCGAGGATGGGCGAAGACGCGGCGAGATTCGAAGAGTCTGCTTCGGAATTGTATTTCATGCGCTTGAGGCGCGGAGTGGAATGAAAGTAGACGCCGCGGCCGGACCACTCGCGAAACTTGGACATGACATCCTCGGTGATGAGGACGACGTTGGTGGAGCGGCCGATGAGTTTGTGTTCGGCGGATTTGGGCTTGGGAACGACGAGGGAAAGGACGGTGGAACCATCGGGCGGAGCCACGGCGACGAGGCGTTCGCCGGATTGCAGCTTGGCGTCGTAGGCGAGATGGAAGCCGAGCTTCTCCACGAAAAAACGGATGCTGCGATCGTGATTGCGGACGAAGATGTTGACAGACTGAATGCTGAGATGCGCCGAGGAGGGAGCAGGGCCGGGGGCGGAAGCCATGAGGAGATTATAAGTGAGAAGGCTGGTTTGCCAGAGGGGGAGAAGTGGGGGACAATTTGAGCGGGCCGGTGCGCGAAGAAGCGTAGTAGCCGAAGAGTTCCAGCGGAAAAGGATGAAGAGAGAATGACGGCGCGGATACTGGACGGGACGAAGATCCGGGATGCGATGCTCGCGGAGTTGAAGGATGAAGTGGCGATTTTGTCGTCGGCGGGCGTGCGGCCGGGGCTTGCGGCGGTACTGGTGGGAGAAAATCCGGCGTCGCAGCTTTACGTGAAGAGCAAAATCGCGGCGTGCGAACAACTGGGGATGGCGAGCGGGCTGCTGACGCCGGAGGCGAGCGTCAGCACGATGGATATGCTCGCGATCGTCGAGGATTTGAATCGCGACAACGACACGGACGGGATTCTGGTGCAACTGCCGCTGCCGCCGCAGGTGGATACGAAACGCGTGCTGGAAGCGGTGGATCCGGCGAAGGACGTGGACGGATTCCATCCGATGAACCTGGGAAAACTGGTGAGCGGCAGGCCGGGACTGGTGGCGTGCACTCCCGCGGGATGCATGGAAATTCTGCGGCGGAATGAGATTCCCATCGAGGGGGCGAACGCGGTGGTGCTCGGGAGAAGCGACATTGTGGGAAAACCGATGGCGTTGCTGCTGATGCACGCGAATGCGACCGTGACGATTTGCCATTCGAAGACGCGGGATTTGCCGGAGGTGGTGCGGCGCGCGGACATCGTGGTGGCGGCGATGGGGAAAGCGGGATTCGTGCAGCCGGACTGGATCAAGCCGGGAGCAGCGGTGATTGACGTGGGGACAAACCGCGTGACGGATGCGGCGGAAGCAGAGCGATTGTTCAGGAATTTGCCGGCGCGGCTGGAAAAATTCCGGGTGAAGGGGAACGCGCTTGTAGGGGATGTACATCCAGACGCGGCCAACGTGGCTGGAGCGCTGACGCCGGTGCCGGGCGGCGTGGGACCGATGACGATCACGATGCTGATGAGCAACACCGTGAAAGCGGCGCGGATGCGGCGAGCGAAAGCGATCCCAAGAACGATTTCGGCCGGCGGCCCCGCCGGCGCGGCGACGCGCTAACCGAAGGAATGCTGCGACTCGGGCTTACAGGTGGGATTGCGAGCGGGAAGAGCGCCGTGGCAGAGATGCTGCGCGAATTGGGATTTCCTGTACTGCAAGCGGATGAACTGGGACATCAGGTGATCGAGCCGGGCCGGCCTGCGTATGAGGAAGTGGTGCGGGAGTTTGGCAGGGGAATCCTCGATGGCGCGGGACGAGTGGATCGAGGGAAGCTCGGGGCGATGGTGTTCGCGGACGGAGAGAAGCTGAAGCGGCTGAACGCGATCGTGCACCCGCGCGTGGAAGAAGAGATGGTGCGGAAGTTCGAGGAGTGGGAAAAGGCGGGCGAGAAGAATGCGGCGTTTGTGGAAGCAGCGCTGCTTGTGGAAGCGGGCTACCAGAAGCGGCTGGATGGAATGGTAGTGGCGTGGTGCCGGCCGGAGCAACAGTTGGAGAGATTGAAAGCGCGCGGGCTGAGCGAAGAAGAGGCGCGAAGAAGAATCGCGGCGCAAATGCCGGTGGAAGAAAAATTGAAATACGCGACGGAAAAGATTGACTGCTCGGAAACGCTGGCGGAGACGAAGCGGCAGGTGGAAAAGCTGGCGGAGAAGCTGAGGCGGGGAGCGGCGGAGAGCGTCTAAAGGTAAAGAGCAGGAGCGACGAGGCGGCGAGGGCGTGATTTCCGGTGTGATATCGTAAACCCGGGGGTCGAGGAAGGACCGGAGAGATGAGAACGGGCAACAAGGCAAATGCACTGCGATTGGCAATCTTAGCGGTAGTGCTGATCGGCGGAGCTTATTGGGCAGGCGGAAGATGGGGCCAGCGGCAGCCGAGGAAAGTGGAAGCGCTGCCGGCTTCGGGCCAACCTGTGGCTGGGATGATGGACGTGGCGGACACGGCCGCACGGGACGCGGGGCTGACGGACGACGAGTCCATCAATGTGCGCGTCTACCGGACGGTGTCTCCGGCGGTCGCGAACATATTGACGAAGGCGACGGAGTACGATTTTTTCATGGACCCGGTGCCGGTGGAAGGAGCGGGATCGGGATTCGTGATAGACCCGCGCGGATACATCCTGACGAATTTCCATGTGGTGCAGGGAGCGCAATCGATCGAAGTGGTGCTGGGAGACAAGTCGCGGTACGCGGCGAAGTTTATCGGCGCGGACCAGAGAAACGACGTGGCGCTGATCAAGATCGAGCCGAAGGCGAAGAAGCTGGTGGTGCTGACGCTGGGAGATTCCTCGAAGCTGCAAGTGGGACAAAAAGTGCTGGCGATTGGAAACCCGTTTGGCTTTCAGAGCACGCTGACGACGGGAGTGGTGAGCGCGTTGGGCCGGACGGTGCAGACGAGCCAATCCACTTTTATTGACGAGGCGATTCAAACGGACGCGGCGATTAATCGCGGGAATTCGGGCGGACCGCTGATTGATTCGCACGGCGAAGTGATCGGAATCAACTCGGCAATATACACGCCGAGCGGAACGACGGCGGGAATCGGGTTCGCGATTCCCGTGAACACGGCGAAACGGATCGCGCACGACTTGATTACCGAAGGGCGCGTGCGAGAAGCGTTCCTGGGAGTGCAGACGCTTTCGGTGGGCGGATGGCTTTCCGAAGCGCTGGATTTGCCGGTGCAGGATGGACTGTTGATCGAGCAGGTGACGCAGGGAGGGCCGGCTGCTGCGGCGGGATTGCACGGCGGAAATCAGGAAGCGCTGGCAGGGATGCAGCGAATCACGATTGGCGGAGACGTGATCGTCTCGATTGACGGGGAAAACATCGGGAGCCAGTCCGACATGAATTTGATTTTGAACCGGCACCGGCCAGGCGACACGGTGATGGTGACGGTATACCGCGGCGGGAAGAAGCTGGATGTGCCGGTGAAGCTGGGAGAACGCGCAGGAGATTGAACAGGGTATTTCGCGGCGCAGTTCGAATCGGGAAAGCCGAATCCAAAGCTACAACTTTCGCTGGTTAGTTTGAAAACTCGGCGCGATGTTTCTGGCGTTCCGCTTCGTTGAGAGAGAACCAGCCTTCGGCAAGATCGCGCACTCGTTCGAGTTCGCGCTGCATTTCTTGATGCTTGGATTCGAGGAGTTCGGCGTTGGCGTCCGCGGGAACGTAAATCGGCGGAGCGAAGAGAATGACGGCACGGGAAAAAGGCGCTGGTAAGAGAAAGTGGTCCCAGGTTTTTTCGAAGGTCTTGCCGCGGCTCACACCGATGTGGAAAACGAGGACGGGGCAACCGGTTTTGCGAGCAAGCATAACGGGACCGGGCTTGGCGACGAAGCGAGGGCCGCGAGGACCGTCAATCGTGAAAGCGCAATCGAGTCCTTCTTCGAGACGACGAGCCATGACGGCGAGTCCGCGCAAGCCGCCGCGCGAAGAGCTTCCCTGAGCGGTGCCGAAGCCGAGCCATTCGATGACTTTGCGAGTCCACTGACCGTCGAAGGCCGTCGTGTTCATGACGACGACGCCATGATGGCGATGCCACCAAACAATGGGAATGATAACGCGATGCCAGAAAGCCCAGATGCAGCGCTTGCCGGAGGCGTGGACGCGTTCGGCGTTCTGCCAGCCGAGAACTTCATAACGCAGCGTTGGGCCGAGGATTCGAATGACGCTGTAAACAGCGGCGGCAATGAAAGGAATCTGGATGCGGCGAGACCAGGGAAGATCGGGGAGGCGCGTGTCGTAATGCGCGCTGGGGGAAGCGGGCGAGGAAGATTCGGCAGGATCCGGAGCGGAGCCGGGAAGAGCTGCGCCGGACGAGTGCGGAGAGTTCATAGACATTTTGCAAGTCCCCGGATGCGCCTGCGCCGGGGCTGACGTAACGTATAGTATAGGCGAGAGTCCCTCGCCCAGCTTGATGGTGTCCGATTGAGAGCAGGCTCGACAAAGCACATTCGTGAATTTGCGAGGCGCTGCGGCCTGGCGGGCCTGGTGTGTGGATTGATCGGCGCGGCGGCGCTTGTGGCGATTACGGCCAGCGCGGATCAGCCCGCGAGCGATGAAGTCGGATTGATCGAGGGCCAGGACATCGCGGTGACAGGGCCGATGAGCGTGGAGGTGGTGGGCACGCAGGTGAAGACGGTCTTGCGGAGCGGAGCCGACGTGCGCGTGAAATCGGGGCAGGCGCGGCTCAGCCTGGTGGAAGGCGGGCAGATTTCCATTTGCGGGCCGGCGCATTTTTCGGTGCTGAAAGCGGGAGGAGCGTTGACGGTGGCGCTCGAAAGCGGAACGATTCACGCGCGCGTTGCGGACGCGCCGGCATTAACGGTGTACACGGCGCAGATTCAGGCGCAGACAATCGCGATCGGGAACGAGCCTCGAGAAATTCTGGCGGGATTCGAAAACCCGGGTGTGATGTGCCTGAAAACGTATCGAGGAGCGGTCCGAGTGGAGCAGCAGCTTTCTGGGCAAAGCGTGATCGTGCCGCAGGGCGAGGACGTGCTTCTAACGAATGGTCAGATTGACGCGATGGGAAACGGCGCGGGACATTGCGAATGCGATTTGCAGATGACAAAGGCGATGCCGATGCCGCGGTTGGGAGGAGAGAGTACCGAGGCGACTGGTGCGAAAACGCAAGATGCAGCGGGAGAGGCGAGCGAGGCGGAACCGGTTGCGGGCAGCGCGGCGTCCAAAACGGAACCGACGGAATCGCAGGGCGAGCCAATCTACCAAGTGGACATGCCCCCGCTGCGGTTTGATGCAAACGCGAGAGTGCAGCCGGCGCCGGACCCGGCGTTGATGGCGATTGTGAGGACTGTGCGCGTGAGGCCGGCGTTGGTGTTTCGCGGAGAAGTGGAAGAAGCGCCAAAAGCGAAGCCTGAGGCGGCTTTGGCGGCGCCGGCAGCAAGTTCGGCACCTAAAGCTGCGTCAAAATCTGAGGCGCAGCAGTCCATGACGCAGCGCGTGCGGGCCTATTTCCGGCACCTGTGGTCGCGGAGCGGGTAGCTCAAGAGAGTTGTGCGTTTGGTGGGCAGGCGCGAACCTTCGCTCGAATTGCCTGGCAGGAAACGCCTGGTTCCAGAGTTCGGAAGATCAATCCAGTCATGATACGTTTCCAGGAGCACGGCGGCGTCCGGCAAAACTCTCACAGGCCAGCCGCAACCAGGTAATTTCCGCAGACTCAGGAGTTCACCATGAATGGCGTAGCGGCGAAGCGCGCAATGCGTGCGCTGATTCGAGGAAATGGCGTACTGATCGGCGGCATGCTGGCCGTCTGGGGATGCTCGGGCGGATCGTCCAACCCTCCGCCGCCGCCTCCGCCGCCGGGGAACGTCAGCGTGGCAGTGAGCCCGCAGAGAACCGGCGCGACGCTCTCGCAGACGATCAATCTGACGGCCACAGTAACGAACGACGTGGGAGCGGCGGGAGTGAGCTGGAGCGCGACGGGGGGAACGCTCAGCGGGAAAACGCTAACGGCGGCGAGCTTCTCTTCGAGCTCGACGGGATCATTCACGATCACCGCGACGAGCAACGCGGACAATTCCAAAACGGCGACGGCCACGATCGGTGTTACGGATTTGACAGGCGTGCTGACCGCGCAGAATGACGTGCAGAGAACGGGACAGAACCTCCATGAGTTTGCAATGACACCCGCAAACGTGGGAAGCGCGACATTCGGCAAACTTTATTCGTGCTCAGTGACGGAAAACGGGACGGTTCCCGGACACGTCTACGCGCAGCCGCTTTACGTCGCGAATCTGACGATGAGCGACAGCAAGAAACACAACGTGCTTTATGTGGCAACCGAGAGCGATTTTGTCTATGCGTTTGACGCGGACGCGAATCCCTGCCAGCAATTGTGGAAGGCAAACCTGCTCAGCGCGGCGTACGGAGCGAACTCCGGAGAGACCACGATACCGGCCGCCGATACGGGCGAAGCGGACGATCTTCATCCGGAAATTGGAGCGACTTCGACGCCGGCGATCGATCTGAGCACGAACACGATGTATCTCTGCGCGAAATCGAAGGAATCGAATGCGACGTATCACGCGCGGCTGCATGCGATCGATCTCGTGACAGGAGCAGAGAAAGCGGGAAGTCCGGTGGACGTCTCGTTCACGGGATTCGACCCGCTGATAGAGGCGCAGCGGCCGGCGCTGCTGCTCAGCGGAAACAATGTCTATTTAGGATTTGGGTCGCACGGGGACAACAATTCGTATCACGGTTATTTGGTGGGATATGACAAGGCAACGCTGGCACAGACATTCGAGTGGGCCGCGACGGACACCAGCGTGGGGAGTTCAAAAGGAGGGATCTGGCAGGCGGGAGCGGGACCGGCGGTGGACTCGGCGGGAGACATTTGGGTGGAAATCGCGAATGGGGACTTCGATGGATCGCTGAGCTTTGGCGATTCGGTTGTGCGAGTGAATCCCGCAGCTGCGTCGCCAGTGGCCGATTTTTTCACGCCGAAAGATCAGGACACGTTACGGCAAAATGACATTGATCTAGGCTCAGGAGGCGTGACGATTCTGCCGGACGGTTTGGGTTCGGCGACTCAACCCCATTTGGCAATCGCCACGGGGAAGACGAATCTTCTCTACCTGCTCGATCAAAGCAATCTCGGGCAGTTCAGTAGCTCAGCGGACAATGTGATTCAAGAAGTGACGCTGCCGAATGGGCTGAATGAGAGCGCCGTGACCGGAGGAATGTTTTCAAAGGCGGCGTATTTCAACGGAAGGATTTACGTGGCGGCGATTTCGGATGTGATTCGCGCGTTTAGTGTTGGGAATGCGATGCTGACGGCAGTGACGACGACAGGAGCGCATACTTTCGGGTATCCGGGAGCTACGCCCTCGATTTCCGGGCAGGGCTCGTCGAACGGAATCGTGTGGCTGCTGGACACGACGAACAACAATTCCGTGAACGGCTCGGGAACGGCGGGGCCGGCGCAGCTTTTTGCTTACGATGCAGGAACGATGAATTTGCTGTACAGCAGCCCGACGTCCGGGACGGGAGCGGCGGCCACGGCGGTAAAGTTCACAGTGCCAACGATCGCAAACGGAAAAGTGTATGTGGGGGGCGAGGGTGCAATCACGGTGTTCGGATTGTTGCCTTGAGAGAATTATTCAGGAGATTGGAAGCGCGGCGGCGGGAAAAGCAGCTTGATTACATGCCTTCGTAGTTGGGACCACCGCCACCTTCGGGAACGACCCAGTCAATGATTTGATAAGGGTCGGCGATATCGCAGGTCTTGCAGTGGACGCAATTGGCGAAATTGATTTTCAGCTTTAGCTGGCCGCCCGATTCCTTCGTCATTTCATAGACAGCCGCCGGACAAAAATATTGGCAGGGATTGCCATATTCGACGACGCAGGTTGTCGTGCAGATGTTTGGTTCGAGTATGTGCAGATGGCAGGGCTGGTCTTCGTCGTGGCGAGTGCCGGAATGATAGACGTCGGTAAGGCGATCGAAGGTTAGCTTGGCGTCGCCCTTGAAACGTTCGGGCGCGAGGCGACCATTGATTTTTTCGTAGGCCTTGTAGCCTTCGTGAGCGTGCATGGGATCGAAGAGGCCGCGGCCGCCGGAGATCTGCTGAAGTGCGGTGTGAAAAAAACCGCGGAACATGCCGTGCTGAAAGGATTGGTGGAAATTGCGGACCTTCCATAGCTCTTGCTTGATGTAACTCGATTCAACTTTTTGCTGAAACGCGGCGAGCGTTTTGGCGGAGGCGTCGCCGGACTTGAGCGCGTCGAAAATGGTTTCGGCGGCGAGCATGCCGCTCTTGATGGCCATGTGAATGCCCTTGAGGCGCTGGGAATCGAGAAATCCGCCGGAATCGCCGATGATGAGGACGCCGTCCACAGTATTGCGAGGCAAGGCGTACCAGCCGCCGTAGGGAAGCGATTTCGCGCCGTAGCGGACGAGCTTGCCGCCCTCGAGGATTTTTTTCAGGAAGGGATGCGTTTTCCAGGTTTGAAACGCGGCGTGCGGATCGAAGTAAGGGTCGGCGTATTCGAGAGCGACGACAAGGCCGATGGAGAGACGATTGTTCGAGAGGCCATAAATCCAGCCGCCGCCGTACATGCTCGCGGGAACCGGCCAGCCAAGCGTGTGAGCCACATAGCCGGGAGGAATGCGGCCGGGCGGAATGTCCCAGAGTTCCTTGACGCCGACGCCGTAGGATTGCGGATTGATGTTTTCCAGTTTTTTTGAGGCGACGAGCTGCTTGGTGAGCGAGCCGCGCGAGCCTTCGGCAAGAACGGTGAGTTTCGCGCGGAGTTCGTAGCCCGGAGTGAAATTGGATTTGGGCTTGCCGTTCTTGTCGAGGCCTTTATCTTCGGTGATGACGCCGGCAACGCCATTTTTTTCATAAATCAACTGCGCGCCGCCAAATTCCTTAAAGACATTAACGCCGGCGGCTTCGACTAGGCCGCCAAGCCACTTGGTGAGTTTATTAAGCGAGACAACGTAATTGCCCTTGTTCTGGAAGGGCGGCGGAGTGATGGGAAAACGGAAGGAGGAATTCTTGGTGAAGAGGAGAGCGGCGGAATCGGTGACGGGCGTATCGAGCGGCGCGGATTTCTCATAGCCGGGAACCAGTTCGGCGAGCGCTTTGGGATTCATGATGGCGCCGGAGAGTTGGTGAGCGCCGATGTCGCGGCCTTTTTCGAGGACGTAGATATTTTCCGCGGAGAGCTGGGGCTTGGCGCCGGAGTCGTTGTGCTCTTTGATGAGATTGGCGAGATGAAGCGCGCAGGAGAGACCGGCGGGGCCTGCGCCGACGATGAGAACGTCCGCTTCGAGTTGTTCACGTTGGGGAATCACAGCTTCTGCAATCCTAGCAGAACCTACCTAGTCCTTAGCGGAGCTTTTGAAACTCATCGAGGGTAATTCCCAGTTGACGCAGGACTTGATGAAACAACGGAGGACCAATCTCTTGGCCGCCATGCACCGGAATCGTCGTGGATCGCCCGTCGGGATGGTTCCACCGGGCATGACTTCCCTTCTGCCGTGTAAGCACGAATCCCAGCAAGCGGGCGACGCGCTGAAACTCACGCGCCGAAGCGCTAGGCATTCACTATCTCGGTGGAGTCGGCGGGAAGCGACTGTCCTTTTTCACGATATTCGTCTTCGATCATACTAAAGACATTCGATAGCTCAGCAAGCGCTTCTTCACGCGTTCTCATCAGTGCGTAGCAAGCAGGGAGCGAGGGTATTTCAGCGACCCAACCAGAACCATCTTCCTGGCGGTAGAGAACAATTTTGTAGTCGTCAAATTTCATGGCGTGTTCATAGTATAGACCAAGACGCTCCTGGTTCTGTCGTGCGTAGTTCGGAGGGTGCTGCTCAGTGGTTCGCTCGCGATGACCTGGGCGGCGGCGGCGAGGAGTTACGCGGATTTGGCTTTTTCCAGGGCTTCGGTGAGGGCGGGCATGAGTTCGAAAATGTCGCCGACGATGCCGTAATCGGCGATTTCGAAAATCGGAGCGTTTTGGTCCTTGTTGATGGCGGCGATGGTGCGCGCGCCTTTCATGCCGACGACATGCTGAATCGCGCCGCTGATGCCGAGGGCGAGATAGAGCTTGGGAGCAACGGTCTGGCCGGAGCTGCCGATCTGGCGCTCCATGGGGAGCCAGCCTTCATCGCAGATGGGGCGAGAAGCGGCGATTTCCGCGCCCATGGCCTTCGCCAGCGCTTCGGCTTGCGGAATATTTTCCGGGGCCTTGATGCCGCGTCCGATGGCGACGATGAGCGGAGCTTGCGTGAGATCCACGGCGGATTTGGCTTCCTTGAACAGGTCAAGCGGCTTGGTGCGAATTTGCGCGGCGTCCAGATTCACCGGGATTTTTTGGATGGGCGCTTTGCCGGAAGGATGCGCTTCGAAAAGGTCGGCGCGGAAAGAGCCGGATTGGAAAGAAGCAAACCAGGGAGCAGCGCCAAGAAAGGCGACGTCCGCGGCGGTTTTTCCCTGAAACATCTGGCGGACAAAAACGAGTTTTCCCGAATCGCGGCGATAGCCGATGCAATCGCCGATCATGCCCTTGCCGAGCGAGGCGGCGAGTTTGGGCGCAAAATCGCGGACTTGATAGGTATGAGGAAACAGCACGAGATCGGGCTTCGCGAATTCGATTACTTGCTTGAGCGCGACGCAAAAACCGTCGGGCGTGTAATTCTCCAAAAGGCCGTGCTCGACCTGAAGCACTTCCGCGACGTTTTTGGAGGCGAGTTCGGAAGCGAAAGCATCGAGGCCCTTGCCGATTACGGCGGCGGAGACGGAGCCGCCGGCATCTTTCGCGATTTGCTGTGCGGCAGCAAGCGTCTCAAAGCTGGCGTTATTCCACTTGCCCTGGCGAAGTTCGGTGACGACGAGGATTTTCATGGTCAGATCACCCGGGCTTCGAATTTCAGTTTTTCGACGAGTTTGGCGGCGGCTTCTTTAGGAGTGCCGGTGAGAAATTCGGTTTTCTTGGATTTCGTGGGGACGTAGATTTTTTCGATTTTTTGCGTGGGTTCGTGAGAGACGCCGAGGGATTCGCGGGTAATGGTGGCGATTTCTTTTTTCTTGGCGGCCATGATGCCTTTCAGCGTGGCGTAGCGAACTTTGTTGATGCCGGATTGAATGGAGAGAACGGCAGGGAGCGGGCATTCGATGTGCTGGAACCATCCGGCTTCGAGCTCGCGTTTCAGCTTCAGGCTGGAACCATCCGCCTCGATGGCCATAATGATGGTGGCATGCGGACGATCGAGAAGCGCGGCGAGGAGGACGCCGGTCTGGCCGAAGCCGTGATCGTCGCTCTGAAGGCCGGTGAGAACGAGGTCGGCCTTTTCCCTGGCAATGGCGGCGGCGAGAGATTTCGCGGAGCCGAGCGGATCGAGCTGATGAAAATTGTCATCGGCGATGTGGATGCCGCGGTCGGCGCCTTTTGCAAGAGCTTCCTTGATGGTCTGCTTGACGCGCTCCGGGCCCATGGAAAGCGCAATGACTTCTCCGCCGTGCTTTTCCTTGAGGCGGAGAGCTTCCTCGAGCGCGTAGCTATCCGGCTCGTTCATCTCGAAGCCGATATCGGCTTCCTTGATCCAGTTTCCGGAGATGGAGAGCGGAGCATCCTTCGCGGGAACCTGTTTAATGCAGACGATGATGTTCACGGGTTTCGTCCTTGCGGCGATGGCCGCATCTTTCTTACCGAAGACCGGCTGAGAACGCTGTGATCGCGGGCACGGGCGAGCGGGTCCGCGCTATTTGCCGCTCCACCGCTTGAAAATCAATGCGGCGTTCGTGCCGCCAAAACCGAACGAGTTGGAGAGGGCATATTCGACTTCCGATTTGCGCGCAACGTTCGGAACGTAATCGAGATCGCATTCCGGATCGGGCACATCGAGATTGATGGTGGGAGGAAGGATCTGATCGCGAAGAGCGAGCACGCTGATGCCGGCTTCGAGGCCTCCGGCGCCGCCGAGAAGATGCCCGGTCATGGATTTCGTGGAGCTGATGGGGACTTTCTTGGCGTGCTCGCCGAAGACGCGCTTGAGCGCGCGGGTTTCGATGATATCGCCAATGGGAGTAGACGTGCCGTGGGCGTTGACGTAGCTGATCTGTTCGGGAGCGAGCCTGGCATCTTTCAACGCGGCCTTCATGACGCGGTAAGCGCCATCGCCGTTTTCGGCGGGCTGGGTGATGTGATAGGCGTCGCCGGACATACCGTAGCCGACGATTTCGGCGAGGATGTTGGCGTTGCGTTTTTGGGCGTGTTCGAGGGATTCGAGGATGAGAATGCCCGCGCCTTCGCCGACGACAAAACCGTCGCGGCCCGCGTCAAAGGGGCGGCTAGCGTGCGCGGGATCGTCGTTGCGCGTGGAAAGCGCCTTCATGGAAGCGAAGCCACCGATGCCCATGGGCGTGATGGTGGCTTCGGTACCGCCGCAAATCATCATTTCCGCAGCGCCGCGTTCGATGATTTTGAAGGAGTCGCCGATAGCGTGCGCAGAAGCGGAACAAGCGGTTGCCGTGGCGGAATTCGGACCTTTGGCGCCGTAGCGAATGGAAATGTGGCCGGAAGCAAGATTGACGATGGCGGACGGAATGAAGAACGGCGAGATTTTTCCGGGGCCACCCTGGACCAGTTTCCAGTGTTCGCGCTCGATGATATCGAATCCGCCGATGCCGGAAGAAACGTAGACGCCGACTTCATCCAGGTTGGAGTCCTGGGGTTTCCAGTTGGCGGATTTGACGGCGAAGTCCGCGCCGGCGAGGGCCACTTGAATGAAGCGGCCCATCTTTTTCAATTCTTTTTTCTCAATCCAGAGGAAGGGATCGAAATTCTTGATTTCGCCGGCGATTTTGCAATCGAAGCCGGCGGTATCGAACTGAGTGACAACGCCAACACCGCTCTGGCCGGCGACGAGGTTTTTCCAGGATTCCTCCGTGCCAATGCCGAGAGCGCAGACGAGTCCAACACCCGTAACGACGACGCGGCGAGTCAAATGTGCGCTGCTCCCCTATTGAGGATTGAATTCCGAGGGCTACTTTTTGGCCGAGGCGTGCTTATCAATGTAATCGACGGCGTCCTTGACCGTGGTCATCTTCTCGGCGTCCTCATCGGGAACTTCAATCCCGAACGCTTCCTCAAACGCCATCACCAATTCAACCTGGTCGAGCGAATCCGCGCCAAGATCGTCCACAAACGAGGCGGTGGGGGTAACCTCGGCTTCATCAACGCCGAGCTGCTCGACGATAATTTGTTTCACGCGTTCTTCCACGCTGGCCATTCCTATCCTCCGCGATTTGCTATCGCAAGTTTTGCAAAGACGTAAAGATACAGTTCTTCGGCCTCGAAAACCGCACCTCGGCGGCTAAAATCGGCTATCAGGCAACCTGCCCATTCTATTTGGCTCGCCGCTCAAGGTCAACTTAACCGCACCGCCCCAGGGACCCTAGGCTAAATAGAGGCCGCCGTTCACGTCGAGGACGTGGCCGGTAATGTAGGCGGCTTCATCGCTGGCCAAAAAAACGATCGCGGCGGCAACGTCGCGGGCGGAGCCCATGCGTCCGAGCGGGATGCGCGTTTGCAGTTCTTCCTTCACTTTATCCGGAAGCACATCCGTCATCGGAGTGGCGATAAAACCGGGAGCGACGGCATTCACCGTGATGTTACGCGAAGAGATTTCGATGGCAATGGCTTTGGTGAGGCCGACGAGGCCGGCTTTAGCGGCAACATAATTTGCCTGGCCCGCATTTCCCATTTCGGCGACGACGCTGGCGATGTTAATGATGCGGCCAGCGCGCGCGCGCATCATTGTGGCAAGCGCCTGCTGAGTGCAGAGATGCGCGCCGGTAAGATTCGTGCGAATGACGGCGTCCCAATCTTCCTGCTTCATGCGGAGAGCGAGGCCATCGCGAGTGATGGCGGCGTTGTTGATAAGAATATCGAGGCGGCCGAATTTTTCGAGAGCCAGCTTGAAGCCGGCCTTGATTTGCTCGGGATCGGCGACGTCCATTTTGAGGGCGAGGGCTTCCCCGCCGGCGTTGACGATGTCGTTGACGAGGGCGCGCAGCTTTTCTTCGTTGCGCGCGGCGGCAGCGACCTTGGCGCCGGCCTGCGCGAGAGCCAGAGCGGTTTCGCGGCCGATGCCCTGGGATGCGCCGGTGAGGAGTGCAACTTTATCTTTGAGACTGAACATGGAGATTTTCAACCTCGAGAAAAGGTCTCAGAGCGTTCGAATGAGTTCCACACTTCAGGCTAGGCCGCGTCACTTCGAGCCGCGGCAATTTTGTCCGTTGTCGCGGCCAGACTCTTTTCGTCCTCGACATTCAAGGTAGCGACGGAACGCTCGATCTGGCGCAGAAGGCCGGTCAAGACGCGTCCGGGCCCGACCTCGACAAACGTGTTGACGCCTTCATCAATCAGCAAGCGAATGGATTCGAGCCAGCGAACCGGCGCGGTGACCTGGCGAATGAGCGCTTCGCGAGCCTCATCCCCTGTCGAGATCGTGTCCGCGTCCACGTTGGTAACGAGCGGCATGCGCAAGCTGGTGAATTCCGTTTTCTTCAGATCGGCCGCGAGGCGCTCCTGCGCGGGCAGCATCAGCGCAGAATGGAACGGGGCGGAGACAGGAAGGATGACGGCGCGTTTCGCGCCGAGTTGCGAAGCAATTTCAACGGCGCGTTTGACTGCGGCAGCGTGCCCGGAAATGACGGTCTGCTCCGGGGAATTGAGATTGGCAGCGGAACAAGTTTCGCCTTCGGAGGCGCGCTTGCAAGCGTCCGCAACATCGGCCGGAGACAAACCCATGATGGCCGCCATGGCCCCAACGCCGGCGGGAACCGCTTGCTGCATGTAGGTGCCGCGTTTGCGCACAAGCTGAACGGCATCCGAGAATTTCAAGGCGCCGGCAGAGACGAGCGCGGAATATTCGCCGAGGCTATGACCCGCAACGTAATCAGGCGTCAGGCCGCGTTCCGCCAGCACACGGGCAACGGCGACGGAACAGGTGAGAATCGCGGGTTGGGTATTGGCGGTGAGCTTCAGCTCCTCTTCGGTGCCCTCGAAGCAGATTTTGGAGATGGAAAAGCCGAGCGCGTTATCGGCCTCATCAAAGACGGCGCGGGCGGCGGGATAATTATCGGCAAGCTCTTTACCCATGCCGGGGTATTGCGAAGCTTGCCCGGGAAATACGAATGCGACTTTGCCCATGATGAATCCTTCCTGGAAGCCGTCAGGCGTGGATGCTGGCCGCCGACAACTCCAGTTCGATTTTTTCGTTGATGCGCGCGCGGGAAAGCCCGACGGCAACGCGGATCGCGTTCTTGACGGCCTTGGCATTGGAACGGCCGTGGCCGATGACGCAAACGCCGCGAACCCCCAAAAGAGGAGCGCCACCATATTCGGTGTAATCAATCGTCCGCTTCAAGCCCTTCAAGGCGCCGCGGGAAAAGAGAAAGGCGACCTGAGAGGCCAGCGAGCTTTGGATGGACTTTTTCAGCAGGCCGAAAATCTGGACAGCCAAGCCTTCGCAAATTTTCAGCGCGATGTTGCCGACGAAACCATCGCAGACAATGACATCCACGTTGCCGGAGAAAAGATCGCCGCCTTCGACGTTGCCGACAAAATGCACGGGACTTTTTTTCAAGCGCGTATAAACCTCGCGGGTGAGTTCGTTGCCCTTGATTTCTTCTTCTCCGACGGAGAGCAGCCCGACGCGCGGCCGGCGATTACCGAAGGTCGCGCGGTAATAGATTTCTCCCATAACGGCGAACTGCACCAGGTGCTCGGGCTTGGAGTCCACATTAGCGCCGACATCCAAAAGAACGGAAACATCGCCCTTGGCGTTTGGAAACGGAGCGGCGAGGGCCACGCGATCCACGGATTCGAGCGTGCCGAGAAGAAAACGGGCGACAGTCATCACCGCACCGGTGTTTCCGGCGCTGACCATGACGTCCGCTTTGGCTTCGCGCACGAGGCGGGCGGCCACGTGGACGGAGCTGTCCTTCTTGCGGCGAAACGCCTGGACGGGATGGTCTTCCATGGTGATCACTTCGCTCGCCGCGACGATCTCGATGGGCAAGTTCGGAGCCGCGTGCTTCGCCAGTTCAGCGCGAACGATATTCGGCTGGCCAACCAGGATGACGCGAATGCCGAGTTCGCGTGCAGCCAGCACGCTACCTTCAACCTCGGGGCGGGGAGCGTTGTCTCCGCCCATGGCGTCAACGGCGACAGTGATCATCGGAATAGTCCGACCGCCAAGTTCAAAGCTGAGACGGAAAGAAAATGCGAAGCGTCAGGCCGACTTATCTTGCACGGCGCGGCCCTTGTAGTAGCCGCAATGCGGGCAGACCTGGTGGGGCTGCTTCGCTTCGTGGCAATGGGGGCATTCGCCGACCGCGGGCTTGGCTAGAAAATCATGAGCCCGGCGGTTGCTGGTGCGGCGCTTGGAATGCCGTCTTTTCGGGTTAGGCATGGCAATACTCCTCGTTCCGGCCCTGGTTGGGCGGATTGTAAGGGCTTTTGGCCCTGGAAACTATTGTTTTTTCAGCCAGTCCTGCTTCAGGCGCGCGAGGGGAGCAAGCCGCGGGTCCGTCGCATGAGTCTCGCAGCGGCACTCCTCGTGGTTCAGGTTGGCACCACAATTTGGACACAAGCCGCGACAGTCACTTTGGCAGATGACCTTGAGAGGAAGAGCCAGGAGCACTTGTTCCCTCAAGACATCAGCCAAAAAGAGGCCATCGCCCTGGTAAAAGCCGATTTCCGTGTCGTCCACCTTGAGCTGATCTTCCTTTGGCTTGGCACCCTTGGGCAGGGGGGCGTAAAAAAGATCAAAGGAACGGTTGACGTCCTCGATGACGGGTTCGAGGCAGCGAGCGCAGGACATTTCAATCTTGGTTTCCAGCTGGCCTTCGATGCGAATCTGGCCATCGAGCAGCTCCGCGGTCGCGGTGACTTCGAGAGGAGCGGCCTGCTTGATCTCCGAGGAATGGTATTCGATGCTCCCCGGGACGTAAGTCTTCCGGATTCGCAGCTTCCGAACAGCAAGGTCTTTGACATCCAGAAACACGTCCGAAACGCCTCCAGCGCCAACGCTCATGTCTATTCATTATTCCGTCGCGCTCGCGGCAAGTCAAGGAAACGGGGACGAATGACGGGCGGCGCGGGTTCCAAGACGGCACCTGTCCGGCCTAGTACTTGCTTCGGCCGTTGGGTTCTGCTCCGAAGCAAGGAGATCAAGCTGCACAAGCCTGGCGTTGCGAAAAGACGAGCGACGGCCTAAGGAGTCACCGCTTCGAGCCGAAGGTCGCGGGAAGACGAGCCAACGCGAACCTCGCGTGGCGCGGAACGGACCCAGCGATTCTCCGAGGTGGACCAGTATTCGAGGCTGCGCGGAGCAATGTGCAGAGTGACGTCCTTGGATTCGCCGGGTTGCAACGTAATGCGGTCAAAGGCGGCCAGAGTGCGCGGCGCGAATTGGACGCCTGCGGGCTGATCCTTGGGGGCGTCGAGATAGACTTGCGGGACTTCATCGCCGACGGCGCTTCCTGAGTTGGCGATTCGAACGGAAACGTCGAAGCCGTGATCGGCAGCAGGCTTCACTTGCAAATCGGAGTACGTGAATTTTGTATAAGAAAGGCCGAAGCCGAATGGAAAGAGCGGGTCAATGTTCTGCTTGTCGAACCAGCGATAACCGATGTCCACGCCTTCAGAATAGGTAGTCTTGCCGTCCACGCCTTTTGCGGAGCGCTCCGGGTGCGCGGGATCGGTGGCGGGATAGTCTTCAAGCCGCCTAGCCCAGGTAAAAGGAAGGCGGCCAGCCGGATCCGATTTGCCGAGGAGAACGTTCGCGGTAGCCCAGCCGCCTTCGTCGCCGGGCCACCACATCTGCAGGACGGCTTTCACTTTTCCAAGCCAAGGCATAGCGATGGGCTGGCTGACGTTGAGAACAACGATGGTGTTTGGATTGACGGAGGCAACTTCCTCGACGAGCTTATCTTGTTGCCCGGGAAGAGAGAAGTCCGGCTTGCCGCGAGTCCACAGGAAAACGACCGCCGTGTGAGCTTTTTTTGCGGCTTCGAGAGCGGCCTCGTGGTTGCGGACGCGCTGCTCTGGCGTCACCCAGTTGAGGCGAACTTGCTCGGGGGCGTTCGAGGTATCGCCGCTGAGGTCAACAGCAACTTCGTGCGGACCGGCTGTGAGCGGGACGGCGCGGCGGACGTTATCGAGACCATCCACGGTCGGGAGGCCGTTGTCTTGCGTGGCGTATTGAATGTCGCCATGCACGGCGCCTTTGGTTGCACCGGTGCGGCAGACGGGCTTGCCGTCAATCGAGAGCCTGCCGCGAGCGCCGAGAACCTGGAGGTAAACCCAGTAATCTCCGGCACTGGGAACAGTGAGTGTGCCCTTCCAGGAATAAGAGCCATTCGGCGGCAGAGCTTTGTGATTGCTCTTGGTAAAGTCGATTTGCGGATCCACCGAACTGCCGCCAGCGGCGTCGGTGCGAAGCAATCCGGGCTTGCCATCGTGAGAAAAGAGGGAAGCCTCGATGGGCGTGCCAGTCATGTCATCGTCCACGGCAAACGTAATGTGAGCAGAGGGAGCAAACTTTTTGAGAGCTTCGAGCGGGCCAACCTGCCGCTCGGCGAGGCCGCCGGAACGTTCACCGAAGGTGCCAATCGCGGCGACCTGGCCAGCGGTGGGGCCGATGAGCGCGAGAGAATCGAGAGCGTGCGCCGAGAGCGGAAGGGCGTGCTCATTCTTTAGGAGCACGGCGGAATCTTCCGCCGTTTTCTGGATGACGGCGGCGTTTTGCTCGATATCTTGCGGAGTGATGGAGTGTTTTTGCTTGCCGTCGAGATAGCCGAAGCGGGCCACTTCGTAGAGCACGTGGCGGGCGGCGGCGGTGATCGTTGCTTCGGTCACCGTGCCGTCTTTCAGGGCGCTCCAAATTGTCGTGGAATCGTGGTCGCGAGGAAAGCCTCCCAAATTAAAGCGGCCCTGAGGCTCTTCGGGGATGGAGCCGCCAAGAATCCCTGCGATGGTGCGCGGATTGAATTTTGGCGGAGGAACGTTGCTCGGAGGAGTGCTTTGAAAAAATGGGTGCATGAAACCGGCAAAAGGGCTGTCTGGCCGAGGAAGGCCGGGCATTTCCATATCGAGCCCCTTGTTAATGAAAAGCGCGCTGTGAACGGCGCCCCAATCCGATGTGACAAAACCCTTGAAGCCGATTTGGTCGCGCAAGATTGTCTTTAGACTATCTGAATTACCGCAAGCAAACTCGCCATTCAGGCGGTTGTAAGAGCACATGATGGAGGAAACGCCGGCTTTGACGGCCTGCTCGAACGGTGCGACATAAACTTCGTGGAGAGTTTGCGGATCAACGAAAATGCTGTAGCCGTTCGAATCGTAGGCGACATAGTGTTTCGCCTGAGCCATGACGTCCTGCGCTTGAATACCGCGAATTTCTGCCGCGCCCATCGCACCGGTGAAAAAGGGATCTTCGCCGAATGTGTTGTAGCCGCGCCCGAAAGTAATGTCGCGATCGATGTTGATGAAAGGCTGGAGGACGACGTCAATGCCAAGGGAGCGCGCTTCGCGGCCGATCACCGCGCCATTGGCTTCCGCATCTTTGAGACTGAATGTGGCAGCGACTCCCATGGTGGCAGTTTCGGCCTGGGCAGGAACGCGCGTGAGGAGCCCCGGCGGGCCATCGGCAAAACGGAGTGAGGGAATTTTCAGGCGAGGTACGCCGGGGAGAAAGCCGGCTTGCCCCTGATAGACGGAGGCATCTTCGACGCCGCCGCGAATTAGGTTCATCTTCTCTTCCAGGGTCATCTGCTGAAGCAATTTGTCAATACGAGCTTGGTCGGCGGTATCCGCAGGGACTGCTTGCGCGTGACCGAGCGGAGCCAAGAGAGCGAGCGCAAGCGGAGTGCAGAAGAAAACTTTGGAAAACAAATGCATGAAACCTCCCACCCGATATCAATCGATTTAGCCGAGCAGCCGCCCCCACGGTTGCCCGTCGGCCTTATATCACGAGATGAACGGGCGGGCGAACCCGGATGCGGAAAGCCTGCGCATCTCAAACACAAGCTCTTACAAGACAATTCGAGACGGGCAAAACAAAGATCGCGGTTCATTCTCGCCGGAAGATTTTTGCAAGAGAGTCGATTCAAAATTATCTAAATAACGGCATCCGGTTCCCTACGTGAGTGCTATCATTAAAGAGCCGCGTCGAGTCTGAACATCCTCCGGCTCACCCCAGCCAAACCCATTTCTGCGGAGGACAGAAAGTGCGAACGACAACAAAAATGGCCCTGCCGCTGGCGTTGAGCGTGGCGGCAATTTCCCTGCTGTTCGCGGGGTACCAGGTGCGCACGGAAAAAAGAAACCTGGACCACGACCTCGTACACCGGGCGGAGAACCTCGGGTCCAGCATGCAAGAAACCGTCGAGCGCCTGCTGGAGCTGAATTCCACGAGGCCGCTACAGCGTTTCGTGGATCGGTACAGCACGCGCGAGCACCTGAAAGGTCTGGCAGTTTATGACCTGGACCGGAACGCGGAAGCCATCACTCCGGAGCTGCCGTCGAGCCTGAAAACACAACCGAAGTTGACTTCGAAACCAGCGGCCGATGGGTCCGCGGGCCAGGGAGATTTCCTGGAGACCGCCAACCTGAAACTGTATGTCTATGAAGTGCCACTGGAGCGCGATGGCAAGCCGGCGGGAGCCGTGGCCATCTACTACGACACGAGCTACATTGATGCGCGGCTCGCTTACACCTTGCGCGATGTGCTGCTGAACGCGCTGATCCAAACCGTTCTAATTACGGGATTGGCGTTGCTACTGGTCCGCTGGAATCTGACGGGACCGCTCGACCGCACGGCAAGATGGTTGCGTAATTTGCGCACGGGTTCGCAATCCACGCCCGAAGTCCCTCCGCAGGGAGAAATCTTCGATCAAATCCATCGAGAGGTGACGCATCTGGCGCAAGACCTGAGCGCGGCGCGCGCTACGGCGGAGCAGGAAGCCCGGTTGCGCGATACGCACTCCTCTCTTTGGACCGCGGAGCGGTTGCACGTGAGCCTGCGAAACAAGTTGCGCGACAAGCCATTGTTCGTGGTCTCCAACCGCGAGCCGTGTATGCATATCTACAAGGAAAAAGATCATTCCATCGGGTACCTTGTGCCGGCAAGCGGTCTGGTTACCGCGCTTGAACCAGTGCTGATTGCGTGCGAGGGCACATGGGTCGCGCATGGTTCGGGAAGCGCGGACCGGCAGGTTGTGGATAAGAAGGACAGGCTGCGCGTGCCGCCGGACCATCCGAGCTACACGCTGCGGCGCGTGTGGCTGACGGATGAAGAGGAAAAGGGGTACTACCAGGGCTTCTCGAATGAAGGGCTCTGGCCGCTCTGCCATATCGCGCACACGCGTCCGATCTTCCGTCCGGAAGACTGGCTGCGCTACCAACAAGTGAACCGGCGATTCGCCGATGCGGTGCTGGAGGAGATGGAAGGGACGGATTCGCCGATTTTGCTGGCGCAGGATTATCACTTCGCGCTGTTGCCGCGAATGGTGAAAGAAGCGCGGCCAGACGCAAGGGTGGCGATCTTCTGGCATATACCGTGGCCGAATCGCGAAGTCTTTGGAATTTGTCCGTGGCAGCGGGATTTGCTGGATGGCCTGCTTGGCGCGGACTTGATCGGATTTCACGTGCAGTCGCACTGCAATAATTTTCTCGAGACGGTGGACCGCGGTGTCGAAGCGCTGACGGAGTGGGATCGCTTCGCAGTCAACCGGCAAGGGCACGTCACGCGGGTGCGGCCATACCCGATTAGTGTGGCGTTTACCTCTCCCGCGACCACGCAGCCGGAGGGCAGCAACGTCGGGCGGGAGCGAGCGGCGCTCTTTGCAGAGATGGGGGTCGAGGCCAGCCTGATGGGCGTGGGAGTGGATCGGGTTGACTACACAAAAGGAATCATAGAGCGTTTTCGAGGAATCGAGCGATTTTTCGAAGAGCATCCGGCGTACATGCGGCGATTTACGTTCGTACAGATCGGAGCGCCGAGCCGAACGGACATTCCGCGCTACAAACAGTTTCTGGACGAAGTGACGTTGGAAGCGGAGCGCATCAATGCGCGCTTCCAGTCCGGGCGCTGGAAGCCGATTGTGCTCGTGAAGAAGCACCATTCGCATGAGGAGATCAGCCGATTTTATCGCGCGGCATCGGTCTGCCTGGTTACCTCACTGCACGACGGAATGAACCTTGTGGCGAAGGAGTTCGTAGCCGCACGAGATGACGAGCGGGGCGCGCTGATCCTGAGCACGTTTGCGGGCGCGGCGCACGAGATGCCGGACGCGCTGCTCGTGAATCCGTACGATGTCCAGCAACTCGCGGATACAATTCAGCAGGCCATCGAAATGCCGGAAGATCAACAGTCCTTGCGCATGCAGCGGATGAGGCAAATCGTGCGCGAGCACAATGTATATCGCTGGGCGGCGAACCTTCTCTCGGACCTGACGGAGATTCGCATTGACGTGCCGGAGCGAATCGAATTGCCGCTGTTCACCGACAGCCACTCAAGCCAAACGGCTTAGACCGCACAAGCTGGAGGAAGTGATCTCCGACGCTGCGGCAAATTAGCGTAAGGACGCGTCGAAATTTTGCAAAGCGATATGGTGTTACCGCCGGAGCGCGCGTTAGCCCGCCAAAGACCAGCCAACGACGGTGAGCGAGAGAACCAGAAGAAGCAATCCTGTGCTGATGACGCTGAGGGTCCGGCCATGGCCGAGGAGATAATCGCGAGATTCAGCGTCGGCGCAAAGAACCACGGAAACGACCAGCACTACGCTCCAAGCCAGGATCGCAGGCAAGCCAGGATGTCTGCCGATCATTGAGAGAAACTGGCCCGGCGGCTGGCCTGCCGGGATCCACCAGGGAATCATGGGAGCGAGAGCAGCGGCGAGAGAAAACGTCAAGAGTTTGCGCGTGAACCAGCCCTTAATTTTGGGCCGGGCTTCCTTCCAGACCAGATAATCCCAGGCGAGCAAACCCAGGGCCAGCAAAACCCAACCGTACAAGGCAGCCTTTTGGTCCACCCAATACCAGACGCGGAAAAGAGCGCGAGCATGGAGGCCCTCGGCATAGCGGGGGAGCAAGTAGTAGCCAACCAGCTCATTGCAAGCTACGGCCACGAACAAGGTCACAAGGCTCATCAACTGAAACCAATAGCGTGTAGGCACTCTTCGGCAGCGTGTGCAGACGGACTGCTTTGGCAGGAAATTGAGTCCACATCGGTCGCAGAACACGGCTGGTCTCCCTAAGACTCGGGGATAAGAACCTGCGAACTAAGAGGAGGGTATCCGACTGGAAACACAAAAAACTACTGGTCAGAGGGGCAGTTGCAAGGGCAGGCAGGATTGATAGTATGTAGGAATCCAGCCAGCTACCCTTCCCAGGGCAGATTGCCATAGTTGAAAAAATTCCACGGTCAGGCGGGGGTGCAAGATGACCGAGCCTACGAAGTACACGAAAAAATGGGAGGGCCAGATTGTTGACGAGGCCTTTCCGCTGCAACAATTTCTTGGCGAAACGCAGCACAGCGCGGTTTTCTTGACCGAGTATGGCGAAGAGCCTCGGCAAAAAGCAGTGATCAAGCTGGTGCACGCGGAGCAGGCGAGCGCCGACCTTCAGCTTGCGAGATGGAAGGAAGCTGCCGCGCTTTCGCACCCAAATTTGTTGAAAATATTTCAAATGGGGCGATGCCGACTGGAGGACCACGACCTGCTGTACCTGGTTATGGAATACGCCGAAGAGGACCTGGCGGAGATATTGCGGCAACGCGCGCTGACCGCGGATGAAACCCGGGACATGCTGGGCCCAGTCGTGGAAGTGCTCGGCTTTCTGCACGGCAAAGGGTTCGTACACGGCGACGTGAAACCGGCGAACATTCTAGCCACGAGCGACACGCTTAAAATCTCGAGCGACACGCTGCGCAAGAGCGGCGAGAGCGCAGGAATTGCGCCTCAGCCAGGCGCGCATGATGCTCCGGAGGCGATTAGCGGAAACCTGACCGCTGCCTCGGATGTGTGGGCGCTAGGCTCGACGCTCGTAGAAGTTCTTACTCAGAAACTGCCGGACTGGCAGCCGGGGCCGGAGCGCGAGCCGGTAGTGCCTGCAAACCTTCCCTTTCCATTGGGAGAGTTGGCTCGGCGCTGTTTGCGCCTTGAGCCCGCGCAGCGCGCGACGCTAGCGGAAGTTGCGGCGCTTCTGAGTCCCAAAGCGGCAGTTGCTGCTGCTGCGGCTGCGTCAGGCCCGTCCGGGACGTTGAGTGTTTCGTCCGCTCCGTCCGGCGACGTTACGAATTACGGGCCCGCCGGAGGGCAAACCGTCTCGGTCGGACCGCGGAGCGGAAACGCAGCGTATGCCGCGCCCAAAGCCGCGGCAAGACTGCAAACTAGGCCGCATCGGCCACCTGCCTACAAGTTGCCGGGATCAAGAACGCGCTTTCTGATACCGCTTGCAGCCGGGGCCGTGATTTTTGCGGCGATCCTGACGGTTCCACGGCTGTTTACACAGCGCAGTGCGAATCAGAAAAGTAGCCCGGCGCTGGCGGCTGAAGCCGAACCTGCCGTCACTGCAAGCAAGGCCGTGGAAACGAAAAAGCCAGTGAGCAGGGATTTGCCGAAGAGGGATGCTCCGGCAGTGACCAGGTCAGCGGAGAAACAGCGGCCTCAGGTTGCGGCGAATGCGGGAAGCATTACGCAGTCCGATACGCTCAAGCCCGCGAAGGAGAGCGAAGCACCTGCACCTTCAACCGCGCCAGCTACTCCTTCGGAGGTAAGCGCCACACCCAGCGCGGCGCGAGTTGGCGCGGCCAAGGGCGCGATTCTCGATCAAGTCATGCCGGAAGTGCCGGCAAAAGCACAGGCCACAATCTGGGGGCGCGTGCGCGTGGGGATCAAATTGAAAGTGGATGCCGCGGGAGCGGTGTCCGACGCGGAGTTTGTGTCACCCGGACCGAGCAAATATTTTGCCGATCTAGCGATGAACGCGGCAAGGAAGTGGGTGTTCACGCCGCCGGAAATGAATGGAAAAAGTGTGGCGAGCGAATGGAACTTGCGGTTCGTATTTACAAACAGCGACACAAAGGTGGCGACAGCGCAAAGCGCGCCGTGAGGATTGCTCCGGCGACGGCGGCATCCCCAACAAATCCCGGGCGAAAAATTCGCGGGAAGGAGTGCAGGCTAATATTCGGGGATTGGCTCGATCTTGATTACCTGGATGGTGTTGGTTTTTGTGTCGAGCGTGCCTGTCAACTTGACGGCTTGTCCGGCGAATTTCTCCGCCAGCTCCTGATTGTCCAACTTAAAGACGTCTTTCTTTGTTTCAAGGACATAGCGGCCGCCGCGGTAGTTCACGCAATAGCGTGTGCATTCCGCTGGTGTATTTCCGGCGTGCCCCATGGCGATCATTTCATCGTGGGACCGGTGCCGCGAATGAACACCGAAGGCGCACTGGCTATCGCTGATTTCGCCCTTATAGACTTTTTCGGCCGCGCCCGATAAAGAGGGAGCGTTGAGTATCGCTGCGATCAGAAATATGAGTGCAGAAATAAATCGAACAGCATTGCCCATGATTTGTTCTCCCACTGTCCCTAAAGTCACAAGCATCGTTCCCATGCGAACTCAGGGCACGACTAGAAACCGCATTTGCATTCCCTCGTGCTGCGAACTGCAGATTACGCTGCAGATGACCACATACTCGCCGGGTTCGGCCGGAGCAGTGAGGGTAAATTCCTGAGTGCCCGGTTTGAGAAGCAAGTCCCATCCATCCACGGGCTTGCGGTCCGAAGCCCTCAACAAAAGGAATCCATGAATGGACCCATCCCGGTTGTGGTTCTTTGCTTTTACCGCGGTGATTTTTAAAATGACTTTTTCGCCGGCCTTCACGGTGATTTCCGGGTGTTGTTGGCCAGGAATCTTAAATCGGCTGTCGTGATCGGCAACGATCTCAATCACGCGCGGAGAGACCTGAGCGGAAACCCGCGACGCTGGAATAGAAGCTCCGGCGATCAGCAACGCAGCAAGAACGATTTGGCGCTTCATCTTCGACCCCTGGTCTGGATTCATAGTCACTCCGTCATGTAGCGGAGAATGAGACGCATATCCTCGTCGGTAAGCATGGCGCGAACGCGCATATGCCGGACAATTGTGGCCATAGCGCGCGGAGGAAATTTTTGCGGTGCCACATGGCAGCGTCCGCAGTTGGTGCGGTATCTCTTTTCGCCTTCGATGCGCATCCATCGCGCATCGAGGTGCTGTGAGCTTGATGCCTGGTGGGATGTATCACCGGGTGATGCGGCGGACGAAGGTTTGGAGTTGGATGGATCGGTGGCAGCCGCGGACTGTTGGGCCGGTTCAGGAGCTGCGATACCGGCGCGATCGGAATTCTTGCGGCCCTGCGCAATGGCGATCGCCGTAAAGCCTGCGACAGCAGCGAGTACCAAGGCGAGAATTGGAGCTCTGAATTTCATTGAACATCTCCGCGACCAAGCGGCACGACGAGCCGGTACGTCAGGCCGAGTGTCCAGACGTTCGCATTCCCCTGAGGACTGAATTGTCTTCCATAGCTGCTGATGGCGCGGAATCCGTCGGAAAAGTAATAATTCACGCCGAACTCAAACATTTTTGTATTTACGGGAAGCACAGAGTTGGCCGGAACCATCCCCGTGAAGAATTGTTGCATGCGGGCGACGAGCTGAGTTTTGCGCAACTGATTCTGGGCAAAAGAAATCTGGCTCAAGTTGTAGGCCGATTCAAGCCAGTAGCCGCTGCCGGTGCTGGAACGCGCCGTCTCGGCGCGGAGAGTTAATGGCAAGGCGCGCGGCTGCCACTCGGCATGGAATCCGAAGAGATTGGAACGGTCATCCTGAAGCAAGTGTTGAAACGAACCGCCAATCTCGAGCCTGGGGCCCGGCAGGAAGATGCCAAGCCGAGTGCCGAGAAAACGGCTGGAGTCCACTGGGGTGACCGTGAACAACGCGGAATAATAAACAGCGTAATTGATGCTGATGCGTGGATTCGCCGCGAAGCCGCCGCGGACCATCGCCCCTGTGCTCGCGTTGCTGGGGCCAATTCCGATCGGCAAGATCAGAGGGTCGGTGGCAAGATTGCGAATCCACACCGGGTATAAGCGTTCGTTGAAAATTCCGAAGGGGGTCAAGAATCGGCCGACCGTGAAAGTCATGTAGCGGTTGGCGATGAAGTCGAGTTGGGCATACTCGACTTCTTTCTCGACAGTGCCGTGAAATCCGCTCATCCCAGGCTCTTGCGTAAGATCCGATTCGAAGGTTGCCCTGGTCTCAAAGAGCCAGCGCTGGCCGATAGGGACAAGCACGACGGGCGTGATGATCGGACCAAGGTGCGTTTGGCCGCCGTCAAATGTGGAGATAAAACCGGCGGAAGTCTGAAGAACTGGAACGGGTTTGATGTCGAGCGAGTCTTGCGGTTGAGAGTCCGTGGCTGTAGCAGAGATAGATTGAGAGTCCGATGATTGGGCGAACGCAGGCGCGGAACAGAAGAGCATCCCGAGCAGCGCAATCGAAAAAAGGCGCAGAGCGACAGGCAAAATTGAAGTGGATGACAGTCGAGAGCAGCGAGTGAAGCAAACTTGCGATTCGTTGCTGGATTGAGCCAGGGTAAGCAGAAATGAGCCCACTGTGCGGTGAGGCTGTTTGGACAATTCGGATCTAAGTTTTGCGTACAGCACAGCTAGATAGATTCCAATGCGGGCATGGTCTTTAACTAGGATTGCTTTGGCTACCGGAAGGGTCAATCGGGCGGCAATGAGGCTGTGCCGTTCTGTGTATTCCCTAATCGGGCTCACTCGCGTAACCCATGGCAAACCAATCAGACGGGGGCTCCGGCTTGGCCAGCGAGGGCTGGCCAGGAGGGAAACAGCATCAAGCTTGTCCCGGCCGAAGTGGCAGGGCACCTGTCCACAAGCCCGGAGCTTCAAGCTTGGCTACTTATCAGTAACCAAGCTAAAGCACTGAAAATACAGCACTTGAATGGAGCATGAGCATTGACTGAACTTGCGTACCATTCCGCGCGCATGCGCCTCCCTCTAGCCTCGCGAAGTGCGGGCGCAGATGACGTCCCGCAGCGAAGGGGTAGAGGCCCAAGGGATGAGCGAGACGTGCATTCCGGAACGCTTTGCCGGCTGGCAAGCAAAGTGGGTTCGCTGGAAGGTAGTGGGCCGCTACGCCCTCGCGATGTCAGCTCTGGCAGGATTCTCCCTGCTGGCTGGATTTGAAACTGCGCGAATCAGCGTTAGTGGCCGAGCCTCCCAAGCTGCTGCGCCGGAATCGCAACCCAACACCGCGCTATCGCAAGCGCGCGCATCCACGACACCGGACACGAGCGGGGCAGAACTAGCGAGGCTCGCTCCCCAAGATCAAGCGGAACGCCTGCTGGAGCGCGCAATTCAGGACGACGACACCGCGCTCGATGATTTGCACGCCAGAGTGGATGGCTGGCGAGGAAATCTGAAGAACACAGACGATTTGTTCAACCTGGTGCTGGAAGCTCTCAACTCGAAAAATCTGCGCGTGAGGACTGCGGCCGTCGAAGTAGACCTTGCGGCGAATAATCTCAGCAAGTCCCCCGAGAGCGTGACCAAGCTGATCCAACAGTTGCAGAGTGACCCAACCACGCGCGGCATGTCGCTGTGGAGGCTAGGTTCGCTTGGCAATCGAGGAGTCCAACCGGAGAGAGTCCTAACGACGCTGCTGCACTATACGCAAAGCCCGAGCGAACACACGCGATACTGGGCTGTTGAAGGTTTGGCGATGCTCGGAAACGACGCGACACTAGATCCGCTGCTGGATCTGCTTGCGCACGATCCTTCCCCCAAAGTGCGAGAGCGCGCGGCGAGCAGTCTGGGTCAATCTGGCTTGCTGACGCGGGAAGAGCGGTTGGCGGCGGTTCCGAACCTGCTGAACCTGGCTGACGATGATTCTTTGAGCCTATCGACCCGGCAATTGGTCTACGGCGCGTTGCGCGTAATCACGGGCGCTCCGCTTGGCAACGACGCGAATTCATGGCGGGCGTGGTGGGCCGGGCACGATCCGGCGCGTAAGCAGACGCGTGAGAGCAAAGGGCAGCTCTTCGCGTGAAGGCGTCCACAACTTCCGGAAGTTTGCACGAAGCAGGACTTGCAATGGTGTAAGGGCAATTTCAACACTGTCGTTGAGCTGCCTCTGTTGCAGTCATTGCTGAAGAGAATTCTTACTTGGGAGGATTTCCAAAATGCTCCAACTCAGAAAGGTGTGTTTGATGGCCGGCGCTGCGTTTCTCGGCGCGATACTTGGGACAGCAACTCTTGCGCCGTGCGTGGCTCAGGAAAGAGGAATGCCGCAGACCGACGGAGTTGATAACTCCAAAATGGGGGCTTACCGAGCGCTTGCGCAGCACACTTACTTCGAATTTCAGCGCGGCGACATTATGGCTGCCGCTCAGCTCGCGCGCAGCCTGGAGCGCGTGTGGGACAAGGCTGAAGACTACGGCGGAGACATGGCGCTGCACAAGACCAAACCCGATCTCTTCGAAGAGATTGACAAGGCCATGGATGAATTCGTGATGCCGCTGGAAGCCTACAAGAGCAAGCCGCCCGAGGCGGCCAAAGTGAAAGCAGCCTTTAACAATTATTTGGAAAAACTGAAGCTGGCCGACTGAGCAGAGAGACGCGTCTGCAATGCGCGCGCTTCCGCGTGCGCATTGGAAGTCCAGCTATCGCGGAATCAGCGAACCGTGGAAGATTCTCGCCAGAATAAGATGTGTGGGCCAGTAGATCACCGCAACCATTGGAATGAAAATCATGGCCAGGTGCAAGGGGGCCGGCCCCCAAGTGCCATGGAATAGCGGGTCACTGTAGGCATAATTCATATTGAGGGATGAGGGCAAAAAGCGGGAAGCAATCAAGAGGATCGCGGCAATCGCAGCTTGCAAGGCGAGCGCCCGCCGGTCATAACCCACGCGGCGCAACGTCCAAAGAAGAACCAGCGGCAAACCAATGTGAAAAGTGGAGAGCAGGCGCACCCAAAGCGGGTAGCGCGCGTCCCACATGTACTCCGTGCCGCCGACAAGATGTCGCCCCGCCAAGAGACGTGTGCCCACATCAATCGCCCAGAGAACCCCGGCGGCAACGGAACTTACGGCCTGGCTCGAAAGCAACAGCGGACTGGCTAACCAAATTCCGGCGAAGGAAAGGATTACGGCGACATCGCAGAGATGCAGCAGATTGGCCCAACCCCAGACGCGGAAATATGCCGGGAGCCACACAACCATCCAGAACAGACTGAACCAGCGAAGTACCGGAAACGTGGCTGGAGTGAAGGACATAGGCGAAGCTGACTGTTTGGCAAGCTCAGCGGCGTAAGGCTAACACAAACGGCTGTAGTTCGCGGGCACGCGCGCTCGCATTCGAACGCAGCTAGTCGACCTGTCCGAAAACCGCACACGGAATTTTGCGGGCATGCCGCCCGGAAACCTCCGCGAAGAGCGATTTTGAATCAGTTGGATTCTGCGGAAGAACACAAATTAGCGATTGAAAATCTCGGCAATTCAGTCGCCGCGAAGAAAGAAAATGTAGTAGCGTACTGCGTTATGAATTCCATGAATCGCCGCGCATTTCTCGAGAAACTTTCCCTTGCAACCGCCGGAAGCCTGTTCGCCGGCCGCGCTCCGGCAGTTCTCGCGCAATCCTCATCCGATCCGCATATCTCCTTCCCAAGCGACCCGCGCGACCGCATTGCCATCCCTTCCTACCCTTTTCGAGCCTTCATCGTGAGCCCCAACAATCGCGAACGCGACGATGATTCCCCTGGAATGAATCTCCTCGAATTTCCCGCGCACGTCGTGGCGAAATTCCACGTTCACAACATCGAACCGCTCAGTTCGCATTTCACTTCAGTCGAATGGGACTATCTCGATGACTTTCGCAAAGCGATGCAGAAAGCTCGCGTGCGAGCGGTCAATATTGCCGTCGGCATCAGCCGCAGTTTTTATGACAGCGATTCTTCCGCTCGCCAAATGGCGGTCGCCTCCGCCAAACATTGGGTGGACGTGGCCGAACGCATCGGCTCCCCGGGAATTCGCGCGCATATCGCTTCCACAAAAGACTCCGCTCCCGATGTGGGCCGCGCAGCCGAGAGCCTGCGTGCTGTAGCGCAATACGGCGCCGAAAAGAATGTCGTGATTACTCTCGAAAACGATGATCTGGTCAGCGAAGACGCATTCTTCATCGTGAAGGTCATCGAGGCCGTCAACCATCCGTACCTCCACGCTTTGCCGGATTTTGCCAACTCCATGATGAAAGGTGATCCCGATTTCGACTATCGCGCCTTGCAAGCCATGTTTCAGCACGCTTACAACATTTGCCACGTCAAGGATGGCGAAACCAATGACGACGGCAAATTGTTAACCGTGGATTTAAAAAAATCCTTCGACATCCTTAAGGCCAGCGGCTATCGCGGTTATTGCTCGATGGAGTACGACTCGACCGGTGATCCATATGCGCCTACCGCGAAATTGATCGAGCAAACCATCAAATATCTCTCGTAATTCTGTTCTGCCAACCCGCCCGCACACCGAGCCATTCGAATTGCCCGAAGTTCTCTGCTACCAGAACGCTTAACTTCGCGCTTCGTGCTCTGAATACGTTTCCTTCGCTGCATCCCAATATTGTTTCTTGCCGGACCAGTACGCCTCCGTCGCCATCATGTTCGCCACCGAATGCGCGAACCCTTCTCTCACCGTGCAGTGCGGCTGTTGCCGCGAACGCATGCATTCAAACCAGTTGGTCATGTGGCCCAGCGTGCGGTCGCCCATTCCCATCGGCGGCATTCCCGTTTCGCCCGGGAGCAAAACATAGCGAGACCTTCGTTTCTTATCTATATCCGGATCATCCTCGTGCGTTCCTTTTTCCTCGACAAGCTGATAACGCGGGCTGCCTTCCCCGCCGACGTTGGTCAGCGTCGCTTTCTTTCCCATGTAACGCGTCGAACTCGGTGAATCATTTCCAAAGCTCGTCGAATAACTCACAAGAAACCCTTTCGGGTATTCGAGCAATGTCTGGAAAGTATCCGCATTTTCCCGCCCGTCGTGCCACGCAAGCACTCCTCCGTTCGACACCACTGAACGTGGAAAGTTGTCCTTCATGAACCAGTGCACGAGATCGATCGCATGGCTCATCCATTGATCCGGAATCCCGCTGGAAAATTCCTTGTACAAGCGAAACTCGCAATAAACCTGCGGATCGAATGGCCGGTAGGGTTTTGTAAGCAGCCATTTCCGCCAATCCGTGTCTTGCTCTCGAATTAGCTTTGTCTCTTCACGCCCGCGCCAGCGCGGTCCGTGATAGTTCCAGATGATTTCGACTTTGGTGATATCTCCCAGCGCCCCCGTTTGCACCAGGTCATGCGCCGCTCTCGGATACGGTTCGCTCCGGTGTTGCGTTCCCACCTGAACGATTCGATCGCTCTTCAAGACCGCATCGCGCGCCGCTTTCACTTCCGCGAGCACGTTCCCCATCGGCTTTTCGACGTACGCGTCCTTCCCCGCTTCCACGGCCATTTTCAAAATCGGCGAATGAGAATGTTCCGGCGTCGAAATAATCACGCCATCCACGTCCTTCAAGTTCAGCACATCCTCGAGGTACTCGAAACTTCTCGGCGCGCGCCCATAATATTTCTCGTTCGCCGCCGCCGCTTTCTCGCGATTTAGCTTCCAGAGATCGCACACCACCGCAATCTCCGCCTTTTGACTTGTCTTAAGCTGGGCCGCAATCCACGCCAAATCTTCGCCGCGGCTTCCCGTTCCGATATGCGCCAGCGAGATGCGGTCGTTTGCCCCCAAAATTCTGCCGTAGGAAAAAGCCGTGCTCGAAACCGCCGCGCTTCCCGCAATCAGCGCCGCCGATCGCCCCAAAAATTGCCGCCGGTTCAGATTCGATTGCTCATCGCTCATGGCTGCCCCCTGAAAAACATCTGCGGAAAAGAACAATTCGAAACGAGTGCATTCTGTGATTCGCGTCGCGCCTTGTCAATCTCGCATGCCATATGTATTCCTTCCCGGTCTGCACAAAAACGCACGTACCCGTTCGAATGCGCAGTCGCGCCAGTTCGTGCGTGAACCTCCGTTGACAACCCGCGCCCGCTAGTCTTAAATGAAGCTCCGTGAACGTTCACGCTAAGGCTTTTTACTCGCCTTTAATCTACACCACCGCAGCTAGGAGGCCCCATTCCTGTCCTCGGCATTGATGTCGGCACAAGCGGCACGCGCGCGGTCATCTTGGATGAACGCGGCACAGTCATCGCCTCCGGAACCGAAGAGCACGCGAACTTCGCGAGCCCAGAGCCAGGTTGGGCCGAGCAGGATCCCCGCGATTGGTGGCGCGCGGCAGCGATTGCAGTCCGCAAAGCGATCCAGGCATCCGGTGTCTCGCCGGATTCCATCGCAGCGGTCGGCTTTTCCGGGCAGATGCACGGCGCGGTTCTCCTCGATGAACGCGACGAAGTGATTCGCCCCGCGCTCATCTGGTGCGATCAGCGAACCGAGGCGCAATCCCGGGAACTCGAGCGCACCTTTGGCCTGGATCGTCTCATTCAACTCACCTGCAATCCGCCGCTCACCAACTTCACGCTCACCAAGCTTCTTTGGGTTCGCGAGCACGAACCGAAAAATTGGAGTCGCGTCCGCAAAATCATGCTCCCCAAGGACTATGTCCGCTTGCGGCTCACCGGTGAATCCGCAATTGACGTCGCCGACGCGTCCGGCACTCTGCTCCTCGATGTTGCCCATCGCACTTGGTGCACCGAAATCCTCAGCAAGACCGGGATCGAGCTGAACTCACTTCCCAAGCTGTTCGAATCGCAGGAAGTCTGCGGAAAACTTTCCGATGCCGGCGCTTCTGCAACAGGCCTGCGCAAAGGCACGCCTGTCGTCGCTGGTGCGGGCGATCAGGCTGCCGGCGCCGTCGGCATGGGCATCACCCGCCCGGGAGTCATCAGCGCAACCATTGGCACTTCCGGCGTTGTCTTTGCCGCAACCGACAAACCGTCGCTCGACCCCAAGGGACGCCTCCATACTTTTTGCCACGCGATTCCCGGCCGTTGGCATGTCATGGGCGTGACGCAAGCCGCAGGTCTTTCGCTACGCTGGTTCCGTGATCGCTTCGGCTCGGGCGCTGACGACGGCCGCGACCCGTACGAACGCCTTTCCGCCGAAGCGGCAACCGCTCCCGCCGGCTCCGAAGGCGCATTCTGGGCGCCTTACTTGATGGGCGAACGCACGCCGCATCTCGATCCTTTCGCGCGTGCCGCATTTGTTGGCCTCACTGCGTCGCACACGCGCGCCCATTTGATTCGCGCCGTTCTCGAAGGTGTGGCCTACAGCCTCAAGGATACGTTCACGATTTTCGACGCGATTGGGGTTCCCGTTGAACGCATCCGTCTCGGCGGCGGCGGCGCTCGCTCCTCGGTGTGGCAGCAAATTCAATCCGATGTGTACGCGCACGAAGTGGAAATTCTTCAAGCGGAAGAAGGTGCCGCATATGGCGCCGCGATTCTCGCGGGCGTTGGTTCAGGTTGCTGGAAATCTGTGGACGAAGCTTGCGATGCCGTCGTTCGCGTGGCGAAGCGAGTTACTCCTTCGCGTGAATCCAGCGCCGCGATGCAGCGCGGCTACGACACTTACCGGCGCATCTACCCTGCCTTACACTCTATTTTTTCGGGAGACCAGGCGACTGCCGCAAATTAGTTGCCGCTCACCACAAGGCACGCGGAACAAATCCGGCTCGCCATTCTCAAGAGGCTGACTTTTTCCCCGGCCGGTAAATCACGCAGTAAAGCGCTCCCACAATCGTCATCAGCGCGCCCCACCACGCGCTCGCGTGCAATTGGTACAACACTACTGGATGAACTGCCGGGTGCCAGATTTCGTAGATACCCGCTGCCAGAATTAGCACTCCATTGATCAGCAAAGATAATCCGATGAAGAACCAGATCGAGATCATTTTTTCGCCTCCCGTTCTTCCCTACCAGAAGTACAAATTCAGCGCGACAAAAACCACGCCGACCACGCTGGCCCAGAACACCGGCCTCTGATAGAAGGGCACGTCGCCGACTGCCGGAACCTCGGTCAGCCCGTACACGAGCCCTTTCAATTCCGCATCTTCTTTCGGTTTTGTAGCTATGCTCACCACCACCGTCACGATCACGCAGACCAGGAACGACCACAACGCCTGAAACATGTCTTGCGCCAGGGTCTTCGCGTCGCTCGATAGCGCCACGTAGCGCAGCGCCGTCGGATCCACTTTCACCCACGCCCACATGCCCACCGAGAAACAGATGCCGCAGAGCAATCCCCAGAAACCGCCCGCTCCGCTCGCCCGTTTCCAGAGCATCCCCAGCAGCACCGTTCCGAAAAGTGGCGCGATGAAAAAGCTGAACAACGCTTGCACGTAGTCCATGATGCTGGCGAATTGCATCACCAGGTACGCCGTGCCGATGCTGATCAATACGCCCAACACCGTCGTCCAGCGCCCCATGCTCACGTAATGCTTATCCGTGGCCTTGCTGTTGATCAGCGGCTGATAAATATCGTACGTCCACACGGTTGTAAACGCGCTGACGTTACCCGCCATGCCGGACATGAATCCCGCAATGAGCGCTGTAATTCCGAGCCCCAGCAGACCCGGCCCGCAGTATCGCGCCAGCATCAACGGCAGCACGTCGTTGTAACTGTGCGCTCCCGTCGCCGTCGCGATCGTCTGCGGCACCAGCTTCATCGGCAGCACTGCCAATCCAAGCAATCCGGGCAAAATCACGATGAGCGGAACCAGCATCTTGAATCCCGCGCCGATGATCGGGGCCATTTCCGCGCTGCGGATGTCCTTCGCCGCCAGGATGCGTTGCACGACCAGAAAATCCGTCGTCCAATACCCCATCGAAATCACGGCGCCTAGCCCGAATACGATTCCAATCCAGTTGATGCCCATCGGATTGTTGCTGAAATGTCCGAGGCCCGACCATAGGTGCACGTATTGTTCGGAAAAGCGGTGGGCGATCGCGATCTTCAAATTGCTCCATCCGCCGGCTTCCCGCAGCCCCAGGATTGGAATCAGCAGAGCGCCCGCCCAAATCAGGAAGAACTGCAGCACTTCATTGAAAATCGCCGACCTCAATCCACCCAACGCCACGTAAATCGCAACCGTCCCTGCGGACACCCAGATGCTGAAATTGATGTCCCAGCCCAGCACAATCTGCATCACTTTGGCCATCGCGAACATGTTTACGCCGCTCATCAGCACGGTCATGAACGCGAACGACACCGCGGAAACCGCCCGCGCCGGCTCTCCGAATCGCAACTTCAAGTAGCCGGGCACCGAATGGGTTTTCGAAATGTAGTAGAACGGCATCATCACCAGCGCAAGGAATAGCATCGCGGGGATGGCACCGATCCAATACCAATGCGTCGCCAGAATCCCGTACTCGTAGGCCGAGCCCGCCCAGCCCATCAACTCCAGCGCGCCTAGATTTGCCGAAAGGAAGCTCAGCCCTGCCACCCAGGCGGTCATCTCGCGCCCGGCCATGAAAAAATCTTCGCCGGTATTCGCGCGGCCCTTCAGGTAGACCCCGATCGCCAGCACCAGCAGAAAATAAAAAGCAATGATGATGACGTCTACGGGGGAAAGCTCAACCAGGTGGGTCGGTATTGCAAATGCGAGGGGGATGGTCATGGGATTTGCAATCGCTTCTCCTCTCGAATCTTCCTGCGCTTTCAGAAAAACAGGAACCCGGGTTGCTCCGCTTGCCGCGCGGGCTTCAGGTTACTTCGTCGTGAACTTGTAGATCGTCTCCGATGAAAAATGCTGTCCTGGCTTCAGCTCCGTCGAGGGAAAATTCGGATGGTTCGGCGAATCCGGAAAATGCTGCGTCTCCAGGCAAATGGCGCCATATTTTTCATACGCCACTCCGCCTTTCCCCTTGATGCTCCCATTTAGTCCGATCGAGGAATAGAACTGCACTCCCGGCTGGTTCGTCAGCACTTCCATCTCTCTGCCCGATTCCGGATCGTAGACTCGCGCCGCAACCCGCATCGTTCCTGCCTTCCCATTCAGCACCATGTTGTGGTCGTACCCGCCAATCGCCGGAATATCTCCAATTCTCGCTCCGATCACCGTCGGCTTCAGGAAATCCAGCGGCGTACCCACAACGCTGTCAATCGCTCCAGTCGGGATCAGCGTCGAATCCACCGGCGTGTATTTGTCCGCATTGATGTAGAGAATGTATTTCAGGATAGTCCCCTCATCCGTTCCGGACAAATTAAAGTAGCTGTGATTCGTCAGATTGAGCACCGTGTCTTTGTCCGTCGTCGCCGTGTATTGCAGCTTCAGTTCGTTCGTATCTGTCAGCGCGTACGTCACGCTCACGTGCAGGTTTCCCGGATAATTCTCTTCCCCGTCCTTGCTCAAATAACTGAAGCGCACCGCCGCTCCATCCTTCACGCTCAGCGGCTCCGCCTTCCAAACGCGTCGGTTGAATCCGATCGTTCCGCCGTGCAAGCTGTTAGGCCCGTTGTTCAGCGCCAGTTGATACTCTTTTCCATCCAGCGTGAACTTCCCTTTCGCGATCCGGTTCGCATAGCGGCCAATTGTCCCGCCAAAAAACGGATGCTGGCCCAGGTAGCCTTGCAGATCGTCAAATCCCAGGACGATGTCTCCCATCTTTCCATGCCGGTCCGGCATGTACAGCTCTTGGAGCGTCGCTCCATAGGTAATCACTCGGATATGTGCCCCACGCTTGTTGTACAGCGTGTAAGCCTCGATCTGTGTTCCGTCGGGCAACTTCCCAAAATCCGCTTTGGCCACGTGTGCCTTCGCTGCTTCTGCGGCTTTTTCTCCTTGTTTTGGCGTGGTTGTTGACGACGCAAATTCCGGCCCTAGCGCGATTAGCAGTCCGACCATGAACATTCTCCCCCAGAACACCATTTCCAACCTCCTCCACGTCCATGTTTACAAGCTGTCTTGCGCCTGCCCTCCGCCTTGTATCACACATTAAGCGCAATCGCCTAACTTCTCCTTATTTTTCTTAGACTTGCCGCTTCTCTCGCCTCGCGCCAGTAAGCGCTATCTCAAGCGAAGCCCATTGACAATCCCCCGCTCACAATGCCAATGTGCCCGTGCAAGCTCGTTTTAAACTAACGTTATCGTACACGGAGTTCCATGCTTTTGATGCACTCCTTTTCTTATAAGCACATAGCCTCCCTCCCATTTGCCCTGCTTTTGACCCTTTTCTCTCTCATTTTTTCTCCGCCGCTCCCCGCGCAATGGGTTCCCACCAATCCCGTTTACGCCGTCGAGCCGCAGCCCGATGGCGCCGTCCTCGTCCTCAGAAAAGGTTTTCTCCATTTTCAGGTTTGCTCGGATTCCATCATTCACGTCATCTATTCTCCGGAGCGCACCGCTCCCGAATCCTCGGACTTGATGATCGTCAAGCATTCCTGGGCCAAGACCGATTTTTCGCTCCGCGCCGACGATCCCAAAGTAATCACTCTTTCCACCTCTCGGCTCAAAATCGAAATTTCCCGCGCGGATAGCTCGATTATTTTCGCCGATTCCGAAGGCCACAAGCTCGCCCAGGAAAATACCCGCACGCTCACTCCCACCGTCGTCAACGGCGAAAAAACATTTCATTCCGAGCGCTTCGTCAACATGTGGGATACGCAGGAAGCTTTTTATGGCCTTGGCCAGCATCAAGGCGGCGTTTGGAATTATCGCGGCGAAGCCGTGGACCTCTCTCAAGACAACACCAATATTTCCATTCCCCTTCTGCTCTCCAGCAATGGTTACGGCATCTTCTGGAACAACGGCTCGCGCAGCCGCTTCAACAATCGCTTCGTCCACGCCTTCTATCTCGATTCCGAAGTCGCCGATTCCATCGACTACTACTTTTTCTACGGCCCGGACTTTGACCGCATCATCGCGGACTACCGCGAACTCACCGGCGCTGCTCCGCTTTTCGGCAAATGGGCGTACGGCTATTGGCAGTGCAAGAATCGCTACGATTCCCAGGCCGAACTTCTTTCCATCGCCGCAAAATATCGCCAGCTGCACATCCCCCTCGACAACATCGTGCAGGATTGGTTCTGGTGGAATGTTATGGGCGATCCCGTCTTCAACAAGAACTATCCCGATCCCAAGGGCATGGTGGACTCGCTCCATAACGATCACGTCCATCTCATGATGTCCGTCTGGCCTTTCTTCCGCCCCGGTTCTCCGGTCTACGACGAGATGGATAAGCTCGGCTATTTCATTGACCGCACCAAAGTCCAGAGCTTCCATCCTCCGGCCATGGCGCTCTACGACGCCTTCAATCCAGCGGCCCGCAAATATTATTGGAGCTTGATGGACAACGCGCTCTTCAAGATCGGCGCGGATGCCTGGTGGCTAGATACCACCGAGCCCGAAACCGAGGGCCGCGAAACCAACGTCCTCGTCACCAACAAAGTCAATGGCGGCGAAAACGGCGCGCGCTTCGCCAACGAATTTCCGCTCTACACCACGACCGCCGTTTATCAGGGTCAGCGCGCCGCATCTGAAAAAAAACGCGTCTTCATTCTTTCCCGTTCCGCCTACGCCGGCGAACAGCGCAACGCCGCCGCCGTTTGGTCCGGCGACGTGGACCCGAACTGGGAAACTTTCCGCCGTCAAATTCCCGCTGGACTGAATTATTCTTTGTCCGGCCTTCCCTATTGGACCACCGACATTGGCGGCTTCGTTTCCGCGAATCCCGATGATCCTGCGTACCGCGAACTCTATGTCCGCTGGTTTGAGTTTGGCGCGTTTTGCCCGGTTTTTCGCGCTCACGGCACGCGCACCACGAATCAAAATGAAGTTTGGTCCTATGGTCCCGACGATGAAAAAATTCTCGTCGCGTACGACAAGCTTCGCTACCGCCTCATGCCCTACATTTACTCGCTGGCTTGGAAGACCACCAGCCAGGGCTACACGATCATGCGTCCGCTCGTCATGGATTTCCGCGAAGACGTTCGCGCGCAAAATATCGGCGATCAGTTTCTCTTCGGTCCATCCATTCTCGTAAATCCCGTCACAGAACCTGGCGCCACGACTCGCCACCTGTATCTTCCGAACACGACTTGGTATGACTTCTGGACGGGCGCATCGCAGCCGGGCGGCCGCTTTATCAACGCTCCCACGACTCTCGATCGCATGCCGCTTTTCATTCGCGCCGGCTCGATCCTTCCTCTCGGCCCGGACATCGAATACGCCGCCGAAAAATCCGCCGATCCTATCGAACTTCGAATCTATCGCGGCGCGAATGGCTCCTTCACTTTGTATGAAGATGAAAACGACACCTACGATTACGAAAAAGGTGTGTACGCAACGATCCCATTTGCCTGGGACGACGCTTCGCAAACGCTAACCATCGGCGATCGTTCCGGTTCGTTTCCCGGCATGCTGGAAAAACGCACCTTCCACATTGTTTTCGTCCGCGATAATCACGGCGCCGGCAGCAGCCTCACCTCCTCTCCGGATAAAACGGTGCAGTACTCCGGAAAACAAATCTCAGTAATGCCCTAATTTCCCGGTGGGCCCAGCGAATCTTTTTCTTGATTCCTTCTCACCGCAGGTCTAGCCTCAATCCCATCGGTCGGGGGCCTCATGCTTCGGTGCTGCACACGGGCCCGTGCTTCGGGTTGTCTCGCGGTTCCTCCGCACGTCCAGCGCTCACGCTTTGCGCGCTGTGGTCGAGTTGTGCTTCCCGTCCTGCTTTACTTGCCCTTTGCTCTCCCCGCACTTTGCCAGGACAGCGGCAGCGAAGTCAGCGAATATCACGGTACAGGCGCCGAACTCACCGTCGTCGTCCACGACGGCACCGGCCAGCCGACTTCGGCCTCCGCAGTTGTCAAACTCTATCGCGACGGAGCCACGCTGGTTCGCCAGAGCCAGACAAATCGCGGGCTCGCTTTGCTCGTCGTGAACAAACTCGGCGAATATAGCCTCGTCGTGGACGAGGCCGGCTACCAGAGTGCGCAGCGCGATGTCTCGCTCCAGTTTTCCGGCAGGAGTCAAGTGGACGTTTATCTGCGACCCATCGCCGGGTCGGACGCAATCACCTCCGTCCCCGGCCCGCCAATTCTTGCGCCGAAGGCGCAGAAAGCGGTGACGAAAGCGCTGGACGATATCGGCGCGCGCAAACTGGGCGACGCGGAAAAACAGATTGCCGAGGCCGTGCGGCTTGCTCCTTCGCACCCGGATGTTTTGTACGTCAGCGGCGTTCTTGCGCTCGAAGAGCGAAAGTGGGACGCCGCGCAAACCGCGCTCGAAAAAGCCACGCAAATTGATCCGCGCCATGCGCGTGCGTTCGCCGCGCTTGGGATGGTTTTTTGCGATCAAGGAAAATATGACTTGGCGATTCCTCCTCTCGAAAAATCCCTGCAGTTGAATCCGGCAGCGGACTGGGAAACGCTTTGGGCGCTGGGCAAGTCGGATTACCACCAGGGCCGTTACGACGAAGCTCTCAAAATGTCGCAGCAGGCGCTCGACAATTCCAGCGGCAAGGCTCCGGAAATCGCGCTGCTCGTGGCCGAGTCGCTCACCGCCGCCGGGCGCTACGAGGATGCCGCAGCGGTTTTGCGCGCGTTCGTGAAAGATCATGGAGACATGCGAGAAGCCGGAACGGCGCGGCGCTGGCTGGCGCAACTTTCTTCGAGCGGAAAAATTCGAAACGTTTCCAACTGAAGCTATCCAGCGTCCCGCAGAGGCGCAGAGTGCCGCGCCGCATTCTCCGCAGAATCATTTATGAATATGCCGCTCGCGCGGCTCCAATTCTTTCTTTTTCGGCAGCGCCGGCAAAGGCTGCGTGCTTCGGATTCCGGCGCCTTCCACCACGGTGTAAATTGCGTCCGCGGCAACGTCTTTTAGAATTTCGAGTTTTCCGCTCGGCCAACGAATCTGCACCGACTCCATTTTGTTCTCTTTCCCCAAACCAAAATGAAGGCGCAAATCGTTTTGTGAAAGGTAGCTTCCGCCGCCGCGTACTTCTCCCATCTGACGAACAGCACCTGCTTGAATCGTCACGCGAGCGCCGATGGCCGCGCGATTGCTCTTCGTTCCCTCGAGCCGGAATTCGACGCGATGGTTTCCGTCGTGATTGGAATTGAGCAGCAACGAAGGCGGCTCGCCCACATTCAGAATCACGGCGTCCACGTTTCCTGTGTTGAAGATGTCGCCGAAAGCTGCGCCACGCCGCGATTGCAACGGCAAGTCCGAGAGACCAGCTTCTCGAGTGACTTCGTCGAACGTTCCATCGCGATTATTTCGTTCGAGAAAAATCGGCTGCCGGTATTTCGGACCTTCCGGCAACTCATCCATTTGCGGATAGACATGCCCGCAAGCAATGAGTAGATCGAGCCAGCCGTCATTGTCCATATCGAAGAAACTCGTCCCCCAGCAAACATCGGAGTAGCTCGGCCTGCCGATTCCGGACGCCCAACTCACATCTTCAAATCCGTTTGCGCCGAGATTCTTCCAAAGAGCTTTTGGCTGCTCTTGAAAAGTGGTGTCGAGAAGACAGAAGCGCCCGCTGTGATCGTAATCGCCGAAATCCACTCCCATGTTTCCGAGTTGCGTGCCATCCCCGCTAAGCGCGACGCCGGCGAGCATGCCGGTCTCGGTGAAGGTTCCATTGTGATTGTTGTGGTAAAGATAATTCGGAACGGAATCGTTGGCCACGAATAGATCGGGCCAGCCGTCATTATCGTAGTCGGTCCATTCAACTCCCAGGCCGTAATATCCGATGTCATCATGCACGCCGGCCTTTTGCGAGACTTCCTCGAAGGTCCCGTCGCCGCGATTGTGATAAAGCAAATCGCTTTCTCCAGGAAGCCCCCACGGTCCGCACTGCACCAGCAAACCTTTGTACTGGCAATATTTGTCGCCGCCAAACTTGGGCAGGTTTTGCAGATCCACATGAACGTAACGCGATACGAATAGATCCACGTTGCCATCGCGATCGTAATCGCCCCAGGCGGCGCCCGTGCTGAATCCGCCTCCGCGCACGCCCGCTTTCTCCGTGACGTCTTCGAATTTGCAGCCGCCCAAATTTCGATAGAGGACGTTGCCCCCGTAGCCGGTGACGAAGAGATCGAGCTTGCCGTCGTTGTCGTAGTCCGCGACGGCGACGCCCATGCCCCAGCCGCGCCGCGTGAGGCCCGCCTCCCTGGTGATATCGCGAAACGTGCCGTCAGCTTCCTGGTGATAGAGAGTCACCATGGGATCGCCGCCTTGGAGGAAGCGGTCCACGGTCGAGCCGTTGACGGTGACGATGTCCATGCGGCCGTCACCGTCGCAGTCAAAGAGGCCGACGCCGCCGCTCATGGATTCGACGATATAACGCTTTTCGCTCGAAGAAATGTGAGAGACGGTCAGGCCGCGCTCGCGCGCGATGTCCTTGAATACGGGGACGGGAGAAAATCCGGCGCGATTTGCTTTGCTCTTTGGCAATTTCGAAGCGGGAGGAAGAGGGACAGTCGCGCTTTGCGCAGCGGCGGGCGGAGAAAACGTGGAACTAAATGAAGCGAAAAAAAGAATAGAGATAAATAGGAGAGTGCGCGAACGAGTGACGCCCATTTGAGGCATTGTAGCGCATCGGCTTTTTGCTTCCGCGCGCGAATCGGCCGGGATTGCCTGGCTTTTAAGGGAGCGCACGGGTGTCCAGAAAGGCGCTAATGGGGGTATCATATGCAAAAGGTGCGCAAGAGCGGAGGCGCTTGAGACCGCTCGCCTTGGGGAAAATGGTGTCCCGCGAATTCCGGCCGCACGCCGAGCAGCCGACAGTTTATCCGGATTCCCTGAAACTTGTCGCACGATCATCGACCCTTCGAGGCCACTCGGATGACGCCCCAAGCCAGGAAGTTCGCCGGACCCGGAAGAGAAAACAAAAAAGTCACGCTGAAGACGGTAGCGAAACACCTAGGGCTCGCGGCGGGGACTGTTTCCGCGGCGCTGAACGATTCGCCGGCGGCACGCTCGATTCCGGAGCATACGAAGAAAAGAATTCTGGCCGCGGCCGAAGAGCTGAACTACCGGCCGGATTTTTTTGCGCGCACGCTGCGGATGAAGAGAACATTTACAGTCGGAGTGATCGCCGAAGAAATTGGCGATGCGTACGGCTCGCAGGTGATCAGTGGAATCGAAAAATATCTTTCCGCGCAGAATTATTTTTTCCTGACGGTAGTTCACCGGCACGATCACAAACAACTGCAGAAATATTCGAAGATGCTCGTGGAACGCGGCGTCGAGGGATTGATCACCGTGGACACTTCGCTTCTGGAGGAAGCGCCGTTGCCTACGGTAGCAGTGGCCGGGCATCGCGCCGTAGCGGGAGTGACAAACATCATTCTGGACCATAAGCGCGCGGCGCGGCTGGCGCTCGAACATTTGAAGAGCCTGGGACACGAAGAGATCGCTTTTCTGCAGGGACAGGTATTCAGCTCGGATTCGGAGGATCGCTGGAAGGCGATTACGGAAGTCGCCGCCGAGTTGAATATCCGGATTCGTCCGGAGTTGGTGGTGCGGATCGAAAGCGCGGCGTCCACGCCGGAAGTAGGATTTCCCGTGACGCAAGAACTCCTGTCGCGAAAACTGCCGTTCACGGCGCTTTTCGCTTACAACGACAACTCCGCGATTGGCGGCATCTGGGCGCTGCGTGCGGCGGGATTTCGCGTGCCGGAAGATGTTTCGGTAGTTGGATTCGACGATATTCCTGTTGCGCAGTTCGCGAATCCCGCGCTGACCACGGTGCGGCAGCCGCTGGTGCGCATGGGCGAGATCGCCGCGAAAACGCTGGTGAATTTGCTCGAAGAACGAGAAGCGTACGTTCCGGAGATCGCGATCGAGCCGGAGTTCGTGGTACGCGATTCGACCTCGCGAGTGACAGAACGAAAAGCGATGAGCATCTCGCGTTAAGACTGGCCGCCGGGAATACGGGATCGCCGGCTCCTCATGTCCACTCCACTGCCAAAGCCGGAAGTCAACTCCCAAATTGAAGCAGCACACACACTGGCTTCGCATTTTTACACCGACGCCGCGATTCTGGAGCGGGAGAAGTCGAGGATTTTCCGGCGCACCTGGCAGCTTGTGGGAACGCTTTCGCAGCCGTGCGGAGAAAAAGGCGGCAGGACGCTGACGATTGCCGAGCCGGAAACTTTTTTCTGCGCGGGCGTGATTGACGAGCCGGTGGTTGTGGTGCGCGACAAGCAGGGCGTGCTGCGCGCATTCAGCAATGTTTGCCGGCACCGCGCGGGACCGATTGCGCAAGGCTGCGGCTCGAAAAATGTTTTGCGATGCGCGTACCACGGGTGGACGTACACGCTGGATGGGCGGTTGATCGGGACGCCGGATATTGACGGCGTGGAATTTTTCGATCGCAGCACGATGGGAATGGTTCCGCTGCTCTGCGAGACCTGGGAGCAATTTATTTTTGTGAATTTCGATTTGAATGCGGAGCCGCTCGCGGCGTTCCTCGGAAAAATTCCGGAAGATTCGCGCGGATTCGAGTTCGCGGGGCTGCAGCTCGCGGAGCGGCGCGACTACGTGATCGAGTGCAATTGGAAAGTGTATGTGGACAACTATCTCGAGGGCTATCACATACCGATCGCGCACCCGGGGCTGATGCGGGAAATTGACTATTCGCAATACCGGACGGAAACGTTTCGCTACTCCTCGCAACAGTTCGCGCCGATTCGCGCGCTGAAACCGGGTGATGGCGCGGATGCGGCGGGAACGCGCGCGTACGCGCCTGGAGCGGGAGCGCTGAAAGAGGCGCTCTATTTCTGGGTGTTTCCGAATTTGATGCTGAACATTTATCCGGACAATATTTCGACGAATCTGATTGTGCCGCTGGGACACGAGAAGACGCTGACGATATTCGAGTGGTTCTTTCACGATGGGAAGCAGGCGGAGGCTCGGGAAAGGATCACGCGAGCGGTGGCGTTCAGCGATGAAGTGCAACAAGAGGACATTGGGCTGTGCGAGGCGGTGCAGCGCGGGCTGAAGTCGGCGACATATACGAGAGGCCGGTATTCGCCGAAGCGGGAGAATGGAGTGCATCATTTTCATTTGCTGCTCAGCGAATATTTGGGAGGGGAAGAGAGTAGTGGGCAGAGAGTAGTGAGTAGTGAATAGTAAGGAGTGAGGAGTCGGAGGAGCGATGGCTGGCGGCCTGGTGATCCTTGTGGTGAGCGGACGACGTAACACACCTCACGGGCCGCGATCCGTTCATCTACTCACTGCTCACTACCCACTACTCACTTTCTTCCACGGTCCACGGAACACGCCTCACGGGCCACGTCTTACGCACTACTCACTATTCACTACCCACTCTCTTCTCCTCACCACTCCACTTGCGCCAAAAACTTCGGCGCTCTCCTGTGCTTTGTCGCTTGCTCGAACGCATATGCCAATTTCAGCAGCACTGGCTCGCTCCACGCCCGCCCAAAAAACGAAATTCCTACCGGCAAGCCATGATCCTGCCCAGCCGTCACCGTCACATTCGGATAGCCCGCCACCGCCGCGAATTGCGAACTCCCTCCTCCTCCAAACGCGTCGCCGTTTACATAGTCCGTCAGCCAGGCTGGTCCGCCCGTCGTCCCCACAATCGCGTCCAGCTTGTCCTTATCCATCGTGGCATCAATCCCTTCCTTGCCAGCCAGCTCGTGATTTTTCTTCACGGCCTCGAGATATTCCGGCGTCGTCAGCGGCCCATATCCTTCGGCTTTCACGAAATTTTCTTGTCCAAAATATTTCAACTCCGTAGCGGAATTCTTCTCGTTGAACTCGATGATCTCCTTCAGGGATTTCACCGGCGTGTTCGGCCCCAGCCATGCGAGGTACGCGTTCAAGTCCGCCTTCAACTCGTACAGCAATCCAAGAAATTCCGAATCGCGAAATTTTCCGGATGTGGTGAACTCCACGGGATCCACCAGCGTCGCTCCTTCTTTCTTCATCACCTCGAGCGCCGCCTCCATCAATTTGTCCACCGCCGGATTGGATCCGAACGACCTGCGCAACACTCCGATGCGCGCGCCCTTCAATCCGCCGGCGTTGAGAAATTGCGTGTAGTCCTTATGAGATTTTCCTGCGCTCGCTGCCGTCGCGCTGTCCTTCGCGTCCACTCCGGTCAACGCGCCCAAAAGAGTCGCCGAATCTCTCACCGTCCGGCACATCGGTCCGGCCGTGTCCTGCGAATGCGAAATCGGAATGATTCCGTGCCGGCTCACGAGTCCGACCGTCGGCTTGATTCCCGCGAGTCCGTTCGAGGAAGAAGGACACACGATCGATCCATCCGTCTCCGTTCCGATTCCGATCGCGGCGAAGTTCGCCGAGACTCCCGCCCCGGTTCCCGAACTCGAGCCGCAAGGATTCCGGTCGAGCGCGTACGGATTCCAAGTTTGTCCGCCGCGTCCGCTCCATCCGCTCACCGAATGGTTCGATCGGATATTCGCCCACTCGCTCAAATTTGTTTTTCCAAGAATCACGGCGCCGGCTTCGCGCAGCTTCCTCGCCACGCCGGAATCTTCCGGCGGCTTTGAGCCGAGCAGCGCGAGCGAACCCGCCGTCGTTTGCATGCGATCCGCCGTCGCGATGTTGTCTTTGATCAGAATGGGAATTCCGTGCAGCGGTCCGCACGGTCCTTTTTCTTTTCGTTCTTTATCAAGCGCCTCGGCGATCTCGAGCGCGTCCGGATTCGTTTCGATCACGCTGTTCACGCGCGGTCCGTTCTTGTCCACCGCCTCGATCCGCGCGAGATATTTCTCCGCGATCTCCCGCGCCGAATATTTTCCGGACTTCATTCCTTCCTGCAATTCCGCCACGCTGATTTCCTCGAACTCGAATGGCGGCACTTCAATCGGCTGGCCGCACCGATCGGGCGCCGGCTTTGACGGAACGGCCTCGGCGATCGCCGGCCGCAACAATGGCCCGGCCGCCGCCGCAACTCCTCCCAGCAGCCCGGACTGCAAAAACTTTCTTCGTCCTTTTGCCGGCGCATCGCCCGCAGGCCGCTTGTTTTCGTTTTTCGCCAACTTCTCCGTTTCTCTCATTTCGCAATCCTGCCTTCTTTTCGGAATGAAAACGCACCGATACTACGCCAAAAGCCGCGTTTCAGCTGGAGAAATTGCGGTCGAGAGCGGTGTTGCTGGGGATACACGTCCAGAGAAATTATTTTCCCACTGGCCCGGATTTCCCGTACAATTGGTCTTACGCGTTGTCCCCCGCAGTCGGTTGGCTATGTTGCCCAAGAAAGTCAGCGGTCGACGGCCCCTCCAGCCGCGTCGAGCAGGCTCGCGTGGTTTTCTGCGTACCTTTCTCCCTGCAGGATTGATCCTCGCCCTGGTGTGCCTTGCCGGGTTTGGCGCCGGCGTTTCGCAAGCGCAAGAACAGAAAACGCAGAGCGTTGCGGATGCCGCGCGCCAGGAACAGACGCGCAAGCAATCGGAGCGGAAACCTCCCGCGCACGTTTACACCAACGAAGATCTTTCTCGCGCGCAAATTTTGACTCCCGCTGATCGCGCCCTTGTCGAAGCGCGCAAAGCGGAATGCGCGGAAAAGAAAAATTGCCTGCCCGCGCCTTCGCAAAAACCTTCTGGCTCGCTCGACGCAAATTTGGGAAACAAGGGCGTCTCGCTCGGAGAAGTTGCTCGCCGCTACCGCCGCGAAAAAGAATTGCAGGCGTTGAAACCGAAACAATCAGAACCATTCCATCTTTCGATTGGAACTCCCGCGCTCGCGTCGCCAATCGCTCCGGAGCGGCCGGAAATTCGTTTGCCCGCTCAACCCGTTCTTCATCCGAAACCGTCCTCGCATGTCGTTCTGCGCGATCCATTTTCCGGAGTTCCGTACCGCCCGCGCGTTCCGCTAAACGGCAATTCGGGAATCCGGCCGATCGCTCCTCGCGCGTCGCGAACAGTTCGACCCGCGCAACCGAAACTTGTTGAACGTCATTCCCGTTCGCCCAAAATTTTATTTGCGCCGAATCCGTCCGCGCCTGCTCCGGAAATCGCAGCACCGAGTTCTCGCTCGCGCGCGAATCTCAATTTCTCGTTGCGCGCGCCAAAACTTCCCCGTTCCAAAAAATTTGTATCAGCCGGTGCGGCGCCAAAAATTTTCCGTTCGCCGAATCGAATTGTTGCCCGAACACGCGCGCCGTCCGCACTCACGAATCCAAAACTTTCTCTCTCGCTTCCGGCTCCGGTCGCGCCGCTTGCGGAAATTCGTCCGGCGCAACCCGCAACGATTCACACGGCGCCGAGCCCGCTCTCAAACGCAAAGTCGGTGACGGTTCGCCGCGGAGATTCGCTCTGGAAATTGGCCGCGGAAAATCTCGGCGAAGGCTCGCGCTGGCCGGAACTGATCGCCGCCAATCGCTGGATCGCAAATCCCAATGTCATCCACGCCGGCGAGCGACTCGCGCTTCCTCTGACGGTTGCAAACAATGGCTCGATCCCAGCCAACGCGAACGAGGCCGCGCGAATCAGCGAAACGCAAATCCAGATTCACCGCGGCGACACCCTCTGGGCTCTCGCCGAACTTCATCTCGGCCACTCCGCCGCCTGGCCGTGTTTAGCCGCGGCGAATCCCGGAATTCAGAATCCAGACCGAATCTATGCCGGCGAAACCCTTTCTCTCCCAAATGCTTGCGCACCCGCCGAACCTGGCGACCAGTCTTCGAGAAAGTGAGTTGGGCGGCAACCAAAGCCGACATTCCCGTCTAAATTAGACTCGGTCGACTATTAGATTCGAGAGGACCATTCCAAATTCCATAAGTCTGCTTAAGCAACGGATTGTCTGGGCTCAGGTTTTTCATGTAAATCATTAAAAACAATAGAGATAATACCCTACTAAAATGTAGGGCATTCTGGAAGCGCAATTGCGTTAGGACAGTCCATCGAGTGGACATAGCAGTGTTTATTCGAGAGGCTTCGTCTCTGGTGCAGTGAACCGGGTACTGCGGGGATCTCGAAAAAGTTAGTGGGAAGCGGGCTGGGGTGTCGCCGCGCGGGCGGTTGAGAAGCGCAATTGAAAATGAGTCACATTTTGAGGAGGAATAGAAAAATGGAAGTTGCATCGCACGGTTCCCTGCTGAACCGTTCAAACTGGCTCCGGCTAGCACTGCTCTTGTTGTTCGTTGCGTTTGCCGGCGGCATCGCTCAAGCACAATCAACAGCCTCGGTAAACGGAACCGTAACCGATCCAACAGGAGCGGCGGTCCCTAATGCAAAAGTGACGATAACAAACGAGGCCACCGGAGTGGCGACCAACACCGTAACGGACGCGGCTGGAGCGTACCTTTTTCCAGCGCTTCCGATCGGAACGTATCGAATCGACGTGACCGCGACAAACTTTCAGGCGGCAGTCATCAAGGATTTGAAACTGCAAGTGGCGACATCGGTGACCGAAAACGTGCAGTTGAAAGTCGGCGAAGCGACGGAGAAGGTGGAGATCGTCGCGGATGCCGCGGTCATCGAAACGACAACGAACAGCATGGGGCAAGTGATCAACGACAAGACCGTGCAGGATATTCCGCTGAACGGAAGACACTTCACGGATCTGAGTTTGCTGACGCCCGGCACGGTGACGCCGCCGGCGAATGGATTCCTATCCTTTCCGCTGCGCGGGCAAGGCTCGTTTGGAATCAATACGGCGGGGCAACGCGAAGACACGACGGACTGGCTGGTGAACGGGATCAATCTGAACGACAACGTGCAGAACCAGATCACGTTCCAGCCGCCGATCGACACGCTGGCGGAATACAAGATCGACAATTCGACATTCCCGGCGCAGTATGGCCGCAACGCCGGCGCCATCGTCAACCTCGCCACCCGTTCGGGAACCAACGAGTTTCACGGCGAAGCGTTCGAATTCTTCCGCAACAGCTACCTCGACGCTCGCAACTACTTTAATCCGATCCCGCAGCCGCAATCTTCCTTCAAGCGGAACGAATTCGGCGCCGATCTGGGTGGCCCAATCATCAAGAACAAGCTTTTCTTCTTCCTGGCTTACGAAAGCATTCGCCAACACCAGGGGCTGACTGTCGGCAGCACCGTACCCGATCAAAACCAACGTGCCGCGGTAACTCCCGGCTCAGCGGTTGCGAAGCTGCTGGCGCTAGTCCCCGCCGCGAATCAGGTGGGAGGCGGCAATCCAGCCGACCCAACGACCTTCAATTTTTTCAGCGGTCCAGCTCTTGCGAACGTCGATCTGAATCAGGGCTCGGCAGACGTTGACTACGAACTCAGCACGACGGATCGCGTCCACGGTTACTGGGTGGTCCAGCGCGACCTCCGTCAGGAACCTACCGCTGGGACGAACCTGCCCAACTTCGGAGACACGCGTTCCGGTTTGCGGCAACTCCTGACTGTCAGCGAAGATCACACTTTTAGTCCTTCCCTGACCAACACGATCCGGCTGGGTTTCAACCGCATCCATCTGACATTCACGCCCAACAACGCGGATAGTGCGGCCAACTTTGGAATCAACCTGCCGAGCGGAGTGCCTTCCGGCGCTCTACCAAACATCATCATCGCCGGGGCGATGGCATTTGGCGGACCGGGCGGCGAGCCGCAAGGCCGCGGCGACACGACCGGCGTACTAAACGACAGCCTCAGCTGGCTCGTTGGGCGCCATACCTTCGAGTTTGGAGGCGAAATCCGCCGAGCTTATAACAACAACATCTCGGAGAACATCGGCAGCTTCAGTTTTGGCACCCTCAATAGCTTCCTATCCGACAGTGCTAGCCGCTTCACCACGCAGCTTGGCGCCGGCAACGACAAAATCGTCGCCCCGGCCTACGCCGGGTACGCTCAGGACAGCTTCAAGTGGCGTCCAAATGTCACCCTGAACGTCGGCCTGCGCTACGAATGGAACTCCACTCCCTTCGAGGGCCGGAGCCGCTTCACCAACTTCGACGCTGCTAACGGGACATTAATCCCAGCGGCCCAACCTTACGGGACGAGCAACAAGAACTTCGAGCCGCGTGTCGGCTTTGCCTGGGACCCGTTCAAGGATGGCAAGACTTCGGTCCGCGGCGCGTATGCCATTCTGACTCAGGCTCCAACCACGAACATTTTGACCGGCCTCAGCGGCAATCCGCCCTTCGCGATTCCTGAGTCCATCACAACCGGCGTCATCACGCTTGAAAACCCGACTGCATTCATCACTGGAATCAGCCTTGGGCCGACAGCCATCGCGCCAAACTTCAAGAACATGTACGCGCAGGATTGGAACCTCGGCGTCCAGCGTCAAATCACATCGACTCTCGGAGTCTCGGTGACGTACGTCGGAACCAAGGGCACGCACCTACAGCTTACCCAGAACATCAACCAGCCATTCGTAACCAATGGCGTTTATGGCAGCGTGCATCCCTATCTGGTGCTCCCGAACACCAGTCCCGTGTTCCCCTCGCAGTGCCCGTGCTCCTTTGGAACAATCAATTTAATCAACAGCACAGGAAACTCGAACTACAACGCGCTGTGGGTCACCGCGAATAAGCACTTCTCTCGCGGATTTGAATTCCTGGCGTCTTATACGTTCTCCCATTCCTATGACTACAACTCACTGTCCACCGGAGAAACCATCGGTTTGCAGAACGCTTACGATCCGCGCGCCGATTATGGTCCGTCGGAATTCGATGTCCGGAACCGTGTTGTCGTCAGCGGCTTCTATCAGCTTCCATTTAAGGGAAATCGGCTGAAAGAAGGGTGGCAATTGGGCGTCATCACGCAGGGCCAATCAGGGAGTCCCATCAATCCGACTCTGACCATCCAACCCGGCGTGAGCCTCGTCGTGCGCCCGGACGTCACTGGGGCAGTCCAGGTCACCGGGAATCCGCAACAATGGTTCGCCAACAAGGCGGTATTCTCTACGCCGTGTTTGCCCATAGTCCCGCCGGCAACTCTGCCGGTCTGCCATCCGGGCGACCTGAAACGCGACTCGATCGTCGGGCCGGACTTCGTCAATACCGACTTCTCGGTAACCAAGGACACCAAGATCTGGGAACAGTTCAACCTGCAATTCCGCGCCGAAATGTTCGACGTCTTCAATCATCCGAACTTCGGCAATCCGGTTCTCAACGTCACGAGCGGCTCGTTCGGCAACATTCAGTCGACGAGATTCCCGACGGGAGATTTTGGATCATCGAGGCAGATTCAGTTTGCCTTGAAGCTAACCTTCTAAACCCGAAGTTCAACTATTCAACGGACGAGGGCGGGCTTTGGCTCGCCCTCGTTTTTTTGTTTGGAGGCAAATTACGCAGTGGGACAGAGGGCGAAAAGGCGCGGGGAGTTGGGATTGGATTGGATGGTTCACAACAATCCGGAAGGCACATTTTCGGATACAATTAGCAGGAGAAGCCAACCGAGGAAATCCTTTGATCCACAAGAATGTGTTTCACAACGAATGCATCATTCCAGTTGAAAACGTGCGGTTGTCGCCCGGGCAGGCAGGACTCATCTGCGGATGGGGAATCTTCACGACGTTGCGGATCGTGGGAGGCGAAGCGTTCGCGTACGAGCGGCACTGGAGAAGGCTGGAAAAGGATGCGGGCATCGTGAAGCTGCCGATGCCGCACACGTCGGCGAAAGTCCGGCTGAATTTGCATGAAGTGATCCGCGCGAACCACGTAACGGAGGGATGCGCGCGCATTTACATGGTTTACAACCAGGTGGGGATGTGGAGGAGCGACGAAAAATTTCCAGAAGTGGATTTGATTATCTACACTTCGCCGCTGCCGCAATACCGCGAGCCAGTGCGGCTGACGCTGCGCGAGCAAGGCAGGCATGCGGCGTCGCCCCTGGCGGGAGTGAAGAGCATTTCGTGGCTGCAAAATGTGTGGGCCGTGGCGGAAGCACAGAGAGAAGGGTTCGACGAAGCCGTGCTGCTGAACGAGCGCGGCGAGGTGGCGGAATGCACGGCGGCGAATATTTTCGCGGTGAAAAGCGGAAAAGTGTATACCCCGCCGCTGAGCTCGGGATGCCTGGAAGGAGTCACGCGAGGAATTCTGTTTGAAATCGCGCCGGAAGCAGGGATCGCGGTGATCGAGCAGACGCTGAAGCCCGAAGAGCTTTTCAGCGCGGAAGAAGTGTTCATATCCTCGACGAACCGAAATTTGATCGGAGTGGGCGAAATCGCAGGACACAAAATCGCGACGGGGCCCGGGCCGGTTACCCACCAATTGAACGAACTGTTCGACACGTACGTGACGGAATACGTGAGCCGGCGGCTGGCGACGGCATCGCGGTAGGAAAAAGGTCGCAAAACCAATGGAAAACGTGTGATAGGCGGGGGCGCCAGGATTCTCTGCGGCTTCCTTCCGTAACTGAGGGCGCGGCGACGCGCTCCAACTGAATCTCGTGATGGGAAGCCGCCGTGCCAATCCCATTAGCAAGCGTGCATGCTACAATCCGGACGCGAGCACCCATGCCCGATACTGGAACCATTTCGATGGGAGGAGCTGTTCTGGAGGTCGTGTCGCCGGACGGTGCGAGGAAGTATGTGCGCGTGACGCAAACGCCGTTTCTCGTGGGACGCGGGGCGGAAACCGGGAATCATTTGCAGCTTTCGGACCGGCGAATCTCGCGAAATTGCGCGGCCATCGTTTCCGAAGCGGGGCGGATGTACATCGAGGACCGCGGACAACGGCGCGGCCTCTTCGTGAACGGCGAAAAAGTAGAGAGCCGCGCGTTGACTGACGGAGATTCGATCAGCTTCGGGCTGGACGATTCTTACGAAATTTTCTTTCGGTCGGGAACGGCGAGCGGAGACGAGTCCATTCCGAACCTGCTGACCCGCATCGAGCACATCACAAGCTCGGAACCAGCCAGCGGAGGACTTCGCAAACTGAATTTGTTGCTGGAAGCAACGACGCTGCTGCACTCGCAGCTTCCGCTGGATTCGGTGCTGGGAACGATGCTGGATCATGCGGTGTCCGTGACCGACGCGGACCGGGGAATTTTGCTGGAGGCGGATGCGAACGGAGCGATGAAAGTCCGGTTGGCGCGAAGAACAGGCGGCCTGCGCCTGCCGCCCGAGAGCATCACGCCAAGCCAGACCGCGATTCAGCTTGCGATGCGGCAGCAAACACCAGTGGTCACGGAAGATATTGAGCGCGGAGGAATGGACTTGCAATCGGCGCAGAGCATCATTGCGCAGCGGCTACGCGCCGTGGTGGTGATCCCGCTGTACGTGGTGCACCGGCAGGCTTCATCAGAATCCGGAGACGGGCCGGGCCTGGGGCATTCCTTGGGGGTGCTTTATCTGGACTCGCGGAGGCCGGCGGCGTTTTCGAAACTGGACCGGCAAATCCTGGACGCGCTAGCGGCGGATGCGGCAAGCATTCTGGATAACGCGCGGCTGGTAATGCGCGAGCGGGAACGGCAACGGATGGAAGAGCAAATCAATATTGCGCGGGATATTCAGCAGGCGCTGCTGCCAAGAAATTTTCCCGAGCATCATCACCTGAGCGTTACCGGCTGCAATTATCCGTGCCTTTCCGTTGGAGGAGATTATTTCGACGTGTTTCCGCTGGACGAGAACCGAACGGCATTTCTGATCGCGGACGTTTCCGGAAAAGGATTGGGAGCGGCGTTGCTCACAACGATGCTGCAAGGAGCGCTTTCGGCGATGACGCTGGGAACGAGCCCGGCGAACGTGTTCAACCACGTGAACCGCTTTTTGTGCGACCACGCCGAAGTCGGGCGGTACGCGACGATGTTTTTCGGAATTTTGAGCAAAGATGGGAATCTGGAGTTCATCAACGCGGGGCATCCTTCCCCGTTCCTGATCCGGCATGGGGCGGCGGAGGAGCCGTTCAGCGAAGGCTCGTACCCGGTTGGGCTGGTGCCGGAGGCGGAATACAGCGTCTCGCGGCTGAAGCTGGAGCCGGGAGACACGATGGTGCTGTTCAGCGACGGCGTGACCGAAGCGATGGATCCGGAAGAGCAATTGTTCGGAGTGGCGCGCTTGCGAGAAGTGTTGACTGGCCAATCGGAATGTCCGCTGGAGCAGCTCCAAAAATGCGTGCTCGAAGCGGTGGAAAATTTCGCGCGCGGAGCGAGCCAGGCTGACGATTTGACGCTATTGATCGTGAGATACCGCGCGGCGGGAGCGGCGGCGGGAACGGACACGGATGCGGAACCAGCCAGCCACTCGATGACAGCGTAACCAAGAGCGCGAGCTGCAAGAACGGGCGACGAAGAGAAAACTGAAACGAGTCGAGCGACGGGCGCGACGGTAGCAGCTTCCAGACAACCCTGGGCGATATTCGGAACTCACCCCCTTAATGTTAAAAAATCTCTAACGTACTTGACTTTGGCGGAAGCCGGCATTATCTACTCAGGAATAAGGGGCTCACACGTCTCGATCCAGGAGGGCGCCATGCAGGCTACCCGCAGAGACTTCCTCAAACTGACAAGCATCGGCGGAGCCGCGGCTGCGGTGTTCGGGTTCGACCTGGCGCCGGCGTACGCACAGCTTCGCACGCTGAAGATCGCGCGCGCGAATGAGACGCGGTCCACATGCCCATATTGTTCGGTGAGCTGCGGAATCATTATTTACACGCTCGGAGACCGCGCGAAGAACGTGGCGCCGCAGGTGGTCCACGTCGAAGGCGATCCGGACCATCCGATCAATCGCGGGACGCTGTGCCCGAAGGGTGCATCACTCGAGCAGGACATTTTGAACGAACGGCGGCTGCTGAAGCCGCAAGTGCGGAGACCCGGCGGAACGGATTGGGAAGATATTTCGTGGGACGAGGCGATTTCCGAGATCGCGAAGCGCGTGAAGGATACGCGCGACGCGACATTTATTGAAAAGGACGCGGCGGGGCATACGGTGAACCGGCTGGAGTCCATCGCGTTTTCCGGCGGATGCACGGATACGAACGAGTTTAATTTCCTGGTGGTCAAGACGATGCGCAGCCTGGGAGTGGTGCACCTGGAAAACCAGGCCAGGGTTTGACACGGCCCCACGGTCTCAAGTTTGGGACCAACATTCGGACGCGGGGCGATGACGAACGGGTGGATCGACATCAAGAACACGGACTTGATGTTGATCATGGGCGGGAATCCGGCCGAGAACCATCCCTGCGGATTCAAGTGGGCGATTGAAGCAAAGCGAACACGAAACGCAAAAATGATCGTGGTGGATCCGCGATTCACGCGGACGGCATCGGTCGCGGATTTGTTTTGTCAAATACGCGCCGGGTCGGACATCGCGTTTTTGGGCGGGCTGATTCGCTACGCGCTGGAGAACAACCGGATCGCGAAGGAGTATCTACTCCACTACACCAACGCGGCGTTCGTTGTGAAGGAAGGCTTCAAGCTGCCGGAGGACGGGCTTTATTCCGGATTCGACGCGACGACGCAAAACTACGACAAAACCACATGGAATTACGAAGAAGGCGGCGACCTGAGCGGAAAGACTTCGGCGCACGGCGCTGCTGCCAAAGAGCCGATGGGTAAGGACGGCAAGCCGGCGCTGCCGCATCTACCGGAAAATGTTGCGTATGACCTGACGCTGCAACACCCGCAGTGCGTGTTTCAACTGCTCCGGAAACAATACTCGCGATACACCCCGGAGATGGTGGAACGGATCACGGGAGCGCCAAAGGAGCAATTTTTGAAGATCGCGGACCTCTTTACGTCCGTGCGAAAAGACGGCGACATGAAGAAGGTCGCCACGATCATTTACGCAGTCGGATGGACGCAGCATAGCTTTGGGACACAAGTGATTCGAACGGGGGCGATGCTGCAGTTGTTGCTGGGGAATGTAGGGCGCGCGGGCGGCGGCGTGAACGCCTTGCGCGGCCATTCGAACATTCAAGGGGCAACAGATCTGGCGGGGATTTACGAGATTTTGCCGGGCTATTTGAAAGTTCCTGTGCCCACGGACGCGGACTTCAAGACCTACCTTGAGCGGATAACGCCAAAATCGTCGAAGCCGCACATGTGGGATTCGTGGAACTACTGGTCGAACACGCCGAAATTCGCGGTGAGTTTTATGAAGTCCATGTACGGAGAGGCGGCGACAAAACAAAACGACTGGGCCTTCCACTATTTGCCGAAAGTAGACCGGAATTATTCGTGGACGTATATCTGGGACGACATGTATCGCGGGAACGTGAGAGGGCTGTTCGCGTTTGGGATGAACGGCGTGGCGATCGGCCCTGATTCGAACAAGAATATCGAGGCGCTGAAGAGAGCGGACTGGCTCGTGGTGGGAGAGATTTATCCGGACGAAACGAGCGAATTCTGGAGATCGCCAGGAATCACGCCGGAGGAGATGAAGACAATTCAGACGACAGTTTACCGGCTGCCTTGCGCGGGCTTCGCGGAAAAAGACGGGACGTTTGTGAACTCCGCGCGCTGGTTGCAATGGAAAAATGCGGCGCTGCCGCCACCGGGAGACGCGAAGCTCGATCAGGAGATTTTGGCGCGCATTTTTTTGAGAGTGCGCGAAATGTATCAGAAGGATGGCGGCAAATTCCCGGAGCCAATTTTGCGGGCGTCCTGGAGTTACACGAACCCGCTGAATCCCGCGCTGGCGGAAGTGGCGAAAGAGATTAATGGAAAGGCGTACGCGGATTTGAAGGATGAAAAGACCGGGCAGGAAGTGAAGGCCGGACAACAGTTACCGGGATATGCGTGGCTTAAAGAAGACGGAACGACGTCCTCGGGAAACTGGCTCTACTGCGGATCGTTCACGGAGGCGGGGAACTTGACAGCCAGGCGCGGAACGGAAGATCCGTCGGGCCTGGGAATTTATCCGAACTGGGCGTATTCATGGCCGGCGAACCGGCGAGTGATGTACAACCGCGCATCATGCGACACGCAGGGCAAGCCGTGGGATTCCACACGGAAACAAGTCTGGTGGAATGAAGCGGGCGGCAAATGGGCGGGCAACGACGTGCCCGACTTCAAGCCGGATTCGAATCCAAAAGACCACATGGGACCTTTCATCATGAACCCCGAAGGAGTGGGGCGGCTGTTTGTCCCAATTGGAGCGGTCGCGGATGGGCCGTTCCCGGAACACTACGAGCCGATCGAAAGTCCGGTGGACAACCCCCTGCACCCGCAACAATCGAACAACCCGATTGTGAAGAAATTCACGACGGACGCGGATAAGTACGGAACAGCCAAGGACTACGACATTGTCTGCACGACGTACCGGCTGACGGAGCACTATCACTACTGGACGAAAAATAATCCGATGAACGTGCAGCTGGTCCCTGAGCCGTTCGTCGAAGTGCCCGCGGAATTGGCGGACAAACTTGGCATCCGCGGCGGCGAAATGCTGAAAGTCACAAGCGCGCGGGCTGTCTATCGGGCCAAGGCGATGGTGACGAAGCGAATCAAAGGGATGACGATCGACGGAAAGAAAACTTACCAGATCGGCGTGCCGATTCATTGGGGTTATCGCGGGATCGCTGAAGATGAAGGCAGAACCGAAAAAACAGCTGCCAACCTTTTATCGCCAACTGTGATTGACCCGAACGCGTGGACGCCGGAATTCAAAGGCTTCCTCGTGAAGGTCGAGAAAGCGTAGGGGCACGGATGAGCCAAGCCACACTACGCGTTCAGAAAATTTCGGGCCACTCCGGAAGCGTTCCTGGCGAAGATGCACAACGGGAGTTTCAGGTTTGCAAGCTGATTGACACAACGACCTGCATCGGCTGCAAGGCGTGCGAAGTTGCGTGCATGGAATGGAACGACCTGCCTTTTGCAGAAACGTCCTTCGACAATACGTACCAGACGATGCCGGAGACGCGGTGGAATTATTGGAACCTGATTCTCTTCAACGAGCATGAAAAGGACGACGGCTCGCTGATGTGGCTGATGAGGAAGAACCAGTGCATGCACTGCGCTGAGCCGGGCTGCCTGGCAGCGTGCCCGGCGGACGGCGCAATCGTGCAATATGCCAACGGCATCGTGGATTTTCAGCAGGCCAACTGCATCGGCTGCGGATACTGCATCACGGGATGCCCGTTCGACATTCCGAAGATGAATCCGAAGACGAATCGCGTCTTCAAGTGCACGCTGTGTTCGGATCGCGTGAGCGAGGGATTGGAGCCAGCGTGCATCAAGTCCTGTCCGACAGGCTGCCTGCACTTTGGCAGCAAAGACGACATGAAAGATTTGGCTGAGAAGCGGGCAAAGCAGTTGCGCGAGTATTACGATTTTCCGCAAGCCGGAGTCTACGATCCCGCGGGAGTCGGCGGCACTGGAGTGATTTACGTGCTGCATGATTCGAGTAAGCCCGAAATGTACGGCGGGTTGCCGGCTGATCCGCGAATTCCATGGTCCGTAAAACTATGGAAAGGTCCGCTCAAGTGGCTCGGCAATGCCGCGATGATCGGCGGATTGCTGGGACTCTTCGTTCATTATTTGAAGTTTGGACCGAAGGACCGCGACGACCACGAAGCAGGTCCGGGCGAGGGAGCACAATCATGAGCGGCGCTGATCAGGTACTTCCCTCCGGGCGAATCCTTCGGTATCCGTTCAATGAACGGGCGACGCACTGGTGCGCCGCGGCTTCCTACATCTATTTGCTTCTTACGGGATTGGCGTTTTGGTCGCCGTGGTGTTTCTGGCTGGCAATCGCGCTTGGAGGCGGCCAGGTTTCGCGAGCGCTGCATCCCTGGGCGGGACTGATTTTTGTCATTGCGGTTCTCTTCATGTACGGCTACTGGGCGAAAGAGATGCGTTCGACCGCAGCGGACAAAGCCTGGTGGGACTCCATCGGCCACTACATTCGAAATGAAGACGAGCAGATGCCGCCGGCGGGACGCTACAACCCGGGACAGAAGCTGCTTTTCTGGGGTTTTGTTTTCTGCGCGATTTTGCTGCTACTCAGTGGGCTGGCAATGTGGTTTACGACATCGATTCCGTGGAATTTGCGGTTTCTCCGCTATGCGGCAGTGCTCGTCCACGTCTGCTCCGCGCTTCTGACGATCGGGCTCTTCTTGATTCACATTTATATGAGCGTCTTCGCCGAGCGTGGCGCTTTCGGATCCGTCGTGCGCGGTGACGTGTCCGCGGCATTCGCAAAGCGATACCATCCGGCGTGGTACGAGGAAATTACGGGACGAACTGCCCTGCCCAAGAAATGAACTCTCATGCGGTTGCCATCAGCGAGTACGACCGGCGAATCCAGCGCGCGGAATGGCTGATCGCGCAAAAATCGGCCGCTACCGAACTGCTTGCGTTTTACCGGGAGATTGCCGGCTTTCAGAAGAGTCTGCTCCAACAGATTGCGGCAAAGGTGAACGTCAAGGAGCTTGAGCGATTTCAGGAAATCCGCGAGGCGTTCGAGTTAGCTTTCCTGTTGCCGAAGTACGGCAGCTTTTTGTCGCTGGTCGCAGGGAAGGCGCCGGCGGCGCTCGCCGAGGCGGCGCAAGCTCTTGCAAAATCGCCATCCGAGCAGCGGCGGCAAATTTTAGCCGACTATTGCCAGAATGGCGGGACATCGCAACCGAAGAACGGAGCGTTCGAACAGTTTTTTGCGCGAGCTTTCATCGAGCCATATGCAAGTCTCCTTGCGGCGAACCGGATCTCGCCGCCGGTGGACGGGGCGCCCAGAACATGTCCAGCTTGCGGAAGTCAGCCGGTGTTCGGCGTTCTTCGAGCGGAGGGAGATGGCGCCAAGCGGCTTCTAACGTGCTCCTTTTGCGGAAGCGAATGGGAATTCCGAAGAATTTTGTGTCCCGCGTGCGGCGAGGAAGACGAAAAAAACCTGCCGGTTTATCAAGCGGAGGAATTTCCGCAAATTCGGATCGAAGCTTGCGACACCTGCAAATATTGCCTGCGAACCATTGATCTCACGAAGGATGGCCGAGCTGTTCCGGTCGTGGACGACATTGCCGCCATCCCGCTCACGCTCTGGGCGAATGAACATGGATACCAGCGTCTGCAGGAAAATTTATTGGGAAGCTGAGCCAACCGAAGCGAATTAGAGATGCGGGTTGGATGAGGCTTGAGCTGCGGGCGCGGTCGTGGACGACGCGGCTGCTTCGTGAAAGTTTTCGCGTTTCAAGCGCGCATCGCCATTGACAAAACCAACAAACTCCATCCCTTCGGGAAAAGTAATGTCCTTTCCACGCATCACAGGGATGATCACGCCGCTCTTGGTGGTCGAACCTGTTTCATCGTCGCCGGAACGGAGCACGGCGTCTTCGTCATCGGCCATACGAACGCTGCGAAGGAGAATTCCGAGTTTCCCGCCGCGTCCAAGAGCGCGCTTCGGTTCCGCTTCGTTGACGACGCCGAGAGCCGTCGCGCCTTTGCGAATCACAAGCAAGCCATCCACGACGACATCAGTCGAGACCTGGAGATTCACAATGTCGCCAACGTGTGCCGTTGAGGACGTGAGCGCCTTCGTAAGCTTCATGGTAACGGGAGTGCTGTCGCGCAAAATGAAATCGGCTTTGGGAATGGCAAAATTCGAAGGCCGATCAACGGTTCTGGATGGTTCGTCATACGGCGTCTTTTCGCGCTTGGACGCCTTGGTGGGAGGCAGAACGATCTTTTCGCCGGGAGTCGTCTTGAGCAGCAGCAACGCGGTGGCGGGCACGTAGCCGACTTCGCCCTTTGCGGTGCGCACGCCGAAATAACTGTCGTAGCGGCCGGTGATAATCACTTCCTGCCCGCACTCGAGCGTCGTGATGACGTCAAGCGTGGTCATCGAACTATAAAGATAGGTGTAATCGCCCGGGCGAGCGCAGGCAACTTGGCCGGCTCCTTGTGCGTGCGAGGTGCACGGCAGAAGCCCGAAAGCCAGAATCGAGACGATGGCGGCATGAAATACGGGACGGCTCAGCATGTTATGAACTCTCAACTGCACTCGACTATCTGAGCGCACCCATCCGTATTCTGGCAATAGAACGGGCGGCGGTGATGTTGATAAAGAATAAACGGTGAAAACTAGGCGTGGCCGGCAGTCACAGCGGGTTCGAGGAGCCCGTCCTCAGATTGCGAAGGTGCGAATGTAACGAGAATCGCTTTCGACGCCGGGGTATTGCTGATTTTTGCGACGCTGCCGATGGGGACGAGAACATTCGCTTCGGGGAAGTAGGCGGCGGCGCATCGCCACGGAATATCGTAGGGCACGAGAAGGAAGCGCGGCGCAGTACGGCGCTCCTCGCCCGCAGGGCCTGCGAAGTGGCTTGTGATATCCAACCGATCGCCCGCTTTCCAACCCTGTTCGGCGATGTCCGAGGGATTCATGAAGACAACGCGGCGGCCATTGTGGATGCCGCGGTACCGGTCATCGAGGCCATAGATCGTGGTGTTGAATTGATCGTGGCTGCGAATCGTGGTCAGCAAAAATTGGCCGGGCGCGAGCTGCAGAGGGCGAATGGTGGAAACGGTGAAGTGGGCTTTGCCGGAATTTGTTTCGAAGCGGCCCTCTCGAGCGGCATTGGGGAGATAGAAGCCGCCCTTCTTACGAACGCGGCGGTTCATGTCCTCGCAGCCGGGAACGACCCGAGCGATCGCGTCGCGAATCAGATCGTAATTCCCCGCGAGGCGCAACCATTCCGTCTTCGTTCGTCCCGCAAGAGTTGCCGCAGCGAGTTGAGCAACGATCATCGGTTCGCTGAGAAGATGTTGCGATGGCGGGTCCAACCGGCCCTGCGAGGTGTGGACGATACCCATGGAGTTTTCCACGGTGACAAATTGATAGCCTGCGGCCTGTGAATCGCGGTCCGTGCGGGCGAGGCACGGCAAGAGCAAAGCCTGTTTTCCGGTGATCAGGTGCGCGCGGTTCAGCTTGGTGGCAACGTGCACGGTCAAATCGCAGTTTGACAAAGCTTGCGCGGTGAACTCCGTGTCCGGAGACGCCGAAAGAAAATTACCGCCCATAGCGAAAAATAATTTGGCGTCGCCCCGGTGCATGGCTTTAATTGAATCGACGACATCCCAGCCGTGCTTGCGCGGCGGTTCAAAACTGAAAACATCGCGCAGCCGGTCGAGAAATGCATCCGGCATTTTTTCGAAAATTCCCATGGTGCGGTCGCCCTGCACGTTGGAGTGGCCGCGGACAGGGCAAAGGCCCGCGCCCGGCCGGCCAACGTGGCCGCCAAGAAGATGCAGATTCACGACTTCCTGGATAGTGGCGACAGCGCCCTCCTGCTGAGTGAGGCCCATGGCCCAGCAGGAAATCATCGCTTTGGAGCTCGCGGCAATTCGGGCAATCTCCCGGATTTGATCCTGCGAGACGCCGCTTCGGCTGGTGATTTCTTCCCAGGAGGCAGCTTCGAGCGATTGCTTGTAGGCTTCGAACGATGCTGTTTGGGCCGCGACAAAGGATTGATTTAGGACGCGCCCAGGTTGCCTCGATTCTTCTTCAAGGACCGCTTTGCAAACGCCTTTGAAGAATGCAAGATCGCCGCTGAGATTCACCTTTACAAAGTGGCTGGCGATTTTGGTTCCGCGGCCGAGGACGTGAAGAACATCCTGAGGGTGCTTGAATCGAGTGAGGCCAACTTCCGAAAGCGGATTGACGCTGATGATTATGGCGCCGCGGCGCGCCGCATGCTGCAAGGACGTCAGCATACGCGGGTGATTCGTGCCCGGATTCTGCCCAATGACAAAGATCGTGTCGGCGAGATCGAAATCCTTGAGTGTGACAGTGCCTTTTCCAACGCCTATGGTGGATTTCAACGCGGAGCCCGAAGACTCATGGCAGAGATTCGAGCAGTCGGGCAAATTGTTGGTGCCAAATTGCCTCGCAAAAAGCTGGTAGAGAAAAGCGGCTTCATTGCTCGTGCGCCCAGAGGTGTAAAAGATGGCCTGATCGGGGGACGCAAGCGCGTTCAGCGATTGTGCGAGCAGCTTGAATGCATCGCTCCAGCCGATAGGTTCGTACTTATCGCTGCCGGCGCGGAGAATCATCGGCTCCGTCAGGCGGCCCTGTTGACCCAGCCAGAAATCGGATTGCTGCGAAAGACTGGAGACCTTCCACTCCCGGAAAAATTCTCGGGTGACGCGTTTGTTGGTGGCTTCCTCCGCGATAGCCTTCGCGCCGTTTTCACAGTATTCGTTGGCGGAGCGATGTTCATCGGGATCGGGCCAGGCACAGCCCGGGCAATCTACGCCATCAAATTGGTTCAACTTGTGAAGCGCCCGGACGCCGCGGCTCAACCCAGGCCCGGCATGCGTAAACTTGAGCGCTTTCGCAATGGCACTTAGTCCGCCCGCGACGTCAGGCCGCGCGCCAACTGTGATTGAGTTTGTTTCGGCCGGAGTCTGCGAATAGCGCGTTTTTTGTGGCTGCGTGCTCGAAGGATCTTCCTGCGGATTTTCGCTTTCCGGCGAGGCTGAGGCCGCGTTTGGAGTGAGAGTCGCCATGGCGCCCTGCTGCTCCATATTAGAAGGAAAGCGCGGCAGAGGAAAGGCGGCCGCTTGCAATCGCACCGTGGTCTGGGGCAAGCTACGCTCCGCTACGGAGGGTGAGTCATGAGAAAAGTCTTGGTGGCTCTGGTTTGCCAGCTGGCATTAGCAGGCGGAATTGTTTACGCCCAGAATTCGGATGCCGGCGCTGCGCCCTTGACGGTAATTCGCGCGGGCACGTTGATCGACGGATCTAGCGACACGCCTCGAAAGAATCAATTGGTTTTTGTCCGAGGCGAACGCATTGAAAAAGTGGCGGATGCTTCCGCCGCCATTCCTTCCGGCGCCAGGGTAATTGATTTATCCTCCGCGACCGTTCTGCCCGGACTTATCGATTCGCATACGCATATTTTCCTGTGGGGCGAAGACCCCGCAAAGGGCGGCTACGACGTCAACATTTTAAAAGCAGGAATTGCGCTGCGCGCGGCACGCGCGACTTATGCGGTGCGCCGGGCGCTTGAGCAGGGATTTACGACGCTCCGCGATTTGGAAACGGAAGGAGCCGGCTACGGCGACGTCGAGATCAAACAGGCGATCGCGGATGGCACGATCCCGGGACCGCGACTCTTCTGCGCTACCCGCGCGATTTCGACCACCGGCGGCTACAACCTCGAAGGATATGCCCCGGAACTCGATATGCCGCATGGCGCGCAGCTGATCGATGGGCCGGTCGAGGCGCGCAAGGCCGCGCGAGAGCAACTCGACCACGGTGCGGATTGGATCAAGGTGTACATGACCCACCGCTCGTGGGTGGATAAAGAAGGACGTCTGGTTTCGCAGCCGACCATGACAGTCGAAGAATTAAAGGCGGTCGTTGACGAAACACACGGTTGGGGCAAAAAAGTTGCGTGCCATGCGTACAACGGCATCGGGCTGCAGCGCGCGCTCGACGGAGGATGCGATTCCATCGAGCACGGACTCGAGATTACCGACGCACAGATTGCGCAAATGCTGCGGCAAGGAACCTGGTATTGTCCTACGCTCTCGGTTTATTACCTCGACTGGGCGCCGGCGGGCACGCCGGATGGTAAGCGCGATCGCGCGCGCGCCGCTGTACACGAAATTTCATTCCACAAGGCGCTTCAGGCACACGTGAAAATCGCCTTTGGTACCGACATGGGCGGTATTCCATGGACCGATCCAATCGCACAAGAGTTTCGGCGAATGGTTTCGATGGGCATGACTCCGATGCAGGCCATTCAGTCCGCCACGCTCAAGGCGAGCGAACTTCTTGATATGAAAGGTGAGATTGGTGTGGTCGCCCCGGGAGCCTACGCTGACGTTTTAGCAGTTTCAGGCGATCCATTGAGGGACATCAGTGAACTCGAGCACGTCCGCTTTGTGATGCACAATGGGTCTGTATTTAAGGATGATTTAGCAAAGTAAATTCGGCGCATCGAACCGGCGAGCAGTACTCACGGAGTGCATCCATTGCGTGGTGCGCTGCGCGCTAGCTGGGTTCGACACTCACGCCCTTCCAAAAAGCAATCCTTCCCTTAATTTCCTCCGCGGCTGGCTTTGGATCCGGGTAATACCATGCGGCATTTTTGTTCTGCATGCCGTCCACATCAATGTGGTAATAGCTCGCCGTGCCTTTCCGGGGACATATAGATGTATGAGTGCTCGGTTTGAAAAATGTTCTTGAAACTGCTTCTGGCGGGAAATAGTGATTCCCTTCAACGACGACCGTGTTGTTGCTCTCGGCTATCACCTTGCCAGCCCACATCGCCTTGGCCATATTCGCGGCTCCTTCAACACAACCTATCGGCCTCACCCTGAGATACCGTAGATTTGATGCGCAATTCGGAAAAATGGCTCAACGGGAAGCATTTCAAACCCCAAATGTTTTGCGTGCATTGCGGAGATCACAAGGCGTAAGACAGAGCGCATCTGCTAAAATCAGCATGCTTCACGGAGGAAAGTCATGGCCGAACAGAATTTCCGCAATCATACCCAGTGGATGCCGCCCTTTCATTTCTTTGTCTTGCCGGTCTTGCTCATCAATCTCGGCTTTGCACTTTACTGGTGCGGAAAATCGGGTTTCTCAGTCAGTGGCGTGCTTTCCTTGTTTGTCGCGGCTGCACTTTTCACCGGATTCATAACCGTGCGGCTCATGGTGACGAAGGTTCAGGACCGCATCATCCGGCTTGAGGAGCGCCTGCGCATGGAGCGCGTTCTCCCGGCCGATTTGCGCGGACGGATTGGGGATTTTACGGTCGAACAATTGGTCGCTCTTCGATTTGCCGGCGATGTCGAGCTGCCCGAGCTTGCGCGCCGCGTTCTGGATGAAAAACTGAACGATCGCCGCGCAATCAAGGAGCTGATCAAGACGTGGCGCCCCGATTTGGCAAGAGCGTGATTCGAACGCTCATCTTATACAATCACTATTTGGAATGCTTCCAGTAAATCGCAAACGATTGCTCACGAATTGGGCGATTGGAAGAGGATCAGTTTGCAGTGAATGCTGCGTCCAGAGAATAGGTGTCGCCGTTGGGATTGGTCACCGTTACGCGCTGCGCGCCTGCGGGCAGTGCAGGCAGGACGAAAGTCAGCGTATTCATGTCCACAAACGTTGTGCTCGCGCTTTTGCCTCCAATGGTTACTGCCGCACCGCTTTGAAATCCAGTCCCGCGAATCGTAATTTCGGTGCCTCCCGTTGCCGCAGCATTCGAAGGGGACAATGTGCCAATTCCCAAAGGAACGTTTGCGAGCGTGACGACAGAAACGCCCGCGTTTTGCGGCGTGCCGTCCGTTGACGTAATCGCGAACAAGCGTTGCCCATTCTGATCCACCGTCAGGAAGCTTCCATGCAATCCGTCCACATCCGTCATGAATTGCTGCGGCAGAAAGATGCGCAGCCTAAGCATCCCTGTGCGCGCATCAAGAATGTCTATTCCACCCTTTGTTCCGGCAGCGCCTGCCGTGCCGCTCAGGAACGGCACATAAAGGAGAGCCCCGCTCGGATGGAGCGCTATCCCAGGCACGAATACTCGCCCAGGGACCCGGAGGAGCTCAGGTTGCGCAATAACTGCGGAGAGCGAGAGATCGGAGCCGCGAATCTCGATGTTGCCATTTGCTTCGAGCGCGAAGAGAGTGCCATCAGCCGCAGCGGCCATATCCTGCGCGGCATCGTTCGCAGTGAACGTCGAAAACTGATTAGGCGCTGCAGCATTCCAAAATGCCAGCGGGCCGCCCGGAGCGGAAGCAAATGCCACGAAGACTTGCGAGCCAGCGAGGCTGGACTGCACGTACGGCGCGCCGGTTAGACTGCTGATTTCAGGCTGCGACGCAGGCTGAATCACAGGAGGATTCGCCGACAAATTCAATTGCCCGAGACACGAAGTGCAACCTCCAGATGCGCTCGATTCCCCGCTGAGACCTACAAAAACATCGTGCGTGCTGGTTGCCGCGATGCGCGACGGGCCGGATTGCGCAAAGCCGGGAACGCCTCCGACCGGGACGCTCGCTCCCCCGCCGCTATCCGGGCTGAGCAAATAAACATTTTGCGCGCCAAAATCGGCAGCGATAAGTTGAGTATCGTCCGGCGTCAGCGCAAGGCCGCGGAGCGCCGCGTTCGGCGGCGGACCACCCGGCGGCTGCAGAGGCGTGCCGCGAAAGAGCTTCGCCGCCAGATCGAAAACATCCACGTGATCAATGTTGCTGAGATAGAGCCATTGTCGTGAAGGATCGTACAAAATAAATTTTTCCAGCGCCGGTTTGGCAAAAAAACTCAGGCTTTGAAGAAACTGAAATCCATCAGGAAGCGTGGCCGAGCCCGCCGGGGAGCTAATCGAAATGTCCGCTAATCCCGCCGTGCCCGGCGGCGTCTGAAGCGTGATCCGCTCGAGAGGGAAAGGATATGAGGAATCGAGGCCGAGCGAGGAAGCGATTGCGCTAATATTTTCGACTTTAAGAATGCTCGCGGCGGAGGCGCCAATTTGAACGGAAACTTTGCCCGGGTCGGTACCAAATCCATATCCGTAGACCTGGATGGTGTCGCCTCCACTTTGCACCCCGGCATTGGGAAGCACCTGCAAAATCCGCGGACCATAACTGAACGCATCTGGGGCAAGCGCGAGCCAACCATTGGAGAAATAGGCTGTCGCGTTTACCGCTCCATTGGCCGCGTTGGGCGGAGATGTGGCGGATATTTTCGTGCTGCCTACGACGCCGACGCCGGTGGCAAGTTGCGCGCCTAAACTCAATTGCGTAAGGCCCGCGAAATTTTGGCCGGTGAGGGTGATTGCTGTTCCTCCGCTGTTTGGGCCTTCCGAAGGCTGCAACACGGGCGGCGCAGAAAAAATCGGCGCACTCGTAATCAATGATCCGGGATTTCCCGCATCAAGGAACGCTATCCCCCGGTTGGCGATGCCAAATAGAAAGTTCGTATTATCTACATCCTCGATCTCCGTCCGGCGGCCGCCAATAGTCAAATCTGGAACTTGGCCGAGCACTTGAAGGTTATGACCATCCAAAGCAGTGATCACCGGTCGAGCAGCGGTGTTCTCGCTGATGAACAAGGTCTGGCCATCTCGAGAGAAGACCATTCCATCGACGGCGGCAGAGGCATAAGCCGCCACCTGATTCAACGACCCGTCCAGCAGCAGAACCTGAGGCACGCCATTTACCGTGAACTCCACGGCAAATCTCGAGCCATCGGGATTCGCCGCGACTAGCGGAATCGCGCCGTTGCCCAACCCATGCGGCCCAGCGAGCACATTCCCATTTGAATCGTAGGTTGCGACTTCACCGCTGGAATCGCTTGCGGCAATCAGCACCTTAGATTGATCGCCGGTCCTCGCCATTGCGCCCAGACCGTTCTGAAAGAGCTGCGGTTCAGTCGAAGTGAGGTTCGTCAACGAGTTAGCCGAGGGGTTCCACAGCGCAGGAAGCGACATGCCGGCCTGCGACTCCCGTAGACGGACCAAAACGTTGCCGTCGGCCAAAGCCAACACCTCTTCTGGACGATCGAACAAGACATTTGGAAGCGGGAGGAGCCCAGTAATGGCGTACCGGTGCTTGACCTCAAGCGACGATGGATTCAGTGCCACGAGTTGCTCTGTTACGGTTCCTATCCAAACCGTCGAACCATCGGCCGAAAGATCCGCGCTGCTAGCCCCGGGCACGCTGACCTGGCCAACAAGAGTCGCGGTAGCCGTCGAGAAAATGTCCACGCGATTCATGCCGCAATTGGCGGCAAAAACCAAGCCGTGCGTCGAGTCATAGGCAAGATGCCGGTGGTGAAATTCACCGGAAGGATCGTCCATCTCTGGAATGGAATCAGTTCTTGTGTAGGTGGTTCGGGGAAGACTTGCCCTGACACCCGGCTGCACGGTCACGCCGAGGCTTGCCGGATGTGAAAGCGAGCCGCTTGTACCTGTGGCAGTAATGGTGAAATTGCCGGGTGCTGCGTTGGACGCCGCGGAGAACAAGAAAGATACGTTCGATCCGGCGGAAAGATGGAAGGGGCTGGCTGGGCTCGACGCGACTCCCGACGGCAGCGCCGAAAGATTCACTTGAACACTTCCGGCGAATCCGTTCACCGGAACGAGTGAGAGATTCACCGTGGAGCTTGTAGTGCCCTGCTGCAAATTAATTGAATTTGCTGAAAAGGCGATTGAAAAATCCGGTTGGGGGGGCGGCGATGGCGGTTGCAAGCTTGCCGCGCCGCCGCCGCAGCCGCATGAGCCTTGCAGCCCGGCGACAAGCAGAAAGATTGGGGCGAAAACACGAAGCCGTCGCATGGATAGCCTCGGCCCCCGAGCAAGTTCGGCGCAGGCAAAGCGTGAACAGAATCAGCGCGAGGATTCTCTTGCCAGCCCCGAGAGGGTCTGGATAAACACTTTAATTAATTTCCTTATGTTGTCAAGTTCTTAAATATTTTTCAAATCTGGATGCAAGGAGACGCAAAAAGGGCGACAGGGATCGTGGATCCCCGCCGCCCTTGAAATTCCTGAAGAAAGGATTGGTTTAGATTGTTTTCGTCGCCACCGGTGTGGGCGCGCCTTTTGCAAACGCGCTATGGCTGGAGTCTTTCTCGGAGCTCTTGTCGATCTCGATGGAGCCTTTAAAGTAAGCGCCGTCTTCGATCATGATGCGCGCGGTGGTCAGGTCGCCGTTCACAGAGCCGTCTTTCTTAATTTCGATACGGTCTTTTGCGCGAAGATTGCCCTTCACCGTTCCATACACCACCACCTCGCGGGCGATGATATCGGCGGTAACTTTGGCCGTCGTTCCCACAGTCAGTTTCCGTTCGTCAAGCTGAATCAATCCTTCAACCGATCCGTCGATCAGCAGATCCTCGTTGCCGGAGATCTCGCCTTTCACGTGCAGACTCGCCCCAAGCCGCGCCGTGGCACGATCTGGAGCTGCACCCAATGGACGCATGGCATCTGTACTCATTGCGGTAGTTCCCTCCCAAGTCGCCGGAGCGGGCTTCGGCGGCTGATTCGTTGGAAAATTTTTTGTTTCCGGAGGCGCAGCGGGTTGCGGCGTTTCCGGCTTCTTATTGCCCCACATCGGTCCTCCCAAAGGGGTAGCACCACCCCTGGCGGATTTTTGCTCGGGGTAGTGCAAACTGTAGTCCTCAGTCTGGCGTATCGCAAACGCCGTCTTTACCGGCTGTTCCTGATAGTTACTAGACTTTCGGACAGGAGTCGTTATCGCTTGAATTTCAATGCTTCATGAAATTCAAGCGACAATAGGAGGTGGGCAGCGAAAGTCTAGCGCAACTCGCGTTCAGTTACTAGGCTTTTCCGGAACGGGCTCAACTGCGAGGAAATCCGCCTGAAACCGCTTCGAATAACTCTCCAGAAGCTGCTCAATTCGTTTTGGATCGTGTGACCGGAGCACGAAACCGGCGTGATGGTATTTCGCGACACGGTAATCAATCTCGGGATCGTTGTAAGTGGAAGTGTCCGGATGCTCCTGGCGCGCGAGCGAAAGGATTGCGCCGGCATATTCTTGGCGGCTTTCCGGCAGATGATACGCCTGCTTCCCCGCCCCAACTTCCAGCTTTGCCCATTCGCGCCAGAGATTAATACCCGTCGCTGCTTCCACCACGTTGGAAATGTAAGCTCCGCCAACGCGGGCAGCCACTTCAATGAAATACATTTTGCCGTCAGAGTGGGATTTCAGAAACTCGGCGTGGGTAACACCGCGGACAAATCCAAGCTCACCAAGCACCCTTTGATTCATTTGCCTGAGCGCCGCCGATTCCGCCGAATTGCGTGGGAGGGTCCGCGTCGTAAACACGCCGCCGTGATGCGAAGTATCGAGCGGAGGAGCGCCGTAGGCGTGCGCTTCGGCAAGCACCACGTCTCGTTCTGTCGCGACGCTGTCGACATGAAACACGCTGCCAGGCACGAACTGCTCAAGCAAGAAATTCGATTGGTTGTTTCCAAGCTGGTCGAGCCATGGCCAAAGCTCCGCGGCTTCATGAATTTTCTTCATACCAATTCCGGATGCCTGCGAGCGCGGCTTGAGAAGCCACGGGCCCGGCACGCGTGCCATGAACTCCCGGAGGGCATCGTAATTCAGCACGTGGATGAATTCGGGAACGAGGATTCCCGCTTCTTTCGCGCGCGCTCGCATCGCCAGTTTGTCGCGAAAATAGCGGACCGTGGTGAGCCCCATTCCGGGGATACGCAGGTGCTCGCGCAAAGCGGAGACGTTCTCCATGTCAAATTCGTCGAGTGCGACAATCCGGTCGATGGTCTGTGAACGCGCGGCGTAGCTCACCGCGTGAATCAGGTCTTGCAAGGGAAGCTCCTCCGGCATGAAAAACATCTCGTCAATGGAGTCGCGCGGCCAATCGCCGTTTTTCAGTTTTTCAACTGTAAGCAGCAGAACCCGGCAACCTATCTGTTTGCACGTGCGAAGAAACTCCTGGCCTTTCTCGTAGGAAGTGACGCAGAGGATTGTGAGGGCACGGTCTTCTGGCATTGAGCACCCTTTTAAGCTGTTCGGCATCGGGCGATTTCGCCGCAGCGCCGCACGCTTAGGAATTGCGGATTATACGTCGCCAGCGCTACTTCGCCGGAAACAAAAATCTCAGGAATGGTGCGACACGTCTAGCCCACGCAGCCTCGTTATGCTCCGCTCCTTCAATCCGCTCATAATGCAAATCCCGCTCGAGCTGCCAGCCCTTCTCGAGCAGCACATCGCGAAACTGTTCCACATCCTGCACGATGCGCGGGCCTTCCTTCGTCCCAATGTCCAACCATATCTTCGGCCGCGATTCGGCATGAAACTCGGCGGCAAAGCGATGCATCACGCGTTGGTTCCACCAGACGGAAGGAGATAACGCGGCAATTTTTCCGAAAACAGCGGAGAGCTTCAATCCAAGATAGAGCGACACGAGCCCGCCCAGCGATGAGCCTCCAATTCCGGTGCTTCCGGCGCCGCTCTGGGCGCGGTACTCGCTTTCGATAAATGGCCTCACTTCTTCTATCAGGAAGTTTGCGTAGCGATCCGCACGGCCTCCGCCAAGTTTCGGCACGTGCGTTGGCGTGTACTCGCGGATGCGCGCCTTTGTGTTGTACATCCCCACGATTACGAGCGGCTCTACTTCGCCGCTGCAAATCGCTTCGTCCGCCGTCTGTCCCACGTGCCAATCCATTCCGGGGATGAAGGAAGTTGCTCCGTCAAATAGATTCTGGCCGTCATGAAGATAAAGCACTGGGAATCGCCGGTCAGGTTGGGAGTCGTATCCAGGCGGCAGATAGACGATCAGATCGCGCTGATTCCTCAAATGGCGGGAGCGGAAGTTCTCATGTTTGTGGAGATTCGGACCGCTCACGGCGCGATCGTCACCAATAAATCTTTTGCCTCCACGTGCTGCCCCGGGGCCACCAGCAGCTTTACGACTCGGCCGCCGATCGGTGCGTAAATGTTCGATTGCATCTTCATGGCTTCCAGTGTCAGAAGCTTTGCTCCGCGCTCCACCGTATGATTCGCCTGAACTGCGATTCCGCTGATCACTCCTGCTGTCGGCGCTGCTACTTGGCCGGGATCGGCGGGGTCTGCCTTCGGATGCGTTCGCTCCACCACGCGCAAAGCGCGATCTCGAACGGAGATTTCTCGCGCCTGGCCGTTCAGCTCGAAGAACAAGGTCCTCGTGCCATCCGGGTGCGGCTCGCTCCCTGTCAAGTACTTAATGATGAGCGCCTTCCCGGATTCGATCTCGACCGTGATTTCTTCTCCCGAGGCCAATCCGTAAAAAAATGCTGGAGTCGGGAGGACGCTCACGTCGGCGTAAGTCTGCCGAAACTGATCATACTTCACGTAAACGTCAGGGTAGAGCAGATAACTCAGCAGTGCGTCCCGTCGCACACCATGGCCGACTTTCTTCTCCAGCGTTTTAGCCGCTTCTCCAAAATCCGCCGCTTCGAGCGCGGAACCAGGCCTGCCCTTTAATGGTGCGGCGCCTCGAAGGATTATTTTCTGCAATTTGCGCGGCCAGCCCCCAGGCGGCACGCCAAGGGCGCCGGAAAACATTTCCACCACGGAGTTCGGCAGCGCGAGGTCGTGCTTTTCGTCGAGCTTCAACACATCGGAAGGTCGCAGCTCGTTTGCCATCAGGAACAATGTCATGTCGCCGACGACTTTGCTCGAGGGCGTCACCTTCACGATGTCGCCGAAAAGTTGATTCACTTCCGCGTACATTCGCTCCACTTCGTTCCAGCGGTTGCCTAGCCCGAGTGCCGCCGCTTGCTGCCGCAGGTTCGTGTACTGTCCGCCGGGAATTTCGTGCTGGTAAAGGCGCGCGGAGCCGGCCTTTGGACCAGAGTCAAACGGCAAATAGTACGTTCGAACCGTTTCCCAATAGTCGGAGCATTCGTTCAATGCTTCGATATCGAGCTCCGTCGCGCGCGGCGTGTGACGCAAAGCTTCAACAATCGAGTTGAGATTTGGCTGGCTCGTTCCGCCGCTCATCGCGGATACCGCCGCATCCGCGACGTCAACACCTGCGTCAGCCGCCTTCAACATGGAGGCGGAGTTGATCCCGCTCGTATCATGCGTATGAAAATGGAGCGGAATGGACACTTCCTCGCGAAGCGTTTTCACAAGTTCGTGCGCCGCGTAGGGCCTGCAAAGACCCGCCATATCCTTGATGCCGAGAAAATGAGCGCCGAGTTTTTCCAGTTGCTTCGCCAAACTCACGTAATATTTCAGCGAATATTTTGGCCGCGATTTATCGAAAATATCCCCCGTGTAACAGATTGCCGGTTCGCAAATGGCTCCCGTTTCCAAAACCGCGTCAATCGAAATGCGCATATTTTCGATTGAGTTCAGTGAGTCGAACACCCGGAAACAATCTATTCCCTGAGCGTAAGCCTCTTTCACAAACTCGATAATCACATTATCCGGATACGATGAATATCCGACGGCGTTCGCTCCGCGCAACAACATCTGAAAGCAAATATTCGGAATCCGCGACCGCAGCTCTCGCAAACGTTGCCACGGATCTTCGTGGAGAAATCGCATGGATGCATCAAATGTCGCGCCGCCCCACATTTCAATACTGAAAAGATTCGGCAACCTCTGCGCGACCGCCCGCGCCGTCGCGAGCAAGTCGTGCGTGCGAACTCGCGTGGCCAGCAATGATTGGTGCGCATCGCGAAACGTCGTATCGGTGATGAGCAGCCGCTTTTCTTTTCTTGCCCATGCCGCAAACTTCCGCGGCCCCAGCCGCTGCAGCAATTGACGAGTTCCCGGAGGCGGTTCGATGCCGGGGACATGAGGAAGGACCGGCTTATCGAGCGCGGCCGGTACCGGTTTGCCTTTCACTTCCGGATTGCCGTTGAGAATCACGTCGCCCAGATACGAAAGCAGTTTTGTGGCGCGGTCCGCGCGCCTTTGCAGCCGGAACAGTTCTGGAGATTCATCCAGAAATGAAGTTGTGACCTCGCCCTTGCCAAAACGCGGGTGATTGACGACATTTTCTAGAAAGGGAATGTTGGTCTTGACTCCGCGAATGCGAAATTCGCGAAGCGCGCGATCCATCCGCTGACAAGCTTCGGGCAGCTTCGTGCCCCACGCTGTTACTTTCACCAGCAGTGAATCGTAATACGCGGCCAGAACCGCTCCGGCATACGCGGTTCCGCCGTCCAGGCGAATGCCGAAACCCGCCGGCGATCGGTACGTCGTCAATTTTCCGTAGTCGGGCGCGAAGCCTTTCTCCGGGTCCTCCGTCGTCACGCGGCATTGCAGTGCCGCGCCATAGAGCGGCACATCTTCTTGTTGCGGCAACGCCAACGGCTCTTCGTGCAGTTTGCAGCCTTGCGCCACGAGGATTTGAGACCGGACCAAATCGATCCCGGTGACCATTTCGGTGACGGTGTGTTCCACTTGAATGCGTGGATTCACCTCGATGAAATACCACTTCCTCGCGTCCACGTCGTAGAGGAACTCGACTGTGCCGGCGTTTCGATACTGTGCTTTTCGCGCGAGCCTCAGAGCGGCATCGCAAAGATCATTGCGAATTTCAGTGGGAAGGTTTACCGCTGGCGCAACCTCCACAACTTTTTGGTGGCGCCGTTGAACGGAGCAATCCCGTTCGTACAAGTGCAGAAGATTCCCGTGATGATCCCCAAGTAACTGCACTTCGAGGTGGCGAGCTCGGGAGACGAATTTTTCCAGGAAAACACTTGCGTCCCCAAACGCTGACTTTGCTTCGCCCTGCGCTTCTTCCAGCCGCGCGTCCAGCTCCGCTTCGTTGCGCACCACCCGCATGCCACGCCCGCCGCCGCCCATCGCCGCTTTCACGATTACGGGGTAGCCGATCTCGGCGGCACGCTTGCGCGCTTCACTCGCCGAAGGAACCGGCTCTTCCGTTCCGGGCAGCACTGAAACGTTGGCGGAAGCAGCCAGCCGCCGCGCCGCCGTTTTGTCTCCCAGAAGCTTTAGCAACTCCGGCGTAGGCCCGATGAACACAATGCCGGCCTTTTCACACGCCGATGCAAAGGCGGGATTTTCCGATAAGAATCCGTAGCCCGGGTGAATCGCGTCCACGCCCTTTTCTTTGGCCAGCGCAACGATTCCGGGAATATCCAGATACGCTTCAACGGGGCCCTTGCCGGCGCCCACTTGATAGGCTTCATCGGCCTTGAATCGGTGTAAGGCGAGCCGGTCTTCCTGCGAATAGATGCCGACCGTTCGAAGCCCGAGTTCGTTCGCCGCGCGAAAGATTCGAATAGCGATTTCGCTGCGGTTTGCGGCGAGCAACTTGCGGATTGGCCGGCTTTTCTTCATCCCGGGGCTTCCAGAGAGTCTCCATGAAACCTTTTATTGTTTCATGCGTCCGCGCAGCGCCCGAAACTGTTTTTTCGATTTTGAAAAACTTGTTTTTGGATTCAGGAGGAGAAAGTGCGCCAGAACTTGCTGCGTCGACAGGCTGTCAAAGTTCACGGCAATAAGAACTCAATGAAATGTTGCGGCGGGCGCGGAATCTCCCACATTTTTCAGGACGTTCAATTCGGATTGGATTTGCGCCCACTCCTTTGCATTTCGCCGTGTCGCATATGGCGCGGAGGGATCAGCATAGAACTGCAAAATGGCCGTCTTGAGGCCGCTCGTCATTCCGGCGAACTTCAGCGCTGCCAGCTTGTCCAGCAATTCCGCGTGCGCGTCGTCGTTCATTACGTAAACGCCCGGCCCCGTAGTTTCCCCCACATCAAAATTGTCGTTTGGCAACTGAAGATTGCCGGCCTGCAGCTCCGTCAATAGCTTCCGGTACCGGTCCAGCGTCGCGTTAAAACTTGCCCGAAACATCCGCTGTGCCTCGGGAGTCGGCGTGTGAAAATCAAGAACTCGAAGTGGCCCGAACTTGGGGATCAGCCGGTAAAGAAAGGCAAGAAACTTTTGAGCAAGATTCGGCTTCTGATAGTTCTTTCCCCATTCGTGTTCGTAACTGGACCTCGACAGGTTGTAGCGAAACTTCCGTTTGGTCATTCCAGGCAGGTCCGCTTTGATCTCGTCCTTCTTCAGGCTCCATGCCACTTTGGTCGCCATCGGGATCGTCCTGCTCACTGCGTGCCGGTAGGATCCCAGTGCCTTGTCTTCGTTCATGAGCACGTCGCTCAACTCGAGCCCATACGTCTGCTGAAATGCCCGCTCCAATAAGTCCTGCGAAATTTCAAATCCGATGAAATCGTGGTAACCGTCGGGCGCATAGGTCTCGTGTGCTACTTCGAGGACGTCAAATCCGAATTCCGTTTTCGTGTGCGCCAGAGGATCCTGCTCGTACGTGATTGTGTCTCCATATTTCTTGCGCAGCCGGGGATAGAGAAGCGGCACGGCGCGATTTGTAGCCAGCCGGTGTCCGTTATTGTCCGCCGCGTAATGCGCGAGCGCCCCGACGGCAAACCCGTACTCGTCCATATCCCGCGCATCTCGCAGCAATGCCAGGACAAAATCCCCGCTTCGCACGTAGTGCGTCAAATCGCTGAAAAAATGGCTGCCATACGGGTAGTAACCCATGTCCTGAATAATCGATCCGCCGTAAGCGTAGGCCTGCGCTTCGCTTAGTTCATCCGGGGTCGCACCAGGAAACCGGGCTAACAAAACCGCCTTGATGTTCGTGTCCCAAGCGGCGTCAATGATCGCTTCATGTGCAAGTACGGCGTATGCAGAGGCAGGGTAAGGTTGCAGCAGGCCGCACACCAGCAGCCAAGCAGCGCATGCCCGCAGAATTCGAAGTGCGGTCCGCCACTTGGACAGTTTTGGGACACCTGCTACAAATCGTTTCAACGCTCCAACAAAGTGTTCTGGCCTACTTTTTGAGCAGCGGCTCTGCATACCGGATGGGCACTCCAAAGTTCGAACCGCCAAATCCTCGCACCACTGCAAAGGTTACTCCGATCACTGCGCCGTTGCGATTGATCAGCGGGCCGCCCGAACCGCCCGACGTCGTCTGCGCGTCGTAAACAATTTTATCCGGCAGAACATCTCCGATGTGCCCTTGCGTGACCAGCGGCCGGATCAATTGGCGTTTCTGCAGTTGGTCCACGATTTTTGTAGCGTCGCCCCCGCTTGCTTTTACGATCTCTTTGACGGTGTCCTCGCCCGCTCGCGCAAGAATCGCGCTCAAACCCGTCGCGTAGCCCAGCGAAATCAATGGCTGTCCGCTCACGGCCCCTTCTTTGCTGCCGTCGAGCTTTAAGGTGGGCCGCTTCAGGGGAGAAAGGTCGCCGCGCAACAGCGCCAAATCGGCTTGACTCGAAATCTGGGCGACGTCCACAGGAATGCCGGCGGCCGCATCCGGGAAATACGCCGCTATTTCCGCGATGCTGGGCTGCAAACCTTGCTGCATCGCGGCGCTCATCTCCTGGTTATCCCACCAGGGCTGGGCTACGTGATGATTGGTCAGAATTTCGTTGTTGCCCACGACGAAGCCCGTTCCGAAAAAATCTTCGCGAACTTCAGGGGCCACTCCGTCCAGGCTGTACACCACATTTCCGTCGCTGTCCTTCAGCGGCTGCCCATCCGGATTAATCGCAGCATATCGCAGCGCCCGCCGCGAACTTTGATCCACGAACCGGACGGACACGTGCAGCAGGCAAACACTCGGAGCGTTTGCCCGAATCACGCCCTCCGCGGCGTGGGATTCACTTTCAACCTTTTTCAGGCGGATTGTCGTTGCGTCCAACTCTTTTCGCAGCCCGGATACTTCACTTGTGTCCGCCGCTTCGATCTGCTGTCGAAGTTGTGCCGTTTGCTTCTCCAGAAGCTGCTTTTCCGCATCCAAATCGGTTTGTTCCAACTGAGCGCGATCTTTGTTGGCCGCTGCGACGAGGGCCTGTTCGTCGTGCACTCCGTGTTCCAATTGCGCAATCACGGAGTAGGCGCGTCGCGTCTCTTTATCGGCTCTCCTCGAATACAGCAGAAAGATCGCCGCGAGTACTCCTGCAACAACCAGTAGCGAAGCCACCCCTATTTTCAGAGCCCGGTCCAGGGAGAACGCGTCACGCGTCATCTTTTCCGTTACGGCGATGGCCTGAAATGCCGTATGCGCAATTTCCTGTCCTTCTTCCGCCAGCCGCGATTTTTCCTGCAACTCTTCCAACGCGCGCTTTGCCCTCAGTTGTGCCCGCACACGAGCGAGGAGTTCGCCCGGCTCCCACTGCAGCGTCAAAACATCGTCCGCGCCCAAGTCCAGCGCCCGCGCCCGCTCCGCCGCACCGCCACGGGTGAATAGAAGGACCCGCGTGTTCGCTGTGGCTCCCAGGCCCTTGATTTCCGTCAACGAGTTGCAGCAGAACACATCCGCGAGGTCCGCCGACAGGAGAAACACGTCCACTCCGCCCGCCTGAACCCGGCGAAATCCTTCCTCCTGAGAAGCTGCCGAAGACACTTCGTATCCAGCCGCGCCTAGCGTCTCCTGAAGGCGTTGCCGCCGCCCGTCGTCGGGCTCCACAATCAGCAAGTTTTCTCGTTTCTGAGACAAATCCTTGTTCTCCCGGCACCCGTGCTACGTGCGGAGCCGCCGCAGATTGGATACTTGGGCTACCCTGCCGGTCACAAGTAATTCACAAAGCCGCGCGATTTTCAACGGCAGCTCCGCTGCGGGGGGCTATTTTTTCAGGATGAGGGAAGCGACTGCTGTCCGGGGTGGCTTATTCCAGGAAGGCAATTAAGCCCAGGCTTGGGCAGGTAACCGTATTGCGCACGCTGTAGGGAGCTCCGCCCGGCAAACTAATCTCAATACTTTCTGAGCACTCCGATGACGCGGCCCTGAATCTTCACGTCGTTCGCCGCCACCACGATTGGCGCCATTTCTGAATTGGCGGGCTGCAGCCGGATCTTCCCCGCACCTTCGCGGTAAAAGCGCTTCAACGTGGCTTCCTCTCCGCCGATCAATGCCACAACGATATCGCCGCCGTTTGCCACCTGCGTTTGCTCGCAGACCACGTAATCTCCATCCATGATGTGGTCTTCAATCATGGACGTGCCCTTTACCTGGAGCACGAACGAATTCCCGCCGCGCGCAAAATCTCCCAGCGAAAGCGTCTCGCGATCTTCCACCGCTTCGAGCGGCCGCCCTGCCGCGATCCGGCCAACCAGCGGCAGCTCCTGAACTTTGCGATCGCTGATTTGTTCCTTCACCGGTTTTGGCAACTGAAGAATCTCGATCGAACGACTCTGGTTATACCCTCGGCGGATGAAACCTTTCTTTTCCAGCGTGGTGATGTGCTTGTGCACCGTCGCCAGCGACGTCAACTTCAGTCCCTTCCCAATTTCTTCAAAGCTGGGAGCATAGCCGTGCTTTGTTTCGAAGGAGACCAGGTAATCGAGCACTTCTTTCTGCCTTTTCGTCAGGGCCATGTTTGACTCCTCCTCTGCGACTTTTCCACAGGAACTTTAGGCGAAAAGAAAGCGAACGTCAAGCGAAATTTCAGCGCACATTCTCCACACTTCCTTCTTTCTGCTCGCAGGAAAATGCGATACAGAAGTAGACATCATGGGTGCTCCCTCCCGGCCTTCTGCTTCCGTCATTGCCGCTGGCGTGGTCGCCATCATTGGAAGTTTGATCACTCTTGCTGGCGCGGCCCTTGGAATTTTTGGACTTGCCATGTCCAGCGCGATCGCCGCTGCCCCTCCCCAACCACCCGTGGTCCGCATCATGGGCTTTCTCGCTCTCGGATTTGGATTTCTGTGCGGCATCGCTGGAATTGCTTCGGCGGTAGGCCTGTTCCTGCTTCGCAATTGGGCTCGCCTGGCATGCCTCGTTTGGGCGGGCATCTGTTTTTTCTTCGGAATCATCGGCATACCGGTCAGTCTTTTCATGCCGCTGCCCATGGGCCCGGGGTCAGCCGGACTTCCAGGACATATTGTCCTGATGTTTCGTCTCATTCTTCTAGGCGTGTACGGTGTGCCGCTGGTCGTCGGAATTTGGTGGCTGATCTTGTTCACTCGAACAGCCGTCAAGGATCAGTTCATGCAACCTGCGGCAGCAGCGCAATCTGGCGTCGATTTCTCATCTCTAGCAAAACCGAAGGCACCGGTCGCAATCACTGTGATTGCCTGGTTCTTCATTTCTTCGGTTGCGAACTTGCTCTTTCTCCCCATTCTTCCACCTCATGTTCCGGCAATTCTGTTTGGGCGCCTGATCTATCCTCCCGGTGGCACCGTGATCTTGGTGGTTACCTGCCTGCTTCTCACTTTCGCGGGCATCGGCCTGCTGAAACTCAAGCCATGGGGCTATTTCCTCGTCGTGGGCTTGCAGCTTCTGTGGGTAGCTAGCGGCCTCATCACGGCGCTGACTCCCAATATTGATCGCACCATGGCCCGCATGATCGCGCAGATGTTGATTGATATGCACTTCCCCGCCAACGTTCCCATGCCCGCCGAAATTTTTGAGCACACGCGTTTGTTCATGTCCATCGGCTTGATCATTCCGGTTGTGATCATCGTGATCCTCTTTTACTACCGCGACCGGTACTTCGACGCAGCTTCGTCGGCCCATACTTGAGTCTGTGATCCGTGTCACACTCAGCAAACGCTATCTTTTCCAGCTCAACGCAATTTTTTGGTCACCTCTCTTCGTCGCCGCTGCCGCGCGGTGTGGTATTCTCTACGTGTTGGCTCCGGGCGGCTGGATCCTGCGTCCAACCTGTTATTCGTACTGCCCATCTTAAAAATCGAGCCACACTCCCTCGAGGGATTTCTGTGGGAGTCTAGAGTTAGCGGAGCCCTGGCCACTATGTCTACCTTGATAGAAACACCGCCGGTAAAACACAAACGCGAAGTCATCGATCGCGCGGTGATCCGTTTTGCCGGCGACTCCGGCGACGGCATGCAGATTACCGGCAGCCAGTTCACGAATACCGTCGCCCTTTACGGCAACGATATCGCCACTTTCCCTGATTTTCCCGCCGAAATTCGCGCTCCTGCCGGCACTCTTCCGGGCGTCAGCGGCTATCAGCTGCACTTTTCTTCGAGCGACGTGTACACGCCCGGCGACGCCGTTGATGTTCTCATCGCCATGAATCCCGCCGCACTCAAGATGAACGTCGCGGATTTGAAAGCGAACGGCATCCTCATCGTCAATTCCGATGCCTTCGCCGAAAATGACCTTCGCAAGGCGAAAATGGACGTCAATCCTCTCGAGGATCATTCTCTCGACAAATATCGCCTCTTCTCTGTTGAACTCGAGCGCCTCACGAAAACTTCTCTGCAGGATCTTGGCCTCGATGCCAAGTCCATGAGCCGTTGCAAAAACTTTTTTGCGCTTGGCATGTGCTACTGGCTTTACAACCGCTCGATGGATCCCACCGTCCGGTGGATTGAAGCCAAGTTCAAAAGCAAACCGCTGCTCGTCGAGGCGAATAAGCTCGCCATGAAGGCCGGCTACTCTTACTGCGAAGCCACCGAAGCATTCCAGGTGAGTTACGAAATTCCTCCAGCTCAACTCGCTCCGGGTGTGTATCGCAATCTCAGCGGCAATCAGGCGCTTGCGCTTGGGTTCGTCGTTGCTTCGCAGAAATCGGGGCTCCGCCTATTCCAGGGCAGTTATCCGATTACTCCCGCCTCGGACATTCTTCACGAACTCTCTCAGTACAAGGATTTTGGCGTAATGACGTTTCAGGCGGAGGATGAAATCGCCGCCATCACCAGCTCGATTGGCGCGGCCTACGCGGGAGCGCTCGCGATCACGACCACCTCCGGACCGGGCATGGCCCTCAAGACCGAAGCGCTTGGCCTAGCCGTTGCCGTGGAAATTCCGCTTGTCATCTGCGATATTCAGCGCGGCGGCCCGTCGACTGGTCTCCCCACGAAGACCGAGCAGGCGGATCTGCTCCAGGCGCTCTTTGGGCGCAACTCCGAAGCTCCCATTCCCATTGTTGCCGCTGCTACTCCCAGCGACTGCTTTTGGGCCGCTCTCGAAGCCAGCCGCATCGCCGTCAAATATATGGTTCCGGTCATTATTCTCTCTGACGGCTATCTTGCAAATGGCGCCGAACCCTGGCGTATTCCAAATCTCGACGAAATTCCTGCGTTCCCTGTAAAGTTTGCAACCGGACCAAATAGCCCCAACGGCTACTTGCCCTACAAGCGCGATCCGCAGACTCTCGCGCGTCCCTGGGCCGTTCCCGGCACGCCGGGTCTCGAGCACCGCATCGGTGGTCTCGAAAAGCAGGACGTCACCGGCAACATTAACTACGAACCGCTCAATCACGAACACATGGTTCGAATCCGCGCCGCGAAAGTAGCCGCCATAGTTCAGGACATTCCCGATGTCGTGCCCGCTGGCGACCAGCAAGGCGATCTGCTCATCGTCGCCTGGGGATCCACGCATGGCGCGATCACCGCGGCCGTGAAGGCACAGCGCGCACGCGGCCGCAAGATTGGCCACGTCCACCTTCGCCACCTCAACCCGCTTCCGGGAAATCTCGGAGACGTCATCCAACGTTACAAAAACGTACTTGTTCCGGAACTGAACATGGGCCAGCTTCTTTGGATCCTGCGCGCGAAATATCTCGTGGATGCCATCGGTCTCAACAAAATCCAGGGCCGCCCGTTCAAGCAGTCCGAGCTCGAGCAAAAAATCGAGGAGGTCCTCGGTGTTTAGCGCTTCGCGTCGTCTGGCACGCCCATCTCACCTTACTGGCGTCTCTTGCCCGAGAAACGTCTTTTCGCTTCCCTTTCAACTTTCGACTTTGAACTCTCAACGCGCTTTTGGAGCCAATCAATGAGCACCGCAACGCTTCCCCCGCCACTCCCGCCGCTGACGAAAAAAGACTTTCAGACCGACCAGGAAGTCCGCTGGTGCCCTGGCTGCGGCGACTACGCCATTCTCTCCGCCGTTCAATCCGTTTTTCCTGAGCTGGGCATCAAGCGAGAGAATTTTGTCGTGATTTCCGGCATCGGCTGCTCCAGCCGTTTCCCGTATTACATGAATACCTACGGCTTCCACACGATTCACGGCCGCGCGCCCGCCGTCGCCACCGGCCTCAAAGCGATTCGCCCCGATCTCGAAGTCTGGGTTGCCACCGGCGATGGCGACGCTCTCTCCATCGGCGGGAACCACCTCATTCACATGCTGCGCCGCAATGTCGGCCTGAAAGTCCTCCTCTTCAACAATCGAATCTATGGCCTCACCAAAGGCCAGTACTCCCCTACCTCGGAATTCAACAAGAAGACCAAATCCACGCCCTACGGCTCTCTCGATCGCCCTTTCAATCCGATCTCGCTCGCGATCGGCGCCGAAGCCACTTTTGTCGCTCGCTCCGTGGACGTCTTCCAGCAGCATCTGAAGGACACTCTGAAGCAAGCCGCCGCGCACCGCGGCTCAGCTTTCATTGAAATCCTTCAGAATTGCAATATTTTCAATGATGGCGCCTGGTTCAATCTCACCGAGCGCGATGCTCGCAGTGAGCACGTGCTGATGCTCGAGCACGATAAGCCGCTCATTTTTGGCAAGAACCGCGACAAAGGCATTCGTCGTCTGCCCGATGGCGACATCGAAGTCGTTCAACTCGGCAACGGCATCTCCGAAGCGGACCTTATCGTTCACAACGCGCATCATCCTCGCGCGTCTTACGCTTTCCTGCTTTCGCACATGGAGCATCGCCCCGGCTTCCCCACGCCCATCGGCGTGCTTCGTGCCTGGGACGATCTCCCGCGCTACGAAGATGTTATGAGCCAGCAGATTAAGGACGTCATCTCGAAGCGCGGCCCCGGCGATCTCTCCAAGTTGCTCCGCGCCGGCGACACTTGGGAAGTCAAGTAACGCTTCTGCGCATGTCTGCGGTTGCGGCCGCTTCAGCTATACGCCCAGCGGCTCGCTTTTCTCGTTCGAGCTTTTAATAGCGTCAGTTCGCGCCTTTTCCTGGAACGTGACAGCCCAGGCAGGTCGTCCCCAGCGGCCCTGATTTCTGCTCCCCCTCCAGCGTCTGTTTCGCGCGGCTTGCATAAGCGGTCTCGGGCAATTCCTCAATCATCAGCTTTCGGTAGTTGAGCGATTTCTCCGTCTCCCCCAACCCGTTCCACGCCTCCGCCAATCCTCCAAGCAACTCTCCCCTCGCATGAACGGGCAATTCCGAAAAATGTGCGGTTTGAAGCTGCAACACTTTTTCATAGTCACCCGCCGCAATCCGGAAGTCTCTCTTCGCCGCTTCCGCCGACGGCACGTGCATTGCCGCCGACAGAAACACTGCGGCCCGCGGAATCAGCACCCTAACGTCATCCGGCCTTAGTGCGACGGCTTCGTTCATCTCCGCCACGCCGCGTTCTTGAATCTCCCTTCCCTTCTCGAAATTCCCCGCCATGAACTCCTTCTTTGCCGAATAGCTCAACCCCGATCCGTGCCAGACAAGCGCCTCCGCATTCTTCGGATCCTTCGCAAGCGCCTCTTCGCATTTCCTCATTCCCCGCTCCAGAGCCGCCTCGTCGCCGCGAAATCCTGTGAAGAAATCGGCGCGCACTTCCATATCGAAGCGCTCTTGGCTCGACGGATCCTGCCTCGCTGTTTGGCTTGTCGGCAGCGCTCCCACTGATGCAACAACAATCGCGCCGCCGCTCAGAAGTCCAATCACCGCGATTCTGCTCGGAAGCCCAGAATTTCTCCTTGTTTTGCTAATTCGACGAAAAACCTCTTTCATTTGGATCCGCTGCATACACACCCCTCCTTTTGCTCCCGCAACAGCTCTGCCATGCGGGTTCTTCTTTGCTCTAATTACGCACCGGGAATGGAGGAGATTTCACTTCGAGAGGTTCGAGCCTGTGCGGCTCGCAGCCACCGCGACTTGCCTTGCAAAACGAAAAAGGCGGGCGCCCTAAGCTCCGGCTAGCCCGCCTCTTCGTACTTCGTGTGCTCTAGTTGGAAATTCCCGATTCGATCCGCTCGGCTACCCTTGCAGTGCCTTCAGATCGTCCTTGGCCTGCTTTTCCGCGTTCTTCGCTTCGCCCTTCGCGTCGGCCTCTGGTTTCACGGCGCGGATTGCTTTGGCCAGGCTGATTGCCTTGTCTCCCGCGCCGCCCTTGCATCCCGACATATCGGCGCTCGTCTGCACTCCGGTCACGTTGGACTTCAGACAGTTGAAGTCCGCTCCGGTATTCTTGCTCGCGTGCAATGTCGCAACGCAATCCTCGATCGTCTTGAAATTCTCGCACGCGCTCTTTGCGTCCGTGTTCGCCGTCAGCAGGCCTTGCGCCTGCAAACTCTCCGTCAATTTCTTGTCCTGGTCGTTCGAATCCAGCTGTGCGCTGGATGCCTTCTGGTCCTTCTTCACCCAGTGAATCGGATTGAACGAGTGAGAACTCCCGGAGCTGCTGCCCGATACCGCCGCTCCCGCACCCGCTCCCTGCGGTCCCTGCGCTTCCGCTCGATTTGCACCGTAGGTCACGCCAAGCACTGCTACTGCTGCTACCAACAATACGTTTTTCATCTGCCCTCCAGATCGGCTTTCTAGGGCCGGCTGGGAGAGGCCAGCCGAATCCCTGACCATCAGTAAGCCATCTCCTTGCTCGCAGAGCGAGAGCCGCGGCATCTGGTACTCCCACAATCGGTCACGCTGTCCCTCAGGACAGGCTTCGCGTATACACCAGGGCTGCAAGCACTCACGCCTCATGTGGGCATTCGCTTGGTTTTCTTATTTTGAGAGCTGATCCGGAATCCCAGCGCTGGTCTCAGCTAGGATCTCATCTTGAGGAAAATTCCGTAGAGGCACATCCCGAGACCACCCAGAAAAACCAACGGCGCCAGGTACGCACTCACCCAAGGGCTGATTGCCACCGGCAGCTTGAATCCGCTGAAGCCGCCCGCAAAATAATAGATCACTGCCCCCAGTAGCATGTACATCAGTCCGCGCTGGATCTCCTTCTTTCCGTTCTTGCCCGCCTTCGCGGCTAAGCGAACCTCTGGCACGTCTTCACGGCAGTAAGGACACCGGTGCAGCCTTATGGGGACTGGCTTTCCACAAAACGCACAGGGGCGGACAGCTACTGCCGCTCCTTGCATCGAGCTCATACACTCTCCATTTCTCCGTCCAAACTAGCGTAGTTTTCCGCGCCACCCCCGTCAAGATGCCGCCGACAGAAGGTAAATACCCCTCCACCCCCCATCCTCCTCCTTTGAACTTACCCGGTTCCGAAACCGATTCTTCTGTGCTACATCTAATCAAGCACTCTTCGCCTCCTCATATGGAAGACCTGTCCAAACTCGCTTCGTACCCAAATCTCGGCGACGCCGACCCCGTCCCTCATAGCCTGCTCACCGCCTTTCCCGAACAGGCTAAGACGCTCGGCCTGCTCTATGACATCAGCCGCGAGCTTACTTCCATCCTCGACCGCCAGGAACTTCTCCGCCGCGTCGCGCAGCGCATCAAGCGCATCGTCAATTACGACGTTTTCAGCGTCATGCTCTGGAACGACACCACCCAGCTTCTCGAAAGTGTCTTCGGCATGTGCTACGAGGATTCCATCCCCACCGTCCTCCGTCTCCCGATTCATCGCGGCCTCACCGGCTTTGCCGCGGCTCAGCGCCGTCCCGTCCGCGTGGATGACGTTCTCGGCGATGCCCGCTATATCCGCTGCGAAACTGGCGTGGACACCCGCTCTGAACTGGTTATCCCTCTCCTGCTTCAGGACCGTCTGATCGGCGTTCTTGATCTGGAAAGCGCGCAGCCCGGCGCGTTTACCGCCGAGAATGAGCGCATGCTCGTCACGCTCTGCTCTTATGTAGCCGTCGCTCTCGAAAACTCCCGTCTCTACCAGGAAGCCCGCGAAAATCAGTCTCGCCTTCAGGAGGATTTGAACACCGCGCGCGAAATCCAGCGCCAGCTCCTGCCTCACGGCGCCTCTGGAATTCCAGGCCTCGATCTTGCCGCTGCTTACGTTCCCGCGCGCGAACTTGGCGGTGACTTCTATGATTTTCTCCCCTATGGCCAGAGCCGCCTCGCTCTCGCCCTCGGCGACGTCTCCGGTAAAGGAACTGCCGCTGCACTCTACGGTTCGCTCGCCATCGGCACGCTTCGCGAGCTTGTCGTCAACACGACTTGCAACCCCGCCTGCATGCTCCAGAAGTTGAATCACCGCATGCACGGTGCGCGTCTTGACGCGCGCTTCATCGCTCTTCTCTTCGCAGTCTACGACGCGCGCTCGCGACACCTCACTCTCGCCAACGCGGGCGGACCTTATCCTCTGCTGGTTCGCGATGGCGTCACTCAGGAAATTCGCGTCGAGGGCGTTCCCCTCGGCCTCTTTCCGGCAAACGAATATGACGAAACGTCCCTCGAACTCGTCCCGGGCGACATCGTCTTATTCGCCTCCGACGGCATTCTCGAATCCGAAAACGTACGCCAGGAAGAGTTTGGCTCCGCCCGCCTCTCCGCGCTTCTCGCGGAATCTCCGGCGGAGATCACCGCCAAGGAACTCTCCCATCGCATCATAGCCGCCACCGATGACCACAGCGGCCCCGGTTCAAATCCGCACGACGACCGCACACTCCTCGTCCTGCGCGTCAACGCCGAAGGCTCCGCCGATTACTCCAGCCTTCCTGTCATTTATTGAGTTTGGAATCCGCTGCGTTCTTGGATTTCTCTGCCTGCGCCATTCAGCGCGCGGCGCTTGCCCCTGAATCCTGCGCCGCCACCCCAGCTTGCAAGAGTTCCGGCCTCTTCAACACAGGCATCCATTTCTCTCGCACCGCCTCGAACTCCGGCAAGTGCTTCTTCGAAACCGGATCCGACGGCGGCAGCTTCAATCTCTCGAAATTTTTGAACTGTCCGCGCTGCTCAATCCGGAAATCCAGGTGCGGCCCCGTCGCCAGCCCCGTCATTCCCACCAGCCCGATCGTCTTCCCGATTTCTACTCGCTCTCCCGTTCGCACATAAATTCGCGAGAGATGCAGGTACATTGTCTCGTACCCATTCGCGTGCACGAGCTTCACCATGTTTCCATCGCCGCCCTTGCGCCCCGCGAACACCACTCTCCCGCTCCCAATTGCTTGCACCGGCGTTCCTGTCGGCGCTCCATAATCCGTTCCGAGGTGCGGCCTCACGATTTTCAGAATCGGGTGATACCGCGCCATGCTGAAGTGCGACGTTACCGGCGCCGCGAACTTCAGCGGCGATCTCAAAAATGCTTTCTGCAGCGACTTCCCATCCGGCGCGTAGTAAGCAGGATGCCCAAACTCATCGTGATAGAGCAGCGCTTGGTATTTCCTCCCATCATTGTCATATTCCGCCGCATAAATCTTCCCGTATCCGGCCGTTAATCCGTTCTTATAAATCTTTTTCTCCACCAGGATGCGGAACGTGTCGCCCTTTCTCGGGTCCGTATAAAAATCCATGTCGTACCCGAAGATCTGCGCCAGCCGCAGCGCGATTTCCGGCGATTCGCCCGCTTTCTCCACCGCGTTGAAGAGCGAATCGTCCAACTCCCCAGTCACTGCCGTAACGACCACCTTCGTCGGAATGTCGCTTACTTCCGCCTTGAACCCGCCCACGTCCGGCACGATCTTCAGCATGCGGTCCGGATCAATCTTGTAATCAATCTCCTTCAAGTCTCCGCCGACCGTACGCCCCACCGTGATCGTGTTTCCCGCTCGCACTTGCCGCAAATTAAATTCCTGCTGCGCCGCCGCGGAAGCGCTAGCCGCATCCTGGTGGCTCAATCCAAATTTTTCCAGCGCCGACGTAAAGCTGTCCCGCGCCTCCATCTTTTTTTTCGTCGGCACCACGACATTGTCCCGAATCCACGCCGCCTCTTCGCGTGCCTGCTTCACTTGCCGTCCATATTCATCCGACGCCGCCAGCCGCAAGTGAAACACGTAAGCCAGCACGCCCGCTCCAAAGCACGCCACTATCACCAGCACCATCGCAAAACGCTTATTCAATCGTCCCCCCTGCCGCTCGCTATCGCCGCCGGCCCGCGTCTCTTCCTGCAAATTCGCAGGATCCTCTCTCGCGCACCGGACTTCGCAGCTTACCGCACCCTTTTCTTTAGTCTCAACGCATTTCCCTCGCAATCACGAAATAATCTCCCTGCGCCCTAAAGCCCACCTCCGCCATCCGCGGGCTCTTCATCCTTCCTGGAACTAAATCCCCTCTTTCTCCGTAACATAAGCAGGTGTTCGTCCGCTCGTTTGCAATCAGCGCCCTCTGTGAGGTGTCCTCATGCGCTCACTTTGGCACGACCTCCGCTTCGCCGTCCGCATCCTTCGCAAGAATCCGCTCCTCTCCGTCGTCGCAGTCGTCACTCTTGCTCTCGGCATCGGTGCGAACAGCACTGTCTTCAGTTGGGCCAATGCCACCCTCCTCGACCCCATCCCTGGCATGGCCGACCCCGCACACGTCGTCTCCCTCTTCGCCGGAACTCCCGGTCGAATCTCCAGTATCTCCTACCCCGATTACCGCGACCTCCGCGCGCACAATTCTTCTTTCTCTGGCCTCACCGGCTTCTCTCTCTGGGCCATGAGCATCACCGAAGGCGATCGCCCCGAACGCATCTGGGGCGCACTCGTCAGCTCGAATTTTTTCACCGTCCTCGGCGTTCGCCCGCTCCTCGGTCGCGGTTTTTCCGATTCAGAGGAATCCGCTCCCGGCGGCGCCCCCGTCGCGGTCATTAGCTATCGCCTCTGGCAAACTCGCTATCATGCCGATCCGCGCGTCCTCGGCCAAACCATTCCTCTCAACAAACATCTCTTCACAATCGTCGGCGTCACTCCTCCTCAATTTCAAGGTAGTTTCACGGCGCTTCGCTCCGACATCTGGCTCCCCATTTCCATGCAGCCGCAGGTCATGCCCGGCCGCTCCCGCCTTAACTCCCGCGATGACACCTGGCTCAACATCTACGGCCGCTTGCTCCCCGGCGTTTCCCGCGAACGCGCCCAATCCGAAATCAGCGTCGTCTTCCTGCGCATCGCCCAGCAATTCCCGGACTCTCATCAGTCCTTCAATCAAATCACTCTCTTCCCCCTCTGGCGCGCACCCGGTGCCAACTCCATCTTCTCCATCGTCATGCCCATGCTTCTCGCCGTTGCCGGCCTATTGCTCCTCTTGACCTGCGCCAACGTCGCCAATCTCATGCTCGTCCGCGCCAGCGCCCGCGTCAAAGAGCTCGCTCTCCGCCTTTCGCTCGGCGCCAGCCGTGCTCGCCTCGTTCGCCAGCTTCTTGTTGAAGGCGCGCTCCTCGCCATCGCCGGTGGCGCTGCGGCTCTTCTTCTCACCCGCTGGGATAGCCGCTACTTCATGTCCATGGCTCCCCAATCCGACCTACCCATCTGGGTCAACGTCCGCCTCGATCATCGCGTCCTTCTTTTCACCTTTGCCGTCTCCGTCGCCACCGCTCTTCTCTTCGGCATTCTTCCGGCACTTCGCGCGTCCTCCACCAGTCCCATCACCGCTCTCAAAAACGAATCCTCCAGCCTCTCCGGCGGTCGCGCCAAAGCTCGCCTCAGCCGCATTCTCGCCGTTGCTCAAATCGCACTCTCCCTCCTTCTCCTCATCTCCGCCTCTCTCTTCCTCCAAAGCTTCCGCAAAGCCCAGCAATTCTTCCCGGGCTTTAACCCCAATAACGTCTTTCTGGCCAGCTACGATCTCTTCCCCAATGGCTACGACTCAAAATCCGGCTTGGCCCTCGATCGCCAAATTCTCGAGCAAGTTTACGCCGTCCACGGCGTCCAATCCGCCGCTCTGGCCGACTGGGTTCCCCTCGGTTTCTCCTCTCACTCCGCCACGTTCCTTCCTGATGGCTACGCCCCGCACAAGCACGAGGTCCTGGACGCCGGCTTCACCGCCGTCAGCCCGCGCTATTTCTTCACCATCCAGCTCCTTCTCCTTCGCGGCCGCGACTTCTCTTCGCAAGACGTCTCCGATTCTCTCCCCGTCGCCATCATCAACTCCTACCTTGCCAACCGTTATTATCCCGGCCGCGACGCTCTTGGCAGCCGCATTCAGTTTGACGGCATTTGGCGCACCATCGTCGGCATCGCCCAGGACAGCAAGTATTACTCCCTCCAGGAGCCTCCTCAGCCTTTCGTTTACCTTCCACTTTCTCAATCCTATTCGCCGCAGCTGTCCGTTCACGTCCGCACTGCCGGCTCTCCTCTCGCCTCTTCCCAATCCATCCAGCGCGCCGTTCATCAGGCCAACGCCGAGCTCCCTCTCTTCGACGTCGGCACGCTGAAGCAACGCATCCAGGCTGCCTCCACCATTCAACTCGTCGCCGCTCCCGCCTCCGGAGTCCTCGGCCTTCTCGCCCTCATTCTCGCTGCCGTGGGAATCTACGGCGTTATCGCTTACACCACCAGCCTGCGCACTCAGGAAATTGGCATCCGCATGGCTCTCGGCGCGCAGCGCTCGGACGTTCTCCGCCTCATTTTGCGCGACGGCCTCATCGTCACTTCCGCCGGCATTCTGCTCGGCTGCGCCGCCGCTCTTCTTTTTATGCGTCTCGCTTCCAGCGCCCTCTTCGGCGTTTCCGGTTTTGACCCCGCCACATTTCTCGGCATCCCCGCCCTGCTCGTCGCCGTGATCTTCGTCGCCTGCTATCTTCCCGCCCGTCGCGCCATGCGCCTCGACCCCATCTTCGCCCTCCGCCACCAATAATCTTCGCCTCAACTCGCTCCGGCTCCGCCGTCGGCTCGCCGCCGAACCTCGCTCCCTGTGGAACTCCTCTTGCCCGCCCACCCAAACGCTGCGAAGATCAACACTCCTGCAACACCCGGAGGTTCTCAGTGCTCTGGTTCTATTATTCTTTTTTCCCCGTCGTGTGGATCGCCTTCCTCGTCTACTGGCAGATTAAGGCCGCCAACACCAAGACCACTCAGCGCCTTGAGCCGGTCGCCTCGCGCATCATCCGGGCTCTCATCTTCGTACTCGTAATCGGGCTTCTCGCACTTCCTCGCATTCCCTTGCCCTGGCTGTACCGCCAGCTCTGGCCCTCTGGCCTTTTGCCCTTCTGGATTGGAGCCGCTGTTACCGTCCTCGGCCTTCTCTTCGCCGTCTGGGCACGCCATCATCTCGGCCGCAATTGGAGCCGCTCCGTAACCATCAAGCAGGACCACGAGCTCATCACGACTGGCCCCTATTCCCTGGTCCGTCACCCCATCTACACCGGCATTCTCGGCGCGTTTGTTGGCACAGCCATTGCCATCTCCCAGGTACGCGGCATCATCGTTGTCCTTCTTGTGTTTTTTGCGTTCTGGGCCAAGCTTCGTATGGAGGAGGCGTGGATGCGCTCCCAATTTGGTGAGACCTATTCCACCTACTCTCATCGCACTGCCGCCCTGGTGCCCTTTCTTTTCTAATCGCTCTGCGTAGCGAACGCATCGGCTCCTCGGCGCTCACAAGGAGGTTTCGCATGCACAACTTCAAGCACTCCGCAACAATCGCTCTCTCGCCGCTAACTTTCACCTTGCTCCTCGCATTCCTGTGCGTCGCCGTCAGCGTTGCCCAAGAGCCCACCGCAGCCGAGCTCAGCAAGAAAGAAACGGTCGCTTCCGCCTTTCTTCGCGGTTTCAAAAATCAGGAATACGAAATGCGCTCGGCCGCGGAAGCCATGCCCGAAAATAAGTACTCCTATCGCCCCGCCCCCGGCATGTTCAAAAACCAAAAGCCCGAATTCGGCCCCGCCGAAGTCCGCACCTTCGCCGAACAAATCAAGCATGTAGCCTGCTCCAACTTCGCCTTCTCTGCCGAGTTCGACGGCAAGACGCCGCCCGCACGCTGCGACCTCGGCGGCCCGTCGCCCGCCAAAACCAAAGCCGAGTTGCTCGCCTATCTCCGCGATTCCTTCGCCGCGCTTGAAAAATCTCTCGCGGCCACTAACGAAAAAAATATGTTCGACCCCATCGAAGGTCCCTACGCCGGCCCGACCACTCGCCTCAATTTGGCCACCGTCGCCGTTTGGCACGTCGCCGACCACTACGGCCAGCTCGTCATCTATCTCCGCGAGAACTCCATCGTCCCTCCCGCCAGCCGTCCCAACCCTCCTCCACTCCACGACTCCTTCTGACTCGCCGCCCCTCGGCCGCCGCTCCCATCCCGTACAAAGCCCGGCGCTCTAACCCGACGCGCAGTGGAGAGACCTCTCTTGCCTCTTCGCTTGTCACTCCTGATCCGGTCATTTCGAACTCAGCCGCAGCTGGGTGAGAAATCCCTCTTCTCCATCGCGCGTCCGTTGCGCGATGAAATCCCTCTCTTCTCTTTCCCCCGTCCCTCGCCACTCGCCCCTCCCCCGCTGTCATCCCGATCGCAGCGTCAGCGCTTTTCGCTGACTCGCAGCGGAGAGACCTCTCTTGCCTCTTCGCTTGTCACTCCTGATCCGGTCATTTCGAACTCAGCCACAGCTGGGTGAGAAATCCCTCTTCTCCATCGCGCGTCCGTTGCGCGATGAAATCCCTCTCTTCTCTTTCCCCCGTCCCTCCCCACTCGCCACTCCCCCGCTGTCATCCCGATCGCAGCGTCAGCGCCTTTTGCTGACGCGCAGTGGAGAGACCTCTCTTCTCTCTTCCTCGCCCCTCGTCACTCTCAACTCCGTTAGAGCCCCGCGCTATTACTCCGCCTTCCGTATTTCTTCGATTCTCGCCTTTCAAAATCGTCTTCTACCTTGGTCCTCCGCATCCGAGCCGCCGTCTGCCCTCAGCAGACACATTCTCGGGCGGCTCGCGTGCGGAGATTCTTCTCGCCTCTCCTCCACTCAAGCGCTACGATTCCACTTCCTCATGCCCGCCGCTGAAAACTACCTCTATGACCGCTTCGGCAATCGCTGGCAGCAGAATGGCCCGTACAGCTTCGTCACCACCTTCACCGGAAACGCCACCGCCAATAACAACCGCATGGACCTCTACTCCTACGACTCCGCCGGAAACCTCCTAAACGACGGAGTTCATGGATACACCTATGACGCCGAGAATCATGTCACGCAGGTAGACGGAGGCGCCACTGCAACATATGTCTACGACGCGACTGGCCGCCGCGTTCGCAAAACCGTTTCCGGCTCCTCCTTCGACTATCTCTACGATCTCGCTGGAAATCAGGTCGCCATCCTCAACTCTTCCGGTGGATGGTTGCGCGGCGAGGTCTACGCTGGCGGCAAGCATCTCGCTACCTATTACAATGGCACCACCTATTTCATCCATTCTGACTGGCTCGGCACAGAGCGAGTCCGCTCCAGCCTCGCCGGCGCCCCTTGCGAAACTATCAGCAGCCTTCCTTTCGGCGATGGGCTGACCACCTCCGGTTCATGTTCCGACCTCAGCCCGCTCCTCTTCACCGGCAAAGAACGCGACAACGAAACCGGCCTCGACAACTTCGGCGCTCGCTTCAACGACTCCTCCTTCGGCCGCTTCATGTCACCCGATCCCGAGGGCGCCGGCGCTTCCCCCGTGGCGCCTCAAAGTTGGAACGCTTACGCATACGTGCTCAACAACCCGCTCAACCTCATCGACCCGAACGGCTTGGATTGCGTCTACGCAGCGGACGCCGACGGCAACCCGAATTCCGGCAGCCTGACTGTTGTCCACGGAGATTGCCTTAACGAAGGGGGAAAGGATGACGGCGGGGTTTTCGTGGACAACGACCCCAGGGATCCTGTCAACAATTCTAATGTCTCACTCAGCGATGACGGCACCGTTGGGGTGGTCTCTTTCACTCGGGCGGACGGCCTCGGAACCGGCTACGCATGCGTCGGGAGCTGCCCCCCTAATCCTAATACGGTTCAGGTAACCGCGACGCCGCTAGACGCTCCGGTCATGAGTGCCTATCCCTTTTCCGCCATTTTTGGGCCGCCACCACCAAATCTGACGGTCACTCAGCCGGCCACATTCTGGGGACGCTTCATCGTAGCCGCAGGCTGCACGGTCGGCCTCGATGCCGAGAATATGGCGCACCAACCGGAGCCCAACAGTGGCAACGACGGGCCAACAGCATCTAAGCTCACGGAAGGGAAATTCGAGGCTCGCATCAAGGGTAAGCCGGGGAAGCCGCCCGAAATGAATAGATCAGGGGCGCGAAGCGCCGAAGTAATGAATAATGGCGCGGAGGGGGTTGGCTTGGTAGGGAACCAACAGGCGTGCCTACAGAATGCTTCCGGACAGAGATGATGGCGCCGCCTCTGTGAATACCCACTGGGCAAGCAAGTCTTTTGCTAAACTGAAACCGCTGCTGATTTTTTTCGCTCATCAGCTCGTTAGCACTGCAGGAATCGGAATTCTAGTTGTATCAATCGCTGCAACTTTGTTGAACGCGGCTCGTGCGACAATTTGGCAGTTTCCCGAACACGCCTGGTTTCAGATATTCGCTTACCGGCCGTACTTCCCGGTCCAGACATCTACGAGCCTATATTTTGGATGGTACCTAGGGCGTCGGCTTCGCCACCGCTCAATGATCTGGGTTTGGATACTTCCAGCGTTGTTCTTATGTTATGCAGTGCTCGCGATTCCGACCCTCACGCCAGAAATCACACCTCGCCTATTTTGGTCCGGAATCGGACAGTCCTGGCTAACGCACTATTTCGGTTGGGGCTGCCGGATGGAAAACCGCTGCTTTGACCAGGTCCTTCTCACTCAGCCCGTCTACACCGCGACCGCCTACGCGATCGGCGCCCGGCTTGCCTTCATTCCCGCAGCGCGTCGCCGCGTCGTCCCTTAAGAATGACCTGCCGAGCATCGTCAAAGAACTCCGACGGCATGCCGATCTCATAGTGCCTCTCCACGCCAAGGAGATACTGACGCGTACGCTGGTTTACTTTGAAAGGTACTCCAACTCGCCTTAGTTGCTCACAAAGTGAGATGCACCTGCCCTCGTCCTTGCCAGACCACACCCGCTTTATAGTTCTCCACCTGCTCCCATCCGGCCCCGTATCGGAGTTCTCATCTGGCTCGGACAACTCCTCAACAAGCTCCACATCACAATCGGAGCAGCGGGTAAAACCGAGACGGTACTCCGCTCTGCATTGAGGGCAAAACATAAATCCGAAGCGAGTGTACTATACGACCCCGAGAATTGGCGCTTTAGGTTGGCTGGGCGAAGGTATCGGCTTCTTAGTCCGAGTAAACTTCTTAGCCTCACCGCCCGCGGATAGGAACGAACGAGCCCCGTCATAGGGCTCTCCCGCTCGTCGCGCCCAAATCCCGTTTACCCCCGACTCAAAACGCGCAGACGCACAACCGGATCATTTTCGTTCTCGCGCACCGATACCCCGCCGCAACTCCTTGCCGCCCAAGCACTTATTTTTCTATTGACAAGTTTACTATTTTGTGCTATAAAACGATGTGAATTTAAGTTACCATCCCGCCTTCTCCCCCCTCCCCGCCTCTAACCCCTTTCCTTTCCGCACTTCCGCCAACTCCTCCCACCACTCCCTCAAATCCCCGCGCTTCCCCGCGCGTCTCTTCCGCCGCTTTCCGCGTTTCTTCGACTCTCGCCTTTCAAAATCGTCTTCTACCTTGGTCCTCCGCATCCGAGCCGCCGTCTGCCTTCAGCGGACACATTCTCGGGCGGCTCGCGTGCGGAGATTCTTCTCGCCTTTCCTCCACCTCCGAAGCTCCCGCACTTCCCCAATCCTCTGCACTGCCCCAATCTCCTCCCCTAACCCCTGTATTATCCGCACTTACAAGAATCGCTCCCGTAACTGTTTTAGAATCCGCACTTACGCACCCCCTTCGGATCTGCGGATTCTAAAGGACTTACCATTCCCCAATTTCTCCCGTAACCCCTTTATTTTCTGCACTTACAGACCCC
>DATEHE010000022.1:0-267661 GCA_035279745.1 Candidatus Acidiferrum sp. | reverse complement strand
AACCTGCGACGTTTGATCACAGTACGGTGGGCTTCCCGTTGACCAACGCGCACGCTGATCCGCCGCGCGTCTGCGCCGACTGCCATGTCAACAACAATTACAGCATAACGACAACCGCCTGCGTTTCTTGCCACCTAAAAGACTTCCAGGGAGCAACGAATCCCAACCACGTAGCGGGAGGGTTTGCTCAGACTTGTGAAACGTGCCACACGACTGTGGCCTGGCAACCTGCGACGTTTGATCACAGTACGGTGGGCTTCCCGTTGACCAACGCGCACGCTGATCCGCCACGCGTCTGCGCCGACTGCCATGTCAACAACAATTACAATCTGACGAGCACTGCCTGCTCCTCCTGCCACATGCAGGACTACAACACCGCAACAACGCCGTTGAATCACACGCAACTCGGCTTCCCCACTACGTGCGAGAGTTGCCACGACACCGTGCAGTGGACGGATGGCAAGTTTGATCACTCCACTACCGGCTTCACGCTCACGAACGCTCACACCGTTCCGCCGCGAGTTTGCGCTGATTGCCACATCAACAACAACTACAGCCTCACCAGCGCCAATACTGCCTGCGTGTCCTGCCACCTGAATGACTACAATACGGCGACTACGCCGGTGAATCACATCCAGGCCGGCTTCCCAACTACTTGCCAGCTCTGCCACGACACTATTCTCTGGACCGACGGAAAATTCGATCACAGCACGACCGCCTTCCCCCTGACAGGGGCGCACACGTCTGTGCCCTGCGCAAGTTGCCACGTCAACGGCAATTACACGACTCTTCCGACCACCTGTTACGGATGCCACGCCACGGATTACAACAACACGACCAATCCGATCCATAAGGCCGCGCCCACTGTATTCACCACGACTTGCACCACGTGCCACACCACGACCGCATGGACCGGCGCTACCTTCAATCACACTTGGTGGAGCATCAATCACGGGAATGCGGGCGGCGTGTGCGCAACTTGCCACACGAATCCCAACGACTACACGGTCTTCTCGTGCACCAACGGTTCCTGCCATCCGCAGGCCAACACGAATTCACAGCATTCAGGAATCAAGGGCTACGTCTACAACAGCGTGAACTGCTACCAGTGCCACATGAACGGTGGCGGAGGCTAGAGCGCTTTGGCAATTCAGACAGTTTTTTGGCCCAGGGATTTACGTACTTCATTTTGAACTTCGAAATTGGGGGCATGGAAGCAGTTCAGCGGATTTGTCTCAGACAGGCCGCGCGCAGCTAACAAAATGAGCAGACCGAATGCGAACCCGTCAGGGCAAGCCGGCCTGTATGCCATGAGCAGAACGAATGATGCGAGTAAGACAACTTGCGGCGGTATTTCTACTGGTACCGGTGGCCGCCGCTCAAGAGCGGGCACCCGTTCCAGTTAACGTCCAAAGTGTGAATGTTTCGCCCACAGACGGCAAGGAAGTCCACGTTGAGTTAAACGTCAACTCCCCTGGAGCGAATCCGCAAGTCGTCGCGACCTATCACGAATCTCTCATCCTGGATGTCAACGGCGCCGTTTACCGCGGGCTGCCCCGGCGCGTGCAGGTCAAGGCCGCCGGCGTGCGCGCGGTTCGCTGGTGGATGCAGAGCGAAAATCCCCCTCTCTTCCGGATTGTTGTGGAGTTTGACCGCACGGAGCAATACCAGATCACGACCCCGGCAGGGAAAATTGTCCTGCGCGTTGCACCGGTTTTGGAAGGCGCAGCGGGAAGCACAGCTCCAAACACTGCGACAGTCACTGGAACTACCGGCCCGGTGCCGGCCGGGCGCGGGTCCGCTTCGGCAACTGCGGTGAGGGCCTTCGAAGGCATTTTCCGCCACGGTTCGGGAAAGCCACCGGTTTACAACAGTTCGACGATTCGCAATGGCCCAGCCGGCTCGCCAAATCCTTCAGGAGCGCAGCCGACTCAGACACAGGCCGGCAACCAAACAACCACAGCTTCTAATCCGGCAACCCCAAGCACAGAATCTTCGACAGCTTCGACCCAACCCACACCAAAGGTGGCCTCGAATTCCGAGCCGGCGGCCGCTGAGCCGATCGCGAAGCCCGCCGAAGTACGGCCTGCCTTGCCTGAATCGACTCCAGAAACAAAGCCGAACCTCACGACGCCGGCGCAGGAGTCTCTCGACCAAATTGCTCTGTCGGGCCCGTTGCCCCTTGCTAAGGCTCTCCCTGAAGTTTCTCTGAATGCAGCAGTCGAACCACCTACCCAGATGAAAGTACAGTCGCAACCCGAAGCGGTTCCACCGGCAGGGCAGGCTGACCAGCCCGCTGGCGCTTCAGCTGCGAATGCTTCCTCCGCGTCCACAGTTGCGAATGCCAACCCCAAATCAGAAGCGCCGACAGCGACGACTTCCTCTGCCGAAGCCCCGGCCGTTGCCGCGACGCAACCAACCACTGCGGTCACCGAAGCTGCCACAATCGAACCAGCTTCCGCGCCAGCGAAAGATCGCATCATAGCGGTTCCCATCGCCAATGCCGGCATTCGTACCGAGTTCAAAGTGAAATTCGTCGAAGAAAACACCGCATACCTCGATGGTGGAAGCAGTTCCGGCTTGGCCGAAGGGATGAAGCTTTACGTAAGCGATAAGCGCGCGGGCACAAGTGTCGAAACAAACCCTTCCGCTGCGGATGCCGTCGCGGAGCTGGTCGTCGTTGGTGTCGCGGAAACTTCCGCCGTCACCGAAATTCACACTCCCAAGCGAGACGTGATCCCCGGCGATATCGCGTACCTCTCCTCGGAAGACTTGCAGGCGCTGGTGCAGAAGAACGCGCTCGGGGCCACCCGAAAATTCCCCGCGGTGATCTCCTTTACGGAGGGTGGCGACGCTCTTGACGAAGAAGCTCGCGCGGTTTTGCCTCGGCCTCCACTTCCTTCCGTGAACCACACCAACCTGCGCATTGGCTTTGATTACAGCGGAACGCAGAGTAACGATGCCTCGCAATTCACGTCCTCGAGTCTCGGCGGCTTGATCCAAGCCGACATGACCAGAATCGGCGGCACCTACTGGAATCTGCGCGGCTACTGGCGCGGCAGGCTGACTTCTACCTCGGGCGCTTCCCAACAAACCTTGCAAGACCTGATCAATCGTACCTACCACTTGAGCCTTACCTACGAAAACCCCAATGGGCGCTTGGTGATGGGCGTCGGCCGCCTGTTTCTACCCTGGGCATCGAGCCTCCAGACGCTCGACGGCGGCTACTTTGGCGCCAAATGGGGCCGCGGAATTACAACAGGACTCTTCGGCGGTTCCACTCCGGATCCTACTTCGTGGAGTTACGCCCCGGACCGGCATATCGGTGGCGTCTTCATGAATGAAGAGGGGGGCAGTTTCGACGCGATTCATTACTCCAGCACGGCGGGCGTCGGCAAGAGCTTCGCCAATCTGACCTATACTTCGACAACTCCAACCGGAACGACCACCTCAAGTTATTCTGACAACCGGCCGTTCCTCTTCTTTGAAAACTCAATCTCCTTCCGCCGCACATTTTCCATCTTTAGCGCGGTTCAAGCAGATAAGCCAGGGCCGAATCCCGCCGTGCCTGCTCCCAAATCTGGTCTAAGCCAGAGTTTTCTGACCGTGCGGTTCCAGCCGGTAAAACGCTTCGAAATCCACATGAATGAGACCTATTTCCGCGATATCCCGACGTTCGATCCTCAGCTCATTGGTACTGGCTTGTTGGATCAATATCTGTTTCAAGGGCTGAGTGCCGGTGTTCGCGTCGAGGTCGTCAAGAATCTCGTCCTGTACTCTGACCTTGGCCGCAGCAGCCGTTCTGGCGACACGAAAGCCTCCTTGAACGAGATGTACGGGATCACTTTTTTGAAGCTCCCAAAGATTGGATTGCGCGCCGATGCGCATTATTCGCGTTTTAACAGTTCTTTTGGCGAGGGAACTTATCGGGCTTTTTCACTTTCACGCGATCTGAATGATACTTTTCACGTTGAAGTTCTTGCCGGCGACCAGGTGTTCACTTCTACGCTAGCGGGAAATCAAAACGCCAGATTCCTGACCACCAACCTGAACACCAACCTGGGCGCGATGTTCTTCATGCAGGGCGGCATCACGCTCTATCGCGGCCAATTGCAAAACTACAATCAGTGGGACGTCATTCTCGGCTACCGCTTCGATAACAAGTGGAAACGCAAATGAGCGCTAGTTTATTCAAACTCGTGCTGTTGCCGGGCGCGCTCTTTGGGGCCGTTTCCGTGCTCTCGCTCGCTGGCCCGGTTCAAACCACGTCCGCCCAAGCACAGCTCGATCCTTTGATCGAGCGAACAAGCAAACAGGTCGCCAACTTTCTGGACTTCTTTTCCGAAACGAATTGCACGGAACACGTTCTCCAGGAAAAACTGGGTGAGAAGGGCAATGTCCTCGAAAAGGCAAATTCCACTTTCGATTACCTCGTGATTCTTTCCACCGACGGCGGTGATCTAAGTCTGACGGAATCCAGAATCGTTCCCAAGGATGAAAAGGAAAACAAGAAGCCCAAGTCTCCATTGCTCATCAGCAACGGCTTCTCCATGCTTTTCTTGGTATTTCACCCCTACTATGCCGACAGCTTCCAGTTCTCTCGGGTGGGAGAAGAAGTTGTGAGCGGCGAAACCCTTGACAAAGTGCGTTTCCAACACATCCCAGGAATGCGATCGCCCGCCGCACTGGCCGTTAGCGGGAGAGAGTACCCGCTGGATCTTTCGGGAACCGCGTGGATTGAGCCCTCGACCGGCGTCATCGTCAAGCTGACTGCCGGCATAGACTCCGGCATGGAAGACGTTGGATTGCGCAGTTTGCGTTCGGAGATGGACTTCGGCAAGGTCACCTTTCACGACTCGCCCACCGCCTACTGGCTGCCTTCGCGCGTAATTGTGGACGTCGAGTCGCGCCATCAGCATTGGCGGAACACGCATGAATTTACCGCCTACCGCAGATTTTCAGTTGATACCAAACAACAGGTGGCCACGAAATGAGCCTAAATCTGACCGTCCCCCGCGTTGCAACCGCTCCGCCGGATGGCGAGCGGACGCATCGTTTTATCTTGAAAGCGGCTTACCTCGCTACCGGCGCGTTGCTTCTGTCCATGCTGATCTATGGTTTTGACTATTACTGGATGGCCGCCGAGCAACGAGCCCTTTCGCCCAAGCATGACTACCTGAAGCCCAGTGGCACTATCGGGCTGCATCTGGGTATGGTCGGCTTTTTCATGTTTCTGCTCATCTATTTGTATCCGATTCGAAAAAAATGGGCGTGGCTCGGCCGGCAAGGGAAATCGCGCCACTGGCTTGATTTCCATGTTCTCCTGGGCCTCTCCGCGCCGGTTGTCATAACGTTTCACTCTTCCTTCAAGTTTAGCGGCATAGCGGGTGTCGCTTACTGGCTGATGATCATCGTCTCCTTGAGCGGGGTCGTGGGTCGCTACATCTACGCGCAAATTCCTCGAAGCTTGAATTTCGCCGAACTCTCGTTCAAGGAAGCGCAGGAGCAGAGTTCCGCTCTGGCCGCTCAACTCCAGTCCTTCGGCATTCTCACGCAGAAGGACATTGCCGCCCTCGTGCACCTTCCGAGTCCTCAACAAATGGATCGTATGGGCCTTACGTCGGCATTAATTCGCATGATCTGGTTTGACGTGGCATTTCCATTCCGGGCCTGGCGATTGCGCCAGAAAATGCTCTGGTCGCATACCCGCAGTATTTTCGCCATCGCAGGCATTCGAAAGGGCCACAACGCGCATCTGGAACAGACCATCGCGCTGGCACGCCAGCAAACTTTGATTTCCAAGAAAATTCTCTTTCTCTCCAAATCTCACAAGATGTTTCAACTGTGGCATGTCATCCACCGCCCATTTAGCTACTCATTCGCGCTACTCGCCGCGATTCACGTTGTCCTGATGCTCATGCTCGGCTATTACTGATGAAAGGATACAAGGCCAATTTCCTGAAGCACGCTGTACGGAGTATTCCCCAGTGACTGAAACCCAGCTAAGTCTCTTGATTTACGGTTTTTGCGCGGCGGCCGTTGCGATTCCCATGCTCCTTTACCGGAGACGGCTCAAAAAGCGGGAAGAGAAAGCCAGGGCTGCCGCGGCTAAAGGCAAGATCTATTCCGAGGGTCCTCGAGCCCAGCATCCACACATTGATGTAACCCACTGCATCGGTTGCGCGATTTGCACTCACGTCTGCCCGGAAGGTGACGTCCTCGCGATGCTCGGCGGGAAAGCAGTCATCGTCAACGGCTACAAATGCATTGGGCACAGCCTATGTGCGGAGGCTTGTCCAGTTGGTGCGATCAAAATGGTGATGGCCAACGCCAGCATGGGCGCGGACCTGCCGCGTTTGACCCGCAATTATGAAACAACCATTCCGAATCTCTATATCGTCGGAGAACTCGGTGGCCTTGCGTTGATCAAGAACGCGATCAATCAAGGCAGAGAATGTATTGACACGATCGCCGATAGAGTTTCGAGAACCTCCGGCGCTAGTTCGAACGGGGAAGTTCATGATGTTTTGATTGTGGGCGCCGGCCCTGCCGGGATTAGCGCCTCCCTCCGGGCGATCGAAAAGAAAATGAAATATCTGACCATCGAACAGGACAGCGTAGGCGGAACGGTGTCGAAGTACCCGCGGCAAAAGCTGGTAATGACCAGTCCCGTCGAATTTCCGATGTACGGAAAATTCAAGAAAATGGAGTTATCCAAGGAAGACTTGATGGCCTTTTGGCAGAAAGTTCTGCACCGCGCGGATTTCAAGATTCGCTCGGGAGAAGGCGTCGAGCACATTCAGCGGAGCAACGACGGGATCTTCACGACGAACACAACCAAGGGGCAGTACCGCTCGAGGGCCGTAGTCCTTGCAATCGGACGATCCGGAACGCCGAATAAACTTGGCATTCCTGGAGAATCGCTGCCGAAAGTCATGTATCGCTTGATCGAAACGGATCACTACATAAACAAGCAGATCCTGATCGTCGGCGGGGGAGACAGCGCCGTGGAAGCGGCCATGGGCCTTGGAGAACAGAAAGGGAATTCAGTCACCATTTCCTACCGCAAGGGGCAGTTCAGCCGGATCAAGACCCGAAATGCAGAACGCGTGGAGGAGAGCATCCGCAAGGGAAAGCTCAAAACCCTCTTCAACTCCAATCCCGTTGAAATTAAGCCTGCAAGCGTCATTCTCGAGGTAAATGGAAACCGGCAGGAGATTCCCAACGATTTTGTCTGGATCTTTGCTGGAGGAACACCTCCGAACGCCTTTCTGCAGAAGATCGGAATCGGCCTGGGGCCGCTCGATATGACTCTCGAGGCCGGAAAAGAGGCGCGGGAGGCTGCGGCGGCAAAGAGTCAACTCGCTGAAGTCACAAGGTGAATTTGAGGAGAGACGAGTTCCACGCGGAAGTGATACTGGTTCGAATCTCGATGTCGAGGGATGGACGATGCGAAACCGACGATGCCTTCTCACGCTGCTCACGTTCACTCTTGTAACGATTGGCTGCCATCAGAAACCGTCTGCTGGCGACGTAAGTTTAGGTGCGACTAGCTCTGACACCAGCGGTCCCAATGATGCCATCTTGACCGCGATCCGCGCTCATCTCGCCCACAATTCCAACCTGCGCCAGAATTCGTTTGATGCTTCGATCAAGGACATTCACTTTGATGGAAATCGTGCCCAGGCCAAGGTCGAATTCCACGCCAGGAGCGGGGCGGGCACGATGGAACTGACGTACGCCCTCGAGAAGCAGGATGGCGGCTGGCATGTCATCGAGTCCACAACAGACAGCAGCACCTTTTCGCATCCCGCTGTTGGAGCGAATTCTTCGATGCAACCAGCCGGGAAATCAGCTGCCGGCTCCTCTTCGGTTTTTCAGACCATGGATAAACTGGATGTGAATTCGAACGGTGCGACAACCCCTGGTAAGCAGTCGCAGCCGGTGAATGCCTCCTCGAAAGCCGCTGCTCCGGCAGCCAATCCACACTATTAGGTTCAGCCAGTTCAGCGAGAAGCGAAATTGTTCTGAAGCATTTTGCGCTCCCACAGGTCATTCGTTCGAACCAGGCGCGAGCGGAATTGCCTGGAAGCCCAAACGACCACACGGCTTGGCGGGCGGCAACAGCGTTCAGTAACCGAGCCGTTTATCTACAATGTTTAATAGCGGCTCGCCTTTGCGGAATCGCGCATACTGCTCGATGAAAAACTGCATCGCATTCTCGAGCCAGTCCGGAGTGTGGTCGGCACAATGTGGCGAGAGCAAGACATTTTCGAGAGAGTAAAACGGATGGCCCTTCGGGAGAGGTTCTTGGTCGAATACGTCAAGGGCCGCACCTGCGATCTGCCCGGCTGAAAGTGCGCGGAGCAAGGCTTTCTCGTCAATGACCGGTCCGCGGCCGACGTTGATAAGAACTGCGTTTGGCTTCATCGCAGCGATTTCCGCCGCGCCGATCATTCCTCGAGTTTCTTGTGTCAAAGGCGTGGCAACTACGACGAAATCACAGCGAGAGATCATGGCAATGCGCTCGCCACGCGAATACATTTTAGAGATCGCTGCATCAGCACAACTTGATCCCGGCAGATTCCGCCTCAGCGCCAAAACTGTCATCCCAAGTGCATGTGCCCTGGCGGCAATCGCCCGGCCGATATCTCCATACCCCACGATTCCTAGCGTTTTTCCTGAGACCCATCCGACGTCGAAGGGTTCCCAAATTCCCGCCGACTGATTTCGAATCATCCGGCGAAAGTCCTTGGCAAAAAATAACATCGCACCGATCGCGAACTCGCCGAGCGACGCACTGAAGACACCTGCGCCATTCGTGAGCGGCACGGGGCTTTCGACAAGTTCGGGAAACAGGGTTCTTTCGAGTCCAACGGAGCGCGAGTGTACCCAGCGAAGATTCGGACACCGAATAAACACTTTCTTGAACAGATCCAACGGGCCGGACCAGTTGAACAAAATGCTCGCCAGCGCCGCGTCCTTTTCAAAACGCTCCGCTGAATCGCCGATAAGAATCCTGGCGCCAGGAAGAGAATTGATCACCGAAGGTGGCGGGTCCGTTCGCTTGGCAAGGACAAAAATCAAATCTTCTTTCATAGAGTTTGTTGTTGGCAGCCGATGACTTTCATTTTCATTGTTCGATGCTTTTGTGTGCCGAATTTTTCAGAAAATCCAAATGGGTCTTCCTCTCCTGCGATTTGACACCGTAAAATGTCTCCGCCTAAACTTTGCAATTCTACAGAATTCGTTCGCGTGTGACCGGACTTTTCCTAGAAACTGCAACACTCTCACGCGAATTGTTTCGGGAAGGATTCTTATGCCAAGAAAAGACAGCCAATCGCTTAGAAGTTACCGCTGGTACGGACCGGACGATTTGCGCTCGTTTGGCCATCGCTCGCGCTCCGCTTCGATGGGCTGCGTTCAGGCCGATTATTCCGGGAAACCCGTGATTGCGATCATCAATACTTGGGGCGAAAACAACCCATGCCACAGCCACCTGCGGGAGCGCGCGGAGGACGTTAAAAAAGGCGTGTGGCAGGCTGGCGGATTTCCAGTGGAAATGCCTGCATTTACTCTTGGAGAAACTTTACAGAAACCAACTACGATGATGTACAGGAATTTGCTGGCGATGGAGACGGAAGAGCTCTTGCGTTCGTATCCGGCCGATGGTTGCGTGCTGATGGGAGGATGCGACAAGACGACTCCTGCTCTGTTGATGGGCGCGATCAGCATGAATTTGCCGGCCATCTATGTGCCGGCGGGACCGATGTTGCGCGGCAATTGGCGCGGGCAAATTCTCGGCAGCGGATCCGACGTCACCAAGTATTGGACGGAACGCCGCGCGGGAAATATTGACTTGCAAGCATGGACGGAAATTGAAGGTGGAATCGCGCGATCCGCCGGAACCTGCATGACTATGGGCACTGCGTCCACAATGACAAGCTTGACCGAAGTTCTGGGCTTTACTCTTCCCGGCGCGACTTCCATTCCAGCTGTGGACGCAAATCATCCGAAAATGGCCAACCGATCCGGACGACGAATTGTGGAAATGGTTTGGGAGGATTTGAAGCCTCGCGACATTCTGACCGAATCGTCCTTCAACAATGCAATTGCCGCGGTGTTTGCGCTTGGCGGTTCGACAAACGCGGTGATCCATCTAGTGGCGATCGCAGGCCGGGCAGGAATCAAGCTCTCGCTCGAGAGATTCGAGGAATACTCGCGGAAAACTCCCATGCTTGCGAATATCCGTCCCAGCGGAAAGTACCTGATGGAAGATTTTTATTATGCCGGTGGTTTACCCGCATTGTTGAAGGCTATGTCGAAACATCTGGATCCCAACTGCCTGACTGCGACGGGAAAGACGCTGGGAGAAAACTTCGCCGGAGCGGCCACGTACAACTCCGATGTCATACGGCCGCTCGAAAATCCAGTGCTGGCCTCAGGCGGCATGGCGATTCTCTATGGCAACCTCGCTCCCAACGGTGGTGTGATCAAGGCTTCCGCCGCCGAGCCCCGACTTCTGAAGCACACAGGACGCGCGGTGGTCTTCGACAGCTTCAATGAGATGAACGCACGCATAGATGACCCCAATCTCGATGTGGACGCAAACAGCGTACTCGTGCTCCGCAACGCGGGCCCGAAGGGCGCGCCCGGGATGCCGGAGTGGGGCAATCTTCCCATTCCACAAAAGCTTTTGAAATCCGGTGTTCGCGACATGGTGCGTATTTCCGATGCCCGAATGAGCGGCACAAGTTACGGAGCCTGCGTGTTGCACGTGTCGCCGGAATCTTTTGTGGGAGGTCCGCTCGCTTTGCTTAAAGAAGGAGACCTTGTTGAGCTGGATGTGCCCGCGCGACGCCTCAACATGCTCGTGAGCGACGAGGAACTCGCGAAGCGTCAGGCAGCGTGGCGGCCCAAGAAAGGAATCTATCCCCGAGGCTACGGGAAGCTCTTTATGCAGCACATTAAGCAGGCGCACGAAGGCTGCGATTTTGATTTTCTTGAGGGTACCGAACCCATCCCCGAGCCGGAAATCCATTGAGCAGCGGAAAAAACGCTCGAGAGTTTTGCGCGTGAATTGCGATTAGATTTCGAGAGACTGGCCAGCGAGTGCGCGCGTCTTATTGCCTCGGCCAACCAGAAGCATCACGATACCCGAGAGACACAGACTTCCCACCAAATAGAGCAATCCCGCATGAAATGAATGCGTCCGATTGACAAGATAACCCATGACCATCGGCCCAAAAAATCCGCCGAGATTTCCGATCGAATTGATCAGCCCAATCGAGGCAGCCGCGGCGGATTCGCTCAGGAAGGCGGAAGGGACGGCCCAAAAACACGGATGGAAGGCGTAATAACCCGCGCCCACGAGGCAGAACAGGAACACGGCGCTCACGATGCCTGTACCGAACAGGATTGCCAGGAACAGGGAGACCCCGCACAAAAAGATGGCGGCTCCGGCATGCCAGCGGCGCTCGGTGGTTTTGTCGGAGTGCCAGCTATTCACCTGCTGCATCAGAAAGCCCGCGAGGTAAGGCAACGCGGCGAAGAGTGTGACGCGAAAATCGCTCAATCCGGAGAGCCGCTTGAGAATGGTCGGGAGCCAGAAGCCGACGCCATAGCCCCCCGTCGTCGCGCAAAAATAAGAGAGGGTAAGCAAGAGCACGTCGCGCTGGCGGAAGGCCTCCCAGATTGTGTACGACTTGACCTTCTCTTTCGCCGCCTTCTCTTCCTCGAGCTGCCCGATAATCCAGTTGCGTTCTTCGCTTCTCAGCCAGCGCGCCTCGCGAGGCCAATCCGTAAGGTAGTAGATTGTGATCACTCCCATGACCACCGCGGGGACACCCTCGAGAAGGAAGAGCCATCGCCAGCCGCGAAGGCCAAACCAGGCGATTCCCAAGAGCATGCCCGCAAGCGGCGAACCGACTACATAAGAGAGAGGGCTTGCCGCGTAGAAAACAGCGATTGCCTTGGCGCGATCCCGATAGCGGAACCAGTGCGAAACATAGACGATGACCGCCGGGAAAAAGCCTGCTTCGGCGGCCCCAACGAGGAACCGCACCAAATAGAATTCATGCGCCGTACGGACGAAGGCCATGAGAGCGGTTATGATTCCCCAGGAAATCATGATTCTGGCGATCCAGCGCCGCGCGCTCCACTTCTCCGCGAGCAGCGCGCCCGGTATTTCCAGCACGAGATAGCCTATGAAGAACATCCCGGCGCCAAGTCCGACGACCTTGTCGTTAAATCCGAGGTCGCGCGGCATTTCGAGAGCTGCCGCGCTGATGTTCATGCGGTCTAGAAACGCGATAATGTAGAGAAGAAAAAGGAAGGGAAGAAGCCGCCAGGCTATTCTAGCGCGCGCGCGCCGTACAATCTGGTCGTCCGGTCTCAACGTACTCATTTTTCACCGATTTGTACGGCTTGCCGCATTTTTGCTCGTCCGCCCTGCGCGCTTGCCAGCGCTTTTGTCGTAAGATTTGCGTCGCGTAGTATACACACTAATCCGGGCCGACTCGCGGCGGCACGAGGTTTTTTTGGCAGAAAATAGGGAGCCTTGAGAGCCAAAAAGTTTCGAAGGCCGGTGAATCGCGAATTTTTCATGGAGCCAAAATGCGCGAGTATTCGATTGCAGTAATCCCTGGAGACGGTATTGGGCCTGAAGTCATTGCGTCTGGCCTTGAGGTGCTCAAGGTCCTAAGCGCGAAATCGGGCCGTTTTCGTTTGAACGTCCAACAGTTTCCCTGGGGTTCCGACTATTACAAGAAGCACGGAAGAATGATGCCTGCAAATGGGCTAGAAATCCTACGGGCTTTCGGCGCGATTTACTTTGGCGCAGTCGGCGCTCCTGACGTTCCCGATCACGTGACGCTGTGGGGATTGCGGCTGGCGATTTGCCAGGGCTTCGATCAGTACGTGAACCTCCGGCCCACTCGAATCCTGAAAGGATTGTCGTCGCCGCTTCGCGATTGCGAGCCAGGCGACCTCGACTGGGTCATCATTCGGGAAAATACGGAAGGAGAATATGCGGGGCAGGGCGGCCGCGCGCACCGCGGTCTCGCCGAAGAGGTGGCGACCGAAACTTCCATCTTCACGCGCAGCGGAGTGACTCGCATTATGCGCTATGCATTCCAGACTGCCCAGAACCGTCCGCGCAAGCTGCTTACTGTTGTTACCAAATCGAATGCGCAGCGGCATGGAATGGTGCTGTGGGACGAGGTCGCCGATGAGGTTTCCAAGGAATATCCCGCCGTGCGGTGGGACAAAATGCTCGTTGACGCCATGACCACCCGAATGGTCGGCAAGCCGAGGAGCCTCGATACGATTGTCGGGACGAATCTGCACGCGGACATCCTGACCGACCTGGCAGCCGCGCTGGCAGGCAGCCTGGGAATTGCGCCGACCGCAAACCTTAATCCAGAACGCCGGTTTCCTTCGATGTTCGAACCGATTCATGGGGCTGCATTCGATATCACTGGCAAAGGCATTGCGAATCCGATTGGCGCGATCTGGAGCGCGGCGCTGATGCTCGAGCATCTGGGCGAAGCGGACGGCGCCGAACTTCTGATGCGGGCCGTCGAGCGGGTCACTGCTTCCCGGGTGCTCACGCCGGATTTAGGCGGGGCGGCCACGACAAGGGAAGTTACGACTTCCATTTGCGACGCAATTTAAGGCTCCAAGACGCAAACACATAGGGCCAACCGGAGCATCGCGTGATTGAGCAGCTCGGATGAACCCTGCCAGGTCACTCAAATCAGCTCTAGAAGAAAAGGGCTTAGCCCCTTCCGTGGCGTCAGGTAGTTTGCTTTACGGAATAGCCGTAACGAAATGCCATCGTTTGCGAAGCGTGGGATAGAGGCTAGGTGTAGTCAAAACTATTTTTCAGTTGCGGGAAATCGGTTGAACGGATTCTTATTCTTTCCGAATTGCTTGCGACTCAAAACACCAGTTCTCTCACTGAGCTGCGGTTCCAACTGGAATTGATTGGTCAGGAGTCTTGGCCGCGCGATAGATCGCCTCGACCAGCGCGATGCTGCGTCTTCCTTCCAGCCCATCGCAGAGAGGTCTGCGATTGTCCCGGATGGCAGCCAGAAAGTCCTCAAGTACAGCCTGGTGGCCGCGAACATCACTTACGGAGGCCGAGGTAGCGCTCTGGTTTTGGTCCCCGGCGGAGTCAGATGCGTGGGCGAGATCCGCTTCGATCTTCTCCGAAGGCGTTCTCAGGTCCACTTTGACCAGTCGATCGTGTTCAAGAACGACAGTTCCTTCTGTTCCGGTAATTTCCACGCGACGCGGGTAGCCCGGATAAGCGGCAGTCGTCGCATGAAACTGGCCGAGGGCACCATTCGAGAACTCGAATGTCGCCACGGCCGTATCTTCGGCTTCAATCTTATGAAACAGTGTGGCTGTTCGCGCCTGCACTCGAATGACATCGCCCAACAGCCAAAGCAGCAAATCCAAAGTATGAATTCCTTGATTCACCAACGCGCCGCCGCCATCCAGCTTCAGCGTTCCTCTCCAATGTGAGTTGGCGTAATACTCCGGCGGGCGATACCACTTCACACTGGCTTCAACAAAAAGGATATTTCCTAAGAGCCGCTGATCAAACCAACTCTTGAGCAGGCGAATATGGGGTTTCGTCCGATCTTGAAAGATCACGCCCAGCTTCACCTTCGATTCTTGAGCTGCCTCGATCATGGCATCCGCGCGGGCGGTCGAGATATCCATCGGTTTTTCTGTCAAGACATGCAGCCCTTTTTTCGCCGCGGCAATCCCTTGGGCGGCGTGGAGGCCCGACGGACTTCCCAGAAGGACCAGATCGAGCGGGCGGTGATTCAGAAATGGCTCCAACTCGCCGTACGGCGTGGCACCGTGTTCCCGGCAGAGCCGAGCAACTTTTTCTGCATTTGTGCCAAAGATGGCGACAATTTCAGTTCCAGGGATCGCTCGCGCCGCGCGGGCATGTGTTTCGGAAATGTTGCCTCCGCCGATCAGCCCGATGTGAAAGGTCATGTGTCTGAGTGTATCAATGATATTCGGCGACGAAATCCCGGTAGGCCGCTTCCGTGGCTTCTGGAGTCAAGATCGCCGAGGAAATGAGTATGCGATAACGAAACGTGGCGCTCGCGTGGGGCGCCAGAGAGAAATTCAATTCCTCCTTACCATTGCTGAAGACTTTTTCACCGAGTGGATTCGCGGCAAATAAGCCGTAGCCGCGCGCATGCCAGTAGGTTGGAAAACCGGGATTCTTCGGATTATCCAGAATCGTAATCGTGACTGGCTCATTCCCGACCATTCCGCTGAGGTTGCACCACCGCCCTCGCGTGCCCCAGGCGGCATCCCCCGTCTTGCCTTCGCTCGTGAGATAGTTGCCGTTCACTCCGGTATTGTCTAGCTTTGCGACTGTCGTTGAATGGCCACTGGCGTCCGCAAACACGTCAGCTTTGTCTGAAGGCAATTCGAGGGCGCGAACAACGCGCAGGCCCAGCATTCCATCTTTCTGATCGGGGAAAGACACTTTTTCGCCAAGCGCGGTCAATGTCGTGATGCGGTCGATGCTGCGAAAGTCCGGGCCGCCGCGAAATACGAACCGGGTATGTTCCTTTAGCAGAACTTTCTTTTCAAAAGTGATCCAATCGGCCTCAATTTCAAGTTCTCCTTGATTTGTTCCACTTTTCGCGGAAAGGATGGCGTGCTGTACGATCGTTCCCATCTTAGGTGCGCGCGCCGCAGGAATCGCATCGGAATTGTTCCAAAAATCGATGCCGTTCACGTTCTCGTAGTTGAACCACAGCCCCGCGTGGTGCGGATGATCGGTGCGTTCTCCGGGGCGCGGTTCCAGCGGATAACCTCGCGTGACGATTGTCTGCCGGGCCGTCCTCAGCGGATAAAGCACCGGCTTCTTAAGGGCGCTGGGCCAAATATAGGAGGTAAACGGTTTCCCGCTGATCGTGATGTCCACTCGCTTGGCCTGCTCGTTCACGCTCACTTCCACGGGATCCGAGGATCCCGGCAAAGCCGCAACTACACTGGCCAGCAAGAAAAGAGCAGAGATAAAAAATACGGATGCGATTCCTATCGGCATGCGCGACATTGGCCTCGGCCTCCTTGGAAGTCCAGACACAGATACTATGATAGGACTGCAAAGTGCGCAGTCCAAAGTTTGAGCGGCTTCACCGGACTCCCGCCACCTGAAAAGGATCAGCGATTCTCGATGGCACCTCGTCTGCGCCGGCTCTCAGTTACTTTCCGATTTTTCTGTTGTTTGCCCGCGCTCCCTGAATAGAATCATTGTCTTGGAGTTTCTTAGTCTTGGAGTTTCTTACGGGCAATCCTGAATCGCCGACGGTTTCCGGCAGAGATTAGGAAGTGTGTTTTGAGGAGCATTGTGAGCTTCCATTTCCCAGGCGAGGAGCATTCATGGCATTAGCCATAAAACCAAAGAGCGAGTGTCGCTGGGATATCGTGAGCCTCGGCGAAATCATGCTCCGCTTCGATCCAGGCGATCGACGCATCGCCACGACCCGCTCTTTCGATGTGTACGAAGGTGGCGGAGAATACAACGTTGCGCGCGGGCTGAAGCGGTGTTTTGGTCTTGACGCGGCGGTTGTGACTGCTTTCGTGAAGGATCCGGTCGGGCGTTTGCTGCAAGATCTGCTCTATCAGGGAGGCGTGGATCAATCGCTTATCCGCTGGGTCGAACACGATGGCGTGGGCCAGGCCGCTCGCAACGGGCTCAATTTTACGGAGCGGGGCTTCGGAGTTCGCGCGGCACTTGGCAGTTATGACCGCGGCCATACTGCTGTCTCCCAATTGAAACCCGGCGAAATCGATTGGGAAGAAATCTTCGGAAAATTCGGAGCGCGCTGGTTTCACACCGGCGGGATTTTCTGTGCGCTCTCGGCGACGACTCCCGAAGTCGCACTCGAAGCGATGAAAGCGGCGAAGCGCCATGGAACGGTCGTGTCCTACGACTTAAATTACCGCGCGTCTCTTTGGAAGTCGCATGGTGGAAAGAAATCCGCGCAGGAAGTGAATCGCCGCATCGCACCGCATGTGGACGTTATGCTCGGCAACGAGGAAGATTTTTCCGCCGCACTCGGTTTCGAAGTACCCGGAATGGATGAAAATATTTCCGCATTTGAAGTCGCGGGATTCAAGCAGATGATCTCGAAGGTCTTGCAGGAATATCCGTTCAAGGCTGTGGCTACAACGCTGCGCAAAGCGAAGACCGCGACGCTGAACGACTGGAGCGCCATCTGTTATTCCGACGGAAAGTTCTACCAGGCGCGCAATCGAGAGAACCTGGAAATATTCGACCGCGTCGGCGGCGGCGATTCGTTTGCTTCCGGCCTGATCTACGGCTTCCTCGCCGGACGTGACGCTCAGTGGGCCGTCGAATGCGGCGCCGCTCACGGTGCATTGGCCATGACTACACCGGGCGATACCAGCATGGCGACGCTAAATGACGTGATGCAGGCAATGACAGTGGCCGGCGCTCGCATCGCGCGTTGAGCTCGAATCGCAAAATATTTCTTGGTGAATGGATGAACTGAATGGACAAACAAAAAGTTCGCGAACGCATTCTGGAAGTAGGCATCATCCCGGTGGTCCGCGCGAGTTCAGCAGCCGAAGCGTGCCTTGCCGCTGATGCTGTTTGCAAGGGTGGCATTCCAATCGTGGAAATCACCATGACCGTTCCAGGCGCCCTCGATGTCATTCGCGAACTCGCAGTGAAATGTGGCTCAACTGTGCTGATCGGTGCAGGAACCGTTCTCAACGCCCAAGCCGCTCAAAAGTGCCTCGATGCAGGCGCGCAATTCCTTGTCACACCTGGACTCAACCTGCCCACAGTCAATCTAGCTGTGCGGGAAGGAAAGTTGATTATGGCTGGTGCTTTGACGCCGACCGAAGTAATGGCTGCCTGGGAAGCCGGCGCGGACATCATTAAGGTTTTTCCATGCGGCCAATTGGGCGGGGCCAAGTACATCAAGTCGCTTAAAGGCCCCTTTCCGCAAATTCCGTTTGTGCCGACCGGAGGCGTGAATCTTCAGACCGCGGCGGAATTCATTGAAGCAGGTTGTGTCGCGTTAGGAATTGGCGGTGAACTTGTCCAGGCACAGGCTCTAAAATCTAGCCAGCCGGGAATCATCGTCGAAAATGCGCGAAAGTTTCTAGCCATCGTCCAACATGCCCGCGCGCGATTGGCGTCTGCTGATCTCGCAAAGCCTGCTTCCTGAGCCAGGATATTGCCTTTTTTCGAAAACCAGAGAAATTCTCGATTCCCGTGTGTTTCTCGACTTACTGATTGACTCCGCTCGCCAGGAATCCTCCATCCACGGCCAGTACGTGTCCAGTCACAAAGCTGGCCGCATCCGAAGCAAGGAAGATCGCCGCGCCGACTAACTCTTCCAGTTTCCCAAATCGCTTCATCGGAGTTCGCATCAAAAATTCTTTTCCTCGATCGGTTCCATCCAAAAGCGCAGTATTCAAATCCGTTCGAAACACGCCGGGCGCAATTGCGTTTACGCACACGCCGGAACTTGCCCACTCAATGGCCAGTGACTTGGTCAGCGAAGCCACCGCCGCTTTGCTCGCACAGTACGCCGCTACCTCGAATAACGCTACAAACGAGGAGAGCGATGCGATGTTAATGATTCGCCCGTACCTTCGCTCGACCATGTGCCGTCCGAAAACCTGGCACGCTCGCAAAGTCCCGGTCAGGTTCGTTTCCAGAATCGCGCTCCATTCCGCCTCGGGAAAATCCAGCGTTGGCATCCGCTTGGTGCGTCCGGCGCTGTTCACAAGGATTTCCACGCTGCCGAATTGTTTGCATGCTGCAATCAGCAGTCTCTCAATGCTTGCGCCATCCGTGACGTCGCATGTTTGCGCGAGCGACTTTCTACCGATAGCTTCGACTTCCGCCGAAGCAGACGCCACTTCCTTTTCCCTGCGTCCTGTTGGGACGACATTCGCGCCTGCCTGTGCCAGCCCGCGCGAGATGGCGAGTCCGATTCCGCTGGTGCCGCCGATCACCACTGCCGTCTTCCCCGTCAATTCCAACTGAGCAAAGCCCATTCGTCGTTCCTCCGGCGCGCATTCGTTCCGTTTCAATTTGAGTGCGGAAGTAATTGTAAAGGCTGCGGGGAGTTTGTTGCAGCGAATATTCCGGAATGAGGCGAAGTTTACGCGTGCGGAATCTGCCTGGGAGCACAAGAATTGTATTACAACCTTTGCACAACCCCGGGGCCAAGTCGGATTTGGGGCGCGTTCACGCTTTTCCCTTCAGAGTTTGCTTATTTTCGTGACGCATTTGGGGGCGTGCTCCGGCAAGGACCGCTGAAGGACTTTTTGCTCAGCGTTCAAATGTGTCGTAACGCGATATGTCTGCCGCAGACAGCCCCGCTTATTTATATCGCATCACGATATATTGAACCTGTTTGCGCGCCCCTGGCTGGGCGGGCCCTAGAGGGCCGGTGGGGGTGCGCCAGGGCGGTACTTGGATCCTTTTCTCTCCGCCCGGTGCCGCCCTGCGGTTCTTCGATTAGCCATCGCAGCTCGCAAATGTGAACGTCGAACTACAAGGAGACCTTCCAGAAGTGCATCGCCGGACCGTGCACCAGGCCGGCGGATGCGGGTCAGTTGCTCCGCCGCTTCTGCATGGTAAACGAACTCAAGACTCGCACGTAATTCGCTCGATCGTACCCGCTCGCATCTGGGGCTGACCTTCGGCTCATGCTTCCGCGCATTTGCTCGATCGATTCGTATTCATGCTCCTCCATCCACTGCCGCACCTCATGGAGAACGACTCTCGCATGCCGTATTCCGTTTTCAAAAAATGCGGACGTCATCATCGCCACATGGGCTCCCGCCATCACGGCTTTGATTACATCCGTGCTCGAATGCACGCCTCCCGTCACCGCCAGGCTAGCTCGAATGTTGCCGTAGAGGATTCCCACCCAATGCAGCCTCAGAGGCAATTCGCTCGACTCACTCAGGTGTAGTTTAGGCAGGATTTCCAGCGCATCAATATCAATGTCCGGCTGATAAAACCGGTTGAATAGGACCAGCCCATCAGCTCCTTCTCCATCCAGCCGTTTGGCGACATGAGCGATGGCTGTAAAAAATGGAGAGAGCTTCACGGCGACGGGGATGTGGACCGTTCGCTTAATCTCCCGCACAAGCTCGAAGTACCCGCGTTCTATACTTGATCCTTCCTGCTTGGGATCCGTCACGATGTCATACAGATTCAATTCCAGCGCCGAAGCCCCCGCTTCCTCCATCATCCTCGCATACCGGGTCCAGCCGCCTTTCGAGACGCCATTCAGGCTTCCGATCACCGGTATTGAAACACTACTTTTCGCTTTTCTCAGCAGCTCCAGGTACGCCTCTGGTCCCAGGTTGTAGCTTTCCAAGTCAGGAAAATAGTTCAGTGATTCAGCGAAACTCTCTGCGCCGCGCGTCAGGTCTGAATTGACCGACTGGCTTTCAAGCTGTAGTTGTTCCTCAAATAGCGATGGCAGCACGACGGCCCCGACACCAGCGTCTTCGAACCGCCGGATATTTTCCAATGAGTCGCACAGAGGTGAGGCCGACGCAACGATCGGGGAACGCAGTGGCAGACCCAAGTAAGTCGTCGCAAGTTCGATCATCGCGTTCCGTCCTCGCCTGGCTTCGTCGCTGGTACAGTTTCTTTTGAGACTCCCTCCGGCGCCTCTTCCGGAGTTTCTGTCCCTTGCGCATGGTTCGAATAGACTTTCCACTGCCGGTCCACATCCGCTTGCGCCAGCGCCAGCAACTCGCGCGCCGCCCCTGGATTGCTTCGCGCGAGCATCGAATATCGTGCTTCCCGGTACGCATAATTCTGCAGCGCCAGGCTGGGTGCCCGGCTATCCAGCTGGAACGGATTCTTGCCAATCTCCCTTAGCGATGGGTTGTACCGAATCAGCGGCCAATATCCCGTCAGCACCGCCGCCTTCTGCTGCTCCATTCCGAACACCATTTCGTAGCCATGCGCAATGCAATGGCTGTACGCAATGATCAGAGAAGGTCCGTTGTACGCTTCCGCTTCCAGAAACGCCTTCACTGTATGCGTGTCATTCCCGCCCATCGCCACACGCGCCACATACACCGAGCCGTAGCTGATCGCTTCCAGTGCCAAATCTTTCTTCGCGGTTTGTTTTCCGCCGCTGGCAAATTTCGCCACTGCTGCCCTCGGCGTCGCCTTTGACATCTGCCCGCCCGTGTTTGAGTAAACCTCGGTGTCCAGCACGAGCACGTTCACGTTCGCCCCGCTTCCGAGCACGTGGTCCAATCCTCCGGCGCCGATGTCGTACGCCCAACCGTCTCCGCCCACAAGCCAGACGCTCTTGCGAACCAGAGCGTCCGCGACGACCTCCAAATCGAGAGCTTCCGCCGTGTGCAATCCTCGAATCCTTTGTTTCAATTCCGAGACGCGTTCTCTTTGCTTCCCGATTTCTGCTTCCGTTGCTTGGTTCGCCTCCAAAATTCCGCTCGCCAATTGCTCACCAATCGACGGCGCCAGCCGTTTCACCAGAATTCTTGCGTAGTCGCGCTGCTTGTCCACCGCAAGCCGCATCCCCAGCCCGAATTCGGCATTATCTTCAAAGAGCGAATTCGACCATGCCGGCCCGCGGCCGCTTTCGCTCTTCGTATAAGGAGTCGTCGGGAGGTTACCGCCGTAAATGGACGAACACCCGGTAGCGTTAGCAATCAGCAACCGGTCTCCAAAAAGTTGGGTCAGCAGCTTGATATAGGGCGTTTCGCCGCATCCCGCGCACGCTCCTGAAAATTCGAACAGCGGTTCCAGAAGTTGGACATCTTTCACGTGCGTATGCGTCAGCCGTTCGCGGTCCAAATCCGGCAACGCCAGGAAGAAATCCCAATTGACGCCTTCCGGCAGCCGCAACGGAGCCTGCGCGCACATGTTGATAGCTTTGTGTTTTGCCTCGCTTTTGCTTTTTGCCGGACAAATTTCCACGCATAGACCGCAACCTGTGCAGTCTTCCGGCGACACCTGCAGCGTGTAACGCAAGCTCTCCAATTCTCGCCACCTCGGTTTTGCCGATTTGAACGTACCCGGCGCTCCCACTAATTCCGCTCCCTCATACACTTTTGCCCGGATGACTGCATGGGGACAGACCAGAACGCACTTCCCGCATTGGATGCACAGACCCTCGTCCCAAACGGGAATCTCTTGCGCGATGTTTCGTTTCTCCCATTTTGAAGTGCCCGTCGGAAATGTGCCGTCAATCGGCATCGCGCTGACGGGCAACTCATCGCCGCGTCCCGCGATCATCGTTCCGAGCACCCCTCGCACAAACTCAGGGGCCTGTTCACCCACCGGTGGAAGAACTTTCAATCCGCCTGCTGCCCCGCTCTTTGCATTGACTAGATGAAGATTCGCAAGCGTTTGATCCACAGCAGCAAAATTCTTCTCGATCACTGCTTCTCCGCGCTTTCCGTACGTGTCTCGAATCGCGTCCTTGATCGCCGCGATGGCGGCCTCGCGCTCCAGCACCTGGCTAATCGCAAAAAAGCACGTTTGCATCACGGTGTTGATCCGGTTTCCCATCCCCGCTTCGCGCGCAACCTTGTATGCGTCAATGACGTAGAACTTCAGCTCCTTATCCAAAATCGCTTTCTGCACCGGCTCCGGCAATCTTTCCCAAACTTCCTCCGGCCCGAAAGGTGCATTCAATAGAAAGGTCGCTCCGCGCTGCGCCACTTGCAGCACATCCATCCGCTCGAGGAATTGAAATTGATGGCATGCCACGAAGCTCGCTTTGCTGATCAAATAGGAAGAACGGATTGGCTTCCGTCCAAATCGCAGATGCGAGACTGTAATCGATCCCGACTTTTTCGAGTCGTACACGAAATATCCCTGGGCATGCTGCTCGGTCCGTTTGCCGATGATCTTGATCGAGTTCTTGTTGGCTCCGACCGTGCCGTCCGACCCCAGCCCGTAGAACACCGCTCGCACGGTGCCTTCATCTTCAGTTGAGAATTCCGTGTCATACGCGATGCTCGTGTGCGTCACGTCATCCAGAATCCCCACCGTGAAATGATTTTTCGGCTCGCTCTTTTTTAATTCGTCAAAGACTCCTTTCGCCATCGCCGGCGTAAACTCCTTCGAAGAAAGCCCGTAGCGCCCGCCAATAATTTGTGGGTTGACCTTGGACTCTGCCCGGTTCTCGTGAAATGCCGCCACAACGTCCAGATACAGAGGCTCGCCCGTGCTGCCCGGTTCCTTGGTTCGATCGAGCACGGCGATGCGCGAGACTGTCGCTGGCATCGCTTCGAGAAATGCGCTCGTCGCGAATGGCCGAAACAAGCGAACCTTCAGCAGCCCAACTTTTTCTCCCTCGGCTTGCAGCCGTTCGACAGTTTCCTCTACTGCGCCCGCGCCTGAGCCCATCATCACGATCACGCGTTCCGCGTCTGGCGCTCCCACGTAATCGAAGAGGCGGTACGTTCTTCCGCTCTGCCTCGCGAATCGCTCCATCGCCTCTTGCACGATCGTCGGGCACGCTAGGTAATACGGGTTGCAAGCCTCCCGCGCCTGGAAAAATACATCCGGATTCTGCGCCGTTCCCCGAAGCGCCGGTCTGTCCGGCGTGAGCGCCCGCTCTCGGTGCCGCCGGATGTAGTTCTCATCCAACATTCGTCGCAAGTCTTCGTCGCTCAACGGTTCGATTTGATTCAGCTCGTGCGACGTGCGGAATCCGTCGAAGAAATGCAGAAAGGGCACGCGCGACTCCAGTGCCGCGGCTTGCGCGATCAGGGCAAAGTCGCTGGCCTCCTGCACTGAGTTTGAGCAGAGCATCGCAAATCCCGTCGCTCTCGCGGCCATCACGTCGCTGTGATCGCCAAATATCGAAAGCGCGTGCGTCGCCAATGTTCGCGCTGCCACGTGAATCACCGCCGAAGTCAACTCCCCGGCGATTTTGTACATATTCGGAATCATCAACAGCAATCCCTGCGAGGCCGTGAACGTTGTCGCCAGCGCACCGGCCTGTAGCGCGCCATGCAATGCTCCTGCGGCGCCGCCTTCGGATTGCATCTCAACCACTTTCGGAATTGCCCCCCAGATGTTCTTCCGCCCCTCTTCCTGCCACTGGTCAGACCATTCGCCCATCGGGGACGACGGCGTGATGGGATAAATCGCGATAACTTCGTTTAGCCGGTAAGCCACATCCGCCGCGGCTTCGTTCCCGTCCACAATCACCTTGTGTTTATCGGTCCCAGGCATCGCGTTCTCTCGCTTCTTTGATCCTGCCCTTCGGCTCCAATGGCATTCTTTCGAATGCCCCGGCCATCTTAATTAGTCTCCCACTACATTTCTGCTTGCTAAGTGACCTGCGTCACACCGCCTTGTGCGCCTTATCTGTTTAGTCAAACTTGCGTTCGGAGGTTCTCTGCTTGGAGTTTTCTCATCTTTGTTTACGCCCGCATTCCTTACTCTTGCCAATTTGGCCTGCTTGAACTCGCTGCTCGCAATTTCCCAAGCCAGCCGTCTTCGCCAATCTGAATTAGCCATCGCACACCACTCGAATCTGGCTTCTTCTCTCCGCTGTTTTTTCGCAGCCTGAAACCTGATACCTTGCCTTCTGCGCCGCCATGGCGCGATGCGTGCCCCTTCCCACCAGCGGGCGCAGCCAAAATGAGGAGTCGTGACATGAAGCATGTAGCTGCAGTGATTGGCGTTGGTTTTGTGGGCCGGGCGCACGTGGACGCGATCCGGCGCTTGGGAATTCCGATTCGCGGCATTCTGGGTAGTTCGAATGAGCGCGGCGAGGAATCGCGCAGATCGCTTGGGCTTGAGAAAGCCTACGCCAATCTCGATGAGCTCGCCGCTGATTCTGCCGTCACCGCCGTCCACATCTGTACCCCCAATCACGTCCACTTCGAACAGTCCAGCAAGCTCCTTCGCGCTGGCAAGCATGTTCTTTGCGAAAAGCCGCTGGCCATGGACTCGCGCGAATCCGCCATGCTCGTGCAAATCGCCAGGGAATCAAAACGTGTCGGCGGAGTGGCCTACAATTTGCGCTACTACCCGCTTTGCCAGGAAGCGCGCTCCATGATTCAAAAAGGCGCGATTGGCCAGCCGCACACCGCCCACGGCTCCTTCTTGCAGGACTGGCTCCTGCATCCCACCGATTGGAACTGGCGCCTAGAACAAAAACTCGGCGGTGAACTTCGCGCCGTTTCCGATATCGGCACGCACTCCATGGACCTGCTCATGTGGCTGACCGGCAAGAAGATCATCGAAGTCTGCGCAGATCTCGCCACTGTTATTCCCGTACGCCGCAAGCCGCGCGGCCGCGTTGAGACCTTCAAGAAGGCCGACGCCGCCGGCTTCGATGAAATGCCCATGACCACCGACGATTACGCCACCATTCTTCTTCATTTCCAGGACGGCCTGCGCGGCGTCGTGACCGTCTCCCAGGTCAGCGCTGGACACAAAGCCAAACTCGGTTTTGGCATTGATGGCTCGGAAGGCTCGCTCTGGTGGAATGCCGAGGATCCCAACGTCATGTGGATTGGCCGCCGCGATTCCGCCAACGGCTCGTTAATCAAGGATCCAGCGCTCATGTCCGCCGAAGCGCGCCCCTATGCTGTCTATCCTGGCGGCCACACCGAGGGCTATCCCGATACTTTCCAGCAGCTCTTCCGCGATTTTTATGAATACATTGAGAAGGGCGATTGGAACGCGCCGAAACAATTCCCCACGTTCGAAACGGGACACGACGAGATGCTTCTTTGCGACGCCGTCCTCAAGAGTTCACAGACAAAAGCGTGGGAATCTGTCGAGTGGGATTGAGTGTCGCGGCCAAAAATGGATTGCAGCTGCGTGCGTTCTGAACGTCGCGGTCTACGCGCCAAGCTCCGCGCTATTTGTATTTCGGGTAGCGATAACTCAGGCTTGGCGGCAGCCGGTCTGACCGCTCCCGCGTGTTGTATTCGAGCTCGTAGCCCAGATGCTGCGCATCGTTCGGATAGCCTTCGCCTGGCGGATACGGATACGCGATCATCCCGTGCTTCGGCAGCGGCGCCACGCTGAACGCATACGCTGCGTAGAAGTCGAGATCCTTCTCGAAGCCGTTCGCGTAGAAAAAGTAATCGCGCACCCATCCTGCGGGCAGCTCCGGAAGCTTTCGTGGATCGAAATCCAGCTTCACTCCTTCGCCCGAACCAAACACGACGAACCGGTCATCCACCGACCGCAGCAAATCCAGAACGTCGCCGTAGCGCGTGTAATTTCCCTCCGCTCGCGCGTACGGCCCCGTCTTGCTCCGGTCAGAGAAGGAGTACACCGTGTCGCTCGCCGGCGTCAGCCGGATTTCTTTCGGGTAGCCAAGATAATCGAGCGAAGCCGCCGCCAGCGGCACTTCGGAAGTGCGTATCTCCTTCGGATCTACAGTCTGATCGATTCGAATCGCGTCCCAATAGATTTTTAGATTGGTGACAATCCGGATTCGCCGCTTTCCGGCCGGCAGTTTTCCCGTCAAATCGGCCACCATCGTCCGTTCCAGACCGGCCGGGAAGCCCATATCTTCCACGACGCGAGTCCACTCGTGGTTCGCGCCCAGCGCCTCCACGTACGGCGCAATCACCTTGATATTGGCTTGATCCGCCGCGTACATCGAAGTCGCCGTGAAGTAATCCGTGTAACCGTCAATAATCAATCGCAGCGGCTTCGTGGCATCCCATGCGCCAAGATCGAGCTCGACATAATGCAGCTTCGCGAACCCGGCGAAGGGCAGCGATTCGAACGTGGTCACGTATTTGCGATCGCGATGCGAGAGCAGCGGCAGCACGTCATTCCCGTGATCGTCCCACGCGCCCACCGGCGGCTGCGCATTCTCCGCCGCAATCACTCGAAAATCAGGGAAGGGCGGCGCCGATACGAACCGCTCATTCGGAAACACCTCATACCGCGAAGGATGATCCACCGCCACCAGCCGAAGCTGATCCAGATAGACCGTTTCCTCCATCGGCTCCATGAACCGGAAGCTCAGCATCCCGTGCAGCGGCTTCACGCTGGACGCGCCCACCTTTAAATACTCGTCCGGGTCGGGAACATCTCGTTCCGCCACGCCATGCACTCCCGGCCCAACCCAATGCCCGACCACGCCCGGGCCGATCATGTCGGCGATAAATTCGTACTCCTTGCCATTCCAGGAAAACAGCACCGGACACGAACTTCCCCGCCTGTCGAGCTCTCCGATTGTCTGTGTCTTCTCTGCCGCAAGATTGATTTCATCTTGTGGGACTCCCGTCGGCCACAGCAGCCGGACGACTTCGGCGTTGGTTTCTTCTCCGAGCCCCGCGTGAATCGCCGGCGCATTCTGCCCCAGGTATCCCGAAGCGCCTTCCACTTCCCACTTTTGGTACAGCGGCCCCGCGTAAACTTCCACTCTGGTGCCGATCGCGCTCTTGTTGTCGGCCAGCGCCTTCAGGTCAATGTCCATCCAGTGATGGAGGTTGCCGCCTTCGTTTCGAAGCACCAGCGGTGGCCCACCCATCTGCGTGACCACCAAGTCCGGCGCGCCATCGCCAAAGAAGTCCGCCACTGCGACCGCGCGAGGCTTGTTCACCTTAACCGCTTCGAGGCGCGTTTCTCTCGTGACGTCGGCCCAGCCTTTTGCGCCTAAATTTCGCAGCAGTCGCAGTCGACCGCCGTTCGCCGTTTCTCCTACCGCGACAAGGTCCACCCACCCGTCGTTGTCGTAATCCACCGCGGAAATTCCCCAGCCGCGCTCCCATCCAAATTCCGGCAGCGGCACTCGCTCCAGGCGCTTTCCGTCCACATTTTTCCAGAGGCTGATTCCCGGTGCGCCCGCATGAGTGAACGCCAAATCCATCCACCCGTCCTTATTGAAATCAAATGCAACTACGCCCACGGCAGGCGGCAGATTCTCTTTCTTGAAATCGATCGCCAGGAGCGGCGTGAATTTTCCTTCGCGCGGATTCAGAAGAATCGAAGCGCCGTTGCTCCCCCCGGCGACAACAAAATCAATGGCTCGGTCGTTGTTGAAATCCGTCGTCACCACGCCCGCGCCTGTCGCGTCGAAATCCATCGCCGTTTCCGCGCTCACGTCCGTGAACGTGCTGTTCCCGTTGTTGCGCCAAAGTACATTGCGCGTTTTCGCTCCAGGCGATCCCGATGCATCGGGCCGCATCGTGACGTAGAGGTCCACGTCCCCATCGTGGTCATAGTCCACGAACGTCAGGCCCTCGCAGCCCGGTTCTCTTCGAATTCCCACTTTCTCCGTGACGTCCGCGAATTTTCCCGCACCGTCGTTGTGATACAGGCTCACTCCGTCCGCGTAACAAACCGCCAAATCGGTATGCCCGTCATTGTCAAAATCTCCCGCCGCGCACCCGGCCCCGGCAACGGCCCTCCACAACCCCGCGGCTTTCGTAACGTCTTCGAATTTTCCAGCTCCGAGATTGTGGAGCAAACGGCTGCTGTTTCGGCTCTCGGCGCTCACAAGAAAAAGGTCCGCTTTGCCGTCGCCGTCGTAGTCCAGGAAACAAGCTCCGGCGCTCGGCCCCACCGCCGCCTCGCTCCCGGATTGCATTTGCACCATGGAGCTAAGCGCTTGCTCTCTGAAGTGCACCGGGATTGCCGGGGGCGCATCTTCCGCCGAACTTCGCGGCAGTTCCGCCAGCGACAACCGTCCCTTGTCTCCATACGCCGCGCCAAACGGAGTTCCGAGATGTTCCGAAGTGATCTTCTGGAATTTGGCCAGGTGCTCTCGCGCCATCACGCCATTTCCGCTTCGCTGGTAAGCGCGAGCCAGTCCGAACTCCGCGGACGCATGATACGGAAAAAGCGCCAGCGCTTTTTGAAACGCCACAATCGCTTCGTCATACCGCTGCAGTTGCGAATCCAGATATCCCACGAAATACCACGGATCCGCTTCATTCACGAGCCGCGTGACATGCTCAAACGCGTCCACTCCTTTTTCTGCGTCGCCCAAATCCTTGTATGTGAGGCCCAGGTTGTACCAGCCATAAGGATCATTCGGCAGCTTTTCTGTTGCGGTCAGCAGCGCCGCTCGCGCCGGCTCCAGCTTTTGCTGTGCCAGCAGCGAAATCCCCAGGTTGAGGCGCGCCACCGCAAATTGTGGATCGGCAGCCAGCGATTGCTCGAAATACTTTTGGCCGTCCGCGGCGCGCTGCTGGTTCATGTACGCGACCCCCAGCGTATTCAGCCGGTAGGCTTCTCCCGCTTTGGCGTGCGCCGCCGGTTTCTGTGAAGTAGAAGCGGATGATTGAGCGGCCCGCGAACGCAAAATTGCCGCGCCGGAAAAAAGAATCGCTAGACTGATTACTCCGGGAAGAACGAAGCGCCGGAAGGCGGTTTGCATGCCGTGGTTTTCCTGCCCGGGCGCAACGCTAACGGTACCTTCTGCCGCGCCTCGGAGTCCTAAAGATTCTGTGTGCTACGCGTGGTAGCGTCAACTGTTTTGTCCGCTCTCTCCGATTTCCTCTCGCAATCCAGTTCGTTCGAGGCTCTAAAATCTTGGCGGAATCCAGTTTCGATTTGCTCACCTTTTGTGCTATGTAGACGTCCTACTATATGCTAAGCAGCGCTTCTACCTAACCATGAGCACAGCAAAGACCCGCTACCGCAATCGCACCGAAATCCTCCAGGGCACTCTGGATATGCTGATCCTGCAGACCCTCCAATGGGCGCCCCGCCATGGCTATGCCCTCAGCAAAGCCATTCGCACCAACTCCGGCGAAATTCTGAAGGTGGACACCGGCTCCCTTTATCCCGCTCTCCATCGCCTCGAACGCAAAGGCTGGATCGCCGCGGAGTGGAAGCCTTCTGAACTCGGTCCCAGGCTCCGCGTCTATCGGCTTACGAATCGCGGAAAAAAACAATTGCAGTCCGAACGTTCCCGCTGGGAGCGCGTGAAAGCCGCCATCGCGGGAATCCTGAATCCAGCCAACCGGGAGAGCGAGCTATGAAATTCCCTCTCTGGCGGCGGGCGCGGCGGAACAGCGAACTCTCCGAAGAAATTCAAGCGCACTTGCAACTTGCCGAGCGTGAAGCGATCGAGTCCGGTCAAAGCACAAAGGACGCGCTGCACTCCGCTCGAAAGGAGTTCGGAAACGTGGCCATCACGGAAGAAGTCACTCGCGATTCCTGGGGTTGGCAGTGGTTTTGGGAAACCTGGCAGGACATGAAGTACGGCGTTCGAAACATGCTGCGCACGCCGGGTTTCACTCTCGTAACAATCCTCACCCTCGCCCTCGGCATTGGCGCAAACACCGCCATCTTTTCCGTGGTGGATTCTGTCCTCTTCCGGGCCCTCCCCTACCGCGATTCCGGCCAACTCGTCTGGGCCACCAACACGTTGCCTCGGCAGGGGCAGACCCTCGTCTTCGCTGACGAATACGCCGGCTGGCGCGCGCAAAATCACGTTTTCTCCAGTATCGCTGGCTACAGTACCGACGCGGAATACACTCTCACTGGCGTTGGTACACCGGAACGCCTGCGAGGCGCGCAAGTTACGGAAAGTTTTCTGAACACACTCGGCGTAAAGCCCCAACTCGGCCGCAATTTTCTTCCCGACGAGGACAAGCCCGCCGGCCCAAAAGCCGTCATCCTCAGCGATGCAATTTGGCGCACCGCCTTTGGCTCCGATCCGAAAGCCGTTGGCCGCGTCGTCGCTCTCGACGATACTCCGTACACCGTCGTCGGCGTTCTCCCTCCCGATTTCGAATTCCTCGATAACGCTCCCGCCGACTTTCTCGTCCCTTTCCAGCTCGCCGATAGCAGCATCCAGATGTCCAACGGCCGCGTCCGCGTCATGATTCAACCCATGAGCGTCGTCGCTCGCCTGAAGCCCGGCGCAACCCTAGTCGGCGCGCAAACCGAACTCGAGGCCATTGATCAGCGCGTCCTCGCGAATCTCCCCGGCCATTTGCGCGGCTTGGGCGAGGCCCACGCCCAGGTTTTCTCCCTCCACGACCACGAAATCGGCGATGTCCGCCCCGCCCTACTTCTCCTTCTCGCCGCCGTCGGATTTGTGCTTCTGATCGCCTGCGCCAACGTCGCCAATCTCCAATTGGCCCGCGCCGCGGCTCGCGAACGCGAAGTCGCCATTCGTAGCGCCCTCGGCGCCGGGCGCTGGCGTCTCGCCCGCCTCCTTTTGACCGAAGCCGCCGTTGCTGCCTTGGCGGGCGGCACTGCCGGACTTCTCCTCGCCGCTGGGGCAATTCGCCTAATCCATCGCTTCGCGCCCACCAACATCCCCCATCTCCTCAGCGCCGGCCTTAATCTTCGCGTCCTCCTCTTCACTTTGATAGTCTCTCTGCTCACCGGCATTCTCTTCGGCTTGGCTCCCGTCGTCGCTTCCTTCCGCGTTTCTCTCAACAACACTCTCAAAGAAGGCGGCTCGCAATCCGGATCGAGCTCCGGCACTCGCCGCGCCCAGCGCGTCCTCATGGTCGTGGAAATTGCGCTGTCCGTTGTTTTGTTTATCGGCGCCGGTCTCTTGGTAAAAAGTTTTCGTCAACTGACCGCAATCCAGCCCGGCTTCGATCCTCATGGAGTGCTCACCGCCCGCATCGCTCTCCCTCTCGACCAATATCAATCCGTCGTCCAACAGCGCGCCTTCTTCGATCAGCTTGTCCAGAAGCTCCAAGCCTTGCCCGGCGTCGCTTCCGCTGGAGCCACTGCTGGCATCCCGCTCCGCGGCAATGTAATGATTTCCTCCATTCAAATTGAAGGTCAGCCTCCCACAGACTTCTCCACCGAAAATGTCCCCACCGCCAGCGTCAACTCCGTCACACCCGGTTACTTCGCTGCCCTGAAAATCCCTCTCATTGAAGGCCGTTTCCTCGATTCGCGCGATGGCGTGGACGCTCCCAACTCCGTTGACGTCAATCAAGCTTTCGTCCGCAAATATTTTCCCCACGAGGATCCCATCGGCAAGCGCTTCAACGCCGGACTCACTCCCCGCTCCGGCGGCCCCAGAGACTGGACCATCGTCGGCGTCATCGGCGACACCAAGCAGCGCGGCCTCACCAGTGACATCATGCCTGAAGCAACCGCCTCCGCTCTTCAGTGGCCGCTCTTCACCATGACTCTCGCTCTCCGCACTTCCGTTCCTCCACTGACTCTCGTCCCCGCTCTTCGCGAACAAGTTCGCTCTCTCGACAAAAATCTTCCCGTCTATGGCGTGCAAACCATGGACGAATTGCTCTCCGCCGAGCTTGCCTCTCAGCGCTTCAACGCCGTCGCTCTTTTGGGTTTTGCTGGTCTCGCCGTTTTGCTCGCCGCTGTCGGAATTTACGGCGTGATGGCCTACGCCGTCACACAGCGCACGCGTGAAATGGGCGTTCGAATCGCTTTGGGTGCGGACGCCGCCGCCGTCTTGCGGATGGTCCTCGGCCAGGGCTTGCGCCTCGCCCTCATTGGCGTCGCGCTCGGCTTGGCCGCCTCGCTCGCGCTCACTCGCTCGATCTCGGGCTTGCTCTTCGGCGTCAAGCCCGCGGACCCGGAAACTTTCGTCCTCGTCTCGCTCGCGTTACTTCTCGTCGCTCTCGTTGCCTGCTGGCTCCCGGCTCGCCGCGCCACGCAAGTCGATCCCATCATCGCCCTGCGTTACGAATAACCCGCCGACTCTCGCGCTCCAGCAAATTTGCAACGCAACTCTCTTCTATTGCTCCGTCACCACCGGCAGCTCAATAAAACTTTCTTCCTTCGCCTCGTGATACACGCGCTGCGTCGCTTTCTTGTAATCCCCCGGCTTCGCCCAAAAAATATTTGGCACAAACGTTTGCGGGTTGCGGTCGTATAGCGGAAACCAGCTCGATTGAATCTGCACCATCACGCGATGCCCCGGCAGAAAAACATGATCCGCATTTGGCAGGTTGAATTGATAAAGCAGCGGCTCGTTCGCCGCGATCGCATGCGCCGTCTCCAGCGACTCCCGGTACCTCCCGCGAAAAATGTCCGCCGAAATCATCAGCTGGTACCCGCCGAGATTCGCCTGCGCCGCGAACTCATCCGGATAAACGTCTATCAGCTTCACCACCCAGTCCGAATCCGTCCCGCTCGTTGAAGCCACCAGGTGTACTGCCGGCTGCCCCGCGATTTTCAGCGGCTTCGTCAAAACATCCGACGTGTATACCAGCACGTCCGGCCGCCCCGACGCTTCTCTCTGATCGTCCACCAGCCACTCCGACCACGTCAGCTCCGGCGTGTACCCCACCGGCTGGCTCGGCCTCGCTCGAAATGGCACTGGCTTCGCCGGATCGGACACATACTCGTCGTACGCCGCTTCCCCCGCCGCCGGCGCCGTCATGCTCAGCTTCAATCCCGCCGTCAAGTACATCGGCGTCGCCTTCGGCGCGCAACCCGCCGCGCATCCCGCTGGCCATTTCGGCAGCCGTTGCCAAACATTCTCGCCCGTTTCGAACGCGCTCACCGGCGCGAGTTCCGCTTTCGGCGCGCCATCAATTAAATACTGCGCCAGGAACGGACGCAAAATGTGCTGCCGGAAATACAATCCCGTGTCGCTCCCGAATTTAATCGCTCCCAGCGAACTTCCATCTTCAATTTCCTGCCCGTGATGCCACGGCCCCATTACCAGGTACACCATGTCGTTGTTCGTATCTTTCGGCTTGATCGCTTTGTACACCGCTATCGCCCCGTAAATATCTTCCTGGTCCCACAAGCTGTGCACGAGCATCACCGGCACTTTCAGCGGCTCCCTTGCCAGAATTTTGTCCACCGCCTGCTCACGCCAGAACGCGTCGTAGCTCGGATGCTCCAGCAGCTTCCTCCAAAATCCCATTTGCTCCAGCCCGTGGAGCTTCCCCAATTCGCCCGCGTTCACTGCGTCCATGTACACGTCGTAGTCGTCGAAATGATCCGTCCACCATTTCGCCGAATTGTCCCGCGTTCCTTCCTGCTCGTAGATGTACGGCATGTTTTGCTCGCGAAATGCTCCGTTGTGGAACCAGTCGTCTCCCATCCATCCGTCCACCATCGGATTCATCGGCACGGAAACTTTCAGCGCCGGGTGCGGATTCACCAGCGCCATCAGCGGCAAAAATCCGTCGTACGAAATTCCCAGGATTCCCACTTTCCCGTTTGTCTCCGGAATATTTTTCACCAGCCAGTCAATCGTGTCGTACGTGTCTGTCGCGTGGTCCACGTTCGTCGGATTCAGCGGCCCCCGCAGCGGCCGGTTCATTACGTAATCGCCCTGCGAGCCGTACTTCCCGCGCACGTCCTGCACCACGCGAATGTACCCGTCCTCCACGATCACGTCCGTCGCGTTGTCGTACCCCTCCAGAATCGGCCCCAGGTGCGCGCTCGCCGCGTGCGACGTCAGCGCCGTCGCGTCGTACGGCGTACGCGTCAGCAGGATCGGCGCGTTGTGCGTTCCCTTCGGGACCAGGATCACCGTGTGCAGCTTCACGCCGTCCCGCATCGGGATCATCACGTCCCGCCGCGCATAATCAAACGTCTCCGTCGCGGCCTTCAAATGTTCCGGCGTCTCGCTCGGCAGCGTCCCCTCCGCCTTGCTTTGCGTCCTCGCAGCCGGAACGCAAATCAGCGCAGCCAGCATCGCCGCCAAAATCGTCTTGTTTGCATACGCAACGGTAGGTTTCATGATCCAAGCCTCTCCCAAATCGCCGCGCATTATATCGCGTTAGCCTCCTCTTGACTCTTTCCGCCACACCCTCAACTCCCGTCCCCCCTACCCGGTCATTTCGAACCCAGCCGCAGCTGGGTGAGCCCTCTTCACCATCGCACGTTTTTAGTGCGATGAAATCCCTCTTCACCATTGCGAGCCCTTTGCCGACGCAAAGCGTAGGATTACGCTTCCAGTTTGTGCGTTGCCGTCCAGTCCATGCGCAGCTATATTTGTCGCAAGTCGTAACCACAGCGAGGCAACGATCTCCATGCCATCCATCACGAGAGCAAAAGTAACTCAGTCGGTGCCCTTTTTCGGCGTCACCCATATGGAATCCTCCCTGCGCTTTTACGTAGACGGTCTCCGCTTCAAAATGAAGCATTCGTGGATCCCAGACCGACCCGAGGACAAGCCGGATGGGAGAATTCGCTGGTGCTGGCTCCAACGGGATGACGCGGCGATCATGCTCCAGGAGTTCCTAACCGAACATCGGCCGAAGGAAACGTTGGGAACCGGGGTATCGGTTTGTTTTATGTGCGACGACGCGCTGGCCCTCTATCGCGAATTCCGGCTAAACGGAATTCAAACCAGCAGGCGTCCGTTTGTTGGGAATCGTCTCTGGGTCGTGCCCCTTCGGGACCCTGACGGATACCGCATTGAATTTGAGAGCCCCACCGATGCTCCAGAGGAATCAGAGCTAGAAGAGTAGCGACGATACACGAGGAGTTGCCCGATTAGATGAAGGCGTCGGCGGGTGGCCTTCGAGAAGTCTGCGAAAGGCTAGGGCCGGTGTTCGCTGGCCCGCAGTTTTCTTTGCCCGTCGCGGGTGCTCCTCGTTCGCTTTCGCAACGTGGGCCTTGGGGTAGGCTCTCTCTTCCGCAAAACTCAGCGCCAACTGGCCCCTTGAATGACCGAGTGTCTTTACCCAATCTCATCTCCCGCCCCCGGCTCCACCTCCGCTGCCCTCTACAAAAACTTCATCATCATTTCCCTTCGCCCTCCCCGTCCGCTCCTCGAAAATCTCCACCGCTTCCACCACTCTCGCCGTTCTCTACCCGCTTTTCTTTACCTCGTTACTTCTTTACTTCATTCCCTCTCGTTTCCGCCCGCGAACACCGCTCCACTCCTTCGATGACGCTCCATCGTCACGCAACAAATCACCATCCCCATCTAGCTGACAAGTAAGAATTTATAATTCACTTGACAAGTTAACTATTTTGTGCTATAAATTGACGTGAATTTTCGTTACCATCCCGCCTTCTCCACCCTCCCCGCCTCCAACCCTCTGCGATCCCCGCGCCTCTCCCGAAGATTCCGCACTTCCCCATCCTCCGCCCCTAACTCCTGTATTATCCGCACTTACAGATTCTCCTCCCGTAAACCCTTTATTATCCGCACTTACGCACCCCCTTCGGATCTGCGGATTCTAAACGACTTAACTTTCTCAATTTTCTCCCACAAGTCCTTTAGAATCTGCACTTACAAGCCCCCTCGTAAGTGCGGAAAACAAACGACTTATAACCCCTTTGTAATCCGCACTTACAAATTTCCCGCCCGCAACTCCTTTATAATCCGCACTTACAAAAACCCCAGGGGGAGTATCTCACTGGGTACCCCAACCCTCCGCTCTACCCCTGACTCCTTCTCCGCTCCGGCCGCTCAGGCGTTCGCTTTCCCCTTTACCTCCTTTATTTACTTTAATTCCTATACCTCCTCTGTTTTCCTTCGCTTCCCCACTCTGTCGCCAAATCACCCGGGGTGGGTGGCCCACTCCCTCAGACTTTTCTTTTTCCCCTCCCTCTCTTCGGCTACCATTCCCCCTTCATTCCACCTTTCGAGGTCTCTCTCAGCCCCACATGCCGCCACTCGTCCGCACCCTCAAGTTTCGCGACCTTTATCTACTCTTCGTCGGCTCCGTCATCGGCTCCGGCATTTTTCTTACGCCCGGCCTCATCCTTCGCCAGCTCAATGGCTCCGTCGGTTACTCGCTCCTCGTCTGGATTGCCGGCGGCGTTCTCTCCATGCTCGGCGCTCTCACTTACGCCGAACTTGCCGCCACCAATCCCGAAGCAGGCGGCCTCTACTGCTTTATCCGCGACGGTTTTGGCCGCGCTCCTGCCTTTCTTTATGGCTGGTGTCTTTTCCTGGTCATCGCCAGTGGCTCTGTCGCCGCGCTCGCCCGGGCCTTTACGGAACATTTCTCCGAAATCCTTCCGCTCTCGGCTTTCGGAAAAACTTCTCTCTCGGTCCTTATGATCGCCGTCGTCACCATCGTCAACGTCTGGGGCACTCGCAAAAGCTCCGACCTGCAAAATTGGACGACCTTCCTCAAGATCGGCATCATCCTTGCCCTCAGCGGCATTCTTCTTTCTCTCGGCTCTCACGCTTCGGAGTTGACTGCGTCCTTTGGCTCGACGCAACACGGCCTCGGCCTCTTCTCCAATTTCGGCCTCGCCATGATCGCCGTCCTCTGGGCCTACGAAGGCTGGCAATTCGGTACGTACAGCGCCGGCGAAGTCCTCGAGCCTCAGCGCGCTTTTCCCCGCGCGTTTCTTCTCGGCTCCATTTCTCTCGCCGCGCTTTACGTCATCGCCGTCATTGCCTATCTCATCGCGCTCGGCCCTGCGGGAGCCACTGCCAGCGACACGATCGCGTCCACTTCCGTCGGCGTCGTTCTCGGCCGCAAAGCCGAAATCATCGTCGCCATCACCATCCTGATTTCCACCTTCAGCGCCGCCAACAGCGTCATTCTCACAGCTCCGCGCGTTTTCTACGCCATGGCCAACGACCGCCTTTTCTTTCGACAACTCTCCGAAGTTCACCCGCGCTTCAGAACGCCCGCCGTCGCCATCGTGGCCCTCGGCGTCTGGTCCGCCGTTCTCGCTTGCGCCGGAAAATTCGCCGACCTGATCGGCGGAGTCATCTTTATCGGCTGGATTTTTTATGGACTCGGCGCCGCCGCGATTTTTCCGCTGCGCCGCGCCGCCAAGGGTATTGCTCCTCCCTATCGCGTACCGGGCTATCCCTGGACTCCCATTCTCTTCGTCCTCGCCGCTGCCGCCATCGTCGGCAACGCGATCGCTGCCGCGCTCCACGATCCGCGGCAGTTCAAGAATATCGAGCTGGCATTTGTTCTCTTTGCTCTCGGTGTCCCTGCTTATTTCTTCTGGCGCAAACGCGCCGCTCCAGCAAAGTGAGGTTGCATGGATAAGCAGCTCATTTTTGAAGAAAGCTCGGCTTCAAGTTTTTGAGTTCGCCGCGAGGCGAATGCTCCTGCGAGCGGCGTGGAAAACGAGACTAAGCGACGGATTGAGCCGACACGCGCAGCAACGCTGGCGACGATTGCGCGGAGCGAGCTTCGAGAATCACGCGGATGCCGTGCTTTGGTCGAAGCGTGATGGAGGCGAGCGGAATGACCGGATGATTGGGATTGAGGCGAAACCGGTAGCGCTGCGCGATCGTGGCCAAAATGATGGCCGCTTCCATGAGGGCGAAGGAATTGCCGATGCACTGACGCGGGCCGCCGCCAAACGGAAAGTACGCGAAGCGCGGGATGCGCTTCAGCAGGTCGCCCTCCCAGCGTTCGGGACGAAATGTTTCCGGCGCGTCGTACCAGCGCGGGTCGCGATGCACGGTCCATTGCGCGAAGGAAACGCCGGAACCCTTGGGAACGGAATAGCCGGCAATTTCATGATCCTCGAGGGCGGTGCGCGCAGTGCCCCAAGCGGGAGGGTAGAGACGCAAGGATTCGGTGAGCACGTTGTTGGTGTAAGGGAGCCGAGAAAGATCGTCGAGGGAGGGCGCGCGGCCGGCGAGAACCGAATCCACTTCGGCGTGAAGTTTATTTTCCACGGCGGGATTTTGCGCGAGAAGCCACCAAGTCCAGGAAAGCGCACTGGCGGTAGTTTCGTGGCCGGCGAGAAAGAGCGTGATCGCTTCATCGCGAAGCTGCCGGTCGGTCATGCGCGAGCCATCATCATCCTGCGCGGCAAGAAGCATGGAAAGCAGGTCACCGGCATCGCGGCCGGAAGCGCGCTTCTCGGCGATGATGCGGTAGAGAATTTTTTCGATCTGCCGGATGGCGAGCTCGATGCGAATGTTCGTGGGAGTGGGAATCCAGTGAGGAATGAGAACGGTACGGCGAAAATCGGCGCCGAGATTGAGAAGAAGTTCGAGCGATTTCCCGACGTCCCCGGCATCGCGCGCGACGTCGGCGTCGAAGAGTGTTTTGCCAACGATTTGCAGAGTGAGGCCCATCATATCGGCGTGAATGTCGCGCTCGTCGCCATCGCGCCAATCCTGCAAAAAACGCTCGGTGAACTCAACCATGGTCGAAGCGTAGGTAGCGATGCGGGCGCGATGAAATGCAGGCTGGACCAGGCGGCGCTGACGAAGCCAGAAATCGCCATCGCTCAAAAGCAGGCCGTTTCCGAAGACGCGCTTATTGGCCTGGAGGACGCGGCCCTTGGTGAATTTTCTTGGATGGGTGACGAGCACGTCTTCAATCTGATCGGGATGATTGATCAGCAGAATTCGGAAATTCACGATGCGAAGACCGACAAAATCGCCGTAGTCATGAATGATTTTTGTGAAATAGCCGAGAGGATCGCCGTTGTTCAGCGGGCCGAGCGAGAACCGCCGGAGCCCGTCGGAGGGACCGGGAGGAAAACGGAGTTTGGAGGAAGCGGCCATGAATTCATGCTAAGGCGCGAAGGGAGCGGCGTCAACGAAAGCCGGATCACGCGATGCGCTGCACAACCGGGGAAACAGCGTGGATGCGGAAGAAACCGTCATGGGAATTTATCGAAGAGACGGTGAAGCCAGCGGCGGCGAGCCAGGAAGGTGCGGTGGAAAGCGAGAGCGGGACAAAGGTGCTGCGAATGTGGGCGATGCGATTCACCCAGCCATCGGGAATATCGAGAGCGAGAAAAACGCCGCCGGGCCGAAGGACACGGAACACTTCGGCGAAGGTGGCGCGCTGAGCCTCGGGAGATTTCAAGTGATGAAGCATAACCACTGCAATAACCGAGGAGAAAGTCTGATCCGGGAACGGAAGATTGGTAGCGTCACCCTGGACGATCGCGCCGTTGAGTCGCTGAGCGCCGTTGGGAGGGAGCGCGCGCCTGGCGAGAGTGGCAATCAACTGACGGCTGTATTCGAGGCTGGTGACGCGGGCGGCGCGCTGGCGCAGATCAAGAGTCGCAGAGCCGGCGCCCGCACCGATTTCGAGAACATGATGGCCGAGTTGCGCGCCTTCCAGCAGCCAGGGCAGAACCCGCCGCTGCGTCATGCGCCGCCAAAATTCGGTGGAACAAATCCAATTTTCGAAACGGTTCACCGAAACTCTTCTCCTTCTCCGGCGCGCCCAAAGGAACGCAGACGAGAGCGCGATGGCAAAATTCCCGGAGACTCCGAGCTAAGCGATTATCGCAGGATTGCGCCGATTCGATGCAGCGAAGAGGCAAATTGATCGGCGTTGTAAGAAGAAGGATTTTCAAGCTGCTGAAAGAGGGCGTTGATAGCGGCGCGAACTTCATCGGCGTTGGCAGGCTTGGCATTTTTGCTATAGGCGATGAAAAGAGAATCCATGGCCATGGCAGCCTGCTCGGCGGAGCGTTCGTCAGCGAGGGAGATGGCGTCGGCGGCATCGGAAATTTGATGGAGCATGCGAAGAGCGAGAGCCCGATCGTAATTCATGGAGGTCAGGCGGACAGCAAAGCGCTGAGCGATGGGAGCCGCCGCGGAAGCAGAATTAATCACGGCGGAGCGATCGGGATTGAGCTTGCTCATCTCGCTGGAGACGGCGGAGACATCGCGATCAAGTTCCTGAGCGGATGCAGGATCAATTTCCCTGGCGAGAATGCGGAAGACGGCGTAGCGAGAGCTGTTCCAGGCAGGGTCGCCGGGACGGCGGCCAGGGAAGCCATGGGCCTGGCGCCAACTATCTTTCGCAGGACCGAGCGAATGATGGCATGCGAAACAGGATAGTTCGGAATATTCCGGCCAGACGTCTTCATGATCGTAGCGCTCGCCTTTGGCTCGCCAGACGAGGCGATCCATTTCGGCGCGAAGCTGGACGGCTTGACCGGTGCCCCAATCGCGGAAACCGGTCCAACCGGCGTCTTCGGCGAGCACGCCGGGAGCGGACTCGCGCGGAGTTTTCCAATGGCGGGGCATGACCGCGGAAAAAGAGTCGAGCTCAAAATAGAGGTCCGGATGGCCGGCGGCGATCATTTCGTGGTCTACGAATTTGTCCTTTGTGCCGAGGTGGCAGCCGAGGCATTTTTCAGTGCGAAGAATCACGTTGCGCGTGTCGTACATGCCGAGGGCGACGGATTTCTCGTGGGTCCAGCCGCGAGTGGTGTGAGGACCAAGCCAAGCCGACGCGGGGCCATGACAATTTTCGCAGGAGACGCCGTCGGCAAGTTCGAAGGGGCGGCCGCGCTGGTCGGGGCTGGTGTAGAGCGCGTGGCAGACCAGGCATTTGGGCGAATCTTCGGCTTTGGAATTGAGCTTGAGGATGCGGGCGATGCGTTCGCCAATATCGCTGGTGAGAGCCTGATAAGCGCGGCTGTGCTTATCCTGAATAATCCAGGTGGAGTATTCGTTTTGGAGAATGCGGCTGCCGGCGACGGGCTTGACGCTGCCGTGACAACTCGTGGCGGCGCAGGAGCCGGGGCCAATGTACTTGGAAGTTTGCGAGGCGGAATCCGGGGCAGGGCGAGCTGCGGAGGAAGCATGCTCTGAGGCGGCGGGGGAATCCGCGGCGGCAGAAGCATCGCCGAGAGTAAACGAGAGAACCGGCACGAGGCACAGAGCGGCACCGAGCCACGAAAGTTTGGAGGCAAATCGCATGCGAAATGGTTAGTGAAGCGTTCGCCTCATTATGGTGTGGAACGAAAGGGCGGTGAGTTGTCTTTTTAGCAGCGTGGAGCGAAAAGGCCACGGGGCTTCTATTTACAGCGGGAAAGTGCGCCAGTAGTATGCAAGAGAATCCGATCCACGCAAAACGCCGCGCGAGAAATGCCGCCCGGCGCCCTTCGATGCGAGACGCCGCGCCGTGATCTTCGACGACCTGCGAGCTATTCAGCTGCGCTATGGCTTCTTGCCCAAGGCGGAGCTGGAAGCGCTTTCCCAGCGATCAAACACGCCGCTCTACCAGATTCACAGCGTGGCGAGCTTCTATCCCCATTTTCAACTGACGCCGCCGCCAAAAGCCGATGTGCGGGTGTGCGCCGATATGAGCTGCCATCTGAACGGAGCGTGCGAACTGCGAGCGGAACTGGAGCGGAGGCTCGCGAAAAACGGAGCGAAAGAGATTGTGATCCGCGATGTCTCCTGCCTCGGGCGCTGCGACAAAGCGCCGGCGATTTCGGTGAATGAGGAGATATTCGAAGCGGTGACGGCAGATTCGGCGGAAGCACTCATTCGCCAGGCGATGCGGGGCGAAGAAACGCCGGAGGCTCGACCGGAGCACGGAAGAGCGAAATGCGCGTCGGACCCGTACGAAGAGGGAAAAACGTATGGAACGCTGAGGAAACTCGTGACGACGCGAGATTGGGATGGCGTACTCGAAGAGTTGAAAGCCGCGGAGCTGAGGGGAATGGGCGGGGCGGGATTTCCGACGGGCATGAAATGGGATTTGGTGAGGAAACAGCCGGGAGCGGAGAAATATATCGTATGCAACGCGGATGAAAGCGAACCGGGAACGATCAAGGACCGCTTCATCATGACGCACCTGCCGCACCTGGTGATTGAAGGAATGATCGTGGCGGGACTGGTGACGGGAGCGAAGAAAGGGATTCTGTACATCCGGCACGAATATCACTTGCAGGAAGAAATTCTGGGAGAAGAGCTGAGGCGATGCCACCAGGCGGGCGTGCTGGGGAACAATATTCTGGGGAGCGAGCTGGGGTTCGAGCTGGAGATTTTTGTGAGTCCCGGCGGATACATCTGCGGAGAAGAGAGCGCGCTCCTGGAGGCGCTGGAAGGAAAACGCGCGGAGCCGCGGAATAAGCCGCCGTTTCCGGGACAGGCGGGACTGTGGCAGAAACCCACGGTGATCAACAACGTGGAGACGTTCGCGAATGTGCCGCAAATTCTGGCGCGAGGAGTGGAGTGGTTCAAGAACGCGGGGAAGAACGGTTCGCGAGGATTGAAATTCGTGGGTGTGAGCGGGCACGCAGCGAAGCCCGGCGTGTACGAAGTGCCGATGGGAATTTCGATGCGCGAGGTGCTTTTCGATTATGCAGGAGGAGTGCGAGGAGGAAGAGAGCTGAAAGCATTCGCGCCTTCGGGACCTTCATCGGGATACTTGCCGGCGAAGATGGTGGACGTGCGGCTGGACTTCAAGGCGCTGGCGGATGCTGGCTCGATGCTGGGATCTGGAGCAATCGTAGTTTGCGATGAGTCGACGTGCATGCTGGATATGGCGCTGAATGCGGTGCGATTTTACCGGAATGAATCGTGCGGGAAGTGCGTGCCGTGCCGGGTGGGTTCGCAGAAGATGACGGATTTGCTGACGCGGTGGACTCGCGGAGGAGTTTCGGAAAAACAATATCGAGCGGATTTGGAGTTGATCGAAGAGCTGAGCCAGGCGATGAGCCTGACTTCGATTTGCGGACTGGGACAGATCGTGCCGGCGCCGGTGCAATCCGTGCTGAAACATTTTCGGGAGGAAGTGGACGCGCATGTGTTGAAAGGAAACTGCCCGAGCGGAATTTGTTTTACGGCGGCGGCACGGGCAGGCGAAACACAGCGCGTGGGAATCCGGCCGTAATTGACGAGAGAGACGGAGATCGTGAGCACAAGAACTACAAATATACCGTTGATCGAGCTGACGATTGACGGGAAAACCGTGCGCGTGCCGGCGGGGACAAGCGTTTTCGACGCGGCGCGGATGAACGGCGTGACGATTCCGACGCTGTGTCATTTGCAAAACGAAACCCCGGTGGGCGTGTGCCGGTTGTGCGTGGTGGACACGGGGGCGCGCGTGCTGACGGCGTCGTGCGTGCGCGCAGTCGAACCGGGAATGAAGGTGGTGACGAACTCGGAGAAGGTGCTGAGCGCGCGGAAGACGCTGCTGGAACTTTTGATGGCGGATCATCCTTCGCCGTGCGCGCGTCAGGAACAATCAGGGGACTGCGAGCTGGAAACGCTGGCGAAAGGGGCGGGTGTTGTACAAGCGCGATTCGCAAAGCGAAGCGTTTCGAGGGGAAAAGATGATTCGTCGCTGGCGATTGCGGTGGACCACGACGCGTGCATCCTGTGCGACCGGTGCATACGAGGCTGCGACGACATCAAGAACAATTTTGTGATGGGAAGAATGGGGAAGGGGTACTCGGCGGGAGTGGCATTCGATTTGAATGCGCCGATGGGCGATTCGACGTGCATTTCTTGCGGGGAATGCATGGTGTCCTGCCCGACGGGAGCGTTGACGAACAAGACGGTGGCGGGAACGGCGATTGCGGAAGGGCCGGGAGCAGAGGGATTTGAAGCGGAGGAATTGCTGCAGCTTCCGGTGTTCCAGGGCGTTTCGGGAACATTCTTGGAATTGAATCGCGGCGCAATCGTAAAGCGAAGATTTCGCGCGGGAGACGTGATTTGCCGCGAAGGCGAATTTGGTTCGACAGCGTTTTATTTGCTGGAGGGACGGGCGCGAGTGTCGCTCTCTTCGCCGATTGCGCATGTGAAAACGCAGGGAGGGGCGAAAGGGCTCTTCAAGAAGCTGAAAAGCACGCTGGCCGCACGAGAGGCGGATGCGCGGGAGGAAGAGACGCGCGACAAAACAATTCCGATCGATGCATCGGTGGATTTGGCGTACGGAAACCCGGTGGCGGAGCTTGGGCCGGGGGATTTATTCGGAGAGATGACGTGCATGAATTTTTACCCGCGATCCGCGACGGTGATTGCGGAGACGGACGTGGTGGCGTTCGAAATGCTGCGGAATGTGCTGGACATTCTGCTTAAGAACAAAACGTTCAAAGCACAAATCGATCAAAGCTACCGGCGGCGGGCGCTCGAAAATCACTTGCGTGGCGTGCCGATGTTCGCGGAGCTCTCGCCGGACTTCATCGAAAAATTGAAGGAGCGGGTGGAATTGCAACGCTTCGCGCCGGGGCAGGTGATCGCGCAACAGGGAGGCGCGGCGAGGAGTTTTTACCTGGTGCGGATCGGCTTTGTAAAAGTTTCCGAAACGTATCCGGGCGGCGAGCTGGTGCTGGCGTATCTTTCGCGAGGAGATTATTTCGGCGAAATCGGATTGTTGGGCGGAGGAGTGCGAACGGCGACGTGCACGGCGCTGGATCACGTGGAAGTGGTACGCATCTCGGGGGACGATTTTCGGGAAATGGTGGAGCGTTTTCCGGGGGTGCGGCAGGGTCTGGAGGCAGCCGCGGCGGAGCGACGCGCGGCGAACGAACAGCGGATGCAGATGGTTCACAGCGTGCCGATCGATCAATTTCTTTCGCAGGGATTGATGGAAGCGCAGAGCCTGCTGATCCTGGATTTGGAAAATTGCACGAGGTGCGACGCGTGCGTGAACGCCTGCGCTGACGCGCACGACGGAGTTACGCGGCTGGTGAGAGACGGCCTGCGATTCGAGCAATACCTCGTGGCGACGTCCTGCCGGCAATGCCGAGATCCGTTGTGCATGGTGGGTTGCCCGGTGGGGGCGATCCGGCGGCGCAATTCGCTGGAAGTGATTATCGAGGATTGGTGCATCGGGTGCGGATTGTGCGCGCGGAACTGCCCGTACGGAAATATCAATTTGCATCCGTTCGAGGTACTGGTGGAAGACCTGGAACGGCCGGGACGCAAGAAAGCGGCGGTGAAGCAGAAAGCGACTTCATGCGATTTGTGCACGCACTTGAAGGAACCCAGCTGCGTGTACGCCTGCCCGCATGATGCGGCGCATCGCGTGGATCCACGGACATTTTTTGCGCAGACGCTGGGCGGGGGCGGAGCGAAATGAAGTTGCGCGGAGCAAATCGTGCACATTGATCGGACACAGCGCGGATGGGCGATTGGATCGCTGGTTATCCTGACTGTGTCCGCCGGGGCGTACGCTGCGTATGCGTTGCGTGCGCCCGCAGGTCCGCGAGGCGGCAGCACGATGGGGCTGCTATTCGGAGTGGTTGGATTTGCGTGCATGATTTTTGCGGCGCTGCTGGGAGCACGGAAACGCGTGCCGACGTGGAGGCTGGGGAGGGCGCAAGCATGGATGCGCGGCCATTTGTGGTTGGGACTATTGAGTTTGCCTCTGATTTTGTTTCACGGCGGATTTCATTTTGGCGGCACGATGACGGCGGTGTTGATGTGGCTGCTGATTGTAACGGTGGCGAGCGGCGTGTTCGGGGCCGTGCTTCAGCATTATTTGCCGCGCGTGATGACGGCAGACGTCAAGCTCGAAACGATCTACGACGAGATCGCGAATGTGCGAGGGCTGTTGCGCGAAGAAGCTGACCGCAGCATGGAAAACCTGTGCGGGCCGCTGGGGCTGGAAACATCGGCAAAGCAGGAAGGACAGCGAGCCGGAGGATTCGGGACGGCGCGAAGCGTGAGCGGAGCGAGCGGCGCCGGCGCGGCGGTGGCGGAGGAGAAAATTCTGATGACGGAAGAAGAGTCAGGGCCGCTTCGCAAATTTTACCTTGTGGAGATGCGCCCGTATCTGGAGCAGCCGAAACGCCGGGGCGCACGGCTGGGTAATGCGGATAAGGCACATGGAGTTTTTTCGAGCCTGCATACACTGCTGCCCGAAGTTGCGCAGGCGACGCTACAAGACCTGGAAGACATTTGCGACGAGTCGCGGCAACTGGTTCGGCAAGAGCAACTGCACCGGTGGCTTCACGGCTGGCTGCTGGTGCACATCCCGCTTTCGCTGGCGCTGATCTTGCTGGGCGCGGTTCATGCGGTGGTGGCGCTGCGGTATTGAGCGCCAGGATTGCAGGACATTGCGGGTAAATGAGTGGCGAGAACACGCACAACCAAGAAACTTGCACAGCGAATTGACCTGAACTATTTCAAGAGGCCAACACCGCTGAAGCGCGCGAAGGTGTGGCTCAGCGCCGGACTTCCGGCGCTCGCGATTCTGTGGGTTGCGTGGCTAGGATTCGCGCACGATACGCGCGTGTATTCGAGCGGGCGCATGAGCAAAGCGCACGCCGTGCTGGAGAAGCAATGCGCAGCCTGCCATCGAGAAAAGGCCGGCGCGTTCTCGGCGAAAGCAAGCGATTCGGCATGCCTGTCGTGCCACGACGGACCGGCGCACCACACGGCGCAACCGAAGACGCTTGGTTGCGCGGAGTGCCATTCCGAGCATCACGGGCGCGTGAATCTAGTTGCAGCGCGGAACGAAAGCTGCGCGAGCTGTCACGGCGATTTGAGATCGATTCAGCCAAATACCAAGTTTGCTGCAGACATTTACAGCTTTGAGGAGGGGCATCCGGAGTTTGCGGCGGTTCGCGCGAACGGAAATACACCTGCGCGTGATCCCGGCACAATTAAACTAAATCACGCGATCCACATGAAACCGATCCGGCGGGGACCGAACGGGCCAAACGTGCAGCTCGAATGCCGGGATTGCCATAGACCGGAAGCAGACGAGGCAAATTCGATCGCTGCCTGGAAATACGAGGACGCACACTACGTTTCAGCCACAACCGCCTATTCGATGTCAGATGAGCTGCGGCCTGCGACGGCGGGGATGTTGCCCACGTACCGGCCTGCGACCGGGCGGGAACGGATGGCACCGGTGAAGTTTGCGTCCGCCTGCGCCGGATGCCACTCGCTGGCGTTCGACAAGCGCTTCAGCGAAGGAGTGCCACATGACAAACCGGAAGTCGTGCATGAATTCCTGTTGAAGAAATTCGGAGAATACATCGCGGCGCATCCGGCGGAACTGCGAGCCGTTGGTGAAAATATGAGTGAGATCCCCGGCAAGCGCACGGCCGTTCCGGCGCGCGCGCTCACGTCGGGACAATGGGTAGCGCAGCGGACTTCAGAGGCCGAAGACTTGCTCTGGCGAAAAACCTGTAAGCAGTGCCATGCATTGACGGCTGGCGACGCGGAAGGAAGTTTGCCGACTGTCGAACCCGCGCGGACAACCGAGCGCTGGATGCCGCATGCGAAATTCGATCACGACGCGCACCGGAGTTTTACGTGCAAGAGTTGCCATGCAAAGGCGCTAACGAGCACGGAAGCAAGCGACGTGCTACTGCCAGGAATTGCCACGTGCAAGGCGTGCCACGCGCCGGGACCGCAGCACGCGGAATCGCGGTGTTTCGAGTGCCACACCTACCATGACTGGTCTAAGCGCAAGGAGATGCGGCCGACGTTTAGCTTGCCAGGACTACGAACCGGCGGAGAATGAATACCCACCCTTCAAGCGTGCTGCCGAGAGCCAGGCCGCAGCGTGCAGTTTTTGATTGAAACATTCGAAAAAACTCCAATTTGGCACTGGAGGCGTGAAATCGAAAAGTGTCGAATATCCTGAGATGCGCTGCGAATGACAGACTAAGAATTGGCAGAAAGAACCGGAACCGCGTTTAGCGAGTTATGAAATGAAACTTCGGATCCGAAAAGCGAAGGAAGAAGACATCCCAGAATTGCGGCAGTTGATCGAAGTTTCCGTGCGCACGCTTCAGGCCCAGGACTACACATCGGAGCAAATGGAAAGCGCTCTCGAATCCGTATTAGGAGTGGATAGCCAACTCATTTCGGACGGAACCTATTTTGTGGCCGAAGTTCAGCCTGGCGGAACTTCCTCGCAACAGGGTGAAAGCCCAGAACCAGCCGAAATCGAGGGCCGCTGGGTGCTCGCGGGGTGCGGCGGCTGGAGCAAACGAAAAACGTTATATGGGGGCGATCACTGGGGAAACAGAGAGAACGAATTGTTGAACCCAAAACATGATCCAGCAAAAATTCGCGCCTTGTTTGTGCATCCGGAGTGGGCCCGGCGCGGAGTTGGCGGCAGGATATTGGAAGCGTGCGAAATGGCCGCGAGCTCAGCTGGATTTACGAGTTATGAGTTAGGAGCGACGCTGACAGGCGCCAAACTCTTTGGCAAGAAAGGCTACGCCGAAGCGGAAGCATTCGAGGTACCACTCAAGAGTGGACTGACGCTTCCTGTGATTCGAATGGTGAAGAAGATCTGAAACAGTTCGCGGGGAGTGCGTAATAGCCGTAGAACTTCAGCTCCCCATAATGAAGAGTGTCTTGTTCTGGAAGCTGGAGAACTGCGGCCGGAGACGCTCAGTGTTGTAGTGCTCCTTGATGTCCACCACTTTCTTGGTGGAGGTAATCGTCTCGATGGGAATATTGCCGTAGATTCCATTGTGGAGAACCACGAGGCGGCCATGCTCGCCCTTCAGCAACAATTCGAGTGCGATATTGCCGTAAGCCATAGGGACGATGGAATCCACCACATCGGGGTGGCCGCAGCGAGCCAGGTAGCCCAGCTTTTGATTGACGATATCAACTGTTTTGCCCTTGTTGTACGTCGCGGAAAGCTGTTTCACTTTCTCGGACACCAGATCGCCGATGCCGCCCAGTTTTTTGTGCCCAAACGCGTCAGCGGCATCACTTTCAAAAATCATCTCGCCGCCTTCGAACATTGCGCCTTCGGAAACAAGCACTGTGGAATAGCGACTGGGATTCTTGTTGCGGTCGTTGACAAGAAGCTCAGTGAGCCGCTCGATGTTGAATTTGAATTCGGGAATAACACAGCGATTGGCCGCGCCGGCCATTGTGGGGAGCATCGCGGTGTACCCGGCGTAGCGGCCGAAAACCTCGATGACCATGAAGCGCTCGTGCGAGCCAGCCGAAGTGCGGAGGTCGTTCACTAACTGCAGAGTGCGCGTGACGCAGGTGCTGAAGCCGATGCAGTAATCGGTGCCGGGGACGTCATTGTCCATCGTCTTCGGAATGGCGATAACCTTGAAACCCTCCTTGTGAAGACGAACGCCGTAGCTGAGCGTGTCGTCGCCACCGATGGGGATGAGGGTGTCAATTCCAAGCCATCCGAGATTCTTGAGGACTTCCGGAGTGAGATCGTTTCTCTCCGCGTTGAACGCCTCCTTGAGGTGTGCGGGAACGCCGGACTTGGCGACGCGGCCGGGGTTAGTGCGGGAAGAATGGAGAAAAGTGCCGCCAGTGCGGGCGGCGCGGTCAACGACTTCCTGAGTGAGCACAATGAAATTGTCGGAATTATCGTAGTCCTTTTCGCGGACCATCTCGACCAGGCCGGCCCAGCCCCGGCGGAAGCCAACAACCTGATAGCCCTCGTGAAGAGCGCGTAGCGTCACCCCGCGAATCGCCGGGTTGAGGCCGGGGACGTCACCTCCTCCGGTCAGGATTCCGATGACGCCTTTCTTGGTGTTGATGTTTGCCATAATTCGAGTGGTGTCCTCAAGCGAAAAGTTGAACCGACAATTATCCATGCGCGATGCGGATTTAGGAAGTACCCGCGTGGGCACGTGCATTTCGGTTTAGCGGAATTAGGCGCGGATCGCGATCTTCAAGGCTGAATCTGAGTGCCCAAAGCACCCAGAAATTTTGCGAGCCAGGAATTGAGAGCAGGCCAGGCGGGGCCAGTGATGAGATTGCCGTCCACCAAGGCATCCGTCATCGGGAGGCTAACGTAAGTGCCACCTGCGACTGTCACGTCGGGGCCGGTAGCGGGATAGGCGCTGCATTTTTTGCCGGAGAGGACGCCCGCGGCTGCCAGAACTTGAGGCGCATGGCAAATGGCAGCCAGCGGTTTATTCGCTTTGGAAAAATGATGCACGATTTCGATGACGCGCGGATTCAAGCGAAGATACTCCGGAGACCGGCCGCCGGGAATCATGAGTGCGTCGTAACTTTCGGGCTTGACTTGATCGAAAGTGGCGTTGAGTTCGAAATTGTGCCCGCGCTTTTCCGTGTAGGTCTGGTCGCCTTCAAAATCGTGGATGCAAGTGGGAACAAATTCGCCGGCCTTTTTTCCGGGGCAGACGGCATGAACCGTATGGCCCACCATTTGAAGCGCCTGAAAAGGCACCATCACCTCGTAGTCTTCGACGTAATCGCCGAGCAGCATCAGAATCGATTTCTTGGCCATGGGACCTCCCCGCAGAGATTGTAACTAAAGAAACGGATTGGGGAAACCTGTCTGAGGTTGATTCGCGGAAACCGGCTTTGCGGAGGGCTTTGCAGAGTGGGATTAGTGAAGGAAAACCTGCTTGCGGGCCGTGCAAGAGAGGTCTAACGAGTCTTAGGCAACTGTCTCAAATAGATACAATTCCTGCTTAAACGATTAAGCTTGAGATAACAAAACCCAGTTTGTTGCGGTTGAGGCAGTGGCGTCTTTCCGCGGAAGCTCTCCTAACTTATTGAATCTACATTGGATACTCTCAAGTAACCGTTCTTGTATCCCATCGGGGAGTCTGGCCCACCAAGTGCAATTAATTAGACGGCGTTAACTTTGCCGGGCTTCCCGGCTGCTTAGGATGGGATCGTGAGAGAGTCGAGACGAATACTTGTACTTTGCTTGCTTGCCGCACTCGCAGCGGTGACCGGGTTGACTTACGCGGTGAAAGCGCAAACGGGAGAAATACCAGGTGCGAAGCGAAGAGTGAAGGTGCTTGCAAAACCGCAATACCCAGACCTGGCGCGGAGAATGAACCTTTCTGGTGTTGTGAAGGTGGAAGTGACGATCGAACCAGATGGTAAGGTCAAGCGGACGCGCATACTGGGAGGCCATCCGGTACTCGCCGCCGAAGCAGAGCGGGCGGCAATGGCCAGTGAGTTCGAGCCCGGACCAAAAGAGACAACCGAGGTAATTGAGTTCAAGTTCGGCCCAGGCGAATAATCAGCTTCGGAATTAGAAAAGCGGCTCTCGCATCAGGTGAGAGCCGCTTTCTTTTTGACTATCGTGTTGAACCTAGAGCACGTGTACCGGCGCGGAGGTGGCTCCCGCTGCGTCTTGAATCGTCAGCATGTCAGTGCGCACTTTTTCCCATTCGAGCAAATTCAAGCCGTAGGAAGCAAACAATTTGCGAATGTGCGCGGAATCCCAGTCGAGAACCTTTTCGAGCACCGGCACGAGGACGCTCATGGCGTTGTCGCTAAGCACCGTGCGTTTGGCGACGCGAGAAATGAATTTCGCTTCGGAGACCGCGATGGTCAGGCCGTCATGCTTATTAACGTGCATCATCACCGGCAAATCGGAGCTTCCATCGCCCATGTAGATGATGTGGTCGTGGCTGATGCCGAGTTCGGCGCGTCGCTCTTCAAGAATCGTAATTTTGCCCCAACCGGCCGACGCGCGAATGATGGACTCAACTTCACCCGACAATTCGTTGTAGCGAAACCTCGTGCCGAAAATATCCTGCGGCGGCACGATCCCTTCGAGCGCGGACTGGATAATCTCCTGCGGCGCCGCCGAAATCACGTTGAAATGAAAGTTGTAGCCTTCCGCGAGTGTTTCAAGAGCGCGCGCAAGCAAAGCCACATTGTGCTTCAGGCGAATACGCTTGCCGGTTTCGATCAAGTGTTCGCGGCGCACGCGGCGAAATTCCGGATCATGCAGGATCAGGTAGCTGAGCTCCGCGCCCTGCTGAACCAGGTTCATTGCCGCGAGGCCCTGAACCTTGTCATGGAATCCGCTAAAACCGATGAGTTCGGATAAGACGACCCCCGAATCGTTGAAACTAAGTGTCTGGTCAAAATCACTTGCCAGAAGATACTGCTGAAGCATGCTCTAGGACTCCTTCTTCCTTAGTTGTGAAAGCTCGGCTAGGGCGAGCTGCTTGCGGATGTCAGTTAGTTCCAGTACTGCCTACACTTCAACAGTAGCCCCATCCGCTGGGCGAACACCCACGAATAATTTTGATGGATGCTATGCGTCAAAAGCGTGAACAATTTATTATACGTGAGTTAGATGCTTATTGCTGGTAAAAGATACAAAGGAAAGGAGATGCGTTTCCACCAGCTCAGCGGGAGGAGCAAAGAACTGTGTTTCGAGCGGGTTAGCTTAGGCGAAGAAAAAGAGAATTTTGTGTACGGTGAAGTATTGCCCAGGTCAGAGCCCCAGAGCCTTCATTTTGGGCTCCTCGTAGACGTCGTCCTCTCCGGGATAACGGAGGCGATTCTCAAATTTTCCTGTTTCCTTGGCCAGCGCCCAGACGAGGCTCTCGCCTGCTGGCAGAGTTTTAGGCTGCCGCTTGAATACGTCGTCCTGATAAGCCAGTGAAGCGTCAATCCACTGCCAGCCGGCTTTTTCGAACGCGGCCATGACATCCGGGAGGACAAGTGCGTTCAAGGTCGTGTAGTGCATCAGGATCGTGTGGCGAATGTCCCTGCCAACAACATCTAGGGCCAATTGGCGATAGAAAGAAGCCCGGTCGAGCAGGTGAGAAATCAAGTAGTCGCGATAGGGCTCGATTTTGGTCTTCGGCTTTTCGGCGAGCCGGTCTGTCATGCGCTGATTCACGTACCAATCGGACGTATCAATCGTAACGTGGCCCACGCGATAGCCACTTTCTTTGAGCAGCATTCTAAAGCGGTCGCGCTTCTCGGCTGTGTTCCCTTCCTTGAGGAACGGGTATCGAAATATCAGCTTTTTGTTCTGATACGGCTCGACAACTTTTTCATTTTTCAGGAAATCCACGGCGAAGTCTGCGTACGTAGTTGAACCACAATAATTCAGATGCGAATAAGAGTGATTGCAGATCATGTGTCCGGCCTGATCCCAGGCTGAAATCAGCTTTGCGCCGTCGGGCTCGTCCACCCGCATGCCGCAGACAAACAGCGCGGCTCGCACATTCCGTCCATCCAGAGCTTTCAGAATGCGCGAATTGGCCTCTTCCCAGCGTAGGGAGGTATCGAGCTTTACGCGCGGATCGTCCATGGTAAGCGCAAGTTGCGGAGGTTCGGCGTTGGCTGGAAGCTTTGCGGCTTCATTTGTATTTTTTGCCAGCGCATAAATGACATCTGACAGAACTGGCGCGCAGGAAGCCGCCGTTGCGGCCTTGATTGCGTTGGCTACGAATTTTCTGCGGTTCATCAAAGTGGCCTCAGTTTAGGGAGTGGAGCCAGCTGCGGGCTCGATCAAGAAGAACGTCGAAGGAAGAGCTGGAGGAAGTCAGGGGAGTGGCGGACAATTTTCCGGCAGCACTGCTCACCTGTGGATTGTCCGTGACCGTGTAAATCGTTCCGTCGCTCGAATGCAAATACAGTCGGCGCATCTCGGACAGATTCAATGGACGCGCACCGCGTCTTCCAAAAACCGCAATCTGGTTACCCGACTCGTCCACGGCGCGATCGCGGTCAATGCCTTTGGAAATTGCGAGGGCTGGTCCGTGGGTACGCATGGTAGCAATCAGTTTCGGCTTGGGCTCGGGGCTGAAGCCGGAAAAATGCGCTGGATCATCCCATGGGGAAACAATTTGAAGTACCCGCAAGCCATTTTGTCCATCCGCGACAAACGCGTATGCGCTTCCAGCAACCATGCCGATCTTCACGTCGTTCACGTCGTTCATCGCTCCGTTTGCAGTGAATTGCGAAACCGTGCGCGGCTTCTCGGGATTTTCTACGTTCACGATTGCCAAGCCAGACTGGCCGTCGGCGACGTAAGCATACGTCCGCGCCACATAGACGTTGCGCGCGTCAGGCAGAACGGCCATGCCATCTTTTACCGGCTTCGGATGCGCGAGATCCGTCACATCCAGCGTCTTCAAACCATTCTTGTCCGCTAGGAACGCGTATCGAAATTGCACCGCAACACCGCGCGGACCATCCAACTCTGGCGCGCCGATCGTGGCCGTCACTCGCGGCGAAAGTGGATTATCGAGGTCCACGACCACAAGAGAAGTGTCGGTAAGCACATACGCGAAATTGCCTGCGATCGTGATGCGATGAGCGCCCGTCAGCACGCCCCCGGGATTGAACGTGGCCGCTCTTTGAAGGAAATTGTTGGCGGGATTGCCGTCGAGCAGTGTGCCCACGCCCGGACTTTTTGATTTGAGATTCGGATTTCCAATAACGATCAGCCCTTCCTTGCGGTCCGCTACATAAAGAAAACCATACAGCAGCGAAATGGGCTGCTCTTCATTTTCGGGAAGCTCCGTGCGCAGCGGATCCACTCCCAGTGTCGTTGGCGAAGCGACCGCAGCCGCGTCTCGTGTTGGCACAAATAGCCGCTGCCCGAGGGGCGAGACCGGTGCGGTAGTGATGCGCTCCGAAAATCCTTTGTTGTCAATGTTCGCGATATCGTAGATGCGGAATCCGCCAGAACCGTCGGCGGTGTACGCATATTCGCCGCGCGCTTGGATATCGAGTACGTCGCCATCGTGCCGGTAGCTTGTGGCCAGTTTGCGGCCGCGCGCCACGAACTCCTTGTAGTCCGCGGGATAGGCTACGCGTTGCAGGTCGCTCCCATAAATCGCTTCAGGCTCGTCGTGCTCCGCGACAGCAACTGCTTCCAATCCGCTCTTTCCAGTGGCGACATAAATGTAGCGGCCCATGAAGTCCATGAAATTCGTGCCTTGCAGAAGCACTTGCGCCATCCAGGCGTTGTTGTCGTTGGCGGCGGAAACGTGGCAGTCGCTGCATTGCTTCGTTTCCCTCGCGCGCACGGTGTGCGGGACAAATGTGCTGAACGCTTCACCGGAAAATCCCGGAGAAGAAATCGGCTGCTGCGCGTAGTAGAGCCACTCGCGGTTCGCATTCTGCGAACTCACAAGAATCGCGCAAGAGGACCGCGCCGGTGCGATGCGATGGCCGGTAACCGTGCCGTCCACGCCGAGCATGAACGTATCGTCCCGCAGCACCTGAAAGTTGTAGCTCGTATAGTTGCGCGTGACGGTTCCTTCGTTGTGAAGCATGGGCTGGCGTGCATTCGCCGTCATCTGCAGATGGCAGCCGAAACAAGTCGGCGCCCACGACGTGTGGCAGGAGTAGCATGTCATGGAGGAATTCGCGTGAGCCAAGGCTGCGTCGCTCGCGGGAACTTGCGAAGCCGCCGTACCATCTTTTTGCATGAGCTTCGCACGGAACGACTTCATGCTGAAGTGCGGGTTGCCCGGCGTAACCGTGTCCAGGGTCTGCACTACTTGCCATTGGCGGTCTGGCTCAGACATCGAGCGCTGGATCAGCACTCCATCTTCGCGCCATTCGAATCGCCGCAATCCCCATGGCGTTCTCAGCGCATCCAGGCGGCGGCCACCCTCGGGAGCCGCGGGGCCGGAAGTCACTAAGTTAGCTTTGTGGCGGATGGTGCCGTGGCAATCGATGCAATCAATCTCGATTGCAGCGCGAGGTTCTCCGTAAATTTTGCCGTTGCCGTGATTGTCCTGCTCGAAATGGCAATCGTTACACTGCATGCCTTTTTCAAGATGGATGTCCGCGAGGTGCACCGCCTTGGAAAAACGTTGCGGATCATCGAAAGGAATGATGTTGCCTTCCTTGTCGAGCCAATTTCCGTGCCGATCGTGTTTGAAGACCGAGCGGAAAACCCAGCCGTGGCCATGAAAATCGGCAAATTGCGTGGTTTTCAATTTTGCGTTGAATTCCGGGCTGCCGAGATTATCCAGAAACTTTTCGTCGCTCCAAAGCCCTCGCACCGCCGCGCCCTCCGGATTTCGCAAGAACGATTGATACCGCTGCTCTTCCGTGGGGTTGCGCTGTTTCGCGGGATACATCTTGTCGCCATCCATCTCGTTGTCCCACCACGTCAGTCCGAAATAGGTCGTGAGCATGTTCGTGCCCGGATGGACGTGGCACACCATGCATTGGCTCGAGGGAATCGAGCGCGTGAAAACGTGCCGGATAGGATGGCCAGGTTCATCTTTCCGGATGGTCGGATCGTTGGACGCGCTGAATCCCAAATGGCCGTAGCGCGCGTAATCTCCTGAGTGAGCCGGATCGCGGTCGTTCGCATAAATCACGTGACATGCGCTACAGCCGCTCGAGCGGTAGTCGCCGGGATGTTCGTTCGTTCCCGGCAGATAAAGAACAGGATCCACCAGCCTCGTTTTTTGCAAGCCGAGAAACACAGGATCCGTTCGCAATTCGGTTCCAAAGCCGCGGTCGCTGAGTTTGTCATCCGGTTTTCCGGGCTCCTCCTGTCGGTTTGGGTTGCCCAGCTCCGCTTTTTTTTCTCCTCCGCGTTCGAAGACGCGCAAGACGTTGCCCGGCTGCGAAATTTCCCAGCGGTAAAGCGGCTCCAACTCCGGCAGCACGCCTTTCAATCGCGTTTCTTCCGGAGTCGGCCGCGGATAACTCCGAATCGCTTGCGGTTTGCCGTTCCGATCGTAGCTTTCTCCAAATCTCGTGTTCTTTTCCGGGTAGCCGCCGTTGTTATAGAGAGCTCCGCCCCACAAGAATCCCGTGTGGGCCATCATGCTGGTCGAGCTGTCGCGGACTTCTTTTGCATGACATCCCGCGCCGCCGCAAGTTTCCGCCGCAACGCGCAAATCGCCTGGATTGCGGAATTTCACGTACTCATCTGATTCCTTGAGCCATCTTGCGTAGATATCTTGCGGCCACGCCGAGCGCTCCTTGAAGACCGGGTCGTTGGGCTGCACGTGGGCCCTTTCCTTGGCAGCTTTATACTCCGGCGAATTCGGCGAACGACCCGCGTCAACCGAGATCTGGGAATTGCCGCCATGACAATCCGTGCAGCCGAGAAAGACGGTCTTCGATGGATGCATGGTCGGTTCATCGGTCGAGGTGTGACAGGAAATGCACCCCGCCGATTTTCGCGCGGCATCTTCCGGCGTTTGCTCCCGCGCCACCGAGGCTGATTGGTTTGCCTGAGCTTTCGCGTCCACTTCGGCGTATATCAGGAGACTGAGGGCGAGAGCGGCGCTGAAGCACACAAACCGCTGCATCCAATTGGCGCTCCCGATCATTCGTTGCAAATTCATTCGCGATGCGTCCTCAAAACGTGAACTTCATCGAGCCAAACACCGTGAACTGCGTCCGGCTCGTGTAGATATCTTTAAAACCGGCGCCTGGCTGCAGCGCGGAAGCTCCGGCAGTCAAAATAATGTTCTCGGTCAGCGGCGGGCGATAGGTCACGCCGATTCCAAAGTCTTCGCCGATGCTGTGGCGAATCGGCGATTCAAAGAGAAGATATTCCAGAGACTCGGTGCGCTCAAAGCGCAGATAATTGAAGTTTGCGAAACCCTTCCATTTCGGCGTGATGTCAAAGTCCGCGCCGGCATTCGCAATGAAAATTCCCGGATTCACGAAATTCGCCTGTCCCTCTTCTTTCGAGGAGCGCAACGAAGGAATCAGGCTTCCGTCCGTCGTGAGTGATACGCCCGTGCCGAGCAGCCTGATTTCCTCGCGGTTCCAGTAGCTGAAGAGTCCTCCGGCGAAATTCGGCAAGTCATCAACCGCATCAAATCCGCGAGCACGGCCATCGCGCGGATTCGCATCTCCAGAGGTATAAAAAGCGGAGACTCGATAGCGGATCCAATCTCGATCGTAAGAAACTTCGGCGGCGGCCATCTGCGCGTTAACGGTCACAGGCCTCCCCGCGATCGGGTTGAACGTGTCCTCACCTACTGCTTGATAAAAAGCGTGTGTGACATTAATCCTCCGAATGTGCCCGCTGCCGAGCCAGCCGAAATATCCGACTCGAATGCCATGGGCAAGCGGCCCGCCTCCGGGGCCCAAGTTCACGATGCTTCCAATCGGCGCGGGCCGCACAAGGAAGCCGTTATCGTCGTAATGGATGCTTGGATCGTCCTTGTTCCAGGCGGCGACGAACTCCGCCGTGTAGCCGGGAAAAAAGAAGTCTTGCAGGTAGATGTTTCCAACCAGAACTTGCTGGTGCCGGCGGTCAAACGTGTTCAGCCCGCTGTTCGTATTTTTCTCGAGCATCTGGAAATAAGCGGCGTTGTATTCGATGCGGTTGCTGTGGAGATTGCCAAAAACTCGCAGGGCAGGCTGCTCATCCACGAAGAGGAAACCGCGAAAATCAGCATTGAATTGCTGGATTCCCGCGCGCGCGGAGATGAAATCGTAGTTGTCGCTCAAGTCGTGCAACTTCACTTCGACAAACGCTTCCTGCAATCCAACGTGGGAGTCGAAGCGATTGGTTCCCGCGCGCACATCCGGCCTAACGATGCCCAATTCCCGTACGTCAAGATCATTCAAGCTCAGTTCGGGAGTGATCCGCACGCGCCAGTCAACGGGCTTGAAAGATGCATCCCCATGGAACAGGTCGAAGCTGAAGCGCAGCGTCTGGTCCACGAACTCTTGCTCGCCGCGCCCGAAGAATCCCGCGCTGCCGGGTTGTGCAGCGCTGACTCCGCTGGGCGAGGGCACGCGGCGCGCATCGAAGAATGTGTCGGAGGAGGCCGTGAAATTCAGAAACACCTGCTGGCCTAGCACTCCTGGCCAGATCGGTTCATCTCCTTTGAGGCGGTTCCGGTCGAAGGGGTCGTACCAATGCGATTTTGTGTAAATATGCTCGCCCTTCTCAGGGTAGCGGCGGTAATCCGGCTGGCTGAGCGCCCAACGATTCGGCACGGAACTGTAAATGTCCGCAACTGGAGGCAAGTAATCCGGCGCAAGTTCCGTGATGTACTTCGGGTCCGAATCGAGCCGGTGGCGGAACTCGCGATAAGTTCCCGACGTGGTTGTAGCGGCTGGCATGGGCTCCGGACCAAGCTCCGGCAAACGCGGGAGCCGCGAGCGAAACTCGGCGCTGCTCGTTCGAACCATCGAAATTTCCAGCGTCGTCACTTCGTTTGCGTTCAGCGTCAAGTCCGGCATGACGAATGGAGCAAATCCTTCGGCTTCCGCACGAAGCTCATAATGGCCGGGCGGGAGAAGCAACAAACGAAACACTCCTTCAGCTGAAGCCACCGCAGTTGAAATCTGCCCAGTTTGCAAATTCCGGAGCATCACCAGTCCGGCAGCGACGGGGCGCGACTCCTTCGGCGAAATTGCTTCACGAAGATCGCCGTGTATGGCTGCGGTCGAGAGCGCTTGCTGCCGGGGAATACGTTGAGGTCGCGCCGGCTCTGTCGTTTGCCGGACGCTTCCCTGCGTTGCGGCCATTGAAGGCGGCGCTTCTCCAGCTTGCGGTTCGCCAAGCGCGCGCCCGTCCAAAGCCGGCACGAGCGCCAGGAACGCAAAGGCGAACAAGGCGCGGCTGACGCATCCAGTGTGGCGCGCGAATCGAAAGGGCATACCCCCGGCCTGCCAGATTCCATCAAGGAAAAGGGATCAAGTGCTAGCTAACAACATCGCGCAACCGGGAACAACCCATTTCCCGAAGCCATGAATACTGTCAATAACATCGCCGATTGGGCACAAAACCATTCACCGATACGCACCGCCGCCTCTGTGGGCAATTGAGCGACTGCAGCCTCGTGTGCTACTAAGGAATATCATTCGCATGCAAACGGAACACTCGATCCGGAAGCCCGTCCCGGCGCACCGCGTCTTGGCCCGGCGCAATAAGCGCCTGGCCGTTTGCGTGTTCATTGCCATCGGCGTGGCCGTGCTTCTGGCGTTGCTCCTGGTAGGCTGCGGAGGCGGCAATGCTCTGGTGTCGCCCCCTCCCCCTACACCCGTTCAGCCGCTCCAAGTCGCGGATGTGCAGAGCATTGTGCAGGCCGCCGTGAATTCCGTGAACATAGATATGGTCGTTGCTGTGGTTGACCGGGCGGGTTTCGTCCTCGGTGTGTTTCGAACGCAAAATGCGCCGGCAACAGCGCTTGGCAACTTTGGAGAGATTCTCAACGCAAACGATGTAGCAGTGGCCCTCGCCCGCACTGGCGCCTTTTTCAGCAACGATCAGGCACCGCTTTCGTCCCGAACCGTGCGATTCATCAGCGGCGCCCATTTCCCGCCTGGCGTAATCAATCAGGCGAACGGAGCGCTCTACGGTATCGAAAACACGAATCGCGGCTGCACGCTGATTAATTCTCCAGCATTCGAAAATCAGATTCCTCCCTCGCTCACGCTTGGAGGTGGTTTTGGACCTGGAATTCTCACGGGAAAAGCTGATCCGGCCGATTCGAATGCTTTGGCGGTGAATCCCGGCGGCGTGCCGATTTTTTATCAAAATGTTGTGCTTGGTGGAATTGGAGTCGTCACTTCCTCGAGCGATTCGAACGTAGCCGAATATGCGGCATTCGTTGGCGCAACGACGCAACGCACTGCCCCATCCAGTTCCTTCGGGCCGACCCCCGCCCCTCCCGGGGCAATCTCGCTGAACGGCGTGACGCTTCCTTTTGTCGAGCAAACTTCGCGTCCGGCAGGCCTTTCTGCCGGGCCGGTCGCGGGCAGCGGCTCATTTCTGGCTGGCCCCACAAACAGTGCTGGGCAACCACCCGAGGGAGACCTGATTCCTCCCGCCGCGGGACCCCTAGGCGGACTGAGCGCCGCGGACGTGCAAAACATTTTGGACAACGCGCAGACGACCTCGGAGCAAACGCGTGCGGCGATTCGTTTGCCCATCGGGGCGCGAGCGCGCATGGTGATTGCTGTGGCGGACCTGGATGGCACGATCATTGGATTGCGCCGCATGCAGGATGCAACGGTGTTCAGCATAGACGTCGCCGTGAGCAAGGCGCGCAACATGGTCTACTTCAATAGCTCGTCGCGCACGACGTCCGATCTAAATCAAGTGCCGATGGGAACTGCGGTCACGAATCGCACGATCAGTTTCGGGGCGCAGCCGTTTTTTCCTCCCGGAATTGATGGCTCGGCGGCAGGCCCCTTTTTCAATTTGTATTTGCAAGATATTGCAAACCCCTGCACGCAAGGATTTCAACCCGGCGGAGCGAACGTGAACAAAAGCGGGATCGTCTTTTTTCCCGGAAGCGCTGGGCTCTACCGCGGCGGCGTTCTCATTGGCGGGCTGGGCGTCAGCGGCGACGGCGTAGACCAGGACGATTACGTGACCAACGGCGGTGCGGCGGGGTTCGAGGCTCCCACGAATATTCGCGCCGATCAAATTTCGATCGAAAATGTCCGGCTTCCCTACTTCAAATTTCCGCGCAACCCGACAGATTGAGTATGATTATTTCTATTGATGGCGCCGTTGCCATGGAGGAAGAGGCATTCATTGGGAAAAACCTGTGAATGCTATCTGCCGCTCGATGGATCGGGCGAACTTGCCGAATTCAAATCCAGGAACCAGATGTGAGCAGCGTCGCTCGGCGCATAACAGTTGCCGTCGGAGTGATAGCCCGAGGCGCAGTGCTCGGTGCGCTCTTTCACGCGCGGCGACTGAGCATATTGCCAGACACTCGCACTGGAGAATCCGCTTGTCCTGGGCGATGGCGCGGGAGCGGAAACTGTACAGCCAGGCGATGGAGGACAAACATCGTTGAACACCCAAATGGCAATCTTTTTCGACTTGAGGTGGACATCTTCGGCAATGTCTTCCGCAGTCGTGATCGTGGTTTGTGCGCTTTCTTTCACAGGGATTCCCGAGCAGTAAAATCCGCTCCGATATTCCAGCGGAGCTAGCGTTTCCAGCCAGGTTCGAAGATAAATATGGTACCTAAGTGAAAGTCGCCCGCCTTCTTCTATGTCCAGAAAAATAATGGCATCTCGCGGGAAACCTTCCTGCTTGGCGTCCTGCGCTGCGGCCCTTGCGTCGGCTACTCCGAGCTCTTTCGCTATTTTTTCCGATCTCATTTCGCGCTGCAGGCGTCCGCGATAAAGGACCAGGAAGCCATAACCGAGCGAACGGAGAAACTCGCGTTTGGCGCGCCACTTTGTGGTTTTCTCTTGCGGCGGCGGACTAAGCCAGTAACCAGTGAACGCAAAATCCTTACGCAGCGTTCTCATCGCCTCGTCGCCGGGATAATCGTTTCGGTCGAATCCGATGTAGTGCAGCTTCGCTTCCTGATCTTGATACGCTCTGGGTCCGCGGGGGGCAGCGGAGAGAATCAACAACCCCGCGCCGACGGCGGCCAGAAAGACCGGCGTAATGCGGCGCCCGAACTTCGGCAAGTCCATGCGCATCGAAAAACTCTTCGTTTGGTTTACCCCTCGCGCAGCTTATGCCCGGCGAGATTGCCCAGTCCATCGTACGCCGCGTACTTATACATTTCACTCAGAGTCGGATAGTTGAACACCTGCTGGATAAATTCGTCGATGGACTGGCCGGTATCGAGAATCATCAGGCCGATGTGGATCAACTCAGTGGCGCTTTCTCCGATGACGCTCACTCCTAGCAGTTTGCGGTCCGAGCGCGCGAAGATCAATTTGAGCATTCCCGCGGTGTCGCCGATGATTGTGCCGCGCGCATTGTTTTTGTAGCGGGCTCGGCCGACACAATACTCTATGTTTTTCTCCTTGCAGGATTCTTCCGTTTCGCCGGCGGCCGAAATTTCCGGGATTGTATAAATTCCCATCGGCAACATGGAAGCGACGCGCTGTTTGTACGCAAAACCAAACGCATGGCAAACGGCAACGCGTCCTTGTTCCATTGATGTGGATGCTAGCGCGGGAAATCCGATGACGTCTCCGGCCGCGTAAATGTTCGGCACATTCGTACGGTAATTTTCATCCACGGGAACGTAGCCGCGGTCATTGATGGCCAGGCCGGCATTTTCGAGGGCAAGGCCGTCGACGGCGGCACGCCGGCCCGCGGCGAAAAGCGCGGCGTCCGTTTCCAATGTCTTTCCGCTTTTCATAGCGAGGCGCACGCCGGAAGAAGTATTTTCGACTTTCACCGGGCGCTCGTTGAAAAGGAAACGCATGCCAAGCGCGGTCAAGCGGTCGCGCAACCGCTCGGCAATTTCCGAGTCGAGAAACGGCAGCAAACGGTCCCGGCCATCCACGAGAGTGACGTCCACACCTAGAGCCACGAAAATGGAAGCGTATTCGCAGCCAATTACTCCTCCACCGATTACTGCGAGGCTTTTGGGAATCCGATCCATCTGCAAAAATGTGTCCGAGTCGAAAGTATGCACATCGTCAAAAGCAATCTCCGCCGGACGATTTGGCTTTGAACCGGTCGCGATCAAAATCACTTCCCCGCGAAGCTGGCGCGAGCCATCCGGGCTGGTGATTTGAATCGAGTGGGCATCTTGAAATTTGGCCTGCCCGCGAATCAGTTCGATGTGGTGCAATTCGAGATTATTCAGAATGCGCTGGCGCTCCATCTCGACAACGGCGCGTTCGTGGTGCATAAAATCCTGGACGGTGAGATTGTCCTTGAGCGAATAATCAATGCCGTAAAGGCCGCGCTGCTTGAGGCCGGAAAAATAGAGCGCGGACTCGCGGAGCGTTTTGCTGGGCACCGTGCCGGTGTTGATGCCGCTGCCGCCCACGTGCGGAGCGCGTTCGATGACGGCGACGCGCTTGCCGAAGTAGGCGGCTTGCGCGCCGGCTTTTTCCCCTGCGGGGCCGCAGCCAATCACAATCAGGTCAAACTCTGCGTTCGCGGGCACGAGGCCTCCTGGAAATGCTCAAGAATGGGAATAACCGTCATCTTAGAGGAAGCGGGGCCAATGGCAGAAGGAATCTCCCGGCTATGTGACGAATGAAGAGCCACGATGGGGATTTGGCCTGCTCAAACTAGTTTCTTCTCACGGGTAGGAGACATACCGGAGCTGAAATTCTCTGGCGACTACTCAAATCGGCTTGAGTCCACTACTATATGCGTACGTATCGGGTGTGACGACAAGCGAGGGGGCAGCCACCATGGATGACACAATTCCCGTCAACTATCAGATTCGTTTTGAAAAAGACCATTCGAACGTGAAGGTCACATATGATTTGAGCGTGCCGGTGGGCGGGCTTGCGCTGATCGCGGACTTCCAGGTTAGCGTTGGCGGCGCGGATCTGATCAGCGGGTTCCTGCCGGGACAAACCGCGTTTAATGGAACGAAATTTCGAACGCTTGCGGATGCAACCAAGGACGCGACGGTTTCCTTCGCAATTTCCTCGAATCAGGGATGGACGGCAAGCGATAGCGACGAACTGCGCGGTGATCGAGCCATTGACGACGCGGAATTTTCCAACTAGGCAAGCATCCCACCAATAGCAACAACCATCGCAGTTCACCGGCGGGAAGCCTGAAACAAAGAAGCGTCCTCCCAACCACTTCTTTCCGGTACGCATCCTACCAATCGGCAGTCGGGCACACCCACCCGAGGAGGATATCCATGAAAATCAAGACCGTTCTGTTGCTTGCAGCTGCACTGTGCTTCTGTGGAGAGGGAGCTGCGCTTGTCGCGCATGCTACTCCGACAAAGAGCGCAACCACGAAGACAACAACAGCGACGGCGAAGGCGAAGGCAACTGTTTACCACCGAACGGGGACAATCGAGTCGATCACCGACACCGATCTGGTCCTCGGACGCAAGTGGAAGGGCAAGGAAGAAAACACCACGTTTGTGTTGAACACGGACACCAAGAAGGAAGGAAGCTTGGACAAGGGTGAAATGGCCACGGTCTACTATCACATGGACAAGAAGGAGCGGGTGGCGACGGAGGTGAAGATCAGCCAAGCAAAAACCAAAATAGCAACGAAGAAGTCGTAACACCCGGCAAGTAATATTCGCCTCGATGAGGAAATGGGGGCGGGGCGAGGAGCAGAAACTCCGTGCCAGTGGCGCGTCCCGCCCAAACATTTCCTGCAACGCATAAGGCCCACATAGAGCAGCGCGACTAAAAGCCACAAATCAGTCTGGAATACGATTTCCCCGGCTCGAGATTTCCGGGAAGAATCGAACCGGCACGCAAGCGCGCCTTCCCTAACAGATCGGGGCGGCTTGATGCCCTATTCTTGGAGTGAGTAGTTCACGGTGATGGTTGTGTCCACTTCGACGGGCTCACCGTTCAGGAGGGTGGGCGTGTATCGCCACTGACTGACAGCCTCGACTGCAGAGCGCGCCAGGCTAGGATCAATTTCACTGTTCATCACACGCAGCGAAAGAGGTTTTCCTTCCTTGCCAATCACCGCGTGAAGAACGACTGTACCTTGTACGCCCGCCGATTTTGCGGTCTCGGGGTATTTGGGCTGAACGCGCGTCAAGAGCTTCGCGGCTTCCACACCTCCGCCGATCCCTAGCCGTGAGGGCTTTCCGTCCGTGCGAGCGGTGACGACGGGCCTTTCGGAATCCGAAGGAACCACTGTCACATGCTCAGTGATGGCGCCGATATCCAACGTGAAATTGGCAGAGAAGTCTTGACCCGGCTCAAGCGTAAGATCCGGCTTGCGAAGTGTGGCGAATCCGGGCTTATAAACCTCGAGTTCGTAAGCGCCGGCAGGAAGTGCACTGAAGGAAAAGTTTCCGCTACGGTCGGTCGTAGTCATATCAATCGTGTTCACGGAATGGTTGGTCATGACGATGGTGGCGTTTGCCAAGGGACTGCCGCTTGGATCATGGATCGTGCCTGAAGTCTTGCCTGCGAGATTCTGTGCCGGTAAGCGCAACGCGGCAAGCGGAAGCAGGCAAAACAAAGCAAGCACGGGAACGAGATAGCGTGCCTTGACGGACAGGCGAGTGCGATTAACTGCCGGATTCAACATTGCTGAAAATCTCCTTTCAAGATTGGTTGGGCGGGCAATTGCGACGGCGGTTGCCCATACCCGGGCCCGGTTTTCCATGTTCCTTGCGAGATCGAGTAGCTGGCTGGCGTAAACAGCCGGCGCGATGCCGGTGCGCAGGACGGCGTCATCGCAGGCGCACTCGCTCTCCTGACGAAGCCGCAGCACTGCCAGCCAGACAAGTGGATGAAACCAGTAGAGCGCGCGGGTGAATTCGGCGAGGATTTGCAATATCCAGTCGTGGCGGGCGATGTGGGCAAGCTCATGAGTGAGCACGATGTCGCGACGATGTAAGTCCCATTCGCCCGCGCCGGCTGGGAGAACGATCACAGGACGCAAGAATCCCCAGGTCAGCGGCATGGCGAGGGCACTGCGAGCTCGCAGCAGGCGCACAGGCCGACGGATCCGAAGCGAGGTCGAGATGGTAAGAGTGGCGGCCATCCACTCGTCTAAAAGAAGAGGAGTGGAACTTGCGGAAATCCAAGCGATGCGCACGTATCCGGCAAGGAGGCGGAAGACGATGAAGAAAGAACCTATGGCCCAAAGAACTAAAATGAGGAGGGGCCAGTTCAGCGCAGCGGACGAGACGGGATGAACGTGAATGCTCATCGCAGATGGATCCGGAGGAATCAAGCGTGCTGGCGCTGCATGGTTTGCGCCGAAAATCGAGACCACTTGGCCGAGCACCGGGGAATGCCACACTGGGAGCAGCGAAATTCCAAATGGCAGAGCCAGCGATGCGAGAATCGCTGCAACCCAGAGATGGTGGCGCAACGCGGATGAACTTCGTCTAAGTGCGCAGGCAAGAACCCAGGCGGCGCCCAGCAGTAGCGTGGCTTTGAGGCTGCAATCGCCGAGGAATGCGAGGGCTTGATCAAAATTTGCGGAAGTCATCAGGAACCCTCCTTTCGCCCTTCGGAAATGAGGCGAGCGATGCGATCGAACTCTTCCGAGGAGAGGCGCGCAGCTTCACCGCCGAGAAGAGCGGCTACGACTTTTTCCGTCGAGCCCTCGAAAAACGTTTCAACCAGGTGACGAAGCGCGGAGCGGCGGGCTACTTCGCGCGGCACGGCGGGAAGATAGACGTAACGCAGGCCAAGTTCTTCGTGGCGGACGTGACCTTTGTCCTCGAGGACGCGCAGCTGGGCGCGGACAGTCGAATAACTGGGTTTACCGGGCATCTGGGCGAGAACCTGGCTGACGGAAGCGCGTTCAAGGCGATAGAGGACGTCCATGATCTGGCGCTCGCGGCGGGAGAGGGAAACGGGTTTGGGCTTGCGGGCCATATGCTATTTTTCTAGCACATCTGCTAGGAAAATAGCAAGAAGAATCCGGCGTGTCAAGCGGATTCTGGGAAACTGCATTTTGCGGACAAGAGCGCGTGAGCTCATGGCTCCAAAGCAAGAAGCATATCGAAACTCACCGCGCGCGGCGTGCGTAGTACCATCGAGAGGAGATGATGACAAATCACAACGGGTTGGCGGTGCGCGCAGAACAGGTTTCAAGGCATTACGACATGGGCACGGCGATGATTCGCGCCGTGAATGAAGTAACTCTGGAGATCCGCTCCGGTCAATTCGTGGCGCTTCTGGGAAGCTCGGGTTCGGGCAAATCCACACTGCTGAACTTGATGGCCGGATTGGACCGACCCACATCCGGCGCGATTTTCGCAAACGGCAAGAATCTATCGGAAATGAACTCCCTGGAACTGGCCCGATACCGCAGTAAGACAGTCGGAATGGTGTTTCAATCCTTCAACTTGCTTCCCCGGATGACCCTCGAAGAAAATGTGGAACTGCCACTGCGGCTCGCCGAAGTGGACCGCAACGAAAGAAAAGAGCGCGTACAGGAGGCTTTGGCGCGCGTGCGGCTCGATCAACGCCTGAGCCACCGGCCCAGCGAAATGTCCGGAGGCGAGCAGCAGCGCGCGGCTCTGGCGCGAGCGCTCGTGAACCGGCCAACGATTCTTTTTGCGGACGAACCGACAGGAAATCTGGACAGCGCGACCGGGGAATCCATCATGCAACTGCTCAAGGAAATTCAACTCAAGATGGGGATGACCGTCGTGATGGTGACGCACGAGCGGTCTCTCGCGGATAGATTTGCGGACCGGATCGTGGCGCTGGCCGACGGCAAACTCGTGAGTGACGGGGCCACGGCATGAAAGTCCGGGACCTGAGCGAACTGGCATTGCGCAATCTGCGGGAAGCCGTGCTACGGAATTCGCTGACGACACTTGGCGTAACGGTTGGAGTGGCCTCGCTTGTGGCAATGGTATCGTTGGGCGTAGGCCTGCAGGAATTGGCCACCAAACGGCTTTCCAACACAGGCCTCTTTGATACGGTGCTTGTGACGCAGCGGCGGACGATGCCAGGAATGCGGCGAACCGCGGCAACCGCCATTCCCGAAAAGGAAATACGCGTCTTAAATGATGATGCCCGCAATGAATTCGCGAAATTACCGAACGTCGTCGAGGTATATCCTCAGATTCGTTTTCCTACAGAGATTCGCTACAACGGAAGCGCCTTCTCAACGATGGTCGCCGGCGTGCCCGAATCATCCCGGTCGAACGGATCTTTTGATGGAATGAAGGGCAGCTTTTTCTCCGGGCCGGCCGCGGACGAAGCCATTCTGCAAATCGAACTTGCAAAGGAGTTGTCACCGCAAACCGATGCATTGATTGGGAAGGATCTCGTGGTGCGATACGCGGAACGTGAGGCGCTGCCTCCCCAGGCGAGCGAGGGGAAGGGCGATGCGCCAGCCGGCGATTCGGGAGGATTTTCGATTGTTCCGCGTGAAAAGAACCTGCGCATCGTGGGAATAGTTGAGACGGAACCGGCCGCCGGTTTTGGAGGTTTCGGAAGCGGCCGCTTGTTGATTCCGCAGCAGGTGGCGGCGGCGCTGCGGGTGGCGCAAGTGAATGACTTGAGAGACGCGGTGCGCGCCACCGGAAGGCCGCAGTACGCCAGCTTGACAGTACGCGCGAAGAATCCAAGAGACGTGACGGATATCGAGACAGCCATCAAGAACATGGGATTTGGCACGTTTTCACTGCTGGACGCGACGCGCAATTTGCGGCTCTTCTTCACAATTTTTGATTTGTTACTGGCAATATTCGGGAGCCTGGCGCTCGCAGTGGCCACACTGGGGATTATCAACACGTTGGTCATGGCGATTTTGGAGCGGCGACGCGAGATTGGAATCCTGAAAGCTTTGGGCGCGGCCGATGGTGACGTGAAGCAATTGTTTTTTCTAGAAGCCGGTGTCATGGGACTACTCGGCGGAGTGTTTGGCGTGGGATTTGGCTGGTTTATCGGCCGGGCGGTAACTTGGGGGACAAATCTCTATTTGCACCGGCAGAATTTGCCGTCGGCGCACGTGTTTGCCGTGCCGATGTGGCTTGTGCTGGCTGCCGTAGCCTTTTCTGTGCTCGTTAGCCTGGCAGCGGGGCTTTACCCTGCGACGAGAGCAGCGAAGCTCAACCCCGTTGAGGCTTTGCGATATGAATAGATTGCGACGGGCCGCGTGGGGGCCGTTGCTGTTGGCAATACTCTGGCTTCCAGGGGTCGCGAGAGCCACAGGCCGTGCGGAATGCAATTCACTGCATAGCAAAATCCTGGCACGAGATGTTCCCTACTGCGTCCTCCTTCCTCCAAGCTACGACGCAGACAAGGCGCGTCGGTTTGCCACTCTTTACCTGCTTCACGGCTTGGGCGACAACGAACAGATGCTCATTCATTCAGGCGGCATTAATCTGGTCGAGGACTTGTGGGAGCAGCACCAATTGGGAGAATTCCTGATCGTGACACCGGCGGCCCGGGCGAGCTTCTACATCAATTCGCGCAATGGACGCCAGCGATATGAGGATTTTTTCTTGCGCGAGTTTATGCCGGGGATTGAGAGGCGTTATCGCACACTTCCGGGGCGAAGAGCGCGCGGCATCGCTGGAATATCTATGGGCGGCTATGGAGCGCTGCACATTGCCTTTCAGCACGCGAATCTTTTCGGCGTGGTTGGGGCGCACAGCGCCGCGCTGATCGAGAAATTGCCGAAGGTAAGCGCAAAGGAGTCTCGGCAAATCAGCCAACTGCGCATTCTGGGAGACGCTTTTGGAAATCCGTTCGATGCGGCATTCTGGAAAGAGAATGATCCGTTGACAATCGCGCGGACGGCAAATCTCGCTGGGCTCAAGATTTACTTCGATTGCGGCGCCCAAGATGACTATGGCTTCAACGAGGGAGCCGAGGCCCTGGATAAACTGCTTACCGCTCGGCACATCCCGCACGAATTCCACTTATATCCTGGCGGACATGACTGGACTTACTTTGCCGAGCACCTGCCCGGGATGCTGCAATTCGCCGATCGCGCTCTGGAATCGGGCACAACCAGAAACTCGCACAAGTGATTGTTGTGGCCAGTCTTGTTCTACAATGCGCGTGGGGGCTTCTCCAAGAATCGTCGGTGAGGAACGGAAACGTCGTTCCTGCTGGCGCGTCTAACTTTTCAGAGTTCCGTGGTCCGCATGGAAAACCTTCTCCAAGATCTGCGCCAGGCTCTGCGGGGGCTAAGGAAGAATCCAGGATTTGCAGCTGTGGCCGTTCTGACTTTGGGCTTAGGAATCGGCGCAAACACTGCAATCTTCAGCGTCGTAAATACTGTTCTCCTCAGCTCGCTTCCCTATCCCGATCCCTCGGCGCTGGTAGAGATCGCTAACACTTACTTTCCCCAGTTTCCTCGCCTGCCAAATTCCTCTGGAGATTTCCTGGATTTCCGGCGCGAAGCTTCTAGCTTTTCCGCGATGGCGGCATACATTGATATTCCAAGTGGCCTCAATTTGACGGGAGACGGCCAGCCCGAACGGCTCGAAGCGCGCTTTGCTTACTCGGGTTTATTTTCGTTGCTCGGAGTGCGGCCAGTGGTTGGACACACATTCACTCCCGAAGACGATCAGGCTGGAGGGCCTCGCGTCGTACTGCTGAGTCATCATTTGTGGGCGAATCATTTTGGCTCCGATCCAACGATTGTGGGTAGGGCTATCCTCCTTGACGGCGTGGGATACACCGTCGATGGAGTACTGCCCGCGAGGTTTCAGATTGCGCCTACCACGGACGTCTGGCTGCCGGTAAACCAGTACGGAGTTGACTTAACAAGCCACGTCCACCACGAGTTCAGCATCCTGGCACGGCTGAAGCCCGGGGTTAGCGTTTCTCAAGCAGAAGCCGAGTTGACCATACTCAATCGCCAGGAAGAGGCCGCGTTTCCGGACACGCACAAGAATTGGGGGGTGGCGGTCGCGCCGATGGAAAATCCGTCGGCGGCGAAAATGCGTGTGGCTTTGCTGATTTTGCTTGGAGCCGTAGGGTTGGTCCTGCTGGTCGCCTGCGCCAATATTGTGAATTTGTTGCTTGCGCGAAACGCCGCAAGGCGAAGAGAAATGGCGTTGCGCGTGGCTCTGGGTGCGAGCCGTTTGCGCCTGCTGCGCCAACTCCTGACGGAGAGCTTGCTGCTCGCGCTCCTGGGCGGCATTTGCGGCATCCTGCTCGCAGTCGCCGGACTTCGAGTGCTCGACTCTTTCGTACCGCCGGAACTCAAAATCGTGCAGGAAGCAGGCTTGAACGGCTGGGTGCTGGCATTCACGATGTGCGTAAGCCTCCTGGCGGGCGTTGTTTGCGGGCTTATCCCCGCGGCGCAATCGCTGAAAGAGAACTTGCACGGTGTTTTGAAAGAAGGGATGCGAAACGCCGGCTCGTCGGGAGGGCAGAAATTGCGCAGTGTTTTGGTTGTTGCCGAAATCGCCTTGGCGCTTGTCCCTCTGATCGGAGCCGGGTTGCTTCTGCGCAGCTTTCATCGATTGATCGAAGTCGATCCCGGATTCCATCACGATCACATTCTGGCGCTGCAAGTAGATCAGCCTCAGCTCTCGCCGACGGAAGCGAACAAGCTAACCGCCGACCAACAAATCGCGCTTGCACGCAAACAGTCGCTACAGTACACCGAATTAGCCGATCAACTACAGGCGTTGCCCGGGGTACAAGCTGTTGGTGGAATCAGTGTGCTGCCGTTGGGATCGGCGATGCGCTCCGCATCCCGGTTTGTCCTGGAAGGCCAGCCTCCGCCATCGAACGGTGCTCGCCCAGTTGCCGAGACTCGCAGCGTAAGCCCTGGTTATTTCGCGGCGATGGGAATTCCTCTGCGCGCGGGCCGGCCGCTGGATGCGCATGATTACGCCAGACAAAACATTTTGGTGAATGAGGCAATGGCCCAAAGATTCTGGGCCGGTGGCGATGCTGTGGGCCACCGAATCAATCTGTGTTCGCTTGATCCGCAGCCGTGCTGGTCCCTGATCGTTGGCGTGGTTGGAGATGTCCATCAGTATGGCCTGGAAGCTGCGCCGACGTTTGACGTCTACTTCACAGGCGGTTGGACGACGTACACAGTCATTCGCAGCAACTCCGATCCGGGAGCTCTCACGCTGGCCGCCGTCGCGGCCATCCACAAGTTCGACCCGAACTTGCCGGCCACTCACGTGATGACGCTCAATCACCTTCTCTCCGATTCTGTATCGCCCCGGCGATTCTCAACGTTTCTGCTTGGAGTGTTCGCGGCCTTCGCTCTGCTCCTCGCGGCAGTGGGAGTCTACGGAGTCATGAGCTACGTGGTCAGTTTGCGGACGAGTGAAATTGGCGTTCGAATGGCGCTCGGTGCGAGGCCGGCAGATATTTGGCGTCTCGTGATTGGTTTTGGCACGCGCCTTGCCCTTGCTGGCGTGATCTGCGGCCTCGTGGGGGCCTTTGCTTTAACGAGGCTGATCTCCAGCTTGCTCTTTGGAATAAAAGCCACGGATCCCCTCACTTTTGCAGGGGTGGCGTTGCTTCTGGTTTGCGTTGCGTTGTTGGCCTGCTATATTCCCGCCCAGCGAGCCATGCGCGTGGACCCGCTCGTGGCATTGCGCTACGAGTGAGTCTTCCCTGAATTGCGAGCTGATTCTAGAAATTGAGCTCTAATTCCAGGCGGCTTCGCCTCAACTTTGCTTGGCTTAGAAGTTGCACCCCAGCAGATAAGTCGTTCGCAGGTTTCTTACAAAACCTGGGCAGTGTAAGGCGGCATCAGATTGTCCTGTCCGGCAATCACCTTCCAACCGCCGCCGCTGTTGATGTAAACGTGGATCGCCCGCATCTGGCTGCTAATCGTTTGGCCTTTCACGACAGCGCGGAGTGACCAAAGACAGGTTGCCACCGCCGAATCGCGGTAGATGCGCACTTTGATGTCACTCGCATTGAACGAAAGATAGCGGATGGAAGTGGACTGCACGGCATTGATAAAATCTGTCTTGTTTACGCCTTCGCCTCGCGACAGTGTTCCTGTGAAGTCGTCGGCATAGACACGCCGGAAAAAAGTCCCGTCACTATGCTGGATAGCGTTCGCGGCTTCACGCTCCAAATTTACAATCTCCTGACGCTGGATGTCCGGGTCTTTGTAGGAAGGCGACATTCGACAGCTCTTGTAACACTCAAGCACTGCCTCGTTCTGTGGGCTCCAGGCAGGCGAAAGCGCCAGCCAAATGGTGATAAAAGCAGCGACCTTATACATGGGGACAAGCCTCCGCGTGCCCGCGCGACCTCACGCAAAAGTTATATCCCACTGTATCTCCACGCGGTACTGAGCGCAAAGCGATAAGCGGTTATGTGATGTATCTGTGACGCCGAGACCGCGTCAATACTTCGCTGCTTTTTAGAATTTCACGAGAATTGCGAGATCTATCCGGTTCTCAATTTTCTTGAGGTCCGGAGTCCAGAGCCCAGCCGAGCCGCAAGCACCGCTCACTGCGACCGATCCGTCCAGGCACGCAAGCGATGACGGGCTGGTATTGTTGCCACCCGGAGGCGTGATGCCGCCCGGACCGCTCCAATAAGGCACATTCGCCGCGCGATGGTCGAATTCCCAACGGAACGTGATGTACTGGCTGGGCATGTAGTCGAACGTGCCGGATGCGTCCCAAGCTTTGAAGGGATCACCGGGGTTCTCCGTAAAGTAAGGCGTGCCAGTCGCCGCTGTCGCTCCATTGATCGGGGGCAACAGAACCAGATAACGCCCCGGATTGTTGATACGCCCACCGCCGAGCGTTAAGGCAAATTTGTCATTGTGGAACCAAGTGCGGTCATAGAGCATGAATCCGAGAAAATCCTGCTTTGGCCCCTTCTTGGAATTCGTCGCGCAACTGACTCCGCCACCATGCTCGCATCCGATGTCTCCCGTGAGCGAAAACGCCATCTTGTCCGCGAATTTTCCCGATTGATCGTAGTACTTGATTTCGAGGCTATCGTCTGAGTGGTAGCGAATGCGGTTGGGGACTCCCAGAGTTTCAGCGCCGAGCATGTACTCATTGCCAAGCACGGAAAGCCATCCATTCGGCCTATAGAGAATCTGCACTCCGAAGCCTGGCCGGTTATTGAAGCGGCCATAGGACTGCCAGCCGTTGGTGAACCATGGCTCGATTTTCAGATGTTCCGTCGGAAAAATCTGCACGCGCACGCCATTGAAGAACCAGGGCGTGTTCGATGATACGAAGGACGGCTGGTACGCCCAGTTGTCGAAGTTGTAGTAGCTGAATAGGCCGATGTACGACATGAAAATTCCCGCGTCGACGTTCACTCCATGAAGCACGTTGAAGTGATACCCGCCGTATGCCTCGGAAATGTAGCGGTACGCAGTGTCGAGATTCCACTGACCACGCGCCGGGCTGGCATCGTTGCGCGGCGTGGTCTCCGAATACATTCCGAATTGCGTCATCAGCCGGGCTCGCACGTTGTCGTAGTGGAAGTCTCCGCCCACGCCGAGTTGCGTCAGCTGCACTTCCTGCGAACGAAACACCTCGCTGGAACCTCCGATGCTGTCGTCCTTTGGGTGATTAAAATCGTAGATGTAAGACACATCAGAGCGGATCTCCGGCGTAAAAAACTTCGTATCCACCGCCGCCTCTTTGGTTCGCGGATTTCCGTTCAGCCAGGTAAAGTCTGCGAAGGCAAAGGGGTCGCTGGCAGGCTGTTTGGCGGACTTCGAGATTTTTGTTTCCGGGGTTTGGCCTTTCGATGCTTCAAGCACCTTGCTGGATGCCACAATATTGGTGTCGCGAGCCGTTGTTCCAGTTGTTGCACTGGCGGACGAAGGAGCAGCACCAGGACTGGAGGCGCTTTCCGCCACTGTAGCAGGCGTTGCAGACGTTGCTCCTGCAGGTTGTGGGGTAGCGGCTACAGTACCCGATGCAGAGTCGCCGCTTGCTCCTTTCTCGGGACTATCCTTAGATTCGAGTTCCGCGACGCGTTTTTCCAGTTGTTCGATCCGATCCAGAAGCATTTTTTCGCGCGGCGTCAATTCTGGGGCGACGGCTTCGTCCTTGCCGGCTGTCGCCTTGGCTGACGGGATGGTCTTTTTCCCTTCATCATTCGCATGGACCGGCTTGGCTAATCCCATAGCGCAAAATCCGATGAGCACTGCCGCTAAAACCGACTTCTTCCCGAACGTGCGTGCGCGCATTTTTCTCTCCACTCAATTCACACTGGCAACGAATAACTGGGTGACGAAACTCGAATGTCTTCAACGTTTCGCAGGGCCGAACTGTTGCCACGAAAAAGTAGCGCGTTGTCTGTTAGGAATCCGTAAGCGTGCTGCTAGCTTTTTATAAGTGGAAGTTTACTTATCCCGGTGCGAGGTACGTCTCAGCGGAGCATCCGCAGGTTGCTTGGAGATTTCCAATGCCGCAGTCCGTATTTCTTCGTGGATCAGGCCGTTAGTCGCAAGAATCACAGGCCCACCCAGACGGTAGGGCTGGCCCTCAAAATCGCTCACCTTACCTCCGGCTTCTTCGATGAGAAGCACTCCAGCAGCGGTGTCCCAAGGCTTCAAGCCAAATTCCCAGAATCCGTCAAAGCGACCTGCCGCGATGCAGGCCAAATCGAGCGCTGCGGAGCCGTCTCGCCGCACTCCGTGCGAATGCAATGTAAAGTTCCAGTAGTAGTGAATATTCGGCGTCGCTTGGCGCTTCTGTACCGGAAAACCGGTGCACAACAGGCTTGTTGAGAGTGTTTTTACTTTGGATACGAAAATGCGCTTCCCGTTCAGAGTTGCGCCGGCGCCCCGCGATGCGACATAGAGCTCCTCGTAAATTGGGTTATAAACAACGCCAAGCAGCAATGCTCCTCGCTGGGCAAGCCCAATGGAGACCGAAAAACAGGGATAGCCGTGCGCAAAATTGGTCGTGCCGTCCAGGGGATCCACATGCCAGCGAAATTCCGTTCCACCTTCATGTCCGCTGCCTTCTTCCGCTGCGATCGAATGCTCGGGAAAGTATTTTGTCAGTCGAGCCACGATGGCTTGTTCCGAGCGCTTGTCCGCTTGCGTGACCAGGTCCACCTCTCCCTTGTAGGCGATCTGGACTGGCCGGTCGAATTCCTCGCGCAGAATCTTCCCTGCTTCCTGGGCAATTTCGATTGCGGCGTTGAGGTAGTCCTTACTCACAAGATTTCCTGTCGGCTCCGACCCCGTAACTTCTGGGCCGGGGAGTGATCTTTCCACTTTACCATCTGGCTCAAGAAGAGTTTAGCTGCGCGCACGGTCCCTGCTGTCATCGGAATTTTTTCGCTTCGACAGCTTTTCTGCCTCAATCTTGGCTGTACCCGCGCTAAAATAATATTCCGCCCTCAAGGTGAGGTGAGCTATGTCCAGAAGGATAAAACTCGGATTTTCCGCTGCGCTTGCTCTGTTGCTTTGCCTCTACTGCGGCGCAAGGCGCGCCTCAGCGCAAGACAACAAGGTCATGGGCCAGCTATTCTTCGAGGGCGATACGCAGCTCGACCTCGATTCCGGTGTATGGGTTGATGGCAACTATGTCGGGTACGTCAAAGAGTTGAAGGGCAACAAGAAAGTCCTTTTGCTTCCCGGCAAGCACCATGTGGACGTTCGTCAGAAGGGCTATCAGGACATCTCACGAGACTTGGTGATCGAGCCCGGACAGACTCAGGTGATTCAGGTCTCCATGAAGCTGATTCCCGGCGCGACCACTCCCGATGTGACCGCGGAACTCAAAATCTCCGCGCGGCCCAAGCGCGCCGCCGTCTTTCTGGATGGGAGCTACATCGGCCACGCCAGCGAATTGGGTGGCCACTTCCATTCGCTCTTGGTCAGTCCTGGAAAACACAAAATCAAAATTGAATTACCGGGCTACCGTACGTTTGAAACCGAAGTGGATGTGCTGGCAAATCAAAAATCCGAAGTGAAAACGGAACTCGTAAAAGGCAGCATCGAGCAGGCTGGCGCGGACATCAAGAAACCAGACTAAGCGAACGGGATATTTCTCGGCCGGGCTTCATTGTGGTCCGGTCAAATACTGTTTGCGCGCCCGCACGTGATATTCGCCGTTCAGCACTTTTACTTCGATGTTCCTATATGTGTTGGCCGGCCCCTTTGGGTTCGGGTAGTATCCCAGCCTGTACTGCGTGCGCAGTTCCCTGTCAATCACGTCGAAAATCGTCGTCAGATCTTGTGGCCTGTCCGGAAAGAAGATGTCCCCGCCAGTTGTCTCCGTAATCGTTTCCAAGGCATGCTCGCCGGCCGTGTTCCGCCCGCTCTCGTTCTTTACCGGCCGAATCACAATCGTGTAGAGGAGTGAGTCCGAGCGCACCGCCGCCTTTCGCGCCGCTTCAAAATCGCTATGGCTGGTTGTTTCGCCAGCATCCGTGACCAGAATTATCACGCGGCGACGTTCCTCGCCTCGTCGCTCCAGCGCCTTCGAACCCAGAAGAATTGCATCGTAAATGGAAGTCCCGGCGCCGGGCGGAATCTTTCGAACGGCAGCCTGCAGCACAGAAACGTTATCGGAAAAGCCCACGAGTTCCGTCACGTTTTCATCAAAGTAGAAAACGGCCAGGCGATCCTCTGGGCGAAGAACCTGTCGGATGAAATGCGCAGCCGCCTCCTTTTCAAATCCGATCTCGATATTTGCGCTCAGACTCGCATCAATCATCAGCTCAATATCAAGCGGCTGCTTAGTTTCCGGTTCGAACACTTCGATCTTCTGCGGCACGCCCTCTTCAAACACTTGAAATGCCTGCACTGGCAAATCGGGCGCCGGCCGGTTGTGCTCGTCCAGCACGCTCGCCAGGACGTTCACCAAATCCACTTTGACTTTGATCTTTCCACGCTGCTCTTCTACGTTCGGGGCCGTCTTGAGCGGTTGCTCCGGCGGAGGCACGATGCTTCCCGCTGGTGCTGCAGGCGGAGATGATCGAATCGGGGCAGTCGAGTCGCCAGAAGAGCTGTTCCCGGATGATTTTGCTTTCGGCTGCGCCCAGGGCGGCCGGTCTGGCTTTTCTTGAGAAGTAGTTGCGCCGGCTAGTAACAGCAGCGACAGCGCAGCCCCGGCGGCCGCGACCAGTCTAGGAGGTGTGGCGCTCATCGATTTACTAGGATGCGGGCCGTGCCAAGCGTGTTTCCAGCGGCGCCGGCGGCAATTCGCCGTCCGCCCAAACGGCGCCATCCTCGAAATACTCTTTTTTCCAGATAGGGACGGTCCGCTTCAGCGTGTCAATCGCAAACCGGCAAGCCTCGAAAGCAGTTGGGCGATGCTCGGAGCTGACCGCAATGAAAACGCTGGTATCGCCAATTTCCAGACGGCCAAGCCTGTGGACGATTGCCACACGATCAATCGGAAATTTTTCGTGCATCTCGGTGGCGATCTCTCGGATTTTCTCCAGCGCCATGGATTCGTACGATTCGTATTCCAGATACAGCGTTTGCCGGCCGCGGGAGTGATTCCGCACGCATCCGTCAAAGCTAACGACCGCTCCGTCTTCCGCCGCGCGGACGTGGGCCACAAGCGCGCCCTGGTCTATTGGATCGCGCACTAAAGCCAGAAGGTCGGGCTGCGAGTTAGTATTCATGACGGGCGCGCTACCCTCCGCTCACCGGCGGCAAAAACGCTACTTCATCCCCGGAGTGCAGTGGCGTACTCCAGGCGGCGAACTCCTGGTTCCGCGATGCCACAAGCGAAGAGCGGAATCGCGTCAACTCTGGATGCGCCGCGCCGTACCGCAAAAACAATTCTTCGATCGGCGTTCCATCCGCCAATTCCGCGGATGCCTCCGCCTGGCCGACAATATCCTTCAATCGGCCAAAAAAAAGCACTCGCACGCGCACTGTCTGGGAAGGAAGAGTCACTAGGAAATTGTAACCCGCGGAATTGCCGGGGGCTATAGCCTGCGCTGAAGTGTCACTGGTGCGCGCCGGCGGTTCTCTATCGGCAACCTCTCAGCTGTTTGCTTCTCGTAGCGCGGCTTCGTGCTTGACCTGGGATTCAGTCCTTCGTAGCGTGATAGTTAGTTCCTTTCGGAGAAGCTAATTGATCTGGGTCTGGAATATCGCGTGAAAATCTTGGTAACGGGCTCGACCGGACTTGTTGGGACCGCACTGGTCCCCGCATTAATTCGCGCGGGCCACACGGTTTGCAGGCTCGTACGTCCAGCCACGAGCGCACAAAGAGGAGCGGGCGCGGGCTTCCAGGTGGCCTGGAATCCCGCCACCGGAGAATTGGGCGGAGCGGCAGTCGGTGCAGATGCTGTCGTGAACTTGGCGGGCGCCTCAATCGCGGCACGCCGCTGGACTCTCGCGCGCAAGACTGAGTTGCGTTCAAGCCGCGTGGACACGACGCGCGCATTAGTCACGGCACTCACAAGAATGAATTCAAGGCCGCGTGTGCTGATCTCCGCCTCCGCAATCGGATTCTACGGCAATCGCGGTGACGAAGAACTCACGGAAGAGAGTTCGCCCGGAAATGATTTTCTATCCGATCTCGCGAAACAATGGGAAGCCGAAGCACGAAAAGCGGAAGCCATCGGCATTCGCGTCGTTCTCGCACGCTTTGGAGTTGTCCTCGCGCGCGAGGCTGGAGCGTTGCCCAAAATGGCTTTTCCGTTTCGGTTCTTTTTGGGAGGAAGAGTCGGCCCCGGCACTCAGTGGATGTCCTGGATTTCGCTCGGAGATGCGGTTTCGATCTTGCTCCTCGCGTTGGAAAATGGAGAGATTCGTGGGCCTCTGAATCTGGTAACTCCGCAGCCCGTCACAAATGGGGAATTCACAAAGTGTTTGGCGAGTATGCTTCACCGCCCGGCCCTGTTCCCTGCTCCTGCGTTCGCTCTTCGCGTAGCGCTCGGCGAAATGGCGGACGCGCTGCTCCTCTCGAGTCAGCGCGTTCTGCCTGCGAAATTGCAAAAGCTCGGTTTTGAGTTTCAGCATGGCGCTCTGAAAGCGGCGCTCGCGCACACCCTTCGCTAGATGAAAATCCTCGCCTCTGTCACTTGATCACGTTCAGCGTGACTTCGACCTTGAGCACATGGCCGTTCACGGGATCCGTCGCGACCGTCGCCTGAATAGTTTGGCCATCCCGCAATATTAAATTTACCTGACTGCGAAAAGCTTCCATGACCGGCTGCCCCGGATGAACTTCGTTTCCGCCTACCGTGACGGGTTTTTCCGTCGGGCCCGGTGTGTACAAGGACGATTTCTCCACGTTCAATCTCAGATTGAATCGGCCGTCTTCCGTTTTGTTCGCGCGCCCATCCAGATTTGTACCCACGTCCTGATACTGGAACTGTTTCATGCCTCCGGTACCGACTTCGATGGGAACCCGGAGACCCATGCGAAGGGCAGCCTGAGGGCCCTTGTCGTCGGCGTTCACGAGCAGCGTATACGGCAGGCTGCTGATCTTTTTGTCTCCGTCATACTCCATAAAAACCACTTGCACTCGCAGCGGCGTGATTTCCTGCGAATCATTCTGCGATTTCGTTTTGTCCTGCGCGCGCAACACTAGCCCGCCGCAGAGAAAACCTGCGAACAGCACGGCAATCGCGATCTTCCTGATGTTCATGACACCCTCCCTTTGTCCTTCTCTTGACTCAAAATCGAGTGCTATCGGCCGTTGATCCTGTTTGATCATTAATTGTGGCGAGCGGCTTGATCTCCATTTCCTGAATTTCCATTGGTGCAATCGCGTCGCTCTTTGTGAGTTTTTCGTTCTTCGTAAGCAGCAAATCACCCGCCTTTACTGTCCCCTTCGTCAAATCCAGTAACGCCGCATCCACCGCTGCTTTCCGCCCTGCGGGAACCAATACCAGAATCTCCACCGGAGCGTTTGTGCGGCGAGCACTGTAAAGCGGAGTTGCCTTCGCTCCCGTTTCTCGAACGAGAGGCCTTGCGGATTGAGCAGGTGAGAGTGCATTGGCTGACGAGACAGGAGAAGCGTCAGCGGCCGCCGAGTGACTCGCAACATTCCGAGGGCCAACATTCGAATTGATACTCTCCTTTCGGTGCCCCCCGACGAATGCGCTGATTGCCAGTACTAGCAACGTTGCCGAGACTGCGGCCCCGAGCATCATCCACAGAGGATCTATCGCTTTTCGCTCATTCAGTCGGGCCCGTACTCGCTGCAGGAGTGATGCAGGAACTTCCGCGCTGACTGCCGCGTGAACGCCCGCATCAATCGCGCTGAAGAGCATTCGCTCCTCTTCGAACCAAGCGCGGCAACCGGCACATTCCGCAAGATGCACGCGCAGTTCGTTCGACGTCGAGAGTGCTTCGCCGCGTGCCGCGGCAATGTCCGTTAACTCCGCTCGGAATTTCTCGCAAACTGCTACTTTCGATGGCATCTCAACTTCTCCGCTAACTGTTTTCTCGCAAAAAACAATCTCGACTTCACAGTCCCCACCGGCAAGTCCAGTAACTCCCCGACTTCTTCCACCGAGTGTCCTTCCATCGCCGCCAGCAGCAGCACAAGCCGTTGTTTGCGCGGCAATTCGCCAAGTGCTCGTTCGAGGTGCGCCTGGAATTCCTGCGCACCCGCCAACTCCTCCGTCGAAGCCCGCGGCGCTCCAATTGCCCACTGCGTCTCACGTACTTCCCTGCGCTTCGTCGAACGCAATCGGTCCAGCGCCAGCCGGAATGAAATCCGTACGAGCCAGGCTTTAAACCGCGAGCGATCTCGCAAGCGTTCGAATCGCCGGTACGCCCGCAACAAAGCCTCCTGCGCGACGTCTTCCGCGTCGGCATCGTTACGCAAAACTCCGCGCGCCACCCGGTACGCCAGCGGTCCGCACTCCTCCAGCCGCTCTTCAAACTCACGCCGCTGGACGGCTTCAGCTGCATCGCTTGTTGAGTCGCTCTCTCTTTTCTCAGAAAGTTCGGAGCGGCTCAGCATGTGCTGTTGTTGGACCAGAACCAGCTCCTGCATGCGATCGGTTTCGCGAGCCCCAGCGCGCTCGCCCTCCCCGTATACCTGCCAGACGCTGCCGCGAGAAGAATGGTTCATTTGCTTGATCGACGAGCGCAATTTTGCTTCAGGCCTCTTTGCCTTTGCACATTCGGCCACAATCCCATATTGGAACAGACCTCACGCGCTCCGGTCCCGATTAGGGATTGAAGCTGTTCGATTTCGCCCCTGGCAATGCACGCGAGAACGAAATGGTTCCTTCAAGCCGAACCCTGCGGGGCATGCAAGTATTTCTTTTTCAAAGACTTATAACCCTTCTGGCATTGACCCGCTGAACTCTACTGGAAATACTCGCCTTTCGGATCTTCGCTGGCCCTTCGCCTGCATTCCGCTTGGCATGCGGCCTCTCACGCCTTTTTCTGATTGCAAGTTCAGCGTAGCAATTTCGGGATTCGCCGCAGCGATTCGGTGCGCGCGTTCGTGCCGATTGGCTTTGTTCGCGCTCGCTTTCGCGCTAAGCGGCTGCGGCGGCGGCTCGGGCACAGTCCCTCCTCCACCTCCGCCTCCTCCCCCGGCTATTGTTGTCACTGTCACGCCGGCTAGTAGCTCGCTCCTGCTGGGAAACTCCCAATCTTTCACTGCAAACGTCGCGAACTCCACAAACACCAGCGTGACCTGGAGCGTGAATGGAGTCTCGAATGGCAACTCCGCGGTAGGAACAATCACACCAGCTGGAGTGTACACCGCTCCTGCGGATTTGCCCTCTTCCGCCACGATCACAGTCACGGCCACTAGCCAGGCTGACTCCTCGAAATCCGCATCCGCGCAAGTGACCGTCTCAAGCGACATAGCCATCACACTCACGCCGTCAAGCAGCGGCATCGCGCTGGGGTCCACGGTACCGTTTCACGCTGCGATCATTAGTGCCGGTCATCCGGATGCGTCTGTAATTTGGAGTCTGCGCGGGGCCGCGTGTCCTGCCGCGTGCGGCGCCGTGGATTCTTCCGGAAACTACACCGCCCCACAAATCCTGCCTTCGCCGGCAAAGGCAACCCTGTCAGCACAGAGCGTCGCGGATCCCTCCAAACAGGCGACCGCCTCGATCATCATCAACAGCAGTTTCACGCTGCAGGTCAGTGCGCCTCAGGTAGTGACTGCGGGAGGAACCGCCTCGATCATTGCCACTCTGACTGCCGGCGCCGGTTCGAAGCCGGACACGAATCTCACTTGGTTTGTCACGGGCCCGGGTTGCACCCAAACAACTTGCGGAACTCTGACGGTCGTCACTTCACAGGCTTCGGGCGGTTCGGTGACCTCAGACACGGCCACGTATACCGCTCCCAGCACGCCGCCGAACCCAAATACGGTCACGGTTTTGGTAACACCGCAGGCCGATCCCACGAAAGAAGCGCAGACGATGCTGTCCATCCAGGCCGGCGTGAGCGTCAGCATTTCTCCCACAACGGACACTCTGGCCGCGAATCACCGCGTGACCATGGCCGCGCAAGTCTCCGGGTCCGCGAATCCCACCGTGAATTGGAGCGTCAACGGCATCTCCGGCGGCAATTCAACCCTTGGCCAAATCTGTGTCGTCGGCTCGAATCCTTGCCAAAAAATAACCGGCGGCGGCCCCCTGGTGGTGGACTATCTGGCGCCGGGCGCGATTCCTCAGCCAAATCCCGTCAGCGTCATGGCTACCAGCGCCGCGGACACCACAAAATCCGCATCCGCGCAAATCACCGTCATCAATCACGTTCTTGTTTCCGTTCAACCCCAGAGCATGACGCTCGCTCCATTATCTGTTCAAGCCTTTACCTCCAGCGTGCTTGGAACCGCCAATCAAGCTGTGATCTGGCAAGTGCAGGGCTCTTCGTGCGCGAGTGCAGGCGCATGCGGATTGGTAGATTCCAACGGAATTTACACCGCGCCCGGTGCCCCTCCCTCGCCCGATGCATTGCAAGTAGTGGCGGTCAGTCAGGATGACTCCACGCAATCCGGTTCCGCGAACGTCACCATCTCTTCGGGCTCGATTATTCAAACCTTGCATCCCGCTAGCGTCTACGCCGGCGCAGCCAACGGATTCACTCTGCTTGTCCAGGGGAGCGGCTTCGTGGCTGCAAGTCCCGGCCCGGGCTCGATCGTGATGCTCGCCGGGACGGCAAGAACCACCACCTGCCTAAGCACCACGCAGTGTTCGGCTCCCGTCACGGCCACGGACGTCTCTGTCGCGGGAAATGTCTCCGTCCAGGTGGACAATCCGAGCGGATCCGTTTCGAACTCGGTTTCTCTCGTTGTCGCTGCGCCAAACGCTGCCAACGCCATGATTTCCCTCACCGCCGCCGCGCCCGCAGTCACTGGCGAAGATATCGTCGTCGTGGACCCCACCACAGCGGGTGTGAGCGCGCAAGGCAGCGACGTGGATTTGAATGTCGCTGCGCTGGGAATGTTTTCCGTCGCCAATAATTCCTGTTCGCTCTCTGGAAGCCCGCTTTCTCTCCAGCGCCCGGCGAGCGGCAACTCCTCCTTCGATATTTGCGTTTTCTCAAATAGCGGCCTGGACGCCAGCATGGCTTTCTCAGTCTCTGGCCCTGGCGATATTTCCGTCATCGCAAAGCAGCCTGCCGGGCTCGGCATCATTCATTTGACGATTCAAGTTCCCGCGAGCGCTTCTCCCGGCGCGCGCACTCTCTTCATTCAAAACACCAATCTGGACGAGGCCGCCGCAACCGGCGCCTTGGTCGTCCAGTGAAGATCGCGAGGTCTGCAAACATGAGCTACGCGCAAAGACGGCGGTTCTTGTGGATTCTGTTCATCGCGGGACTCTTGCTTCTCGCCGTTGTTGCCGCGAGCGGCACCACTCTCTCGCGTCTGAACTTGGATGATCTCGCGCGGGAATCCACCGCGATTGCCCGGCTTCGCTGCCTGGGCTCCTCCAGCTTCTGGGATCAGCGCGAAATCTGGACGGTCTCAAAATTTGAAGTCTTGGAACGTGAAAAGGGCGATCTGCCCTCAACCGTTTCAGTGCGGCTCCTCGGCGGAGCCGTTGGACACCTTCGCTCTCATGTCGCTGAAGTCCCCGCCTTCCGACCCGGCGAGGAGGTCTTTCTCTTCCTGTGGGGAGAAGAAGGCAAGCCTTTCCAGGTTCTTGGCTGGTCGCAAGGAACATTTCGCGTTCGCCACGACCCCCAAACGGGCACGGAATTAGTCACGCAAGATTCCGCTTCGGCTTCCATTTTCGATCCTCGCACTCGAGCTTTCCATCGCCGCGGATTCCGCAATCTGCCCGTCGCTCTTTTCCGTGCCCGATTGCAAAAAGCGCTCAAGCACGAAACTAAGTAACGTCCCGGTAAGTTTCCGCCGAACATGCAGCCGTGATGAAGGAGGCTTTCCATGCCAATAAAATCCCCGACGCGCTTAGCAAGGTGCCGCGCTTTGGCCCTTGCGTGTTGGTTTGTTACTTACGGAAATCCCGCTGCCGGCGCATACACTTTCAACGAAATCGTCCCCGACGTGCGCCAACCGGCCAGTCTTTCCGGCGGCTCCGCATGTCCCGTGGCGGCTCATGCGCTCGTTGCTACCGGCTCGATCGCGGAGCACTGGAGCACCGCACTGGGAACGAACCCCGTCACCATTCTCACGCAAGACCAGACTCCTGCGGGCCGGCTAAACGAAATCGAAGCCGCAATCACGCAATCCTTATCCGTGTGGGTCAACGTCAGCGGAGCCACACTCGTCCCGGCCACTTTCGCGCCCGTCGCCCGCACCACCACGCAAGCTGCCTGTGGTTCCGATGGCATCAATTCCATTTGTTTCGATCAACCGGACGGCGCGTTCACTCCCGGCATTCTCGCGTTCACCCGCGTCATCACCGCCGATGTCGTCGGAGTCCAAGCTGGAAGCGGTTCGCCTGCAACTCAAGTCGGCCAGATCCTCGATGCGGATATTTACTTCGCTCCCGGCAATTCCACGATCACGTTCGCGACGCCCGCTGCTCTCGCTTCCTCTCCTAAAGCTTATGATCTCGAGTCACTCCTCATTCACGAACTCGGTCACACTCTTGGCTTCAGCCACTCCGCGGTTCTCGCCGCCATGATGTATCCCTTTGCGCCTGCACCTGGCTCCTTTTCCGGTTCGCGCCCCACCGCGCAGCAGCCTGACGCGCCTTTGGGAGACGATGACCGCACTGGCCTCCGCGTGCTTTACCCGGATCCCACAGACACAATCAACGTAGGTTCCATCAGCGGGCATATTCTTCCGGCCAATTCCCTCTCTCTGCCGGCCTCACCGCCTGGCGTCACGGGAGTCTTTGGCGCGCACGTCGTTGCGGTGGATGCAACCAGCGGCGCAGTGATTGGCGCGACGCTGGGCGGTTGGAGTTGTACTTCGCCAGGTCCGGCGAGATTTGACGGCAGCTATACGATCAGCCGCCTCCCCGTTGGCCACAACTACCAGGTCTACGCTGAGCCCTTGGACGATACGGTCTCGCCTTCTCTAATCTCTCCGGCAATCACCACACTCTGCCGCAATCCCTCGACCGACGCAGGTTGGCCGCCTCTGCAAGGCTGCGTCGTTCCGCTAGTGAGCACCAGCTTCACGACTCGCACTCGCCCTGGACCGTGAACTGCGCCTGCGTGGCTCAACGATTGCGCGTGCTTCTACGCTACTTCCATTCAGGCGCCTCAAATAAACAACCGGCCCCGGAGGACTCGGGACCGGCTGTGGGTGCAGCGGTGTGCTGCGTTTTATTGATTGGGCAAAAGGAGCTGCGTGAACCCCGTCGTGTTCACGTCGCGGAACAGCGGCGTGCGCGGCGGCAACAGGCTGGGAGTCAAAAACTCCGTATCGAAGTTGTATCCGCGAGTCGGCGGCGAGTAAACAACCGTGCAGCACTTGTACGCGCCGACGGCCTGACGGTTCGTATACATGCTGATGATGGACCCGCGATAGTTGAGCGTCTGCCCGCCCCAATTCTCGATATACCGCAGGAAGTTGTGAACTCCTCCGTCGGTTCCGAAGTCCTGCGGCGTGCCGGCGGGCTGCGCGAATGAGTCGCCCTTACCGGCCATAATCGCCGTGCGGTAGTACGTCGTCACGGCGGTATGGTTGTTGTTGTACGGGAACGCGAAGCTGTTCACGTCGTTGTATTTGTTGGATAGCAAAGTCACGGCATCGGCGTTTACGGATACCGCCACGTTCGCGTCATTAAAACCGCCGCCGGCGGAATTGGCGTTGAAATCGCCCTGAATGTATGCCGGGTTTTCGGTCGCAATGGCCAAGCCGCAAGGAACTGTCCCGGGGCAAGTGCCCAATGCAGTCAGCAAATTGCCATCCATGATTTTCACGGCGCGGCGGAAAAACGGATTTGGATTTTCCCTCGCTTCGTTCGCGTGGATCACTTCCGCCATCGGCCACACTTTCGATGGATTGGTCACCGTGCAATTCGGATTGGCTGCGATCGCGTTACTTGTAGACGAACCATAAAGGTTGCCCGTCCCCGTAAGGCTATACATTCCATATTGGCCATAGGTCAGGCTTGAGTAGGCCGTGCCCGCCGCCATGGTATAGGTCGGATCCTGGCCATAAGTGTAAAAGCCCGTCGTGCCTAGCCCATCGAGATCCTCACCTGTATCTTGGGAACCGCTTGGGCACCCGCTGGCGCTCGAAGGATTCACAAAATCGTCCCAGCCGTACTCTCCCGTCTCGTGCTGGCTCGGAGAGAGCGGGGGCCAGGGGTTCGTCAAAGCCCCCGCAGTGTAATTGCCTCGCCGGTCGGAAATATAGACCGTGTAGTCATTCGGGGCGTTCACGGCGTCGAACGAATTATGGCCGTTGCCCGGCAGCGCTCCACCCAGGTACCGCGCCAGATTCTTCGCGTCTACCTCGATATAATCCATCACTCCGCCAATGGTCACCATCGAGGAGTAGTTTACCCCGCTCAGGCTTCCCGTCGGGCTGACGTCTCGCAAAGTCCCTTCCCGAACGTCAAACAAAGCATTCGGCCAATAGTCGGCTGGATTCGCCGGATAGACTTGGCTCGCGGGCGTAGCGCTATTAATCACGCCGCAACGCGTGTTGGCGTTTGTATTCGCCCAATCCGAAGGATTATCGCGCACTCGTTCGAGACGGATGATTGCGTTGGGGTGTACGTCTTGGCATGTCGAAGGATTAAGCAATGCGCCGGGCAGGCCAAGAAGGGGCTCTGCTGTCCCGTATTGTGCTGCGCTCAACCCACTCCAAGGATTCAGGTTCCGGCCAGCGTAGCCGTAGCTGAGAACCTCTAGCGTTACGTCTCTCCACGTCCCGCACGGGTTCCCATAAGCCGTTTGCACTTCGATCTTGATATAACCCTTGATGATGGGCAGGCCTGAAGCAGTGTTGTACGGCGCCGCATTGGGCGTCGGCAGCCAATACCCGTTAGCGTTGCTGTAAGCCGTTGCGCCCTTCACGGAGCCTGATGCTGCCAGTGGCACCGGCGGCGTGTTATATCCCGCCGCATTGTTCGTCGTCATCATTGTCAACAAGGTTGCGGCCGGTCCAGACGTCGGCCAGCTCGTCACGGGCAGCGCGATGCTGGACAAGTCGAATGGCTGGGTGGAAGTATCAATGCACGGCAGCGTCATGATGTCGTTAGGATTGTCGGAAAGCAGAATCTTCAAGCTGGCTTGCGAAAAGTAACGAAGATTCGTCACCGAAGTGCTCTCATTCACGACCGGCCGTCGAATTAGGTCAACGGCTTGCGTCGTGTTATTCCCGAGCAGCACGATGCCCAGGCTGAGTGTCTTCGCGCCTGTCGCGCCGTTGCGCAAGTTACCTGCGTAGTTTGTCGCGCCCAGCGAAATGTTGGTCCAGTTCGGATTCACTCCCGAGCCGATCGTCCCAACAAGACTGCCCTCGTTGTAAGCCAGCGCTCGGAACGAGGCTGTTCCAGGCGAAGTCGTGATATCCACTATTCCGGGATATTGTCCCGTCTGCGTCGGAAAACCATTCGAGAGGTTCGTTCGAATTACGTTCTTCACCGCCGTTACGCGGTCCGACATCGTCACCGTGTTTCCGGAAGCCAGGAACAGGTTTCCGTTAGTATGTGTGCGTCCGCCAAAGTTGAATACTGGGCCAGGGAAGAAGCTCAGATCAGTGTCTGAGAAAATCCCGAATTGGAACATCGGAATGCCTACCGTCTGCATCGTTCGCTGCAACTTCACTTCGTTGTTCGTGGGCGTGCGCGCCGTTACCTGCAACGTGTAGTCCGTGGCCAGCGCCGTCATCCCTTGGTAAGCCCCCGATTGAATCTGGCTGACGGATGCTAGCGGGTTGCCGTTGACGTCGGTCGAGTAATTGATCCGGTAGCCTGAGGTTCCGTCATAGCGGAGATACTGGATTCCGGGAATCACCGGTGGCGCCGCGGCAATCGCGTTGATCTGGGCGGCGGACGGCGAATAGTTCGTGTCGAACAGCGTTCCCACGTCCGCGGTTATTTTTTCCATGCCGGCTTCCGCTGCATAAAATGCCCGGCTGTAATCGTTGTTGCTCCCGTTGAGCTTCTGCCCGGACATGATCAGCATCATGAATCCGACCAGTAAGCTGGACATCAGCACCAGCAGCAACAGCGTCGTGAGCAAAGCGATACCTGAATCGCGTCGCATGAGTTTTTTCACGGCATTCATCTTTGTACTCCTCACTCAGTGGTATCGACTGACGTAGGCCATGCTGCGGAGGCTGACCTGCGTCATGAAATTGTCGCGAAGGAAAGTGTGATTCGAAGCCCATGCCGAGGTCGAGCGCGCTCCGACGATGACATCCACGGATCGAATCTGGCTCTCGGATTGCCCCACCGGTATGCTCGGCTGGCCGGAAGGGTTCGTCACGCCGTCCACGAAGTTATATTTGAACTGGAGATTTTCGATCGTTTCTCCCACTGGTACGCCGGGATTCCAGTTCACTCGGCGGATTAGCCGCACGTGCTGCGGGTCCGTGATGTTGTCCAGATAATACGTGACCATCCAGATGCGCGTCGCCGTCGTCGGCGGAAATGTGCCGTTCGGATTCCCGGCGATGTTCGTGTTCTCCAGTTGCACCATCGTGCCCTGCGGATCGGCCCGGCCGTTCAAATTCAAGCCGTCGCCCGCCGCAAATTGCAGAGTCTGGCCATTGACACTGGTCACTTCCTGAATCGTGTTGCCCTTGGCGTTGCTGAACATGATCAGGTCGCCGGCATTGATCTGCACGCCGGTCGGGGAAAACAAGATGCACGTCGAGTCAAACGTCACCGTTTGCCCGTTGTTTGTGATGGAACCCGCCGGGCAACCAGGATTGCCGCCGCTTGCCGGCTCGTTGATCATGCGCGAATTCAGAGCTAGCGTGTTGTCCGCGTACAACATCGTGATCTCATCCGTGTTCGCTCCGGGAGTCGAATCCGGGCTGGTAATCTGTGGTCCTAGTTGAAAGCCGGGTTCCACCGCGTTCAAGCTCACGTTGCAAACCGGAAAGGTCAATCCTCCATTGAGGTTCGGGCGATTGATCGGTGCTCCGCCGCTTCCCAGGCATGTCGCGGGGCCCGGTGTGTACGGTACCGAGATGCCCGCCGTGGGTATCCCCGTTCCCGCTTGAATCAAGTCCTGCTCGATCAAGTTGACGCCGGCGCGCAGGTTGTCCGAAAGATCCGATTTCAACGTCACGCTCTGATTCGTATTCGTGGCGTCCTTGAAGGCCATCATCGTCGCGGCAAGCGCCACAATCGTGATCGCCATGGCTACCAGAAACTCGATTAACGTGAATCCGGACTGTTTTTTCATGATGCGCATTCTCCCGCCGCCTCTATGCGAACGACGATATGTAGCTGATGAGTGTGTACGTCTGCTGGATCCGTCCAGCGGTGATATTGATGGTCACGGTGATTTGACGCAGGTTGGTCTCTCCCGCGACTGGCGCGAAAGCGATTGTCCGGTTCATCCACGCGTTCAGGTTGGCCACCTGATCGTCCGCTGTCCCGAGGATGCCGTCGGCTCCAGGCCCGAGAATGATCGTATCCGGCAGCGCCGCGTTGTCGTCCGCTGTTCCCACCAGCCCGTCGGGACCGGGATCAAGCAGCGGTTGGGCGCCATCCTTGAATACACCGCCCTGCGAAACGTTTTGAATCTGTGCCCACGTCAGAACCTTGGTGTCGCGTGCCGTGAAGATCGATTCCACGGCCTCTTCCGCTTTTTTTTCCGCGATGTAATTCAGTTGCGTCATGTTCGTGTACATGATGCCCTGCGCATAGACGGCCGCCAGCGACAGGATGCCGAATGACAAAATCAAGATGGCGATCATCGCTTCGATCAGCGAAAAACCTTCTACGTTCCGGGTATGTTTCCGCGCTTCTCTCATGTTCGTCATCCCCTCACTCCAGCCACGCCTGCCCATTCCAGTAATAGGCGCGCACGCGGCCCGTCGCGCCGAAAATTGTGACCGCTCGAGCTGTGTTCTTCTTCCCCGTGATCCCAAGGAAAATCGAGGCGTTCACAGGGTTGTTATTCGCCACCTGGTACAGGCTGGCCGCCGATTGCGAAGAGCCTACGAATGCTCCCGAAGTGGTGAACATCACCGACCATGCCCCGCCCCCGCCTGGCTGCTGTAAATTGATCGGATTGCCATTGCCGAAATTCATCGGCGTGTCCGGCAAACCTGCAAAGACTTGGTAGATCGCGCCGCCTCCAGCGTTGTCGTTCAAATACGTCGGCGGTATCGCTGCCGGAACCGGCTCGCCCGGCAATGTCAGAACTGTCAGTTGTATTTTGTTCGGCGCGGTAAACTGCACTTGCACGTTTCGCCGGTGTGCGATCGCTAGCTCGCGAGCTTGCCGGAGCTGCGAGATGACTGCATCCTCGGCCGCGTTGGCCTTGGCGTTCTGCGAAGTGCTCAAGGTACTAATCACCGCGAAGCCCATCACCACGAAAGCGAGCATCACCACCACGAGCAATTCGAGTAACGAAACCCCTTGTTCGGCCCTGCTCTTCTGCTTTCTCATTCCGCAACTCCTCGGAATCCACCGGCTAGCTATCAGGCAGAGGGAAGGATGCACGCCGCCCACCAGCGACGGGCCATCTCTAAGGCATTTATTTTCTTTGCTTTATGGGTCCAATCCCAGGAATTACCCACCCAAGGCCAGTCACGATGTAACGAAAAGTTACAGGTCCGTACCTCGAATTCAGGTCCCCTCATCCCCGCGAAACCCACCCTGCCCCAAAAAGCAGTCCCGGCCCTAGCGACGCAAGGAAGATCGGCGCGCTTTTGTTGGATGGCTGCTCAGAAACTCGCTTCAGCAACCTATCAAGAGCTACCCCGCAGGTAGAAGACCCGAGGTTTCCGTTCTCCTCCGCGACGGGCGGAAATCTTTCGTTCGCAACTCCGAGCTGCTTCGCAAGCGACGACATCAGCCGCGGGTTCGGCTGGTGCGTTGCATAACCGTGCGCCGCTGCTAAGGGAACACTGCTGCGAAGCGCCGCATCACGAAGCGCCTTTTCCAATCTCGTAAGAGCCGCGCGCGACAGTCCCTCGCCGTCAAAGCGAACCTCGGCCGTTTTGTTTGCCGCTGGTTCAACACATATCGCCGCCGCATATTGCCCCGCACAGCCGAAGAAAAATTCTCCGAGCCGGTAACTTTCCGCCGATTCCCGCCCTCCAGCCGCCCTCAAAAGAAATGCGCTCGCCCCATCGCCGAACAAACCGCCAAACTCGCCGGCTACATGCCCCGGCCGAAGGATCCGGCTGTGGACTTCCGCCGTGACCACTAGGACCGTGTGCGCACCGCCGGACATGATGAAGGATTGCGCCACTGCGAATGCATTCAGAAGGCCGAGGCAGCCGCCACCGATATCCATCGCGCCGCACGTTTCGCGAGCCAAAAGTTGCGAGTGCAAGCGCGCTGCAAGCGACGGTAAGCCAATGTGCGTCTCGCTGCTGGCCAGGATCCAGTCCAGCTCTTGCGCGCTGCACTCCGCAGAGGTTAACGCCTCTTGGCCGGCTCCCGCGCCAAGCGTTAGCTCAGTTTCGTCTTCTGCGGCGTAAGCCAGCGATACAATCCCGGCGCGCTTTCTCAACTTTCCTTCCGGCATTCCATAGGCGCGGTCAATTTCCTCCGACGGTATCCGCCACGAGCCAACCGCTGTGGACGAGCATGCGATTACAACGGCAGTCTTCAAAGCGCGAGCATGCCGCTCCTCAGTTCCGAAGTCCTCCTCTGGAGAACTACCTGCCCCCCGCATCGCATAAAAAATGCTTTCAAACGTCGGCGTACGCTGCGAAAGAGCCGCCCCCAAATCGCTCACTCCGCTCGCCGACTCCAGATTTCTCAGGAAACTGACCCAGCCCATTGAATCGATCGCGCCCGTTTCAATCAAATCATCTCTATCCTTTGGAAGCGGCGCGTCCGCTCCAGCTTCGCGCCGAAAGCACTCCACTACCAGGCCGCGCCACCGGTCTCCCGCGTTCCCCTGTCGCATTAGAATTCCTCGAGCCATTCCCGCTGCGGAAGCGGGAAGAGCGTGTCCAGCATGAGCCAGCAGCGTTTGTCATAGGGACGGGTGAGCCCAAGTCGCACGAAGTGATGCGGGCAGGATAGGACCTTCAATTGAAACTGCGAATTCAGAAATCGCTGGAACCGCGCAACGCGGTTTGCCCCGCGTTCCTTTGCCAGCGCTGCGTCCACGAACTCCCTCCAGTCTCGATCCACCACCGGAAGGTCGCGCAGGACTTCACCGGAAGGAAGCACCAGCGTCGCGCGCAGCTCGTTCCCGCAGAGCTCGAGGCGCGTGTTCCGGGTCTCCGCTCCGCAGATCGAGCGCCTGGGTTCCGCGCGCCTCGCGTAAAGTCCGCTGCCTTTCTTGTTCTCATGCAGAATGCAGCCGAACAACTCGGGCAATGACCGGGCTATCTCCGCGCGCCGCAAATAGCCAACGACTTCCGCCTCGGCTACCGAAGTTCTTCTTAAAAACCCGCGCGTCGAGAGTCGATCCTCGACGTGCGGCCTCTTCCCTGCAATCGGAGCAAGCTGGCAATCAAGCACATCGCCCCGCTGAAACGGAAAATATCGCCAGCTATGGGCTCTCAAGGGGATTGGCCGAAGCGATCGAAATGTCTGCTTTTCGTGTTCAAGTCCGATCACGCAGAACGCTGGCCCCATCCGCGTGATCTCGGTAATGAGCAGCTTAGTCATGCGAAGCTCGCCGCCGCTTCCGCAGTGGGCTCGAGGCTTTCGGACGCTCCGCGACCAGATGAAGAATCTCAATCTCTTTGCCCCCCTGGCGCCAATATTCCGCCAGCAATTCCGCAACCAGGCGGCGATGGCATTTCTCCGGTCCTGGCTCGGAACAAAGCAAAGCAATTCGATCCGGCCACGTGGACGTATCGAGCGAGTGCGGGACTCCACGCGAACTCAGTAGCTCGAGGAACTCGCGCTCGTAGACCGGCCAGTCTTTTGATTCGCGATATTTCTTTAAGAGCTCGGGGGTGGGTGCAAGACTTGGCTCGTACTGGTAGTCAATTCCCGCGATATTCTTCAGCAGAAACTGAAGATCGGGGTGTTTGGCGAATCCCGCAAGTTGCCCCTCGCGGTGCTGGCGAATGTCCACAATCGAGTTCACGCCCGCGGACTGCAGCAGCCCAAAAAACTCTTGAGCGGTTTTTCCCGCAAATCCGATCGTAAACAGCATCTTCTTCATGAGGTCAATACGATTCCAGCGCTTCTGCTGAAACACGGAAAGCGAATTCCTGCGCTTGGAGGCGGAGCGCATCTCGCACGGCCTGTTCACGTTCAAATGGAAAAAGCGAACCGCTATCGAAAGCGGCCAGGTCATGCAGCTTCAACAGGCGATCTTCCGCTTCGCTCTGCGATTCGAGTTCGCCGCTTTTCCGGATATGGATCGGGGCAATCCCCCGCTCTACCAGCGCGGGACATATCATCAGAAACCGGTGACATTGCAAGGGGTCTTCTTCCGCACACATCAATGCCACACGGTTTTCCGCCGAGAGCGTAAGCAGGCGATCCACTTCCGTTTGAAAATCTCTAGCGCGGCGCCGCTCCTCGTAATTCACCCGGCCATCTGAGTAGTAAGCGCGCGGATCCTCGGGGCGGCCTCCCAAGCTCTCGCCCAGGAATTCGTATCTCAGCTTCGCTTCGCGGAGACATGCCTCGAGCGGCTCGCGATTGAATTGCGGGTGGCGATAACTCCCCGGACGGCTGCGCACGTCACACAACACTTCGATTTCTTGCCTCCCTAGGGCTGCAAGAAACTCTGGCAATTCGAGACTCGAGTGTCCGATCGTGTAGATGACTTTAGGCATGGAAGGTGCTAGCTGCATCTAAAACTCACTCAGCGGTAAAACCGTATTGTGCCGAATGCAGGCAGCAAAGGGCAAGCTTCATGTCATGGAGAATAGCTCTGACGGCTGAGGGAGCGAAGCTTATTCGGCCGGTAGTCTACCGGCGATTCGCTTTCGCCAGCAGCCGCAGAATTTCCAGGTACAACCACACCAGCGTGACCATCAGCGCAAACGCGCCGTACCACTCCATGAACTTCGGCGCGCCGCCGCGAACGCCCGTCTCGATCATGTCGAAATCGAGTACGAGATTGAGCGCGGCGATGACCACCACAAACAAACTAAATGCGATGCCCCAGAAGCCGCTGCCATTAATCGCCGTAAACTGGAAGTGAAAGAAGAAACTCAAAACCATTTCCGCGACATAGAAAACCAGGATCCCGCCGGTGGCGGCGATTACGCCCAATTTGAAGCTGCGTGTGGCCCGCACCAACCCGCTCTTGTAGGCGAGAAGCATTACGAAGAGCGTACCGAGCGTCAGGCCCACGGCCTCGAGCGCGATGCCGTGATACGCCTTATCGAAGTAGGCGGAAATTCCTCCAAGAACCAGGCCCTCCAGAAGGGCATAAACCGGCGCGGTGAGCGGCGCCCACGTTTGCTTGAAAATCGTGACGACCGCGACGACCAATCCGCCTATAAGCCCGCCCATCATCCAGGGCAGCGCTGCTTCCGGTTGATTCGAATGCGAGAGGCCCCAGGTCCACGCAGCGGCGATAACCAGGAAGAGCAGGAGCAGGCCCGTCTTGTTGACGGTGCCCTGCATCGTCATCGCTTCGCCAATCGCCACTTGGCCTTTGAATGCGGACTCTTTTAGAGCGGGATTGGATGTGCGAAATATCGCGGGCATGGCTGGCCTCCAAAGCTTTGAAATTCTAGTTTACTCCGCGCTCAGCGGGATTTCCAAATCAGCAGGCGGATCGAGGTGAGCGAAAAAATCGTTTGGTAGCGCTAACGGGAATCGAACCCGTATTTCGGCCTTGAAAGGGCCGCGTGCTAACCGTTGCACCATAGCGCCACATTTTGTGGAGTGCGAAACCTATCTAGAATAAGAGAAATCGCCCGAATGAACAAGGCGGATGAGGTGCGTGAAGAAGGGCTGCGGGTTGAACTCCCGTGTCATTCGAACCGCGGTGAAGCCTCCGCCATGGCGCCCGGGAAATCCCGCGCGCGACCCGCACGCTAGTCCGGAGACGAGGCAGGAGCGGCAACTTCGGGCGGGTTGCGAAGGTCTATGATTTTGAAGCCGGTTGGCACGGCAAAAAGGGCTGCGTCCGGTTCGCCGAGAGCAACATCGGAAACTTCAAAATCCTGCTGCGTGCTGAAACGGGGATCTTCTCGGCGCGTGATCATGTTGATCCCCAGTTGCGCCGAATACCAAAATTCCTTCCTCTCGAGAATGGGAGCCTCGTTGCCGATGGTGGCCGCCTGGACAACGCGGCTTTCGCGCGTGCCCACCGTTTCCAATCCCGAGACAACCTGCGTGCCGAGCGACTCAGCAGTGAAACCTGGTGCGTTTGCGCCAACAGGAAGAGGCGCTGCCGTGCGGGATTCCTTGGAAAGCACCGGATGAAACCCGAGCAGACGGCAGATCTTTTGCGCGGTGCGGCAGACGTAAACGCTGTGCGTAACCGGATCGCTAACCTCGATTTGATATGGGATCGATTTATGGTCTCCATCTGGAGGCACGAAGAAGGCACGTTGCTGATAGATGCGGCCCTGGCCATCGCGCGCGATCGTGCGATGGTTCACAAGCGTGATGTAACTGCCGTCAGGCAGCTCGCGTACCCATTTGGTGTTGACGGTCGCCGTAAAAGGCGCATTGGGCATAGAAGGAATCGTGATGCTCGCGAAACGCTCTATGGTGCCGCCGTCGGGCGCGTGTCGCGGCTCAGAAGCTGATTGCGCGAAGCAAAAACTCAATGGAAGAAGCAAGGAGAGAGGCAAAAGGAGCTTTGGAGAAACTTTCACGGGAGACCTCCCCGGGTGCGACGAATGTCCAATTATCGCAGATTTTATGAGCGCCGCAAAAGCCCCGGCAATTGATCTTGATCCCATCCGAATTGCACGCGTACAAACCGATTAGACGGAGGAAGGCGCAATTTCGCGAGCCCGGATTTCGTAATGGAATTTCGCGGGATCGAGGCAATCCACGCGGCCCGCGCCGGATTCCGCCTGCGGATACATCAGGAATCCCAGCGGCTTCCCGTCAGAGCCAGGAAGAGAAATATCGTGCGCGAAGTTGTAGGCCATCCAGTTCATTTCCCAGGAACCAAAAAGCCGGGCACGGGCGGACTCAACAAGCGAACTGCTCAAAGAAAGATTTCCGGGAGGTTCTTCCAGCACCACTTTGCGGACATCGGCCGGATCCACGGGAGTCCACCCAAAGCCAGATAGAAAAACCTCCGCGCGGCAATGTTGTGCCTTCGTAACGTCCTCCGACGACGCGCCAAGACTCTTATAGCCCAGATCGGATTTGGCGACACGGATGCCGTACACGTCGCGAGCGGGAAGCCCAGCTGCGCGAGCGAGGCCGACGTAGAGAGCGTTCAGGTCGGCGCACTTGCCGCTGAGGTCCCGCGTCTCAAGCATGAAGCGAATGTCGCCCACGCCGCAGCCGCGAGTTTTCGGATTGCGAAAAGTGTTCTCGACAATCCACTCATAAATCGCGCGGGCTTTTTCGAGATCGGACTTCTTGCCTGACGTGATCGCGTACGCCGTCGTCTTCACGATGCCGTCGGTCGGGAGAAGTTTCGTGGCGCGAAGAAAATGCAGCGATTGCGCGCGATCCAACTCTCTCGCGTGACCCGGAGTGGACAAATCAACGGAATAGTTTTTTGTCGCGACGCGGCTGATGACGCTGAGCACTGGCTGGACACCAGAGGGAAATTCGGCGGAAACAATGCCGAGTCCATCGGACTTTCCCTTGAGGAGGCGGACTGTTCCGCGTTCAACGACGAACCGATTCGAAAGCGTTTTCTGAAATGGAGTTTCCGCGAGAAGCGCCGACGGAACCCAAACACGCGTGGAACCCGAATGTTCGAGCACCTCGACGCGCGTCGTCACCTCGAATGTTCGCCAGCCGGATTCGATCGGAGATTCTGCAAAGGGCGTTGCGGATTCAGGAAGGGCAAACCCGGCTGATGCGGCAGCGGCAAGGCCAATAAACGAGCGGCGATCCATCGAATTCTCCCAACAACGCGGGATTGGCAAACAGTTCCGACAGTATAACAACCAGGGCCGCGCTTGCTGAAAGAGTTCAGAAAGCGGAAAAGGATGCGCCAGGAATCAGCTTTTGCGGTCCTGAAATTCCTCGTGCCAGGCCATCTGGATGGCTTCGAGCTTGGACTCGTTGGATTTCATCGCATCGCCGGAAAAGCCAGGAAGTTCCGTAATCCACTTGTGAAGGTCGGTGAAGCGTACTGTGAGCGGATCGGTGTCCGGGTGGTTGTCAGCGAGCGCGATGGCGATGTCTTCGATGTTGTCCCAGTCGAATGATGGTGGCATGAATTTTTTGCTCCGCTAGAGTTCTTCGCTCTTGACTCGATTTTGTATTCCGCGACTCGTGCTCCGATTGCTGTAACAAACTTCAATTTCGTAAGCTTGGCCAAAAACTTGCTTTGAATCAGAGCGGACGTTGCGCGTGCTGCATGCAATACAAGTTTAGTGATCGGCTTCTTTGGCGAAATTTTTGTTCCACTCGGGAATTTCGACGACGATATCAGTGGTGCCATCGGGGACGGTCTGGCAGCCGAGGCGGGATTTTGGCGTGATGCCGGGAGCCATATCGAGTTCATCGAGTTCGGCGTCGGTAGCTTCGTTGCAGGATTCGAGGCCTTCTTTGAAAATGACGTGGCACGTCGAGCAGGCGCAAACTCCGCCGCAGGCGTGATCGAGACCGGCTTTGATGCCTTCGGAAATGTCGAGGATGCTGCCGGGAAGGCCGTTGTGGCCGTAAGGAATTTTTTCTGGATCGACTTCGATCGTTTTGCCGCTCGGAAGAAACGTGACTTTGTATTTCTTCGTGGCGGGAGTGTACTTCACTTCGTCAATGTATGGATTGCTTCCGCCCATGTCGATTCTCTCTCCCGATTCTAATGCAGCGCCGCAAAGAAATCGAAGAAGGATTTCCCGCGCCGCTCGAAATTCCGAATCTAGTTAAAGCACAAAACTTTTTACACTTCGGCGACTTTGCGTCCCGCGAGCGCCGTATTCACGGCGCTATCCATCAGCAGCTCCGCAAGATGTTGCGTCGCGTGATTCAGTTCGTCAATGCGTTTGCGAACGAGCTTGTAGTCCGGGCCTGCAACAGCCTGCTTCAGCGCGGCGACCGCGGATTCGATGGAAGCGCGCTCAGAGGCCGGCAAAGCAGAGGACTGCGCGCCGGAAAGCGCTTTTACCGTCGCCGCCAGAATCGCTTCGGATTCGGTGCGCGCCTCGATGAGCTGTCGCTCGGCAAAATCCTGCTCGGCGTATGCGATGGACTCCTCGAGCATGCGCTCAATTTCGGAGTCGGAGATTCCGTAGCTGGGCTGGACTTCAATACCGCGCTGCTCGCCGGTGCGAACATCTTTCGCGGCGACCTGGAGAATGCCGTTGGCATCAATCAGAAATTTGACTTCGATGCGCGGCAGGCCGGCGGGCGCGGGGGGAATTTTCAAATTAAAGCGTCCAAGCGAACGGCAATCCTTGGCGAGTTCGCGTTCGCCCTGCAGGACGTGAATGTCAATGCCGGTTTGATTGTCCACGCCGGTGGTGTAAAGCTCGGCAGCGCTCGCAGGAATCGTGGAGTTGCGCGGGATGATTTTGCCGACGGCGCCGCCGTACGTTTCGATGCCGAGAGAAAGCGGCGTGACATCGAGGAGAAGCATGTTCGTGACGCCGCGGTCCAGAATGTTGGCTTGGACAGCCGCGCCGAGCGCGACAACTTCATCGGGATTGAGCTCGGTGTGAGGAGCGCGATTGAAAAATTCCTGGACGGTGCGGCGAACAAGAGGAGTGCGCGTGGCGCCGCCTACGAGAACGACTTCGTCCATGGTTTCGGGCTTGAGCTGCGGCTCTTTCGTTTGCGCGTCGGCGATGGCCAGCTTCACAGGACGCATGGTGCGTTCGATGACGGGCTCGATCAGAGCCTCAAAAGCGGCGCGCGTAAATTCGTGGACATACATTTTGCAGTTGGGGAGAGCGAAGTGCAGCGTGGCGGACTCGTTTTCAGAAAGCTGGTGCTTGACGGCGATAAGCGCTTTGCGAAGTTCCTGCGCAAGCTCGCCGTGAGGAGAGAAATCGAGTTCGGACTGCTGCAGAATTTGCTCGTGGGCGAAGGCTTGCAAGAGATTATCAATGTCGTCGCCGCCGAGGTGCGTGTCGCCATTCGTGGACAGAACCTGATAGATGTCGCCTTCGGCGGTGGAGATGAGTTTGAGAATGGAGATGTCGAAAGTGCCGCCGCCGAGATCGTAAACGGCCACGCGTCCGCGCTGTTTTTCGTGCAGGCCGTAGGCAAGCGCGGCCGCGGTTGGTTCGTTGACAAGGCGAAGGACATCGAGACCGGCAAGTTTGCCGGCATCCTTGGTGGCCTGGCGCTGGGCGTCGTTGAAATACGCAGGAACGGTGATGACGGCGCGGTCCACGGTTTCCTTGAGAAAAGATTCAGCCCAATTTTTCAGTTCGCGCAAGATGAACGCGGAAATTTCCGGCGGCGTAAAAACTTTATCGCCGAGCTGGACGCGAATTACATTTTTGCTGTTCGGATCGATCCGAAACGGAAAGAGTTTCAGTTCGTCTTGCACATCTGCCGGGCCGCGGCCCATGAGGCGTTTCACGGAGTAGATCGTGCGGTCGGGTTGCGTGAGCAGGCGTTTGCGAGCCGCTTCACCGACAACAACTGTGCCGTCCGCATCGAGACTTACTACCGAAGGACACAGCGTGCTCGCGTATGGACCGGGGATACACTTGGGCTGGCCAAGCTCGTCAATGTAGGCGACCAAGCTATTCGTAGTTCCCAGATCGATGCCGACGATGCGTCCCATGGTGCGCTCAGATTTCTCCCAGTTCTTTGGCGACGTTGGCGACGAGGTTGCGGATGTAAGAGCGGCGGTTGAGCAACTCGTTCATCCGGGCCATTAATTTTTTGCGCGAGGCCAAATCAGAGTTGGTGTCGAGCGCGGCGTCCCAATCGCGAGCGACGGATTGGAGATCGGCATCCACTTCGCGAAGCTTTTCGCCGAAAGATTTTTCGGCGGCTGCGAGGCGCGATTTCAAGGAGGCGAGATTGCCGCCGGAAGATTTTGCTTCGCGCAGTTCGTCGAGCGATTCGTTCAGCTCGAAGACTTCCTCGAGAAGCTCGGGAGGCGCTTGCTGCTTTTTCTCGCCCTCTTTGCGTTCGCCTTCGAGAGCAAGAAGATATTCGACGCGACCGACGGGATTCTGGAGCGTGCGGTATGCGTCGTTCAGTTCGGAACTGCGCTTGAGAGAAAGTTCGCGCTCTTCTTCGGTGGCGTTGACGAACCGATCGGGATGCATCTTCCAACTGAGTTGGAGAAATTTTTGTTCGAGCGCGGACATTTCAATCCACAGTTTGCGAGGCAATCCGAAAAGCGAAAAATAATCCGAGTCCGCCGCAGATTGCTGGAGCTTGCCGCAACTCGGGCAGAACTGCGTGCCCTGCAGGCGCTGATGGCAGCTCGAGCAAACGAGCGGAGGGGTCGCTGCCGGTGTGGGTTGCGTCATGGGATGATATCCGACAAGTTTGGTCCTACTCCCGCGAAAGCACAAAAAAAGTGGCTGGCGGGTGCGGCTGCCAACCACTAGGTAAAAGCCTGCCACGAACTCGCAAAACTTACTGCCAACGGATCAGGCCCGATGCCGCTCGAACCGCGCGCAGGCCAGACTGTACCTGAGCGACTTTACGCCGTGAACGAACTGCCGCAGCCACAATTGCGGGCGGCGTTGGGATTCTGAAACACGAAGCCCTGGCGCATCAGGGTATTTTCATATTCTAAAGTAGTACCGTTTAGATAAAGGAAACTTTTGGGATCGACAAAGATGCGGGCGCCAAATTCCTCGAAAACCTTGTCGCGGTCGCGAGCCTGCGTGTCCAGACGCATGGCGTAGGAGAGGCCAGAGCAGCCGCCGCCCTGAACACCGACGCGCAAGCCGCCTTGATCGAGAGAAACTCCTTCTTTTTCAAGAAGTTGGCGGATTTTTTGGGCTGCGGCTTCGGTGAGGTGGATAGCGGAAGCCGGTGCGACTGGCACCCCCTCCCCCCCCCCTGTTTTTGTAAAAGTTGTCATTCTAAAGGACTTAAACCCTACCCCTCTGCAAAGAATATCATTCTAAAGAGTTTATTGGCGCAATCGCCTGCCGAAACACAAGAATTGTCTCGAAACGTCGCGGCGAATCAGCCTGCGTGGCATGCCGGGCGGGCAGAAACCCGCGTCACGTGTTAGTGCGAGGCTTTTTCGGCGACGGGGACTTCTGCGCCGTGCTTTTTCTTCCAATCGCCGATGGCGGCCTTGATGGCGTCCTCGGCAAGCACGGAGCAGTGAATCTTTACGGGCGGGAGCGAAAGCTCGCGCACGATGTCCGTGTTCTTGATGGAGAGCGCCTCATCCACCGTCTTACCCTTGACCCACTCGGTGGCGAGCGATGAGCTGGCGATCGCCGAGCCGCAGCCGAAGGTCTTGAACTTGGCCTCTTCGATGACCTGCGTCTCGGGGTTGATTTTCATCTGCAGCTTCATCACATCGCCGCATTCGGGAGCGCCGACAAGGCCGGTCCCGACATTGGGATCTTCCTTGGGCAAGCTACCGACGTTGCGAGGGTTCGTGTAATGATCGACGACTTTGTCGCTATACATTAGCCGATGCTCCTTAGCTATTGCTTCTCGCCAAGTTGGCGAAACTGACGAAGCCCGCGTTCTTGACGGCCTTCTCCGTAAGCGAAACGTTGGGGAGAGAGGCAGAGCGCCCGGCGGTCAACTGCCGGATAGCGTCCTTGATATACTCCGCGCCAAGACCGAGCATTTTGAGGAAAGCGCCGACTTGCTGAAGCTCGCGAAACGAGCGCTCGCCGCCGGTTTCGTTTTCCTCGTCGTAGGGAACGAATGCTACTCGAAAAGGGGCATTCGTGCCACCAATCGAGCGGTGAATCCGGATTGTACCTTCATTGGCCATGGTGTTCCTCATCGTAAGTAGAAGACGTTGATGCGTCTTTATCCTTGCCTAACCGATTAGATGCAGGGTTCAGGCGGTTTGCCACTTCATCTTGGAAATGTCTATGCCTTCCTTAGCCATTTCATAGAGGGGCGACAGTTCGCGCAGCTTGGTGACGACCTGGACCATCTTGTCGATGACGTAGTCAACTTCCTCCTGCGTGTTAAAACGGCCGAGACCGAAGCGGATCGAGGTATGAGCGAGGTCCTCGCCGACGCCGAGCGCCTTGAGGACGTAGCTGGGTTCCAGGGTGGCCGAGGTGCAGGCGGAACCGCTCGAAACCGCAATATCGTTGATGCCCATGAGGAGGGACTCGCCCTCGACATAGGCGAAACTCATGTTGAGGTTGTTGGGAAGGCGATGCTCGAGCGAGCCGTTGATGAAGACCTCGTCTAGCTTGGCTTCGAGGCCGTGCTTGAGACGGTCGCGGAGTCCAGCGAGACGCGCGCCTTCGGACTGCATTTCCTTCTGGCAGATTTCGCAAGCCTTGCCGAGACCGACGATGCCCGGGACGTTCAACGTGCCGGAGCGCATGCCGCGTTCGTGGCCGCCACCATCAATGATGGCGGAAAGCTGGACGCGAGGATTGCGGCGGCGAACGTACAAAGCGCCGACGCCCTTGGGGCCGTAAATTTTGTGGGCGCTGATGGCGAGAAGGTCGATATTGTCCTTCTGGACGTCCACGGGAATTTTGCCGACGGCCTGGACGCCATCCACGGCGAAGAAAATGCCGTGTTCCTTGGCGATTTTGCCGATTTCGGCGATGGGGTTGATGACGCCAATTTCGTTGTTGGCGTACATGATGGTGATCAGAATGGTGGTTGGGCGAATCGCGGCTTTCAAATCATCAAGGCTGACGCGGCCATCGCGCTGCACGGGAAGATAGGTAACTTCAAAACCCTCTTTTTCGAGGCGTTTGCAGGTGTCGAGGACCGCCTTGTGTTCGATGGACTGGGTGATGATGTGATTGCCCTTTTCGCGGAACATTTCCGCGATGCCCTTGATCATCAGGTTATCGGATTCGGTGGCGCCGCTGGTAAAGATAATTTCTTTCGACGTTGCGCCGATGAGAGACGCGACTTGCTGGCGAGCATTCTCGACGGCTTCCTCGCCAGCCCAGCCAAAACTGTGGTTGCGGCTGGCGGCGTTGCCGAACTTTTCCGAGAAATAGGGGAGCATGGCCTCCACGACACGAGGATCGACGGGGGTGGTCGCGTGATTGTCCATGTAAATCGGCAGCTTTACAGCCATTTCCTTGGTCTCCTAACTCGAACTTGCGTGCGAACCGGTCTTGATCGCGCTCGATAGTCCGACGAGCGCCGGTTCCGGATCTTCGCTCATCTGAGCGATGGTTACCGTGTTCAAGACTTCCAAAATGCTCTCATTCACCTTGCGAAGAGGCTCGCGAACAGAACAGCGTTCGGCCGTTTCGCAATTGCCGTGGCTCGTGACGCACGAGGTGATGAGCACCGGACCATCAATCGCGGAAATCACATCCAAAGCACTGACTTGCGCGGGATCCTTCGTCAACTGATACCCGCCGGTTGAACCGTGCTTGGCGGCTACGACGCCTTCGCGAGCGAGGCGCTGGAGTACTTTGGCCATGAGCGTGACGGAAATGCCGTACTCTTCGGCAATTTCGTTGGCGCTGCAGGCATGCTCCATGCGGTGCGTGGCCAGATGCTTGACAGCAATCAGCCCATAATCGGCTTTTTTGGACAGCTTAAACATAACTCAATCGGTTTTCTGCCCTCGCAGAATATACGACTGGATCAGTCGTACTAAGATAAGGATACTTCGTTCTGGAGCATAAGTCAATGGCGATTCTGAATATTTTTTATGGCAAATCCTTTATTTAGTGTAACTTATAATAAGACTGTTTTGGTCTGGATTGCCAGCGGTCTTCCGAGGAGGTTCGCTTGATGTAGTGAATCACCATAAGTGTAGAGTAGACCGTAGCTTTCTTGATGGTGGCGGGAAGCATGATAGGCTTGAGCAAGAAATGATAGGACAGAAAGCAAAAAGATGGGTTAGAAGCTATTGGAATTTGTTGAGGCTCGCGGGCATTGCCGCTTTACCGGCACTCGTCGCCCTGGGCGGCTGTTCCGATACGGCAAGGCCTTCGGCGATTGAACGCCGTGTTGACCCATTTCCGTCACCGGCTTCTCCCGATGGGAAGACATTCACCTTGGTGGGAGCAGGAGACATAGCCAGTTGCGAGGAACCGGAAGGCGCTCGCGCCACGGCTCTGCTACTCGAAAAGATACCGGGAACGATTTTTGCCGCGGGAGATTTGGCGTACGAGAAAGGGAGCGTGAGAGAGTTTGAGGATTGCTACGACCCGACTTGGGGAGAATTTAAGGGACGGACGAGACCGGCGCCGGGCAATCACGAATATGCGGACCCGATCGCGAAAGGCTACTTTGCGTATTGGGGCACACAGGCCGGGCCTGCGGGCAAAGGGTATTACAGCTACGAATTGGGCTCCTGGCATATCGTGGTGCTGAACACGAACTGCAAAACGCCGAGCGTGGGAGGTTGCGTGGAGGGGTCACCGGAGGAAAGCTGGCTGAAGGCTGACTTGAAGGCGGAAGAGGCGGAACATCCGGACGCATGCGTGCTGGCGTACGGGCATCATCCCAAATTCAGCAGCGGAATTTTTCCAAGCCACGCGATGCATCCGGAGCTTGCGCCGCTCTGGGAAGATTTGTATGAGGCTCACGCAGCGGTGGTTTTGGCAGGCCATGAGCATTCCTATGAGCGGTTCGCGCCGCAGGATCCGGGTGGGAATGCGGATCCGGTGAATGGAATCCGGGAATTCGTGGTGGGAACCGGAGGGCGGAGCCACGATCCACTGGGATTTGCGCGGCCAAACAGCGAAGTCCGAAACTCGGATACGTATGGTGTGCTGAAGCTGACGCTTTCGGCGGGCCACTACACATGGCAGTTCATTCCGGAGGCGGGCAAGACGTTTACGGATTCCGGCGCGGGCACGTGCCGCGGAATCAAGAGTGTCAAGAATTAGTTCGAACCGACCGTTTTGCGAAAATTCCCATTTCAGCTTGCAAAAGCGATCAGCGAGAGGCAGAGCACGCGCCGCCGGCCGCGGCTGCCATGACCAGTTTCTGAATGCTGGACGCGGGGATGAGTAAGAGCTGGGCTTTTGGCTTTTGAATTTGCTGAAGCGCGGCAAGCTGCTGCGCTTTCCAATCTTCAGGCGCTGGCTGACCTTTTTCGAGATAATCGAGCGCCGCAAGGCCCATCGCGCCGAGCGCGGAAAGATCCTGCGAGTTGGCGGCCACTTCCTGCACCAGAAATGAACGCTGAACCAGAGATTGAAGCTGGGCATCGTTGTCCCGCCAGAGGCTGAACTGCGCGCGAAGCTGGGACGCGGAGGCGGGATCGTGACAAGAGGCGGCAAGGAATTTGTCCAGCAGTTCTCCAAAATGGCGAGCCGCGTCACTTTCCGGCGAGACGGCATCCACGACGCGGTTTAACGGCGTCGCGCTAGTGGGCATGGAGGGAGCGAGTTGCTCGCGCGTGTAATCCTTCACGGGCTCGAGGACATCGGCGAGAGTGCGCAAAGCGGCGAACTCGACGGGAGTGCTTGGGCCGGCGATGCGCTGGAGCATCTGGCGATAATAGGTGCGATGAGTTAAGCCGAGCCATTCGAGGCGCGCGCTGATGACATCGAGGCGAGCGTACATGGAGGCGGGATCGGTCACGTCCTGCGGAGACCAGAGACGTTCGGCGATGGCGGCGTTGCGGGGCCAGATACGCGAATCAATATTTTCCGGGTCCACATATTCGGACCACATGCAGGATTCGCCGCCAAGAATGCGCGATTTTTCTTCGGGAGAAAGATTGGCAGCGGCGCCGCTCAGCGGATCGACGGCATAGTGGCGAGCCGCGGTCCAGCCGAGGTCAAGATAGTAGCCGTTCGAAAGAATGCCCCGGAAGCCGAGCTTCGCGGCCGCAGCCAGGGCGTCGGGGCCGCGCCAGGATTGAATGACGATGTCTTTGGGAAGAGTGGAATCGAGAACCTCGTCCCAACCGACCATGCTCTTGCCATGTTTTGCGACGATGGGTTCGAGGCGGCGGTTGAAATAGGCCTGGAGAGCCTCGTTGTTTTTCAAGCCGTGGTCTTTCATGAATTGTTGAATCTTCGGATTGGCGCCCCATTGCTTGCCGTTCACTTCGTCACCGCCGACGTGGAAGAAATGATCGGGAAAGAGCTTGGCCATTTCCTCAAAAAGCTGGTCGAGGAATTTGTAAGTGCGATCGGAGGTGGGATCGAAAGCTGGATCGAACACGCCCCAACGGCGCTCGATCTGGTAGGGCCCAGGACCGCTGGCGAGATCGGGATAGCCGACGAACCAGGCCGTGCTATGGCCGGGGACGTCAAATTCGGGGACGACTCGGATGCCGCGGTCGCGAGCGTAGGCGATGAGGTCGCGGACTTCGTCTTGCGTGTAAAAGAGACCGTCGGAGCCGAGTTCCTGAAGTTTGGGGAAGCGCTTGCTTTCGACGCGGAAGCCCTGATTGTCCGAGAGATGCCAATGGAAAACATTCATTTTGACGGCTTCCATGCCGTCAAGATTGCGCTTGAGCACGTCAAGAGGAGTGAAGTGGCGCGCGGAGTCAATCATCAGGCCGCGCCAGGCAAAGCGCGGTTTATCGTTGATGATGACGGAGGGAGCGGCGAAGCCATCGGGAGAAACGTCCACGAGCTGGAGGAAAGTTTGCAGGCCGTGGAGGATACCGAGCGGATTGGGCGCGGTGAGCTTCGCACCGGTTGGCGTGACTTCGAGTGAGTAGGATTCGTCCTCGCCGACTTCCTGAATTTCCTTGCTGGCATGATCGGTGTGAATCAATAGAACGGCATTCGAAGCCGTCGAAACTCTCGTGGAAATGGGGATTCCGGTCTGGCGCGAAAGCTGGCGAAGAAAACGCTGGGCGGCACGATCGAGGCGAGGCTCGGTGTATCCGGTGAAAGCCACGGAAAAAGAAGAGTTGATGGAGAGCTGACCGGGGCGGAGTTGGACGCTTGCGGGAACGGGCATGAGATTCAGAGGATGCTGCGCCTGGGCTTGGAGGAATGGAGGAAAGAGAAGAACGGCAAGAAGCAGCAAACCGAAAGTTCGGAATGAGGGGCCAAGAATCATGGTTTAAGAAATCCTCCGATCACGGAAAGCGGAGCCGCGCTCGTGGCAACGAATGCGCCGGGCGGCAAGGAGGATACTGGCACAACCGATGGCGGAGGCGAAGAGGAAATCTTTAGCGCTAAGAGGGGCCAGCTTTCGTTGGGGCAATATTGCGGCGCGTGGAATTCCCGCCCTGGGTTAGAATACGGACTTGTAGCCTACGCCCATGAAAACGTCCGTAGCCATCTATCCGGGCTCATTCGATCCGGTGACGAACGGCCACCTCGACTTGATCGAGCGCGGCGAGAAAATGTTTGACGTGTTGATCGTGGCCGTGCTGAGGAACGCGGAGAAGCAGCCGCTGTTCAGTGTTGCGGAACGGGTGGAGATGCTGCGCGAAGTGACGAAAGCATGGTCCGGCGTGGAGGTGGACGTCTTCGATGGATTGCTGGTGGACTACGCGAGGAAGCGCGGGGCGGGCGTGATTTTGCGCGGCATTCGCGCCGTTTCGGACTATGAGTACGAATTGCAGATGGCGCTGATGAACCGGAAGCTGGAGCCGCGGCTGGAAACCGTGTTCATGCTGCCGGGGCTTTCCTACAGCTATCTCAGCTCGAAGCTGGTGCGGGAGATTGCGCAGTTGGGCGCATCGTTAAATGGACTGGTGCCGCCGATTGTCGAGGAGCGGCTGAGAGCAAAGGTGTCTTGAGACATTTTGGATGTTGATGGAAGGCTGAGAATTTGGGAGAAAATTAGAAGACGGGTTTGGAGCAGTCTGACAAGGAGCAAGCGTGCAACTCACGGAACGCATCAATCGCATACAAGTCTCGCCGACGGCGGCGGTCATCGCCGAAGCGGACCGGCTGAAGTCGCAGGGAGTGGACATCGCGGACTTTGGGCCGGGAGAGCCGGACTTTCCAACTCCGGATCACATCAAGAAAGCGGCGATCAAAGCGATCGAAGAAAACAAGAGCAAGTACACGCCAACGCCGGGAATCATGCCACTGCGCGAGGCGATTTGCGCGTGGCACAAGCGGGAGCTGGGTTCGAACTACGCGGCGAAGGAGTGCGTGGTCACGGTCGGAGGGAAGCACGGCATCTTCAACGTGATGAGCGTGCTGGTGCAAGCGGGGGACGAAGTCATCATTCCGACGCCGTGCTGGGTGAGCTTCCCGGACATCGTGAAGTACGCGGGAGGCAAGCCGGTTTACGTGCAGACGCGGCCGGAAGAAGGCTTCAGCGTGAGGGCCGCAGCCATCGAAAAAGTCATCACGCCAAAGACGAAGCTGCTCATTCTGAATTCGCCGAGCAATCCGACGGGGGGAGTTGTGCCGCCGGATGAGTACAGGCGGATTTTGGCGGTCTGCAAAAAGCACAATGTATGGCTGATGGGCGATGAATGCTATTCGCACTTCACCTACGAGCCGAACAAGCCGTTTTCGATCGCGAGTGAGGCGGATTCAAAAAATCACGTCATCGTTTTGGGATCGGTGTCGAAGACGTTTGCGATGACGGGCTGGCGCATTGGGTATGTGCTTGCGCCGGCGGAGCTGGTTGCGGCGGTGACCAAACTGCAGAGCCAGTCCACATCGAATCCGACGTCCATCGCCCAATACGCGGCGCTGGCGGCAATGACGGGGCCGATGGACTCCGTGCCCGTGATGCTGGCGGAGTACGCGCGGCGGAGGAAGAGGATTATCGAAGGGTTGAACGCGATTCCGGGAGTGAAATGCGAAATGCCCGGCGGCGCGTTCTACGCATTTCCCAACGTGACGGAACACCTGGCGAATGGCTCAGCAAGCCACGCGATGGCAAAGAGTTCCGCGGAATTGGCGAAGATGCTGCTTGACCAGGCGCACGTGGCGCTCGTGGCGGGAGAAGGATTTGAGGCGCCGGGCTACCTGCGGCTTTCCTACGCGACGTCGATCGAGCGAATTGACGAAGGGTTGCGGCGGCTGGAGCGATTCTTCACGCGCGTCGAGGCCGCTGTTTAGGCGGAGTGCCCGTTCCCCTTTTTGATGCGCGGAATAAAAGATCCTGACCTCGAGGCAATAAAGAATTCTGTGCCGCCGGAACTTTTTCGGATCGAGCCGCAATTCGTCCAGCGAATCTGGGGTTCGCGCACGCTCGCGCCGTTGTTTCCTGAAAAAGCGAATTTGAAGGAACCGATTGGGGAAGTCTGGCTGACCGGCACGAATTGCCACGTCGCCACGGGTCCATTCGCAGGCAAGACTTTAGCCGAAGCGTGGCGCGAAGTGCCGGCGGAATGGCGCGGCGAGAAATTCAAAGAGCCGGGCGACTTTCCGCTGCTACTGAAATTTATTTTTCCGCAGGACAAGCTTTCCATCCAAGTACATCCAGACGACGCGTATGCGGAACGGCACGAAAAGGCTGCGGGAGGACGCGGCAAAACAGAGATGTGGCATGTCGTTTCGGCTGAGCCGGAAGCGCAGGTGCTGATTGGGCTAAAGCCCGGCGTGGACAAGGCAAAATTTCTTGCCGCACTTGAAACGCACACGGTTGAGGACCTTTTTCAGGCGCACTCGGCGCGCGCCGGCGACACATTTTTTCTTCCGGCGGGCACTCCTCATACGATCGGGCCGGGGATGGTGATTTGCGAGGTGCAGCAATATTCGGACGTGACCTATCGCGTTTACGATTATGGCCGCGTGGATGCGCAAGGGAAGCCGCGCGAGCTGCATGTTGCCAAGGCGCTCGAGGTAATAGATTTCGGCGCTTCGAAGGGTGGCAAAGTTCCACGAACCAGTTTGCTTGCAGGCAGAGAGGGCAGGCGGGAGTTGGCCCGCTGCGCCTATTTTTCGGCGGAGCGCCTGGACTTTGACCGAGACGCGCATTTTACGTTCGCAGGCCCCGAACGCCGTGAGCACAGTTTTCATCTGATGGTGATTCTTGCAGGGGACGGAATTGTGGCGAGTCTTCCGCGCCGTGGTGCCGGCGGTGAAATTCCCTTCCGGCAAGGGGAGTGCTGGTTCGTGCCCGCAAACGCGTTCCGCGAAGGCTGCGAGTTCCATTCGAATGGGAAGGTCTCGTTGCTGACGGCGTGCGTGCCCTGAAACTTTCTGTTCCTTTTGGCGAAACCCCGCTGGCCAGCCAAAACTCTGTGCTAAATTCTTAGTTCCCCATGGCTGCTGAAAAACTCGCAATACATGCAGTGATACTTGCAGGAGGGCGGGGCACGCGTTTCTGGCCGCGCAGCCGAACGCGCACGCCAAAGCAACTCCTCAATATCATCGGCAAGAAAACGATGCTGGAGCAGACCGTCGAGCGGCTGCTTCACGTTATTGCCGCGCGGCACATCTGGACAGTGACGAATGCCGAGCAATCCGCGCCGGTGAGAAAGCAGCTTCCCGCAGCATCGCGAAAGCTGGTCCTGACGGAACCAATCGGCCGCAATACGGCCGCCGCGATTGGTCTCGGTGCGATCCACATTCGACACGCCGCAAAAGGCGACGCGCTGATGGCCGTCTTGCCGTCCGATCAGTACATCGCCGAAACAGAAAAGTATCACCGCGTACTCCGTACGGCTTTCGAAGTGGCGAGGGAGCCTGGGCGAATGGTGGTCCTGGGAGTTCCACCGACGCGGCCAGAGACAGGATTCGGATACGTTGAGCGTGCGGGGGAAGCGCAGCACGAACTGGGATCTCCTGTTTATGCGGTGCGGCGTTTCGCGGAGAAGCCAAAGCTCGAGCTCGCGCAGCAGTATGTGGCTTCCGGCAATTATCAATGGAACGCGGGAATGTTTTTCTGGCGGGTCTCAACGTTTCTCGACAATTTGAAGCGCTACCTGCCGAAGACTTACGAAGCGCTCGAATCTCTCGCCGAAACGATCGGGAAAAAGACCTACGCGCGACGACTTGCAGCGCTCTATCCGAAGCTCGAAAACATTTCGGTGGACTACGCCGTTCTCGAACCCTCGACAAACTCTGATGGGAGCGAAAGTAGCGCGGACTTCCCGGCTGGCGTGGGAGTGGCCCCAAAAGTCTTCGTGATTCCCGCCGATGTCGGCTGGAGCGACATCGGCTCTTGGACATCCGTCTACGAACTTCTTGCGAAAGAACCGGGAGACAATGTCCTCGCTGGACCGGGACTTACGCTCGATGCTTCCGGCAATTTTCTTTATAGCCCCACGAAATTCGTTGCTGCAATTGGCGTTCGCAATCTGGCCGTTGTGGAAACTCCCGATGCACTGCTGATCGTGCCCCGCGAGCGCGCTCAGGACGTGGCGAAGATTGTGAAATCGCTCGAGGAACGAAGGCTTACCAAGCTCCTCTAAATGCGGTTTCGGCGCGTGCCAGGCCAATACGGCTGTTTGGCGGAAATATCGCTTCGCGTATACTTTCCAGAGTTCCATGACCGCGATCAAATTTGGGACCGACGGCTGGCGCGGCGTAATCGCCGAGGAGTTTACCTTCGCGAACGCGCGCCTGGTGGCGCAAGCGATCGCGCGCTACGTCGTGCGCGGCGAAGATTCCTGCAAAGGAGTGTTGGTCGGCTACGACCACCGCTTCGCATCGGAACGCGCTGCGGCTGCGGTCGCTGAAGCGGTGAGTTCCACAGGGACTCCAGTTTGGCTGGCGGATAAGCCATGCCCCACGCCTGCGATCAGCCTGCTCGTGCGGCAGCGCGGCGCCGCGGGCGGCATCGTCGTAACCGCAAGCCACAATCCCTATTGCTGGAACGGAATCAAGTACAAAGCGAGCTACGGGAGCAGCGCGCTGCCGTCGATCGTCGAGCAAATTGAAAAAGAGCTCGCCGAGATTTTGAAGAACAAGCCGGCGCCCCTGCCGCCGCGAAAAGAGCTTATTCATTCGCTCGAGCCTCGCGGCACCTATCTGGATACGCTCGAAAAGCTTGTGGATTGGGAACGTCTGCGAAGCTCGAAGTTCCGATTTGTTTCGGACGCGATGCACGGCTCGGCGGCGGGATTGCTCGTCGAATTGTTGCGGCGCAATGGCATTTCTTGCGATGAGATTCGCGGCACTCGCGATCCACGTTTCGGAGGCGTCAATCCCGAGCCAATCGAGCCGCACATTGAAGCGCTGCGCAAAGCGGTGCTCGCGGGAAAATACGATGCCGGGTTTTGCGCCGACGGCGATGGCGACCGCATTGGAGCAATCGACCGCGACGGTTCTTTTATCAATCCGCATCAAATTTTCGCGCTGCTCGTCTGGCATCTGGCAGGAACTAGAAAACTTCCGGGCGATATTGCCAAGACGTTCAGCGTCACCAAATTAATTGACAAGCTGGCGGCAAAATTCGGCAGAACACTCCATGAAGTGCCCATCGGCTTCAAGTACATTTGCGAGTTGATGCTCGAGCAAAATATTTTGATCGGCGGCGAAGAGAGCGGCGGAATCGGCACCAGCCTCTATCTGCCGGAGCGCGATGCCACGGTGTCCGCGTTGTTCCTGGTGGAACTGATGGCGTGGCATGGCAAATCACTCGGTGAACTGCTCGGCGCGCTGCACGCGGAATTCGGGGAATATCACTACGGCCGCGTGGATTTGGACGTGACGCATTCTCAAAAGCAAAAGGCCGTCGAACATTTCTCGGACGGCAGGCTAACCAAACTCCTTGATTGGCCTGTTGTGCGCCGCGAAACCATGGACGGCAGCAAAGTGTATCTTGGAGAAATCGGCTGGGTGATGGTTCGAGCTTCGGGCACGGAAAACATGCTGCGAATTTATTCGGAGACTTCCAAGCTAGAGACTACCCGCCGCGTGCTCTCGGCCGTCACGCAACTTGTGCACAATTTATAGGTGCCCCATGGACACAGTCAGCCTGAACGACAAATTCAGCCTCATCCGCGATTACTGGAACCCGCGGATTCTCGGCGAGGTGAACGAGAATTACATCAAAGCGGTTAAACTTAAAGGCGAATTCGTCTGGCATCATCATGACCTTGAGGATGAGTTGTTTCTCGTCACGAAAGGTACGCTGCGAATGAAATTCCGCGATTGCGAAGCGCTGGTGCGCGAGGGAGAATTCATTATCGTTCCCCACGGCGTCGAGCACTGCCCGGTCGCCGACGAGGAAGTGCACCTCCTCCTGATGGAACCGAAATCCACGCTCAACACGGGAAACGTCACGAATGAAAGGACCGTCGCGAAGCTCCAGCGGCTCTGAAGCGCCGGATGCCCGCGCGTCGCGGAAAAATACCCATGGAACACCGCTTTTTCACGCTCGACGTCTTCACCACGTCCCGCTTCGAGGGCAATCCGCTCGCGGTTTTCACCGACGGTGACGAACTCACGGACGATCAGATGCTCGCCATCGCGCGCGAGATGAATCTTTCCGAGACGGTATTCATACAGAAACCGACGGAAGACGACGCGCTCGCCCGCCTGCGGATTTTTACAACGAAGCAGGAATTGAAGCTTGCCGGCCATCCGGTGATCGGAACCTGGTTTCTGCTCGCCGAGCTGGGCGTCGTTCCCGCGCAGGAAGGCGGCGTCCACGTGAATCAGCAGACTGGCGCCGGAGTGCTTCCAGTCGAGATTCGATTTAAGGATGGCCGCCCTCAGCGCGTTACGATGACGCAAACGCAGGCCGTTTTCCGCCCCAGCAAGATCAGGAAATCGGCTCTCGCGGCCGCGCTCGGTCTTTCCGCCAAGGACCTCGATCCCAAACTCGAGCCCGAATTTGTCTCGACCGGAATTTTCAATTTAATGGTGCCGCTCCGGAACCGAGCGGCGCTTGGCAAAATCGCGATGAATATGCTCGAACTGGGCAAACTGCTCGGCAAGAACGCGACCATGGCGTACTGCTTTGCGTTGAGCGGAAACGGAAAGGTTTTTTCGCGCGGCATGCTTCCGTGGGAACAATACGAGGACGCCGCCACCGGCTCCGCCGCGGGGTCACTCGGCGCCTACCTCGTCAAGCACGGCAAGCTTGCGCCTGCCCACACGCTGAGCATTCTGCAGGGCGAAGAAATGGGACGGCCGAGCCACATCGAAGTGGAAGTCACGCAAAGCGGAAAGAAACTCGTGCCGCGCGTCAGCGGCGCCGCCGTCAAAATATTTGAAGGCACGATTCGCGTCTGAACGATTCTTCCCGGCAACGTTCACCGCTCGACTCAAACGCAACGCTTAAAGGCGCGATTCTGCCCGCTGCCGAGGTTCTGGCGTGTGGTATAAGTGTCCGCGTCTCAAGGGGCCAAACACGCCATGAAAATGCTTCGATTGATCGCTTCGCTGTCGCTCGCTTTTGCGCTGTTCACTCCGCTCGCTTTCGGCCAGCAAATTCCACCGTACAAGGACAAAAGTTTGGCGATCCAGGACCGCGTCGCCGACTTGCTATCGCGAATGACACTCGAAGAAAAAGTTGAGCAAATCACGGGCGGTCACCACGACAATTCCGGACTGATCGACACTACCGGAGAGCTTCCTTACAAAACGCCACAGGATTTTTTCAAGGAATGGTCGCGCCTGGAGAGCACCATGTCCCCGCGCGTTCGCGCGCTCGCGCATAACGCGCTGCAGCGTTATCAGCTTGAAAAAACGCGGTTGGGCATTCCTTCCATTTTTCAAGGCGAAGCCCTGCACGGTTTTATGTCCTACGGAAGCACGAGCTTCCCGCAAGCCATTGGGCTCGCCAGCACGTGGGATCCCGCGCTTGTCACGCAGGTGTTCACCGCGGCGGCGGACGAAATGGCTTCCACCGGAACAAATCAGGCGTTCAGCCCCGTTTTGGACCTCGCCCGCGATCCGCGCTGGGGACGCACGGAAGAAACTTACGGCGAAGATCCTTACCTCGGCGCGCACATTGGCCTTGCGGCAATCGAAGGGTTGCAAGGAGACCACTTCCTGATCGATCGTCATCACGTTCTGGCTACGGCTAAGCACTTCACCGCGCACGGTCAGCCGGAGAGCGGTACGAATACTGCTCCCGCAAATTTTTCCGAGCGTGAGCTGCGCGAGTTCTACATGAACTCTTTTGAAGTTGCCGTGCGTAAAGGGCACGTGGGCAGCGTCATGGCTTCCTATAACGAAATTGACGGCATTCCTTCGCACGTCAATCATTGGCTGCTGGATCGCGTGCTCCGCCAGGAGTGGGGCTTCAACGGCTATGTCACTTCCGACGGCGGCGGCTTGCAAATGCTCTATCGCGTTCACGGAGTCGCTGCCGGCCCGGAGGATGCCGCGCGCAAGGCGCTGGCCGCGGGCGTGGACTACGACCTTTCCGACGGTTCCGTTTACCGCACTATTCTGCAGCAGGTAAAGGACGGGCGAATTCCCGAATGGCAGCTCGATCGCGCCGTCAGTCGTGTGCTTGCGGCAAAATTCCGTCTCGGACTCTTCGAGGACCCTTACGTTGATCCGGATTACGCGCAGAAAATCACGAACAGCCCCGAGCATCGCGCTCTGGCGTTGAAAGCCTCCGAAGAAGAAATTGTTTTGCTCAAGAATGAAGGCTCGCTTCTCCCGCTTGACGTTGCAAGACTCAAAACAATCGCCGTGATTGGGCCTGATGCAGCCGACGTTCACCTCGGCGGATACGCGCGCGACCCGAGCCACGGTGTAAGCGTCCTCGAAGGAATTCGCGAACGTGCCTCTGCCGCGGGAGTGAAAGTCCTTTACGCGGAAGGCTGCAAAATCACGATGGGCAAACAAGGATGGGCCGGCTGGTATGAAAACAATTCGCAACTAGCCGATCCCGCTGCGCAGCAGGAAAGCATCAAGCAGGCTGTGGAAACGGCGCGGAAAGCGCAAGTCGCGATTCTTGTCGTGGGCGAAACGGAAGCCACCAATCGCGAGGCGTGGTCCGAGCAGCATCTCGGTGATCGCGATTCGCTGGATCTGCTGGGTGCGCAGACGCAGCTCGTCAAATCCGTGGTCGAGACTGGCGTGCCGACGGTCGTCCTGCTCATCAACGGCCGCCCGCTCTCCATCAATTACATCGCCGAGCACGTTCCTGCGATTCTCGAAGGCTGGTATCTCGGGCAGGAAGGCGGCACGGCGGCTGCCGGCGTAATTTTCGGCGACGTGAATCCCAGCGGAAAGCTTCCGATCACGTTTCCACGCTCCGTCGGCCAGTTGCCCGACTATTACAATCACAAGCCGTCGCGCAATCGCAGCTACATTTTCACTTCGCGCGCCCCGCTATTCGCTTTCGGCTCCGGCCTGAGCTATACAACCTTCAAGCTGGATAATCTGCGCGTTTCACCCGCATCCATTCTTCCTGGCGGCTCCGTTCAGGTGAGCGTCAACGTTACGAACACAGGCGCGCGCGAGGGCGATGAAGTCCCGCAGCTTTATATTCACCAGCGGGTGAGCTCCGTGACGCGGCCCGTGCTCGCGCTGCGCGGGTTTCACCGCGTTCATTTGAAGCCTGGCGAGACGACCACAGTCACGTTTACGCTTACGCCGCGGGATTTGTCCATCTTCGATGAAGAAATGCAGCGCGTCGTTGAGCCCGGCATGTTCGATATTTATGTCGGCACAAGCTCGAACACTTCTCTAACCGGGCAATTCGAGGTTTCATCTCCAAAGTAATTCGGTAGCGCCCGGCTACTTTTTCTGTAGAGTTTTGTGAATTGCGTCGAGAATCCCGTTCACAAACGGCGCGGAATCCTCGCTGGAAAATTTCTTGGCCAGCTCGACCGCTTCATTCAGGACAACTTTCGGCGGCGTATCCGTGGTTCGCAACTCGTGAATCGCCAGCCGCAGAATCGCGCGGTCAATCACGGCCAGCCGCTCCAGCTTCCAGTTTTTCGCTTGCTGGACGATCAGCTCATCGCTCTCTTTGGTTTCTTTCAACGCGCCTTCGAATAATTGGTTCGCGAACGTCCGGGTATTTTCCGCGGCTTTCGCCGACTTCCAGAATTTCGCCTCGAGCTTCGCCGGCTCCTGCTGGCTCATGTCCCACTGGAAGAGCATCTGCATGGCAAACTCGCGGGCTTTCGTGCGCAGGGACACTTTACTTGCGCCGCGGCTTTCTGTTCGCCGAGCTTTTCTGCGGCGCCGTTCCGCCCAGCTTTCGCGAAAGGTGCGCTATCTCGATCGCCGCCAAACCCGCTTCAAAACCCTTGTTGCCGCCCTTCAATCCGGCCCGGTCAATCGCCTGCTCCACGGTGTCGCAGGTCAACACACAAAAAATGATCGGCACGCCAGTATCCATCTGCGCGAGTTGCAGGCCCCGCGCCGTCTCCGAACACACGTAGTCGTAGTGAGAAGTCTCTCCGCGAATGACGCAGCCGATTGCAATCAGCGCGTCGTACTTCCCGGTGACCGCCATTTTTTTCGCGGTCAGCGGCAATTCGAACGAGCCCGGCACGCGCACCACATCCACGTCCTTGCTTCCCGCTCCAGCGCGCTGCAAGGCATCGGTCGCCGCCATCAGCAACCGCTCCGTAATAAAATTGTTGAACCGGCTCACAACAATTCCGAAACGCAGCCCCGCCGCGCTCAATCCCCCTTCGATTCTCGTTGGCTCCAACTTATCACTCATCGTTAGTCCGAATGCCTCTTGCCTCTGCTCATTTTCTCTCGCTTACTTCCCCTTGAATTCAGCTTTTCTCTTTTCCAAAAACGCTTTTGTCCCTTCCTTCATATCTTCCGTCGCGCACGATAGCCCAAACAAGGTGGCTTCGAGAAATAATCCTTCTTCGAGCGGCATTTCCACTCCGCGCTCGATGGCTTCCATCGTGTACTTCACCGCGATCGGCGCATTGGCGATAATTTTCTTTGCCAGCGCTTCCGCCGCGGGCAAAAGTTCCTCCGGCTCGTAAATATGATTTAGCAGCCCTATTCGCATTGCCTCCTCGGCGGAAATCATCTCCCCGCTCAGACATAACTCGTGGGCCGCGCCTTTTCCGCACAGCCGCGCCATCCGCTGCGAACCGCCGTAACCCGGAATAATTCCCAGCTTCACTTCCGGCTGCCCGAGCTTCGCCGTCTTGCTGGCGATGCGAATCGTGCAGCAGAGCGCCATCTCGCATCCGCCGCCCAGTGCGAATCCATTGATGGCACAGATAGAAGGTTTCCCCATCGTCTCCAGCAAGTGAAATACGCTTTGCCCGAACAGCGAAAACTCTTTCCCTCGCACCGGAGTTTGCAGCGCCAGCTCACTGATATCCGCTCCTGCCACGAAGGCTTTTTCTCCCATCCCAGTCAAAATCAGGGCGCGCACGGCGTCATCTTCGCGTGCGTCCAGCAGTGCGTCACGCAACTCTTCGATCGTTTTCCGGTTCAGCGCGTTCAACACTTTCGGCCGGTTAAACGAAATGAACGCAATCCCGTCCCGCTTCTCGTACAGCAAATTCTCGTATCCCATTTCGTCTTCTCGTTTTCTTCCTTAGCTTCTGCCTGTTCTTCTGTGCCTCGGCGCACCGCGCCTCTACTAGGCGGAATCTAGAATTTCATGGCTCTTGGCTTTGCCGGATCGGCGTAATCATAAAACCCGCGCCCGCTCTTTCGCCCATTCCATCCGGCCAGCACCATCCGCTTCAACAGGGGCGGCGATGCAAATCTTCTTTCGTGAAATTCGTCGAACATAATCTGCGCGATGAAGTACGTCGTATCCAACCCCACGAAATCCAGCAGCGTCAGCGGCCCCATGGGATGCCCGCAGCCCAGCTTCATCGAATTATCGATATCCTCGATCGAGCCCACTCCTTCTTCGAGCGCGCGGATTGCATCGAGCAAATACGGAACCAACAAACGGTTGACGATGAAGCCTGTCGAATCGTGTGCCCGCACCGGCGTCTTTCCCAGTTTTGCTCCAAACGCCACCATCTCTTCGTACACCGCTTCATCCGTTGCGATCGTCCGCACGACTTCCACAAGCTTCATCACCGGCACAGGGTTGAAAAAGTGCAAGCCCACGAAACGTTGTGGCCGCTTCGTCGCCGCGGCAATTTCCGTAATCGTCAGCGAGGACGTGTTGCTCGCAAAAATTGTCGCCGCCGGACAAATGCCATCCAGCGCACGAAACAACTCATGCTTCGCCGGCAAATTCTCGATAATCGCTTCCACGACTACATCACAATTCTTCAAATCCTCAATCGAGGTTGTGCCCTTCAACCGTCCGCGAATCTCGCCCTGCGCAGCCGCGGTGATGGTTCCCTTCTCCACCAGCCGCGCCAAATTCTTCTCGATTCCCTTCAAGCCCTTCTCGACTAGCTCGGGCGACACTTCCCGCACCACCGTGGAAAATCCCGCTGCCGCGCTCACTTGCGCGATCCCCGAACCCATCAACCCACACCCCACGACTCCCACTCTTTGAATCGCCATGATTTTCCTCGTTGAATTTTCCGTGTCGAGCCCGCGCGACAGGCTCACAGTCTACCACTGCAGCCCACTAACGATTCCAGTCCGTCGTAAAGCTCTACTTCATCTAGGCTTTCCGGCTCTAATTCAGCGCTTCCACCACCATCGCAATTCCCTGCCCGCCGCCAATGCACGCCGTCGCGAGACCGTAGCGCAAACCATTCCGCCGCAACTCATTCAAGAGCGTGATCACCAGCCGCGTTCCGCTCGCTCCAAGCGGGTGTCCCAACGCAATCGCCCCGCCGTTCACATTTGTCTTGTCGCGATTCAGCCCCAGCGCTTTTTCCACCGCCAGGTATTGCGCAGCGAACGCCTCATTCACTTCCACGCGATCCATTTGCTCGAGCTTCAGTCCCGCCATCTGTAAAGCTCTCTGCGACGACGGCACCGGCCCGATTCCCATAATGCTCGGATCCACACCCACCGCCGCCCACGACACAATTCTTCCCATCGGCTTCAGCCCGCGCTCTTTCGCCGTTTTCTCTCGCGTCACCACCACGGCCGCCGCGCCGTCCACAATCCCGCTCGCATTTCCCGCCGTCACAATCCCATCCTTCTTGAACGACGGCGGCAATTTTTCCAGAATTTCCATCGTCGTATCCGGCCGCCGGTGATCATCTTCGCTCACGAGGATGGTCTTCTTCCCCTGCTTCACCTCCACGGGTACGAGTTCTTCCTTCATGCGGCAGGCTTTGTACGCCGCGTCCGCCGCTTGCTGGCTGCGCAGCGCATAAACATCCGCATCTTTCCTCGTGATCCCGTGCTGCTCCGCTAATTTCTCCGCGGTCATCGCCATCGGCAGTCCGCAATAGGTGTCCGTCAACCCCACGAACAAAAAATCCTCCAGAGCGCCGCCGCCCAGCTTCAATCCGTTGCGCGCTCCACGAATCACAAATGGCGCTTGCGTCATGTTTTCCATGCCGCCCGCCAGCACCATGGTTGCGTCATCCAGCAGCAGCCTCTGCGCGGCCTGCACGATCGCCTCAATTCCCGAGCCGCACAACCGGTTCACCGTCACCGCCGGCGTCTCCTGCTTCAATCCCGCTTTCAGCGCCACATGCCGCGCGCCGTAAATCGCGTCCGCGCTCGTCTGCATCACGTTGCCGAAAATCGCGTGATCGAACTCCGCCGGGTTCGCGCCGGAGCGCTTGATCGCTTCTCGCGACGCTACCGCGCCCAGCTCGATCGCGCTCACGTCCGAAAACGAGCCTGTGTACCGCGCCATCGGCGTCCGCGCCCCCGCCACAATCACCACATCCGTTGGAAACATATGCTCCTCATTTCTTCAAACATTCCGCCGGCCTCCAATACTTCCAATCCGGAATCGGCGACTCAATATCTCCGGTGATTTCCATTCGTCCAGCCATGAACCCGAATAGGGTATCGCTTTTTTCCCGCACTTCTTCGACGCTGAACTCCACGCGATTAATCAAGTCCGTCACGATCGCTTCGCTCTCGTATTCATGCTTCGCCATGGCTTCCACGATGCCCGCGCTCAAAGTGATCGAACTCATGTCCCACGGTGGACGCAAACCGCTCGCCGCCCGTCAAAAATTAGCTGCCAAGGCGATAGCTCACCAGATTGTTCGGACCTGTCCGCTTTGCAGAATCTTTTTATCCGCTGTAACAAGCGCCATACCTTCCACTAAAGCGGTCGCCCCAATCAACTTATCTGTCGGGTCCGCTGGATAGGATGCGGGAAACTGACTCGCAATCACGGCGATCTCAGGTGTAATAGGTTGAATGGCAACGCGGGACGTAATCTTTCTCACAAAAGCTTCTATTGTGCCGCTGGGGTTTACCCTCCCCCTTGCGGCGAGATACGCCAGCTCCCAGAGTGTCATCGCTGAAATTGCCAGACCACCCCCGCTGGCCGCAGCGCGAATCGCGTTCTCGGCTTTCTTCGAAAGCTTTAGGGGATCATTGGTCATCCAAATCAAGACATGAGTATCGAGCAGGATCATTTCTTCAGGATTTCCCAATCCTCAAGCGGCGCCGCCGGAGAAACAATATCTCCCACAATTTCAAAATCGTCTTTCATCCAGCCGAACAGCTCGTCGTTTTCCGTTTTCGCGGGAATCACCTTAACCACTGGTTTCCCGCGTTTGGTAACCAGCACCGGTTCTCCAGTAGCCTGCACCCGATTCATGACTTTAAGACATTGTGCTTTGAATACGCTGGCTCGCATCTTCTTCATAGTGACCTCTCAATGTCCATGGTCATGATAACATGACCACACTCACGCCGGCCAACAATTCTGACCGGCACACACCATTACATTGGAAAGTAATCGGAAGGAATCGCTGCGATTACACCTTTGGCGTTTCCAGCGTCACCACCGTATCTCCGCCCTTTTTCCGTGCTTCTTCCACGCTGAATTCCGCGCGATTGATCAAATCCGTCACGATATCTTCGCTCTCGTATTCATGCTTCGCCACGGCTTCCACGATGCCCGCGCTCAAAGTGATCGAAGTCGTGTCCCACGGTGGACGCAACCCGCTCGCCGCCCTGCGCAATTTATCCGCAAGATTCTGCGCGCCGTCCAGTTTGGTATCCGGCAAAATAAACGCCAGCGACCACGACGTGTATTTCACCGCGACGTCGTTCTGCCGCACGATCGGCTGCAACGAGCGCGCCAGTTGCTCCAAAAACCGCTCTAGCGGCGATTCGCCCTGCTGCCGCAGAATTTCCGCGCCGCGATCGATCTGCAAAATTGTCAACGCCAGCGGCGTGCCTTGCGTCCTCGCTCGGTCCGCTTCCGTCAACAGGCAACTCTGGTAGGAGCTGCGGCTCAGCAATCCCGTCCGCTCGTCGGAAACGCCCATGCGCCGCACCAGCGAGCGCAGCCGCGTGTGGCTCACGCTCATCAGCATCTGGTCGCCAATCGCTTGCAGAAAATAGGCTTCGTTCGGCTTCCATTTATGCGGCTCGCTCTGCCCCACGATCAGCATTCCCGCCGACGATTGCGTTTCTTTGTCCGTGATGATCACGCCCAGCGCCGTCGCCAGCCCCAACTCCATTAAAATCGATCCTTCCGTCACGTCCACCACCAGCCCGCCCAACTCGTCCGGCGCAGCCTTTTCCAGTTCGGAGAGCAGCAGAACCACCTGAGCGCCCGGCGCGGGCTTCTGATTTTGCCCGCAGAATTCCGCGGACATTTCCGGCGGCCTTCCCGGCGCTCCGACCACCGCGATGCACCGCATGGTTCTCAGGTGCGAACCCACTTCGCTGACTGCGGTGTTCAGCATCGCGCGCGGAGTTTGTTGACGGAATATCTTCTGGTTGATTTCCGAAATTTTGGAAAGATCGCGCAGCGTCTCCGCGCTGTAGACTCCCGTTCGCGTCGTGGGCGACACCGGCTGCGCTTCGACCACCGGCGCGGCCGGCGCTGCGGGAGCAACCGCTGCAGGTTCCGCCTTTGGCTTGGCTGCGCCCGGCGGCCACCAGTTCGCCATCTGGTACAAATTCTGCAACCTCGCGTTTTTCGCTTCTTCGCCGGGAAACATGGCCGCGATTTTCTGCAGCCGCTCCAGCGCCTTGGATTGCAGCGAATATTGCAGGAAAATTTCCGTTTGCACGATCAGATCTTCCAGCGCCTGCGCGTGCCGCGCCTCTTCGCTTCCTGGGTTCGGAGCCGCTGAGCTCGCTCCGGCCCCGCTTGAGGACGCCGCGGGCGGCGGCGTTCCCGATTTCGATAGCCTGCCTCCCACGCGCTTCAGGAATCCGTCATCCACGTGGCCGCGCAATTTCTCCATGCGCTCCTGATTCCGGTAGTCGTACGCGTCAATGTCCACCAGCCGCTCGAGCGAATCGCACGCCTTCCGGAAATCGCCGGCGTTGAAATAGACGTCGAACAATTTGACGAGAATTTCGAAGTACTGCGTCTCGCGGTTCAGTTCGTTGTAAACCTGCGCCCAGAATTCCAGCATGCCCTGCGAATGCGGGTGCTTCGCGGCGATGGCGTCCAGTTGCGTGGCAAATTCATTCTGTTTCTTGTCCGCGAACATGCGCCGCTTCAGCGTCTGCAGCACGTCCACGCCCTTCGTGCTTTGCGCCGAGGAAGCGTAGGCATCCGCGAGTTCGAAGAGCCGCTCCGCCCCGGCATTTTTCTCGCGCAACAGTTTTTCCAGGATTTCGCGGGCGCGGTCCAGATTTCCGGATCGGATCAGTGCGTCAGAAAAAGTTTCGAGAAACGCCGCGTCGCTTTCCGTCGCGGCGAAAGGCTCGAGCAGCGCGGCCGCTTCGCCGGCCTCTCCCGCCTTCAGCTTCGCTTGCGCATAGAGCAGCGCCACGCTTCGCTCTTGGGGCGCCAGGCGGTGCGCTCGTCCAAGCAATTTCAGCGCATCGCCGGCGGATCCTCCCGCGGTCGCCAGCTGGCCCGCGCGCAAAAAGGTTCGCGCCGCCAGCGCATTTTTGCCGATCTGTTCCGCTGCTTCCGCCAACCGCAATTGGCGGCTGAGATTTTCCGGATCGAGGTGCGCAATCCGTTCCCAGCAGAAAAGCGCATCTTCGTGCCGGCTCAGTCCGGTGAAAAGCTCCGCCGCCTTCGAGTATTGATCGATTGCCTCTTCGGGATGATTCTGTTTTTGTTGCAGGAACGCGTAGCGCGCGATGCGCTCCGGTGCTTGCGCGGAGCCCGTTCTCAAGAACCGGTTATAAATCGCCAGCGCTTTGGTCTCGTCTTTTGGCTCGACAAGCAAATCGAACAACAAACCGTAATACACCGCCGCGCGGTCCGGCTGGTCAATTCGCGCGTAGAGATCCCCCAGAGCCTGCGTGGCTTCCTGGTGCTGTGGTGCTTCATCGAGCACCGCAAGATACGCTTCGATGGCGTCCTCGACGCGATTCTTCTCGAGGAATCGCTTGGCGCGGTCCAAATGTTTGCTGACGTCTGCGGCCATCCGTTCGTCTTGCCTTTTGCGTGAGAGTCGGTTCCCAAGTGCCTCTTGGGCCAGGTCGCGCCCGATGCGAGGTGGGAACGCCCTATCAAACTATATACCGCTCGAAGGAGGCGGACAAAAGTCCCTCAGGCCGCGATGCGGTATCTATCACGTAGGCCTTCTGGCAAACGGACCGCCGCAGGCGCTTATTTCACGCCCTTGCTGGCGTCCCAGATGCCCTGTTCCTTGCGCACCATCACGATCTCTCCGATGTGATAAGCATTGTGGGTGCTGATGTGCGTGATACGCTGCGCTTCCTTTTCCAACTTCGCCTCGTCCGCGGTTTCCACCCACTTCTCCAGCTCTGTCATCACTTCATCGAGCTGCTTTACGGTCGCGCTCCAGTTTTTCGGGTCGAAATTCGTGAAGGTATCATCATTATTTCCGCTGAACTTCTCCGGTGTCTCGCCCTTCAGCCGCGCCAGGCTTTGCCGGTTCCAGAACACGAGATGATACGCAAGCTGGCCTACCGAGTGATTCCCTTTTCCATCCGTCCAGGCGGCTTGCTCGGGAGTTACGCCCGCGACGGCGACATCCGCGCAGACGAACCACTCACTTTTGTCGTGCGTGCTGTGCAACTCCGAAAGCAAAGTGCTTCTGAGCGTCGGCGTTTTTTGCGACTGCGCGAACGCTGGAACCGCCATCAAGAACGCCACCACCGCGAGTACCTGTTTCATTTTCTTTTCCTCCCCGTTTTCGCCCGCAAGGTTTCTGGCTGCAATGGCAATCAGTTTAGCCGAAACGCCTGGGACTTCAGCCGCTTAGACGCCCCAACGCACGAAATGGCTGCGGCGCGCCCATCGGCTGCGGAGTGGCCGGATTTGTGGCAAACTGAACTGTCATACGGCATGGTTTTGCGCAGCCGGACGTTTGGCTCCTCGAAGCAGGCAGCTCCTGCCGGTCGCAGAGACAAATCACTGCAGTAGCGAAACGGAAACGATAACCGGATTTCATGGACCCAAAGTTCATACGCAATTTTTGCATCATCGCGCACATTGACCACGGCAAGTCCACCCTCGCGGACCGCCTGCTGGAAATGACCGGCGCGCTCTCCCAGCGCGAGATGCACGAGCAGGTGCTCGATTCGATGGACCTCGAGCGCGAGCGCGGCATCACCATCAAGGCGAAAAGCATCCGCCTGCATTACAACGCGAAAGACGGAAACGAATATCAGCTCAACCTGATTGACACGCCGGGCCACGTGGATTTTTCCTACGAAGTCTCGCGCGCGCTTTCGGCGTGCGAAGGCGCGCTGCTCGTCGTAGACGCGAGCCAGGGCGTCGAAGCGCAAACCGTGGCGAACACATTTCTCGCCGCCGGCAACAATCTCACGATCGTTCCCGTCATCAACAAGATTGATCTGCCAGCCGCGCAGCCGGACTTCGTCAAGGAGCAGATCGAGAGCGTGCTCGCGATTCCCGCGTCGGACGCGCTGCTGATCAGCGCGAAGAGCGGGATTGGAGTCGAGGACGTTCTCGAAGCGATCGTGCAACGCGTGCCGGCGCCGAAAGGCCGCTCGGAGAATCCGCTGCAGGCGCTGATTTTTGATTCCTGGTTCGACATTTACCGCGGCGCCGTGATTCTCGTGCGCGTGATGGAAGGCCGCGTTGCGAACCACATGAAAATCAAGCTGTGCTACAGCAACGAAACGTACGAAGTCGAGCAACTCGGCACGCTGACGCCAAAACCGGTCGCGCTCGAAGAGCTGGGCGCGGGCGACGTGGGCTTCATCATCGCCAACATCAAGCGCGTGGCGGACGCGCGCATGGGCGACACGGTGACCTCGGCGGAAAATCCCGCGGCGCCTCTGCCCGGCTTCGAGGCCATCAAACCGATGGTCTTCGCCGGATTGTTTCCCGTGCTCGCCGACGATTACGAGCCGCTGCGCGACGCGCTCGGAAAATTGCAGCTGAACGACGCGGCGTTTTTCTACGAGCCTGAAAATTCCGTCGCCCTCGGGTTCGGCTTCCGCTGCGGCTTTCTCGGCTTGCTGCACATGGAAATCGTGCAGGAGCGGCTGGAGCGCGAGTTCGGGCTGAACTTGATCACCACCGCGCCGAGCGTGCGCTACCGCATCACGCGCGTGACGGGCGAAGTCATCGAAGTGGACAGCCCGGCGAAATTTCCGAATCCGAGCGACATCCAGAAGATCGACGAGCCGATCATCAAGGCGATGATCATCACGAACGACGAATCGGTTGGCGGGATTCTCCAGCTGTGCCAGGAAAAACGGGGCACGCAAAAAAATTTCGAATACCTCTCGCCGACGCGCGTAATGCTCACCTACGAATTGCCGCTTAATGAAATCGTGCTCGATTTCTACGACCGATTGAAGAGCGTGTCGCGCGGCTACGCCTCGCTCGACTACCAGCTTGCCGGGTACCACGAGTCCGACCTCGTGAAATTGGACGTGCTGGTCGGCGGCGAGCCGGTGGATGCGCTGGCGCTGATCGTGCACCGCGATTTCGCGTACGAACGCGGGCGCGAACTTGTGACGCGGCTGCGCAAGCTGATTCCGCGGCAAATGTTCGAGGTGCCGATCCAGGCGGCGATCGGCAGCCGCGTGATCGCCCGCGAGACGGTGGCGGCGATGCGCAAGAACGTGCTGGCCAAATGCTACGGCGGCGACATCACGCGCAAGCGCAAGCTGCTTGAAAAACAAAAAGAAGGCAAACGCCGCATGAAGCGCGTCGGACAGGTGGATATTCCCCAAGAGGCCTTCCTCGCCGTCCTCAAAGTTGCCTCTTCCTCCGACGAAGACTGAGGACAGCTTTGTTCAATTTACACACTTAAGTTATTCCTCCCGCTTCTTCACTTCTGTCGTAAGTCGGCCGCGGTGGAGCTGGATGGAGACGGAATCGCCGAGGGAGACCTGTGCGGAGTCGCGGAGGAGCGCGCCGGAAGCGTCGGTGGCGATGGCGTAGCCGCGTTCGAGAACTTTGAGAGGACTGCGCTCTTCAAGCTGGAGCGCGAGGCGCTCGAGGCGTTCGCGCTTGGAGCGGAGCAAACGCTCGGCGCGAAGGCCGAGATCGGCGGCGCGTTTTTGCAGGCGAAGACGAAACGCGGCAATCTTCACGCGAAAATCGAAAGAGAGAATGCGCAACTGCGCCGCAGTAAAACGCTTGCGCGATTGATCGAGGCGGGCGCGCAGGCCGAGAGCGAGGCGGGACGTCATCTCATCGGCGCGCTGGCGCTGCTGGCGGAGCAAATCGAGAGGACGGCGGAAACCGCGGCGAGCGGCGAGTTCGTGGACGCGTTTGCCAAGATCGAGGATGCGGAAGCGGATAAGGTTAGCGAGAGTTTCGCGCAAGTCGGCGATGTGCTTGTCGAATTCGCGGCGCGTCTGGAGAACCAGCTCAGCGGCAGCGGAGGGCGTGGAAGCGCGAACATCGGCGACGAAATCCGCGATGGTGAAATCGGTCTCATGCCCAACGCCGGAGATAACGGGAATCTCGGAGGCGGCGATAGCGCGGGCAAGAATTTCCTCGTTGAAGGCCCAGAGATCCTCGAGAGAACCGCCGCCGCGCGCGAGGATGAGCACATCCACGAGTTTTTTTTGATTGAAAAATTTCAGCGCCTTGACGATTTCAGCGGCCGCGCCTTCGCCCTGCACGCGCACAGGAAAGACCGTGAGATGAACATTGGGAAAGCGGCGGCGCAGGATGCGGACGACATCGCGAACGGCGGCGCCACGAGGCGAAGTGACGAGGCCGATGCGGCTGGGAAGAAGCGGAAGAGGCTTTTTGCGGGCGGCGGAGAATAAGCCTTCAGCTTCGAGACGTTTTTTCAGCTGCTCGAAGGCAAGCTGAAGCGCACCCAAGCCAACCGGCTCGATATTTTCCACGTAAATCTGATATTCACCGCGAGCTTCGTAAACGCTGACAGAGCCGCGAACCGTGACGTGCAGCCCATCCTCGGGACGGAACTTGATGCCGCGCTGCTGCTGCTTGAAAAAAACGCAACGGATCTGGGCGCGATCGTCCTTCAGAGTGAAGTAGATATGGCCGGACTGAGCCTCGCGGCAATTGGAAATTTCGCCTTCGACCCAGAGATCGGCAAAACTGCGAGCCAGAAGATCGCGGATGCGGGCGGTGAGCTCGCTGACCGTGAGGGCGCGACGAGTGGGCTGGAGGTTAAAGGTGAGTTGGGCGGTCATGGAAGGAAATCGTGAATGGCATGGGAAGCGCAAGAGGAGTTACCCCCCTCCCCCTGTTTTTCGAAAAGATGTGATTCTAAAGGGGTTAAATGGGAGGTGTCTGCAAAAGATATGATTCTAAAGGACTTAGCCATAAATCGATGGGTGCTCGGAGCCGACTCTGAAGCTAGAAAATGAAAGCGACTGGTGTTTGGGAGGTGCAAAAGAGTGCGGAAGAGTCTGAAAATAAAGCATTTGGCCGCTAGCGAACGATTTGGTTTGGATGCGAATCGCAACTCGGACGACAGGGTGCTATTTGGTCCGGTGAAAAACGGAGGCGAGAAATTGGTGCGAGATGGGTTGGGAGAGCCTCCCCCCTCATTTTTGTAAGTGTTGCAGCTAAAGGGGTTGCGGACGGCTTTGTGTATGGGCGCGGCAAAGAAAGAACACGAAATCGAAGCGATGGGAAGAAGTACAGGGCGGTTTGGATGAGCGAGACGCACGGGAGACCTAGAGTGGCACGCAGATGCGATTGCCGCAAGAGACGCGCAGGGCATTCGGGACGTGGCCGGAAGGCGAGAACGGACCGGGGACGCGCCGTTAAATTGAGATAACTATACACTATTAACAGGAAATGTCAAGTAAAAACTAGTAACTGATTTGTTTGCTGGGAGATACGAGGAGATTCGAACGGGCGAAAACGTCGTGGACACGGCAAGAACGAGTTTCAGTCCGAGCGCGACACGAGAAGGGTGCTCAATTCCAGTAGCGGCGGACTTTGTAAGCGTCGAACGCAGGGTCAATGCTCAGGATGGGGAGATTTTCGGCCTGGGATTGAGCGATGAGCATGCGATCAAATGGATCCCGATGGGGGCCGGGGAGAAGGCCGGCGCGGGAAGCGTGAGCGACAGAGATGGGGAGTGGGTCAAAGAGCTCGCTGGCTAGCGTTTCCTCAAACTGCAGAGCGAGCTCTCCGCAGTACGGAAGCTTGCCGAGACGATATTTTGTGGAAATTTCCCATGCGGAAGCGGCGCTTACAAGAATCGTATTCGAGCGAGCGCGGATCAGTTTGCGCGCGCGAGGGGAAAGCTGCGGATCATCGGTGAGCCACCAGAGCAGCGCGTGCGTATCCAGCAGGAGGCGCAGGGTTTACTCCCAGGAGGAAAGCTCGCGTTCGGGCAAAGGGGCGAAGAAATCCGGACCGACGTGCAAGCGGCCTTTCAGGCTACCGGGCTTGCGAAAGCCCTTTTTTTCGCGGAGCGGCTGAAGGCGCACGAGAGGAAGCTCTCCGCGGGCGATGATGATTTCCTCGCCATCGCAAGCCTGAGCGATGAGGCGGGAGAGGTGGGTTTTTGCGTGATGGATCTTAACCGTGGCCATGTTAGCTAAGCAAGGTTAGCTAAGTTGGGGACCGACTGTCAACCATGAACAGAAGTGTGGGGGCGTGGAACATGGCGCACAGCGCAAAGGGCGCGAGCGCGCGAATGCGATTCAAGGTTTGGCCGGCGCGGGGGCCGAGGTTTGGGCTGGAGTGGGAGTCGAGCCGAAATTGACTTTGGGAGCTTCGCGGGCGCCGGGTTCGGTCTTGAAATAGGCGTCGTTGCGCGTGAAACCAGACATGCCGGCGACGATGCTATTCGGAAAGAGAGAGATGTAGGTGTTGTAGTCCTGGACTGCCTGATTGTAGCGGCGGCGTTCGACGGCGATGCGATTTTCGGTGCCAGCGAGCTCGTCCTGAAGGCGAAGGAAATTTTCATTGGATTTAAGCTGAGGGTAGTTTTCAGTGAGGACGAGAACCTTGGCGAGAGATGCATCCAGCTGATTATTGGCGGCAATTTTATCGGCGGGAGTGGTGGCGTTGAGATAGCCGGCGCGGGCTTTGGCGATTTCGTCAAAGACTTCGGTTTCATGCTGAGCGAAGCCTTTCACGGTTTCGACGAGATTGGGGATGAGATCGGCGCGGCGTTGCAGGACGACATCCACTTGAGCCCAGGAGGCGTTGACGGCTTCGCGCATGATGGCCATCTGGTTGCGGCGATGGATGAAGGAGCCGCCGAGAATCAAGGCGATCACCAGGAGAATTACAAGAATGACGACAGCCGTTTTCATTTTGCCTGCCTCCGCGGAAAATCAGGAACCGGTCTGGCCGGTACGTTGCCACTGATGCTTGGGGGCCAATTTATCGAGGGTTGAAAGTACCACAGCCAGAGCATTCACGTATTGTTCGTAAATGTGGCGGATGTCGTTCGAATGAGTGTACGCCGCACGGAGCTGGAAGGCGGCGGTGAACGAGTTGGAGTCAATTCCGGCGAGAGCCGCGATGCGGGCGAAGACTTCGGCGGCGGAGGCGGAAGGCTTTTCATCGAAGGCGAGGAGAGCGTGACGAAGCAGCGCGAGCGCGCTGGAAGAAGATTTTGCGATGGCGGCGTGAAGCTCTGCATCTTTATGGCCGTGGAGGAGGAAAATCTGGCGGAGTTTGAGAAGAAGAGTGCGAAGGTCGTGTTCGACTTCGATGCGATGAAGATTCATGGGAATGGAAATGGAAGCGATGAGGTCCGCGCCGAAGAGAACGCGGCGGCTTTCGCGCATGTCGAGAAGTTCGATGGGGAAAACATCGGCGGCGGAGCGCAGTTCATCGGCGGTGAAGAAGAGCGGAGACGGTTCATGCTGATCGTGGCACCACCAGTGGACGACGGGAGCAATGCGAGTCAGTTCACTAGCGGAAAGCGAGCGAAGAACGCAGAGGACGTTGAGATCGGAGTGGCCTTCCTTGAAGTCACCGCGCGCGGCGGAGCCATAGAGGATGAGGGATTCGAGATTATCTCCGGCAAATTCCTTCATGCGGGAGAGGAGATCGGAAAGCTTGGCTTCCGTGGACAACATGATGTGAGCGCTCCTTCCGCGAGCCGAACGAGCGGCGCAAAATTCTTGAGCTGCGAGTGAAGAATCACCAGCTTCCGCTGGCGCCACCGCCGCCGCTCATGCCGCCGCCAAAACCACCGAAACCACCGCCGCCAGAGCCTCCGCCCCAGCCGCCCGAACCGCCGCCAAAGCCGCCTCCGCCCATTCCGCCAAGAAACGGGCCGATCCACCAGCCGCTCCCGCGCCGGGGGCCACCACGTCCTGCAGCGGAACGGAAAAGCGCCCGAATCAGATGAAAGACGAAGAAAAGAAAAATGATGATGGGCCAGATGGGGATGGAGGGGAAATTTTGTTGGGGAGGCGGTGCGGCGGAGGGAGGCGGAGTGGCAGTGAGAGTGACGCCCTTATCGGCGGCGATGAAGCTTGCGAGTTGCTGCGCGCCGGCTTCGATGCCGGCGCTGTAGTTTCCGTCGCGAAAAAAAGGGAGCATGGCGCGGCCAGCGTCGCCCGCGCGCGCGTCGTTGATGACGGGCTCGAGGCCGTAGCCGATTTCGGTGCGGTACTTGCGGTCGAGAGGAGCGACAAGGAGGAGCACGCCGCGATTATTTTTTTTGCCGCCGACGCCGAGATGGGCGAAGAGGTCGTTGCCGTACTGGTCGATGTCTTCTCCATTGAGAGAGCGGACCGTGACAATGGCCATTTGAGCGCCGGTTTTCTGTTCGACTTCGGCGCAGAGAGACTCGAGGCGCTGGGCGGCGCCGGGGGTGAGGACATGGGCGAGGTCGGTGACGTAGCCGACCGGATGGATGTCCTTGATATTCTGCGCGGGAGATGCGGCGGCAAAGAGGAGCAGAAGAAAAATGGAAAAAAGGCGCGAGGATAAAGCGCGAGAGGAGCAAACGGGCTGAGTGGAATGGGCGAAGGGCATCCAGCTACGAATATAGGTGGAGCAAGAATAGGTGTAAAGGGATAGAAAAGCGCGGCGCGGGCAGCGATTGGTTTAGGCCAACGAGATTTAAGGCTTGGTGGCCATATCGGCAGGAAGAGAATTGCCGGGGCGCTCTTCATCCCAAAGGATACTGACGATCCACCAGCGTTTGCCGTCGTAGAGAAGCTGAATGCTGTTGATGCCGCGAGCGAAGGGCGCATCGGCACGTGCGTGGCGGGATTCGTAACTGCTGAAGACTTGAGTGATGTTGCCAAAGCTCTGGACGCGATTGACGATGGGCGATTCGAAGAAGCCATTGTTGAGGAAATAGGAGCCGGCGAGCGAGGCGTATTCGTTGACGGTGACGGGATGAACGCGGACGGAGCCATCCGGAGCGATGCTGGTGGAGGTGAGATGGGCGGAAGGGAGAAAAAGAGAGCGGAAGCGATTCCAATCGCGCTCGCCCGGAGGACCGGAGATGACGTCGTAAAGAGAGCGGAGGATATGATCGATGGAAATGACGTCAGCGGGACTGGCAGCGGGAGCGCCGGCGAAGGGATTGGGAGAGGGCTGCCGGGAAGGGCGGGCGGCGTTTTGCCCGGCGGCGGCCGGGCGAGCGGATGAAGACTGAGCGGGGGTTGAAGGTGGGAGAAGAAGGGTTAGAGCAAAGATTGAAAGCGCGAATTTCATTAGCGAACTCCATAGTGAGATGGGGAGGCCGACGGCAAGCACCAAGTCTTGGACGCGGGAACTATACCGCAGGAGAGCGAGGCGAAGTGTGGATATTGCGCGAGGTCAGCGGCGGAAATGGGAGAAGAGCCAGAAGAGGAAAGAAAGAGCGACGCTGAGGAGGAGGCAGGTGACGATCGGAAAGTAAAAGGTGGTGTGTTCGCCGCGATGAATGATGTCGCCAGGGAGGCGGCCGAGGCGAAAAGGGAGTTTGCCGGAGAAATAGAGCAGCGCGCCGAGAAGGATGAGAAGAGCGCCGAAGACGAGGAGCGTGCGGCCGAGTTCGCGGAGAGGGTCCATGCGGAAAGTGTAGAAGAAGAGAGAGAAGCGCGGTAAAGGAAAGTTCGCTCGCCAGAAGCAAGTCCAGCAAAAAAAGAGAAGCTATGGAGTGGGGGCTCGCAGGGTGCGTCTCCAGCAGGATCCTATTGCTCTAGATTTACTTATAATGTAATATTTATGTGTTTATTCTATAGTGATTTCCCGTCGATATGTTTCCATCGCTAGCGGGAAACGTGCCGGCAAGGGGCGCCACATGAAAACCATCCGAAGGCTACTTGCGATCGCATTGGCAGCGCTCCTGGCTGGCACGACAGTCTGCGAGGGAGCAAATCCGGCGGCGCTAGGAGTTGTGGTGGAAGCAGAGCACGCGAGACTGGGTGGCGACGCGGCATCGGAGGGCACAACGGTTTATGCAGGAGATCACCTGGCAACGGAAGATGGCGGTTCGATGCAGGTGAGAGTTGGGACGGCGATGGTGCTGCTGAGGGAAAAGAGCAGCGCGACGGTTCGCAACGGCAATGGGAGCGCAGTGGCGGAATTCGTGACGGAGTTGGAAAGCGGTGCAGCGGTGCTTTCCGTGGGAGCGGGAGAGAGCGGAGAGATTATTGCTTGGGAGGCAAGTATTCGGCCGGTTTCCGGGGAGCGGGGCGTGGTGGAAGTGGAGGTGCTGGGGAAAAACAAATTGCAGGTAACCGCACGGAAGGGGGCGGCGGAAGTCTCTTATCGAGGAGAGAGCGGCACGATTGCGGACGGAAAGACGTGTTTGGTGATGCTGACGGCCTCCGATGATGGAGGTGCTGGAGGAGCGGGGGGATCGGGAACGCCAGCGGCGCCGCAGCGTAAGAAGGCGCTTTGGATTATTGCAGTAGCGGCCGCGGCCCTTACTTTGGCGACTCTGCCGAGGGCAATTGGCGGAGGCAGCGGAGTGGAGAGCCCGGAAAAGCCGTAAGAAGGAAGTAGAGGAGATAAAGGAGGTAAAGGAGGTGAAGGAGGAGGAACGAGGAGGAAGGAGGCGAGGAAGCAGCCTGGCCTTCGGTTTCGGGATCCAGCCAACCGCAAAGAGAAGCGCATGCTGGAAGCCCACAATTGCGGCAGGACTGCGAATCGGAAATGCGCCCAGGCTGAAGGTTACGCCACTGCGCCACTCAGAAGCCCTGGACAGGATCGGGCTTCATCGCTATGTTGCGATGTGCTTCGCGATGGCGACGGTTGCCGGGGATTCAGATCAGTTCGAGGCCGGAGAAGAAGTAGCCGATTTCGAAGGCGGCGGTGTCGGGGGCGTCGGAGCCATGAGTACAGTTGTTGCCGATGCTGGTGCCGAGGTCATGGCGGATGGTGCCGGGAGCAGCTTTTTTCGGGTCGGTGGCGCCCATGGTGTCGCGCCATTTGAGGATGGCGCCTTCGGCTTCGAGAACCAGGGCGAAAATTTTGCCGGAGGACATGAAGTCGGTGAGCTCGCCAAAGAAGGGGCGGGCTTTGTGGACGGCGTAGAAACCGCCGGCTTCTTCTTTGGTGAGGCGCATGGATTTGATGGCAACGATTTTGAAGCCAGCTTTATGAATGCGAGAAAGTATTTCGCCTTGCTGGCCGCGGCTGACGGCGTCGGGCTTGATGATTGCGAAAGTGCGTTCGATGGCCAACTATTTTCTCCTCTTTGTCGATTTCTTAGAATTGTACTCGGCGACGTCAACGTAGCGGCGACTTACATAAATGAAGTGAAGCGTACCGTCCGGTTCCGTAAACTCCAGTTCCAAGCGGCCATGGTCATATCCCCTAAGCCGAACAGTAGACCCGACCCTCTCGGAAATGACTCTCTGATCGTGCCGCGGCAATCCTTCGAGGAACCTCGATGGAAGCCCCTTCAGAACAACCATGGTTCCAATCCTGAGCGGTCGTGAGGTCGAAGGCATTTTCCGCGTGCCCCAATAAGCCTCGACTACTTCAGGGCGGCGGCCATGGTCGAGCCGAGATCCGCAGGAGTTTCGACGGTGCGAATGCCGGCGGCGGCCATGGCGGCGTATTTGTCTTTTGCGGTGCCCTGCCCGCCACTGATGATCGCGCCAGCGTGACCCATGCGGCGACCGGGAGGCGCGGTTTGGCCGGCGACAAAGCCGACGACAGGCTTTTTCACATTGGCCTTGATCCAGGCTGCAGCGGTTTCTTCGGCGTTGCCGCCGATTTCACCGATCATGATGACAGCGTGCGTTTCAGGATCGTCGTTGAAAAGTTTCATGGCGTCGAGAAAGGAGGTGCCGATGATGGGATCGCCGCCGATGCCGATGCAGGTGGACTGGCCAATACCGAGGCGGGTGAGCTGGTCCACGGCTTCGTAAGTGAGGGTGCCGCTGCGGCTGACGACGCCGACGTTGCCCTGTTTGTGAATTCGGCCAGGCATGATGCCGATTTTGCATTTGCCGGGAGAAATGATGCCGGGACAGTTGGGGCCGATGAGGCGGGTCTTGGCGAAGTCCACGGTGGTGGCAGCACGCACCATGTCAATGACGGGAATGCCTTCCGTGATGCAAACGATGAGCGGGATTTCCGCGTCAGCGGCTTCGAGGATGGCGTCAGCGGCATAAGGGGGCGGAACGAAGATTACGGAGGCGTTCGCGCCGGTGCCCTTCACGGCTTCTTGAACAGTGTCGAAGACAGGGCGCTCGAGATGTTTGGTGCCACCTTTGCCGGGAGTGACGCCGCCGACGACATTTGTTCCGTACTCGATCATCTGCTGGGCGTGGAAGGTGCCTTCACGGCCGGTGAAGCCCTGAACGATTAATCTGGTCTTTTCGTTGGCGAGAACGCTCATCGCGCACCTCCCGCGAGAGCGACGACTTTTTGGGCGCCGTCCTTCATGCCGTTGGCGATGGTAAAGTTCAAACCCGAATCGCGGAGAATTTGCTGGCCGAGCTCGACGTTGGTGCCCTCCATGCGAATGACTACCGGAACTTTGAGCTGCAAATCTTTTGCAGCGGCAACAACGCCTGTGGAAAGGACGTCGCAGCGGAGAATGCCGCCGAAAATATTGATGAAGACGGCTTTCACGCCGGGGTCGCCGATGAGAATGCGGAAAGCATTTTTGACCTGATCGGCAGAAGCGCCGCCGCCGACATCAAGAAAGTTTGCGGGAGAGCCGCCGGCGTACTTGATGATGTCCATGGTGGCCATGGCAAGACCCGCGCCATTCACCATGCAAGCGACGTTGCCGTCGAGCTTGATGTAATTCAGGCCGTACTTGGAGGCCTCGACTTCCAAGGGATCTTCCTCATCGAGGTCGCGAAGTTCGCGGAGTTCCTTGTGCCGGAATAGGCCGTTATCGTCGAACGTCATTTTGGCGTCGAGGGCAACGAGACGGCCGTCGCCGGTGATGACCGCAGGATTGATTTCAAGCAAGGAAGCATCCGTATCCACAAACGCGCGGTGCAATGCCTGGAGGAACGGCGCAGCTTTTGTGGCAACGTCGCCAGATAATCCGAGGCCAAAAACGAGCTTGCGCGCCTGATAGGCTTGAAGGCCGGTGGCGGGATGAACAAACTCACGCATGATGGCCTCGGGATGCGTCTTGGCAACTTCTTCGATTTCCATCCCGCCGGAAGCGCTGGCCATGAAGACCACCTTGCCGACGCTGCGGTCCACGAGAATACTGAGGTAAAGTTCGCGCTTGATATCGAGACCTTCCTCGACGAGAACGCGCTTGACGGTGCGGCCTCCGGGGCCGGTCTGAATGGTGACGAGATTGACGCCGAGCATGTGCGAGGCGATTTCAGCGGCCTCATCAGGAGAATGCGCGAGCTTTACGCCGCCGGCTTTTCCGCGCCCCCCGGCATGAATTTGCGCTTTCACGACGACCACATTGGACCGAAGACGGGCAGCGCCTTCACGGGCTTCTTCCTTGGAGAAGGCTACTTCACCGCGAGGAGTGGTGACACCGTAACGGGCAAGAATGGCCTTGGCCTGAGACTCGTGAATCTTCATCGGGGATCCGTAATGTTAGAATTTTCGTGTCGTCGCAAACATAAGAGTGTACTCGGAAAGCCCGAAAGGGAGCAAGGATGCGGCGAATGCAGGCCAAGTTGAGATGACAAAAACGCTCATCGATCGCGCGGAAGCCGGGAAGAATTTCACTCGACGTGAAGCGGAAGAGTTGATGGAAGAGCTCTTGAGCGGCCGCGTGGAGACAGACGAGATCGTGCGGCTGCTGACGGCGATGAACGCGCGGGCAGTGCAAGTGCTAGAGCTGGTGGGATTCGCCAGCGTGATGCGGAGGCACGCTGCGAAAGTCTTCGCCGAAGGTGAAGGACCTCCCGAACATCTGGTGGATACATGCGGAACGGGCGGGAAAACATTCGCGACGTTCAATATTTCGACGGCGGCGGCGTTCGTGGCCGCGGCGGCCGGAGCGCGGGTGGCGAAGCATGGCAACCGGGCCTCGCGAGCAGGGAGCGGTTCGGCGGACGTGATTGAAGCGCTGGGAGTGCGAATTGATCTGCCAATCGAGCGGCATGGACGAGCCTTGCGGGAAATTGGAATTGGATTCTTTTTTGCGCGAATGGCGCATGCGGCGGCGAAGCATGCGGCCCCAGCAAGACAAAAGATTGGGTCACGGACAGTTTTCAATTTGCTGGGCCCTTTGACAAATCCCGCTGGAGCGCGAGCGCAGGTGATGGGCGTGCCCTCGGAAGATTTGATTGATCTCATTGCGTACACCTTGGCGGAGCTTGGTACGGAGCACGCTTTCGTGGTGCACGGAGCCGGCGGGCTAGATGAGATTTCGCTCGCGGGAGAGACGCTTGTCGCCGAAGTAAGAGACGGCAGCGTACGGCGATTTTCCGTGACGCCGGAGGATTTTGGAGTGAGTCGAGCGCCGATTGAGGCCGTTGCGGGCGGAACGGCGGAGGAGAACGCGCGGACAATTCGAGGTGTGTTTTCGAACAAGGATGGGGCGCCGAAGGACGTGATTATCGCGAACGCGGCGGCGGCGCTGGTGGCGGCAGGAATAGCGAACGATTTTCAGGAAGGCGCGCGACTCGCGGGTACGGCGCTTGCCTCGGGAACGGCTCAGAAGAAATTGTTAGCGTTGGCGGAATTTACGCGAGGAAGTGAATAGGCGAACGCCCAAGAATTGCGTTCAGGAAAAATGAAACTCAGGGACGGTCCGGGCTTTCGAGAGCTTCGTGACCAGCCCAGATGGTGATCACTCCAACGGTCGCACCAGCGAAAATATAAAACCGGGATTGTGCGGCAGCGACGGGAGAATGAAATTGAGCGGCGCCGCAGGCGTTTACTCGGACCACGCGATAGGTCTTGCCCTGCTCGATGGTTTTGGTTTCGCGGCCTGCCGTAACATCCAGCGATTGCGTTTGCGCGGTCACTAACACGTCGCATCGTTCGATCGTGACCTGGCCGACGGTTGGGACAGTTGCGTGCGGGCGGACGCGGACGTCATCGGCGCGAATTTCGACACCGGTACCGTTTTCCGCGCTAAAAGAGACTGTGCCGGCCTGAAGTTCGGGAGTCAGCAGGCCATTGAGATGATTCATCAAGAGCAGGCTGTTTTCCGCCAGCGCAAGCTGAACTTGCCCAGAGCGAATGCTAAGCACGCCTTTATCCTGCGTTTCAAGACGGTCGCCATCGTAGATGGTGGTGCCGACGGCGGCGTCCACGGAATTCAAACGCGCGCTCGATGATTGCAGGACGACACCAGCGGGGGCGGTTTGACCGGGAAAAGCGGAGCCCGCCAAGAGAAACGATACGAAGACAGACAAAATGCCACGGCCCATGGTGAGCAAATCCTCCGAGGGAAAGCGAAACTTTAGTATTCGAAAAGAAAACTACGGGCGCACTGGTACTTTGTGGAATCGGCTGTTATTGCATACCGCACAAAGAAGACGGAAGCCTGTACGTGAGGACGGCTGTCCATCCGGACAGGTGGAGTGAGAGAATGTGGGCGGTTCGGGGGGCGTGAGAAGCAAGAATCTGCAGGCGCCGCCTAATGGGGACGCACTTCTGGGGGGAAATCGGAGTGAGAGCACTAACCATCGGTTTAGTGGGAATTTTGGTCTGTTCGACGGCAGCGGGTCAGAAGCCCGATGCCGTGCCGGTGACGCAAATCGTGCAGGAAGTGCGCGACTACCGGATGAACAACGAAGACCGGATCGTGCGCGAGTTGGCTGAATTCCTGGCGATTCCGAACGTCGCAAGCGACACGGCAAACATCCAGAAAAATGCGCAGCGGCTGGTGGAAATGCTCGAAGCTCGCGGAATCGAGACGCATCTTCTGCCGATCGAAGGGCGCGGCCCAGTCGTGTTTGGCAAACTCGTGAATCCGGACGCGACGCGCACGGTGATTTTCTACGCGCATTACGACGGGCAGCCGGTGGATCCAGCGGCATGGACCGATGGCTCGCCGTTTTCGCCTGTGCTGCGAACCGGCGCGATTGAGGCGGGCGGCAAACGGATTGCGTTCCCCGAGAACACGGCGAAGCGGCCGGCAATTTACGAGGATAACTGGAGAATTTACGCGCGATCGGCTTCGGACGACAAATCGCCGATCATCGCCTTGCTAGCAGCGCTCGACGCGCTACGAGCGAAAGAAATTCCGCTGAAAGTGAATTTGAAAGTGATTTTTGAGGGAGAGGAAGAAGCGGGTTCGACGCACCTGCAAGAAACTCTCGAGCTGCACAAGAATTTACTAGGAGCTGATCTCTTGATCACGGCGGATGGTCCGGTGCATCAGTCGGGCAGGCCGCTCGTTTTTTTTGGGAACCGCGGGGACATCGGATTGGATGTAACGGTCTATGGGCCGGTGCGGGCGCTGCACAGCGGACACTATGGGAATTGGGCGCCGAATCCCGCGATGGAGCTGGCGCAATTGTTGGCGTCCATGAAGGATGCGACCGGGCGCGTTCTGATTGACGGGTATTACGATGATGTTGCACCACTCAGCGAGATTGAAAAGAAAGCGCTGGATGCGATGCCCGCAAACGACGCGGAACTCGAGCACGAACTGGGGATCGCGAAGCCGGAAGGCGGAGGAAAGAAACTTGTCGAGCTGCTGCAGGAACCTTCGCTGAATGTCCGCGGGCTGTTGAGCGCGTATGTGGGAACACACGCGCAAAATGTTGTGCCGGACAAGGCAGAGGCTTCGCTTGAGGCACGGCTAGTGAAAGGCGAAGACCCTAAGAAAAAATATGAACAGATTGTGGGCTTCATCCGGAAGCAAGGGTACTACGTGATTGACCGTGAGCCGACGATGGAAGAGCGCCGGACGCACGCTCTGATCGCCAAGGTGATCGACGAAGGCGGATACCGCGCCTCACGCACGGCGATGGACTTGCCGGTGTCGAAGGCATTGGTGAAAGTGGTTCAGGACGCAACCGGCGGCGACGCGGTAATTGCGCCGACGCTGGGAGGGAGCGTGCCGATGTACATTTTCGAGGATTTGGGACTGCCATGGATCGGCGTACCGATCGTCAATTACGACAACCATCAGCACAGCTCGGACGAAAATTTGAGGCTGGGAAATTTGTGGCGAGGGATAGAGATATACGCCGCGATTCTGGCTAATTTGCATTGGTAGGAAGCAGGGCGACATACAGGCAGCGCCAACGATATGCGCGCATCGAAGTGAATCAATATTGGGGTTTAGACTAGAGCGAAAGGAAATTCTGGAGGAGTTGCTTGCCCGAAGTGGTGAGCACCGATTCAGGATGGAACTGCACGCCTTCGATTTTGTAGCGGCGATGGCGAAGGCCCATGATGATGCCATCATCGGTTTCAGCTGTGATGGTGAGTTCGCGAGGCAGGGATTTACGCTCGACGATAAGAGAGTGGTAGCGCGTGGCCGTGAAGGGATTGGATAATTTTCGGAAAATATTTTTTCCGTCGTGACGGATTTCGCTGGTCTTGCCGTGAAATACTTTCGGCGCGCGAATGATTTTCCCGCCGAATGCAGCGCCGATCGCCTGGTGGCCCAGGCAAACCCCTAGAATCGGAAACTTTCCAGCGAGCTTTTCGATCAACTCGACGGATATGCCGGCCTCCTGGGGAGTGCAGGGTCCGGGCGAAATGACGATTTTATCCGGCTTGCGACGCGCGATATCTTCCACGGAAATCTTGTCATTGCGGTGCACTTCGACCTGGCAGCCCAATTCGCCGAGATACTGCGCGAGGTTGTAGGTGAAGGAATCGTAGTTGTCGAGAAGGAGGATCATTTTCTGGAACGCTTTCGACGCGAATTCTTCGGAGCCGGCGAACGAGTTTTCCGATGTGCGGCTTCCAAGGCAGTGAGCAGGGCTTTCGATTTATTCACGGATTCCTGATACTCGGCTTCCGGATTCGAATCAGCGACGATGCCGCTGCCCGCTTGTACGTATGCCACGCCGTTCTTGATAACCATAGTGCGGAGCGCGATGCAGGAATCGAGATTTCCGGCAAAATCCAAGTATAGAACGCCTCCGGAATAAATTCCGCGGCGAGTGCGCTCGAGTTCTTCGATAATCTCCATGGCGCGAACTTTCGGAGCGCCAGAGACTGTACCAGCGGGGAAACAAGCCATGAGCGCATCGAAACAATCCACATCCTCGCGGAGGCGGCCGCGGAGGCTGGAGACCAAATGCATGACGTGCGAGTAGCGCTCGACGGTCATGAGTTTTTCCGGCTTGACGGTGCCGTAATCGCAGACACGGCCAAGATCGTTGCGCCCAAGGTCGACGAGCATGATGTGCTCGGCCCGCTCTTTTTCGCTGGCGAGCATCTCGCGTTCCAGCCGCTGGTCTTCAGCCTCGTCTTTCCCGCGCCAACGCGTGCCGGCGATCGGGCGGTAAAACACGTCGCGTCCCTGTACCTTGACGAGCATTTCAGGCGAGCTGCCGACAACCGCGATGTCATTCATGTGCAGAAAAAACAGATACGGCGACGGATTGAGGGCGCGCAATTCGCGATAAACCTGAAACGGATCGGCGTCAGTCTTGACGGAAAATCGCTGGCTGATGACCGCTTGAAAAATGTCGCCAGCGCGAATGTAGTTTTTAGCCTTGCGCACGGCTTCGAGGAATTCGCTCCGCTGGAAATTGGAAGTCACACGCAAGGGCCGCGAACCAGACTTGGAACCGGATTGGGTAACAACGCGCGGCTGTTCGAGCGGCGAAGGCCGTTCGAGCATTTCGCGCGTCTTTCGAATCTCGCGTACTGCTTCGTCGTACTTCGCGCGCAGGCTTTCTTCGCCGTCGGTGAACACATTGCGAACGATCCACAGCCGATGTTGCAGGTGATCGAATGCAAGAATCCCGTGATAGAACATCAGTTGCGCGTCATAGAGCCCGACTTCATCGCGCAGGCGCTTGGGAAGGCGCTCTATCAGACGAACCATGTCGTAGGAAAAGTAGCCAATCGCACCCGCGACCAGCGGAGGCAAGCCAGGCAAACGCACGGGCTGGAAGCGTTCCATGCGCGCGCGAAGAAATGTAACGGGGTCGCGTTCTTCCCAGAGAATTCGGTCGGGGCTTTCCAGAACGCAGGCTCCTTGGGCGTAGCGAAAGACCTCCGCAGGATTCGCTCCCGCGAAAGTGTAGCGCGCGATTTTTTCGCCGCCTTCCACGCTTTCGAGCAGGAAGGAGTAACGCGAGCCTTCGGCAATCCGCAGATAGGCGCTGACCGGCGTGAGCAAATCGGCGGGAAAAACATCGTACACCGGAATGAGGTTTCCCTGTTTGGCGAGACGCTGAAACTCGTGAAAGTCCGGCTGGATCATGGGCGCAATTCGTGCACTCTTTTGAATTTCGAGAACGGCATTATCGCATTTCTGGGTTAACTGTGCTGGCGGGAGATTTCTTCCGAGCGAAGCCGCTGGAGAATCGCTTTTCGCATCGCCGCCTCGGGCGCTTTTTGGCCAGTCCAAAGTTCCCACTGCGCGATTCCCTGGGGGATGAACATCTCGACGCCAGACACGGTTGCAATACCCCGGCTTGCTGCAAGCTTCAAGAGTTGCGTCCTCTCTGGACGAGTGATCAGATCCATCACCACGCGGCAGTTCAACTCCCTTGGCGCAAGCGGAGAAGCATGAGTGTGAGGATGCATTCCAACCGGAGTGGCGTTGAGTATGACGTCAAAAAATTCGGTGGGCAGCGCACGACTCTGCAACGTATCACCGCCTACGGCTTTTGCTAGTTCTCGCGCGGCGCTCTCGCGGCGTGCACAGATCAAAACATGCGCTCCCGCTTTGGCAAGAGCGAAGGCAGCAGCTCTGGCCGCGCCGCCAGCGCCAAGTATCAAGGCGCGACTGCCAGCAAGTTTTATCTTTTCTTCGAGAGCCCGCAATATTCCGGCATAGTCCGTGTTGCAGCCGAAGAGCGAGCCGTCCCGGCGCACAACGACTGTATTCACCGCGCCGATTTCGGCCGCAAGGGCGTCGCAGTCCTTGAGGTGGCGGAGGATGGATTCTTTGTGAGGAATCGTCACGCTGAAGCCGCTCAAGCCGAAATCCGGAATCGCGCGGAGAAAATCGCGAAGGTTTGTCACAAGAAACGGCAAATAAACTGCGTCAAGCTTGCGCGCAAGGAAAGCCGTATTGTGCAAGAGAGGAGATAGCGAGTGGCCAACTGGATTTCCGATCACTCCATAAATGCGAGTGCGGTCAGTCAGCGCATGCACACGATAGAGATTCTTCAACTCGGCAAGATTAACCTGGCCCGGTGCCGTGGCTTCGCCGACCGGAGCGTAAGCCAAGGCGCTGCCCTCGCGAAGTGCAAGAATGCGTGCCGGGAGGCCGGCCTCCCCCATGGGAACGGCAACCAGATTGGAGGACCGGCGCGCCAAACGAAGCATACGTAGGCTATCCGCGAGCGAACTACACTGCGCTGCAATTTTGATCGCGGCGACACCGCGGTAAGCTGAAGCCAAAATTGCCTCCAACCGGCGTGGCACGCGATGAAAATCGTGCAAGGAAAGCAAGATCCGCTGCGGCAAACGCAGATCACTCAGCGATTTTCCCGGCAACTCGCGAAGCGTCTCAATCTCCAAATCGCACCAACGACATCCTGCGTCACGCGCGCGCTCCAGCCACGCTAGCTCCGCTTGGGCGCTACCGGCGAATTTCCCTCCCCCGCCGCGGCGCCTGCAAGTGGCGATGAGCGTGGCTCTTCCAACGCGCCATTTCTTCAGCCAATGCAGAAACTTCCGGCGCTCGGAATCGTCGCGCAACCAGTCGAGACGCACTTCCAGCGTGGGTGTGTGGCGACGTCCTTTGCACACGAGTTTGGCCAACTCGCGGGCAGTGCGGGCAGCCGCGACAGCGCATAGCTGGGCTATCCCGTCTCCAAATGGACCCTTCTTGCGTCTCGATTGAGCCATCCCGTTGAAAATACGGGTTCTAGGTCGCAGTGTCAAAAGTGTAAAGCAATCGCAGCCAATCTGTTGACGCCGCGAACCGCCCCTGTTATTTTCGCAGAGAATCGTCCCCGCACGGCCCATAGGGCGTGTTTTGAAGGAGTTCTGGATGCGCGCTAAAATAGCTTCTTTAGCCATCTTCGTCGTTTTCGGCGCCGGTGTCTGCTCGGCGCAAACGGGCAACGGCCCGACGCAAGTCGGTTCCGCCACCGCCTATTGCTCTGGCTTTGTTACGGACCAGAAAGTCCCCGATTCCGTACGCCTGGTCTCCGGCGAGCAGTCCAACGCCAAGCTCATTTTCGGGCGCGGGGATTATGTGTACATCAATCGCGGTCAGGAGCAAGGCGTCCGTGTGGGCGACCGGTACTCCGTTGTGCGGGCGGAAAGCGATCCCACGAACGTGAACTGGTTCAAGTGGCAAGCCAAATTGATGAAGGCTATGGGGACGCATTATGCGGATGCCGGGCAACTGCGCGTGGTGAATGTGCAGCCGAAGGTCTCCATCGCCCAGGTAACACTCTCCTGCGACTACATGCAGCGCGGCGATGTCGTGATTCCTTTTCAGGAGCGTCCGGAGCCGACCTTCAAGGATCCCGGACCGTTTGATCACTTTGCGCCCGTGAGTGGCAAGCCTGTGGCGATGATCGTCGGATCGAAAGATTACCAACAGTCTGCTGGCCAAGGGAGCACGGTGTACGTAAACCTGGGGACTGAAAAAGGCGTGAAGGTCGGCGATTATTTCCGCATCTTCCGCTACCAAGGTTCGATGGCCGAACTTGCGCCGCAAACAAAGGATTATCAGTACAAGATTTACGGCTTCGGAAGCACACCCCAGAGATACAACTGGAACGACCTGCCGAGAGAAATCTTGGGCGAGGGGATCGTGCTGAACGTGAGCCGCAACTCCGCGACCGTCTTTATTACGTACAGCACGATTGACATGTACGCCGGCGACTACGTCGAATTGGAATAATCAGCTTCTCCAACAAACCGTTTCTGGCCCGCTGCGATGCACTCCCAGCGGGCCTTATTAATTCCGTGATCAAGCTCGGAGTAAGAATCCTCAGTTGGAACTAGAAAGCCGACCCACCCTCGTCGCCAGGTTCTTCGGAAAATACTTCGCAGACAAATCCGAATAATTGCGTCTCCGAATCTTTCCAGGCGTCCATCGGGAGCCCTGCTTTCCGGCAAGTTTCTCCCAGGAATTGCTCGCGAGCGAGCCCATGTTCAACCGCGACTTGAGGAAGCAGCAAACCGCGCCTGGTACCCTGCGAAATCAGCAGGCCGTGTTTTCCAATCTCGATGCTTTCCACGCGAATCGGTTCGGGCGGCGAGAGTAGCGAAATTTCAATCCGTAGCAGGGAGAGTTCATCGACCCGCAAGGGAGAAAATCGGGGATCGTGCAACGCAGCTTCGGTGGCGCAGTGTGCGATGGCGGTGCCAAGTGGCTCGTACGCCTCCACAATCCCGATGCAGCCGTGCAGTCCTCCGCGCACGTGCAGCGTCACAAACACGCCGCGCTTTTCCGCGAAAATTCCAGTGAGCGGCACTGCAGTAACGGGCTTGTTGAAAGAGACAGCTTCGGAAATCGCCCGGCGCGCCAGGTCAAGCAGAGCGCCCCGCGCCTCTTCAGAGAGGGACGGCATCCTCGGACTTCTTCGGCGCGTGTGGTTCGAGCATCCGCAACGTCCGCCGCTGCTTGATTCGACCATCCAATTGGCCCCAGAAGCGCATGAAATACTGAGCCGCGGAAACAATCGCGCTAATCACCACGAGCCACAGCAGGACTAATGCCAGTGGCTTCAGCGAAGGATGCCTCGCTCCGATAATCAGCACGGCCACTGCACAAACTTGCAAGACCATCTTGGTTTTTCCCAGCAGCGAGGCGGCAATCGTGAAGCCCTCAGCCGAAGCAATATTTCTCAGCCCCAAAACTGTGAACTCGCGGCCGATAATGATGACGACCATCCAGGCGGGCACGAGGTGCATATCCACGAGCGAGATAAACGCGGCGGAAATCAGCAGCTTGTCCGCGATAGGATCCAGCAGGATGCCTAGAGTTGTCACTTGCAATTGCCGACGCGCAAAAAATCCGTCCGCCCAGTCAGTGGCTGCCGCCAAAAGCAAAATCAAAACTCCCCAGAATTCGAAGTGCATGGCAAATCCAAGCAGCTCGACATTGGGACTTTTCGTCAAGAGGACCACGATCAGCAGCGGAACGAAAAAGATGCGCAGGACCGTCAGTGAGTTGGGGAGGTTCATCGAAACTGGACGGAGAGAGGTTGCACCCTGGGCTTCGGTCACCGTCTGCCTGACTATAGACTCCTGGCTGGCGGGCGTCAACGTCCGCGCACGCCGGGATTTGCAATCGCGGCGATACTCTAACGTCAACAAGCGAAAAGGGTTGCGGGTGAATCTGTACTGCAAGCGGGGGAAGGCGGCCATGCTGCAAACCTGTGCAAATGTCCATTTTCAGGGCAGCGGCACGAATTGTAAGTGCTTCGGGTGAGGCGAGGAAGCGCCTCCCTGTAAGCCTATTGATATCAAATACTTATAGACATAATGCATATTTTTCCGAATTACGGCCGTGCTGGGAAGCTTCAGTGATTGGTGTCACGGGGATTTGCTTTCCACAAGCTTTCCACAGGCCAGCGGCAATCTCAATGCCTTGCAAACCGCTCAAAATGGATGGGGTTAGCGGCCAAAAGCCCGCTGGTCAGAAGCACGATTTGAGGGTTACTCGAAAATCAACTGGCTAGCCAAATTCAGATGGCTCGAGGTCCCCGCAACACCCGCACCGGCAGGAAGAAGAGTGCGCGCAGAAGCGATAGAACGCCGTCCACCGCGATTCCCAGGATACGAAATGGCAGAAGTAGCAGCCAAACGAACGGATACAAAATCAACGCCAGTACTGCGAGCGGCCAGCAGAGAAACAGCAGAATGCACCACAGGAAGAACGCGGCCATAACGACCTCCGTCTATTGCTACTACGCACGCGCCTCGCCTGAAGTTCCCTCCCCCGCATGTCGTTGCAACTTCAGCTTTCGCGCGACGGACGCGGGGATCTCCGCGTCCAGCAACATGTGAGAGTCCTCGACCTCGGAATGCAGCACCCGGCCAAGCGCATGCACCAGTGCTAGCGTGCGGCCCTCCGTCAGAGGAAGCCGCAGAGATAGCGTGACAACTGGATCCACGGGTAGAGCGGCATCCATTCGCTTGAGAAGCTCCTCGATGCCCTCTCCTGTGAGCGCGGATACTAGCACGGGCGTTCTGTTTCCGCCATCGGAGCTGCCGTTCGAGGGGTTGAGCGGCGCGCGTTGCTCTGGCGCGAGCTTGTCCACCTTGTTGAACACGTGCAGCCGCGGGCGGTCAGCCACGCCGAGCTCGTTCAAAATTTTGTCTACTTCGCTGTCGAGTTCAGCGTGGTGAGGATTCGAGACGTCGCTCACGTGCAGAATCAGCGCGGCATCCTGCACCTCTTCCAGAGTGGCGCGAAACGCAGTCAGCAAGCCCTTGGGCAAGTCGCGAATGAAACCCACCGTATCGGAAACGAGCACGCGGCGGTTCGAAGGCAGCCGTAACGCGCGCACGGTGGGATCGAGCGTCGCAAACATCCGCGAGGAGACGAGCACTTCCGCGCGGCTGAGCGCGTTGAACAATGTGGACTTGCCCGCGTTGGTGTAACCCACCAGCGCGATGGTTCCGAGCGGAACCGCGTTTCTGGCTTCGCGCCGCAGCGCACGCTGTTTGCGAATTGTCTCGATGCTGTTCTGGATTCTGGCAACGCGCTCGCGAATGCGCCGGCGATCCGTTTCCAATTTTTTTTCGCCAGGGCCGCGCACGCCGATGCGCCCCGCTCCGCCGCCGGCTCCCCCTGCGCCTCCGCCGCCGCTTTTGCCTCCGAGGCGAGACATCGAAGCACCCTTCCCGGTCAGCCGTGGCAGCATGTAGTTCAGTTGCGCGAGTTCGACCTGCAATTGGCCCTCGCGGCTTCTGGCGTGCCTCGCAAAAATATCGAGAATCAGTTGCGTTCGGTCTATGACACGCCGTTCCGTCGCTTCCTCGATGTTGCGCTGCTGCATCGGCGAAAGATTGGTGTCGAAAATGATCAGAGGCGCGCGGTGAGCAGTAGCTTCGGCGCGGATTTCCGCTAGTTTTCCGCGGCCTACCAGAGTCGCGGGATCCGCCGATTCACGCACCTGGAATACAGTGCCGGCAATTTCGGCTCCAGCGCTTCGCGCCAGTTCGACAAGCTCCGCTAGCGATTCGCGGCCTTGCTCGCCTGCAGGCATGCCGGGAAAACGCGGCGCGCGCTTCCAGCCGAGTCCGACAAGCAAAGCGCGATCCGTGGCCAACACGGGTTGTGCGGTTTTTGTCACAATTCCAGACTTGCAGCCATCGTGCGGGGAAGCGACCTGAACGAGAGGGCTTTCTCCATCAACGCCAGTATACGCCCGCGGCCTAGGCTACGCGAAGACTAGCCAGTCCTTGCTGGACGAGGCGCTCCCTCGCTTCAAGCTGTACAGCCGCCTCGTCGCCAAACCCCGCCAGCCAATGCACACCCTGCTCTCTGCGAAACCAGGTGATTTGCCGCTTCGCGTAACGCCGTGTCGCCTGCTGGATGGCCTCGCGCGCGTTCTCAAGGGTTCTGTCCTGTCGGAGGACTTGCTGCAATTCGCGATAGCCAATGAATTCGAATGGTCTTGCAGCTTCCGGCATACCACTCGCCATTAACCGGCGCACTTCATCGAGCCAGCCACCGGCAATCATAGAATCAGTGCGCGCGTGAATGCGCTGATAGAGCGCTTCGCGAGCCGGCTGCAAGCCGAGTTTTATTGGGCGCCAGCCCTCGAGCGATGTGCGCCCCGTACGATGGACCTCGGAGACTGGCCGCTTCGCCAGCAGGCAAATTTCAATGGCGCGAATGAGTTTTTGTTCGTCGCCCGCGGCAATTTTGGCGGCGGCCTCGGCATCCATGCGCGTGAGCAGCCGGTGCAAATGCAGCGGCTGGTGACTCTCAGCGCTCGCGCGTAGTCGCGCGCGCAACTCTTCGGAGCGCTGCGGCAGATCCGCCAGGCCCTCCAGTAACGCTCGCAAGTACAAGCCAGTGCCTACGGTCAAAATTGGCAGCTTGCGGCGAGCCCCCAAATCCGCCAGCGCCGCCAACGCCAGCTCGCGGTAACCGCCTGCGGTGGAAGTTTCCGTTGGTGCAAGAACGTCAATCAGATGGTGTGGAACGCCGCCGCGATCGGTGACGCTTGGTTTGGCGGTTCCGATATCAAAGCCGCGGTAGAGTTGCGTCGAATCGCACGCCAAAATCTCGCCGCCAAATTGCTGCGCTAGCCAGACCCCGAGCGCGGACTTTCCCGAGGCCGTCGGTCCCACGATGACCACGAGAGGCAATTCAGATGGAGCGGAGTTCATCGAAAGAGAATATGCCAAGCGCGAAGCAGTAGGACAAGAAGCACAAGGAAGGCGAGCAGAAAACTACCCATTAATTGTTGGCGCGAAAACTTCACTTATATGCGTCTTCGAGCGGCAGATTGTACAGATAGATGATGCGAATCTCGATGAACGGGCCGTGAAAGGCCGGCGGCAGCGGTTCGAACGGATTCGACGAGCGAATCGAAGAAATGGCCGCCCGGTCCAACGGCTCTTTTCCCGAGCTCATTTCGTTCAATGGATCTCCGTTCGGGACGCCCCCATTCGCCATGATTTTAAACCTCAGCATCACCCGCCCGCGTTCTCCCATCATCGCCGATTGCGGCATCACGGCGTACCAGTTCCGGCGAATCGTCTCCAGCACGCGCTGCATGTAGTCGCTGAAATCCACGCCTTCAGTCGGCGTCAGGATTTGGTAGCCATTTCCAAAACTGCCCTGACTCTGCGGAGGGCCGCCGCCCGGCGGAGTTGCGCGCGGGCCGGGCCCAATCATTCCGCCTTGCCGCCCGCCCACATTCGGCGCTTGCTCGGCGTTGTGGAGAGCGTCCTGAATTGTTGAATTCTTTGGCAGGATGAGGTTACGCCGCGGCGTGGGCATATCCGGTGTTTCGAGCTTGACTGGCGCTTTCGGCGCATCGGGCTTCGGCTCAGGAGTTTTGGCCTGCGTTTGTGGCGGCGCCACTTGCTCCTTCGGCGCAGGCGCATCTGGCAGTTCTGTCTTCGGGCGCACCGGTTCGGGCTTGGGTGGCGGCTCAGGCGCGGGAGGAGCCACATTGCGAAGCACTCGCGGATCAACGTGCACGACTGGAGGCTGCGGCACTGGCTGTGGCGCAAGTTTCGGCTTCGGAGCGTAGGTGCTCTCCGGAGGGATCCACGTCAAAAGTTTGTTCGCAAGATCAATTTGCTGCTGCGTCGGCGCGCGAGGCGGAAAGAGTTTCGCTTGCAGCAAAATCGCGGCGATCACCAAAACGTGAAACGCGATCGACGAAACCCGCGTGATCAAATCCCACTTGGTTTTCTCCTCCACTTTCGGTTTCGCAAGAAGATTGACTTCGCCCGTCATGAAGACGTCGAGGTCAACGAGATCGGCGGGAGGAGCCAGAGGCGCTTCGATGATTTCCGGTGGCGCCACGCCCTGTGGGATAGCGACTCGCGAATCCAACTCGGTAGGCTGAAGCGGGGTCGTCGTATCTTCTTTGACTTGATACGCTTCTTCACTCAAATCCCTCGGCACAACCACGCGCGCGGCGATAGACTCCAGTGGAAGCGAGTTGGGGATCGTGGATTTTCCGTTCAGTGGAACGATCGGCAGCATCGCAGGAACGAGCGTGCGCTCGTCCAGTGCCGTGGGACGGCGGCGCTGTGTCGCTGCGGCATCCGCGGCGGGCGGGCGCGAGCCGAACGGAACGAGGGTCCTGGGTATCATTTGCCGGCTTTCTCTTTCGAGGCGAATGCTGCTACTTGGACGCGCTCGCCGTGTTCCTGGATGCTTGCCATCACGCGGGTCGCCAGCTCGAGCGCCGCACGTCCCGCTTCGCCGCTTGTCCGGGGCGTGCGCCGCGTTCGAACGCTATCCAGGAAAGCTTCGAGCTCGGATTGCAGCGGCTCCACATTTGGCGCCGGCAGCTTCTCGAAGGAAAATTCCGGTTGCGGTCCGGGCTTCTTCACGCCCACCCGCAGCGCGTCTCGCCGCGCATAATCCAACGAAATATACTCGTGTTGCTGGAAAAATCTCATTTTGCGCACGCGCTCGGTCGAGACCCGGCTCGCCGTTACGTTCGCAACCGCTCCGCCTGCGAACTCCAGCCGCGCATGCGCGATATCCACTTTGTCCGTTAACACTGGAATTCCCACCGCTTTCAATTCGACGACCGCCTCTTTGACCATAGCCAGCAAAATATCCAGGTCATGGATCATCAAGTCGTGGATCACCTCAACGTCGAGGCTGCGGGGCGTGAAGACACCCAAACGGTGCACTTCAAAAAAAAGCGGCCGGTTCAGCACCGGTTCCACCGCAATCACCGCCGGATTGAACCGTTCGACATGGCCTACTTGCAGAATCTTTTTCGAACGGCGCGCCGCTTCAATCAGCTCATCCGCCTCGCGGAGGTTCGTGGCCACCGGCTTCTCGACGAGAACGTCCAATCCCTTTGCGAGAAGATGACAGCCTACTTCCGCGTGCGCGAGTGTTGGCGCTGCCACGCTTGCCGCTTCCGCGCGCTCGCAAACTTCATCCAAGCTGTGCAGCGCTCTCGTCCCGAACTCCGCGGCGACCGTCTCTGCCCGCGCCGTGTCCCGGTCAAACACTCCGACTAATTCAGCGCCGCCCAGCTCGCGATAGACTCGCGCATGGTTTCGCCCGAACTCCCCGACCCCTACGACTGCGACGCGGACTTTATTCGCCGTGTTTTCGGGACCGCTCATTTTCTCTTCATTCCCCCTGGAGCGCCTGCAGGTTCCGCAGATTCGGGTGGAGCGAAGGCCTGGATGGAGATGCCAGCGGCATCGGCCAGTTCAATCAATTTGGAGCGATCGAATAGCAAGGTGCGTCCTGCGTCCACAGCCAACGCCGTAGCTCGGGAGCTCTTCATTTGTTCGATGGTCGGCAATCCAACCACGGGTACGTCAAACCTCATGTCCTGTCCCGGCTTGCTCACTTTTACAACTACCAATGATTTTCCGTCCGCTAGCCGGGCCGCCCGCGCGATCGTCTCGTCCGTTCCCTCCATGGCCTCGACAGCCACGCAGGCCTGATCCGCGATGACGACCGTCTGCCCCACATCCATCGCCGCAATTTGGCGTGCCACGCTGTGGCCGTACGCGATGTCTTTCGCTTCTCTCTCGTCGGGAGCCCTCCTTGTCAGCACACTAGGCTCAGGCAATAAAGGTTTTAAGAAAAGCGTTGAGTCAACAAGTTCGATCCCTTCGTCTTGCAGCAAGCGAGCCACGCCGCCAATCAGAGCATCCGTATTTTTCCTGGGCAGAGAAAACAGCAGCTTGGCCAGCTTCCAATCTGGCCGGATGGCGCTGAAAATCTTGTTGTGCTTCACCTGCCCGGCCATCACCGCTTGCGTAACGCCCTCTTGATGCATCAGGTCAATCGCTTTGCTCAATTCGCCCAAGCTCACCCAATGCATCCGGCTGGAGAACTTCTCGAGTTCCGAGGAGGCCTCTTCCTTGATGGCGATCACCGCCATCTCGACTCCCTGGCTGCGCGCACCTTCCAGCACGAGAAATGGAAACCGGCCGTTGCCGGCGATCAGGCCCCATCCTTTCGAAGTTGTGCGGGCTTCTGTCATGGAGTGTGTGGTGGGTGGCGAGCCTTACTTCACGATTCCGCGTTCAGCGCTTTCAATGAACCGGAGTAATTCCTGAACATCTTCCGAGCCGCCCAACTTCTCCCGCATCTTGGCGAGCGCCTGCGTCGTATTCAACTTTGACCGGCTCAACAACCGAAAAGCCGCGTTCAATGTCTCCAGCCTTTCCTTTGTAAACCCTTTTCGTTCCAGCCCGACCGTGTTTGGGCCGTAGCTCTTCGTTTCGCGCGCCGTAACCACCTTCGAGAAAGGCGGCACGTCTTGCACGATCACCGTGCAAGCTCCAACGTAAGCGTAGCGACCCACCCGGCAAAATTGGTGCACCACGGAAAATGACCCGATTGTGGCAAAATCCTCGACCGCCACATGCCCGGCCAGCGTCGCGCCATTCACGAACAGCGTCTGGCTTCCAATCTGATCGTCGTGCCCCACGTGCGCATACGCCAAAAAGAAATTCTCGTTTCCAATTCGCGTGACGCTTCCGCCCTTCTTAGTTCCCCGGCTGACCGTCACATATTCCCGAAAAATATTTTTGTCACCGACTTCCAATTCCGTTCGCTCGCCCCCGAAGGTGTAATCCTGCGGATCGCCGCCCACGGCGCAAAACGGATAAAACACATTTTCGCGGCCGTATTTGGCCGGCCCGCACACATTCGCGTGCGGATGCAAAACGCAGCCTTCGCCAAGTTCCACTTCTTCGCCCACAATCGCGTAGGCTCCCACCTTCACGCCGGAGGCCAGCTTCGCCGTCGCGGCCACTACGGCTTGCGGATGAATCTCCGGCTTGCTCATTTTGCAGGTTCTTCCGCCTTGTCATTTGGAGCCCGGTCCACCATCTTGCACATCAGAGTGGCTTCCGCGGCTAACTTTCCATCCACCGTGGCTTTTCCCTCCAGCTTGCAGAAATCGCCGCGCCATGAAACGACTTTCACCTCGAGGCGCAACTGGTCGCCGGGAACCACAGGACGCCGGAAACGCGCCCCATCAATTGCCACGAAATACAGCAATTTTAACTCCCGGTCCGGTATCTCCAGCAGAAGCAGGTACCCACCGGTTTGCGCCAGGGCCTCGAGAATCAGCACTCCGGGCATGATGGGCTGACCGGGAAAATGCCCTTGGAAGTGCGATTCATTGATCGTGACATTCTTGATGCCGACCACATACTTCAGCCGCTCCATTTCCACAATCGCGTCCACCATTAAAAACGGGTAACGGTGCGGCAGCACTTTCTGGATTTCCACCACGTCGACCATTCTTCGTTCTCCCCGACGCGTCGTTTAGGCCACCAGCGACGCCCGTCCGATGTCCGGCAAATCTATCATTATAAGCGAACCAGCCCCAGTTGAACCTTTCTGGTTTGGTGTAGTTGACTGGCGTTTTAGCGGCCTTTCGAATTGCTCTCGCCTGAAATCCCCTACCGCTCAAACGGTCTTATTGCTCCTCCCGCCCGTGGTTGTTAGCATGTCCCGGCCATGCCGGATGCGTCCTCACCCGAAAACCTGCTGCGGCTGCTGAAGAGTTGGCAGCCTCGTATGCTCGCGACTCTCAAGAAGCTCGTTGTTGCTGAGTCGCCTAGTCTTGAAAAAGCTGTCTGCGACCGCTGTTGCACCATTCTTGCAACAGAGTGGCGCAGACTTGGCGCTCGCGTTGAGCGCATCCCACAAAAAAAGTTTGGCGACCAGCTTCGTGTAACCTGGTGGCCAGAATCCAAACGCCTTGCTCGGCAGTATTTTGTCCTGGGCCATTACGACACGGTCTACGCTTCCGGTTCGCTTGCCCGAATGCCGTTTCGTGTGTCCGCAGGAAAGGCCTTTGGCCCAGGCATTTTCGATATGAAGGCTGGGATTGTACAGGCGCTTTTCGCACTACGAGCGATACAGCAACTTCAGACGCCATTGACCCACCGCCTTCTATTCTTTTGGTCGTCGGACGAGGAAGTCGGCAGCGAGTGTTCTCGCAAGCTAATTGAGGCGGAGGCGCGTCGCAGCGACGCGGTCTTCGTTCTCGAGCCGTCGCTCGGTCCAAGAGGGCTACTAAAAACCGCTCGCAAAGGAGTCGGCGAGGCTGAACTGATCGTCCATGGCCGCGCTTCGCACGCCGGACTCGCACCCGAGGAAGGCATCAACGCAATTCACGAACTGGCTCTCCAGCTCACCAGGATTAAGAGCTGGAATAATCCACGCCGCGGTCTTACCGTCAGCGCCGGCACGATCGAAGGCGGCACTCGCGTTAACGTTATCGCCGAGCGCGCCCGTGCCGTGCTTGATCTTCGCGCCTTGCATGCCGCGGACATGCGCCGCATCGAGCGCGCCCTACATGCTCTGCGCCCAGCAAATTCCGGAGCTCGCATCGAAGTTCATGGCGGTTTCAATCGTCCTCCCCTCGAGCGCAGGATGAGCGCGGCTCTCTTCGCGAAAGCAAAATCGCTTGCCGCTCAAATGGGAATAGAGCTTGGCGAGGCTACCGCTGGAGGCGGCTCGGATGGAAATCTCACAGCAGCCGTTGGCACGCCAACGCTCGACGGCCTAGGCGCCGTGGGGCATGGCGCTCATTCTTCAAACGAACACATCCTTATCCACACGATGCCCGCTCGCGCCGCTCTGCTCGCCGCGTTGCTTTGCAGCCGCTCTCCCAGCTGACCAGCGCGGCCGGATCAGTTCCCGTAAGTTTTTTGCAGATACTGCGCCGTGGATTGCGCCAGATCGTTGTAATCGCTGTGCAAAACTTGCCGTAACGCGTCTTCCGTCGAGCTTCCGCTTCCCAGCAAGTCCAGGATGCGCTCGACATCTCCCATCCCGTCCGTCTGTGCAATGCATTCGATGTTTGCAAGCGCCCAGGCGTATGCGAAAGCCGCCTGATCGCCGGACAATCCCATCCATGATCCTTCCAGATTCGCCAGGGATGGTGTGTGTCCAGCTTGATAAATTTGCACGAGCTGTCCTGCGCTCGCGTCGCTCCGTTTTCCTTCCATCCACTGCGCCAGCCCTTCCTGAATCCACGTCGGCGCGTGGCCTCTCGTCTTCTGCCCCACAAAACTGTGTGTCAATTCATGCTTCAATACGCGCGAAAGGTCCGGAGTCATGCTCGTCAATCCTTGTACTGGAACGCGAATTCTTCCATCGTTCAACGCGCCCACCCACCCGGGCGCCTGCGTGATATCCGCGAAAGCCTGCTGCGTATAAAGCACAACGCCGATCGCATCCGGCGGTGTAAAGTCCAGTTCGGATTCGATTTCGGAAAAGTGAGCTTCCAGCGTGTGCAGCACTTCGCGCGCCAGCTCCGGCTCCGCAGACCCGCTGTAGCGCAGCGTGAAGTGCGCGCTTGCGTTCTCCTTGTAACTTGCTTCCTCCTGTTTGTCGCGTTGCGCCTTTTCCAGCGCGGCCTGCACCTCGGGGTCGGCGCGTAACGCCAGCGCGCGTTTCCACTCTCCAACCGCTTCATCAATCTTGTTCATCCCGTAGTACGCCCAGCCCGCGAGTTTCGGCACATCGGGATTATTCGGCGCAACGCTTCTCGCTCGCTCGAGATAATCGAGCGACTCCTTGAACTCGCTTCGCCGCAAATGCAGATACGCGACGTTCATGAGAAGCGCCGGGTCGTTCGGCGCGTAGGTCAGCGCCGTACGCTCATCCCCCAGCGCGTGTTCCATGTCTCCATGCGACAATTCGAACTGCGCCGCCACATGATGCGCCAGGGCAGCGCTCATGTTCTCTTGCTGACCTCCAGAACGCGCCGCGCTTTCCAGCTTGGCAATGTACTCCCTGTCAATCGAGCCGTCATGAACGGCGCCGCTCTCAACTCCCGAGCTTGCGCTGGACGCTTCCATGGCCGGAGGCGTGATCGCCAGGCTGGCCGCGGCCGCCGCTGGCGTATCCTCCATTCCTTCGCTTCCGCCTTTCTCGATGTGGTCAACGATCGACTTCGGCAGGCTCAATTCCCCGGCGGCCGTCTCGTAAGTTACCTTGTCGCCCTCGATCTTCGCGCTCAGCGCGCGGATGCGGCGTCCATTCTTCAGAACGATCGTGTCCGCTCTCGTCGCTGTCGCCGCGAGCAACAGACCGAGTCCTATGATCGAAGCAGCCGATATCTGCAGAATTCTCCGCATCTTTTCATTTTACCGTCTTCCCTCCGCGCGGCCCTGTGGCCTTGTTCTGCGATGCCGAATGTGACTACACTTCTCCTATGCGGCCAGGGGTGGCACTTTTCGTTTTGTCGTCCCTTTGGATGCCCGCTGCCTGCCTCGCCGCTGACCAGCCCGCCCCGCAGCCCGCGCACGCTCTTTACGACTCTCTCAATGCCCTTCAACTCGATCCGGCAGCTACCTACCAGATTGTTCCCGCCAATCGCATCGAACTGCGCCGCGGCGGTGTCGAACTCTACTTCGAGGAAGGAAAACTCACCTTTTTTGCGCCGTTCGAAGGCCGCGTAACGGGGTTCGTCTTTTCCGGCCGGGGTCACATTCTCGCGTTTCCCCGTGAACTCGTGGAAAAACAGCAAATGGCGCGGTTCCTGGGCACCCCGGTTCTGGATCAGCAGTTTCTCAGCACGTACGCGCGCTTCACGGACGACGCCGCCGGCGACCTCCTCCAACAGTTTCATTCCGCCAACTTAACGCCGCAATTGGACAGCGAGTTTGCCGCTCTTTCCGCTTCTCTGGTGGCTGAGCTGAATCCCTCACAATCGCTTCGCATCATGGAAGATCACTTGACGCAAAATCCGCGGCCTTACTTCTACGCGGCTCTGGAAGGACAGGAGAGCGGCGCCTTCGATCTTCTCTTCGATCCGCAGCGCAGAGAGCAGGTCCTGCTTGGCCAGCGGCGCAAGTCCGGTGACGGGGCTTATTACGATATCTGGGCTTCCTACAGCGTGCCTGGCGCTGTCCCGCCCGAAATTGAATTCCATGCGCTCGACTACACCATTAACACCACTGTCCTGCCTGACGATTCGCTCGACGCCACGACCGATGTCCACTTCCGTGCCGACACTTCGGGCGAGCGCGTTGTCACGTTTCAACTCTCCCGCGCGCTCCGAGCGGACTCCGTAACGAACGCACAACACGCGCCGCTTGAATTTTTTCAGAATGAAGGCATCACGCAGAAGCAGGTCAATCTTCGCGGAAACGACTACCTGCACATTATTCTGCGGGAGCCTTCGCAAAAGGGGCAGGAATATACCGTCCACCTTCATTACAAGGGAAACGTCATTCGCGATGCCGGCAATGGTGTCCTTTTTGTCGGCGCTCGCGAGAGTTGGTATCCCCACATGGGCGATCAGGCCGATTTCGCTTCGTATGACCTCACCATGCGCTGGCCGCGCCGCCTGAAGCTTGTCGCTACCGGAGCGAAAATAGATGAGCGCCTCGATGGCGATTTCCGGATGGGCCATTGGCGAAGCGTCCAACCGCTGGCCATCGCCGGCTTCAACCTCGGCGACTATGCGTCCACGTCTCTTACCGATGCTTCGCGCACCATCGACGTCTACGCCAACCGCCAGCTCGAGCAAGCCTTGACGAATCGGCTCGATGCGAACTCCCCAGACTCCGTTCCTTCAACCGATCTTCCCATCGGTCCTGGATCGCCGCGCAGCCGGATGGCGATTCAACTGCCAACTCCGAGCCCTGCTGATACGCTGAAACAACTCGCGAAGGAAATTGACGCGTCCATCCGGTTCTACGAGGCGTATAGCGGTCCTTTCCCTTACCGCACGCTGAGCGTTTCGCAAATTCCCGGAACTTTTGGCCAAGGCTGGCCGGGTTTGCTGTATCTCTCGACGTACTCGTTTCTAACGCCCATGGCGCAGACGCGCACGGGCCTTTCCGCGACCACCCAGCAAGCCTTTACCGACATTGTTCCGTACCACGAAGCCGCGCATCAGTGGTGGGGCAACGTCGTCGGGTGGTCCAGCTACCGCGATCAGTGGATTGATGAAGCCATCGCGAATTACCTGGCTCTTCTCTTTGCCGACAATCGCAAGCCGTCCGATCACGAGCTGCGCCTTTGGCTTGATCGGTATCGCAAACAATTGGAGGAAAAACCCGCGGGCTCGGATACGCCGGAGGGGGAGATCGGCGCGTTGACGCTTGGCAACCGGCTGAATTCTTCCAAATCGCCCGCCGGGTTCGAACAAGTCATCTACAGCAAAGGCTCCTGGGTTGTTCACATGCTTCGCGAAATGCTGCGCCAGCCGGGCGCCAAAGATCCCGACGCGCGCTTCACGGAATTGCTTCGTAATATTTCCTCGAAGTATGCGTATCGCGCGTTTTCGACCGATGATTTTCAGAAAGAAGTCGAAGCCGTCATGACTCCTTCGATGGACCTCGAGGGCGGCCGCTCCATGGATTGGTTCTTCGAGCAGTGGGTTCGCGGTACGGGCATTCCCCATTATCGCGTTGAGTTTTCGGTCCATCGAGGCGAAAAGGGCGACGTCATCCGGGGAAAATTGTTTCAAACCGAAGTTCCGCGCTACTTCATCGAGAGAGTGCCGCTATACGTGGATAGCGCCACGGGACATCTCGTCTTTCTCGGCGATGTTGTGGCCGCTGGGCCGGAGACTTCGTTCCACTTCGTCACGCGTACACTTCCGCGAAAGCTGGTCATCGATCCACAAATGACTCTGCTGTGTACGACGGAACAAACTCAAAAAACTTTGGAGTGAGCGATTCCTGCTGGCGACCGCGCCTCAATTTGGTTGAAGCAGTTGCTGCTCGACTAACGGGCTCTTCAGGTTCAACGCCGCTTTGCCGTCTTTTTCAAAAATATAGGCGTAGCCCAGCGGATCCACCGGGATGTGTTTCAGAAAGCCTTCCGCGACCAATTCTCCCGTCCTGGTCGGCCTCCGCCCCATTCGCTTCTCGTATTCATCCGCCAGCGCATCCAATTGACGGCAGTCCTGCTCGACTTTGAGCAGCTGGAGATGCGTCTCCGCGTTCTTTCGGACATCCGGATCTTTTGTGGACTGATACACTTCATTCCACAAAAACACCGAGGTAGAAAACGATTCCCCATCCGCGGCGATTTTTGCCGCCATCACTTTCATCCAGATCAGCGCCTTCGGGTTCTCGCTTCCTTTTTCGAACGCTGCCGAAGCTTTCGCGTAATCTTTCAACTCAAAGTAGTAGATGTACCCAAGATCTTCGTACAGCCGCCACTCGTCGGGATTCGCTTTGATCCCGCGCTCGAGCAATTCGATGCCGTGCTGCGGCTCTCCGGCCCCGCGTGGGCTCGGTTCGCTCACGAACGTCGAGCCGAAGCGGTATGCCACCAGCAAATTCGGGTCCAGCGTTGTTGCCAGATCCAGCAGAGGCCAAAGCAGCTTCAGGTTTCGATCATGCGCCGCGTGTTTTGCGCCGTAATATTGGACCGCCCGCGTCCAATAAATATCCGCCATCAGCGGCGCGTATTCGAGGCTCATCGCCTTCATTACTTTGGCCGAGCGCAGCACCAGCTCGTCGCTCTCCTGGTAGGCTTTTGTTTTTTGTTGGTCGATTCCCTTCTGCAGTTGCCAAACTCCTGCGAATCCCAGTGGCAACAAAATCGCCAGCAGCCAGTACTTTGACTTCGATTCACTCATTTCAAATTCCGCCGTGAAAAAACGGCTGCGGATACGAGCAGCACGATCGCGCAATACAGCACCGCATATTCCGTGTTCTGCAAGATGAGCGTGCCAGGTATCCCGCGTCCATGCGTCGCCGCTCCCATCACGTCGAAATTCTCGAAGTTAGGCAACAAATAAGACAAGGTTTTCAGCAACCAGACTGCCGCTGGGCTTTCCGTCGCGAAATGAAACGTCCGCATGTCCACTACGAACAGCCCCGCCACGTACAGCGCTGATGTATACAAAATCGCAAGAAGTGGCGTTGAGAAACAGGAAAAGAGCAATGCCAGCGCGACCACCAGCATTAGCTTCAACAAAATGAAATAGACCGCCACCACCAGCACAGCGTCTGACCCTTCCATGTGGTGCTTTACGTACAACAGTGCCACGAAAAGCCCCGCGGCCATTGCCGCCAGATTCACTGCCAGCGTCAGCACCAGCCCGCCGAACTTTCCCAGCAGAAATTCCCATCGCCTCACCGGCTTCGCCAGCAGCGCGTAGAGCGTCCGCTTGTCCATCTCCTTGTAAACCAGCCCTACCCCAATAAAGATCGCAATGAGCAGTCCGATGATCGAAATCGCGCTTAGCCCCAGGCTCTTGATCACCAGTTCTTCGATCCCGATCGAAATCTGCCCGACGAAAATCGCCGCCGCCATCATCAGCAGCGCAAAAAAAACGAGATTGTAGAGCACGCGGTCTCGCACCGCTTCCCGGAACGTGTTCACCGCTACTGCCGCGGCGCGTTTCATTTCCCGCTCACCTCGATCGCCGCGCCCTGCGCCCGCTCCGCTTCCACCAGGTGCATGAAATACTCTTCAAGCGATGGCTTCACTTGCGTCACCGACAGAATCCTCGCTCCCCCGCTCCGCAACTCATCCAAACGCGCAAACAACTCTTCCTCTGTCGCGTGCAGCCGGTAGCGTTCTCCCGTTCTCGTCGCCTTCGAAATAATCGCCGCCGCGTTCCCGCCTTTCGCTCCAAGTTCAAAAAGAATCTCCATCCCCTGCGCTTTCATCCCCACAATCTCTTCCGGCGCCCCGACCCCCCGCAGCTTCCCTCCCACAATCACTCCCACTCGATCGCACAACATCTCCGCATCCGAAAGAATGTGCGTCGAGAACATCACCGTCTTTCCTTCGCGCTTCAATTCCAGAATGATGTCGCGCACTTCGCGCCGCCCGATTGGATCCAGCCCTGACATCGGCTCATCCAGAATCACGACCTTCGGGTCATGCAGAATCGCCTGGGCCAATCCCACTCGCTGCAACATTCCCTTCGAATATTTTCTCAGCTGAATTTTCCCCGCGGTTTCCAACCCCACCTTCTTGAGCATCCGCACAACTCGTTCCTTACGATCCACGGCAGTCAAGTCGTGAAACCGCGCGAAATAATCCAGCACTTCCGCCGCGGTCAGATAATCGTAGAAATACGGTTGCTCCGGCAGGTAACCGATGTCCCGGTGCATCTCGATATCCGCGATCGGTTTGCCCAAAATCCGCGCGCTTCCTGCGTCCGGAAAAATCAGCCTCATCAACAGCTTCAGCGTCGTGGATTTCCCCGCGCCGTTCGGCCCGAGGAATCCAAACACTTCTCCGTTCTCGACCTGCATCGTCAGGCCTTCCAGCGAACGTCTCTTCTTCAAGTGGAGGAATCCGTACGGGTAGTCCTTCGTCAGGTTCTCGATTTCAATCGCTGCGGATGGCATGCACTTATTTTTCGGAAGGACTGCCGGTGCGTCAATCTCGCGTCTTCCGGCGTGTGCGTGGAGAGAAACTATGCCTGTGCTTGCCGAAAATCCCGGGTTGCGGCTTTACGGCTCGCTTCGCGCCCCGCCGATCTGCACCAGCTCCGAGTGCGGCACTGCCGCGGTAACCGGCGCCATCGGCTTCGGCTTCAACGTTTGCGGGCCGCGCCAGTTATCCAGCATTCCCACCTGTTGCACGCACGAGACGGTGCAGAGCGGCGCGCAATATTTCTCCGTGTAGTACTCCCGGTGCCGCATCTCGTCCGTATACTCCACAAGCGGAATCCCCGGATATCCGCGCTGCTGCGAGCACCAATGCACCAGCCCGTCCTCACAAATGTACAAATATCTCGAGCCCGAGCGGCACCGCCAGTTGTGCTCTTTCCCTCGCGCCACGCTATGCTGAAAATTGTTGAATCTCGAAAACGACCGCTTCCCCATCTCCATGATCTCTTCAAAAATTTCCTGCTCGCGCGGACCCAGCGGCTTCAGCTGCCCGTTGTGGTCGTGAATGATTCCCACCGTACTCGTAAATCCCAACTCCACCGCCCGGTGCGCGATCTTTAGCGCGTCTTCCGGATCCTTCACGCCGCTTCCCAGCACCGAATTGATGTTCACCTGGAACACCGCGAATTCCGATAGCCACTCCAGCCTCGAGTCCAGCGTCTTCAGGCTTTTCTTTGACACCTCATCCGGCACCAGATTGTCTATGCTGATCTGCAGATGCTCTAGCCCGGCCTCGTTCAAACTCTGGATTCGTTCTTTGCTCAGCAAAAAACCGTTCGTGATCATCCCCGCAATCATTCCCCGCTTCCGGATGTGCCGGATGATCTCCTTCAGCTCCGGATGCATCAGCGGCTCGCCTCCGCTGATCGTGATCACCGACGTTCCCATCCCCGACAGGATGTCCAGCCGCTTCTTCATCTCCTCGAGCGGCACTGGCTTCGACACGCTGTCGTACTCGTTGCAATATCCGCAGTCCAGATTGCATCGCCGCATCGGAATGATGTGCACGAGAATCGGATGCTTCGTGGACGCCAGCGCCTTCGCGATCATCTTCAGCTCGCGCGCACGCGTCCGCCGGAACCTCCGCCGCCTCGCGCGCAACACTTCCGCGCTCGCTCGTGTTTTGCTCTGCTTTACGGGCATGAATTCTGCGATTTCCCCAAGGCTCTAATTATACACAACGCTACTCTTGTCGCCCTCGTTCGCCCAGCCCTCCATTCAGCCTGTTGCCAATTCTCCAACTCCGCCCGCCCCCCGCGCCTCCCTCTCCCTTCCTAGCATCCCTCCCCTATTCCCCACTCCCTTCCCGCTCGCTCCCCCTGCTAAAATCGTTGCCTATTCCAAACCGGAGCTGCCATGCCTGAAACCATTGACACTGCCTCGATCGTCACGCGCACCGAGTCCGACTCCATGGGCAAGATTGACGTCCCCGCCAATCGCTACTACGGCGCGCAGACCGCCCGCTCGCTCATCCATTTCGCCATCGGCAAGGACACCATGCCCCCCGAACTCCTCCGCGCTTTCGGCATCCTCAAAAAAGCCGCCGCGCTCGTCAATCAGGATCTCGGCAAGCTTTCTCCGGACAAAACTTCTCTCATCGTCCAGGCCGCTGACGAAGTCATCGCCGGTAAACTCGATGACCATTTCCCTCTGCGCGTCTGGCAAACCGGCAGCGGCACGCAAACCAACATGAACGTCAACGAAGTTATCTCCAACCGCGCCATTGAAATTTCCGGCGGCGTCATGGGCAGCAAGAAGCCCATCCATCCAAACGACGACGTCAACATGTCGCAATCCTCGAATGACACTTTCCCGACCGCCATGCACATCGCCGCTGCCAGCGAGACCAAGCTGCGTCTCCTGCCCGCCCTCAAAAAATTGCGCGACGCTCTCGAAGCCAAAGCCAGGGAATTCGACGGCATCGTCAAAATCGGCCGCACTCATCTTCAGGACGCCACTCCGCTCACGCTCGGCCAGGAATTTTCCGGCTACGTCAGCCTGCTCGATCGCGATGGCGGCCGCGTCGCCATGGCTCTCGAGGGTCTCTACGACCTCGCCATTGGCGGCACCGCCGTCGGCACCGGCCTCAATGCTCATCCCGAATTCGCCGAACGCGCCGCGCGCAAAATTGCCGAGCTCACTCATCTTCCTTTCCGCTCGCATCCCAACAAGTTCGCTTCTCTCTCCGCACACGACGAAATCGTTTTCGCTTCCGGCGCCTTGAAAACCCTGGCCGCTTCCCTCATGAAAATCGCCAATGACATTCGCTGGCTCGCCTCCGGCCCGCGCTGCGGCCTCGGCGAACTCTCTCTCCCCGAAAACGAGCCCGGCTCCAGCATCATGCCCGGCAAAGTCAATCCCACCCAGGCCGAAGCGATGACCATGGTCGCCGTCCAGGTCATGGGCAATGACGCCGCCGTTGGCTTCGCCGGCTCGCAAGGCAATTTCGAGCTCAACGTCTTCAAGCCCGTCCTCATTTTCAACTATCTCCACAGCGTCGAGTTGCTCACCGGCGCGATGAACAGCTTCGTGGATCATTGCGTCGTCGGCATCGAAGCCAATCGCGACACCATTGATCGCTACGTCCACAATTCCCTCATGCTCGTCACTGCCCTCGCTCCCAAAATCGGCTATGACGCCGCCGCCCAGGTCGCCAAAGCCGCCCACAAATCCCACATCTCCCTCCGCGAAGCCGCTATCAAACTCGGCTTCGTCACCCCCGACGAATTCGACTCCCTCGTCAAACCCGAATCCATGACCCACCCATGACCGCAGAACCTGATCAGAAGGGCAAGAAATGCCAGTGGTGTTCGCAAACCGAAAAGACCTTCAGAAAATCGCGGCAGTTAAAAGGCCCGCGCGGAAGTCCTTCGGCAGTGGAACGCTGCGTTTCTTGGCGTTCTCCGACTATCGTGTGCAGGACCATTCGCTGCTTTTAGCGTTCGCAAAAGCATTGAATCCGCGGCCCGATCTTATTCTCTACGCCGGCGATGACATCGAGCGCTTTCATAACAACCCCGGTAACACCTTGGAAGAACTAGCGAGAGCTTCAACGCTTGGATTGTGCGCAGTCATTGGAAATGACGCTCCAAGCCATTCAAATGGAAACGCGCGTTTTCGTCTCCTCGATGAAGTGATGTGGAACCGTTCGCAGATTCGAGGGAAGAACGTTCTCAATGTCCACGAAACACCCCTCGTCATTGGCGACTACGCAGTAATAGGAAATGAGGGCGCACCACTCGATGAAAACCTCGGCGCCGTTGGTACGATCAGCTACCCGGAAGAACTGATTGCAACCCATCTAAAGTTGGCGGCCAAGAGTGTGAAGGGAAAACGCCTTATTGTGTTATCGCATTCCCCGCCGAGAAACGCGCTAGACACCGCTATTCGTTTCGGCAGGCGACCAATCGGATCAAAAGCGCTGCGCAAATTTCTCAACAGGCGCAGCGATGTTTGCTTGGTGGTCTGTGGTCACGTACATTCCTGCGGAGCACGGACGAAAAGGCTGAATCGGTGTCACGTCGTGAACGCTGCTTCGCATGATGACCGCGGAGCACCGGGACGTATTGCGATAATCGACATCCAGAACGGCCAAGTGCAGAACATAGAGTGGCACCAACTGTGGGAGTTAGCATCGATTCCGGGCATCGGCGAGGCACGCGAAAGCATGTTACGAAACTCTGGGATTTCCGACCTGTCACAATTACGGGCTATAGAGGACGAAGGATTGCGCGAGATCCTGAAGTGTGGGAGATCGGAAGCGGCTGCGATTAGGAACCGGGCGCTGGCTTTGATCAACCAGAAGACAGTGCTGCAGCGACGAATTGAGGTACCTTCCGCCGGCCGCCGCGCGTTCATAGACATCGAAACGGACTTAGCTTGCAAATGGATATGGCTCATCGGGCTGCACGTCGAATCTGAAAATCGAACCTTTTCATTCTTCGCAAGAGCATTGCAAGACGAAAAGAGAATGCTTGCGGAGTTTCTAGCGTTCGCAGATCGCTACCCAGATCTGCCATTCTTCTCGTTTTCAAATAGCCGCACAGAAGAACGGATGCTGTCACAAAGACTCGCCGCGCACGATCTGCCAGTCACTCACGTCGCGCGAGTTCGCGATCTGTATTCAGAAATCCATTCATGCGCGGCCTTTCCACTACAAGGCTCGATGGGATTAAAGGCAATCGCCGCATGGTGTGGATTTAAACCTAGGACTGCTCTAGATGGCTTTCAGGCCGCCCACCTTTATGGCTCGGGCAATGTCGATCTCCGAACGAAGCAAAAACTCCTCAGATATAACGAGGATGATGTGCTGGCTTTGAAGCACGTGATTCTTCATCTTGAGGAGCTAGGCGGCCGTAATAACTCAGAGATCGTATCGCGGACGGTGGACCAGTAGGGGGAATGGGGAGAGTGCATTGCAAAATGCTTGCTTCGTTCCACCTCGATCACGTGGAAATTTTCCCCGGCGGCTTTGGCCGCTGCGACCAGTCACCTGTGGAACGGGCCCTCCAGCCTCTCGAGCAACTCCCCGACACTGTCGTAATTGAAAACGGACGGCGCCCGGAATCGGCGCGGATGAACCACAAGAGGTTCTGCCGCAGGCTTCTCGGATACCGTCGGTCCTAGGCGGAGAAAATAGTCCAAACCCTTCTTCAGAGAACCGGCGCCACGCCGCGACTCGCGACGCAAGAGCTTGAGCGCCTCGTAGAATTTGAGCGGCATACGCATCCCCTCATGCTCGCAGACAACCCCTCAGTTGCCAAGCGCACCCTCCTGCTTCGATCGATCTCCCATTCCACCCCAAAATCCCCTCTCCAGCTTTTTCCACACTTTTCCACAGCTCGTTCGAACCGTACTAACAAAGTAATTGACAAGTGCTGCATCGCTCTGCTATCATTCCTCGTGTTTGTCCCGCCCAACTCGCCTAGCTCCGCGCCTTCCCCCCGTTTCCCCCCTCGCCGCTCTTCCCTTTCCTCTCTTTTCCGCCCATCGGCCTCCCCTGCCCTCCCCGCGCGTCCCTCCCGAAAATTCCGCACTTCCTCAATCTCCGCCCCTAACTCCCGTATTATCCGCACTTACAAGACTTACTCCCGTAACTCCTTTATTATCCGCACTTACGCACCCCCCTCGGATCTGCGGATTCTAAAGGACTTACCATTCTACCATTCCTCCTGTAACCCCTTTAGAATCTGCACTTACAAGCCCCCTCGTATCTGCAGAAAACAAACGACTTATAACCCCTTTAGAATCCGCACTTACAAAAATTCCTCCCGCAACTCCTTTAGAATCCGCACTTACGAAAATCATAGGGGGAGTATCTCCCTGGGTACTCCAACCCCCGCCCGCCCCTCCGATCCTCGTTCCTTCCCTCCTCTCGCCGCAAGTCCGGCAAGCTCTCGCCTCATCCCGCGCTATACTTCCCCCCTCGGCAGCTTCCCCAGCCTGCCGTTCAACCAGGAGTCTGCATGGCTCGCGCAACGCCTCGGCAGCAGCAAAGACACACGCTACCCCGACGCCTTGCATCTGGAAGCTCGCGCCAAATGGCGCAGGAGATAAGTTTTGATCAAGCGGCTCGCAATTTTGACCATCGTGATCTTGGCAGCCATACAATTCATCCCGGTTGCGAAAACAAATCCGCCGGTGGACGCGGCGCGGACGCTCTGGGCGAACGCCGGCGTGCCCGCGGACATCTCGGCGACCCTCCAGCGCTCCTGCCAGGATTGCCACTCGAACCGCACCGTATGGCCGTGGTATAGCCATGTGGCGCCGGTATCCTGGGTCGTGGCGAACGATGTGCACGGAGGCCGCCGGCACATGAACCTCGATGAATGGAACTCGTACAGCCTCGAGAAAAAGCAAAGCAGGCTCACCAAAGTTTGTGAGGAATTGAAATCGGGCGAGATGCCAGACTCGAAATATCTCTGGATTCATCGCGGCGCGAGACTCACGCCGCAGCAGCGCACCGCCCTCTGCGACTGGGCCGAAGCCACTCGGAAAACTTTGGTGCAGTCAGAATCAGGGAGCCATCCATGAAAACTAGAGCATGCAGATTCCTCGCCGCGCCAACAATGCAAGGGCTCGCCGTTCTGTTTTTCTTGTGGGCGTCCGCTGCACCCGTCACAACTGCCCAAACGACCTACACTCTGAAAGCAACGCCGAAGACCGTCGCCTGGGGCTACTACGACGCAAAGACCGATCCGGTCCTGCGCATCAAATCCGGCGACACCGTGCAGATTGATACGCTCATCACCAACAGCCCGAAAGGCCTCGAAAAAGCCGGCTTGCCTCCCGATCAGGTCCAGCAATCGCTCCGCGACGTCACCGACGAGGTGAAAGTCAAAGGCCCCGGCGGTCACATCCTCACTGGCCCGATCTACGTCGAAGACGCTCAGCCCGGCGACGTGCTCGAAGTGAAAATCCTTTCGATCAAGCTGGCCATTCCTTACGCCTACAATGCCTTCGGTCCCGGCCGCGGCTATCTGCCCGACGATTTTCCCTACGCGAAAATGAAAATCATTCCGCTGGACGCGCAACGCATGGTGGCGAACTTTGCGCCCGGCATCGAAATTCCCCTGCATCCCTTTTTCGGCAGCATGGGCGACGCGCCGCCGGAGAGTGTCGGCAAATGGAACAGCGCTCCTCCCTGGATCATCGGCGGCAATATGGACAATAAGGATCTCGTCGCTGGAACCACGCTCTATCTTCCAGTGCACGCGGCCGGCGCGCTTTTTGAAGTTGGCGATGGCCACGCGGGACAAGGGGATGGCGAAGTGGACATCACCGCGCTCGAAACCTCCCTCACCGGAACCTTTCAGTTTATCGTTCGCAAGGACTTGCATCTGAAATGGCCGCGCGCGGAGACGCCGGCGTACTTCATGACCATGGGCTTCAACGAAAACCTGAATGCCGCCGCAACTCTGGCCGTGCGCGAAATGATTGATTTCCTCGTCACGGAAAAGCATCTCTCCCGCGACGACGCCTATATGCTCGCCAGCACCGCCGCCGACCTGCACATCACCGAGCTGGTGGACGGCAACAAGGGCGTCCACATGATGCTCCCCAAATCCATCTTCGTCTCAGGCGAGAAGTGAGCGGCAATGGGTTGGTCACTCTCCTGGGCCGCGCTTAAAGGCGGCAACCTTGAAACGGTTTGCTCCTTGCTCGGCCTGCGACCGACCGGAAAGTTCGAGGGCCTCGGTGAGTCGAAAATCAGTGGCACCGCACTCGCGGGCGGCTGGTACGTTGTGGTCTTCAACCGAACCGAGATTAACGACCGTAAGCTAAAGCAGGTGTCCCCTGGTGGTGAGGTCGTTGGCTGCTTCGTTGAAGAGCATGTAATGTTCAGTTCGGCCGCGTGCTGGAAAGACGGCCAGCAAGTCTGGCGCGTTTTTCACAACGGTGGCGACGAGGGTGCCGAGCACTTGGAAACGAGTGGCCGGCTGCCGGCCGAGTTTGAGAGCATCCGCAAACAGCAGTTCGCAAAGCAGCAAGAGGAAAATGCTGCCGGTGATGAGCTTGGAGTGGATCATGTATTCGAAATTCCGCTGAATCTGGCCAAGAGCTTGACCGGCTTCCGACACGATGATCCTTTGTCGGGTTTGGTGGATGATGGATTCGAGGCCCTCGAAACGGCGAAGCCACCGACCGGCTTCTTCGGCCGCCTGTTCGGTAGGGGCGGCAACCAATGATGAGCAGCTACCTAGATCCGGGTGGAAGTGCTCATTCAAGTCGCGCCCGGACGAACTGCCCCGCGAATGTGTCCAATCAATGGACGGGATGGCTGTTCGCGCAACATGCGTTGAATACGGAATTGCCTCGAACGCTCGAATCGGGCGAACCTGAATTGATATGAAGACCGCTTACTTAATTTCCCTCGCGCTTGCAGTCGCGGCTTCCGCCCCACTCCGGAACCTCCGCGACCTCCCTGCTCCGCGCTCTGTGCTCTCTGCGATGAGCATTTCTCCTTCGTTGCCTTCGCTCGATACAGCTTCCGTCGCGCCAATTGGAGCGCCGGCTTCTGCGCAATTGCCTGGCGCGCTCGCGGAATCGCTGCCACCCCAAACCATCAGCCCGGATTGGTGCAAGAATCTGCCGCGCCCCGAATACAAATCGCTCGAACGCGTGCTGCCTCATGAAACCTGGTTTGAGGTCTATAAAATCCGGCCCGGCGTTTTTGCGATCTACGAGCCCCATCAGGCTGAAGAAACCATTTCGTATCTCATCATCGGCACCAAGCAATCCGTTCTGTTCGACACGGGCATGGGCATCGGTGACATCCACAAAGTCGTTCGCGAATTGACCAGCCGCCCAGTTGTCGTCCTGAACTCGCACACCCACAACGATCACGTCGGCGGAAATTGGCAATTCAGTTTCATCTTTGGAATGGACACGCCATTCACGCGCGCCAATGCCAAAGGCTCGCGCGCGGACGCGCAAGCCGAACTTGCTCCCGGAATGGTCTGCGGCGAATTGCCACATGGCTTCAATCTGAAAACCTACGCCACCAAGCCTTGGCATATTTCCATGTTTGTTCACGACGGCTTCAAAATCAGTCTCGGCAAAGGCCATGACGTCGAAATCATCGCGACTCCCGGCCACACGCCCGACGCGATCGCGCTGCTCGACGTGGAAAACGGCCTGCTCTTTACCGGCGATATTTACTATCCCGGGCCCATCTGGCTTTTCCGCCCGGAAACGAATCTCGATGCCTACGTTGCCTCGGTGAAAAAACTCGCCGCGCTCGCGCCTCAGGTCAAGCTCGTTCTCGGCGCGCACAACGCCCCAGTCGCCGATCCTTCCGTACTGCCCAGACTCATGACCGCCATCGAAAACGTCCGCGCTGGAAAAGTCGAAGGTAAGCCTCTCGAAGATGGCAAAGTCTCCTACACCACGGATGGCTTCACGTTTCTTCTCCACTCCGGGGCGATGGAGGTAAAATGACCGCGTCGAGTCTCTCCCATGCGTACTCTCCTCGCGCGAACTTCCTGCCTCGCCCTCGCCGTCATTTTGCTGTGCCCCTTTGCGGACGCCTCGCAAAAGAAACACAAGAAGCCGAAGCAGAAGGACGTACAAATTGAAAATTATTTCGGCGGAGTTTTTCTCGTCACCGATGGGGACATCCCCGGCGGCCCTTGCTTCCGGATCAACGGCCGCGTCACTTCCGGAAATTTCTTTGACGAGCTGAAGTCGTATCGCACGGACGACGGCATGACGTTTCGCCTGAACGACAGCGCCGTTGCGAAGTTTCCGGACAAAGTCATTCTCGCGCTGCTGATTCACGATGAGCCTTGCTCGACGGGACTTCAGCCGGTCGGCTCCGGATTGCATCTGACGAAAGCACTAATGAACAGCATGAGCCTTTCGCTCTATTGGAAACACGGCGTGGACATGCAGCCGGCGGAGAGCGCAACGCTTCTCAAATATTCCGTCGACCCGCTCGACACGTACACAAACACAGCGGCCGCGGATTTGCCGGAGCGTTTTCTGTGGTCGTATGAATTTGTGATTCCCAGCCGCGGCGTGCCGCTCACGGACAGCCTGGTGCTGGTATTTCGCACGCCTACGGGAAAGATGGCGGCGCGAGTCGCAGCGCGGCTGTAGCAGGGAGCGCCGGCGCGCGCTGGCGCGGCGCGCGCAACCGCGACGAAGAATTGGCAGCGGCGATGGAAAAAATGCGTCAGCCCATCGAGCTGATTTTATCCGGCTCGATTTTGTAGAGGACGCGAACTTCGCCGGGCTGCCGGAACGGGTAAACATCCTTGCCGAGATATTTTTTGGCGAGCTTGTTGATGTGGTCGTCCGCGCCGCTCTGCGTGATTTCCACGACGCGGCCGCGAATTTCCAGATAGCGATAAGGATTCGCCGGATCTTGAAGCGCGATCGAAACGCGCGGATCGCGCCGCATGTTTTTGTCTTTTACGCGGCCTGCGGCGGAATTGACGCGAACGTATTTCCCGTCAAAATCCACCCACACGGGCGTGACTTGCGGGCTGCCGTCTTTCATCAACGTGCCGAGATTGCCGAACGCCGGCTTTTCCAGCAGGTCCGCGTATTTATCGGGAATATTTGCTGCCATGAGATCCTCCTGCAACTCTCTCTATTTTAATCGATCCATCGAAAACGTTTCGCTCGCGCTTCATTTTGAATGGTGCGAAGACATCGCGCGCTCAGCTGAATTTTATTTCCGGAACGCTGCCCGCGGCACGCAGCGGCGCTCCAGTCAGCTCCTGCAATTCCTCGAAAGTCCAGCCCGGAGCAGCCTCGCGCAACACCAATCCTTCGGGCTTGACATCAATAACGGCGAGATCGGTGACCACGATATCCACGCAAGCGAGGCCGGTGAGCGGGTACGTGCATTCGCGCACGATTTTCGGCGCGCCTTCGCGCGTGGTGTGCTCCATGCAGACGATCAATTTTTTCGCGCCGGCGGCGATATCCATGGCGCCGCCGATTCCGCCAGAGCCTTTCGCGCCGGGAATTTTCCAGTTGGCGAGATCGCCTTTTTGGGATACCTGAAATCCGCCGAGAACGGCGACATCGAGATGGCCGCCGCGCGTCATGAGATGCGCATCCGCCTGATGAAAAAAAGAAGCGCCGGGAATCAACGTGACGGGAACCTTCATCGCATCCACCAGATCGTAATCTTCTTCTCCCGGCTTGGCGCGGCGGCCCATGCCCAGAATGCCGTTTTCGCTATGAAACAAAACGCGCACATCTTTCGGAAGATAATCCGCGATGAGATTGGGAATTCCCCAGCCAAGATTGACGTACACGCCATCGGGCAATTCGAGAGCGGCGCGCTGCGCGATCTGCTCGCGGGTCAAGCGAGGCTTATCCGGCATAGCGCACTCCTTTCGCCTGCACGATGCGATGGACAAAAATCGCTGGAGTCACGACATGCTCGGGTTTAATGGATCCGACGGGAACGATCTCGTCTACTTCGACGATGGTGGTCGCCGCGGCCATGGCCATGATGGGATTGAAATTCCGCGCGGCGAGGCGATACGTAAGGTTGCCGAGTTCATCCGCATTTTCCGCCTTGATGAGCGCGAACTCCGCATGGATGGGAAGCTCGAGAATACAGCGTTTGCCGTCGAGGACGCGCTCTTCTTTGCCGGCGGCAATTTCCGTGCCCACGCCGACCGTGGTGTAAAAACCCTGGAGGCCGGCGGCCGCGGCGCGCATGCGTTCGCAGAGAATGCCTTGCGGAACCAATTCGAGTGTAACCTTTCCCTGGGCAAACTGCTCTTGGAAGTAATTGGAATGCGGGCCGGGAAAGGAAGCGATGACGTGGCGAATCTGAGCGTTCTTGAACATGACGCCGAGCTCGCCGTCGCGCGTTCCGCAGTTGTTGCTGATGGCCGTAATGTCGCGGACGCCTCTGCGAGAGAGCGCCTGGATCAAATTGTTCGGGAAACCGGCGCCGCCGAAGCCGCCAAACATGATCCGAGCGCCGTCTCGAATATCGGCCAGAGCGGTATCCAGGCTCGGATAGATTTTGTCGCGCATGTCTGCGCGTATCCTACCAGACGCGGTGAGAGTCTGCAGGCTGGACGGCGTTGAAAGTGGACGTTGACGGAGCGGCGGACGCGCCGTCTAAGATGGAGTACGAATCATGAAGCGAGGAAATGTCATCCTGCTCGTGCTGGTCCTCGCGGCCGGCGTGGGAATTTTTATGATGGCCTCCGTGCTGCACAATGGATTGAGCGCGCGAGCAACTCCAAGCGCCCTAGAAGCGATGTTCGCGCGCCACGCACGACAACTGGCTTTTCCGGCTTCGGCGAAGTCGATGGCGAATCCGGTTCCAACGACCGCGGAAACACTTCGCGACGCGCGGCAGCACTTCGCGGATCACTGCGCAATCTGCCACGGAAACGACGGCAGCGGAGACACGATGATGGGCCGCGGACTCTATCCAAAGCCACCAGATTTGAGATTGGCGGAAACACAAAATCTGACGGACGGACAACTTTTCTGGGTCATCGAAAATGGAGTGCGGTTCACGGGCATGCCTGCGTTTTTGACGCCCGGCGCAGAAAATGACAGTTGGAAGCTGGTTGCGTTCATCCGGCATTTGCCAAAATTGACGGAAGAGGAGCGGATGGAAATGGAGCAATACAATCCGAAGGGGCCGGGCGACCGTCAGGAAGAACAACAAGAGGATGATTTTCTGAACGGGGGAGCGGCACCGAAAGCGGATTCGCATCAGCATTAAGATTTCGAGAGAGGGTGAAGAGACGAAGGCTTCTTCAGCTGGAATCCACTAGGCTGGGGAGAATATGAAATACTTTTGGAATGGAAATTCGCGGATTGGCCGCACGGAGGTAGTTATGGTTCGCCGCTTTCTGGTTGTGCTTGTTTCATTTGCTTTCGTGGGATTGGCCGCGGTGGCGCATGGGGATCTGAAGCACGTCATCGGCACTGTGGAGAAAATGACGGCCGATTCCATCACGGTGAAGACGAAGACGGGGAGTTTGGTCGAAGTGAAACTGGCCGCGGCCACGATGTTTGTAAAAAACAGCGGCGGCGTGAAGACGCCCGCAAAGATCGCTGACGTGGCGGTGGGCGATCGCGTGGTGATTCACGCAAAGCCGAAAGGCGACTTACTCGAAGCAGCCGAAGTGGAATTTGCCGCCGCAGGCGCAGCAACGGCCAACAAACCAAAACCCTAAGAAGTCCCGCGCTTGCGTTGCCGAATCAAGCTTCCAGCAGATGGCAAGAGTGGGTCTTCAACACGAGCCAGACAGGACGGCCGTCGGTAAGCTCCAGAGTGCGCACGGCGCCGGGAGTCACGTGGACGACGAATTCTACGCCGCAATCCACGCGCGCCCGCACCAAAGTTCCGCGAGTTTGCAGCGAGACAATGCGCCCTTCGATCAGATTGCGCGCACTGAGGTGCTCCGGCTTCGCGGTGGCCAGCAAGATATCTCCGGCGCGAATCGCGATGCGAACGCGGTCACCAGGGACAGCGTAGCCGAGGGGGACTTCGATGTCGTGAGCACCCTCTCCCAAGTTCACGCGCATCACGCCATCCGTTTCACGCAATTCGGATACAACACCTTCGAGTAAATTTTCGAAACCGGCGGCCTGAGCGAGCCGCATGCGCCGGGGGACTTCAAGCACTTGAGAAGGAGTGCCCTGGCTGATGATGCGCCCGTGGTCCAGCGCAATGGCGCTTTCGCCAAGAGCGTCGGCCTCTTCGCGGCTATGCGTGACGTACAGAATGGGAATGCGATGCGCGGCGTTCCAGGCGCGGAGATCCTCGACGAGAGCAGCTTTGAGAGAGGCATCGAGGCCGGTCAGCGGCTCGTCGAGAAGAAGGACGCGCGGCTGCGTAACCAGTGAGCGGGCGAGAGCGATGCGCTGGCGCTCACCGCCGGAAAGCTCCGCCGGTTTGCGATTCCGCAAATGGGCGACGCGGAAGGCGTGCAAGATTTCCAGCACTCGCGCGGAGCGCTGCTCCGACGGGAGACCGTCAAGGCCGTAGGCAACGTTTTGTTCGGCGGTCATATGCGGAAAAAGGGCGAGCGATTGGAAGACGTAGGCGACGCGGCGCGCGCGAGGCGGCAAATTCACGCGTGCTTCCGAGTCAAAAAGAATATCTTCGCTCGCAAGGATGCGGCCTGCATCGGGCTGGGCTAGACCGGCAATGCAATCGAGCAGAGTGGACTTTCCAGCGCCCGAGGGCCCGAAAAGAATGGTGATGCCGGGCGGAACGCCAAAGGCGACGTCCAGGAGGAATGGCGCGGAGCTGGAGCGAGAGCGCTCCAGTCTGATACGCGCGGATAACGTCTCCGAGCCTACTTCGCCGGCCATGGGATCCACGAGCGAGAGCCGCTTCGCAAGCTGCCGCGGCGATTCAAAGCGTACACGATCGAAAGGACGCTGAAGGAAATGGCGAGAAGGATCAGAGCCAATTCGTTGGCGTGAGCGTAATCGAGCGATTCGACGCGATCGTAGATGGCGATGGAAACAGTCCGCGTGATGCCGGCAAGATTGCCGCCGACCATGAGCACGACGCCGAATTCTCCTATGGTGTGCGCAAAGCTCAGGACAAGAGCGATGACGACTCCGGGAATTGAGAGCGGCAGGATGACGCGCCCGAACGTACGAAGACGGCCGGCGCCGAGAACGGCCGAAGCGTCAAGAAGCTTGCGGTCCACGGCTTCGAAGGAAGCGATGAGAGGCTGCACGGCAAACGGAAAACTATAGAGAACCGAAGCGATGACGAGGCCCTCAAAGGTGAAGGCCAACCCGTGGCCAAAAAGCGAAAACCACAGTTTGCCCAGCGGCCCGCGCGGGCCCATCGCGAGCAACATATAAAAACCGAGCACGGTTGGCGGAAGCACAAGTGGAAGCGCGACGATCGCTTCGAGTAGGAATTTTCCGCGCCAGTTCGAATAAGCGATCCAATAGGCAATGGGAATTCCGGCGACGAGAAGAATCACGGAAACGCAGACGGCCAGTCGAAGCGAGAGAAAGAGGGATTCCATGGGAAGTCAACTCCGATGATGCGAAGCGGCTGAAGAATTGGCGGGAAATGTGAAACCGTACCTGGCGAGCGTTTCCCGGGCCGCAGCGCTTTTCACAAACTGCTCGAAGGCGCGGGCAGCGACGGGATTGGCCGCGCTCTTGAGGATCACGACGGACTGAACGATGGGAGGGTGCAAGGCGGCGGGAATTTCCCAGCGAAGGCCGTCTTTCAAGCCGGGAGATAGCGCAAGAGAGAGCGCGATGATTCCGGCCTGGGCGTTTCCCGACTGCACGAATTGCGCGGTTTGCGAAATATTTTCGCCAAAGACGAGCCTGCTTTTGACCTGATCGTAGAGGCCAGCGCTACGCAAGGCGTCGAGAGCAGCGCGGCCGTACGGGGCATGATCGGGATTGGCGATGGCTATTTTTTCGACGCGAGGATCGAGCAGAGTTTTCCAGCCTAGATGCGGCAGATCCAGTGGCGAGTCCGCGGGCATCCAGATGGCGAGTCGGCCAATCGCGTAGTTGTAGAGAGTTCCGGGTTCGATCAGACCGGCAGACTGCAGGCGCGCGGGATATTCGGCATCCGCGGAAAAGAAAAGGTCGAATGGAGCGCCGCTCTGCAACTGCGAATAGAAATTGCCGCTGGAGCCATAGGAGATTTCCGGCTCGATCCCGGTGGTCCTTTCGAATTGGGCAGCCAGATCCTGCATCGCGAATTGCAAGTCGGAGGCGGCGGCTACCCGCAAGATTTTTTCGGGTGCGTGGGCACTCCCTGGCGCGAACGGCGCGAGGAGTGCGGCGAAGAAAATAGCAAAACATTTGCTTGCGGAAGCGATGCGGTGTCTCACAAGAGTCCTATCGCGGCGCATCAGGCGCGCAAAATCATGACTTCGGTGGATTTAATCAACGCCGCCGCGCGTTCGCCCGGTTTCAAGCGCAATTCGCGCGCGGCATCCGCGGTAATAATGGAAGTGATGTGCTGTTCGCCGATGGCCAAAGTTACTTGAGCCAGAAGGCCACTATATTTCAGCGCGACGACGCGGCCGATCAACTGATTACGGCCGCTGATTTTGCGAAAATTTCCGCGGCGAAATTCGACGTCGCCACGATCCAGAGTTTTCGGGATCATGCGGTCAATTTCGCTTTCGGGGACACGATGATGTCCTCCGGGAGTTTTGACGGTTTTGAGCTTACCCTTGTAAATCCACTGTTTGAGGGTGGGGTAGCTGATGCCAAGAATTTTTGAGGCTTCGCGGGGCGGCAAAAGCGATGTTCGGCGCATGAGCGGTCCTCCAACACGATGGTACGATTCAGCGTACTCGAAATCGCTATTATAGTATGACTTTATACGATGTTGCGCGACTTTCTCGCGGACCGGTTAATTGCGTAGGGGCTTGCCGGTTTTCAGCGTGTGAGCAATGCGCTCCTGTGTTTTCTTTTCGCCGCAGAGCGAGACAAACGCTTCGCGCTCCAAATCGAGGACGTACTGTTCGCTAACGAGTTGCGCCGAAGAAAGTGGGCCGCCAGCCATGATGTTGGCCAGCTTCCGTCCAACGTGGGCGTCGTAATCAGTGATGTAGCCGCCGCGCTGCATCATGTGAATCACGAGTTTGGCTCCGGCGAGAAATTGTTCGCCGAGCACGCGAATCTGCGTGGCTTGCGCGCCTTCCTGCCAATTTGCTGAGGGAGGATGGTATCCGGCGCGGACGAGCGCAAGGGCCGTTTCTTTTGCGTCGGCAACGAGGCGATCACGATTCATGGAGATGCCGTCCTCGCGCCTGAGAAAACCGAGAGAACGGCATTCTTCGGCACTGGTGCCGACTTTCGCCATCGCGATAGTTTCGAAAACGGGCTTCATCGCGTGAAACAGATCCAAATCCTCGCCGCCAGCAGCATGCTCATTCGCGCGGATGAGCATTTCCTTCGTACCACCGCCGCCGGGAATCAGGCCGACACCGGTCTCAACCAAACCGATGTAGGCCTCGGCAGCCGCCTGAATTTTCGCGGCGTGCAAACTGATTTCGCAGCCGCCGCCCAGAGCCATGCCTTGCGGCGCGGAGATGACCGGCTTTAGCGCATATTTCAGAGCGAGATTGATGTTTTGAAATTGCTTCACGGCAAGATGAAGCTCATCCCATTCCTGCTCCTGCGCGGCAACCAGCATGAGCATGAGATTCGCGCCAACGGAAAAATTTACGGCTTGATTGGCAATCACCATGGCGTCAAACCCGGCATCGAGCCGCTTCAAGCCCTTGTGGAGCATGGCGATGAGATCGGCGCCGATGGCGTTCATTTTGGAATGGAATTCGCAGCAGAGAATGCCGTCGCCAAGATCGATGAGGCTTGCGCCGGAATTGTGCTCGATCTCGTGACCCGCTTCTTTCCGCGACTTCAGGAAGATCACGCCGGCGGGCGGCTCGACGGGCGCGGCGCGGCCGGTAGCCAGATCGAAAACTGTCGTTTTGCCCTGGGCCGACTCGTAGAAGGAATTGCGGCCGCTGGAGAGGAGCTTTTCAATGACAGGCGCGAGCGCGCGGCCTTCTTTCTGGACTTGGGCGGCGAATGTTTTTACGCCGATGGCGTCCATCATTTCAAACGGACCCATTTCCCAAGCAAAGCCCCATTGCATGGCGTGATCCACGTCCACGATATGATCCGAAATTTCGGGGACCCGCCGCGCGGCATACAAACACATTTCGGAAAGGCCGCCCCAGATGAATTGGCGCGCCTTGTCCGCGTCTTGACCTTCGAGAAGGGGGCCGACGAGAGAACGCAAACGCTGACGTGTGTCGTCAATGGACTTTCCCGTTTCGAGCGAGGGAAACCGCGCCTTTTGACGCGGGCGGTAATCCATGGTCTTGAAATCGAGCGTCAGAATTTCGCTATCGCCGGAGCCTTTCACTTTTTTGTAAAAGCCTTGGCCGGTTTTGTCGCCGAGCCATCCCCGGCGGGCCATGTCTTCGAGTAGCGCGGGGACTTTGTACATTTCATGCGACTCATCGTTGGGCGCGGTTTCGTAGATGTTCTTGACGACATGGACGAGCACATCGAGTCCAACAAGATCGGCGGTGCGAAAGGTCGCGGACTTTGGCCAGCCGACGGCGGGACCGGTGCAGGCGTCCACTTCCTCGATTGTCATTTCGAGTTTTTGCATGAGGCGAATGGCGTTGAGCATCGAAAAGGTGCCGATGCGGTTGGCGATGAAGTTTGGAGTGTCCTTGGCGAGAACCACGCCTTTTCCAAGCCGGCGATCGCAAAAGGCGCCGAGGGTTTCGAGGACGTCAGGCAGAGTTTTGGGGCCGGGGATGAGTTCGACGAGCTTCATATAGCGAGGTGGATTGAAGAAATGCGTGCCGGCCCAATGCTGCTGAAATTCCTCGCTCATGGACTCCGCGATCAAATGCACGGGCAAGCCGGACGTGTTGGTGGTGACGATGGCGCCGGGTTTTCGAAACTGCGCAACGCGGGAAAGCAGATTGCGCTTAATCTCCAGATCTTCAGCGACAACTTCGATAATCCAGTCGGCGTCCGCGCAACGAGCGAGGTCATCGGCAAAATTGCCGATCGAAATTTTGTCGGCAAGCGCGGGAGAAAAGAATGCGGCGGGTTTCGCTTTTTTCGCGGAGTCGAGTCCGGCGCGGACGATGCGGTTGCGTTCGCCGGGAGCAGCGTCGGGCTGGAGCCCCGGAGGCACGATGTCCAAGAGGATGCACGGGAGGCCGGCGTTCGCGAGGTGAGCCGCAATGCGGGAGCCCATCGTTCCCGCGCCGAGTACTGCCGCCTTCTCAATTCGACGTGTCATGGCTTGCCTTTTACGTAGATTAGCCGCGCATTGCAGCGATGGGACAGGTTACAAAACCACCATCCGGCGGTCAAACGTACTATGGCCCGGCCGGGTTTCCCGCGCTACAGTAGAACGAGAATGAGCGCAAATAGGGTGAAAGATGCGGTGGGGTGGCTGCAGAACGCTCGGGACAGGCTGAGTTCCGTCGCGCAGGCGGAGGAGCAAAAAACGGCCGAGCGCCCGCGCGTGGGTCTCGCGCTTGCAGGCGGTTTCGCACGGGGCATCGCGCACATCGGAGTGCTGCGCATTCTTCGCGAGGCGGGGATTCCGATTGACGTTGTGGCGGGAACGAGTGTCGGCGCATTGATCGGAAGCGCGTATTGCAGCGGGACTCCACTGGAAGAAATGGAACGAATCGGCGCTGCGACGCGGTTCACGGATTTCGGGCGGTGGACGCCCTCGTGGCTCGGATTGGCCACGAATCAGCGCCTCGAGAAATATCTTGCGCGGTTTACTCCGATAAAGACGTTTGAAGAGATGAGTGTTCCGCTGGCGATCGCTGCGACGGACATTAATGCGGGAGTTTCGGTTTATTACACGCGGGGGCCAGTCGGCTTGCCACTGCGCGCTTCCTGCGCCTATCCGGGGCTCTTCGTGCCGATCCAAATGGAAGGGCGAACTCTGGTGGATGGTTTTCTGACGGCGCCGGTGCCGATCGAAGGCACGTTGCTGCTGGGCGCGGACATTGTGATCGCGGTTTATCTCGAAGCCGGAAACATCGAGCAGCCACGCACGTTTACCGACGTGCTCAGCCGCTCCTTCACGATCATTCAGCACCACGCGGACCTGAGCTGGCGCCAGCAAGCAGATGTCATCATCGAGCCGGACGTTTCTCCGTTCGTGTGGGACGACTTCACCAAGACGCCGGAAATGGTTGCGGCGGGTGAGAAGGCTGCGCTCGCGGCGCTGCCGCAGATTCGAGCCGCGCTCAACGGGGAGAAGCGCAATTCCGCAGCGTGAGTTAGAGATTCCTTTCAATCAGCCTGGTTTTGCGCGAGAGGCCAGTGTAGTTATTCCCGGGAAACGCGCACGAGGACGGGTTCGCCCTGCCCCTTGCCGCGCTGCGTGAGCCACGCTCCCAAGCCTTCGGCGAAGCGCTCGGGCGTTAAGCGAAAGCTGGCTTCGATGCGGCCGTCGGACACCGGCAAAGTATCATCAAAATCGGCGGAATTCGTGAAGTTGCGCATGCAGAACTGATCGAGCCAATCGAGCGGGCAGGCGCGGCTTTCGCCGCGGATTACCACGTCCACTTTGAATTTCTGCGCGTACATGCCGCTATCCTATCACCGCAGTGCGGCAGGTTTGGGAAAGGCAAGCTAGGAAATGCGCGGGCGCTTCACGCTGTGAGCAAGACCGAGGCGCTCGAGCGTCCAGATAAAATACCAGCCGATATCCGTCTGCCACCAGCGCATGCCGAGGCGCGCCGAACCAGCGTGGGAATGATGGTTGGCGTGCCAATTTTCGCCCCAAGCCGCCAACTGGAACGGCCCCAACCACCAGACATTCATGCTGGAATCGTCCAATCCCTCTTTCGCATGGCCAAGGTGAGTGAGGCTATTCACAAAACACTGCATGTGGAGCGAGTAGACCAGACGGATAGCACCGACCCAGAAGAATCCCATCCAGCCAAGCCCTAGAAGCAATCCGGAGAAAATGGAAATAACGGCGACCGGCGATTCCAGCCAGCCCCAGGCTTTGTATACGCCTTTGGTCAGCTCCGGCGCCCATCGCTGCTTATCCGCAGGCTGAGTCTGGTAAAGCCAACGTAGATGCGCCCACCAGAATCCACCTTGTTTCGGGCTCGAGATGTCATCTGGAGTGTCCGTTACGGAGTGATGCAGACGGTGGTAGGCGACCCAACTGGCGGGATGACCGGAGCCATTGAAGACGGCCCAAAAAATCAAAGCTTGCTCGACGAAGCGATTCGTCTTCAGAGTTTTGTGAGCAAGCATGCGGTGGTAGCAAACCGTCGTGCCCAACCCGCCAAACGCGCTCAAGAAAACCGCCACGGCCAGGACTTTCCAACTCGGAATAGGGTAGAGAATCAGGCCGATTACGGCGAGCACGTGAATGATCACGAGATATGCGAAAACAGCTTCTTTGCCGCGCACGGGCTTCCAGATAGGGCGTTCCCAGGGACGTGCTTCCTGTGTGGCGGCCAGTTCCATGATCTCTCCGTCAAATCGAAATTAGGAATTGCGTGGTTGCCCGGTATGTCCTGCGCGAAAGGCAAGCATAACCATATCATTGTTCCGCTGTGCGCGCCTCGGTTCTCGCAAATTGAGGCCGCGTAAAAGGAAAGGGCTGGAAGATCTTTCTTCAGCGGGCTGCAAAATTATACGGGCAAAGATTGTCGCAGAATTGCACTAAATATTTGGGAACTGGATTGAAGAGAGGAGCTGAGGCCGGGACGGCGGCTTATCGCTGAAGGTCGCGGAGCACGTCGTTCAAATCCGCGAGATTGGAATCCAGTCTATAAAACCCCGGCTTCCAGCTTCCGTTTGTTTCTCCCGCGGCAAACTTCAGGACGGCAAAATCACTCGCGCTGCTATCCCCGTTGCCCACGCTCGGGAACTGCTCTCCACAGAACCTGGCCGATTGCTTGCTGACCACGCGGTCGCATTCCTCGGTCGAGAGCACAGCCCTAAGCATCCCCTGATTTTTCGCGTGTGGTTGGCAAAAATAGAGGTTTGGCATACGGGCATATCATCGGCATCTGGAATCAAAACTTTAATAGTACGAAAGTTCATTTGTTTGGGTAAAAGTTACCGACTTTCGCGATTTCGGCGACTTTCTCCCCTATTTTCGCCCCTTTCCGCGAGGATTTTTTCCAGTAATTTCGGCCAACTGACGATAGAATCCTGCAAGCGCATTTCGGAGTGGCTCTTTGCAAGACGAGCGGCGGCGGACTCCCAGGTATCCATTCATCGCAACGGCCGAGATTAGCCGGAAGGGCATGGCCTCTGGCATTTCCGCGCAACTTAGCGAACTCAGCTTGTACGGCTGTTTTATCCAAATGCCGGATCCCTTTGAAAAAGGGACGGAGATTTTCTTGAAGGCTTATGCGAACGGCAAGTTTTTTGAGGCTGCGGGCACGGTGGCTTATGCTCTGCCGGGCCAAGGTGCCGGCATCAGCTTCCAGAATGTGAGTCCGCATTACCTGCCGGTTTTGAAAAAGTGGCTCATCGAAGCAGCGCGATCCAGATTTGCGAAAAGTGATTGAGGCGACATCTCGGCGGAAATTGTCGAGGCGTTCAGAGCGTCCGGGCAGAATGGACTCGGATCCGGCGCTTGATATTCTGAAGTCGGGAGACCTCCATGAAGTTTGCAAAAATCGTCTTTTGGATCGCCGGCGTCTGGGGCTTGCTGATCATCACTCCGCTTTATTTCATGTTCGAAGTCATTCCGAAGCACGATCCACCGGCGATTACCCATCCTGGCTTCTACTACGGGTTCGTCGGTTGTGCGCTGGCCTGGCAAATTGCGTTTTGCTTTATTGCCACGGACCCGGCGCGGTTTCGTCCGCTGATGCTTCCTTCGATCCTTGAAAAGGCGACGTACGCCATTGCTATCGTGGTGCTGGTGCTTCAGCATCGCACGCGGCCTACCGACTTAGTGTTTGCCTGCACCGACGCGCTCCTTGGCTTGCTGTTCGTCGCCGCCTATTTCAAGACGGGTGCAAAACCCAGCGAAGCGACGCAAAGTTGATTGTGGCGAGTCCCGGCCATTTTGGGGCTAGAGCATTCTTGAACCCGTGCTCCAATGCGTATAGAAGGGGGCGTGGGGAGCTGCTCTATGCCTGCGCTGAGGGTGTTGGCGCGATGTTGGAAACTGTTTTGAAACGCTTCGAAAATCCCGACGAGATCCGCACGTTCGAGCTGGGCAAGTTTGAAATCGTCCGGATTGGAGGCATGACCATTGGTCGCGCCACGTATCAACCCGGGTGGAAATGGTCACTGCATGTGGGACCGGGAGTAGGCGCTTCGCGCTGCAACGTGGAACACGTGGGCTGGGTGATTTCCGGCTGTGCGACCGCAGCCATGGAAGATGGCACAATTCACGAACTTCGGCAAGGAACGCTTTTTTACATTCCGCCAGGTCCTCCTGGCCACGACAGTTGGGTGGTAGGGGACGAACCGTACGTCTCCTTGCATTTTATGAGCGCAGAACATTACGCAGCCAAGAAGTAATACGGCACGAAATACGCCGGTGCTGACTCTTCCTGGTCGCGTGGCTGCACGTGGGAATGACGCTCCCAAGGCAATCCACAGCTCGGCTCACTTGGGGGCGGGTCCATCCAATTTCCGCGGTTCCCCGTAGTTAGAAGAGAACACGGGCGCAAGACTTCGCGCAGCCTAACAAGGCAGACCCGGACAGCGTTTGGAGGGCCTCCATTTTTTTGCTTGACGGCGGAGCACATTGGGTGGATACCAGATGTACCACAGCCCCGGATTGAGGGACGGGGTAATCGACCAGGCCCGCACGTCCGGCTTGGCCTTCCCGCAACCCATGGAGCAAAATTCACCCGAGCCCGATTGATGCTGGCGGACATCATCGCGCACCCCACGGTTCCTCATTGCTTGGACGCGAGGAACGATCCCGCCCGGAAGGACCCCAGCTAGCCGAGGTTGGCGGACCTAAGCATTGGCGGTGAGTTGCGACTCAGAAGGGCGCATCACCTTTCCTGAACTTAGGCCGTCTAAGGGGGACTAGGGAACGACCCCAATTCTATCCGGGCTCCAGCCGCAGAAAATCTTTCTGCAGCGGCGGACACTGCCGCACTACCCGGAACATTGATCTTCACGGCGGGCAATCCGCCGGAAGGGCAGCAGTAGATTCAAATTCATCGTGAGGTCGGAGGAAGAAATGACTAAGTCGAACAAAATCCTGATGACGGGCGCGGCCATTGCTGGCATGGTTGCGGGCACGGCACCAGCGATTCATGCGTCCAATCTGTTCTCTGGCAGCAGGGCCTCGGCCACAAACCAGAGCTCGGATAAGAAAGCGGACAAGAAGGTGAAAGAAAAGCACGCCTGTAAGGGCCAAAACTCCTGCAAGGGCAAGGGCGGCTGCAAATCGAGCGACAACGGCTGCAAAGGCAAGAACTCTTGCAAGGGCAAGGGCGGCTGCGCAACCGACGGCTCGAAGATGCCGGATTGAGGACGGCCTGATAGAAGCAAGCAGCGAACGAATTCGTTCCTGCTGATGGGGGCCGGTGGCCATCGCTGGCCCTCTTTTCTTCACTGTCAATCGGGTTCTGGCCAAACCTCAGGTCATAAATCACGTTGGAGGTCGCTCGGCGGTAGAATGAGTTGTTTACGTTGTGCTTTCCCTCTCGGGAGTTGTAGATGCCAGCCAATCGTTTCAATGGGTTCACGAACTTCGGAATCGGGATCGGCCTGCGCGCGCCGCACTACCACCACATCCTGACGCGCAAGCCGGTCGTGGACTGGTTCGAAATCATCTCCGAAAACTTCATGATTGGCGGCGGGCGCCCGCTGCATATTCTCGATCAAATCCTCGAACAATACCGCGTAGTGCAGCACGGCGTTTCGATGTATTTCGGCTCCGCGGAGAAGTTGAACCGCGAACACCTGCGTCGGCTGAAAGAATTAGTGAAACGGACGAAGACTCCCTGGCTTTCCGATCATCTGTGCTGGGGAAGCGTGGACGGGCGCTACACGCACGATCTGCTTCCCATGCCGTATACGTTTGAAGCCGCCAGGCTGACGGCGCGAAACATTCGCGAAGTCCGCGATTTTCTGGAAGTGCCTGTTGTCGTCGAAAATGTCAGCAGCTACGCCGAATACCACGATTCGGAAATGACGGAGTGGGAGTTTCTGAACGAAGTGGTGGAAAGCGCGGACTGCGGGATTCTGCTCGACGTGAACAATATTTACGTGTCATCTCAGAACCACAATTTCAATCCGGCAGACTACGTGAACAGCGTTCCCGCAGAACGCGTCGCGCAGATTCACATCGCCGGCCACTCGAAATACAGGAAATATATTCTCGACACGCACGATCATCCGGTGATTGATCCGGTATGGACGCTTTACGAGCGAGCCATTCAGCGCGCCGGGCATACCGCGACGCTCCTCGAATGGGACGACAGCATCCCGAGCTTTCAGGAAGTGCACGAGGAAGCGCTCAAGGCCAACAAATTCCTGAGCGCGACCGTACTGGCGGAAGCCGTATGAAACTCATGCAACTTCAGCGCACGATGGCGCGCGCTGTGATGCAGCCGCTCACAGCGGCCGAACGGATGCAGCGGAGCGCTCCGGGCGGCGGCTCAATGAACCGCTACGCGGCTCGATTCATCAAGCCAAATGATCGGCTTACTTCTTTCGAGCGCCTCGAGATTTACAACCGCCAGTACTGGTTTCGCGTTCTCTCCTCGATGATCGAGGATTTCCCCGGCCTGCGCGCCGTGCTAGGCGCAAAGCGCTTTGAAGAAATGTCGAAAGCGTACTTGATAGCCCATCCGTCGCGCTCCTTCACGCTACGCGATCTTGGCTCGCATCTCGAATCGTGGCTGCGCAAGAATCCGAAATGGGCTGGCAAGGATCAGGTCCTGGCGCTCGACATCGTCCGCCTAGAATGGGCGGACATCGAGGCCTTCGACGGCGCAGCCGAACCATCGTTAATGCAGGAGGATATTGAAGTTGGCGCGAATGCCCGCCTCAAGTTGACTCTGCAACTCTATCTGCGCCTGTTGAGTTTTCGATACCCCGTGGATGACCTGCTTCTCGAAGTTCGACGCGATGAGGAGAGCACGGAGTTCGCAAGCAACGCGTTCTCCGAGCGACAGAAGCGCAAGCGTGTGCATGCCATTGCGAAATTGAAGCCGGCCGCCATTTTTCTGGTGGTGCATCGCATAGAGGATTCGGTTTATTTCCGCCGGATGGAACCGGAGGAATACGCGATTCTGACGGGGCTCCGCGCTGGCAAGACGCTCGGCGCGTCCATTGCTGCCGGTTTCCACAAGAGCCAAATCAAGCCAGAGGAGCGGGCGGCGCAGGTGCAATCGTGGTTTCAGACGTGGGCTGCGCTTGGCTGGTTCTGCCGGCCCACAAAAAAGCGGGCCTGAAAAGGGCGTTCGATCAAAGTTAGAGCTGCAATTCCCGAGGACAAATTCAACTGGTCAAGTTTTCATGAACAAACTTCTGGCGACTCTGCACTCCTGGCACGAGGGTTTCTTTCATTTTGTGGATTATCTTCAGCATCCCTTTTTGCTATTCGTGCGGCTTTACTGGGGCATCCAACTCATGCAGAGCGGCTGGGGAAAACTGCATCATCTGGGCCTGGTGACGAACTACTTCACGTCACTGAATTTGCCCATGCCGGGGGCTATGGCGGTTTTTATCTCCTGCATCGAGTTTTTCGGCGGCCTCTTCCTTGCCTTGGGACTTCTCTCTCGCGTGACCTCGCTGGTGCTCACGATCAATCTCTTCATGGCCTACGTTCTCGGAGACCGCGAGGCGCTGCTATCCATTTTTTCCGACCCCGACAAATTTGCGGCTGCCGCGCCTTACGTCTTCCTGATTGCAACACTCATTATTCTGCTCGCGGGACCTGGCGTTTTTTCGCTCGATGCCTTGTTTAGGAAACTTTTCTGGAAGAGTACAACTCAGGAAAGCTCTGTTTCTTGAGATTCCTGCGCGATTCCTCACCACCACTCCGCGCAAATTGAGATAGCATGGAGTTCGGGAAGACATGCCCGGATGCGCTCTCTCCATGGTCTCCGCTCAATCGCTGCCAGAACCGCATGCCTCATATTCCTGTTATTGCTTTGCACTGAGCCTCCGATGAAGGCGGCGGAAGTGACATCGACCTTGATGATCGGCGGTTCGCGAATTGACGTGACGATGGACACGAGCGACGCGCCGCTTCCACAGCCGGAAGTATTGCAATGGGTGAAACACGCCGCCGAGTCCGTCGCCGCTTACTACGCACGATTTCCCGTGCCGCACCTCACACTTCGCATCGTCGCTTTTGATGGCAGCGGAATCCGCCATGGCATGACGTGGCCCCGCGACGGCGGCTTGATTCGCATCCTTGCCGGCAGCAAGACTTCTCCCGAGGAATTTGCCGAGGATTGGATGCTCACGCATGAAATGGTTCATCTCGCCTTCCCTTCCATGGACGACAATCAGCACTGGATCGAAGAAGGCTCAGCCACGTACGTCGAACCCATTGCGCGCATTCAGGCCGGCCACTGGACGGCGATGCAGATGTGGCATGACCTCGTGCGCGACATGCCCAAGGGCGAGCCGCAGCCCGGCGACGAAGGGCTCGATCACACGCATACCTGGGGCCGCACGTATTGGGGCGGCGCGCTTTTCTGTTTTGTCGCCGACGTGGAAATTCGCAAGCAAACGAAAAACCAAAAAGGTTTGCAGGACGCGCTGCGCGGAGTCCTGGATGCGGGAGGAAATATCACTGCGGACTGGGATTTGGACAAGACCTTGCAGGTCGCTGATCACTCCGTTGGAGTAGACGTCCTCGAAAAACTTTATGCGGAATGGAAGGACAAAGCCGTGGCCGTGGATTTGCCGGCGCTTTGGAAGCAGCTTGGCGTGGAATCTAGCGCTGGCGCGATCGTTCTCAACGATGGTGCGCCGCTCGCAACTACTCAAAGGGCGATTGTGAGCGGCGGCTCCGGGCAAACAAGAAGCGGGAGCGACAAGACATCCGCGATTCTGCCGTCCGGGGCCTCTCGGCTAATTGCTGTCTACGCGGGCCGAACCGCAAAATCGCGCTGAGGCCGGCTCTTGCATTTCCTCCGCGAAGGAATCTGAGCGCTCGCCTAATTCGTGATACAAACCTGCCGGGTTGCGTACTCCGTTGTTGCCGGAGAAACCGAATTGGAATGCGTGAACGGGATTCGCAGCGTGTAGCCAGTCTGCGTCTTCTCCACTTGCGTTCCTTCAGCATGCAAACTTGGAACCGAGGTGATCAGTTGGACCGAGTATGAACGCTGGGCGATGCCCGCGAGTGTGAGCCGTAGCAAGCAGCCGGGCGCCTGAGATTGTGGCTCAACTTCCAGAATTTTCAATCCAGTCGCGCGCTCACCTGCTTCAGGATGCGACCTCGGCGGCACGATTCCGATGCCGCCTTCATAATCCACGCTCAGGTTGATTGATCCAGAATGCTGCAACAAAACGGGCGGAAGCTCGATGCGAAGAAAGCTTCCGAAATCGCGCGCAGAAAACTTGACGGGCTGGCCGTTCAAACGGACGGATCTGATTCGTGCCTCCGCCGGCACGGATGGTCCTAGAGTCACGCGAATCGCGGTGGGGCCGTCATACTTCAGTCGCAGCGTAGTTCTTGATGGTTCTTGCAGCACTTCCCCGGAAAGCTCTCCCCCACCAATCGCGTAGCGTTGAAACCGCAGGTACGGCCAGTCCGCCGGTAGATTTGGCGCGAACGTCACTCGCACCGCACGATCTGACGTCGATGCCGGCCCGTCCGTCTCGAAGCCAAGCACGCCGCGCACAGCGGGCAGAATCACGCCATCGGAAGAAAATAATTGGTGGGGCACCGCGAACTCTCCAGCAAGATACCGGTCGCCGTTCATCAACTCCGGCACTCCACCGGGCGAAGTTAATCCCGTGAGCTGCGAGACGCCGCTCCAAATGCCAAAACCCGAAAGCGGAAGTCCGCGGCGATATTGTGCCCACGCGGCAAATCCACTCATGAACGGCCACGCCGTTCCGTTGTTGTAGCTCAGCGGGTCATAGAGCGAATCCTCATTTGAGAGCCAGCGCACTCCCCAATCCGTGGAAAGTTCCGGTAGCGAGAAAACGCGTGCCGCGCTTGCCGATTGAGACGGGTCCAAATCATTCGAAATCGCGAGCAAGATGGCCGGCCATACACCGACGAGATTCGTCCGTTGCCCGTCCGCGCTAATCCCAAACGCGAATGCTTTTTTCTCCGGCATCCACCAATTTTTTTGCAGCGATTCGCGCGCCTTTTCCGCGCGCTTCTCCACTTCCGCGGCAAGAGGGTTCTCCCCTTGCGCTGCCGCCATTGGTTCAAGTGCCTCCAGCGCGCCGACCCAAAATCCCTCTAGGTAGATGTCCTTGACTACTTTTCCGCGAAGCACGCCAACCTCGACGGCCGCGAGTCCCGCCTTCGTGTTGTCCATTAATCCGTCTTCCGGCGTGACTGTGGACACACAATATTCATATGCCTTCAGGATCGAAGGCCAAAATTCCTCGAGAAATTTCTCGTCTCCCGTGCGCCTCCAATATTGCCCCACGGAGTAGAGATACATCGGCGTGCTGTCCGCGTGGTAGTAGGCGTAATGAAATTTTCCGAACCAGTCCAGCAGGTCAACGCTCTGCGTCATCTCATGCATGATTTTTCCGTCGGCCCGCTGACGCGCTTTCAAAAACCGCAAGGCTTGCAGGGCGCCGCCGAAATCTCCAGTGTCCTCCAACGCCCACGAGGACATCATCGCGTCGCCGCCGAACCACCAGTCGAAGCCAGGGCGCTCGCCCACGCCGGAAGGTCCATAACCGGCGATCAGCCCGCAACCATAGCGCGGGTGGCATACCCAGCCCGATTGAAGCGTTATCTTTGCCCAAAGAAAATCCTGATTCAGAGCGGCATCCGGCGACTCGAAGGAGAGCGTTCGCCCCAAAAAATTCTGGTAGGTGTCGCAGCGTTGCTGAAAAAGTGCTTCGTACGTTGACAGAACTTGGTGATACGTCGAGGCAGCCTTCGCTTCGCTTTCCATGTTCAAAGCCATGACCAGAGGCGGAAGCGTCGCCGCCGATGTTCCCGGCTCGAATCGCATGCGAAGCAGCATTTCGCCTGCGGCAAGCTGGTGATCCGTCACTTCGCTGTATGCCATGACTGCCGGGGATCCAACGAGCGCCGTTGGGCCCTCCGTCGCGTCCGTCAACGCGAGAGCTTTTTCCCGTGCCAGCCAGGAACTATGCTGGCCTCCAAAGCTCGCGGGCCACATCGGTTTGAAGTCCGGCACGAACGCGGCCGTGATATCGAGCGGCTTCGACGAATCCACCTGAAACTGAATCACCAGCGCCGGCTGATCCAGCGGTGCCCAAATAATTTCGCGAACTGTGAAGTTGGGATGCGCGTATACGAGAGTCGTGGATTCCGGCCGTGTGACGACTTCGCGCAGCAAGGATTCGCCGCGGATTGGCTCGAGCTGACCTTCCCGCTGAAATTCCAAACGAAAGCCATGCAACAGCTTGATCGGATAAATCCAAGCTTCGAACTGGCCGTTCTGCCTTCCAAACACCGCCGATTCGCGGTCGGTCACGTCAAAGTATCGGAGCGGATCAGGTGTGTTCCGCAGGGCAACCCCGGTCTCGGGAATGCGAACTTCAGAGGAGGATTGTTGAGCAAAAAGCGGTGGCGCAATCAGAACGAAACAACAAAGTTGAACCAGTGCAACGAACAGTCTGCGCATCTCGCAATTATTTCGCCGCGCGGTGCAGCGGACGACTCACCGGCGGCGTATCCGCGGTCTCAAATTCATTGGGCCCTGGATGCTGCGCGTGAAACTCCGGTCTTGCTTCCAGCAGCCTCGCGCACCGATTCCATCGCAAGATGCTGTCGTCATTTCCGGCGGGCCGCAGCTTTTCCGCCTCGGCGAAACAGCGCATCGCTTCCTCAACCAGCGGCAGCAACGTGTGCGCCGAACAGCCCGTTCGCAGCTGAGCCTTCGCTCGCCGTTCGTGCAGCAAACCTGTGTAGTAGTTTCGCTCGTACGCATCGCGCAGCGATCCGAAAATTGTCTGCACTTCCGCGTACCGGTCGCCGGGCGTTCCGTTGAATTGATCGGTGATTGCAAGACCCAGAATCCGCCGCGCAAGCTGATGTTCGCCGTCCACCGCCAAAATGTCGCGGCAGATCGATTCCGTTTCTTCCGGCTCATTCAGATACCGGTAAAGCTCCGCCTTCGCAATTGCTTCGGGAATTCCCGCTTTCGAGATGGACTTGAGCTGGCTTTGCATGGAACCTCCTCGGCGCGCCAGGGGCTGCGGGTTTACGCCGCCGCTCCAGATATCCTACGCGCCGCCGAACAGCCGGAAAAGTCTCGTCAGCGGATCGTAGTAACGGTCCACAACACGTTCTTTCAGCGGAATGATGGCGTTGTCCGTGATGTGAATTTCTTCCGGGCAAACTTCTGTGCAGCACTTCGTGATGTTGCAATAGCCGATTCCGAGCTCATTTTTCAGCAGTGGGATTCGGTCCGCCCCATCCAACGGATGCATTTCCAGCCCGGCCACGCGCACGAAAAAGCGCGGCCCTCCAAAAACTTTCTTCGCATCATGTTCACGAAGCACGTGGCAGACGTCCTGGCAGAGGAAACACTCGATGCACTTGCGGAATTCCTGCACGCGGTCCACATCCACTTGCGCGATTTTCCACTCCACGTTCGGCTTTGGCTGAAAACCGGGAATTTTCTTATTGACCTGGTAGTTCCACGATACATCCGTGACCAGATCCTTGATTCGCGGAAAAGATTTCAAGGGCATGACCGTGATCGGCTCATCTTTCGGGAGATCGTCCATGCGCGTCTTGCAGGTCAGCCTCGGCCGCCCGTTTACTTCAGCCGAACAGGAACCGCACTTCCCTGCCTTGCAATTCCAGCGCACGGCCAGGTCCGGCGCGACGTGGCCCTGAATGTAGTGCAGCGCATCCAGCACCACCATTCCCGGAGCGATGGGCACTTTGAACTCGACCGTTTGGCCTCCCGCCGGCCCTTCGCCTCGTAATATTCGTAAAGTCGCCTCAGGCATCGCTCGTCTCCGGACCGCCTTGGTTCCCACTCTTCCCGTGCGAACTAATCCGTTGCCAAAATCTCTTTCAGTTCCGCGGGCATTTCCTCGACGGGAATTTCCTTCCGCTTCATCTCGTCGCCTTCGCGCACGATCACATTGTGTTTCTTTTCCCAAACTGGATCGTAATTCGGGAAATCAATGCGGCTGTGCGCGCCGCGGCTTTCCGTTCTTGCCCGCGCGCTCAATGCAATCGCTTCGGAAAGCGTGATCATGGATATCAGCTCGCGGGTCATATGCCATCCAGGATTGAAGAGACGCGAGCCTTCAATTCCGGCTTTCGCCGCTCGCACCTTCAGTTCCTCGATTTCCTGGAACGCTTTCTTCAGGTCTTCATCGAGCCTGAAAATTCCCACGAGAGACTGCATCGTCTTCTGCAAATCGCGGTGCACGGCATACGGATTTTCCGCTCCGGAATTGGCGAACGGAGCGAGCAGCGCCTTTTCGGCTTCTTCGATTTGCGCAAGCGCCAGTCCGGGGGTTGGAACCGTCTTGGCGTGCTCCGCCGCCGCAAGCCCCGCTCGCCTGCCAAACACAAGTAGATCCGAAAGCGAATTTCCGCCGAGCCGGTTTGCGCCGTGCAGTCCCGCCGCCGCCTCTCCCGCGGCAAACAAGCCGGGCAGCGTGGTCTGCGCCGTTTCTGCTTCCACGCGGATTCCGCCCATCACGTAGTGGCAGGTCGGGCCGACCTCCATCGGACCTTTCGTGATGTCCACGTCAGCCAGCTCTTTGAACTGGTGATACATGCTGGGCAGCTTCTTGATGACGTATTCCGCTGGCTTGTGCGAAATGTCCAGATACGCGCCGCCGTGCTCCGTGCCTCTTCCCTCTTTCACTTCCGTGTAGATCGAGCGCGCAACAACGTCGCGTGTGGAAAGCTCCATGCGCTTGGGATCGTATTTTTCCATGAAGCGCTCGCCCAGCTTGTTGCGCAGAATGCCGCCTTCGCCGCGCACCGCTTCTGTCACCAAGAGTCCCTGCACTCCCGGCGGCCAGACCATTCCCGTCGGATGGAATTGCACGAACTCCATATCCATCAATTCCGCGCCCGCTTCGTACGCGAGCGTCATCCCTTCGCCGGTGCATTCCCACGAATTTGAAGTGACTGGATAAATTTTTCCGATGCCGCCCGTAGCGATGACGATGGACTTCGCCTTGAACACGACGAATCGTCCGTTCTCACGCCAGTATGCGAACGCCCCGGCGATGCGGCCTGCGTCCGTCAGGAGCTTCGTGACGGTGCACTCCATGTACACGTCGAAGCCAAGACTCACGCCGCGGTCTTGCAGCGTGCGGATCATCTCGAGCCCGGTGCGGTCGCCGACGTGACAAAGCCTCTTGTACGTGTGCCCGCCAAACGCTCGCTGAAGAATCGCGCCCTTCTCCGTGCGATCGAAGAGCGCGCCCCACTGCTCGAGTTCCCGGATGCGATCGGGAGACTCCTGCGCGTGAAGCTGCGCCATTCGCCAGTTGTTCAGGAATTTGCCGCCGCGCATCGTGTCGCGGAAATGCGGCTTCCATCCGTCGGCTGCGTCCACGTTTCCCATCGCCGCCGCAATGCCGCCTTCGGCCATTACGGTGTGTGCTTTTCCGAGCAGCGATTTGCTGACTACACCTACGCTTGCGCCGTGCGCCAGCGCTTCAATCGCCGCGCGCAGTCCCGCTCCGCCGGCGCCGATAATCAGAACGTCGTGCTCGCGCGTCTCGTAGCTGGTCGTCACAGAAGCCTCGGGTCGTGGAAGATGCCGGCCGCCACCATGCGGATATAAAAGTCAGTGAAGCCCACGGTGATCAAGCTGATCCAGGCCAGCTGCATGTGGCGCTCGTTGAAAAAAGTGATGCCTCGCCAAACTCCGTGGCGGGGCATGCCGAACGCAGCACACGAGAAGCAGTCCAGTTTGCCTCCTGCCAGATGCCGCAGCGAATGGCAGGAAAACGTATAGAGCGTCAGCATGATGATGTTGACGCTCATGATCAGCGTGCCCAGTCCGATGCCGAAGTGGCCGCTAAAATCGTAAGCCACAATCGCGTCGTACCAGAGGAAGGCCAGAAACACGACCGCGAGATAAAAAAAGTAGCGATGGACGTTTTGCAGGATAAATGGAAACGCGGTTTCGCCTTTGTATTTGCGTTTCGAGGATTCCCCCACGGCGCAGGCCGGCGGATCGAGAAAAAACGCACGATAGTAGGCCTTGCGGTAGTAGTAGCACGTTGCGCGAAAGCCCAGCGGTCCGCCAAGAATCAGGAGCGCCGGAGAGAACGGCCACCAATGATGCTCGGGGTCAATCAGCGGCGAATAAAATGGCGAAAGGTACGGTCCCCATTCATACAACCGGCCTTCAAACGCGCGCCACGTAGCGTAAATGCCGAAAACGCTGAGCAGAATAATTACGGGAATGATTTCGACCCACCAAGCGTCCCGGCGAAGCGTGCCGCCGAGCCGCGCTTGGGGCAAGAGGGTAGGCGAGCCAGCCATCCAGAGACCTCCAGAGCGGCGACAAACTACTCAATGACATCGTTGATGCACTCGGATTATATCCAAGACGCGCCGCATCCGCTAACAGAGTTGGAAAAAATCTCTGGCTAAATCGTTCTTTCTCGGCGGCGCGAAGCCGCGCTTCACCGAATCCGAGGCTTTTTCTCTAGAAATCGCGCGTCTCATTGCGCGATCAGCGTCTCAGAGGATCGTCTCAATCTCCGCGTCCAGCGAAACGTGCGTCGCCGCCACTCCGTTGATTGCATATTTTTCTCCTGCGCCTTCCGAAAAGTGCAGGAAGCGGCTGATGTGATAGTCCTCGTCAAACGCGGAAAAAAGCCCCTCGGTTTCGGCGGGCGTCAATTGGAACGCGGCGAGGGCGACCGGCTGTCCAAACTCGGGGACAAGCGCGCAGTAACGGTCTACGAGTTGGCGCAAAGTCATGGTAAGGGCGCGGCGTGTAGCTTGCAAGGGCATTACGAACCGCCTGATTCCAGCCTAGTGTACGCCGTAAGCTCAACCAAAAGAAGCTTTGTGGCGTCCGGCGAGGGACTCGTTTCGTCTCTCCTTCCTTTCGCAATTTCGACGACAAATTCCCTTCCCGTACGTCATATCATCATGCACAAGCGATAGGAGCCGTTCTACCATGCAGACTTTCCTCCAAGACCTCCGGTATGCACTACGCACGCTCCGCAAGAGCCCGTTGCTGACCGCCGTGATCGTCGCATCCCTCGCCATTGGAATCGGCGCCAATTCCGCGATTTTCAGCGTGGTGGACGCTCTGCTCCTTCGTCCACTTCCCTATCCCCAATCGGACCGGCTCGCCGCCGTTTGGCTTCATTCCCCTGCAATTGGAATCTTTCGAGACTGGCCATCTCCCGGCGAGTTCATCGATCTACAGAATCAGAACCACTCCTTCGAGCAGATGGCTCTGGCGCAAAGCCGCATCTTTGTTTTGACAGGCCGCGATCAGCCCGAACGTCTCGCCGGCGTCCGCGCGCAATCCACTCTTCTTGATATGCTCGGCGCAAAACCCCTGCTTGGGCGGCTCTTGCTCCCCGACGAAGATAAACCTGGCAAACCCGCTGTCGCGATTCTTACGGAGCGTGTCTGGCACCGCCTATTCAATTCCGATCCTGGCGTCGTGGGAAAAACCATCATCCTCAACGGCAATCCATACATTGTCGTCGGCGTGCTACAGCGAAGCTTCACCCTCGACTCCGAAGTCATGCCTGCCGAATCTCCCATGGACAAGATGGACATCTTTGTTCCCTTGCCCCTCGCGGCTGACGCCGTATCCAACCGCGGCGATGAAAATTACAACATCATGGTTCGGCTGAAGCCCGGCGTCTCTCTCCGGCAAGCCCAGGCCGATATTGATGTTATCGCCAGCCGCATCCGCGAAAAAGACAAGCGAGGCGCCAGCTTCGGCATGCACATCGTCGGACTTCAGCAACAGGTCGTCGGTGATGTGCGGCGCGCGCTTCTCGTTCTGCTTGGCTCTGTCGGGCTGGTCCTGCTGATCGCCTGCGCGAATGTCGCCAACCTGCTCCTGACACGCGCAGCCCGTCGCGAGAAGGAAGTAGCGATCCGAACGGCGCTCGGCGCGAGCTGGCAGCGTCTGACGCGCCAACTGCTCACGGAGAGCCTGCTCTTCGGGCTTCTCGGAGGCGGTGCGGGGCTGCTCGTCGCGCAGCTCAGCCTGGACCTTGTGCGTTCGATAAATCCCGGAAACATTCCGAGACTCGACACCATCGCAATCAACGGCGAAGTTCTCGCGTTCACGTTCTTCGTTGCTGTCGCCACCGGGATTTTGTTCGGTGTTGCGCCGGCATGGCGCGCCGTCAAAGTTGACTTGAATAATTCATTGAAAGCCGGCGGACGCAGCGGCCAGGCCGATGGCGGCTTGCACCTGAGGAGACGCAGCCTGAGAGCGCTCTTCGTCATTTCCGAGCTTACGATTTCGCTCATGCTCTTGATCGGAGCGGGCCTGCTCATCCGCAGTTTTGTCCGCCTGCAAAACGTGCCGCTCGGATTTTCCACCGATCATCTCCTCACCATGGAAGTCGCTCCCACCGGGCCGAAATATCACGAAGACAAATCGGTTGCCGGTTTTTACAAAGAAATTGACCGCCGCGTCGCCGGCCTTCCGGGCGTTCTTTCGGAGGGCGTGGTTTCCGCGCTGCCATTGACCGGCGAAGTGGGCTGGGGCGGCATCAACGTCGAAGGCTATACACCGCCTCCTGGTCAGGAACTGCAAGTGGACCTTCGCACAGCCGGCACGGATTATTTTAGAACCATGGAAATTCCGTTGAAGCAGGGCAGATTCTTTAACGAAGACGATACCGCCGATAAGCCGCAAGCGGTCATCATTGACCAAAGGTTCGCGAAACGCTTCTGGCCCGGCGGCGATGCTATCGGAAAGCACTTGTGGTTCAACGTGAAGAAGCCGTTCACGATTGTGGGCGTCGTGGGATTCGTGAAGCAGTACGATCTCGCTACCGACGGCAAGGTCGCGGCGTATTTCCCGCAACAGCAGAATCCGGGACATTTCATGTTTCTTGCCGCGCGCACGCTGAAAGATCCCGCCGCGATGACTTCTGCCGTCGTTGGCCAGATCCATGACGTGGATCCGGACGTGGTGGTCTACGGAATCAAAACGATGCAGGACCGGCTGCACGATTCGCTCGCCCGGCAACGTTTTTCAAGCGCCATGCTGGCTGCTTTCGCGATTTTCGCTCTATTGTTGGCGGCGGTCGGATTGTATGGCGTGCTCTCGAGCCTCGTCACGCAAGGCAACCGAGATATCGGCGTGCTCGTTGCGCTGGGCGCTCAACCCGGGGACATCATTGGGCTGATCGTGCGCCAAGGAATGGAACTGGCGGGCATTGGAATTTTCGCGGGCCTACTCGGCGCCGCGGCCCTCACCCGAGTGATGGCCGGCCTGCTGTTTGAAGTGAGCGCAAGGGACGCGCTCACTTTCCTCCTGGTCCCGGCCGTTCTGGCGCTGGTAGCGTTTGCCGCGACGTGCATCCCCGCGTGGAGAGCCACGCGAGTAGATCCCATAGTGGCGCTGCGCGAAGAGTAGCGCCGCTCCTGCTCGAATTGCGCACACATCGACCGCGGATTTCCCGCTTGCACCGGATTTGTCGGCTAACGCAAGGATTGGGTAAAATGCTTGGGCGGAAACGTAGACGAAAGGGAGGACAAATTCATGAGCATCGCGATCGGACAGGCGGCGCCGGATTTTACGCTGCCGAACCAGGACAAAAAGGAAGTGAAGCTATCGGATTTCGCCGGAAAGAGAAACGTGGTGCTGGTGTTTTATCCGCTGGACTGGAGCCCCGTTTGCACGAACGAGCATGCCTGCTTCGTGAACGACATGAAATCGTTCGACACGCTGGACGCCGAGGTCCTCGGCGTGAGCGTGGACAGCGTGTGGTCTCACAAAGCATTCGCCGACAAGATGGGCATCAAGTATTCGCTGTTGGCGGATTTCCATCCCAAGGGCGCGATGAGCGAAAAATACGGCGTGTACCTGTCGGATAAAGGGATCACCGGACGCGCGGTCGTCATCGTGAACAAAAACGGAAAAGTAGCATGGGTGAAAAATTACGATATTCCGGTCGTGCCGGACTTGAAGGAAGTGGCGGCGGCGCTGTCGCAGGTGAAAGCAGCGTCCGCGTAATCGGAAACACGGTGGGGTGACTGAGCTATCCGTCCGCAAAAGAAGCGGGCGAATTTCGTGGCGCTGCGTTACAGCGAAAGATTCAGTTGATGGGAACGGGCTGGCAATCGCCGGCCCGTTTTTATTTTGGGCAGATTTTTTGGGCGGATTTTCAGAAGCAGGCTTGCGTTTGATTGGGCGGGCGCTATTTCGAAGCTGATGGCGCGGGTCTTTCAGCGAAGGTGCGAATGTAGAGTACGAGTTGCCAGCGCTGCTCGTTGCTCAGCCGATTTTGAAACGCAGGCATCGGACGGCGGCCATGCGTGATGCGGTAATAAAGTTCTCCGTCGGTGCGATTGCTCATGCGGTTTGCGTCCGCGAGGCTGGCGGGCGAAGGATAGTACATGGATGCGTCGGGACCGTCGCCCTTGCCGGTGTCGCCATGGCAGTTGGCGCATTTGTCCTGATAAATGGAGCGCGCGGCCGCGAACACGGCGGGCGAGGGTGCGACGGGGTTTCTTACAAGCTTTGCGGAAGCGGGAACGGGCCAGTCATTGGAAACGTAAATGGCGTAAGCAACCGAAAGCGCGATCACAGCAAGAAGAGAAATGAAAATGAGTTTGCGGAGGCGGAGCCGGCGCGGCGGATTGGAAGTGGCGGACAAGAGAAAATTTTCGCATACGCGCGGCGCGGACTAAAGCGGGAAAACCAGGGCGGGATGCGCCTTCAGTGGCCGCGGAAAATCAACCAGAGCAATTCGGCGTTGAAGAAGAGAATCGCGGCGGCGACGAGCCAGGCGATTAGATTCGTTAGGCGGGAGTTTGTGAACTCGCCCATCTTTGAGCGGTCTCCGGTGAATTGAACGAGCGGAATCACCGCGAAGGGCAACTGAAAACTCAAGATAACCTGGCTGAGAATGAGCAGCGAAGTAACTTTATTTTCTCCGGCGATGGCGATGACCAGAACGGCGGGAATGATCGCGAGCGCGCGCGTAATGAGCCGGCGCAGCCAAGGCGCGAGACGAATCTGAAGAAAGCCTTCCATCACAATTTGGCCGGCCAGAGTTCCGGTGAGCGTCGAGTTCTGGCCGGAAGCGAGCAGAGCGCAGGCAAACACCGTACTGGCCAGGCTGACGCCGAGGACGGGGCTGAGAAGTTTGTAAGCGTCGGAAATTTCCGCGACATTGTTTAGGCCGTGCGTGTGAAAGGCAGCGGCGCCCAGAATCAGGATCGCCGCGTTGATAAAAAGCGCGAAGCCAAGCGCGACGGTGGAATCGAAGACCGCATAGCGAATCGCTTCGCGGCGGTCGCGGGAAGAGGTGCCGAAGGCGCGCGTCTGGACGATGCTCGAATGGAGATAGAGATTGTGCGGCATCACCGTGGCGCCAAGAATTCCGATGGCGAGATACAACATTTCGCGGTTGCGCAGAATTTCAGCATGCGGGATGAGTCCGGCGGCGGCTTCGCGCCAGATGGGAGCGGCAAAAAAGATTTCGTAGACGAAGCAGGCGGCGATGGAAGCGATGAGCGTGACGACAAACGCTTCGACAAGCCGAAAGCCGCGGCCTTGCAGCGCTAGCACGATCAGCACATCGAGCCCAGTGATGACGACGCCGGCGAGGAGCGGCAATCCGAAGAGCAATTTGAGAGCGACGGCGGAGCCGAGCACTTCGGCGAGATCGCAGGCCGCGATGGCGATTTCGCAGATGACCCAGAGCGCGATGGAAACGGGGCGGGAATAATGTTCGCGGCAGGCCTGCGCGAGATCGCGGCCAGTGGCGATGCCCAGCTTGGCGGAGAGCGCTTGAAGAAACATCGCCATCAGATTGCTGATGAGAATGACGCTCAGGAGCGCGTAGCCGAATTTCGATCCGCCGCCGATGTCGGTGGCCCAGTTGCCGGGATCCATGTAACCGACGGCAACAAGATAGCCGGGCCCCGCAAACGCGAGAACTTTACGGATCCAAGATGCGGTGTGGGAAATCGGAATGGTGCGATGCGCTTCAGGGAGCGACGGCAAGCGAACGGGACGAGAGGGCGCGGCGGAGGCCGAAGCGGCGGACTCAGCGGATTCGGCTTCGAGTTGAGGCGGAAAAGTTGGCGACATGATCGCGCGCAAGCAATACTACAGAACAGAAATTTAGTTAACTACGGTAAACCTGTCTATTAAACTAGACTTAATGCAGGCGCGTGTCAATAGAACTTTGGGGAGATTTGCTCAACCAGCGAAGGCCTGCGGGCCAGCGAGGCGGGAGAGCGGCAAGGCGGGAGCAAGCGGAAGCGAGAGCGCTGTGATACCTTGAACGGGCGGCGAGAACAAAGCGCCGAGGGAGAAGACGATGGCCATGGAACCGCAACAGCCGGCGCCGGGACAAGTGCAGATCAAGGCGGATGAGAAGGAATTGCAGGGGCAGTACAGCAATCTGGTGATGCTGCACCATAATCTGGAAGAGTTTACGCTGAATTTCATTTATATTTTTCCGAACGGCGCGCAGGGGAAACTCTTGAGCAGCGTGATTGTCAGTCCGGGGCATGCAAAACGGATTCTGCGGGCGCTGCGGGAAAATATCGAGCGGTACGAAACACAGTTTGGCCCGATCCGGGAAATGCCGGAGGGCGGAGCGCCGCCGACGCCCAATGTCGGTTTTGTGCAGTAGGAAAAAGTGGTTGAGAGGGATGGGAAGTGGAGGAAGTAGAAGCAGCAGAAGAAGTAAAGGAGGGTCACCGAAAGAAGTTTGAGCTGGCGAGCGAGATTGGCGCACCGATGTCAACAGTCGCGGAAGTAGTGGGTTTGTGCGCTGGCGGCCGCGTGCTAAACTAAAGCTCCACGTTGTCGAAGGGCCTGTAGCTCAGGTGGCTAGAGCGCGCCCCTGATAAGGGCGAGGTCGGTGGTTCAAGTCCACCCAGGCCCACCATTCCCCTGTTTTTGCCCGTTCAAAGATCATGTCGAAGGGCTTTCTGTATGCGGGATAAAGACTTACCGCGTCCACAGCGCAGTTCGATAGCACCATTCTCAGTAATTTAGCCTTTTCCTGCGGATTCTGCGTAACGTACAGAGAATGCGCCTTATTCGCGAGTTCTAAAATGCGAACGCGGTCGAGCGCACGCTCGGGATTCCTAAACGCGAACGAAACACCTGGAGCATTCAGGAAGGAATTTAGGCGGGAGCGACCCGGTGAGCACTTTTGGGCGGCAAAACCGCACAAACACCGGGGTCGCTCCCGCCCAAATCGAGGTTTTCGTTCGCGGTGTTTTTGCAGACGAAATTTTGTCAACTCGTTCTTTGTTGGAGCTTTCTTTTGAAGGGTGGGTGAACGCAACGCCTATCTTTTGGGGTGAACACTGCGTGTGTTCCTGTGTTCACCCTGGCTTTCGTCTAAAGCGTCTTCTTAATCTCTTTCATAGGCACGGGCAAGTAAGTCCGGAGGAAACCCACCGCGTCGGCTCTGTCCGCGAATGTTGCTTCGATTGAATCAGCGTTGTTGTAACGGATTCGAATCTCATAGCGCTGAATTGGCGCCTTACCTACCTTCTCCTCGTAGGTCTCCAAGAACTTAATCGCGTCCTGCACCGTGGCCAATTCCGTGGGACTACCATAGAGCGGCAACACAGTAATTCTCTCAATCTGCCGTGAGATTACCTTTTCCAATGCACCCATGAATTCTTCCACGTCTGCCTTTTGCAGGTGGAGAAGAGCCCGAGCCAGGCTGACTTTATCTTCTGGCGAGAGCTTCTGGTACTTCTTGACCTTCTTTTCGAAAACTGAGTCTGGTGTGTCTTCCTCAAAAGACGCATCAATGCCGCAATCTTTGAACGCCGCCACCACCGATTCATAGGAGAAATGGAGAACGGAGAAACCAAGCGAGCGAAGCTGCGTCAGTGCCCCTTCCGTGAACACTCCGGCCAATATGACGCCGACGAATGGACGAGCGTTCTTATAGGTCTCGGCCAGCGGAATGATCGCGCCCTGAATCTCTTGCGCCTTGTTACGTGAGTGCTTTGTGTACCGGCGCCACGCAGTCTCAATGAATGCGGCTGGGACCCCTAATTTGTCTGCGGAGCCGCCGCGTTCCAAAACAAAATCTAGGTCGTGCTTGTTGTTGTTCAGATCGAGCCACGTGCACCGCTTCCCGGGCCTGCACGGCCTGTCACCCTGCTTGTCAAAATAGAGGCCGTGCTTTTCCGCGAAGGCTGTGAGAAGGGGTGTGACGGCTGCCTCCAGAACTTCGCCAATGATCTGTCCAAACCTGTGCGCTGGTGACTCTGCCACTCGCTACCCCTCAACCCAAAGGTGGCCTTCTTGAAGCGGGACACGATGCTTGCGGTTTTTCCATTTGACGTTTCTATCTCTCGTTTTGGTGAAATCAAATGATTTGAAACCTGAGGCTTTGGCGAGTTCCCCAAGCCACGATACAACGGGAACATATACGCCATAAGGGGCTGAGTCGCCGATAACAAAGCAAACCCGACACGGCGAATTGCACACAGACCGAAGGGCATTCCAGGTCCTCGCCAAGTCCCGAAAGTAACTGGCGACCATCAAATGGTATGTCTTACGTCCTCCTTTGGTCTCTCGGATATGAGCTAGCTGTTGGCACACGTCTGTTAGTTCAGATCCAATTGGGGCGAGCTCCGGGGCTTGGAGAATTTCCTGAAGGCCAGTCGAACTTTCAGGTACGTGCTGCGAGCAGGAACAAACTAGGTGTCTGCGAACCGCTTGGTGCAGGTCGCCCCATCCGTTGATTTCACGCATGAACGTCATTTCAAGTCTGGTGGCGTCCGCGTAGTCGTAGTTATTGGGGTAGGGCGGTGAAGTGATAACAAGATTGGCGGCCGCGCCCGAAATATGGTCGCACTCCCTTGCATCACCAAGAATTACGCGAGCCTTGGGACCTTGCAGAGCGGTGCCCCGCCGCATGTCGTGGTAAATGACGCGAGAGCATTCGTCAAACGCGGTCTCCACGCGGGCCGGTGACCGCTTTTGCTTTTTGGGGAGTATGTACTGCCAAGGTGCGGTGCCTGCCAGCGAAACCTTTCTAAGTATCGCGATGATAGTCAACCACGCCAATTCCGAAGCTGGGGTTTCATCCCGCACATGCTCACAAGCCCGCCTCAATTTGTCCAGCTGCAGAAGGGCTTCCCGGTCGTAGCATTTCCGAATCAAGGGGGGATAGTCAACGAGGTCGGGCCCGAGCTCCCTAGCCACGCGCAAGAGGTCTGCGATCTTCTGCAGGTACGCCTTAGGATCACTTCGCCAAGCGAGTTTTGCATGGACCATGCGGAAGACGAAGGGATGGGCCTCCACCCCCCAAGATTCCGCGCCAGCCGTTTCCGCCGCGATCAGAGTTGTGCCGGAGCCACAAAACGGGTCAAAGACGCGCACTTCACCCAACGACGGACGTGCGTCTCTGATCACTGATTCTACCCACTCAGCAGAAAACCCGGCGCTATACCTGAACCAGCGATGTACCGGCAAATCCATGTTTGGGATAAACGTAGACGCGGTAGACAGCGAGACCCCAGTACCGGTCTCAGAGGGGAACAGCGACCTTTGCGTTTGTGCAGTTGCCATATCCGTAGTCTTGTCGGTAGCTTAACGCATAGGAGGGAGATTGGACAGTGCGGGATTCCGAGATATTGGATGACCAAGGATATCCGGCACCTGAACACACTGAGTTCGAAGATCGTCAACCAGGGCCCACCAGCCTTCGCTCGCGAAGAAGTCGCGAGCTACGGCTCGGCCGGCCAGCCAGCAAGCGCCCCACGAACCGCGCGACTCATACAACGGAAGGCGAAGGCTGTCGCGCCGGAGCTTCAGCGGAGGCGGACCTTCCCATGAAATACGTCTATATCTTACAGAGTCTTCCGGAGCCGGAGCACTTCTACACCGGCATTACCGATGATCTAAAAGCCAGAGTTTCCAAACATAAATCCGGCGAAGTGACCCACACGGCAAAGCATCGCCCTTGGCGCGTAAAGAGCTACCTCGCATTCTCAGAGGGAGGCCGCGCATTGGCGTTTGAGAAATACTTGAAATCCGGATCAGGAAAAGCCTTCGCCAAAACACATCTCTGACGGCGACACGATGTGTTCTCACTGAACTGTTACGTTCACGCGGCAAAACCGCACAAACACCCGGGTCGCTCCCGCACTTTTGCCGTACTCGCTCGCGTACGATTTGTAAATGCTGAGGTTCGTACTGCATTGCTGGGCGGCAAGCTAGGGAGTTGCAATGGGAAAGCCGAAAGAAAAACCGTGAGGAAACCCGACTGCGACACGGTTTTCCGTCTTACGAAATCGCGCTCGGGTGCTTGAGAAAATCGCGACCGAAGCCACAATCATGTTCGCGCGGCCAGATTTCCCAGCCAGTCTGCTCGTCCTGTGATTACCAGATCGTTTGGATTCCAGCGGCTTGGAGGCGGCGGTCGCGGGTGACGAGCGGAAGGCCAAGGTGGAGGGCGGTTGCGGCGATGATGCGGTCGGGCATGTCGGGAACAACGTCGCGAGGAATGGACCTCAAAGCGCCAGCAACGTTGTAATCGAGCGGGAAAACTTTGAATGCGGGATTGTCTTGTCCCATGACGCGGACAAACCTCTCGAATGCGTCTGCGGCGATGCGCCCGCGTTCAACCAAGTACAAGACTTCAACAAGCGATACGGCAGAAATATACGTTGGGTCACCGCTGGCCGCCGCACCATCAATCAGCGAAAACACTGTCTCAGAAAAGGTTCTGGGTGTCGAGCAGGTACCAGATGGCCGCATGAGTGTCGAGGACCGCAGGCATCAGGAGATGTCTCGTGGGAAGTTGCCCCACATTTCGCGGCGGGCCTCGGCGATGTCTTCTTCCGTGATGTGAATATTCAAATCTGCCCACAGGCCGCGCAGGCTCCGGAGCGGTTTCTTCGGCCCGCCGTTCTTCTCTTTCAGGAAATCCACAAAGTCCAACACTTCCTTCTGCTTCTCAGGAGGCAAATCGCGGAGTTTTTCGACAACCTGTTGTTCAATCGTCATGGCAGCCTCGCGGGCGATCTCTGTCTATTATAAGCCGTTAGACACGATTTGGGGCCGCTGCCCATGGGTAGGCAGCTATAGCGCCACATGAGCTATTGTGGGGCGGGCTCGAAGTTCTAAGGTCGTGAACGAGGGCAGGCCAGCCATTAAACAGCCGGCAAACCGAGCCGCAACTTTAGCGGCGGCGGGCGGGTCACCCGTAGGCGGCAAAACGGTTTGCGGCGCGGATTGGTTTCACAGAGTGGTGGATTGGACGACGCGAGAGGGTTGACATGTGCTGCACATGGAACTATGCTCAGCGCATGTCACGAATGATCCAAGTGCGCAATGTTCCTGATAGCCTGCATCGCACGCTTAAGGCCCAGGCGGCTTTATCCGGAATGTCCCTCTCCGACTTTCTGCTGGCGGAAATCCGCCAGGTTGCCGAACGGCCCACGATTGCGGAACTGCGGGAACGCGTGCGGCGGCGCTCTCGGGTTGGGAGCCTGGGATCCGCGGCCGAAGCCGTTCGCCGGGAACGGGATGCACGATGATTGTGCTCGATGCGTCTGCAGCCATCGAGTGGCTCTTGCAATCTGCCGCGGGAATCAAGATCGATCGGCGTATCTTCTCGACTTCTGAAACGCTGCATGTCCCTCATTTGCTGGACATCGAGGTGGCTCAAGTGCTGCGACGCTACGTCCGGGACAAGGCCATTACCGCGCAGCGAGGGGAAGAAGCGCTGGATGATCTCAGCGACATGCCGCTGAGGCGCTATCCCCACAATTTCTTGCTTCCGCGCGTTTGGGGACTGCGTGCAAGCCTGACTGCTTACGACGCGGCATACGTCGCGCTGGCCGAGGCGCTCGATGCGCCACTGCTGACCTGCGATCGCAAAATCGCTTCCGCTTCGGGTCATTCGGCCAAGGTAGAAGTCGTCTAGCGCAGCAGCCTTCGCTCGCGAATACTTCGCGAGCTACGGCTCGGCAAGCCATTTGGAGTTGAGACTGATCCCTGAGTGCACCGGGGCCGGGTTGGCGGCCCCGGATTGGTGGGGGGCATGGTTCGCCCCTATTGCGGCAACTGTCAGTACTCCCAAAGCCCAGGTACACAACGGAAGGCCTTGCCATCCACCGCCACATGGCAGACGGACGGAAACGACAGGTGAGTGGCCACCAGCGACTCACGGTTCGCCGCCAGCTCCCGCAGAAGACGGACGCGGACGCGAGCCGCTTCCTCGGGGTCGTGCTCGAAGCCGTTGTACCAGTCGGGATGCTCGAAGCCGACCTGGAAGATGGCGTCGCCGACGAACGTCATGCGCTCGCCGCCGGATGCCAGGCGGACCACGCTATGTCCCGGGGTGTGGCCGCCGGTTCGCTGGATGCGCACTCCCGGAGCCACCTCATATTCTGTCTCGAACGGCTGCAACTTGCTGCCGTACTCGCTCAAGAAACGCTTGGCGGCAGCCCGAAGCGCATCCGGGAAGCCGTCTGGCATGGAAGTGCGGGAGAAATCCGGCGACTCCCAGAACTCGGCCTCAGCGGCGGCCAGGTGGATGCGGAGGTCCGGGCGGAGTTGGTTCTTCACTCCGTCGGCGAGGAGCCCGCCAACGTGATCCATGTGCATGTGGGTCAAAACCACGTCGGTGACGGCTGCGAGATCGACGCCGGCGGCCTCCAGCCGTTTGATCAACTGCCCGGCGCTTGGCAAGTTCAAGTTGGGGTCGGAGCCAAGCCCGGCGTCCACGAGGATGGTCCGTGCGCCGCTGCGCACGACAACCACGTTCAAGGCCCACTCGAGCATGTCCGCAGGCAGGAACTGGTCCTTCAGCCAAGCCGCGCGGACGGATGGGTCAACGTTGGGGCCAAGCATCGAGCCCGGAAGCGGCAGCACACCATCGCTGACCACCATGACGTCAATTTCGCCGACCCGCAGCGAATAGCGCGATGGAACCAACTCGTCGCGCTGCGGCTTGCCGGTGCGCGAGGTGTTGTCCAAGCTTATCTGAATCTCCTCCTGTTTGGATTTCGCGGAGGAATCTGGAATTGCGTACTGTGATTTCTGCATAAATCTCCCTCTCAACTCTTGATCGGAGTGAGTGATGACGACGCTCCCACTCGTAGCCTAGGACCGGGCAGCCCTACGAAGTTGTGACAAGGAAGTTGGGAAAAAAGGGGCGGCGATGCTCACAAATTGGGGCCGTCTTTGGGCTGTGGTCCAGAGAGCGGATGAATCGGCGGAGGGGATACACTAGTCGCGAAGGGCGAATGGGGGGTTTGAAACGCGTCCGGGAGCGGAGCAATTTCTAGTTAACCATAATCGGGTCATCCCCCTGATTTCTCACAAGTGTTGATTCTAAAGGGAGATAAAGTCCTTTGTTTTGATACACTTTCACAAGTGTTGATTCTAAAAGACTTACAATTGCACTCTGGTAGAACAAAATCGGCGTACCGAGCCGGCTTTGCCCAGCTTAAATCGGGCGAAAGCAACAGGGGTTGCGCTGGATCTTTGATCTGAGAGATAAGAAAAAGACTGGCGGGGGGACGCCCGGCATTCGGGCGCAGTTTCTTACCCAAAAAGAATAATACACATTGCCAGAAAAATCAATAGAAAACGCAGCAAACGCAACCCCCGCCGGAAAAGCGAAGACGGAGGGAGCAGCGCGACCAGAAGCGAAAGCAAAACCAGCCGGAGAGCTCGCGAAACCGGAAGGCAAGGGGCAAGAAAAGAAGTAGCAGTTCGACTACCCGCGCAGAACGCGGCAAATCCAAAGTGCATCCAAAGAAATGAGGGAGTTGCGGAAGCGGTGTGCCCAGCCGAGGCGTTCCTGCACAGGGAGGAATCATGCTCAGAAGGTATAGCTGGTTGTTGCTCGGATTGGGGTGGTTGCTAGCAAGCGCGCCGGCACAAGCGCAAGGGTTTCTTCAAAAATGGGAGGTCACGCCGTTTGTGGGATACGAAACGAGCGGATCGTATCCGGTGAATCCGACGTCGGCAACGGTGGCCGTGACAAACGCGCGGGCGAATGCGGCTGTTAACTTCGGGACTTTCGTGGACTATTCGCTGACAGAGAACGCGCAGTTCGATTTCATGTGGAACCGGAATCCGACCTCGTACAGCGAACTGGTGCCGCCGAATCCGGGCTACGTTAAAGCCTACAACTCGTCGATCGACCAATATCAATTCGGGCTGCTTTACATGCTAATGGATAGCGAGCACAAATGGCGGCCGTATATCGCCGGCGGCGTCGGGTTCACGCATGAATTCAACAGCGGGCAAACACCGAATCGAACGGCTTTTGCATACAGCATCGGCGGGGGATTGAAATATGCCCTGATGAGCCACATTTCGTTGCGAGGAGAAGCGCGGTACTTGCCGACCTACGCGAATTCTTCGTTGGGAACGTTTTGCGATCCCTTCTTCGGATGTTACACGGCCAAAATACACAACTATCAGAGCCGGGGCATGTTCGTGGCCGGCGTGGATTTCCACTTCTAAGGGGCGCTATCCACTCAAGATGGGCGAGCGGTGCTTGCCTGCGAAGCGGTTTCACGCCATGGCTGCGTCCATGAAACAAAAAGAGTATAAATTCCGTTACCACATCTAGTGACCAGGCGGAGAGCCGTGTCGCGGGGAGTGCGTATGGAAAATTGGTGGCAGCATCTTCGTTTTGCCGCACGGCAACTCCGGCGAAATCCTGGATTTACGGCAACAGTTATCGTGACGCTAGCGCTCTCGATCGGAGCGAACACAGCGATCTTCTCGCTGGTGAACGCGCTGATGATCAAGAGCTTGCCGTATGCGCATCCGGAAAAAATGGGAACAATCTATACGCGGATTTCGGGAGGGCACAGCACCGATCAAAGGCACAACGTGGACGGAGAGCAGTGGGAACTGCTGCGGGATGACGTCCCCGCGCTGATTTCAGCGGTAACTGGAGGGGCTTCGGGGGTAAATCTCGAAGCCGGCGCCAGGGTGCATTACGTGCATGACGGGCGGATTTCAGCGCACTACCTGGACGTGCTGGCAATCAAGCCGCTGCTGGGGCGAAATTTCTCCGAGGATGAAGACCGCCCGCATGGGCCGAAGGCGGCCATCCTCAGCTACGGGCTGTGGCGCGGCGTCTTTGCAGGGGAGCGGGACATTATCGGCCAAGCCATCCTGCTAAAGGGAGAGCCGTTTACCGTGGTGGGCGTGCTGCCGCAAGGAGCAGCGACGCCGCTGAATGCCGACGTATATACGCCATTGCAGCCCAGCCGCCAGGGCGAAGGTGGAGGAACGAACTTCGACGCGATTACGCGCCTTAAGGATGGAGCAACCTGGCAAGAGGCAGACGCGGAAATTAATCGTGCGTGGTCGGCGAGAACGGCGAGATATGAGCTGAGCGAGTATCCCGGCGCGACGGTGACATACCACTCCGTGGCGCTGCAGAAGGGCCAGACGGACGAGCTTCGACCGCAGGTTCTGGCGCTGATGCTCGCCGCTGGACTAATCTTGCTGATTGCGTGCGCGAATCTAGCCGGGCTGACGATGGTGCGGATGTTGCGGAGGTCGGCAGAAGTCGTGACGCGGATTGCGCTCGGCGCCTCGCCGTGGCAAATACAAAAACAATTCTGGGTCGAGAATCTATTGCTGGCGCTGATCGGCGGTGCGGCGGGGATTGCCGTTGGGTTTGTGGCGATGCGCGGGCTGCTGGCGCTCTTGCCCGAAAATTTCCTGCCAGTGGCGAGTGTTCCGCTGGACGGGCGGGTGCTGGCGTTTGCGCTGATTGTTTCATTGCTGACGAGCGTGCTGTTCGGAATGCTGCCGGCGCTCACGGCGCGAAAAATGGATTTGCGGTCGTCCATGGCGGGGCGCTCGGGCGCTGGCAGCGGCGGATTGCGACTGAGGCAGGGATTGATTGCCGGCGAGGTTGCGTTAACGGTGGTGATGCTGGCGGCCTGCGGGCTTTTGATCCGCACGCTGATTCACCTGGAGACGCTGCCGCCGGGATTCAGCCCGAATGGAGTGATGGTCGCGAAAGCGTCGCTGGATGACGCGCGATACCACGATGCCGCGGCGTTCCGCAAACTCCTGGTCGAGAGCCGCGCGGCGATGCGGCAAATTCCTGGAGTGGAAGATGCCGGGATCGGATTGAGTCTGCCGTACGAGCGCGTGCTGAACGATCAAGTTACGCTGAGCGACGGAAAGGAAGCGGGGAGGCAGGATCAAACGGACGAGTTGTATGCGAGCCCGGGATACTTCGAGACACTCAGAATGCCGCTGCTCGCGGGCCGCGTGTTCACGGATGCGGACGCGCCCAACACGCAGAAAGTAGCGGTGGTCAACCAAGCGTTTGCGCGAAGGTTTTATGGCGGGAGCAACCCAGTGGGCAGGTACATTGACAAGGACACACTGATTGTCGGCGAGGTTGCCGATGTGCCGATTGAGTCCGGGCTGAATCCAGTGGCGCCACTGCAGAGCGAGCAGATAGTGTATCTACCGGCGGCGCAGATGGATGGCAGGCTGCTCGCGTTGGTACACGTCTGGTTTCAGCCGAATTGGGTAGTGCGCACGGCCGGGCCAATTCAGGGATTAACCGGCGAAATGGAGAGCGCGCTGGCGAGCGTGGATCCTAACTTGCCGTTCTCCGGCTTTTACACGATGAAGGATCTGCTGGCCAAAACGCTCACGACGCAAGCAATCGAAGTGGCGCTGCTCGGAGCGATGGCGGGACTGGCTTTGGTATTAAGCGCGGTGGGAATTTTTGCGCTGGTGGCGAATCTGGTGGCGCAGCGGACGCGTGAGATCGGAATCCGGATGGCGCTGGGTTCGAGCGTGGGAGGAGCAATGCTCCACATCAGCCGAGCCGGTATGGGCGCAGCCGGTGTGGGAATCCTTGCCGGATTGGCGCTATCCGCGGCGACGCTGCGCGTGATGCGAAGCGTAATTTACGGCGTGGGTGTCTACGATGCGCCGACGTTGGCGATTGTCGTCGCAGGGCTTGCGGCAATGGCGCTGCTTGCAACTACGATCCCTGCGCTGAAGATTGCAAGAATCGATCCGGCCACGACGCTGCGCGAAGAATAGACTCGATCATCGCGATTCGAATAAGACAGCTGAGGCAAGAACCAGTTCGCGCCCTCGCTTGCCGCATTATCAGCCGACAAAAGAAGCCAGCAAATTTTTATCGAATGCTATTCGCGCTGCGCCGTTGCAACGATTAGCGTGAATGTCCGCCCGGCTGGGACCCCTGCGGCGGCGGCATGGGCGGTGGATTGAACTTGGCGTCGTCCACGGGAACGTTCACCTGTACCTGGTCGATCTTGATGGTGAAGTGGTTGCCGGGGCGCGAGAGCGTCCATTGAAGAGGAGTTTGGACGCCGCTTTCGGCCTGATAGTCGGCGTAATCAATTTGCGTGGGCATGCGGCCAAGCGCAGTCTGCGAGTAGCGCACGAGGCGGAGCAGCAGGCCGGACTGTTGATCGAAATAGAGGCGCAAGGGAGGCTGACCCTCGCTATGACCGATGACGAGGTAAGAGTCATGGCCATCGATTTTTTCGCCAGGAACGACGAAGAATCTCTTGTAGCGAGTCTTGACGTGAGCCGCGAAATGGAGATCGGCGTCAATGCCGGCCGCTTCATTTTCCGCCGCGGACATCATATGCGCGTGGCCGTTGTTGCTGAGCCAGCCCTCTTTGCCATTGAACGCGGTGATACTCTCGCCATTCGGAAGGTGCATGACGGAGAGGCGCGCGTTGGGAGCTTTTTCGTAAACTTCGATGGGCATTTCGTGTCCCATTGCGCTGATTTGGCCTTTTTCGACGCGACTGGAAATTTTTTCCAAGGCGTCCGCGCCGCCGATCGCCGAAAGATATTTGTCGAGTAGCTGATCCGCGGGAGGAAGAACGGGCTTGGAGGTTGCAGCGGCTTCCTCGGACTTGGCAGGCTCGTCCGAGATAATGGGAGTGCCGACAGGATCAGCGGCGCCGCGATGGCAGGAGTAGCAGGTGACTTCGAGGTGGCCCTCGAAATTCTCCTTATCAATCGCGAACATCATCTTCATCATCTTGCGGGCGGTCTGCTTGTTTTTCTTGTCGTCCTTATCGAATTCCATGCCGTGAGGACCGCGAACGTGACAATACTCGCATTCGACTCCGAGCGAGGCGGTGATGAACTGCATGGACGGAAAGATCTGGTCCGCGGGAACATCCTTTAGAACTTGAAGATTCTTGAACTGATCGCCCGCGAGTTTCGTAGCCGCGGGAGCTTGCGGCGTGCTGGATTGTGCGCGTGCGCCGACGATGGCCAAGCCAACGCTGAGAAGCAATCCACAGAAAGTGAAAGGCACCTTGGTTCGGACCGAGATCATTCCCATTCCTCCCGGAAATTTTGTCTTGCCCCCATGCGCGAAAAGTTTAACAGAAGTGGTGAATCAGGGTGCAAAGAGATGACGGCTGAATTAGAAAGAGGCGTCAGGCGCCGAGTGCGCCGCGTCTGGCCAGCGCGGTGATGCGGTCCGCGGCGCGGTAGGCCAGAGCCTCGATGGTCATGGTTGGCTGGCCGCGGCCGGAGGTGACAAAGCTGCTGCCGTCGCAGAGGAAAAGATTCTTGACGTCGTGCGTCTGATGATCGGCGTTTACAACCGAAATTTTCTGATCCTTTCCCATGCGACAAGTGCCAAGCAGATGGACGCCGAATTCCTGTTCCGTGACAGGCGACATCCATTTCTTTGCAGCGCCGGCAGCATCCAGAAGTTCGGCGGCACGAACGCTTAGCCAGTTGCACAGTTTCAGATCGTCGGGATGATCCTTGTAGGTGACGCAGAGCGCGGGCAAACCCCAAGCGTCCTTCACTTCCGAATCGAGAGAAATGCTGTTGTCAGGAACAGCAAGAGAAGTGCCGTGGCAGAAGATGTCAAACGTGCGCGGAAAGCCGTAGCTCAGGGCATCCTTGAACGCTTTGCCCCAGCGCGGCGTATCGGGTGGCAAGCTGCCGAAGGCGAATCCGATTGGGGTTGCGTCGAATCTGGCATCCAGCCCGCCGCCGCCGCGGAACCCAATTTTATTCGGGTCCAGATCGTAAAAATCGTGCAGGACGCGGCTCACGCAGAATCCCTTGTAGTCATTGCTGGGTTGTTCGAATTGCGCGTGATAGATGGCAGCGCTATTGAACATCAGGTTTTTGCCAACGTAGCCGCTGGTGTTGGCGAGCCCGTTCGGAAATTGCTTGTTTGCGGACAGCAGGAGAAGACGCGGAGTTTCCGCGCCGTTTGCCGAAACGATGACCGCTTTGGCCCTTTGATACTGCGTGAAGCGTTTTTCGTCGAAGTACACGACACCGGTGGCGCGGCCGTTGGAATCGAGCTCGATTTTGTGGACGTAAGAATTCGGGCGAATTTCGCAGCGGCCCGTTTTTTCCGCCATGCGGATTGCGGTGGCAAGCGAACTGGATTTCGCGCCGACTTCGCAGCCAAACCCGAGGCAAAAACCGCAGTTGATGCAGGCGCTTCGTCCCGGCCGCGGCTGGGAAAGAATCGCCATGGGCGCGGGAAACGGGTGCCAACCCATCTTGCGGGCGCCGCGTTCGAACAGCACTCCGCATCCCTTCACGGGCAAAGGCGGCATGGGATACGGTTTGGAACGCGGAGGATCAAACGGGCTGGAGTTGGCCTGACCGGACACGCCAATCTCCCACTCGACCTTCGTGTAATAAGGCTCAAGATCGGCGTAGGTGATCGGCCAATCGGCGATATCCGCGCCGGGAGTCGGGCCGTAACGCGTGTGCTCGGTGAAATCGATTTCATGGAAGCGCCAGAAATTGGCGGTGAAATGAACGCTCGTTCCGCCGACGATGCGGCCGTACGCGATGGCGCGCTGGCGCTTGGCCTTGTCATTGGGAGTCTTCCGGAAAGTGTTTGGCTGGATGTCTGGATGGTTCGTCAACTGGTCCTGATTGAAGACTCTGATCTCATCGTGGACGAAATCTTTTTCGGTCAAATAGGGACCCTGTTCGAAGACCACGACGCGGAATCCATTGCTCGCGAGTTCCTTGGCGAGAATGCCGCCAGCTGCGCCGGATCCCACGATGGCGAAATCCACTTCGTCCGTAGTCTTGTACTTGGGAAGATCAGGATTCATGAGGAGACTTGCCTGCCTCCGCCGGTGTGGCTTGCCAACCAGGGTAGTTCTTGTCGTAGTAGCCGAAGGGAGGCTGAAACATGTGGGAGGGCTCGCGGCCAATGGCGATCCATCCGGCACCGTTGCGATTTCCGAGCCGCCCGGAATCGGGATCAATCAGAAAACCGGAGATCGCGCCGGTGTAAACCGCTTCGAACAAAGCTTCGGCGGCAGGGCGGCGTGGAAGATCGTAGGGCTTGGGGCCGGGATAACGGGTGTCAATAGATTGCAGGACTTGGTCCTGCTGCCCGGGGCCGCAGGAAGAAAATTTATCCACGCCAATAAAAAGTTCGTGCACGCGGGATTGGAGCGGGGGTAAGCCACGAGTAAAAGTTTTTTGCTGTGTTTTGGCGAAGGTGGTGAGAGCACGATCGATGAAATAGACGACGCCAGCTTCATGGGCGCCGGGAGTATCGGTGGTGGGAATGATGCGCGAGCACATTGCGTCAATTTCGGCTGCTTGATCGGCAGAGAAAAAACCGAACTTTGCGGTTCCAGGTGAGGCAACGCTCTGGCGTGCGTGCTCGGCGGCATCCAGGAGCGCAGGCCAATGCGCGGTGAACCACAAAGCGGAAATGCCTCCCAACCATCGAGAAAGAACTTCGCGGCGTGTGAGTGCTTTGGCCATGGCGTGCCCCGTAAAGACCGAGCGTAGGGACTCTAAGTCCCGATGAGAATGGGGTCAAGAAGAAATCGAATCGTCGCGGGAATCGTCCGGCGGCTGTGTTTGCAGAAAATTGCGGGCCTAGTGTACGATTTCCCCACACTTTGGAAAAAGCGCAATCCCGATTGGCCGCACAAAAGCATGGCTACACTGACAGGGGCAATAGGAACGGGTAGCAAATGGCTGCTCGATAAAATCGTCGGCGTTCTCGCCGCGACGGGCGTCAATCCGAACTTTTTGACATTTCTCGGCCTGGTGGTGAATTTCGTGGCGGCAGGAAATTTTGCCTTGGGCAATTTCCGCACGGGCGCGCTGATTATCTTCTTCGCGGGATTCCTGGACATGCTGGATGGGCAAGTGGCGCGACGGCAAAATCGCGTCACGGCGTTCGGGGCATTTTATGACTCGACGCTTGACCGCTACGCGGACATGGCGCTCTACATGGGATTGCTGGTGTATTACTCCGTAAGCGGGCGAACCGCTTATGTGATTTTGGCGGCGGTCGCCACTGCCGGGTCCGTGATGGTCAGTTATGCGCGAGCCCGCGCTGAATCGCTGATCCCGCTGTGCAAAGTCGGGTTCATGGAGCGGCCCGAGCGACTGGTTCTCCTGATTATCGGCGGCGCCATGAACCGCATGGGGCCTGTGCTTTGGGTGATCGCCGTCGTTTCTACGATCACGGTGATCGATCGAATCGTCTTCACCTGGCAGGAAACCAAAGCAGGCCGCACGATTCCCTGGATCAAACTTTCTTCCTGATTGCGAACTCAAGTTTGAGCGAGCGGCTCCGCCTGCGGATCGAGCTCTTTCTCCAAGGCTTTCTCGACCGGCGCTGAGATGATTCCGCGGAGGCGATCGCGCAATGCGGGCACGTCCTGCTTTGTCATTCCCTTCGTTTCAATCGTGTCATGCAGATAGACGGTAATGGTGGCGGGCCACAGCATCCAATGGCCTGTGCGGTGATGCCGGAAGGAACCCACCAGGCTCACAGGAACAATCGGTATTCCGAGTTGCTGCGCGACGCGGAATCCCCCATCTTCGAACACATCCACGTGCCCGTCGCGTGTGCGTTTGGCCTCGGGAAATACGATAAGGCTTGTGCCGCCGTCCACGGCATCCTGCGTCAGCCGCCACATGCGCTTCAGGTCGGACGGCTTGCGGACGTCCGGCACTGGCACATTGCCAAAGCGTTTCATCAACCAGCCATAGGCGGGGATCTTGAAATGGGATTCGAGCTCCCACCCGCGAACGAACTGCGGTATGGCGCAGTACAGTACAAACGGATCAAAGAGGTTGACGTGATTGACCATGAAAAAGCAGGTGCGCTGCGGTTCGAATCCGGGAGAACGCACGACTTCAACGCGGGCGCCGGAGAGAAACGCGATGCGCCGGCAAAAACTGCGCTGCAGCCAGTCGTGCTTATGCGGATCCAGAAAGATGCCGAGAAACACCAGCACGGGGGCCATAGTAAAAAAATGGAGCCCGCTCAGCATCCAAAGGAAAAAGCTGCGCAGCGTGAGATAGACGCGCTTCATATATAAATGTCCACCGCACCCGGAAGAATATCGAGAGCGTGGCATTCGAGTGTGGCGATTTCACCATCTATCATGACATCCAGAGGCAGCGTGACGCCAAACTCGACGCGCCGTACAGCGCGGCGCGAAGCCAAAGGATGCTGGATGTGCGTGCCGTCGTAGAGCCGCGGGAGCATACGCAAGAGTCCCACCCGGCCGATTGGTCCCCAACGCACAAATTCGATCAGGCCGTCGCTGGGATCGGCTTGAGGCGCAATCAGCATTGTGCCGCCGGTGAACTTGCTGTTGTTGAAAGAAAGAAAGAGGCAGCGGCTTTCTTCCCAGTTCTTGTCGTCATCGCAACGGAGTCGAAACGAGCGCCTGCGCAACTGAACGACGCGAACGAAAACGCCAAGCAAATAGCCAACATATCCGAAAGATTTGAAGTAGCGATTGGTAAGCGCTCCGACGTCCGCGGTAAATCCCAGGCTGAACAGGTTGAACGAATAGATCTGGCCACGCGAGTGAGTCAACCGAAGGAGATCCACGGAGCGGGTGCGCCCCGCGAGCATCGCCTGGAGCGAAGCCTCAGCGCCTTCTGTCGTGAAGTCGCGAAGAAAAGAATTCCCCGTGCCGAGCGGAAGAAAACCAAGCGAAATGCGGTCCTCGGCCTGCGCGCGCGAGTAAACTCCGTTCAAAATTTCATGCGCGGTGCCGTCTCCACCCACGGCGATAAACCGGCGATAACCTTGTTCGAACGCTTCGCTTGCCAAATCCACCGCGTGCCGCGGTCCGGTCGAAGCCAGCACATCAATCTTCAGACCCTTCTGGCGGAGCCGTGCAAGCGCAGGCCCGGCAAGCTTCGCCGAGCGGCCGCCCCCGGCGGCAGGATTCACGATGGCGAAAAAGCGGTCCTTCACGGCTGGGTTCATTTCCTCCAAGCACTGGCCAAACGTTTCAGATTAGAGCGGCAAAAATGCCGTGTCTCGATCAAGCTTCGCGAGCTGCTCCGCCAGGGCATTGCGTTTTATCTTCAGCGACGCGGTCCGCGGAAAATCCTCGCCGTACACGACCACGCCATGAACACGTTTGTAATTCAGCAGCCTGCTGTTGCGACCGGAAATTTCGCGGCGAAGCTCTTCCGTGTAGCCCTTGCCGGGATCGAGATGAATCGCCAGCACCAGTTGTTCGCCCACCATCGAACGACGCGGCCAGATATAGTTTGCCGCGAAAACGCAGAATTCCTTCACGGGAAGGCTTTCGAAAGCGGACTCGATGTCTTCCGGATAAATGTTCTTCCCTTCCTCGGTAACGATCATATTTTTCTTGCGGCCAAAAAGCTGCAAATGGCCATGCGAATCCAGCCGTCCAAGATCGCCCGTCAACAGCCAGCCATCCACAATAGTCTCCGCGGTAAGCTCGGGTTCGTCGAGATAGCCGCTCATAACGGTTTTGCTGCGCACGGCGACTTCGCCAATTCCGTCCGTACCAGGCTTGAGAATCCGAACTTCCATCCCTGGCAGCGGTTTGCCCACAGTGTCCGCGCGAAACGGCTTGAGATCATTGACGGTAACGGCTGTGCCCGCTTCCGTCAGGCCGTAGCCGTTGGCAACCGGGATTCCGAGGTCATAGAAAAATTGCAAGGTTTGTGGCTCGGTGAACGCACCGCCGACGATGATCGCGCGCAGCTCCCCGCCAAATGGCTCGTGAACCTGTTTCAAAAGCCGCCGGCTGATTGCGAGCCGCGGCCGGCTCTTAGTCAACGCTTTGTTGATGCCAATCAGCACGCCCAGAGCGCGCCGCTTCCCCGGAGGAAGTTCATCGAAGCGCGCTTGCAAACCCTTTTGAAGATTTTTCAACACGAGGGGCACGAGACTGACGTAGGCAATTTTATATTTTGAAAAAGCTTCGCGCACATATTCCGGCCGCAAGGTCCGCAAGTGAACAACCGTCGCGCCGCAAATAAATGGGCCGAAAAAACCCACCATGAAATCAATGGCGTGGTTTGTGGGCAGAATACTGAGGTAGCGCACTCCCGGCCAGAATGGATAAAGCGAAGTGAGCGCGACGCATTGCTCGAGATAATTTTCGTGGCGCATAAGGCAGCCTTTGGGACGGCCGCCGGTGCCAGACGAATAGACGATGCAGGCGACGTCCTGCCGCCCGCGCGGAACAAAAACCGGTTCAGAAGGCCCTCGAAACTCTTCCCAACGCACCGCGCCCGCGAGATCGGCGTTCGGTGGCGCTTCCGTCACAAGGATGGTCCGCAGTTTGCCCGCCGCGATCCTTCCGTCGGCCGCGCTGAGTTGGCGCCAGATCGGATATTCCGTAATCAGGACTCGTGCGCCCGAATGCTTCAGCAACTGCCATTGCTCGTCCGGCGTCAGTTTGTAATCCAGCGGAACGAGAACACCGCCGGCGAAAAAAATTGCGTACGCGGAAATCAGCCATTTGGACTGATTCGTCATGATAATGCTGGCGCGGTCACCCGCGGCGAAACCCGAATCTTGCAGCGCTCGAGAAAGAGGGTGCGCTCGCTGCTTGAATTCCTGGTACGTCAGGCGTTCCTTCTCGCGCTCGCGATCCGCTTCGATCAGGCACACTTCGCCCGCGAATTCGTCGAGCGCGTCCTTCAGCGCGGCGCCGATGGATGGATACTTCGAAAGGTCCAGCATTACAGACGGGCTTGGATCCGTGAGGCCAGCGTGCGGAAATCGCTTACGCCCTGCACTTCGTAGTCCGGCAGCTCGATGCCGAAATGATTTTCCAGGCGGCTGAGCATTTCGAGCGTCTGCAGGCTGTCAATGCCGAGTTTCTTGAAAAAATCATCATCCGGGGCAAGCGAGCCGGCCGGCACTTTGAAATGTTTCGACGCCAGATCGAGAATCTCCTGGGTGGTTTGCTCGAGTGTGCGCATGGAAACTCAAATTTATCATTCCAGCGGCAAGAAACAAAACGAAGCAGCCCCTTCCGCGTGATTCCAGGCAGACGGTTGCCCGTGCGTCAGAGAAGTACCAATCCCCGGCGTATACCCAGCGAAACAGCTTCGGTTCGTGTGGACGCGCCCAGTTTGCCGAGGATGGAAGCTACGTGAAATTTCACGGTGTGCTCGGAAATGGAAAGTTTGGCGGCGATTTCCTTGTTCAGCAGTCCGCTCGCAAGCATTTGCAGCACTTCGCGTTCGCGCGGAGTAAGCGGCTCGGCAAGTTCTGTGCCGGGAGCTGACGAAATCGCGTTGGACTGAAATGTTGTGGCCACTTCAGCCGGGTGCACGGTAATCAGCCCCGCAACCGCAGCGTGAAGAGCCGCAGCCAGTTGTTCTCCCGAGACGTTGCCAGGCAGAATCGCCCGCACTCCCGCACGCAGCGCTTCCGCCGGCCAACCCGGTGGAGCTTGATCCAGCAGAACAAGAAGATTTGATTCCGAAGCCAGCTCTGAATCGCGCAAAGCATCGAGAAGTGCACTGGAATTCTCGCCCGTCGCATCTACGATGATCGCGTCGGGTTCCAAATCTTCCAGATGCTCTTCAAGCGCGCTCAAGTCGGCGGCGTAACCGACTACTTTGAACTCGCGCGCAGCCAGCAACCCCTCAAGGCCCGAGCGCGCGAAAGGCGAACTAGCGACAATGCAGACGCGAATCACGCGGCAACAGATCGCTTTCCGCTCGATTGGGCCGCAAGAAGTTGGACTGTGACGTGGCGAACCCGCGAGTAATCGCCTCGCAAAAATTCCAAACGCACGGTGCGTGGAGTATTTCCAACAAGCGCTTGTGCCAGGTCATCGAGAGACTGAAATGGCGCATCAACCGTGCCCAAAAGGATGTCGCCCGGAAGCAGCGAAGCGAGCGCCGCCGGACTGCCCGGCTCGACTTCCAATATGAGAAGGGCGAACTGGTTTCCTCGGCGTCGAGGCACTCCCACCTCCCGCACTGTTACGCCCAGCCAGGAATCGCGCGGCCCTGCAAAAAGGAATTGCGTAACCGCGTTGCTGGGAATCGCCAAAGCGAGGCCGCCGGCAACCATGGTATTGATGCCTATCACGCGCCCGCTTGCATCCGCCAGCGGTCCTCCGGAATTACCTGGCGCCAGGCGGACACTCGCTTGCACCCACGAGCGAGGCCCAAGGGCGCGGAGCGCGCCGACGGCATGAATCACTCCCGTCGTCAGTGCTCCAACAAATCCCAGCGGGTTTCCAATGGCAATGGCAAGCTGCCCAGGCCGGAGCTGCGAAGAATCCGCGGACTCGGCGGCAGGAAGCTCGCTCGCAGAAATTCGCAGCGAAGCCAAGTCCAAGCGGGGATCGCGCGCCGTGACTTCCGCCGGCAATTCGCGCCCATCCCAGAGCTGCACGTACATTCGAGGGCTGCGCGCCACGTGCGCGTTCGTCACGATCAGGCCGTCCGGCTGCCAGATAACTCCCGAGCCGCTGCCCCGCCCCCCGGTTTCAATCAATACCGTTGAACGGCGCAGCTTTTCGGCAATCGCGCCAAAACCCTCGGGAGCCATGTTAGCTCTCTCCGTGAGGCCGCTCGGCCACGACCAAATTGACTTCCTTGAGCGCGCCGCCTCGCACCACTTTCGCGGCTAAAGGCTTCCCGATATTTTCCGCGTGAAGATGAGGCTGCACGTCCTCAATGCGGGCCACGGTGCCGACGCCGAGCGAGATGAGGATGTCACCGATGACAAGTCCGGCTTTTTGAGCCGGGCTGCCGGATTCCACGTCCAGCAGAATCGCTGCGGTTTTTTCCTCGCGTCGCAGTGATTTCAGAAGCGCGTCCGGCAAGCGAACAGTCTGCAAGCCAACGCCCAGATAACCCTTGGGGATGCGACCTTTGGCGAGAAGCGTATCCGTCACGCGGTCCACGAGCTGCGCGGGCAGCAGCAGCGCCCCAAACCGGGCAAACCGGGGCGTCGCTATCCCCGCGATTTTTCCATTCGCGTGAACAATTGCTCCTCCGACAGCCGTTGGTTGAAGGCTGACGTCGAGTCGCACATAAGGCGACAAAGCCCCTCCGCTCCACGAGCGCCGTTCACTGGCAACGAGACTGACGGCGCCAAACGCGGCGACCGGTCCGCTCGCACGCGTTCGTCCGACAACCAGCACCAAGCTTCCAGGCTTGAACGCTTCCGCGCCGCCAATTATCGCCGGCCCCGGAGCAGCTTCGGCGCACTTCAAGACAGCCAGATCCGTCGAGGGATCGCGCCCGGCAAGCTGTGCGGCGGCAACTTTGCCATTCGGAAGCGTCAATTGAATTTCTTCATCGCGCCGTAACGCATGCTCCGCCGTGACAACAATTCCCGGCCGCCAGATCACGCCGCTCGATGAGCCACGCGCTTCCGTGTGGACCGCCACCGCCAAGCCGGCCGCGCTTTCCGTCAGTTCGGCCAAATGATTCGATAGTTCCAATAGTTCTGCAGGCATCTTCCTGACCTCCATGAAGAAGATGCCGCAAAGCTGGGAGCGTTTACATCCCCCGATCGGCTAGGGAGCTGCCTGGAAGATTGGGTAGGTGCGTTCGAGCAGTGGGGAGTTCAGGGCAGGTAAGGCATAGCGTCTGTACTCTCAACAAATTTCTTGAGAGCGTCAAGAACATTGGGGCGATTGAAAAGAGTGCAGAATAGCTCGACCTCCTGGTGCAACTCTTCGTGCGGAATCGGCTTAATAAATTTCTTGGCTGCCGCCCGAGTTGCCGAATCGAACTTGACGACTTGCGCGGCCGTCGCCCGCGCGATTCGCAGCGCCTCACCCTCCGAAGCAAGCTGTGCAACGAGCCCAACTGAATGCGCGCGCGCAGCGTTCACGCTGCGGCCTGTGAGAAGCAGGTCGCGGACGATGGCGTTTCCCAAATCACGTTTTAGCCGCGGGATTCCGCCAAATCCTGGAATTAGGCCGAGCCGTAACTCGGGAAAAGCAAAGCGCGCCATTTTGTCCGCGACGATAAGGTCGCAAGCCAGGGCCAGCTCGAAGCCACCTCCAAAGCACACGCCGTGCACCGCCGCGATGGTAACGAAGGGTGCGGCGTCCAGCGCGTTCAAGACGGCGTGGACTCGCTCAAGAAACGCTCGCACTCCGGCCAGGCGCTCCTTCTCTGGAAGAGGAACTGCAGAGTGGTACAACTCGCGAAGGTCAGCTCCGGCTGAAAATCCCTGCTTTCGATTGCTGGAAATAATGCAGGCGGCGGTGTCGCGGATTAGAGTCGGAAACGCGGCCACGAACTGTTCCAGCTCGCCGAGCATCGCTGTCCCGATTTCATTGGCCGGCTCTTTATCGAGTGTCAGCTCGATGACGCCTTCGCGCCATTCCCAGCGCAGAGCTTTGCCTTGAAAAGACTTCATGAGCGGTTCCCGGCAGCGGCCTTGCTTTCCAAGGCCTCGGCGTACATGGCGCTGATTTCCGCAGCAAAGTGAGTGTTGATCGCATCGCGACGCAGCTTGCCCATCACCGTCAGCAAGCCGCTCTCGGCCGTCATGGGTTGGGCGAGAATCGTGAAGTTGCGGATCTGCCGGTAGTGCGGCAGTTCGGGATTCAATGCGTCGAGCGCAGACCGCACAGCGGTAGGCTCAAGCTCACCCGTGAGCAACGCGCACAAGAATCCGTGGCCATTCCCCACAATCACAACTTGCTGGGCCGTGGGCAGCAATCGCGCCAGTTTCTCCTCGATGGGCTCCGGTGGAATCTTGTGACCAGAATTGAGAACGATGAGATTCTTGATTCTTCCTGTGATGCGCCAGTTTCCGCGCTCGTTCGTCTCGCCCTGATCTCCGGTATGGAACCAGCCATCTTGTATTACGCGTGCGGTTTCCTCGGATCTCTTCCAGTAACCAGGAAAAATGTTTGGACCGCGCACCAGGATTTCTCCATTGTCGCCGGTCTTCATCTCGATTCCGCGAATCGCCGTTCCCACGTGCCCAGGCTCGACGGGCACTCGAGGATCGTCCAGAGTACAAATTGCCGTCGTTTCCGTCAGTCCGTAGGCTTGGAGCACTGGAATCCCGAGCATCAAGAAAAATTGATGCGTCTCCGGCGAAAGGGGCGCCGAACCGCAAATGAGCGCTCGGAGATTCGGACCGAATCGCTTCCTGATGGCGCCAAAAAGGAGCCGCCGCCCCAAGCCCAGCCAGATCGCGTCCAAGAGTCCGATGCGCCCCGATTGTTTACGCAACCACGCGCGGCTTGCCTTCGCGTATAACGAGCGAATCGGCGCTGCTCGCTTTGCAATCGCCTCTTCCACTCCGCGGCGGACGCGCTCGAGCAGCGTCGGCACGTTCAGAAAATAATGTGGACCGGAGAGCCGGATTTCGTCGGGTAGCTTTGTTAAGTCCGTCGAAAGCGTCAAGACGCTCTCTCGCGAAAGGCATGTCAGCAGCATGATCCACGACGCGGCAAAGCTAAATGGCCCGTAGTGGAAGACACGGTCCGGCTCGCGTGCCGCGCCCATCAGCCAATCCAACCGCTCGCACGTGCAGGAAAGCAGGTGCGTCACATTCCCAACGTTGAGGCAAACGCCCTTCGGTTCGCCGGACGTTCCAGAAGTGTAAATGATCGTGACCAGATCCGAATCCTGCCGCGCTTTTGGCGGATCGAAAATGCCTGGCTCGCCCGGGCTTTCTTGAAAAACTTCGTCGAAGAGCACCAGTCGCTTCGCGCCGGCCCACTGCGGCGGCAACTCCTTCGCGACGGATTCTCCCAACGCCGCGTCGCTCGCGAAAAGCAATTGCGGCAAAGCGTCCTTCATCAATCCCGCGAGCTCCGCCGGCGCTTGCCGCGCGTAGAGCGGCACAACAACAATTCCTTCAGCCAGCAAACCGAGATTCAGCGCCACCCAGCGGATGGAATTTGGCCCCAGCAGCGCGCAACGCTCTCCGGGCGGGATTCCAGCGCGTCGCAGATAAACCCGTGCGCGCCGCACCTGTTCGAGCAATTCGCCGCCAGAAACGCTGACAAAATTCCCTCCGCGAATCTCGCGCAGTACAACGCGGCTGCCCGCCAGCTTCAATCGCCCAAAGATATCTTCGATGAAATTTGACATCGCTGGTTCGTCCACCGTCAACGCGCCGCCGTGCCGGCGGTGGAGAATTGCCCGGTTGACAGGGAACTGTCGTGATTCTCCGCCAGCTTGAGCAGAGTTTCATTCAGCGGAGGAAGATAATCCTCCCAGGACAGCACGCCGGTTCGCAGCGGAAACTCGGGATAAGTGCGCCGGACGGCGTCTTCCAAGAATGTGCCCATTCGCGCCATCACTTTCAGGTTGCGCAAAACAGTCTGCCCGATTCCCTCGCGCACCGCTTCCGCTTCGGCGACCAGCGTGTCCATGATTCGAATCAGTTTCGGCTCAAGGTCGGGATCATCTACCGTCAAGAATAAGTGCTGGTGGCCGCGCTCGCGCATCAAGTTTCGAATGCGCTCGTCCATCGTGACTCCCGCCGAAGCCACCAGCGCCGGCATGGACGTAACGATCCCGTGGTACCGCGACGAGACCATGTAACTACTCTCTCGCAGGATCGACACCATCTGAAACATGTCGTAGTCGTCGGACGTAAATATCGGCATCCCCGGCAAAGCCTTCGCAATGTCGCGGCATGCGACGGCGTCGAGCCTCTCCATCGCCACCAGCACCGGGAATACATTGTGCCGCTCGCGGAACGAGCGAATCGCCTGAATGAACGCCGCAATATAACGCCGGAATTTCGCTTCGACCGCCGCTCCCGACTGAAAAAAGTACACCGTCCGGTACTGGCTCTCCTTGTACGCTCCCGTCGTCACCCGCGCCAAGTATTTCGCAATCGAAGCCTTCACCGGCCACACAAACGGATGAATCGGGCAAATTGACAGAATCGGCGTCTTCTCATCCCATCCCGCTTCGCGCAACGCCTTCCGCCCGTACGCCGGCGGGTGCGGTTCGAACGTCCACGCCGTATCCGTTCCCAATTCCGTCGGCACTCCCATCGATGTCAGCAGCTTCTGCGACTCCTCGTTGCGCGTTATGATCAGCGAATCGTGCACGTACCGCTCGCACATTCGCTCGACCAGCCCGTCCATATGGCCCGCTTCCCCGCCATACCCCAGCGAAAGCTTATTCTCCGCCGACGCCAGCCCCAGCGACCCAATCATCATCGTGGTCAGCGCGTTCGCGAACTTGCTCTTGAACATCGACCCTTCGCACGCAATCACTCCATGATTTTTATTCACTTCCCGAAACAAAAATGGCGGATACACATCGGGCAAGTAAACCTGCTTCGATCCTTCGAAATATCCTTTCGTCCGATCGAAGCTCTGCGTCATCACGCTGAAATCTACGTTCTCCGCTCCCAGAACATGCCGCACCTGCCGTAGCATCTCCTGCACTCGCACGTCCGAGCCCGTGTTTCGCGTGCCGTTGTACCCTGCGAAAAGCAAGCGCAGCTTTTCTCCCGGCTTCCAGCGTTCGCCGAGCCCAAGCATCCAGCCGAGCCGCCGCGCTTGGATCAGCGCGCTTACCCACGCCACAAGCAGAAAGTCCGTCATCCGCGCGCCCCTCCCACTGCCGCCGTTCTTTCCGGGACATTCGTTTCAGGCCACGGTTTAGCCGGATAGCGAAACCGGTTCTCGCGGCTATACTTCAACAGCGGAAACGCATAGCTCGAAAATTTTGCCGGCGCCTCCCCGATCTCGGCCACCACACGCGAATTATCGAACACCGTGTTCCAGTCCAGGTACGGCCAGAACACCTTCAGCAAAGTTGCTCCTCTTCCCACCGCTCCATCGCGCTTCGAAAGCCAGTTCACAGTCCGCGAGAATGCTCCTCCCATCCACGGCCAATACGCTGGCCTTCGCCAACCCCCCGCCTCCGCGAGCGCGTTCGTCAATTCCCCGAACGTCTGCGACGCCCTTCCTGACGACAGATGATAAATCGTATGTGCGGGCTGGTTCTTCTGATGAATTGCCACGATCGCTTTGCTCACGTAATTCGCAGGCACGATGTCAATCTTATCCCGCGAACGCAAGGGAAGCACCGGCAGCCGCACCAGCACGTCAAACGCCTGCACCATGTCGAATTGCGAAGTCTCCGCGCGCCGGCTGTCGCCCAGCACGATTGCTGGCCGGAAAATTGTATACGGCACGTCCGCAAGCAGCCGGTGAATCATGTGCTCGCCGAATTTCTTCGTGCGCGCATAGGGATCGTAGTCCCCTCGCGACCAATCGATCGCGCTATCTTCCTCGACGACTTCGTCTTTCCGCGTTCCCGCCACCGCCACCGTCGAAACATGCGAATAACGCCGCAGCCCGTGCCGGTTTTGCGCGCGCCTCGCCAGTTGAATCACTTCCAATCCGCCGCGCAAATTCACGTTCACGCATTGCCGTTCGGATTTCCGGTTCAGTGACGCCGCACAATGAATGATCGAATCGGTTGAATCCACGAGCTGACGATAGTCGTCGTCAGTCAAACCGAACCCTTCGCCTGTCAAGTCCCCGCGGAACACTCGCACCCGCGTCGAGAGATGTTCGCAAAATTCCGGAAACCCGAAGTGCAGTTGCAGCGAAGTCCACAGCCGTTCTCGCGCTTCTTCCTCGCTCTTGGCTCGCACCAGCAGGTTCAGCCGGTCGCTGTGCTCTGTAAGCAGTCCGGCAACGACGTAGCTCCCCAGGAATCCGCTGGCGCCGGTTACGAAGATCGCCATAGTGGGTCCGGCGGCGCGGCGGGGTTGGATGCCACCGCGGCCTTCGCGTTTTCTGAATTCCATTCCAATTCGCGCGGCGCCCGCGATTCAAGCGGCCGCCCTTCCATCAGCGGATAGCACCACCGCCGCAGCGCTGGAATATGCACGTTAATCCAATAATTCCACCAATCGATCACTTCCGGCGCGAAGTCAAACATCTCTTTCTCTTCGCCCGATAGCCCCGCCGAGAGCAGTCTCGCGTTCTCGCATTCGAACACGTGCTCGTTATGCAGAATGAATGGCTCGTACAGCTCGATCAGCTTTTCCGCCCGGATCAGGTCCCGTTCCTGTTTCGCCAGCGGGCCTTTCTTCATGTGCAGTGACACTGCCGCCCGATTGATACTCGATACCACCGCTTTCTGCATCGGAATGGAAAGTCTTTCGTACCGCTGCTTCGAGACGGGAATCGTTTCGAGCTTCACCTTCAGCCAATGTTCAATTCCCTGCTGCGTCCGGTAATGCTTGCGGTGCGCCAGCCCCGTTAGCTCGATACTTCGGCCCATATTGACGGGATTGATCGCCGATGTCGCCAGTTGGTAGAGCGGCGCGTGTCGCCGCGCAATCACCGCCGCCGCGATCAGCGTCATTCCCCGCGACACCATGTCCACCGGTATCACATCCAGGCATTTTCGCGCGTTCGACGGCAGTTGCCGGAAGTTCGTTCCCAATAAGTACGACAACGGGCCGGATGTGTTGATTCCCTCGTTCCATCCCGTGAACGGCGAGCGCTCCGAACTCTCCACGATCGAGGGTCGTACAATCGCAATCGGCAGCTCTTTGCTCTTCCGCGCCAGCAGCGATTCCCCGAGGCTCTTTGTAAACGTATAAGTATTAGGCCAACCCAAGTGCTGCGCGCGCTTCAGCCCGATCCGCACCAGCCGGTTTCGCGCCCACCTCACCCGGTTTCGCTTCAGCACGCCATCCAGCTCTGTCGCAGGAACTGCCGAGGCGTCCCCGCCTTTTCCAAGCGCCTGCCTCTGCAGAGCTTTCGAAAGCTCGGGACTCTCCGCGCGCTCTTCCACGTGCCGGATGGTCTCCCGCAGCGTCGCAATTTCCTTCTCCGCATCAAACGCCGGGTCGCGCGCCGGATTGTAATTCGCGTGCAGCTCTTCCATCACGCGCCCGTCGCGCATTCCCACCACGTAGCAGGTCGAAAGGTGCATCAGTCCGGCGTGGTCGCACTCCCGCAGAAACTCAAGCAGATTCAGCGTCGAATCCACATTTGAAGCCAGTGCTTCGCGCAGGTCGGGGTTAAAGTCCGTCAGCCCCGCGCTGTTCACCACCAAGTCCAGCGACTTCCTCAGCCGCGACTTCGTCGCTTCGTCGAGCCCCAGTCCTGGCGCCGATACGTTTCCCTCGACGACTTCCACCTTGTCCGCGAGCAGCGCCCCCAGTTTCCTTCCGTACTTTTCCTGCAACGCGTCAAACGCCGGGGACTCCTCGATGATCTTCTGAAATCGCTTTTGCGCCGAGGTCGTCCGGTTCCTTCGGATGAGCAGCGTGATCTTCCCGATTTCCGGGATCTTTTCCAGCAAATCCACGAGCCACACTTTCGCGATGAATCCGGTTACGCCGATCAATAAAATGTGCCGGTTTGCCAGCGTCTGCCGTATGAATAGCGGCCCATTTCGCGCTCCCTCGGCGAAAAGTGAGACGGACCGGTTCGCCGGTTCAGTGGGGCGCGCCGATGATTGCGCGGCGTTCTCAAGTTGTTCGGGATTTTTCGTCCAGCCCAGTCGCTGCAAGAGCCTTTCCCGCGAAATCCTCCCGTCCGGCGAACCGCTGGTAATCCATGCCAGCGGACCTCTCGGCCGAACCACCGGCCTCAGCAATCTTCCGGTCGCATGGCCATCTCGAAATTCCAGCCGGTTGCTCACAAACGAATCCACACCCAGATGCTGCGCGAGCGGCCGCAAAATGTGATCCAACAATTGCCCGACCAGAATGACCTGCTCGCCGCTTTGCGCCACCTCCAACAGCTTCTCGACTCCCGCCCGCCGCAATTGCGGCTTCAGCACATAATGGAAATATTCCTCGCCGAGCAGGTCCAGTCGGTCGCGGCTCACTCCCCGCAGCAGCGTATTTAGCAGTCGCGTCGCGAATGTCCGGTTCACCGCGTAGTCGATCGGCCTCGTCACCGTCATCCACGCCACACCCGCCCGCCGCGCCCACCGCTCCGTGAAGCTCTGCGCGTTCCAGGTGAAGAACCCCACCGGACGCAATGCTCCGACGTCCAGCAGCGAGCCCTCGACCCGCCAGTACGTGGCCTGTCGCGACCCCGTTTCCTCTCGTTTTTGCCTTGCTTTGGATCCTGTTTCGGTCATGGGTTAGCCCACTGCTTGCCGAATCGCTCCCCCAATTTCGAGCTCATTCAGGTTGAACGAGTGACTTGCGAGTCTCACACTAGGTGTTTTCGCTCAGGAGCTTTTGCGGCGCCGCGAGCCAGGCTTGCGCTTCGGTGTGACCCGTTTCTTCCTGTCCGTCGGCCGCCAAAGAAAGTGTAAAAGTAGCATTATCAGAGGGTTCTCGCAAGGTTAGGAGGGACAAATGTTTGGGCCAAACCGCATCATCCGCGCTCTGGCGCTCACTGCTGTCTTATGGAGATAATCCCTGACTAGACGCCCCAGCCGTACCTCTCCGCATGTTCCAGCGTTCGTTGCATCTCTTCCCGCAGCATTTCTGTGAACGCCGATCCGCTTACCGTCTTTCCGCCGGGCTCCGCTATGTCTGGTGTCCGGAATCCCCCCGCCAGCACCCGATGCACCGATTGCTCCACCCAATCCGCCTCCAGCGACAGCCCAAACGCATCTCGCAGCATCAGCGTGATGCTCAAGATTGACCCTATCGGATTCGCCGAATCGGTCCCCACCAGCGATGGTGCCGACCCATGAATCGGCTCGAAGAGTGGCGCTCCCGTCCCAAAACTCGCCGAGGGAATCAGCCCAATCGAGCCAACCAGCGCCGCCGCGGCATCGCTCAAAATATCGCCAAACATGTTGCTCGTCAGCATCACGTCAAATTGCGACGGTTTCAGCGTCAACTGCATCGCCGCGTTGTCCACGTACATGTGTTCCAATTTCACCGTCGGATACACGCTGCTGATCGCCGTCACCGTTCGCCGCCAAAGCTGCGAACTTGCCAGCACATTCGCCTTATCCACGGAGCAAACCCGCCGCGAGCGGTTCTCCGCTCGTCCGTAAGCGAATGTCGCGATCCGTTCGATTTCCGGCGTCGAGTAGGCCTCCGTGTCCCACGCCCGCTCGACTCCCTTTTCCGTCGCGTTGCCCCGCTCGCCAAAATACATTCCTCCGGCGAGTTCGCGCACAATCTCAATATCCAGTTCGCCTAGCCGCTCCGGCTTCAAGGGCGAAATCCCGCGCAGCGGCTCCAGCAGCTTTACCGGCCGCAGGTTCACGAAAAGACCCATGCCCTTCCGTAACGCCAGCAGCCCGCTCTCCGGTCGCTTCCCTACCGGCAGCGAATCCCACTTCGCCCCTCCCACGGCCCCCAGAAATACCGCGTCCGCCTTCTTGCAGGCTTCCAGAGTCGCCTCGGGCAGCGGTGTTCCGGTCGCATCAATCGCCGCACCGCCGATCGGATGTTCGTGAAGGTCGAATTCGTGGTGAAATTCCTGCGCGCACTCGCGCAGCACTATCGCTGCCGCGCGCGTCACCTCCGGCCCGATCCCATCCCCGGGCAGCAGAGCAATCGTCTTCTTCATCTTGGTCCCCACTGTCTCCAACACCCTCCCATCGCGCCCGCTCGCTCGATCTTACGCCGCGGAACTTGCTTCCGCCGCGAATGCCGCCGGCCTCCGGCGCATCACCTCGTGCGCAATTGCCACCAGATCCCGCGGTCTCACCTGCTTCGCTTCGTCCGCCAGCGTCGTCACCCGGCGGTAGCACTCCGCCAGTTCCTCTTCGCTCGGTTCGTATCCGAGGTTCTTCAAACTCACTTTCAGCGCGTTCCTCCCCGAATGCTTGCCCAGCACGAACGAGCGCGAAGGCACCCCCACCGTCTCCGGCGAGATAATTTCATAGGTCAGCGGATTCTTGATGATCCCATCCTGGTGAATTCCTGCCTCATGTGCGAACGCGTTTGCGCCTACCACTGCTTTGTTGGGTGCCACCGCCGCCCCCGTAATCTCCGAAAGCAACCGGCTGGATGGAAATAATTCTTCCAGCCTGATGTTTGTCCTCACTCCAAAGCTTTCTTTCCGCACCGCCAGCGCCACCGCAACCTCCTCCAGCGCCGCGTTCCCCGCTCGTTCCCCGATTCCGTTTACGGTGCACTCAATCTGCCGCACGCCCGCTCGTACTGCTGCCAGAGAATTAGCTACCGCAAGCCCCAGATCGTCATGGCAATGCGCGCTCAGCGTGATCCCCTGCGGATCATCCAGATGTGCGCGCACTTGCTCGAACATCGCTCCATATTCATCCGGAACTGCGTACCCAACCGTGTCTGGCAGGTTGAGAACCGTCGCTCCGGCCTTCACGGCCACCTGGCATACCTGGCAAAGGAAACCGATATCCGTCCGTCCCGCATCCTCCGCAGAAAATTCCACTTCCCCAACGTGTTTTCGCCCTAGCCGAATCATGGACTCGATCGCTTCCAGCGCCTGCGCTCTTGTCATGTTCAGCTTGACCTTCAAATGCAGGTCCGAGGTCGCCAGAAAAACGTGCAGCCGCGGCGCCGCCGCCGGTTCCAGCGCTTCAATCGCCGCGTTCACGTCTTGTTGCTTTGCCCGCGCCAGCGCTGCGATCGGCACATCCCGCACTTCTCGCGCCACTAGCTTCACCGCTTCCAGGTCACCTTGCGACGAGATCGGAAACCCCGCTTCGATCACGTCCACGCCCAGTTTTGCCAACTGGCGCGCCATGCGGATTTTTTCCTCGGTATTCATCGAAAATCCCGGCGATTGTTCGCCGTCGCGCAGTGTTGTGTCGAAAATCCGTACCGGTTCCATGGCGTGCCTCCACCGTTCTAGTAGGACAGAAAGCTCTCCTGAGGGTCAAATTTATCTTTGTTCTGCTTTTGATAATTATGTCTTATACTTTCGAAATAGGAGCGTACCCATGGATCTCGGCGAACTCCAGGTCTTCCTCATGGTGGCCAAAGAGGGCAGTTTCTCCCGCGCCGCCGAACGGCTCTTCCGTACTCAACCCGCGGTCAGCCTCACCATCCGCAAACTCGAGGACTCTCTCGGCCAGCCTCTCTTTGTCCGTGGCGCCCGCCCTGTCCGTCTCACCGATGCAGGCACTCTCTTGAAGGATTATGCCGATCGCCTGATCAATCTTCGGGATGAAGTCAAAAAGGGGCTCGGCGAACTCGAAGGTCTTCAGCGCGGCGAACTCTCCCTCGGCGTTAACGAAAGCTCCATTCACGCCCTGCTTCCCGCGCTCGCTTCCTTTCGCCAGCTCCATCCCGGCGTGCTCGTCCGCGTCCATCGCATGTTTTCTCGCGACATTCCTCATGAAGTCTTGAATTTTCGTCTCGATGTCGGAGCGATCTCTTACATTCCGCAAGAACCGCAGCTTCAGGCCACCGAAATCCTTAAGGACGAGTTGACGCTCGTCGTCCCTCCCAAACATGCCCTCGCGAAAAAGCGCGAAGTGGATGTCGCCGACCTCGGCAACGAAGACTTCATCGCCCACAGCGTCGAATCGCCCTATCGCCGCCGGGTTATCGAACTCTTCGCTCGCTACCGCACCGCTTTGAAAATGCCCATCGAAATGCCCACCATCGAAAGCATCAAGCGCTTCGTCCAAATGGGCATGGGTGTCGCCATCGTTCCGCGCATGTGCGTTCGCTGGGAAATTGAACATGGCTGGATGAAGGAACTGAAAATCCGCCAGATGAATATGCCCCGCCATGTCTACCTCGTTTCCCGCCGGGGCGCTCGCCTCCCTCACGCTGCCGCCGAACTAATCCGTTTGCTCAATGTCCCCGAAAAGTGAGGCGCCATCTTTCCTCCGCCCTTCCAGATCCTCGTATCTGGGTAACAGCTCAGTGTTATCTATTTCTAGTATTTACATTTCGGTAATCTCTGTTAGAAGCTCTTTCAGGCAGAATTGCGAGCCTGCCCCACTCCAATCGTTCCCTCTTCCCCGAAGCTCAGTTAGACAGCCATTCCGGCAGCCTTCGCAGTCACCTTCGCTCCCTCGAATCTCCCGGCCTGCAACTCCTTTATCTGCAACACTTACGAGCCGAGCCCCGTTCCTCCCGATTTGACGGCCTTAGGCGCCGGCTAAGTCTTTTGGTTGCAACACTGATGCGACCGGCGTTACTACCGATTGTGAACGTCTTACAGTGCGGCTAAGTCCTTTATCTGCAACACTTACAAAATTCGCGGGGACTCCCTCCCACCCGATCCGACGGCCTCACGGCTCACTAAGTCTTTTATCTGCAACACTTACAAGCCATCCGTATCTGCTGATTCTGAACGACTTACAGTGTGACTAAGTCCTTTATCTGCAACACTTACAAAATTCGCGGGGTCCCCTACGGCGAAGCGCGAGGCGTTGAGCGCCGAAATGAGGCAGAAACGGATGGAGAGCGGAGCAGTCTGCAACGTGTCCAGTCCGTGAAGGGATGTTTACGTCAACGTTATATTCACAATCAGGATAATCTGGAATTATTCTGTTGACTTTGTGGTTTTACCGAACTAATTTTGCTTCGCAGTTATTTCCCTCTCGGATGGCACGGGCCGTTTCTCGAGCGGCTCAGCACGACGCATGGCCCTAGCACGCGCGTTCGCTCTCGCTTCCCGCCCTCTCTGGCTCCCGGCTCAATCGAATCATTGGAAAAATCTTAGAATTGGCGCCCTCCTCGTCGTCTCGATATTCCCTTGCTCTGCCCTCGCTCAGTTCCAACAGCCTCTCGTCTTTTCTTCCGGCGGCGCCGTCGCCGTTCGCAACGATCAGACTGGCGCGCTCACCGCAGTCGCTGGTTCGCCGTTTCTCACTTCCGCGCAAGCTCCGTCTTCTCCGTTCGTTCTCGATGTGCAGGGCCGCTTCCTCTTCGCGCTTGGTACAAACAGCATCCGCATGTTTCAGATCACCGACACCACAACCGGAGCGTACCAGGAAGTCGCCAACTCTCCGTTTGCTTCCCCACACACAAATCAGCCTTCATTTCTCGCCGTCGAACCAAGCGGAAACTATCTGGCGGTCGCGAATCGTGTGGGACTGAATCCGGGCGACGGCTCCGTCGAGACTTTCCAGATTTCTCCTTCGGCTCCGGGCGGCCCGGCGCTCGTTCCGGTCGCCGGCTCGGCTATCGAACTTGATTCCGCGCCAATCGGAGCCGCCGAGCCACCGGACGACAAAGAGTTCGTAATTTTCATGGGCCCGAACCCGCAGTCCCAGAATTCGACGATTGTGCTGGGCTCGGAATTGCAGACGCTCTCGGTTGATCCGCAGTCCGGCATGATTCTGGGCTACCAATCCAATGCCGTCGGCAGCCAGCGCGGTGATTCGTTCGCGATGGATCCGCAAGGCCGTTATTATGTGACGGGCACTCAGGAGAATCTGCTCGAATTTGGAGTTCTGCAGCTCTTCGGTCTTGGATCGGCTAGCCTCAGCGGTAGCGTTCAACTTCCGCTGAACAACTATCCCAGTGGTTTGTGGATTGACAGTACCGGAGCGTTTCTCTACGTCGCCACTTCCGACCTCAACAATCCCGTCGTCGTCAACGTGTATTCCGTTGATCTCCAAAGCGGCCTGCTGACCGAGACCGCGACTTCCCCACTGCCGGGATTTTCCGGCGTGCCTGCTTTCTTCGCCGATCCCACTGGTTCCTTTGACTACGGCCCGGGCGCAGACGCGAACACCGCCATCGCATACACCGTCGATCCAATCACGGGCCAATTCGTTCAAACCTCCAATTCTCCCATCGGCATTCCTCAAATCGGCGGAGCACTCACGTTTAGCATCCCACCCGGCCAGCAAGGAATCATCGGCCCGTCCATACAGACTTCCGCAACCAACCTTTCGTTTGGAGCGATTCAGATTGGCACAACAAGTACGCCGCAGGTCGTCACTATAAGCAGCAACGGCGGCCAGCCGCTGAGCATTGACTCGATTCAAATTGGCGGAATTGACCGGACGGAATTCTCCGAGGCAGACACTTGCCAGGCGCCGGCGGTGTTACAGCCTACGAAGTTCTGTTCCGTCAGCATTACCTTCTCTCCAAACTCCCCGGGGCTTCAGCAAGCCACGCTCTCCATTACGGACAATGCAACTAACAGCCCGCAGTCGGTTCAGCTCGTCGGTAACGGGATGACGCCTCCGCCGCCAGCGCCTGCCGTCTCGATTTCGCCAAACCCTGTCAATCTCCCGTCGATCACTCAGGGCACTACTGGAAATCCAGTCGCCATCACGGTCAGCAACTCCGGCAACGCCGTGCTAAACATCAGCTCGGTCCAGGTTGCGGGAAATAATCCAAATGATTTCGCGACAACGAATGCATGCAACGGCGCGGTCGCAGTGAAGAGCGCTTGCAATATCACCGTGACGTTCACACCCTTGGCAGCGGGCCAGCGCACCGAAACCATCACCGTCAATGATGATGCAGCCGGCTCGCCGCAGATTATCAACATCGGCGGAAATGCGAGCCCGGCGATTACAGCGGGCGCCGCGCCGAATGGAGCGACCAGCGCGATGATCACGGCGGGTCAGACGGCGCAATTTAATTTGCAGATCACACCGGGCGCCGGATACTCGGGAACGGTTTCGCTTGCGTGCAGCGGAGCGCCGCTTGGAGCAAATTGCTCTGTTCCCGCTTCGGTGCAAGTCTCGAACGGCGTTGCTGTGACTTTTGCGGTGCAGGTCACGACCAGTGGCGGGACGACGGCAAATTCGCTCCCAATTTTCCTGCATCACTTTAGAGGAGTTCCACCTTCCTGGTTTGCTTATGGAGTTTTCGAAATAATACTGCTGCTCATTCTCGTCGGCATCTTCTTCAACCAGCGCCGTGCAACTCTCCCGAGCGCCACAAGATGGAGCGCAAGCGCCGCCTGCATCGCATTGCTCTTATGCACGGCCTTTGGAGCTTTGTTTGCCGCGGCGGGCTGCGGCGGAGGCAGCGTGATGACGGTAACGCCTCCGCCTCAAATCATTACGCCACAAGGAACATCCACAATCATCGTGATGCCCTCGGCAGCAGCCGCGAACGGCCAGCCGCTGCAATTGCAGCCGATTCCATTGAAATTGACGGTGAACTAATCGAGCGGGCTATTTCGCAACACTGATCCGGTAAATCTTCCCGGCTCCGTCGTCCGCAACGAGCAGCGAACCATCCGGAGCCACGGCGACTCCGACGGGCCTGCCATCCACATTTGGCCCCTTTGGATTGGGGACGAATCCAGTCAGAAACGGCACAGGATCTTCGGACGGTTGACCATCCTTGAACGCGACAAAGGCAACTTGATATCCGGCGCGGATCGAACGGTTCCAAGAGCCGTGCTCCGCGATAAACGCGCCGCCCCAATATTTTTCCGGAAACTGTTTGCCGGTGTAGAAAGCAAATTGAAGCGGAGCCACATGCGCGCCGAGCAGGACATCGGGAATGATGGCTCGCGCAACCAGCTCAGGCTTCTGCGGCTTCACGCGATCATCCACGTTGCTGCCGATGTAGCTGTAAGGCCAGCCATAAAAGCCGCCGTCCTGCACGGAAGTGAAATAGTCGGGCGGAAGATTGTCGCCCAGCTCGTCCCGTTCGTTCACGCTCGTCCAGACTTTTCCAGTCAGTGGTTCAATCGCCAGGCCGACGGGATTCCGCAGGCCTGTGGCGAACTGGCGCGCATTTTTTCCGTCGAGATCGCAGATGGTGATCGCCGCGCGGATCGGCGCCTCGCCGACGCCGATGTTGGAACCCGATCCAACGGAGACAAAGAGATGCTTCCCGTCGGGCGCGATGGCGACGGAGCGGGTGCTGTGACCGCCGCCCGGAAGCCGCATCAGATGCTCGGCTTCGCCGAGCCGCTCCGAAGTTTTCGGATTGTACTTGAACCGAAGCAATTCATTCGTGTCGCCGATGTACACATAATCGTCGTGAAACGCGATTCCGAAAGGCTGTTCCAGCCCCTTTGCAAAAACGACTCTTTCCTCCGCTCCTCCCGTATTGTGAGGATCGCGCAAGACGTCCACGCGGCCGGCGCCCGTCTCGGCAACGAAAATGTCTCCGTTGGGGGCCACAAACATCCAGCGCGGCACGTCAAAATCCGCCGCGAACACGTTGACGCGGAATCCCGGCGGAACCTTGGGCAAGAAGCCTTCCGGCGGTTCTTCTCTCGAAGGACCATTTCCAGAAGAGGGCGTGGCATAGGGACGCGGCAGATTTGGCTTCTGCCCGTGTGTGATTTGCGCGGAGATCATTGCCGGCAATCCAAGAAACGAAGCGCAAGCGAGTAACGCACAAGTTCGAAATTTCATGAAATGACCTCCGCAGTTGAATTCCGGTCTTTCGACTCGAGAGTCGCGTTCAAACAATCGGGCAGAAATGGTTCAGCGCGTTTCATGCAGCCAACTCCTATTGAACCTCGGAACTCGCTGAACTTATAGTCCAAAAACATACAGGACGCGATCGGCACAGATGGCAATGCGTTGCTTCTCATCTTCCTTGTAGGAGATTGGATTCGCGCTGATCGGTCCTCCCGTCTGAAATTCCCAAAGAGATTTGCCGGTGCGCGCATCCAGCGCAAAAAAATTTCCTTCGTTGGTTCCGGAAAACACGAGGCCGCCTGCCGTGGAAAGAACGCCTGCCCACGGCGGCGTGTGCAAACGGAAAATCCATTTCGTCGCGCCCGTGGTAGCTTCGAGCGCACGAATCTCTCCCCACGATTGGTCCGGCGGCAATTCATCTTCGCCGCCGCCCGCAAAAAAAGTGTCCGGCTTGTACGCGGCTTCTCTTTTAAAGTACACCGAGCCGACATTGCGCGCGGCGACGTAGAAGAATCCAGTCTGGGGACTGTAGGACGGGCTGAACCAGACTGTTGCGCCATTTAAATTTGGCCAGATCAATGCGCCTTTTTCCGACGGAACGGAATCCGCTGTCGTAATGGGCTTCCCTTTTGAGTCCAACCCGCTGGCCCAGGTTTCTTTCGCGTAAGGTTGGCCGGCGAGAAATTCGCCAGAGACTCGATCCAGCACGTAGTAGAACGCGTTGCGATTGGCTTCAGCAATGAGCTTGCGCTCGCGTCCGTCAATCTGGGCGTTGAAGAGAACCGGCGTGTGCGCGGCATCCCAGTCATGAGTGTCGTGCGGCGTGAACTGAAAATGCCAGCGCAGCTTGCCCGTTTCGGCGTCAATCGCGAGCAGCGAGCAGGCATAAAGGTTATCGCCCTGGCGCGCGTCGCCATTCCAATCGGGACTCGGATTGCCAACTCCCCAGTACACAAGCTTCAGTTCGGGATCGTACGCGCCGGTCACCCAAGTTGGACCGCCGCCAGTTTTCCAGCTGTCGCCGGCCCAAGTTTCATGGCCGGGCTCACCTGGACCGGGTATGGTCCAAAATCGCCAAACGCGCTTTCCGCTTTTCGCGTCGTAAGCATCCAGAAATCCGCGAATGCCCGCTTCGCCGCCGCTGACGCCAACGACAATCTTTCCGTCAATCGCGAGAGGAGCGACGGTCATGCTGTACCCCAGTTTGTAATCGCAGACTTTCGTGTTCCATCGCTCGGCGCCGCTTTTCAAATCCAGAGCAACGAGCCGGCAATCGAGAGTGGTAACAAAAAGTTTGTCGTCGAGCACGGCCGGGCCGCGGTTCACGCGTCCAAACCCGATATTGTGATAGTCCTCCGGGATCGTGCGCTGCCAAGTCCAGAACGGTCGACCCGCATGGACATCGAGCGCCGCGGCCCAATTCCCCGCGGTGACATACATAACGCCGCCGAAGACTAGCGGCGAAACTTCGTTGCGATCCGCTGGAAACTGAAATGCCCATTTGACCTTGAGATTGGCGACATTGTCCGCGGTGATTTCCGCGAGCGGGGAAAACCGGTGGCCAGAAAAATCTCTCGAGTAAGTGAGCCAGTCACCGGGAGTCTGGTCCGCATTGACGATGCGTTCAAAAGGCACTTGGGCGAAGGCCGCGGAGCCTAGAATCGCGCTGAGCAGCGTCGCGCAGAAAGCTCTCATTGCTTCCCCCTCTGAGATGCCAAGAACGCGACGAGATCATCCAACTCCGTGGAGCTGAGGAGGTTCTCGAACGAAGGCATCGGCGTTTCGCCGCGAAGCCGGTTCAGCTCTTTGAGGTCCGCTTTGCGAAGGCTATACAAATTTCCGCCGGCGTCCTTAAGCTGAATCGTAAACGTATCTTCATTTACGCGAATGCCTTCGATGGACTGATCTGTGGAAGTTACCGCGCGGACGAACAGAAAATCGTCGGGTAGCGCCGAGTCTGGCTTGCGGAGCAGATTTTTGAGGAACGCCGCGCCCCGGCGGTGGCCGATTGCCGTCAGCTCCGGCCCATACGCGGAGCCGGCGCCATTGAGAATATGGCAGGCGGAACAGCCGCTCTTTTTATAGACGCCTGCGCCGCGCGCGGCGTCTCCAGGAATTTTTTCGCGCGGGATTTTGCTGAGAGCGCGAACATACGCAATCAGGTTGTCCACATCATCTTCATCGAGAAACCAACCCTGGGGCATATTCGGGGGAATGCCTTCTTCAATCACCGTTTTCAAAGCGGCATCGTCCGGTGCGTGCGGAAGATGCAAGCGATTGAGCGCAGGGCCTCGCCCGCCTTTGCCTTCGATGCCGTGGCAGAGAGCGCAATGGCGGTCAAAAAGTTTTCTGCCGTCTTCGGCATCGCCGGCGCGGCTGGCGGTGGAAGCGTTCGAGAAATGATAACGAGCGGCCAGCAGCGGGAGTGGAGCCAGCAACAACGCACCGACGAACAGGACCGGCAGATTGCTCCGTTTTCCGCTCTTCCGCGCGAACATGGCCCCGGGGACTCTTTCCAAAAGGCGCCGGCCGTAGTTTCGGTGACGTGCCCGTCTTAATCGGAGGCTACCTATCCAAATGGGAAATGTCAATTTCTGCGGCGATTCTGAATCTTGAAACTCGGATGCGGGATTGCGGGGTGTACTTGCTTTTTCAAGCCAGTTTTGCGGCTTCGTTTTGCGGGATATAATGCCCGGAAGCTATCTCCGATGGCGCGTTCTTCCCGCGAAACGAGAGGTTTCCAGTGGACGGCCGAAAAGCGATCACAACATTTGCCCGGACATTTCTGGGTTCGCACTATTTGTGGGGCTCGGCAGGAGCAATTCCTGGTTTCCCGAACGGGGCGCGCTACCGCCCGGGCGCGGTTCCTTGGAATGAGGCTTCTCTGCGAATCCAGGATTTATCTATCTGCGCCGCGAAATGCGACGTGGATGGCCATTACGTTTGCGCGGGGCGGTTTGATAAGTGCGGAGGCATGACTGTCTCGGATACAGATACGCATGTTGGAGATTTTCTCAAGAAATGCTCGGACGAGTACCCGAACGCAATGATCGCGCAGTGGGAAAGCATCCAAGTGAAATTGACGCCGCGGCGCGTGCAGGGAAAAGACGTACCCTCGGCGGGGAAAATTGCCTGGGGAGAAAACTGCTACGGCAAGAGACATTTCGATTGCATCAGCTTCGTGAATTATGTTCTGACGGAAACGGCGGTCGTCTCCAACAAGAAGGAAGGGTGGCACGGCGGGATCGAAAATTATGCGAGCGATTATTGGACAAAGGATGTGCCGTTGACGGACGCGGCGGTCGCCGGTGATATCTTGATTCGCTTCACCGACGGCGATGACGGCAAGCGGCACTATCATCACATCGGATTTTTGGATGACAACGGTTATGTCGTTCAGGCCGAAATGGCTTCCGCGGGAGTGCACGCGGACGAACGCTACAACGCCGCAAACTGGCAGATGAGGCGCAGAGTTCCTGATAGCCAGCTGAGGCAGGGGACGTAGAAGACTGACGGCTCGAGTGATGCGGACGTTTTAGTTGACGGTCAGTTATTGCCCGCGCAAAGCAAACAGTAAAGAACGTGGCCAAGGTGCTCGCGGCGGCCCAGTTCGGTCGTGACCCAGGGACGTTCCGTCCATGGCGGATTGTGCCGGACGTGCTGCTGGTGGCCGCATTCGAGCTCGGCCACCCAATCGAGTTTTTCATCCTGATGAAAACCGACGATCTTTCGAGGAAGTCCTGGGTTATTGCCTGTCATGGCGAGCATGGCTTCAACACAAACAGCCCGCAAATTAGCTTAGCAGGATGGCGCTCGGTGAACTTTTTATTTAGTCCGACGAGATAAAGAAAACATTCCGGCAGGCTGTGGCGATGAATCCGGCAACAGCTATCCTGAGTTAGAATGATGGCCGTTCGAGGGAGACCGGAATGCCGACACGAGAAGACGCGTGGAAGTTGCTCAGCGAATATACAGAATCGGAGAGCTTGCGAAAACACATGCTTGCGGTGGAAACGTGTGTGCGGGCGTACGCGAAAAAGAATGGAGTTGATGAGGAAATTTGGGGAATCGCGGCGCTTCTGCACGATTTCGATTACGAGCGCTGGCCAAACCAGGAGCACGCCGCCGACAAAGAACATCCGTCCGAAGGAGCGCGGATTTTGCGAGAGCAGGGGTACAGCGAGGAAATTGTCCGGGCGATTCTTTCGCACGCCGATTACACGGGAGTGACGCGACAGACCGCGCTGGAACACACGCTGTTCGCATGCGATGAACTGGCCGGGTTTCTGACGGCGTGCTCGTACGTGCGGCCATCGAAAAGCATCCTGGACCTGGAAGTGGATTCCGTAAAACGCCGGCTTAAGGATAAAGCGTTCGCGAGGGGCGTGAACCGCGAGGACGTGCGGAAAGGCGCGGAAGAACTCGGAGTGCCGTTGGAAGAACACATCGGATTCTGTATCGCGGCGATGCGAGAAAAGGCAGAGGAGCTAGGGTTGAAGGGAAATGTTGCCGCCGCGGCCGGTATTCCATGAAATAGCGAAGAAGGGTCGAGAAAAGGAACCGGGCCAACAAGAATCATCAGTTCGAATCAAGTAAAAGGAGGCGGAACGAACTTCCGCCTCCTTTTTTGTTGTACCCGGTCGGGACGGCCGGAGATTAGAAGGACAGACGCAAACCCAGCTCGATCCAGCGTGACCCGGCTGTTCGGTTCGCAGGCACAAACTGGTTTGTGATCACGCCGAAACTTGAGGGACCCTGCAAGGACAGCCCCGTCGTGCTTGCCGGCAGGCCTGGGGTCTGGAAGTTGACGTGGTTAAAGAGATTGAGGAATTGGGCGGAGAACTCGAGCTTCCAGGACTCACGAATCGTGGTGCTCTTGCCCAGTGCTGCGTCGAAATTCCACATGCCGAGACCGCGCAGTGGATTGGAGGCGCCATCGCGGCCGTCGGTGCTGAGATTTACGGCGCGAAAATCCGCGAATGCTTGCGCAGGATTGGCAAAAATGTTCAATCCAGTTCCGCCTTTTGCGGGGTCACCCGTAGTTCCAATATTGTTGGATCCTGCGACTCCGGAATGCACGGAGGCATTGAGGCTGGAAGGATCCACGGTCGGGATAGCACCAACGCCACTTCCGAGGAACCCGACAACACCCCAGACTTCGGGACTTTCCGCGACAGTCAAAGGCAAGCCGGTGTACGCGGTGAAGACGCCGGAAGTGTACCAACCGCTGATGAGCCGGTCCAATCCGTGGTTCAGGTGGAGGCGATGAGTATCGCCGGCCGGCAGTTGATATACATACTGACCGGTGAAAGCATGCTTGCGGTCGTATAAGGATGGGCCGTAGCTGGCGTTGATGTTATAGCTGTTCGAAAAATATCCAGCGTTGTTCTGATTGATCAGGCCTTCGTCCAGGCTCTTGGAAAAAGTGTAGTTGGCCTGGAAGGTGAGGCCATTCGAAGTCTTTTTCTGGAGCGTGACGATTAGGCCGTTGTAGTTGCTGTGCCCTTCGTAAGTGCGAATCTCCGAGAGGACAGTCTGGAGATTGTCAAAAGGCTGAAGCCCCTGCGAAAAACGGTAGAGGTCCATTCCCTGAAAGAGGGTTTGCGTAAGGCCATTGAGAAACTGCGAAGCTCCGCCGGAAACCAGGCAGGCCGTGGCTGTGCCGCCGCTGCAGTTTGTCGCGCCGTACCCGGGCAGCTCATTCTCGAAAAAGGGCTGTGTGGGCACCGGCTTATTTGCGCGCAGCGCGGCGGCCACGGCGTCAAACGCCTGAGCGAAAGATTGTCCCGAAGTCTTATCCACAAACATGTATGGCGCGTTGGTGATGTCAGCGGAGGTGGGCAAGTGCGAGGCCCAATGGCCGATCCATCCAACTTCCATGAGCATGTTGCTTGGCAATTCTCGTTGAATGGTCAGGGAGAAGTTATTGCTGCGGCCAACTTTCATGTTGGGGTCATCCTGAAATGAGAGGACCTCGCCAAAGGGAGTGCTAGGTATGATCGGCGAGCTAATCGTCGGTACGCTGGGGACAGGAATATTGCCGTCCACTCCGACGCGGAACTCCGCTGCTCCGGGATTTCCACCTGTCGGGTTGCAACCTGTCCCCGCTGACCCGGAGGCGTTGCAAAGCGGAGTGGCAACGTTCAGCACCTGACCAAAGCCAACGCCGAGCATCGGAATGACGACGGTCTCGATGGTGGACTCGCGGTCGAAGACTCTGGAGTAACCGCCGCGGATGACAGTTTTCTTGTTGCCAAAGACGCTCCCGAGAAGCCCGCTGTCAAACGTAGGGTTCCACGCAACTGATGCACGCGGAGCAATGTCACCCCAGTCGGTGCTAAAAACTGGATGATGGGCAGTGTTGACGGGCAGATACCCAAGTTGGGGATTAAAAATGGTGCCACTCTGTGCCCCAGACTGTTTCTGGGAGATATAGCTTGGTACGGTCAGGAACTGACCGGTGGCCGCGTTAATTTCGATGGTCTGACGGCCAAGTGAATCAGTCGGAGCATTTTGCCAGCCGTAAGACAAGCCGTAGGTGAGCGTCAGCGAATTGGAAATTCGCCAGACGTCCTGACCATAGAAGTAATAAGTCTCTTCGACGGTGTTGTTACTGAGTGCCGTACCGAACGGCAGCGGCTTGAGACTGCCGTCACGGACCGCCAGAACAGAAGTGTTATCTATGAGTCCGAGAGCGCCGGCGTAGAGTTGATTCCACTTCGAGAGGTCAGCAGATTGTAGACAGAAAGACGAAGCAGTAGAGCTGTTGGTGCAGAGAGGAGGCGCATTAGCGCCGGGGATCGAAAGAAAGGTCCCGCGTCCTTCAGCAGTATCGAGCACGGAAACGAGCGAAGTGATGCCGTTTACCACCTTGTCGGCTCGGTCGTTCTTGAGTGGCAAGCGGCGGTCGTCGGTGCCGAACTGGAGAGTATGCTTGCCTTTCACCCAGCTTAGATTATCCGTGAACTGGATGTTCTTCTGGAAATAGTCCTGAAAGCGAGCGTTGGTCGTATTGTTGTCAATCGGAGCGTCAAGCAAACCTTCCGCAGGGTTAATCGCGATATAACCATCCGAAGTGTTCGTGCCAGGAATCGCGAGCGAAGTCGCGGAGGCAGTAGGAGTCTCGACGGGGAAGTTGACCCAGTCGCGCACCCAACCAAACGAGAAAGCATTTGTGGTCATTGGAGTGATCTGCGTAACGAGCTGCCCTGTCACCATAGCGGCGCGCGTGGGCGAACTGCTGACGGCCTTCAAGTTGCCATTCGCAATACTGACTTGAGGTGCGCTACCGACAGCGATGGAACGAAAATAGGTGTAGCTCCCGGAGAATTTCCACTTATCGGAGAAGTTATGGTCGAGGCGGAAGACGCCGAAATCGTCGTCTTCCGGCGCCGAAACCGTGCCGCGAAATCCAGTGTAATTTAGACCGTCGCCAACGGCAGCAAAGTTGCCCGCAGGCATCAGCTTCCAAAAAGCTTGAATGGCTGGACTGATCCCGAGGCTACGCGGGTCGCAAGCGGCGGAACCGCTCGCCCCGCAATCGGCAGCCGAAGCCAAATTATATTGCTGAACAACCCCCGCCGAATTCTGAAACTGGAGGATTCCAGCTTTAAGCGTGGCTGTCGGCACGACTCTGGTGATGGTATCGGACTGCGGAAAGCGGCGTAGTTCGTAATTCGCAAAAAAGAAGGTTTTGTCTTTGCGGATCGGGCCGCCGAAACGGACTCCTCCGCGATTATCATCGAGGTGCGGCTGTTTGATTTTTGCTGAGTTGTTATCCCACGAGTTGGCGTTGAAGGCGCTATTTTGAGTGTACCAATAAACGGAGCCATGATAGTTATTTGTGCCGTGACGACCTAAGAGATTAACTTGCCCGCCCGAACTTCGGCCGGCAGTGGCGTTTGGATTGGTGACGCCGATATCGAATTCCGCGACGCTGTCAATATTCACAGGGACCCAAGTGCCGCCGCCCACGAGATTGTCGCTGATGTCGATGCCGTCCAGCGTGTAGGTGTTCTGATCATCCATTGCGCCGGAGGCACGGGGCTCCGGGGTCGGAAAGGTGTTGTCGCCGGTGCCCGGCGAAACTGCGGGCTGCAGAGCAATCAATTCCGCAGCACTATGTTGAAGCGTCGGCAGGTGCGTCATTTCGTCTTCGCTGATGACGTTTCCGACTTTCGCCGTCGTGGTCTGAAGCTCGACGCTGGCGCCTGCCTCGACAATAAGGGATTCCTTCACTTCGCCAAGTTCCAACGAAACGTTAACGAGGTAACTCTTTCCAACATCAACGACAACAGAACGAACCGTTGATTTGCGGAAGCCCTGCTTTTCCACGGCGATTGTGTATGAACCGGGCGTGACGATCGGAAACGTATACTGCCCAGCATCGTTCGACGTAGCCGTCTGGACTGCCCCGGTTGCGAGGTTTGTCAACGTGACGGTGGCGGCAGCGAGAACAGCGCCGCTTTGATCGGAGACCGTTCCCAAGACCACGCTCGTGGAAGCCGTTTGCGCCGAAACCGTGCTGCAGACGGTCCCTAAACCCAGCAAGAACGCACACAGAATCACGAAAGTTGAAATCCGATTCATTTTCCCCCCTCCCCAGGCAGGAACAATGGTGAGCGAGCGGACTATGACCGGGAACCGGCTGGGCCAACGATGCGGGTGCAAACACGCAGCAAAACTTAAAATTTCATTCGGTGCGGCGGACTAACTCATCCGGGGACGAACGAAAGCCACGGTGCAAGCGCGAACCGCTGGATTGCCACTCGCAGGATCCCCACCCGAGAATGGCACACTCGTACTCCAAGTGGCGGCACCTGTCAATGCGAGATTCACCTGAACAGGTTGTGCGATCTAAATTTCGAGGGGGCAGCAGGCGATTATTTGTTCCTATCGCAATATAAGCAGCCGGCGGCTTCAAGAGTAAGACTCGAGAATGGATGAACTTACGAGGAACTTGGCTAGACAAGCCGAAGTGCGTCGGGAACACCCGGAGTGTGAGGTATACAGAAGGAAGAGTCGCGCCAAGTCGAGCCCCGGCCGATATTCGCTCGGCAACAGGGTTCGTATTCGGTCTGAACTCGGGATAAAATAAAGAAATGAGCTTGACGCAGATTCGAGGATTCGACACGACGGGAAGCGAGCGGCCGCGGCGAAAGACGCACGGAGTACGCGTCGGACACGTGATGGTTGGCGGAGGCGCGCCGATTGTCGTGCAGTCCATGACCAACACGGACACCGCGGATGTGCAATCGACGTTTCGGCAAACAGTGGAATTGGCGGAAGCGGGATCCGAAATCGTTCGATGGACAGTGAACGTGCCGGAAGCGGCTGCGGCTGTACCTGAAATCAAAAAGCGTTTGCACGACGCCGGATGCGCCGCGCCGATCATCGGCGACTTTCATTACAACGGACACGTGCTGCTCACAAAATATCCGGAGTGCGCGAAAGCGCTGGACAAGTACAGAATCAACCCGGGAAACGTGGGCGCGGGCCAAAGGCGCGATGAACAGTTTTCGACGATCTGCAAAGTCGCGAGGGACAACGGCAAGCCGGTGCGCATCGGCGTGAACGGCGGCTCGCTCAACCAGGAACTTGTCATGCAGAAAATGCAGGAGAACACCGACAAGAATCTTGGCAAAGAATCCGAAGAGATCATCAATGAGTGCATGGTGCTCTCGGCGGTGCAATCAACCGAATTGGCGCTCGAAAGCGGCCTGCGGCACGATCAAATTATCATTTCGTGCAAAACGTCGCGCCCACGCGACCTAATCACCGTATACCGCGATCTTTCGAGCAAGACGGAACAGCCGTTGCATCTCGGCCTGACAGAAGCAGGCATGGGGATGAAAGGACAGATCTGGTCGGCGGCCTCGCTGGGAGTATTACTCTACGAAGGCATCGGGGACACCATCCGCATCTCACTGACTCCGCGGCCGGGGGGCGACCGGCGCGAAGAGGTGTACGCCGCATGCGAACTCCTGCAAGCGCTGGGGCTGCGGTCATTTTCGCCAAGCGTGACGGCGTGCCCGGGATGCGGCCGGACCACGAGCACCACTTTCCAGGAGCTGGCTGAGCGGATTCAAGGCTACATTCGCGACAGCATGCCAATCTGGAAGACGCAGTACGAAGGCGTGGAAACCATGACGCTGGCGGTGATGGGCTGCATCGTGAACGGACCAGGGGAATCGAAGGCGGCGAATATCGGAATCAGTTTGCCCGGGACTGGCGAAGCGCCTCGCTGCCCCGTCTATATTGACGGGAAAAAGGACGTGACGCTCGAGGGGACATACGACGAGTTGGCCGCTGCATTTCAGGCGCTGGTGGACCGCTACATCGAAAACAAATACCCTCGAAAGACGGCCGATGCAACTGCGCCGGTCAGCCGCTAAGGAACTCCATGAAAATCAGCCGGGAAGACGTCGAAAGAGTCGCGGAACTCGCCTATCTGGATTTGAGCGGGGCGGAACTGGAGATGTACCGCGCGCAAATTGACGAAATCCTCGAGTACATTGGGAAGCTCAACGAACTGGACACGCAGAACGTCGAGCCAATGGCGCAAGTGCTGACGCGAGATCAAGATGCCGATGCGACGCTGCGCGACGATGTGGTTTTGACGTGCGGCGTGGCGGAAGAGATCTTGAAACAAGCGCCGGATCCGGAGAAGCCGTATTTCCGCGTGCCGAAAGTAATTGAGAGGTAGTAGCACTACGGCAGAAGCAAGACGCCACAGATTTGCATGGGCTACATGCAAGAAAGCTTGGAACGAGCCGCGAGAGCGGAATGACAGAGACCTGGACAATTGACGGCGTCAAGGAAGCGCTGGCGGCGAAGAAAACTTCGGCGCGAGAGTTGACCGCGGAATTCTACCGGCGCATCAAGGCGCGCAACGGAGAACTGAACGCCTATCTGACGCTCAGCGAGGAACGGGCCTATCAGCAAGCCGATAAGATTGATGGGCTTGTGGCGGCAGGCAAGCCCTTGCCTGCTCTCGCCGGCGTACCAGTAGCAATCAAGGATGTGATCAGCACGCGCGGTGTTCGAACAACCTGCGGTTCCAAAATCCTTGAAAAGTACGTGCCGCCCTACGACGCGACGGCCGTGGAGAGACTTGAAACCGCGGGCGCGGTCCTCCTGGGCAAAGCCAACTGCGATGAATTTGCGATGGGTAGCTCGAACGAGAATTCCGCCTATGGCGTGGTGCGCAACCCCCAGGCGCCTGACCGGGTGCCAGGAGGCTCGAGCGGAGGCTCCGCGGCAGCGGTTGCAGCGGGGCTGGCCGTCGCCTCTCTCGGTACAGATACGGGCGGCTCCATCCGCCAGCCGGGATCGTTCTGCGGTATTCCCGCGATGATGGGAAGTTATGGACGGGTTTCGAGATACGGATTGATCGCCTTCGCATCGTCGCTGGACAGAATCGGCCCATTCGCAACGAATGTACGCGACGTGGGAGCCGTGCTGAAGGTGATCGCGGGGCGCGATGCGAATGACTCGACCTCGACGACCGAAGCTGTCCCCGATTACGGCGCGGAGATGCTAACGCCGGTCAAAGGCTTGCGAGTTGGAATTCCCAGGCAATACTTCGGCGACGGAATGGACGGCGAGGTTCGAAAAAAGGTCGAATCCGGAATTGAGTTGCTCAAACGCCTGGGCTGCGAGTTGCGCGAAGTTGATATGCCGCATACGGACTACGCGATCGCGACCTATTACATCATTGCGACTGCCGAGGCGAGCTCGAATCTCGCGCGGTATGACGGGGTAAGGTACGGACTGCGCGTCGCGGACGATTCGCTCCTTGCGATGTACCGGAAGACGCGCGGCGCGGGCTTTGGGCCCGAGGTCAAGCGGCGCATTGTTCTCGGAACCTATGTACTCTCGGCAGGCTATTACGATGCCTACTACCTGAAGGGGCAGAAGGTGCGAGCGCTGATCGCTCGTGATTTCCGGGAAGCTTTCTCCAAGGTAGATGCGTTGGTAACGCCGACGTCACCCATTCCTCCTTTCCGCCTGGGAGAGAAAACCAGCGATCCGCTGCAGATGTATCTTGCTGATATTTATACAGTTACGGGATCGCTGGCAGGAATCCCGGGAATATCTGTGCCCTGCGGAAAGACCGAAGGGGGTTTGCCGGTGGGCTTGCAAATTTTCGGCCCGGCGTTTGGAGAGAGTGTCGTCCTACGTCTGGCGCAGGCGTTCGAGCAGGCTGGGGGCGGGTCCCTGTAACAAGCCCCTGCTAGTTTGGCGGAGCGAGGGTTCAGCTTGGGCGGAGCAATCGAGGCAGCCCAGACCGGGTTGGCAACGGCCCAATCCGAGTTTTTGCGCGTGGCAGATTTGGTGCCTGCTGACAAGTGGGCGACCCAGCCGGAGCACGGCGGCTGGTCGGCGGCGGAGTTAGTAGCGCACTTGATGATGGTCGAGCGCGCGGTGATTGAGAAGGCCGACCGCGTCACGCAAAAATCACCTAGGCAGGTTCCCTTCCTGAAAAGACTGCACCTCCCTATGTTCCTGGTCGAAATGCGGGTTGTCCGCCGGAAGTCGCCACTGCCGATAAACCCCGAGTTGCTCCGAGGAAAAGAAGAGATGCTAGCAGGGCTTCGAGAAACGAGAGAACGCTCGCTCGCCTTTCTTGAGGAAACCAGGGGTAGAAACCTGAGCGAGTATTGCTGGGCTCACCCGGCGATTGGGACTTTGAATTTATACGAATGGATACGATTTCTTGCCGCGCACCAGGTTCGCCACACCAAACAAATGCGGAAAATTGCAGGCAACCTACCGAAAGTCATATAGAGTTTGCAAACGTGGGACAAATTTGCTCTTGATTTTCCCTCTCCACAGTTCTCGTACTGTCCAGAAGCGAGGCGAGGGAAAATAGATAATCTCTTTTTTCACAGGAAGTTGGAACAAAAGTACTAGTCACTTCGTTTTTGGATGAGAGAACGGAACGACTATTGCTCAGCAAAAGTTGCACCGAGTACTCTGACAGTAGCATCCAAGCAGTTGGAAGCGAACTGGGGCCAGTAGGTGCTACCAAGAGAGTAGGTACAAGGCCATGGTTACAGTGAAATCGAGCCAGAAGATCTTTACCGACGCGGAGATCGCCAGCTTGACGGGGATCTGCGTCGATCACATCCGTAACTTCGCGAGAAGCCGGCACTTGGGGTTCATCGCGCGCGCTGCTGAAGCAGCCGGCAAGCAAGCGGACCAGTGGCTCTTTACCTTGTCGGATTTGATGGTGCTGGTGACTCTCTTCCCGCGTTGCACTCACTAAACCAGTCAGCAAACTCAGACTGAAGCGGCCCTCTTCGGAACACCGGAGAGGGCCTTTCGACTTTTGGAACAGTTGCAGCGGCTGGCTCGGCGGCGTATTCTCAACTGGAGGCAAACAGGGCTTCAAAGACCGCATCTGACAGGCCAGTCCGTGCCATGCGACTGCGATCCATTCTCGCCGTTCTCCCTTTGATCACTCTAATCGGTTGGGATGCGGCTGCCAGCCAGAATCCGGCGACCGCCGATTCCAAGAGCCAATCCGCGCCGCCTCCTGCCAACCCCTCCGCGCAGGCCTCCAGCTCCCCGTCGCACGACGAATTGATTGGTTTACCCCGGGGAAAGCGGTTGGTTTTGAAGGATGGGAGCTACCAACTGGTCAGAGATTATGAAAAGACAGGCGACAGGGTCCGGTATTACAGCATAGAGAGAGACCAGTGGGAAGTGATCCCGACTGCAATGGTGGATTGGGACGCGACCAAGAAAGCCGAGGAGTCCGAGTCTAAGTCAGCGGCTGCGCTGGTCGAGAAAGTGCATATCCAGGAATCGGCCAACAAGGCCGAAGCTCCAGTAGACGTGGATGCAAGCCTGTTAGTCGCTCCCGGGATATTCCTGCCCGACGGCGAAGGAATGTTCGCCTTCGAGGGGAAAAGCATAAAGCCTCTGAAACAAGTGGGAGCTCTGGAGAAAACTGATAAGAAAACGGTATTGAAGCAAATCTTGACGCCGATCCCGATTGTCCCGAGCAAGCGCAATATTGAATTGGAAGGCACGCGGGCGGCGGTCCGGCTCAGGAGCGCTACCCCGGAGTTTTATCTTAGGGAATTGCCGGCCGATCCGAACCAGGATACGGCGCTCTGGACGACCAGCCGACGGGGGGACAACGGTCCGGATGTGACGCTCGTTCGCGCCAGAGTGAAGGGTCATAAGCGGCTCCTGGAATCCATCCAAAGCATGTTCGGAGAGCAAGTTGGGGAAGTTCGAGCGGATGTCGCAGTCCAGCGATGGGAAGTGGCGCCGGACGTCTTCCGGTTTACGCTGAGCGCGCCGCTGCCGCCGGGCGAGTATGCCTTAGCGGAAATTCTGCCGGACGGGCTGAATTTGTACGTTTGGGATTTTGGAGTGGATCCGGCGCCAAAGTAGCCTCGACGGCTGCCTGAACAAGTCAAGCCGAAGGCGCCGAGCCAAACACTTCTTCAAGCAAAGCGACAACTTCTGAGACGCGAAAAGGCTTTTGCAGATAACGCGGTCCGTTCGAGTCCGAGGGATCCTGCCCCGGGTCCACAAGATCGCCTGACATGAATATCAAGGCTGGTTTGCGTTCGCCGGCTGCGGCGAGAAGCTTTTCCGCGACCAGCTTGCCGCTAATGTGGATACCATCCTGAAACAAGTTGACGTCGCAGAGCAATGCATCGAAGGCCCGCTGGCGAATGAGAGTGAGAGCGCCCTCAAGAGTCGCGGCGCATTCCACGAGTAAACCGCGAACAGATAGACCATCAGAAAGAAGGCTGCGGAGGCTCTCTTCATCATCGAGAACTAGTATGGAACGCCCGTTCAGGTTGCCGGGACTGAGTGGAGCAGCGGCTTGCGGAACCGCGGGAACAGACAGTTCGGGGACCGTCTCGGGCTTCGCCACTAGGGGAAGATAAACCGTAAATGCAGACCCCCCCGCAGGAAGTGCTTCGGCTTCGATGGTGCCACCGTGCTCGCGAATGATGGAAAGACAGATACTCAACCCCAGACCGGTGCCGCCGCCGGGGCGTTTTGTCGTGTAGAAAGGGTCAAAAAGGCGAGGAACTGATTCCGGGCGCACGCCCACGCCATCATCCTGGAACGCGATGGAAACGCGGTTTCCAATGCGGGCGAACCGGATTTGAATCCGGCCAGACTCGCGTACTTCGCGAATGGCCTGTTCGGCGTTAGTGATGAGATTGAGAAAGACCTGGATGAGTTGATTGGCGTCGCCCACGACGCCCGGCAAATCGGGCTGAGGACGAAAGTCAACTTCGACGTTGTTTCTGCGAAGAGAATGCTCATGCAATTGCAGAGTGCGATCCACGATGCTGTTGAGGTCCACGGGCTTCTTTTGCGGAGAGGCGGGACGCGAAAACTCCAAAAGATTCTGCACGATTCGCGCGGCACGCCGGGCCTGGCGGTGGGTCAATTCAAGCTGCCGCTTGCTAACTTCCGGATCGGGCTGGCTTTCGCGCAGAAGTTCGGTGACGCCGAGAATCGCTGTGAGGGGATTATTGAGTTCGTGTGCGACCCCGGCGAGCATCTGGCCCATGGCGGCTAATTTTTCAGCCTGGATGAGCTGTTCTTCCAACCGCTTCAGCTCCGTTACGTCGCGGCCGGAGAGCACGACGCCTTCGATCTTTCCGGTCTCGTCCGCGAGAGGGCTGAGGTTGAAGCGGATGCGGCGCCACTCGCCGAGTTTGTGGCGAACGCGGACCTCGAGCGAACCGAAATTGGTCCGTCCGGCGAGAATGTCCTGAAACAAGCCCAGCAAAGTCGGAAGGTCCTCGGGATGTGTGCGGCCTCCAAACTCCATCTCTTCCGTCTCGGCAAGCTCGTAACCCAAGACTTCCTTGCAGCGCGGGCTTACGAAGGTGTAATGCGAATTTGTATCGACAACGAGGATCAGATCCGGGAAATTGTCCACCAGCCTGCGCGCGAATTCCTGCTCCTTGTGGAGCTGGCGCTCGATCTGGCGGCGAGCGGTGACGTCGAGGACGGATCCCTGATAACGAATTACGCGTCCAGAGGTATCGCGAATAGCGGTCGCGGTGTTCAGGCAGAAAATTTTTGAGCCATCTTTGCGTTGAACGCTGATTTCGCGGCCGTGCGGAGATGGCTGGCGATCCACCTCATCCACCAGCAGCTTCCGTTCGGCACGATCCGTTACGATTTCCTGAACTTTTTTAGCCAGCAATTCGTCCTTGGAACCGTAGCCGAGCATCCGAACGAGAGCGGGATTGGCGTCGAGTAGTGAGCCGTCGGGGGTGGCGATGTAAATGCCTTCCTGAAGCGTCTCGAAGAGCTCCGTGAAACGGGCCTCATTCTTGCGAAGCGCGGTGATGTCGCGGCCCAGAAGAGTGAGGCCGTGCACCGTGTTCTCGCGGGTCATGGCGTGAGCGACGCAATCAAAATAGCAGACAGAATTCTGCTTTTTTAGCCGGACCTGAATGATCCCGGACCAGTGGCGGCGCTCGAGAAACCTCGGCATCGCCCGGCGGACAAGCTCCGCCCCCTCGCCGCTTCCTTCCTCGAGAAAATCCGTAACTGGCCGGCCGATGATCTGCTGGTAGGTTGCGCCCACGAGATCGGCGAAGCTGCGGTTTACCGCTCGAATCTCGCCTTCCAGCGAGAGCGCGATGAGAATGTCGTCAAACGAATCAATCAGGTCGCGATAGCCCTGCTGGGAACGGGAGATGACGGCGAAAAGCTGCTCCATCTGCCGGTCGCTTGGAGGAGCGGCTTCATGATGCTCCAGTCCGCGGACGAGGCCGCGCAGTTCGGAGATTTCCTGCGTGCGCTTCCAGGCATAAATCCCAAAAAGGATTACGAGGACGACGAGGCCGATGGGAAGCGCTTCGAAACGGTGGGCGAGTGAACGGACGGTGGTCCAGGAAGTAAAAGCAAATACGATGGCAAGGACCAGCAAGAGAATAAAAGTCAGGCGCCAGAGCTCGCTTTGACGTCTCTCGAACTGTTCAAGACGCGAAGACAGACTGGTGCGGGCCGCCCCGTCTGAGGGGCGCTCCTTGGCAGGGGATTTCGAAGACTCGTCGTGTTTGGGCATCAAGGCGCGACGCGGCTGAAAAACGGAGTTCGCTAGCCGCAAATGGAACCGGAACAATTCATTCTAGAAATAGATGCGATTTTGGACAACGGGCGCGGGATGCGAACGTGCCTGAAGGTTACCTCTGCAAGACCAAAAAAATAAGGCGCTCCGGAGTGAGCCGGAACGCCCGGGTGAAAACATGAGTAAGTAACTGGCCTGACCGCCGATTCGAATCAGCCTTCGGTGGCTGCGTCGGCTTCCGTGTCCTTCTGAAGGAAGTCGAGAGCGGCAGCTTCCTCGGCAGTGAGTTCGGCAGCCTCGGGAATATCCTCGATGGGAGCGGGAGCCGGCACTTCCGTCAACAACTGAAGGCTGCGGTAGTGTTCCAGGCCCGTTCCAGCAGGAATCAAGCGGCCCATGATCACGTTTTCCTTAAGGCCGCGCAGATAGTCGACCTTGCCGGCAACGGCGGCTTCGGTAAGAACGCGGGTTGTCTCCTGGAAGCTTGCGGCCGAAATGAACGAATCGGTCGAAAGCGACGCCTTGGTGATGCCGAGCAGGAGAGGTCGCCCAGTTGCGGGACGGCCGCCATCGGCGATCACGCGGTCGTTCTCCTCGCGGAAGCGGAACTTGTCCACTTGCTCTTCCAGGAGGAAGGTAGTGTCGCCAACGTCCTCGACTTTGACCCAGCGCATCATCTGGCGAGAGATGGTTTCGATATGCTTGTCATTGATGTTGACGCCCTGGAGGCGGTAAACCTCCTGAATAGCGTTGACGAGATAGGCCTGCGTGAATTTCTCGCCAAGAACGGCGAGCAAGTCATGCAAGTTGAGCGGGCCATCAATGAGCGCCTCGCCCGCGCGGACGTGGTCGCCTTCCTGAACGTTGATGTGCACGCCGCGAGGAATGGAATATTCCTTGGTGGTCTTGCCATCTTCCGTCTCGACATAGACCTTGCGCATGCCCTTGGCGATGTCGCCATAGCGGACGACGCCGTCCACTTCGCTGATGACGGCCGGATCGCGCGGCTTGCGAGTCTCGAAGAGTTCGACGACGCGCGGGAGACCGCCGGTGATGTCCTTGGTCTTGGTCGTTTCGCGAGGAATCTTCGCAAGCACGTCGCCGGCCTGGACTTCATCGCCATCCTTGACCATCAAGTGGGCTCGCGAAGGCATGAGGTATTTCTTCCGAACTTTGCCGGAAGAATCGCGGATCAAAATGGCAGGCTGATGCTTTTCATCGCCCGGAGGCAGAGTGACGACGTCCTGGGAGAGCCCAGTCACTTCGTCCACTTGTTCCTCGATCGTCAAACCGATTTTGAGATCATCGAACTTCACCGTGCCCTGAGATTCGGTAAGAATCGAGAAGGTGAAAGGATCCCATTCGGCGAGAATCTGGCCGTGAGTGACGTGTTCTCCGTCCTGAACGCGGAGGCGCGCGCCATAGACGACGTGGTAGCGCTCCTTCTCGCGGTCTTTTTCGTCCACGATCGAGATCAAGCCCGAGCGGTTCATCGCGATGGATGCGCCGCCGCGGCCTTCGACGAATTTGAGGTCCACGAACTTGACGAGACCGTTGTTGCGCGCTTCGAGCGTGGAGCGCTCGGAAACGCGCGTCGCGGTGCCGCCGATGTGGAACGTACGCATGGTCAACTGCGTGCCAGGCTCGCCGATGGACTGCGCGGCGATAACGCCGACGGCTTCGCCGAGCTCGACCATGCGGCCGGAAGCCAGATTGCGGCCATAACAGAGCGCGCAAACGCCGCGCCGGGATTCGCACGTGAGCACGGAGCGAATTCGAACGCGTTCGATGCCCGCGGCTTGAACCTGGTTCGCGAGATCCTCGGTGATCTCCTGGTTGATATCCACGATGACGGTGCCCTCAAAATCCTTGATGCGATCGAGGGACACGCGGCCAACGATGCGATCGCGCAACGGTTCGACTTCCACGCCCGCTTCGACAATGGGCTCGACGTAGATGCCGTCGTTCGTTCCGCAATCGCGCTCATTGATGATGACGTCCTGCGCGACGTCCACGAGACGGCGCGTCAGGTAGCCGGAATCGGCGGTCTTCAACGCGGTGTCCGCCAAGCCCTTGCGCGCGCCGTGAGTCGAAATGAAATACTCCAGCACGGTGAGGCCTTCGCGGAAGTTTGAAGTGATCGGCGTTTCCATGACTTCGCCGGAAGGCTTGGCCATCAGGCCGCGCATGCCGGAGAGCTGGCGAATCTGCTGTTTCGAACCGCGAGCGCCGGAGTCGGCCATAACATAGACCGGGTTGATGTTGCCTTCCTTGTCCTGCGTCTCGAGCGCCTTGAACATTTCGTCCGCGACTTTTTCAGTGATGTCGCCCCAAATGGAGACGATCTTGTTGTAGCGTTCGCCGTGGGTGATGGCGCCGTCGAGATACTGTTGCTGCACTCGCACAACTTCTTTTTCGCCGCCGTCCACGAGCTTGGTTTTGTCGCCCGGGATGAGCATGTCGTCAATGCCGATCGAAATTCCGGACTTGGTGGCGTATGTGAAGCCCAGTTCTTTCAGGTGATCGAGCAGGACGACTGTGTCCGTCAGCCCGTAGCGCAAATAGGCGTAATAAACGAGCTGCTGCACGCCCTTTTTCTTGAGCAAGCCGTTGATGTAGGGGAATTTCGCCGGAAGGTGCGAATTGAAAATCACACGACCGACTGTCGTCTGAATGAATTGCCGCTCCATCTTGACCGGCTCAGTGTGCGGCACGTCCTGGTCGTCATATGCGGTGGTGAGATCGATCATTTCTCCCGTAAACCGCAAGCGGATCGGAGTGAGCAGCTCGACTTCACCGGCTTCGAGCGCGAGCACAACTTCCTCGGCGTTGCCGAATACGCGGCCCTCGCCCTTGGCGCCGGGCTTGGCCTTGGTGAGGTAGTAGATGCCGAGCACCATATCCTGCGACGGAACGGCGAGAGGCAAGCCGTGCGCGGGAGAAAGAATGTTGCGGGAGCTGAGCATGAGCACGGAGGCTTCGACTTGCGACTCCGGCGAGAGCGGAATGTGCACGGCCATCTGATCGCCGTCAAAGTCCGCGTTGAATGCAGTGCAGACCAGCGGGTGAATGCGGATGGCTTTGCCTTCGACGAGAACCGGTTCGAACGCCTGGATGCCAAGCCGGTGCAGCGTTGGAGCGCGGTTGAGGAGCACGGGATGTTCGCGAATGACATCCTCGAGGATGTCCCACACGACGGATTCCTGCTGCTCGACCATTTCCTTGGCCTGCTTGATGGTCGTGCAGTGCCCTTGCGCTTCGAGCTTGTGGTAGATGAACGGCTTGAAGAGCTCGAGCGCCATCTTCTTCGGCAGACCGCACTGATTGAGTTTCAGCTCGGGGCCGACGACGATGACGGAGCGGCCGGAATAATCCACGCGCTTGCCCAGCAGGTTCTGGCGGAAGCGGCCCTGCTTGCCCTTCAAAGTATCGCTGAGAGACTTGAGCGGGCGGTTGTTGGTGCCGCGAAGGACGCGGCCTCGGCGGCCGTTATCGAAGAGCGCGTCAACCGCTTCCTGAAGCATGCGCTTTTCATTGCGGACGATGACGTCCGGCGCGCGAAGCTCCATGAGCTTTTTCAAACGGTTGTTGCGGTTGATGACACGGCGATAAAGATCGTTCAAATCGGAAGTGGCGAAACGGCCGCCATCCAGAGGGACGAGAGGCCGGAGTTCCGGCGGAAGAACGGGAACGACGTCCAGAATCATCCACTCGGGCTTGTTTCCGCTCTTGCGGAAAGCTTCGAGCACTTTGAGGCGCTTGGCGTACTTGATGCGCTTCTGCAGCGAAGGATCCGCCTTCATTTTTTCGCGCAGTTCATCGGCAAGCTTGTCCACCTCGACGCGGCGGAGAAGCTCCTTGATGGCTTCGGCGCCCATCTTGGCGGTGAACTGGCCCGGATATTCCTTCTGCAGTTCGCGGTATTTGTCTTCCGGCAAAACTTCGCGTTCGCGGAGCACGGCGACTTCGCCGGCATCCACGACGACAAACGCTTCGAAGTAGAGAATGCGCTCGAGGTCGCGCATGGAGATGTCCAGCAAATAGCCGATGCGGCTGGGCAAACCCTTGAAAAACCAGACGTGCGAACAGGGCGAAGCAAGTTCGATATGGCCGAGGCGTTCGCGGCGGACTTTGCTGAGCGTGACTTCGACGCCGCACTTATCGCAAATGACGCCGCGGTGCTTCATGCGCTTGTACTTGCCGCACAAACATTCCCAATCGGTGACGGGGCCAAAAATCTTGGCGCAGAAAAGGCCGTCGCGCTCGGGCTTGAACGTGCGGTAGTTGATGGTTTCCGGCTTGGTGACTTCGCCGTGAGACCATGAACGAATCTTCTCCGGGCTTGCCAAGCTGATACGGATCGAATCGAAATCAGCAATCAAACTGGCGCGATCGTAAGGGCTGCTTCGATACAAGGTTGTTTCCTCCCTCCCGTGCCTCGCGGCGCGGGCTGCGGTTCGCTGTGGTGCGGCAAACCGGCTGGAACCCGACAACGGAACTTGCTATTCCATCTGCGTTGCCGAGGCGGCGCTGGGTTCAGCGCCATCCCGGCTGAAACTTAATCTAGTCCGCGGCTTTCTCCACTGTTGGCGGTTTTTGCCGCTTCATGAGCTCGACGTCCAGGCAGAGCGACTGCAATTCGCGTACGAGAACGTTGAACGATTCGGGCACGCCGGGTTCGATCCCCGGCTCGCCTTTGACGATGGCCTCGTAGATCTTCGCGCGGCCGTACACGTCGTCCGATTTCGCCGTGAGCAGTTCCTGCAGGATGTGCGCCGCGCCATAGGCTTCGAGCGCCCAAACTTCCATTTCGCCAAAGCGCTGGCCGCCGAACTGCGCCTTGCCGCCCAAAGGCTGCTGGGTGATAAGCGAGTACGGACCGATGGAGCGCGCGTGAATTTTGTCGTCAACGAGGTGCGAAAGCTTGAGCATGTAGATGTAGCCGACCGTGACCGGTTGATCGAACTGGTCTCCCGTCATGCCGTCGAAGAGATTGATCTTGCCGGCATTCGGCAGGCCCGCGACTTCCAGCAGGTGGCGGATTTCCGGCTCGCGCGCGCCGTCGAAAACAGGCGTAGCGAAGGGGATGCCGTCGCGGAAGCCCTCGGCGTACTCGAGCAACTCGTCGTCGCTGAGCTTCGCGAGCGATTTCCAGATGGCGATCTCACCGAAGACTTCGCGGAACCAGCGGCGCACGGCCTCCGCCCTCACTTCCTTGCTGAGCAGGCGCTTGAGGCTATTGCCAAGTTCCTTGGCGGCCCAGCCGAGATGCGTCTCGAGAATCTGCCCGACGTTCATACGGGACGGAACGCCGAGAGGATTGAGCACGATTTCGACTGGAGTGCCGTCGGGAAGGTACGGCATATCTTCCTGGGGCACGATGCGGGCGATAACGCCCTTGTTCCCGTGGCGGCCGGCCATTTTGTCGCCGATGGAAAGCTTGCGCTTCATCGCGATATAAACCTTAACCAGCTTGATGACGCCCGGAGGCAGTTCATCGCCCTTCTTCAGCTTTTCTTTGCGCTCCTCGGTGATTTTGCGGAGCACGTCAATCTGGCGAGAGGTCATCTCCTCGATCTCTTCGATCTTTTCTATCAGGAGAGGGTCCTTCTCATTGAGCTTCAGGCGCTTGAGGTTGCGCGTGGAGATTTTTTCAATCAGCTCGCGCGTCAACTCAACACCCTTGTTCAAAAGGCGCTTGTTGGTCTTCTCGTCGTGCAAATCCGCCTGGAGAATCTTTCCACCCAGCAAATCAGACAAGCGCTTGAGGCGCTCGTCCGTGAGGATGCGGATTTCGTCGGCGAGGTTCTTTTCCAGCTTGAACACCTGGGAAGCCTCGATGGCTTTGTGACGTTCGTCTTTTTCTCCACCCTTGCGAGTGAAGATCTTCACGTCCACGATGGTGCCCTCAATGCCCGGCGGGCAATAGAGAGAGGCGTCGCGAACGTCGCCGGCCTTTTCGCCGAAAATCGCGCGAAGCAACTTTTCTTCCGGCGTCAGAGTGGTCTCGCCCTTCGGCGTGACTTTTCCGACGAGAATATCGCCGGGCTTGATGACCGCGCCGATGCGAATGACTCCGCTCTCGTCGAGGTTGCGAAGGAACGACTCGCTGATGTTGGGGATGTCGCGCGTGACTTCCTCGGGACCGAGTTTGGTATCGCGCGCTTCGATCTCGTATTCCTCGATGTGAATCGAAGTGTAGTAATCGTCCTTGACCAGCTTTTCGCTGACCAAAATGGCGTCTTCAAAGTTGTATCCGCGCCAGGGAACGAACGCGACCAGCACGTTGCGGCCGAGAGCAAGTTCGCCGCGCTCCGTGCAGGGCCCGTCAGCGAGCACCTGGCCCTTCTTGACTCGATCGCCCACGCGAACGAACGGCTTCTGGTTGATGCAGGTGTTCTGGTTCGAACGCTTGAATTTGATGAGCTGGTAGATGTCGGCGCCCACTTCGCGGCTGAGTACGCCGGAATGGTCGGATTCGACGCGAACGATGATGCGTTCGCTATCCACCTGGTCCACGATGCCTTCGCGCTTGCAAAGCACGACCGCGCCGGAATCGCGCGCAGTGACGCGCTCCATGCCGGTGCCGACGAGCGGCGCTTCACCGCGGATCAGCGGAACAGCCTGGCGCTGCATGTTGGAACCCATCAGCGCGCGGTTGGCGTCGTCGTTTTCAAGGAACGGGATCAAGCTGGCGGCGACGGACACCAACTGCTTCGGCGAAACGTCAACGTAATCCACTTCTTCGCGGCTCTTGAGAACGAAGTTGCCGGCCTGACGGCAATTGACAAGTTCGGTGGTGATTTTCAAGCGCTCATCGAGCGCCACGTTGGCCTGCGCCACAACGTACTTGTCCTCTTCCCAGGCGGAAAGATAGAAGCAGTAGGGCTCATAGACGACTTTGCGGCGCTTGAGCTCCTCGTTGAGCTCCTCAACTTTGTCCTTCTCGACGATTTCGCCGGCTTTGAATTCGCTGTCTCCGGCGTTGACGATCTGGACGTAGTCAATGATGCGGCCGCCCTTGACGCGGCGATACGGCGACTCGATGAAGCCGTAATCGTTGATCCGCGCAAAGCAGGAAAGAGAACTGATCAGTCCGATGTTCGGACCTTCCGGCGTTTCAATCGGGCAGATGCGGCCATAGTGCGTCGGATGGACGTCGCGGACCTCGAACCCCGCGCGTTCGCGCGAAAGGCCGCCGGGGCCGAGAGCCGAGAGACGCCGTTTGTGAGTAATTTCGCTGAGCGGATTGGTCTGGTCCATGAACTGGCTCAACTGCGAGGAGCCAAAGAATTCACGGATGGCCGCCATAACCGGCTTGGCGTTGACCAGGTCGTGCGGCATGGCCGTTGACATTTCCTGGTACACGCTCATTTTTTCCTTGATGGCGCGTTCCATGCGGACCAAACCGATGCGGAACTGGTTTTCGAGAAGCTCGCCGACTGCGCGGACGCGGCGATTGCCCAGGTGATCGATATCGTCCACCACGCCGATGTTCTTGCGCAGCTTGAAGAGATACTTGATCGCCGAAACGAAATCGGGCGAATCCAGCGTGCGATTGTCGAGCGGCGTGTCCAGACCCATCTTGATGTTGAACTTCAGACGGCCGACCCGGCTGAAATCGTACTTGCGCGGATCGAAAAACATGCCGCGGAACAGGTTCGTGGCCGTTTCGAGAGTCGGCGGGTCGCCGGGGCGCAGCTTGCGGTAGATTTCGATGAGCGCCTCTTTCGAGGAGCGGATCGCGTCCTTATCGAGCGTGCGGGAAAGCACAAGGCCGATGTCATCGCGTTCCGGGAAGAAAACATCCACCTCGGTGATGGCGCTCTCGGCAAACGCCTGCCAGACTTCAGGAGTCAGAGGCTTGTTGGCTTCGAGCAAAACTTCACCAGTTTGGCGGTTCACCACGTCAGCGACGCAGTAGGCGCCTTCCAAATCGGTGAGCGCGGCGCGAACCTGGGAAATCTTGGCCTTGATCAACTCCTTGAAAAGATTATCCGTGATGCGCTTGTGCGCGCCGACGATCACTTCTTCGCTGCGCGGATTGCGGATTTCGTGAGCCAGCTTGCGGTCCACGATGCCCGGCGAAACGTTCCAGAAAAGATCCTTGTCGCGCAGCGAGATTCGCTCGACCTGATAAAAGGTTCGGAGGATTTCCTCGTTGGACTTCATTCCCAGCGCGCGCAAAAAGATCGAGCCGAGGAATTTGCGTTTGCGGTCAATGCGCACGTAGAGAATGTTCTTGGTGTCGTACTCGAATTCCACCCACGAACCGCGGTACGGAATAATCTTGCCGAGGAAGTAGGTGCGGTTGTTGGCGCTCTCGAAAAAGACGCCGGGCGAGCGGTGCAACTGGCTGACGATGACGCGCTCGGTGCCGTTGATGATGAAGGTCCCGTTCTGGGTCATGAGCGGAACATCGCCGAAGAAAACTTCCTGCTCCTTGATGTCGCGGATGGAGCGGTTGCCGGTCTCGGCGTCTTTATCGAAGATGGTGAGCCGGATGGTGACCTTGAGCGGCGCCGAGTAGGTCATGCCGCGCTCTTCGCACTCGCTCACGTCGTACTTCAGTTGCAAGCCGACCGGGTCGCCGCACTTGGTGCAGAAATCGGGCGTGTTGGCGTTGTAGGTGCCGCAATTCGAGCACAATACTTCGCCGGCGTGGAACGGATCGGTGATGACGGTCGAGCCGCAATTCCGGCAGGTGGTGCGCAGATGGTGCAGTCCTTTCAAGTGGCCGCACTTGCATTCCCAGTTGCCGATGGCGAAATCCACAAACTCCAACTGCGAGACGTTGCGAAAATCGGTGATCGGGAAGACCGAGGTGAAGACCGATTGCAGCCCGGCCTCCTGCCGCTCGCTGGGCAGGCGATCCATTTGCAGGAAGCGCTCGTACGAACGCTTCTGCACTTCGATCAGGTTTGGAATCTGGATCGTGGCCGGAATTTTGGAAAAATCAAAGCGTTTACGAAAAAGATTGTTCTTCGCCATTCAGATACTCCCCATGTTCAAGCGCAGCCTGG
>DATEHE010000021.1:0-77582 GCA_035279745.1 Candidatus Acidiferrum sp. | reverse complement strand
CGTCGTAACAGACAGTGCCGTTGTTGGTGGTGATGACGCGGGAAGAGCCGAGCAGGTCTTCGACGTAGAACTGCGCATTGCCGCCAGCGGGAAGAACCGCGACGCGCTTTCCGCCGAAGTAGACGTATTCGTTGAGCGTGGTTCCTGAAGCATTTGTTTCGGCGAGGATTTCACCGCCGGAACCGTACCAATAGAGTTTGCCGTTGGATTTCGAGACGCGTCGGCCGGAGCCGTCGTAGAGATACGTGACGCCAGCGGCGGATTTGATTTGGGATTCGGCGTCGTAGGTGTAGAGGTCCATGGGCGTTGCGGATCGAGCGATTGAGTTGGCGGAGGAATCGTAGCGCGGGAGTGGAGGAGAGGCGAGAAGAATCTCCTCACGCGAGCCGCCCGCGAGTGTGGGCGCTTAAGGCAGACGGCGGCTCGGATGCGGAGGACTAAGGAAGACGGTCGTTTTAAGAAGGCGGTTGAAGCGGGGGGAAACGGGCATCCTCAGAAGGGTGACCCTACAGGGAAGAAGACGGGGCATTCGCGCCCCAAGCGGAAAGACCAAGTCAAAATCGAATCTGCGAGATGAGCGTGTGCCGCCAGCCGAGTTATGAGTGGTCCACCGGGCAATCCCCCGTATTAGGTAGGTCGGTTTTTGACGGCCATGGTTAAGTGATAGGATCGGCCGCAATGGCTTTCTCGATCAATCCGCTTGAGTTTCTGAAGCTCTTGTCCGAACGGGAAAAGATGAGCCGCGAACACGTGTTCGAGTGGCTTGAATGCGTACAACGCGACGCACGGGAATTGTCGAATGTATGGTTGGAGATAGAGAAGGCTATCCGGACCGCCGGAGCGATCGACGGGGAACATTTTCCCGACAGCCTCACGACATATCTCTTCACGAATTGGAGTCTCGGAGAGTATCTCATCGAGTTCTACCGCTACGCCTCCCTCGCTCTGGGGAAGTCACTGAAGAAAAATCAAAAGGAAGTCTTTATTCACAAATTATCGCGCGCGATCGACAGGAGAAATATCACGCGGCAAAAGGCGTTGGAAATGGCCAATGATTTCAGAAGAGGGATTCTTCTTACGAGCCCCGACGAAGATTCGGACAGGGTAAGAAAGACAGAAGCCTTTGAGGAATCCGTGGCTATCCTTCAGAGCGAGCTTGCCGCGCTAGTTGTATTCATTGAAACGATGAAAGTCATGTGAGCCGTCCCCTTAGATTGCAACATCCTCCGCATCGGCGGGTGAGGCAGAGAAGATGTTTGGGTACGGGACAGAGGCACTGAAATAGCATGCTGCTTCTGTAGGTCATCGAGGGCGATGCGGGGGGCGGCAGCCCCCAAAAAGAAGAGTCAAAACCAACCGCTTGGATTCAGGGCGTGGTCTCTGGGCCAGCCTGCGGCACCTGCTTGGCTGGTCCCACCCCGCGCCTCCTGCTTGGCTGCTCGCGCCCATTTGTTACCATTGAGCCGAAGTGGATACGGCGATAGGAACAACGAGAATGGTCAAGAGATCGATTTCAGGCGGCGTGGCGCATCGCGTGCCAGCGGATTTGCGAAAAGCATTTGTTTCCGATCCTGTTGCTCGGGGAAAGTGGGAGGATTTAACGCCGCTCGCCCGCAATGAGTGGATTTGTTGGGTTATGTCCGTGAAACTTCCGGAAAAACGGCGCGAGCATGTTGAACGGGTATGCTCGGAACTTAAGGAAGGGATGCGCCGCCCTTGCTGCTGGTATGGCTGTGTTCACCGGAAGGATAAAGCATTAAGTCCTTCACAAAAATTCGTAGTCAGCAGACGATCCAAGAAATAAGCGGAATGCCAGAAGGATGGTGGTGATTTCAGTTCCCAGAGCGCGGGAACCGGTGCCCGCACTCCTGTCCAAATTCCGTGTGCATCACCTTCATCGCTCCCCCGGGCTTTCCTGCTTGCCTTAGTAAGAAAAATGGATGAGCAGCCAGGCTACGCCGGAAAGAGGGAGAAGTGGTGCGCGGCGGAGATAGAAGCGCAAGGAGCATGTTCCGAAGTGGAACGATGAGTGGAGAGAGGAGTTAGAGATTGCAGGGAGCCTTACATGAGTGCCGCTCCAGATTTGTAACATATTCACCCAATCGGAATATTATGAAGTACTAATAATGAAAAGGAGGGTTGGCAGGCACTGAGAACAAAGCAGATATCCAGCGAATGGCTTGGAGATGGAAGTGCACCTAAGACGCGAGCAAGATTCGCGAGGGGAAAGAAAGCTGCGCGACTGCTCCACTATGAAACATTCTACAAAAACGACGAGAGAGCAACGGGGCGCTCGAGGTTTTACAACGGTCGAGCTGGTGGTGGTGACGGCGGTCATTCTGGTGATGAGCGCGGTGGCGCTTCCGTCATTCTGGCAAATGTATCAGTCGTATCAGCTCACGGACGCGGCACACCGAGTAGCGAATAGTCTCAAGTTTGCGAGATTTGAGGCGGTGCGCAGGAACCAGGCTCTGAATTGGATGATGACGCGGTCCAACACCACGCCGGCGACAATCAGCACGTGGACAGATTCGAACGGCAATGGAGTGCTGGATCAGAGCGAGAATCAAACGATTTTTGTTGGGAATGTTGGGCCGATCCAGGCGGCAAGTGCTCCGCATACCTCTGCTCTGGCGACGGGCATTGGAGCCAACGTCGTGCTGACAGGCGTATCGCCGCCGACGGCAACGATCGGGTTTGACCGGCGAGGCGGAGTGAATCCGCCGGCGGTGTACGCGGTGTATCTGGCGAATGGCTCGGTCGCAAGAGTGGGCTATCGAGCGGTGATCTTGCTGCCATCCGGGTCGGTGCAGGTATGGACGGCGGACTCGACAGGGAATTGGCAGCAACTGGACTAATGAAGAACAAACAAAAGAGAAAAGGGCTCTGCCAGCGCCAAGCGGTGATGGGGAGTGGATTTACGCTCGTGGAGTTGATGGTGGCGATGGTGGTGTTGATGGTGGGGCTGGTGGCGGTGGCTCAGCTGGTGCCAGCGGCCATACGGTTGAATTCAGGAAACCGTGATGACTCGACAGCACTGGTTTTGGCGCAGCGTGAGATGAGCGCGTTGATTGACCAGCCGCTTACCGCAACTTCCTTCAGCGACACGTCAGGCTTGCACTGCCCAATCGGGACGAATTGCGGTCTCGGAGACCCGGTTACGCCGAAGACACCGGTCGGGTGTGCGCTGGTCGCGATCAACAACCAGCCGGTGATCGATTTCACGCAGGCGAGTGTTGGCAACTACAGCTTTTTGTACACCGATCCTAATGATCCGACGGGATCGCCGTACGAGCTGCGCTGGGCGGTGATCACCTACGCAAACGGCGGAGTCGCGAAAGGAAAACGCTTCTTGGTGGGTGTGCGGAGGAATGGCGGGAACACTCCGTTTGCCCCGGTGAATCTGGACACGATGGTGGAGAAATGAGACGACGTAGCGGGCGAGCACACGAAAGAGGGTTCACCCTGATCGAGATGATCGTGTCGGTGGCCATATTTGTGGCGCTATGCGGGGCTATGTTCAGCCTATTGGGGATGACTCAAAAGCGAACACAAACGGAATCGCAGGTGGTCGATTCGTTCGAGCAAGCGCGATTGGGACTGGATCAGATCGTTCAGGACGTCACGGATGCAGGGTATCCTCCGGCGAGCCAGTTTGCCGTTCTGCCACCAGCCAACAAATACGCAGTGACGCCGTTTGGCTGGAGCCCAAACTATCCGGCGACGCCGTGCCAGATCGGGACAGCGGGCGGCGGAACCTGCGTGATTGCCGGGCCTGGCTTGAATTATTCTCCCGGCGATTTCGATCTCGTATTGGAAGGGGATGTGGACGGAAGCGGTGTGAAGTGGACGCGTTATCAATTGCTGGGAACGACGCTCTACCGTGGGGTGACGCCTAAAGTTGTGGGATCCGACCCGATTACGGCGACCTCAGTTGCCGGAGTAATGGTTCCCTACATTCAAAACGTCATGAACAACGCTGCAGTTTCGCAAATCGCGCAGATCTCAGCGGCCTATCCAACCATGTTTCCCGGAGGCAATGCGCAGCCCATTTTCCAATACAGCTGCGATACGCCAGCAGGAACAGTACTTTGCCAAAACGCGGGGATCAACAATGCACCGCAGAACATCCGGGACGTCGAGGTGACGCTAATCGTTATGACGCCGAGGAGAGATGCGCAATCGGGAAAACTGCGAATTGTCGAGTTGAACGGGCGAGGACGACGCAGCAATCCGAACCGTTAATGGACAGGCGCCATGAAAAAAATAAGAAAAAGCCGGGCAGCAAGACAAGCGGGCGTGGCCCTGCTCATTGCGATTTTCGTGCTACTGCTGATCAGTGTGTTGGCGGTGTCGTTGATCGTTTCGTCCGGTACGGAGAGCGCCTTGGCAGGGAATTATCGTTCGTCGGCAAGCGTTCTGTATGCGGCGGAAGCCGGACTGGAGGAAGGGCGAGGACGGCTATTGCCGAAGAATCCGGATTACATCAACAACGCGGCGGGGATGACCAACTTTCTTCCGGCGGCTGGACCGCTAGCGATTGGAACCGTCGGATACATCATTAATGCCGCGCCAGGGGAAACAGTGACGCCAGCGGTGCCCAGCTCGAAGTATGGCGACAACGAATACCTGACAGAATTCGGTTCTCCGATTACCAGCGCGACGGTGAAGAGTACGACGTCGGTTTCGACGGTGACCTCGGGAGGAACAACATACCAAGGACCGCTGTTCAAATGGGTGCGCATCAGCGCGGCGACGGAACAATCGATAGGCGTGGACGTGAACAACGACGGCGTCCTGAACAATACGATTCCGCTGTACTACAACAGTGCAGCGAGCCCGCCGAGCCTGATTGTAAGCGCGACGCCGCCCGCGACGGCGCTGCAGGCTTTCGAGGTAACGTCCTTTGCGGTATTGCCAAACGGTAGCGAGAGACTTCTGCGGTATCTAGTGACCGCAACAAAAATGAACTTGACAGTGCCCTCGGCGGTGACTTTGGACGGAAAAAACACGACGTTTTCCGGGGGTAGTTCAAACAACTGGGCGGATGACGGCATAGATCAGCAAGGCGGCGGCCCAATTTGTTCGCCCGTACAACCCAATGTTCCAGCCCTGGGCTACACGAATGCAGGAGATTTTCCAGGCTATTCCTTTCCGAAACCGAGCAACTATACCGGGTCGTCGTTAGCGCCGCCGGCGAGCAATACGGCGAGCGGTACATCAACGGCCGTGAATATCAGCGCAACGATCGCGGCGAACCAGAACCTCGCGTACTTGCAAACGCCGGCCTCGCTGGACGCGATGGTCCAGACGATTTCGCAGAATGCCGATGCGGTGCTGACAGGTCCGGTTACGAATGCGAACATGCCGGGAGCTATGTCGGCGGCGAATCCCATGACGGTGGTGGTGAACGGCGACTTCAGCATGTCGGGAAACTTTACGGGATACGGAGTGCTGGTGGTAACGGGAAACTTTACGGCCACGGGAACCACAGGTTGGAACGGAATTGTGATGGTGGTCGGGCTGGGTCAGGCCAATGTAAAGGGAACGGTGCAGATTAACGGTGCGGTGATTGTGGCGCAAACACAAAACCCCCTGGGGACCGAATTGCCTACGCTCGGCGCGGGTACGTACAGTGTCAGCGGCGGCGGGAATGGCGGAGTGTATTACAACAGCTGTCTGGTGAGCTCTTCGCAAGCGACGACGAGTTTCAAAGTACTGTCGTTTCGCGAGATCAATTACAACCATTAGTGAGCTGAGGCTGGAAATGAACGTACGAACGACGACACTGAAAGTTGCTTTGTTGTGGCTGGCAGCGGCCATGCAGACGGCTGCTCAAGAAATTCCCAGGCCAACTCCGGCGGCACTGCGCGCTAAGGAATATTCCCGCCCGGTCTTGAAGAAGAGGCACATGGTTTGGACCAACGATGATTTGATCGCCATGCGGACACCTGAAGATCTTTATCTTCAGGCCAGAGAGAAAGAAAGTGAAGTGCTGCAGAGAAAGGCAAGCACTAGCTCTGACGCTAAGGATCCAATAGTGCCGGCAGTGAAACTTCCGGCTACGATTGCGGCGACCGAACAATCCATTAGGGAAGATCAACAGGACGTGTACGACGCGAAGGAAAAGCTGGCCGAATTGAGCGACCAATTGAGTACGGCACCGGAGGACCAGAAACCCGGCAAACAGAGCGAGATTACAAGGCGAACAGGGATTCTACAGGCGACGGAGCGGGAGCTAAAAGTTCTGGAAGAGCACCTGGAAAAACTGCGGGCGCAGCAAGCCGGTGCTAATTCAAATCCGCGCCTGTGAGTCCTACTTCCGAGCTACTACGGCATTTTCTTAAACACTATCCATCAATTTCCCGGAAGGCTTTGATTTCGCTACTCTGAATTGGCCCACTTTGCGCTTTTGAATTGGCCCACCCCTGGAGAACCATGCCGGCCTAACCTGTCCCACGAAGCGGGATGGGGGGCGGATAGACAGGAGACGCAAGGTGGAACTGTTCGAGGAGATACGTCGGGAGTACCGGTTTGGAGTGGGCACGATCCAAGGAGTGGCGAAGAAGTTGAATACTCATCGGCGCATGGTGCGGCAAGCGTTGGCCAGCGCGCTACCGCCAGAGCGCAAGGCCCCGGCGAGGAGCAGTCCGAAGCTGGGGCTGGTGAGAGAGTTCATCGACGGGATTTTGCGGAGCGACCAACAAGCGCCGCGTAAGCAGCGGCACACGGCGCACCGCATCTGGGAGCGCATCCGCCAGGAGCATCCCGAGGCGCAGGTGGCGGAAGCGACGGTGCGGCGCTACGTGCAGCGGCGCAAGCAGGAACTGGGAATGACGGCGCGCGAGACCTTCGTGCCGCAGAGTTACGACTGGGGCGTGGAGGCTGAGTAAGCGTCAAAGCACGACCGTCTGGACGAAGTGTGGGTAGGCACGAATGATGATCCTTGTGGACACAGAGATCGTGTCCACCAAGGGGCATCATGGACACTTCCACTCAAGCTATACAAGTGAGGGGTAGAGAGCCGCGGAGGCGATTCCGGACCGTGGAGGAGAAGCGTCGAATGGTTGAGGAGGCGCTACGGCCAGGTGTATCGGTAGCACGCGTGGCGCGAGCGCATGGAGTGAATGCCAACCAACTGTTTGGCTGGCGACGGCTGTATCTGCAGGGGCAGCTCCAACCTGCAAATCGGGAAACACCTGGTTTACTGGCGGTGCGCGTGATGCGGGGGGGGCGGCGGCCCCCAAAAAGAAGAGTCAAAACCAACCGCTTGGATTCAGGGCGTGGTCTCTGGGCCAGCCGTTTACGAGCGGCTCACCGACACGCGAGCGTAGGAGGCGCTAGGTGGCGCGGACAGGAGTGGGAGGAAAGCCCTGCTTGCGGCGTTCGGCTTCTTTGGGGTAGTCGCCGAGCCAAGCGTACTCCTCCTTGGTTTTGAGGAGGGAGAGCTTGCGGAAGTAGACGTGGGAAACGGCGGTGGCCATATTTTTTTGTTTGATGGCATCGCGCATCTCGCTCACGCCGCGCTGTACTTTGGCGATGTAGGCTTGGAGAGTATCGTCGCGAACGACGGAAATGCCGAGATCCATGCAGACGTTGTCGCGCATGCGCAAAAAGGCTTGGAGAAGCTCGGAAGTATTGGTGCCGGGCATGGCGACGGAGAGGGATTTTTTTCTACGGAGAAGAGAACCGACAGCCATCGGCTTGCGGTCCGTGAACGTGATACTCCAGCCGTCGGCGAGGACGCTTTGGATCGAGCAGGCCACGGACATGGGAGATTTGCGGCGCGGGAAAATTTGATGGATTTCGCAGAAGCAGTGATAGGTGGTGTGAGCGATTAGACGGCAGAAGTTGGGCGGCTGGGTGGCGCTGTCCGAGGCGAGGGAAAAGTCGAGGAGGCGAGTGAAGCCCATGCCTTCAAATTCGCGCGTGTAGCGGTCAATGGCGGCCAGGTCCAGAGAAGGGAACTGGGCGGCGGTGGCCGAGGGAAACGAATAGGTGGTCGGCAAATTTTTCAACATGCGGCCCTTCAAGCCGAGAAGGGTGAGCAGGCCGTGGCCGAGCGCACCAAAGCGCCAAAGCAGAGCGAACGCAAACAAGACGAGCCAAAGCAAAAGCTCGAAGGGTGCGCGAAAGCGCGTACCGGAGCGAGTGGCGTGCTGATCGAATTCAGCTTTGGAGATGGCTTGCCAGCCGGCTTGGCTCCAAAGAGTTTTTTCGGAGTTGGGCGCGCCGCTTCGTGCGATGGTCAGAGACTTTGTGCCGAAGCCGAGGAGATCGAGAGGCGCATCGCCTTGGCCCGGCTGCGGGAAACTGGTAACTGTCAGATCAAACGCAGCAGAACCGAGATTGATGGGAAGGTCGCCGTGGGAGTTTGAAACGAAACCGGGCAGATCTTTCCAATGCCATCCGGCGTCCTTGAACGACTTGCGCGCGGCGCGGCTGAGGATGCCGGAGTCCGCATCGTCGGAGTCATCATTGGAATCGTCGGGGGAGAGCATCGCGACACTGGCATGGGAGTTCTGAAGGGGCTCAGGATTGACAGCGACAAATTTTTGGCCGTCCCAACGGAAGCCGCGATGATGGACGTAGCGATTGGCGACGGGAACGACCTGAAGCTTGCCATCCTGCAAAGACCAGTTGCCGAAAAGAGTAGCGTCATCAGGCATGGGAAGAATTTGCAGCTCGCCGGACGGCGCGAGGCGCCAAGCCTTCACGTTGTACTCATAAAATTGCGAATTGGCATTGAGCAAGAGACCGACGTAGGCGTATTTGGTGTGCTGCAACTGTTGCGTCAGAAAATTGGAGGACCTGCCGATCGAGGCGGTACTGAGAAAGAAGAAGGCCTCGCGGTCGTTCCAGAAAACTTCAGTTTGATTGAGGCGCTCGCCGCGCGTGTAGTGTTTGGGGAGAAGCATGTAGGCGCCAGCGAGAGCGACGATGGCCGAGAGAAGAATCAGGGCAACAAGAAGTTTGCGGGACACGGGGTACTCCTTTAGCCCAAACGTAGCAAGCGATTTGTGGTTGCTACAATGGTACTTCCATAACTGATAGGACACGGAGCGGAGAGGCTGGAAGGGCGAAGAAGCTAGTCTTCGAGGCCGGCGGAGCGGAGCTTGGCGAGGAGGGTCTTGGGGGAGACGCCGAGGATTTCGGCGGCTTTGGTTTTGTTCCAGCGGCAATCGCGAAGGGTATTTTCGAGCATGACTTTTTCGATGTGACTGACGGCGCGGCCAGTGACTTCCTCGAGAGAGCCTTCCCAACTGAATTTTTCGGGGAGCATGCCGGCGGGGAGAGCGCCGTTATCGGGCTTGGTGGCGGGGAGTTGCAAGCCATCGGGGCGAATGGTGAGGCCGTCGGAGAGAATGACAGCGCGCTCCATGGTGTTCTGGAGTTCGCGGACGTTGCCGGGCCAGCGGTAGGAGAGCAGGCGGTCTTTCGCTTCGGGAGAGAGCTCGAGGCCGGGCTTCTTGAATTCACGGGAAAATTTTTCGAGGAAATATTCTGCGAGCAAGGGAATGTCGTTGCCGCGGTCACGAAGCGCGGGGATGGTGAGGGGAACTGCGGCAATGCGGAAGTAGAGGTCCTCGCGAAAGGCCTTTTCTTCGACTAATTTTTGAAGATTGCGATTGGTCGCGACGACGAAGCGGACGTCCACTTCGACGAGTTGCGTGCCGCCGACGCGATCGAATTTGCGCTCTTCAAGGACGCGGAGGAGTTTGGCCTGAATAGCGAGAGGAAGTTCGCCGATTTCATCGAGGAACAAAGTACCGCGGTGAGCGAGATCGAGTTTGCCGACTTTTTTGGCGCCGGCGCCAGTGAACGCGCCGCGTTCGTGGCCGAAGAGTTCGTTTTCGACGAGGCCTTCGGGAATGGCGGCGCAATTGAGAGCGACAAAAGGCTGCTCGCGGCGCGGAGAAAGATGATGGACGGCGCGGGCGAAGAGTTCCTTGCCAGTGCCGCTTTCGCCGAGGAGGAGAACGGTGGAGTCGGTGGCGGCGACTTTTTGAATTTGCTGGCTGATTTCCACGATGGAAGCGTGTTCGCCGACGATGCGGGGAAATCCGTAGCGCGCGGTGTATTCCTCGCGAAGAAGGAGATTTTCGCGGAGCAATTCCTGCTGGCGAGTGGCGCGCTGGACGAGAAGCTTGAGATGGTCCAGGTCCACCGGCTTTTGCAGGAAATCGAAGGCGCCTTCTTTCATGGCGGAGACGGCTTCCTCTACGGAGCCAAAGGCAGTCAGGAGAAGAACGGGAATGGTGGCGTCGGCGGATTTGGATTCGCGGAGGACGTCGAGGCCGGAAGCGCCGGGCATTTTGAGGTCGGTGATGACCATGAGATAGCGGCGCTGGCGGACTTTTTGGATGGCGGTGGTGCCGTCGGGGGCTTCGTCAACGGAATAGCCGGCGCGCGCGAGAGCTTTTTTGAGCATGGCGCGAAGTTCGTTTTTGTCTTCGACGAGGAGAAGAGGTTCCATCTTCTTCGTTTGTAGCATGAATTGCGCGGGGTTTTGGGGCGATGGCGGGAGGGTGTGCGGAGAAGGGAAGTAGCTAGGAGTGGGGAGAGAAGAATGAGCAGTTAGCAGGCAAGGCTCGAGTGGCGGAGGTTTGGGCGGGAGAAATTTGGGAGGATGTTATTCGCGGGCCCAGCCGGGATCGCCGCCGGACTTGCGGAGCTCGTCTTCCATATTGGAGAGCTGCTGCTGGAGGTCGGCAATCTGCTTTTTCTTCTGGTCGATCTTGTCTTGCTTGTCGTTGATGTCCTTGCGGGAATACTGCTCGTTCATGGCTTTGGTGGGATCGTTGTAATACTGCACCTGAGCTTTGCTCTGTTCGCGCTGGAGGACGTCGAGTTCCTGCTGGGCCTGAGCGATTTTGGCGCGCTGATCGGCGAAGCGTTGGCGCCAAGCCTTTTCGGCGTCGTCGGTAGTGCCGGTCTTGGAGGAGGCTTGCGTATTGTCCGTGGCTTGTGAGGTGCTGCCCTTATCCGTTGACGAGGAACTTGCGCTAGGACTTGGAGTAGCGGACTTGAAATCGTCGTTGGTGAAGACTTTTTTGGGTTTTTGAGCAGTCTTTTGCTGCTCGCGAGTCTTGCGAGCAGCGTCGGCGACGGAATCGCCGGTTTGCTGCTGAGAAAGCGCCGGAAGAGCCGTGAGACAAAGTCCTGGCAATAGCGCTGAAGCTGCCAGCCAATGCTTAAGGGTCATAAAACCGCCTCTCCCGGGGGAAGCTGGATCACCCGGCTAGTAGCTAGTTGGATTCCTTCTTCAATTCTACCGCGTCTGGGGCGGTACGGCACGCGGGTAGCGTAACAATAAATGCCGCGCCGCCTTCGGTGCGGTTGCGAGCTTCGACGCGGCCTCCATGCTGAACAATGATTTTTTGGACGACAGCCAGGCCGAGGCCGGTGCCCTTGGCTTTGGTAGTGAAGAAAGGGCGGAAGAGTTTGGGCAAAGTTGCGGAAGCGATGCCGGGACCGTTGTCGAATACGGTGATTTTTTGGATGCTGTCGTTGTCGTGGCGAAGAAGTTCGCCGCGTAATAGGACGCGGCCGCCATTGGGTGAGGAGGCGCAGGCTTCCGCGGCATTGCGGGCGAGATTCAGAAATGCCTGGCGAAGCAAGCCTTCATCGCCGGAGACTTTGCCGAGCGGGCCCTCGTGGCGGATGCGGACCTGGGGCATGGCTTCTGCGACTTCGGCGACGACGCGCTCGACGATGGCTTCGAGAGCGACGGGTTCATTGCTGATTTCCAGAGGCCGAGCGTACTTCAGGAATTCCGTGACGACGTGGGTGATGCTGCGGGTCTGTTCGAGGATGCGTTCGGCGGATTCGGCGATTTCGCCGGCGCCCGCTTCAGCACTGATCATTTGAGCGTAGCCGGAGATGGTGGCGAGGGCGTTCTTGAATTCGTGCGCAATGCCGGCGGAAAGTTCGCCGACGGTCGCGAGGCTTTCCTTCAGCTGAATTTGCTGCTGGAGTTCGGAGAGCTCGGTGAGATCCGTGAGGAGACAGATCGCGCCGCTGATTTTTTCCGAGGCACGCCGGATCGGAGAGATGGTAACGCCGAGAAGGCGAATGTCTCCAGCTGGAGTGAGATGTTCGACTTGTTCGCGGCGGAAGATGCTGCCTTTGGCGAGGCAGTCGGCAAGGAAGCGGGTGAGATCGGAAGATTCGCCGAAGACTTCGCTGTAACGGCGAAAGCCGAGGCCGCGAATGCCAAGGACTTGTTCGGCGGCGGGATTGAAGCTGGCGACGATGCCGCTGGCGTTGACGAGGACGAGACCGGCGGGCATGTTGCGGGTGACTTCCTCGCTGAGACGCTCGTTTTGCTCGGCGCGCTCGCGCTCGAGTTTATGGAGTCGTTCGAGTTCCTTTTCCTGCTCTCGCAACTGGCGGATGACGCCTTCCATCGAGGCGGTCATGAAAGCGGAGGCGTTTTCCGTGCGAGGAGCGGCTGTGGAGACAGGCTCGCCCTGCGGCTCCCGCGCGCTTTGAATGAAGCGGCGGAGAACAAAGAAAACGGCGACGAGAACGACAAGAATCGCGGCGGCGGCGCCCAGGGCAATTTCCCAGACGTGCTGCGAAGTTTCGGTTTGGAGAAATGCTGCGAACATGGCGTGAGTCAGCCTTGCGTTGGAGGCAATCTCAAGGCAAGCCCGCCCCCAGATCGAGCGACGAAGAAGAGAATACGAACATGACGATGAGAGCAGCGACGCCGAGGAACGTGCCCAAGGGGAGATGGTAGCGGCTGGCGATGAGCCAGCGAATCTGGTTAACCGTGCCGATGCCGCGGCGGCTGGCGCGTTCGGCCAGGCGGCGGCCGGTGCCGCGAGCGTACATGAAGGCAATCAACGCGAGCCCGAGAATGCTGCCGAGAAGCGTGCCGAGAAGGATGGTGAGGAACGTGTTGCGAATGCCGAGAAAAGCTCCGGCCATGAGCATCATTTTGACGTCGCCCATGCCCATGCCCTCGCGGTGACGCACGAGTTTATAAAGCGTGGCGGCGCCCCAAAGCATCAGGCTGCCAAAGGCTGCGCCGACGAGAGCTTCCACGAGGCCGAATAGGTGTTCCGGAGGCAGCCAATGAAAAAAGCGCATTGAGAGGAGAAAAGTGACGCCGTCGTTTGGGGGTACAAACACGGAAAAAAGGACGCCGGCGGCGAAGCCGGGCCAGGTGACGACATCGGGAAGAAGGCGGACGCGCAAATCGGTGATTGTCAGAATGATGAGGATACAGGTGAAGAAGAGCCACTTGATGGTGGCCTGCGTGATGCCGAACTCGAGGTAACAACCAACGAAGAGGAGCGCGGTGGCCAGCTCGATAAGCGGATACATGACAGAGATCGGGGTCCCGCAAGAGCGGCATTTTCCGCGGAGCCATAGCCAGGCAAAGATGGGGACGTTGTCATAAGGCTTGATGGGAGTGCCACACTTAGGGCAGCGCGAACCGGGCGAGACAATGGAGATTCCCTCCGGAATGCGCGTGATGCACACATTCAGGAAGCTCCCGATGAGGCTTCCAAAAAGAAAAAAGAAGAGAATTACCAGGATTTGAGGTTCACCGGGCAGCTGCATTTATTCACTGTCCCACAGGGCTGGCGCGGCCTCAATCGGAGGGCAGAGGCGTCGTGTCCCATCCTTAACGCTGGAGGGGACCCGGGGAGAATGCAGAGAGTGGGGCAAGGGAAGGAAGCGAGGGCTTTCTTCGCTGGAAGGCGAACGGTAAACTGAATTGGTAAGGAAATTCGAGCATGCACTGGCTGGAACGAAAAATTCGCAGATATGAGCATCGGCGTTGGACGACGGATGACAACCGAAGGGTGCAGCCGTTTGCCTGGGGCTTGGAACATATCGGCGGCGATGCAAATGACGCGAATCCGCAGGAATTCCTGCGTGAATATGCGAAGCGAGCTATCGAGGAGAGCGTGAAATGGCTGGCTACGGAGCCCGCGAAAGACTACAAGCTGGGGCCTGACAACGTGCTTACATTCCGAAGCGCGCTAGAGTCCGAGTGGCCGGAGAACAACACGGTGTACGCGCGGCTATGGCCGGCGCAGCGTGGATGGAAGCCGCCGATCAAGGCGAAACCAGGGACGGCGGTTCTCGTGCTGCCCAACTGGAACGCGAAGTGGAAGGGGCAGGATGGACTCTGCGAGTGGATCGCGCGATTTGGAATTACCGCCCTCAAAATGAGTTTGCCGTACCACAACCGCCGGATGGCCAAGGGACATGAACGGGCGGATCAAATTTGCGGGCCAAACATTGGGCTGACTCTGCAGGCGAACCGCCAGGCAGTGTTGGATGCGCGGCGGTGCCTGCGATGGCTGGAGCAGCAGGGCTACACGCGGATCGGAATTTTGGGGACGAGCCTGGGATCTTCGATCGGATACATCACGCTGATGCATGACCCGGCAGTGAAAGCTGGGGGATTTTTCCATTTTTCGACGTATTTTGCGGATGTGGTGAGCCAAGGGATGACGACGAATCACGTGTGGGAAGGGTTGAAAGAGCACGTCAGTCTGGAGGAGCTCAGACAATATTGGGCGCCGATCAGCCCGATTCCGTATGTCGAGCTAGGTATGGGAACGGATCGCAAATCTTTTTTGGTGTACGGGAAGTATGATCCAACGATGCTGCCGGAATTAAGCCGCGAGATGCTGGCTTCCCTGAGACGGCATGGAGCGAAGCCGCGGAGTTTAGAGCTGCATTGCGGGCACTACTCGCTGGAGCTGGCGCCGTTCAGCTACGTCGCGGGGTACCGGATGCTGGCGTTTTTGAGACATGCGCTGGCGCAGTAATCGCCAAACCAATTTGTCCTGGCTTTCCATTGTGAAGTGCTTAGAAAAGGCCGGAGATTTCCACACTTGTTTGCTGGTTCACATAGGCCGGAATCTATTGCGCTGTGGCGGGGCAGCTCGGAGTGTTTCCAGTAGAAGTTCCTGTATTATCTGACCATGGCGTGGCAAACCCTGTTGGTGGAAGTGTTTGGGCCGCTTGTTGTGGCCTTTGCGCTGCTGATCGCAGCGCTCGGCATACGTCGAATCTTGCACCAGTACCGTCACCGGCTCACTCCCGAACAGCACCAGGAAGCACGCGATGCGTTTCGCAACCGGCTGGTGCACCCGAAGGCGGCCGAAGTTGAACGGGAGATGGGCGGGATGCTGCCGCAGCGGCTGCTGACGCTCTATGACGATCACCAGATGCTGTTGACGGAAGAGATCGAGATTCACGCGCCGGCTAAGCAGACCGAGGAAGCCGGTCCTCCAAAAAAGAAAAAGCGCAGCAAGCCGGAAGAGAACAACTTGTGGCTGGAAGCCTTCCTTCCACTGGACATGGAAAGCCAGAAGTACACGGTGGATTTGGGAGTGTACGGGCGGGACAAGGGATTTTGCTTTGCGACGGACGGTGCCGGAAATTTTTACTGGATGCCGCTCCGGGGGACAAGGGCAGAAGATGCGCCGGTATTCTTTGCGTGCCACGACCCGTTCGGAAACGAGCAGGTCGCGAGATCGCTTGAGGAATTACTCTCGTGGCCGCGGACGCTGCATGCCGAAGAAGAAGAGGCTGCGAGCTGAGATAGCATAAGTTAGGCGGAAAAGAGCCGGGCGCAGGGCCCGGGAATCGTCACTTACAAACGCATGTGTTCCAGATCGAAGCCTAAGGCAGGCTCCTCAGAAAGGCGGTCGGCGGGAACGGAGACGGCCTGGACGACTCGAATGGGAGCATCCCAGGCAGGATGACGAATCACCACGCTCACGGTAAGCATGTGGTCCTCTGACTGTTCACACTCGATCACGACGGAGTCCCAAATAGCGTCACCGGCATTCTCGTGAATCAACTGCCCAATTCCAAGTTTCAATGAAGTGCAGGAGACCGTGATCGGCTCAGAGTCGGCGCTTTCGCAGCGTATACGAAACAAGCCAGAACCCGTTGAGCCATTTTTCGGCATCTTCGTAACTCCTCCCCGATTGCCTTGCAAGTGCCCCATGCCGAGTCAAACCGCGGAAGTTCAACGCATCCCCAGGCAACGCGAGCAATTCCTGAAAGAGGCGCATTTATTAGAAAAGTGTCAGAAACAAGTCGCTTGATATAGCTGCGCCAAGAATATTTTGAGCCTGGCTCGAGGGCGGGAGGGGGAAACTGAAGAAGGGAGTAGCCGGGCGAAAAAGGGGGGATTGAGACTGAGTCGGCTGGAGAAGCTAACCGAGAATAGCGGCGAATTTGCCGTCGGCGATGAGGGCAGAAATTGACTCAATTTCCGGAGCGAGTGGACGATCGTCGGTGAGCTTCGGAGAACTTTGGCGAAGAAGTTCATAGGCCTTGCCGGCCAGAATTCCCGTCTTCAGAGGGGCGAGAAGATCGATGCCCTGGCAGGCGCAGAGGAGTTCAATCGCGATGGTGTGGCGAAGATTATGAAGCATGCGGTCGAGGCGGCGAGCAGCTGCCATGCCCATGGAGACGTAGTCTTCCTGATTGCCGGACGTGGAAATGGAATCCACGGAGTGAGGAGAAGCGAGAGCTTTATTTTCGCTGGTGAGAGCCGCCGCCGTAACCTGGGCAATCATCAGGCCGGAGTTGAGTCCGGGCTCAGGGGTAAGAAACGCGGGCAACAAGCTGGTGAGAGGATTGGTCATTTGCTCGATGCGGCGTTCGCAGATTCCGCCAAGAGTCGCGAGAGCAACAGCGACTTGATCCGCGGCCATGGCTAGCGGCTGACCATGAAAGTTCCCGCCGCTGATGATGTCGCCGGTGCCGTCAGGCTTCAGGAACACGAGAGGATTGTCGGTAGCGCTGTTCAATTCGACGGCGGCGATATCGCGCGCTTGAGCAAGGGAATCGCGTACGGCGCCATGAACCTGGGGCGTGCAACGGACGCTGTAGGGATCTTGCACGCGAGGATCTTTTTCGGCGGAGCGGTGCGATTCGCGGATCTGGCTACCGTCGTTGAGGTGGGCGAGATTCCGAGCAGTGCGTGCAGCGCCGGGATAGGCGCGAGCGTGCATGATACGGGCGTCGAAGGCGCCGGGACTGCCGCGGAGAGCGTCGAGAGAGAGAGCAGCGGCGACGTCAGCGGAATTTACGAGGATATCGGCGTCGCGGAGGGCCAGGCTTAAGAGAGCCAGCATTCCTTGAGTTCCATTGAGGAGCGAGAGGCCTTCTTTTGCCTCGAGAGCAAGCGGCTGAATGGCGGCGCGGCGCAGAGCTTCGACGCCGGAGAGCACTTCATCTTTCAATTCGGCGCGGCCCTCGCCGATGACTACAGCAGCGAGATGAGCAAGGGGCGCGAGGTCGCCGGAAGCTCCCACGGAGCCCTGCGAAGGAATAATCGGATGCACGCCCGCGTTGAGCATCGCGCAGAGCGTTTCGACGACCAAGGGACGAACTCCGCTAAGGCCTTTTGCGAGGGCGTTCGCGCGGAGAACCATCATGGCGCGGGACTCGGCAGCGGAAAGCTGAGCGCCAACGCCGCAGCAATGGGAGCGGACGAGATTTACTTGCAGATTGCGGACTTGCTCCGGCGAAATGCGGACCGAGGCCAGCTTGCCGAAGCCGGTGTTAATGCCGTAGGCGACTGCTCCCGAGGCGAGCAGCCCTTCGACGATTTTTCGAGAAGCAAGCATCCGTGCGGCCGCTTCCGGCGCGAGCCGGACTTCGTGGCGGTGCAGCGCAACAGCGTAGAGCTGATCGAAGGTCAGATCATTCCCGGTGAGAAGGATGGTGGAGGAGGCGCTCATGATTTGTTCTCGTCCGGCCTTGGAGCAACCACGGAATGGAAGACGCTCTGGTATTTTGCCGGAAGAAGCTTGGGCTTGCCATTGCTTCCGCAGATGACGTGAGTGGACTCGCCGGTGGCGAGAAGCTTTGCGTCGCTATCGCGAAATACTTCGTAGGAAAATTTTACGATGCGATTGCGCGATTCCGCGATGCGCGTTCGAATGCGCAGCACTTCGTCGTAGCGCGCGGAACGATGATAGCGGCAGTGAACGTCGGCCACGACGATGTGGCAGTCATCTTCTTTTTCCATGCGCTTGTACTCCATGCCGAGAGCGCGAATGAGTTCGACGCGGCCGACTTCGAACCAGACGAAGTAGTTGGCATGGTAGACCACGCCCATCTGGTCGGTCTCGGCGTAGCGCACTCGTACTGTCGCGTCGTGATATTCGATCATTCCTGTTTCCCGTGATTCGAGGTTTCGCCGAGGAGTTTATTCCACGTCGGTGCTCCAAACCGGTTTGCGTTTTTCGAGGAAGGAGGCCAAGCCTTCCTTGAAGTCAGCTGTGCAGCGGATGCGCGCGTTTTCCAGAATGGCGCGCTCGAGGTCGGCGTCCACGCTGGACGCGGCGGCGGAGGTGAGCAAGCGCTTCGCGCGGGTGAGGCTCACAGGGCTGGCCGCGAGCAGAACCTCGGCGAGTTCCTGGGCGCGTTGCATCAAATTTTCTTTCGGAACTATTTCCGTAATGAGGCCGAGCGCTTTCGCTTCTGCAGCGTCAATCAGGCGGCCTGTGAGTAGCAGGTCACGGGCATGCTTATCTCCGATTTGGCGCGTGAGAAAAACCGAAACGATGGCGGGCAAGAAGCCGATGCGGACTTCGGTATACCCGAATTTGGCTTCTGGAACGGCAAGAGTGAAGTCGCAAAGCGTGGCGATTCCGCAGCCGCCGGCCAATGCCGCTCCGTTCACGGCGGCGATCAGCGGCTTCGAAAAGCTCCAGATGCGGCGAAACATTTTCGCCATGCGGCGCGAGTTTTCCATATTTTCGGCTGAGGATTGGTTGGCGATGACGGCGAGAGTCTCGAGATCCATTCCGGCGCAAAACGATTTGCCCGCACCGGTGATGATAGCCACTCGCGTATGGCCGGATTCGATGGCGTCCAGAGCCGATTGAATTTCGGAGACCATGCGCTCAGAGATGGCGTTGCGTTTATCGGGGCGATTGAATGTGAGCGTCGCCAACTGGCCGGAGGTTTCGAGTGTGAGAGTTTCAAACATGTTTGCGCGCCCCCTCCGTCGCAAAAGTTTTGCCGAGGACTGCTGCCAGTTCCAGGGCAAGCTGGCGGAAGGAAGCATATGCGCTTCCCGCCCAATTCGGAACGAAAGACGGCCAGGATCCTTGGATGATGTGTCGCAACCCCTGCGAAGATTCTAATTCACAAGCGGGGCGTGCGCATACTTTACGCGAATCTCGTTCGTCATATCGAGCACTGCGGCAAGCTTGGAGGAATCGATGCCGAGATTAGCGCCGGCCTTTTTCAATGCGGCGAGGACGTCTTCCGTGGCGATGTTTCCGACGAGGTGATCTCCCGCAAAAGGACAACCGCCGAGACCAGTAAGCGCGGAATCGAAGCGGCGGCAGCCGGCTTCGTAGGCGGCGAGAATTTTCGCTTCGGCGTTTTCCGGGCGGCTGTGAAGATGAACTCCAAGCTCAACTCCAGCAACATGATCCTTCACCTGGCGATAGAGATCACCAACGAGGTCGGGGGACGCAGTGCCGACGGTGTCGGCGAGCGACACCGTACGGACGCGAATATCTTTGAGCCAGTCAAGAGTGTCGGCGACGATTTCTGGTCCCCAGGGTTCATCGTAGGGATTGCCGAAGGCCATGGAAATGTAGATGACGAGGTCTTTATTCGCGGCGAGGGTTTGTTTGCGAAGTTTTTCGACGAGGAGGCGGGACTCGTCGCGGGACATGTTGGCGTTGGCGCGGCGAAAATAGGCGGAGATGGAGTAGGGATAGCCGATGGTTGAAACGCCGGGAGTGACGAGAGCGCGCTCGAGGCCTTTTTCGTTGACGACGATGCCGATGATTTCGGGGAGGGCAGTTGAATTCGGCAATGAGTCACGCAGCTTGGCCATTACCTCCTCGGAATCCGCCATTTGTTTGACGTGTTTCGGCGAAACGAAGCTGACGGCGTCTATGTGTTTAAAGCCGGCGAGCACGAGTTGTTTGAGGTACTCCACTTTGTATTCCGTGGGAATAAACTCTGGCAATCCCTGCCAAGCGTCGCGGGGGCATTCGATGAGTTTTGTGAGTTCAGACATTTATCGCTTTCCGATTTTGTGGACGGCGAGGACTGTAAGCGGGGCCAATCCAGCGACAAAGCACATCAAAAACCCAAAACCTGAAAGAAAATAAAGAGCACCATAGGGCGGATATCGATCTAGAAGTGATAGATCCCAACCTACCGCAGCAGCCTCGTGTCGGCCGATGAGTTGCCACTGGAGCCCTTCTCTCCCGCCCGCAAAATACCAAGTGAATAACAAAATTATCGCTATAGAAAATAACACCGCGGGACGCTTCATGTTTGAAGGACGCCGGTTCTGAATTCGGGGATTATTGGATTTAGAGCCGCAACTTCAAGTGCGGAGATGAGCGCGTCACGGGTGTGGGCGGGGTCGATGATGGCGTCGAGCCAGAGGCGGGCAGCGGCGTAGCGCGGGTCCATTTGTTTATCGTAGGACGCTTTGACGGAGGCGACGAGTTCGGCGCGCGATTTCTCGTCGACTTTTTTTCCTTCGCGTTCCAGTTGCTTGAGCTTGATCTCTGCAAGCGTATTGGCCGCTGCGTCGCCGCTCATAACGGCGAACTTCGCGGTCGGCCAGGCAAACATGAAGCGCGGTTCATAGGCCTTGCCGCACATGGCGTAATTACCGGCTCCAAAACTGCCGCCGCAGATGACGGTGATCTTCGGCACCACGCTGTTGGCGACCGCGTTGACCATTTTTGCGCCGGCGCGAATGATACCGCTCCATTCGGCGTCCTTGCCGACCATAAAGCCGTTCACGTCGTGGAGAAAAACGAGCGGAATGTGGTTCTGGTTACAATCCAAAATGAAGCGCGCCGCCTTTTCTGCGGATTCTGTGTAAATGACGCCGCCGAACTCGATGCGCTTTTCGTCCGATCCACGAGCGTGCGTCTGCACATGCTTTTTTTGATTCGCCACAATGCCCACGGCCCAGCCGCCAATGCGCGCATAACCGCAAAGCACGGTCTCACCATATTCCGCGCGATACTCCTCGAATTCGCTGGCGTCCACGATGCGCGCAATGATTTCGCGCATGTCGTATTGCTTCGCGGGGTTGTCGGAGAAGATGCCGTAAATCTCCTCGACAGGATAAAGCGGCTCGCGCGGCGCGACATGCGAGAAAGGCGAAGCGTTGGTCGCGCCGATTTTGTCGGCGAGTGCGCGGAGGCGCCCGATGCACGCTTCGTCATTCGGCTCGCGGAAATCCACGGTGCCGGAGATTTGCGAGTGCATCTTGGCGCCGCCCAGATCTTCCGCGGAAGTGACCTGTCCGATGGCGGCTTGCACAAGCGTGGGCCCGGCAAGAAAGAGGCCTGAGCCTTCGGTCATCAAAATGTGATCGCACATCACGGGGAGATAAGCGCCACCCGCAACGCACATACCCATGATCGCGGTGATCTGCGGGATGCCCATGGCAGACATGACTGCGTTGTTGCGAAAAACACGGCCGAAATCATCCGTGTCCGGGAAGACGTCTTCCTGCAAAGGCAGAAAAACGCCGGCTGAATCAACCAGGTAAATCGTTGGGATGCGATTTTCGATGGCGATATTCTGTGCGCGAATCACTTTTTTCGCGGTCATTGGGAAGAAAGCGCCTGCCTTTACGGTAGCGTCGTTGGCTATGATCATGAAGGTGCGGCCGCAGACGGTTGCCAGCCCAGTGACCGTGCCAGCGGCCGGGGCGCCACCCCATTCCTCATACATTTGGTAAGCGGTATAAATGCCCAATTCGAAAAGTGAAGCGCCTGGATCGATCAGAAGCGCGATGCGCTCGCGGGCGGTCAAACGGCCTTTCTTGTGTTGGGACTCGATCGCCTTCGTGCCGCCGCCTTTACGGATTTGCTCTTCTTCATTTTTGATTTGCGCGACGAGATCAACAAGGCGGCGATGATTTTTTTCGAAGTCCGGGGATTTGGATTTGACGCCAGTTTTCAGAACTGATGCGGGCACTCGAACCTCCGCAGGACGCATCGTCGACAACATGCCGGCTCGGCCACCCAAAGCATTGCGATGACGCTAAATGAGTCTAGTCCGAGATGCTGGGCCTGCACCAAACGGTCCAGTATACGGTTCACGGCCGTTTTGTGCGAGGAGTGCTGAAGCGCGTCGGCAGGACAGCACCACATTCATCGCGAAAAGCCGGGTATCCATGCGAAGGCGGACAGGGGGTGCGAGCTAGAACGTGAACCGGCATTCGAACTGGGCAATCTCGACGCTGAAATACAGCAAGATTCCCAAAAACGTATTAAAATTTTGTTTCGCGCGATTCGTAACGGCGCGAAATCCAGGATCCAGGACTCGAAGCCCCAAACCGGAATGCGATTGCTCACCCTTGATTTGGAACTAGCTCGGCGTGTAGAACGCGCGGAGGCGCAAGCGGCCATGGAGTGCGCCGAAGCGCTGAAGCGGTTTAGTGCGTCGAGCGGCGCTGCGGTGCGCCGTGTAGCTGGCGGATTTGCAGTGTATTGCGGGAAAAATTCGCCCATCACGCAAGCAGTGGGGATGGGGCTGGACGGGCCAGTGAGCAAACAGGAATTTGACGCCCTGGAAGAGTTTTACAAGAGCCTGGACGAGCCCGTCCGCGTGGAGACGTGCCCGATGGCGGATCCGACGTTCATCGAGCAGTTTGGCCAGCGCGGCTACCGCGTCACGGAATTTTCAAACGTCATGGCACGCCCGGTAATGAGTAACGAAACTTTTCCCGAGCCACCGGCAGGAATCAGCATAGAGCGCGCGGGGAAGGACAAGATTGATCTATGGGCGGACACCGTATCGCGCGGCTTCGCGGATCAATTTCCGGTTTCTCAAGAACTGATTGAAACGATGAAGATGTTTGCCTTTGCTCCAAAAACGGAACTGTACCTCGCCAGCATTGACGGGAAAATCGCCGGTGGAGGGACGTTGGCGTTGCACGATGGTGTGGCCGGTTTGTTTGGAGCAAGCACGCTGCCCGTGGCGCGCCGCCGCGGGGTACAAACCGCGCTGCTTCAAAAGAGGTTGGCACGCGCGGCGCAGGCGGGCAGCGATCTTGCGGTGAGCCTGGCGCAGCCCGGAAGCATTTCGCACCGCAATATCGTGCGACAAGGATTTCGCGTGTTGTATACGCGAGTGAAATTCGAACGTGCGTGGACGTGAAGCGCCGTAGCTCCCGATTACTGTTGGACGCGTTTATGAATGAAGTCCACGATGTCTTGCGTGGACGTGCCGGGGAGAAAAATCCCGGAAATTCCGGCCTGCTTCAGCGCGGGAATATCCGCCTCCGGAATAATCCCGCCGACGAGAACGGTGACGTCGCTCATGCCTTTGTCTTTGAGCAGCTTCATGAGTTGGGGGCAAATGGTGTTGTGCGCGCCGGAGAGAATGGAAAGTCCGATTACGTCCACATCTTCCTGGACGGCGGCGGCCGCGATCATCTCGGGAGTTTGGCGCAGGCCGGTGTAGATCACTTCCATGCCTGCGTCGCGCAAAGCGCGCGCGATGACTTTGGCGCCGCGGTCGTGGCCATCCAATCCAGGTTTGGCGATCAAGACTCGAATTTTTTTCTCAGGCATAGGCGGGGGAAGTGTAGCCCAAACGAGGCTGTAGCGTCAGGTGATGGCAACTTCTTCGTAAGTGCCGAAGACTTCGCGCATGGCATCGCAGATCTCGCCGAGCGTGGCGTAAGCCTTCACCGCATCAATCAGGCAGGGCATTAGGTTGGCGTCGCCTTCGGCCGCTTTTCGCAGCGCTAGAAGCTTGCGGTCCACTTCCGCCTGGGATCGGTCTGCGCGCAATTTGCGCAGGCGATCGGCCTGGCGGTGAGCGACGGTTTCATCAATTTGCAGAATCTCGAGAGGCTTTTCCTCGGAGATGAAATCGTTCACGCCGACCATGATTTTCTCTTTATTGTCCAGCTCGCGCTGGTAGCGGTACGAAGCCTCCGCGATTTCGCGTTGCGGATAGCCGCGCTCGATTGCCGGGACCATGCCTCCCATGGCGTCAATTTTTCGGATGTAGTCCCAAGAGCCCTGCTCGACTTCATTCGTGAGAGTTTCCACGAAGTAGGAACCGCCAAGAGGATCGACGGTATTTGTGACGCCCGTTTCATGGGCAATGATTTGTTGCGTGCGAAGCGCAATCGTTGCGGCAAATTCCGTGGGGAGCGCCCAGGCTTCGTCCAACGAATTAGTGTGCAAAGATTGCGTGCCGCCGAGCACTGCTGCGAGGGCTTGAAGCGCGGTGCGAACCACGTTGTTATAAGGTTGCTGAGCCGTCAGCGAACATCCGGCGGTCTGCGTGTGGAAACGCAAAGCCCAAGCCCGCGGATTCTTTGCGCCGTACCGCTCGACCATCGCCTGATGCCAGATTCGCCGTGCCGCTCGATACTTCGCAATCTCCTCGAAGAAATCGCTGTGCGCATTGAAGAAGAAAGAAAGCTGCGGGACGAACTCATCCACGGCCAGACCCCGGCGCATGCCCCACTCGACGTATTCCACGCCGTCACGAAGTGTAAATGCCAGTTCCTGGATGGCCGTCGAGCCGGCCTCTCGAATGTGGTACCCGCTGATGGAAATGGTGTTGAACTTCGGTGTGTTCTTGACGCCGAATTCGAAGGTGTCAATCACCAGCCGCATGGACGGATCCGGCGGATAGATGTATTCCTTCTGCGCGATGTATTCCTTCAGAATGTCGTTCTGCAGCGTGCCGGAAATTTTCTTCCAGTCGGCACCTTGCTTTTCCGCGACCGCCAAGTACATGGCCCAAATAACTGCGGCAGGCGAATTGATGGTCATCGACGTGGTGACATCGCTCAGCGGAATCTTGTCGAATAGTACTTCCATGTCCGCCAGCGAACTGATCGCTACGCCGCATTTGCCGACTTCGCCTTCGGAGAGCGCATGATCGGAGTCGTAGCCCATCAGAGTGGGCAAATCGAACGCGGTGGAGAGTCCTGTCTGGCCTTGCGAGAGCAAATAGCGGAAACGCTGGTTGGTGTCTTCGGCGGTCCCAAAGCCCGCGAACTGCCGCATCGTCCAAAGCCGGCCGCGATGCATCGTCGAGTGAATTCCGCGCGTGTAAGGAGGCTCGCCCGGGAAGCCAAGTTCGCGCTCTGCATCCCAGTGTGCCAGGTCCGCCTGCGTGTAGAGGCGCCGGATGGGATGTCCTGAGATTGTGGTGAATTCCGTCTGGCGTTCGGGACTTTTTTCGAGCGTGGGAAGAAGCGTTTTCGCTTCCCATGCCTGTTCTTTTGGCGAGGGTTCTCGCGCCGGAAGAGTTTCAGTCAAACTCAAACCCGCACCGCGTTCCCTGGATCCGTTGGTCGTCATCCAAAGCTCTCCATTACTGAGGGCCGGAAGCAGAGCAACCGGGATTTGCCGCTGGCTCCACTGGCGGAGGAGGAGGGATTCGAACCCCCGAGGCCCTTTCGAGCCTAACGGTTTTCAAGACCGCCGGTTTCAACCGCTCACCCACTCCTCCGCTTCTGATTCTAGCGTAATGTGCGAGCGGGCGGCCAGATTTCCGGCGGCTCATTCCGCCGAAATCAGCTATGGATGAGAACCGTCGGGAATGTCGCGCAGCACGTCATCAGAGCCGATGACTTTCCCATGAAGCGTCCCCGGAATTAGCGTCGCGCGTTCCACCTTCCCGGATTCCGCCTCAGCGATACTGACGTGATTCACGTCGAGGGTGCGCCCGACAGCCCTCTCGAAATCGGCTTTTGCCTCTTCCAGGTTGGCCAGCGCGCGGATTTCCGTGCCCTGAGCGGCAATCAAGTCGCGCTGCGTCTGAATCACCAGATAAGTGGTCGAAGCGCCCAGTTGGTATTTTTTCTGTTCAGCGTCGAAGGTTTCCTGCTGCAACTGGCGAGCTTTCATCGCCGACGCCACCTGCGCCCGATCCTGGGTCAGCGCGATGTAAGAGTTGCGCACGTCCAAAAGCGCCGTATTACGCAGGACCTGGACCTGCGTTTGCAATTGCCGCTGTTCGAGCAACGCGCGTGCGTGAGAAGCCTGCGCGGAACGGTTGCGAAGCGGCAGCGTTAGCGTGAGCTGCCCGGCGTACGTCGGGAAGCGATTATGAAATATATCGCTCTGTGACGTTCCTAGCCCTTCGTGAGTCTCTCCTGTGAACGGAATTCTCGTCGAAGGTTCGAAAAATCCCGGTATCGCCACCCCATTGCCATCTACGATCGGCGTGCCCGCGACGGTTGTCGGCGTTCCCGGAATCGGCGAATTGCCCGCCAGTCCGGAAGATTGGTAATAAACGTTTGCGGTCAGCGAAGGCAGCAGCGCGTTCTTCGTGGCCTTCACGTCAATCTCCGCGTTTTCCAAATTGTAGACTTGCTCCTGCAGCTCCGGCCGCTTGGCGAACGCTTCTTTGACCGCATCCTCGAACGATGATTCCACAACCGGCGGCTGTGCCGGCTGATCCGTAGGGATGATTTCGACGTTCACCATATTGGTCGAGAGCGGGTCCTTGGAAATAAAATTCTTCAAAGTCTGTTCGTCCTGAAGCTGTGTGGTTTGAGCCAGGACGAGATTCTGCGTATCAGTGGCCAATTCGGATTCCGAGCGTGTGACGTCAAGCGGAGCAAGGCTGCCAATTTGCAATTGCTTCTTGTTGTCTTCGTATAGTTTTTGGGCCACGTCCACCGCTTGCTGGTTCACTTTCACATTTTCCCGAGCGTAAACAAGTTCCCAGTACGCCCTGATGGTGCTCGTAATCGTCGTGATAGCCTGCTGCGCGAATGCCCAATCCGCGATTTTGCGGTTGTTCTTGGCGATGCGGATATTGCGCGTCCACATCTGCAGACCAAAACCGTTCAGCAGCGGCTGCGAAACGGAAATGGACAGGTTCGAGCTAACGGATGGGTTGAAGAAGTTCGCGGCGTTCGAACTGCTTCGCGTATTGTTCCAGTTCACCGTCAAATTCGTGCCCGTGTGAAACGTCTGCGAAAATTGTTGATTGAACTGCGACGAGTGCGAAACAATCGAACTAACGTTTGATCCCGCGCCGGTGCCCGTTCCGGAAATAAACGGGTTATTGATGGGCGTTGTGACGTCGGCAATCTGCGTGCTGCTCTGAATCAGTGGGTCGAAGTTCTGCACATAAAACACATACGGATTGACGGCCGCCGAGGACGCTGGAATATCCACTCCCGGAGTTGAATACCCGCTCCCACCAGCCGCCGCGTTCAGCAGGCCTGCTTCGGAGATCCACGGGTAATAGCGCTGCACGGCGATGTCCAGGCTGTTTTCCAGCGCCAGTTCAATCGAGTCTTGCAGGCTGATCTCCAATTTATTGTCGTGAATTAACTGGTCGAGCCTCGGCGAGTTCGTTAGCACAGGCGCATCAATATGGATCGATTCGTATGGCTTGAAAATGTTCGGAAAGGCCCGCGCACCCTTCGAGTAGTCGTGAGCGCCTACCCCCAGCGACGCCACCGGCGCTTGCGTTGAACCTGCCTGATTTGCCGGTGCGGGATCGGATGGCAGGTTCTGAGCTTTGTTCTGCGCGTAGACCGGAGCGAATGGTCCGGCAGCCAGCAAGCCGGCCAGGAATGCAGCGAGCACGGAGCGGCCCCGCCACTTGGGAGTGTTCAAGTCCTGCGCTTCAGCATTAGACCGTCTCCGGGCCCCCCTCAGCATCTGAATAGTCATCTTTACCCCTCGAGATTTGTCCTTGCAGGACAATTTTAGATTTGACCTAACACTGTAAAACGCCCGAACCATTGGTTTTGTTTCAATTACAGGCTGATTTTCGGAGTCACGCGGAGGACTAAACCCTTAGCCGTGAACCAGAAACAGGACCGCATCAGGCATAGACGAGGATAATGGACGAAGGTTTAGGAAACAAGGACCACCCAAGGGACAACCCATGGTCAGATCCCTCGCGCCAGCCGCCGGTCTTTGATGGAGCCAGGCCGCCCAGCCTCCCACGCGCTCGTCGAACGTGCTTTCGGGCCGGTTTCTCCCGGAGCAGCGTGCAGTTGAGCCTCTCGAGTCCCTACCTGTTGCCCTCGAAGAGATTCTCCGTGCCAATCACCTTGCCGTGCAGCGTCCCCGGAATGAGCGTCTCGCGCTCCACTTCTCCGGAGTTCGCGTCGGCGATCGACACGTGATTGACGTCCAGCGTGCGGCCCAATGCCCGCTCGTAATTGGCCTTCGCCTCCTGAAGATTAGCGAGCGCTCGCAACTCAGTTCCTTGCGCGGAGACCAGGTCACGCTGAATCAGAATGACGTTGTAAACGGTGGAAGCGCCCAAGCGATACTTCTTCTGCTCGTCCTCGAAAGCCACTTGCTCAAGCTCGCGAGCTTTGCTTGCGGCTTGGACTTGAGCCCGTCCTTGCGTCAGAGCGATGTATGTATTTCGCACGTCCAGGATCGCCGCGTTTTTGAGTTGCCGGATCGTGGCCTGTTCCTCGCGTTGTGTAAGAATTGCGCGGGCGCTGTCCGCCTGGGCGGACCGGTTGCGCAAAGGTAGATTGAGCGTCAGTTGGCCCGTAAAGTCCGGGAAGCGGCTGTGAAATATTTGACTCTGTGCCCCAGGGAAACCTTGCTGATTCACGCCCGTCACTGCGGTGTGGCTCACCGGCTCGAAGATGGGGACGCCGCCCACAACCACGGGATTCCCGCTGGCACCCACAATCGGAAGCCCGCTCGTGAATGTCGTCGCGCCAGTAATCGGGGAGTTGCCCGCCAAACCCACGGAGCTATATTGCCCGCTGAGGGCCAGCTCCGGACGCAGCGCATTCCGCGTGGCCATCACGTCAATATTCGCGTTCTTCAGGTTGTACGCCTGCTCCTGCAAATCGGGGCGTTTTGCGAAGGCTTCTCTGATGGCGTCTTCAAATGACGCGGTTTCAATCGCGGCCGGCTGCGTCGGCTCGTCCGTCGGGATAATTTCAACGTTTACCAGATTTGCTGCCATCGGATCTTTCGAAATCTCATTCTTGAGCGTCTGCTCGTCTTGCAGTTGCACGGTCCGGGCGACAATCAGGTTTTGCTGGTCCGTGGCTAGCTCGGACTCCGCCGTGATCACGTCCAGGGGGGACATCGTGCCGGCCTGCAGTTGTTTTTGGTTGTTGCTGTACAACTTGTCGGCTACCGTCACCGCCTGCTCTTCGATTTTCACGTTTGCTCGCGCGTAGACCAATTCCCAATACGCGGTGATCGTATTGGTCACCGTCGTGATCGCTTGCTGCGTAAATACCCAATCCGCAATCTGCCGGTTGTTATTTGCAATCACGATGTTGCGGCGATTCACTTCCCGTCCGAAGCCGCTCAGCAATTGCTGGGTGAACCCGACGCTCAGTGTGGATTGAACCACTGGATTGAAAAAGTTGGCTGTCGAGGTCGAACTGCTGCGCGTGTTGTTCCAGCTTGCTGTGAGCGTCGTCCCTGTCTGGAATCCCTCGGAAAACTGCGTGTTGAATTGCGAGGTGTGCGTGATGAGGTGAAACAGCGAGGCCGCGCCCGTCCCGGAAATGAACGGGTTATTGATTGGCGTTGTCTTGTTATCAATGCTCGTCGTGTTGGCGATGACGGGGTCGTAGTTGAAGAACGGGAGATTTGCGGTGGAACTCGCGAACAGCCCTCCCGGCGTTCCGTACCCCGACGCTCCTGCCTTGGTTTTCAAAATGGACGCCTCCGCGATCCACGGAACGTACCGTTCCACCATGATGTCCGCGCTGTTCTCGAGCGCGAGTTCGATCGCATCCTGCAAGGTCAGTTGGAGCTTTCCGTCCTGGATCAACTGGTCCAACCTCTGCGAATTGGTGACCACCGGCTCGGGAATTTCGATCTGCTGGTATGGGTTGATCAGAGTCGGAAATGCTTTTGGCCCGTTCGTGAAGTCGAGCGTCGCCAGCCCGAGCGAACTCACGGGCGCAATAGGCGGGTTCTGCGACTTTGCTGCTGCCGTCGGAGCCGGATTGGAAGGCGGCGTTTGTGCAGGTTCCTGCGCGAAAGCAGGAACGGCCGGGCCCGCGGACACCAGCGCGGATAGGAGCACGGCGAGCAATCCCTTCGCGCACTGCCAGCCCATCTTCCCCGCCTTCCCGAATGAAAACGGTTTTGGCCGCTTGCCTCCCAATTTTTCGGATACGCGAAGCGCGGGCACTGGAAGCATCGTCATGATAAGTTTCCCCTCAAAGTTCTGTCCTCTTGGGACTCATTTCTCTGCAACTGAAAGTGTGGAACGTGTTCTGAACGGGTGTTGTTACACTTGGCTGGCCGGATACAAGCCACGCGGCGGGATTCGTCCGAATGCGTGGCCATGAGCCCAGGCAAATCGCCGGCGTATCTTGCGTCGCCGCGAAGCGCCCAGACCTGCTGCACAACCTGGAATTCCGGCGCAAAGTCTAGCAGCCGCTCCTTTCCTTGACAACGCGCGGCACGGCGGCTAGGCTGCTTTCACTTCGTGCGCTGACTTCATACTTGGTGCGAGCTGATTGATGCTTTCCAGAGACGAATTGCTGCGCATTTTTGAATCGGCGGGAGCCATCCGTCACGGCCACTTTGAATTGTCCAGCGGCCTCCACAGCGGCACTTACGTGCAGTGCGCTCTGGTCCTTCAATATCCCAAGTTGGCGGAGACACTTGGGCACGCCCTGGCCGCTCTCTTTTCAGACGTATCCGTCGCCGCTGTCGTTTCGCCTGCCATGGGCGGTGTCATCATCGGCCAGGAGGTAGCCCGCGCGCTGCCTGAGCCGAAAGGTTTCACGGGCAAAGGCACTCCAGCGATCTTTGCCGAGCGAGATGCGAGCGGCACAATGACGCTTCGTCGCGGTTTTTCGCTTTCGCCCGATCAGCATGTCCTGGTCGTCGAGGACGTCTGGACCACCGGCGGCTCCACGCTGGAAACCATTCAAGTGGTCGAAGAAGCCGGTGGGCGCGTTGTCGGCGCGGGCGCGCTCATTGATCGCAGCGGCGGCAAAGTGGAATTCGGCGTTGACTCGCAAGCTTTGCTGGATCTTCCCATTGCCAGTTACGAACCGGAAGATTGCCCGCTCTGCCGCGATGGTGGCGCCGCCATAAAACCCGGCAGCCGCTTCGTGCGCTCCGCTCCCTAATGTTCAGCCCAGCTTGCCAAATTTCCCGCCTCTCCTGAAAATTGTTGGCCGGGGAGAGACCCATTTCCATTCATGCGCCATTTCAAGCTAACAATCGCTTATGACGGCACGGATTTTCACGGCTGGCAGATGCAGTCCGCGAAACCGACCATTCAGGGAGAGATCGTCCGCGTCTTGAACCGGCTGACTCAGGAGAATGTCCAGGTGCATGGCGCCGGCCGCACCGATGCCGGAGTGCACGCGCTCGGCCAGGTGGCCAGCTTCCGCACGCAAACGGGATTCTCTGCCTCTGAATTTCAGCGCGCCCTAAACGCGTTGCTTCCGCCTGCCATTCGAATTATTCAGAGTGAAGAGGTCGGCTCGGACTTCCACGCACGCTGGTCGGCGCTCGGAAAAATTTATCGTTATCGCATTTACCGCGGCAAAGTTGTGCCGCCGATGATCTGGCGTTACGTTCTCCACTATCCCTTTCCACTGGATGAAGAAGCCATGCGCATGGCCGCTTCCCGTTTCGTCGGGCCTCACGATTTTATGGCCTTCGCCGCTTCCACCGGCTCGGAAGACGATGATAAGGAGCGCTCGACGGTGCGCGAGATTTACTCCAGCGATTTGGTTCGCAGCGAAGATGGCCAAGAGCTTGTCTATACCGTGAAGGGCCGCTCCTTCTTGCGCTACATGGTGCGCAAGATGGTCGGCACGCTCCTGGAAGTTGGCCGTGGCAGGCTGTCACCCGACGATATTCTCCGGCTCTATCAGGACCGCGACCGCGCCAAATCCGGGCCGACTGTTCCTCCCCAGGGCTTGTGCATGGTCCAGGTGATGCACGAGGAGCCTTGGCGGGTCGGAGAATCTTGAGCCTTGCATTTGAGCGCCGGCCCGTCCCGCTGACCGCTAGTTTCAGATACAATCCCGGGTATGGCGGCCACAGCCATCCCCCTGGATACAATTAATTCGATCGATCCCGCCACCGGGAAAGTCCTCGCCCAGATCGATAGGACTCCTGTCTCCGCCGTGCAAGAAATCGTTCGTCGCGCTCGAGCCGTCCAAAGCGCGTGGGCAAAGGTACCCGTCGCGAAGCGCTGCGCGCAATTGAGCAAGCTCCGTGCTCGAATCCTTGAGACTCGCGACACTCTCGCCAATGCAGTGGTCGCCGAATCCGGTAAGCCCCGCGCCGAAGCTCTCTTTGCTGACCTCTTCGTTGCTCTGGATACCGCGGATTACTTTGCCAAGCATGGCCCCGGTCTCCTTTGGCCGGAGACTGTTCCTCATCACAGCAGCGCCGCGAAGTTGAAATCGGGGCATCTTGTCTACGAGCCGTTGGGCGTGATTGGGATCATCAGTTCGTGGAACTATCCGCTTGCCATCCCGCTCAGCCAAATCATTCCGGCCGTTGCGGCGGGGAATGCTGTGGTTTGCAAGACAAGCGACTTCACGCCGCAATGTGGCTCGCTCATCGAAAAACTATTCGCCGAATCCGGCTTCCCTCGCGATCTCGTCACCCTAGTGCAAGGCGGCGGAGAAGTAGGCAAGGCGCTCATTGATGCTGCCCTCGACAAGATTCTGTTTACGGGCAGCGTGGCCACTGGCCGCAGTGTCGCCGAAGCCTGCGCCAAAAACTTGATTCCCACCGTACTCGAACTTGGCGGCAAAGACGCCATGATCGTTCTTGCCGACGCGAATCTCGACGTCGCCGCAAGCGCGGCCGTCTGGGGCAGCTTCACCAATTGCGGCCAGGTCTGCCTGTCGGTCGAGCGTCTTTTTGTGGAAAAGGCCGCGGAGGAAAGATTCTTGTCCCTCTGCGTTGAGAAGACCCAAAAACTTCGCTTGGGCCCCGGCTCCGATCCCGCGACGGACGTCGGCCCGCTCATCCGGCCACAGCACGTGCGACGTATGAGCGATCTGATTCAGGACGCACTGTCTCGCGGCGCTCGATTGCTTTGCGGCGGCATTCCGCGCCCTGAATTGGGACCGAATTTTTTTGAACCGGCGGTCCTCGCGGATGTTGATTCTTCCATGCGTCTTTTCCAGGAAGAGACATTTGGCCCGATCCTCGCCGTTCAATCCGTGAAAGACGGGGAGGAAGCCGTCGCGCGGGCGAACGACTCTCCCTTTGCCCTCGCGGCCAGCGTCTGGAGCAGCAATGCAGAGCGGGCACGCTCGATCGCTAATCAGTTGCGCGCCGGTGCGGTGATGATCAACGACGCCATCAGTTATTTCGGAATCGCCGAAGCTCCTCACGGCGGCTGCCGCGCGAGTGGCTGGGGGCGCACGCATGGCAAGGCAGGATTGTTGGAAATGGTCCAGACCAAATACATTGATGTGGATCACTTGCCAGGAATCGAAAAACCGTGGTGGTATCGCTACGGCGCCAATCTTGAAGGCGCTGCGGTCTCCTTCCTGCGATTCGAATTCGGCGGCGGGATTGCCTCAAAGCTTCGCAACGCCCGCGGCGCTCTCGCGACAATGTTCAGAAAACATGGAATGTGACAGGAGGGGGCAACACTCGCAGGTGTAACAATTTGTTGCACTCGTGATTGAGGAAGCCGAGCCCGATGCTACAAAATGAATGGATTTACGACTGGAATTCCGCCACGGCGCCGCCGGTCCCGCCTGTCACTCGCGTCTTGCTGAATGACGAAACTCTGCGCGACGGCCTGCAAAATCCTTCCGTGCATGACCCCTCTATCAGCGAAAAAATTGAAATCCTTCACTTGATGGAGGCGCTCGGCATTGACTCGCTGAATATCGGTCTTCCCGGCGCGGGGCCGCGCGCCGTGGAGCATTGCGAAGCTCTCGCTCGCGAAATTGCTTCGAACCGCCTGAAGATCAAGCCCAACTGCGCCGCCCGCACGGTCGAAGCCGACATCCGCCCCATCGCGGAAATTTCGCAGCGTGTCGGCATACCCATCGAAGCGGCAACGTTCTTAGGCTCAAGCCCTATCAGGCGATTGGTAGAGGACTGGACCGTCGATCATCTCGAACGCACCACGGAAAATGCCGTCAAGTTCGCGGTCAAGCATGGCTTGCCGTCCATGTACGTCACTGAGGACACCATTCGAACGGACCCGGAAACCGTGAAGCGCCTCTACTCCACGGCAATTCGCAGCGGCGCAACCGCCATCGTCCTCTGTGATACCGTCGGCCACGCCATCCCCAGCGGCGCGTACAACCTCGTGAAGTTTGTCATCGAGGAGGTCGTCAAACCCAGCGCCGAGCAAATTCGCGTCGATTGGCATGGCCACAACGACCGCGGTCTTGCAATCGCCAATTCTCTCGCCGCCGTCGCTGCCGGCGCAAACCAGGTCCACGCTGCTGCCAATGCACTCGGCGAGCGCGTCGGGAATACCCCCATGGAATTGATGCTGGTAAATTTGAAATTGATGGATTTGATTCAGCAGGATCTTTCCCGCTTACGCGAATACTGCGAAAAAGTCGCTAAATTTACTCATACAACGATACCGCCGAACTACCCAGTCATCGGGCGAGACGCGTTTCGAACGGCCACAGGTGTCCACGCCGCCGCGATCATCAAGGCGTTCCACAAGGGCAACCAATCGCTGGCGGATTCGGTCTATAGTGGAGTGCCAGCGCATCTTTTTGGGCTGGACCAGGTGATCGAGATCGGCCCGATGAGCGGAAAGTCCAACGTGCTGTTCTGGCTGGAGCGCCACAAAATTCCCGCCGACGATTCGCTGGTCAATCGAATATTTGAAGCCGCAAAAAAATCAGCTCGCGTTCTCACCGATGAGGAAGTTGCCACGCTGTGCGCCGAGGCCCCACGTCATTGAGTCGCACAACAGTTTTGTCGGTAGCGATGAAACGGCTGTTCGTTTGCGTTATCCTTTTCGTTATGCCCGTCCGCTCCTCTCCGGCCCGTCACACGTCCCGCTCCAATTCCGCTGAGCAACTTACGCAGGATAGCCGCGTCCGTGCGGCGATGGCATGGTTTGTTCCCAACCTGAGTTGGATCAACGAGCAGCAAATTCGCCTCACGGAAATTCCCGCTCCGCCATTTCAGGAAGCCCAGCGGGCCGCCGCGGTCAAGGATCTGCTCGCTTCGGCTGGGCTCGATGTGCACATGGACGATACCGGAAACGTGATTGGGGAATTGCCTGGCACCAACGCAAATGAAGTTGTCATCCTTTCCGCGCATATGGACACGGTCTTCCCCGCCGATACGAACGTCAAAGTCCGCCGCGATGGTCCGCGCCTGCTCGCGCCGGGAATTTCGGACAACGGCACAGGGCTCGCCGCGCTCCTCGCGATCGCGCGCGCCATTCATGAAGCTCAAATCAAACCAAGCCGCACCATTCTTTTTGTGGCCGATGTCGGAGAAGAAGGCGAAGGCAACCTCCGTGGGATTCGCGCCGTGGTTGACGCGTATCGCGACAAACTGAAAGACGTGATTGTTTTGGACGGCGCGGCCATTGATTACGTGACCACCATTGCGCTGGCTTCACGCCGCCTCGAAGCCGTTGTGACGGGTCCTGGCGGTCACAGTTGGTCGGACTTTGGCATGCCAAATCCAATTAACGCCATCGTCCGCGGCTCGATCCGCTTCATTAACACCAAAGTTCCCACCACTCCGCGTACAACTTTTAATCTAGGCCAAATCGAGGGCGGCACTTCCGTGAACTCGATCCCCCACGAAGCTCACTTGAAGGTGGACGTCCGCTCCGAAAATGAGGCGGAATTGACCCGCCTCGAATCTGCGTTCCGGGACTGCATGGCCGCCGGCGCTCGCGATGAGATGGAAGCTTCGCCGGATCGCTCCCGCGGCCGGTTGGATTGGAAGGTCGAAGTCATTGGGAGCCGTCCCGGTGGCGAATTGGCATCAACGTCGCCACTTCTCGCTGCGCTCCGTGCCGCGGATGGTATCGTGGGGAACGAATCCAGGATTGAGCGTTCTTCGACCGACGCCAATATCCCGCTTTCACTCGGCATTGATGCCATCGCAATCGGCGCGGGAGGCAGCGGCGGCGGGGCGCATTCTCTCCTGGAATGGTATGACCCTCGGGGCAGGGAATCAGGCTTACAGCGAGCGCTGCTCGCTTTGCTCGGAGTCGCCGGGGTCGCCGCGGAGAATCCTAAATGAAGGTTCGGTTTGCCGGACTGCTGTGCCTCGCTGGAATCGTTTTCATGAGCTGTTGCGCGGGCCTTCTGGTTTCGCGTGCGAAGGCCGCCGCCCAACGCACTTCGAACGAGCCGCATACGACGGTCTTCCTGCACGGCCGCATTTACACCAACGATCCCGCCAACCCCTGGGCCGAAGCGATGGCAATTCGCGACGGCAAAATCCGCTGCGTCGGGAAAATCGATTACGTTCTGCTGGAATGCGGAGGCACGGATCCCAACGCGGAGACCATTCATCTTCACGGCAAGTTCGTCATGCCTGGGTTCAACGACGCGCATGTCCACCTCGGGCATGCCGGTGCGGACATGCTTTCGGTTCAACTGAATGGTGTCAAGAGCGTGGAAGAACTGCAGAAGCGATTGGCCGACGCCGTTTCTCACCATGAGCCCGGCGAATGGATCACCGGCAGCGGGTGGGATCACACGCTCTGGCCAGATAAAAAGTTCCCCAACAAGGAAGAACTCGACGCCGTCGCGCCAAAGAATCCCGTCTTCCTCACTCACATCTCGGGCCACGTGGCCGTCGCCAACTCTCTCGCGTTGAAACACGGAGAAATTAACAAGGATAGTCCCAATCCTCCGGGAGGCGTGATCGAGCGCGACGCCACTGGCGAACCAACGGGCATGCTCGAGGAAGAGTCGGCGATGAAGCTCGTCTCCGATCGCATTCCGGACCTGAAGATTGATCAGCGCCGCCGCGGCATTCTTTTGGCTTTTGCCGACGCCGCGAAGAATGGCGTTACTTCGGCGCAGGATTTTTCCGATTGGGCCGACTTTCTCGTGTATGTCCAGTTGAAGCAGGAAGGGAAGCTCACACTTCGCATCACGGAGTGGCTGCCCTTCATTGATTCCATGGACCAATTGCAGGATATGCGCGCGCAAGGCGGGACGACCGATCCGTGGCTTCGCACCGGGCCTGTAAAAGGGTTTCTGGATGGCGCGCTCGGCTCCCGCACCGCGGCTCTGCTTGCCCCTTATTCCGACGATCCTTCCACGAGCGGCATTCTTACGAACGATCCCCAGAAGTTTCGCGCCATGGCCATCGAGCGCGACAAAGCGGGCTTCCAGATTAATTTTCACGCGATTGGCGACAGCGCGAATCGCGAGGCTCTGGATATTTTTGAAGCCGTGGCCAAGAACAATGGGCCGCGCGACCGGCGCGATCGCGTCGAGCATGCCCAGGTTCTTGCTCCTGAAGATATTCCGCGATTCGCCAAGCTGAATGTCATTGCATCCATGCAACCATCGCATGAAACGACGGATATGCGTTGGGCCGAGCAGAGGCTTGGCCCGGAGCGTTCGAAAGGCGCATACGCCTGGGCGTCATTGCTCAAGAGCGGCGCGCGCCTCGCCTTCGGCACCGACTACGACGTCGAGCCGATTAATCCAATGCGTGGTCTTTACGCGTGCGTCACGCGCGAGCTTCCCGATGGAGGTCCCGCCGGCGGCTGGGAGCCCCAGGAGAAAATTTCGCTTCAGGATTGTATTCGTGCCTACACTTCCGGCTCCGCTTACGCGCAGTTTGAGGAAGGGAAGAAGGGCGAACTCAAGGTCGGCGAATACGCGGACTTCATCATTTTGTCGGGCGACCTCACAAAGATTCCGCCGTCGCAATTTATGAAGGTCACTGTCCTTCGCACGGTGGTGGGTGGCCGCACCGTCTATTCGCCAGATACACTCGCAGCCCCCTGATCCCGTGACCCACTCCCAGGATTCGCAATTACTTAACATTTGAGGGAAGAGCCGCCGCGGAGGAACGAAACGCTCCTCCGCGGCGGCCCACACTCCGCAGGCAATTCGGATTCCGGTGGCAATTTCTACCAGCGGAAACGAATCCCCAGTTGCAGAATTCTCGGGGTCACGTCGGACGCCGGATTTCCCAATCCCATGAAATTGGTCACGTTGGGGTTGAGGTTCTTGTCCGCGCGGCCGGATAGAAACGTCGAAAGCGTCAGCGGATTTCCGTTTCGGCCCAAATACAATCCGGTAAACGGATTGAGGCAGGCCGCGGCGCAGTTAAAGTTTGGATTTGCTGCTCCGCCTACTGTTAACGGCGGCAATTGAATCGCGCTGAGCACATCGTTCGAATCGTTCGCGATGAACATCACGTGATTGAACACGTTAAAGACGTCCAGCTTCAACTCCAAGCTGGCGCTTTCCCATCGCGGAACTCGAATCGCCTTCATCAGCGACAAATCAAAGCGCACAAGTCCTGGGCCAAATCCGGCGTTTCGCACCAGGTTCCCGTTGAGGAACTGGAAGTCCACGGGCGTCCCGGCGTAGCTATCCACCGGGCCAAATCCGCTGGCGAGACTCTGTCCTGTCACCGTATTGACCGGAGGGGCAAAGGTTGTTTGAAGTGCGGCGCAATTCGCGAGTCCGGCCGCCTGGCACGCGGCGACTCCCGCGGGGCCGATCTCAAGATTCGTTCCTGCGATCGAGCCGATGTTGGTTGCTACGAGAGCTCCGGCTGGCGCCCCGGCGCATCCAGGGACAGCAGAATTCGCGGCGCAGATATTCGGGCGCTGATTCGTCTCGCTCCCCAGTGCCGCGAACGCGCTTCCGGTGAAGAATCCATCTCCGGTCGAGACCGGATAGGGACGGCCGGACTGAATGGAACCGAGCACGCTGAACGTCCAATCATTCACAAGCTCCTTCAGCAGGGGAGTTGAAATCAGCCGGTTGGTGTCCGTCACAAAGCTGAAGTTCGCCAAATGCCGGATGTCCTGCTGCGACAGCGCTCGATCCAGACTCAAGCTGGCGAACGGATTGCCCGGCTCGGAGAGGCCAAAGAAATCTTCTCCATTTCCAAGAGTCTTGGAAAAGATATAGCTGGCTTGTGCCTGGAAGTGGTGGGCCAGTCGCTGCTGGGCGGTCAAGACCAGGCTGTGATACGACGAATCCCGGTTGCTGAAGTTTGTTCGAATCGCTCCGAACAGGGTGTTAGGGCGGTCGTTTACACCCGTTGCCGGCATATAGAAGAAGCCCGGGTGGTTCGGGTCGGCCACTGGCTGATTTAGATTCGAATCTCTTTCGCCGAAAAGCCCATGGCCGAACACGCCCTGATAGCCAACGCTGTAAGTAAACGCAGTTCCGATTTGCCGCTGAATCGTCAACGCTCCCATATAGATGTTGGGATTCTTGATCGTCGGTGAGATTGGCCGCACTCGACCGAAATTCGCCACGCTTCCTCCGGTGAAGGGAACCAGAGAAGACGGGGCTGGTGCATTAGGATAAGCGGTCAACACCGCGCAAGCCTGTGTGTTCGCAGGCGATGGATTTGCTGAACCATTGGCGAGGAAACAATCGTTCGCCGCGATGGAAGCCGTCAAAAGGTTCTTCCCGTCGAAGTTAAGCGAGTCCAAAGCGATATTTAAGTAGGCCATTTCCGTGACTACCGCGCCGGAGAGCCTCACTACGGACTTACCGCTGTCGCCGAACAAGAGATGCATCGGCCCGCTCTGAAAATTGGGACTCCATGCGATCCCCAATCGTGGCTGCCAGTTGTTCTTGTCCTGTCCACACGCGGGAATCAACCCGTTGCTTTGGAAGCACGCGCCGCCTTGTCCGGGGATGGTGCCGCCGCGGAAGGCTCCATCTTCGTAGTCGTACCGTATTCCGTAATTCAGGACGACGGTTGGTCGTAATTGCCAGGTGTCCTGCACGTAAGCTCCATAAATGGTGTCAAACGCTCCCACGAATCCGGGCCCGGCGCCGGTCGTAAACTGCGTTGGGCACAAGCCATTCGCCTGAGGGAAGAGCGTATTCGTGCATCCGCCCGCAGCGAAATTGGAGAACAGGCCGAAGTGGTACTGCTGGAAGAGCGATTGGTATGGGAAGTGGCTGATGCTGGTCCCGGCCTTCATCGTGTGCGCGCCGTGGACCCAGGAGAAATTGTCTATGTATTGGAAGCGCTGCTGGAACGCGCCTTGCGGGCAACAGAAATCCGCTCCGACGTATGCACCCGGCAATGCTTCGCCGGGCTTGGTCGAAACATCCGGAGTTTGCGAGAGGAGCCGGTGCCAGAAGAAGCGCGCTTCATTTACCGTGTGAGGCGTTGGCGTGGATACCATGCCGATGTTGAGCACATTGTCGTGAACCACGGATGCGGTCAGGCCGCTGGGATCCACCGCCGGTCCCGTCTGAACAATTAAATTGCTCTGGATGTCCCGCTGAATGTTGTAGCGAATATTCAATTGGTGCTTATCGGTCAGCTTTGCGTCTACTTTCCCTGACCAGAGCAGCTCCGTAGTCGGAACGCTCGTCGTGATCGAGGTACCGAACGGCGTCAGCGTTTCCGGAAGAGCTTGCGCCGAGCGCTCGAGGCTGCCGAACCAGAATAGCCGGTCCTTGATGAACGGCCCGCCCGCCGTGAATCCTTCTTCATGCTTGAAGAACGGCGCCCGCGAGGTGGGAAAACCGGCGTCGGCCCGGCTGTCGCACGAGCCCGGCCCGGTAAGCGTCGGATCGCACGCCGTTTGGTTATAGAAGAAATCGGAAGCGCCCAGATTTCTTCCTCGAAAGTATCCGTGCGCATCGCCATGGATGGCGTTCGTTCCTGACTTCGTGATGACGTTCAGGATTACGTTGCCGGCCTGTCCGTACTCGGCGTTGTAATTATTCGTCAGGACTTGAAATTCCTTCACCTCTTCGACCGACGCGCCAAGCGCATCCCGCGACGAAACAACCTGGTCTGAAATATTTCCGCCGTCCAGATTTACCGTGAGGCCGCGCGAATTAGTCGCGCCGGGCCCCAGGATGTCGAAGGACAATCCCGTGTAGTCGTACCGCACGCCCGGAGCGCTCGCGGCCAGCCCTTCATAATCATTGGAAATTCCGCCGAGCCCCGCGAACGAAGTCGTCGTCGGCAAATCCGCGACTGCCTTTTCGTCAATTACTGTGGATGTGTCCGTTTTGGTCGCTTCAATCAGAGGCAATTCCGAAGTCACCACGACGGATTGCTGCTGCCCCGCGAGTTCCAAATTGAAGTTGATGTCGCGTTGCTCGCCGACCTGAAGCTTGACCGCATTCGCTTGGCCCTTCGCGAACCCGCTGGCCTCAATGGTTACGTTGTACAGACCAGGCGGCAAGTTCTCGAAGCGATACAAACCGTCGCTCGTTGTTTGCGTCGTCCGCGTAATTCCTGTTTCTGTGTTTGCGGCAGTCACCGTGGCGCCCGCGACCGATGCGCCTTTCGGGTCCAGCGCTCGTCCGCTGATGGTCGCGAAGGCTGCGCTTTGCGCCTTCGCTCCCACTGCTGAAATCAGGAGAAGAACAGCGAGGAATGAAACTGCTTTTGCGAAATGGCTTACACTACGACAACCGTACTTCTTCATTGCGTTCATGAACACCCCCCGTTTTGTCCCACGAGATGGCAGGCCGCGCTTTCGCGCACTGCCATCCAAATTGGCTTCACGGTAAGGGGCGCGCTGAATCAGGGTCAAATCAATTTCGGCCTAAACGCAAAATTTGTTTCTCAGCGCCATGCTATTTAGGAAATTTTCAGAAAGCGGCAAGAGATGATCGTGAAAATTCGGCGGCATCGCGTGAAATCAAACATCAATTATTGAAGTTTCAGTGGGTGCAAATGGGGGCGCATCGGGCGAAACAGCTGTATCCTGTGGTTTAGAAACACGGAGGAGTGACGCTAATTGCCCAGCGATTGAAACGAGACGGGGCGCACCGCACGGCGAGTGACACAACGCTCCTCGACTTTGCCTGTGGAATTGCTCGCGCTTACGGCTCCCGAACTCTTAGAATTTGGTCCGCGTGGACCTCCCGCAAATGTTGGACGGTTCCGCTCGGCCAGCGAATTTCGATCTGCTTTGCGACAACTTCCTTCCCCAACCCGAATCGCACCAGCGGCTCGCTCGAGGAAGCGTAACCCACGCTCGTCGTACAGTGATTGAACAGCTTTCGGCCGTCTGCCAGAGTCACTTCCGCTTTCGCTCCAATGCCGTCCCGGTTGCTTCGCGTCCCAGTGAGCTTCAGAGCAAGCCAGTGGCCCGTGTTCGGCGTCACGTTCCGGTAAAGCCGCGCCGGCCCGTTCACATTCGAAACAACCGCATCCAAACGGCCGTCGTTATCAAAATCCGCGAAGGCGACGCCGCGATACTGGCCCTTGAGTTGGAAATCTTCTCCCGCGCTCTTGCTCACATCTTCAAAATGGCCGCCTTGATTTCGGAAAATTTTGTTGGGCAGGTTTACATCCGTTCCAAGCGATTCTTCGAGCGCGGGGAAATGCGCGTTGGCGGTGAATAGGTCTTTCCACCCGTCGTTGTCGAAATCGTAGAGCCCCATGCCCCAGCCCGTCAACGCGCGCGTCGCCAGCGCGCTTCCGGAGCTTGCCGTGGCGTCCTCGAACACCGGCGTCTTGCCCGTATTTCGAAACACCGGAAACGTATCATTGATCATCGCCGTCAGGGCAAGATCGGGCCGGCCATCGTTGTCGTAGTCGCGAAAATCCGCACCCATTCCCGCCACCGGCTTTCCGTTGTCGTCCAGCGCCACTCCGGCAATCAGTCCAACTTCTTCGAACTTTCCGTGCCCCAAATTGTGAAACAAAAAATTCGGCACGCTGTCATTCGCAATAAAAATATCCATCAACCCGTCGCCGTCGTAGTCCGCGACCGCCACGCCCATCCCTTTGCCGAACTGCGCGCCAAGCCCGGAAGACTCCGTGATGTCCGTGAAAGTCCCATCGTGATTGTTGCGAAAAAGTTGATTGGGCGTGTCGTGGTACGCGCCGGGATGGCAGTAGAGCGGCTGCTTCGCGGTTCCGCACTTCGGCTCCGCTTTCGGATCCCATTGCACGTAATTGCTCACGACGAGATCCAGCCAGCCATCGTTATCAATGTCCACCCACGCCGCGGCGACCGACCACAATTTCCCGTAGTGCGGATCAACTCCGCTCAGATGCGCCTTCGCAGTCACGTCCTCGAACGTTCCGTCTCCGCGGTTGTGATACAAAATATTTCGATTCACTCCGGCAACGAAAATGTCCGGATAGCCGTCGTTGTCGTAATCGCCTACCGCCACTCCCATCGAGTAGCCCTCGCCCGCCACGCCAGCTTTTTCCGTAACGTCCGTAAACGTTCCGTCGCAGTTGTTCTTGTACAACCGGTTGTAAAATTGTGGTCCGGTTTTTTTTAGCGAAGGCATCTCCGCGCCGTTCGTGAAAAAAATATCCATGCAACCATCATTGTTGTAATCGAGCACGGCAACTCCGCCGAGCATCAATTCGGGCTGGTGAAACTCCCCGGCGGCCCCGTTCTTTAATTCAAAGTTCAGCCCCGCTTTTTTCGCGATGTCCTCGAAGCGAATCTGACCCTGTGCGCGGCCGCAGAACGCCGCCAACAGCCAAATCAGTGTGAGCCCGTGCGTCGCTGATAGTTTCGTAGCCATTCTGCCTGCTGCGCCGCCTCCTTGCTTCGTCCCAATGTCTGGTAGATCTTCAAAAGCAGGTTGTGCGCTTCCGGGAAATCGGGGAGCAGTTCCACGGCCTTCTCGCCCGCTTTCGCAGCTTCCTCTCCTTTGCCCATCTGCAGTAGCAATTTCGCCCGCCAGAAATATGCCTTCGGCGCCGTGGGAACGGCAGCGATTAGTTCCTCCACTCGCTGCAGCGCATCGCCCGCCCTTCCCGTTTCATTCAACAATTCGACGTACGCAAGCTGCAACTCCACGTTTTGCTTCGCATCTTCTCGCGCCGTGAGCGATTTCAGCGCGTTCTCGGCCTCGTTTGTGCGCCCCAATTTTTCCAAGCTGATTGCGCGATACGCTTCCGCTTTCTCCGCCCATTCTGCCTGCGGCGCCTGCTGCAATGCGTCATCCAAGTCTTTCAGCGCCGCGCCGTACATCTGATTCTCGTAGGACAATTGGCCACTCAAAAATTTCGCCTCTGCATCCTTGTGCTCTTCCTTCGCACCAGAGTTTGCCTCGGCCTCCGCACCGCTCTTCGCAATGGCCTTCTCCGCAATCTCCGCCAGCAAACGCTGCGCCGCTCCATACTGCGGATCATCTCTCGAAATCGCATCCAGCACGTTTCGCGCTTCGTCGTACTCGCCCTCTTCCGCCAGCGATCGCGCCAGGTAGTATTGCGCCGGAATCGACGAATCGAGTTTGATCGTCGCTCTGAACGCCGCCACCGCCCCTTGCATGTCTCCCGATAAAAACGAAAACTTGCCTGCCGCCAGTTGCTGTTGGGCATCATCGCTATTGAGGTCAGCCCGCTCGTGGTACAGCTTCTTCGCATCCTCAAATTGCTGCCCAACCTCGCCGGGGAACGGCCGCACCCCCATCGCCACCATGGCAATCCCGGCATTCATCCTCACGGACCGTATTGGATCTCCTAATAAGGTTGCGAGCCTGCCCGCCAACTCCTCACGCTGCGCTGCGCTTGCCCGGATGGCAGTTGCCGCTGTCTCTCTCACCAACGGGTTCGAATCGCCAAACGCTTTCAACAACGCCTCATACGCGGACGGATCGTTGGAAAAGTTGCCTAAGTAACCCGCCGCATTCGCTCGCAAGAATGCTCCGTTCGAATCATCCGCCAAAATTTCCAATAAGCCCGGAATCGCCGCGGCATCTCCTTGTTTTGCCGCGGCAAAAGTATCCGCTCTGCGTATCTCCTTTTCTCTTCCGTCTTTTCCATACCAGCCATCCATCGTTTTCGCGGCCCAATTTGCATCCTTATCTCGATGGCACGCATTGCACGCATTCGGTATCAAGTGACTCAGCGTATTTTCAGGCGTTGGGATGCTCATCGAGTGATCGCGCATCTGCCCATGCAGCCCCGCGATCGTCCGTGGCATGTGGCACTCGATGCACGAGCTTCCCGCGCTTTTCGCTGGGTGATGCGTGTGCGCCGTCAGGTGCTCCGCGATTTGTGAGTGGCACTTCACGCACTGGGCGTTGGCGCTCGCGTCTACGGCATCTGCTTCGGATTCACGCGCATGAAGACGCGTGTGGCACGTAACGCACGTTAGCTTTCCTTTTAAATAGCATCCGCTTTGCCACAGCCCAATCGCTTCATTTGAAATCTGCCTTGGCCGGCCGTCCGCCCAATATGCTCCATCCCTAGTGCCGGGCAGGCGGTATTCCATCACCGGCACATAAAAGTTATTGAAGTCATCCCCCGGTCGAAACCCGCTTGCCAGCGTGTCCCGCAGCGCATGGCATTGTGCGCAAATCATCGTGCTCTTTTGCGCGTCCATCTTCGCCGGATTCACGATCGCCGCTCTGATCTCTTCTCTTTTCTTGGGATCAATCTGCTTCTTGGCTGCTGTTGCAATCGCGACATGCTCTGCCCCGGGCCCGTGGCAGCTTTCGCAATCCACTCCCAGGCTCCGCCACGCAGTGCGGTAAGCCATCTTTTCCAGATCGAAATTCTTCTGCACTCCGCTCGCGTGACACTCCGCACAACTCTTATTCCAGACCGGCAACGGATTCGTCGTCCCGACTTCGGGGCTAGCCATGTCCAGGTCGTACACCCACCTCTTCTGCAAAATGTCCCACGCGGAAGGCAGCGCCACGATCCGGCCATCGGGCAGCGTTACCAAATATTGCTGGTAGCGTTTCTCGCCCAGGGTGTACTCGACCCGGTGTTCCCATGGCGACCCGGTTAAGTCCGACTCGGAAATATAAAATTGTCCGTCGCGGAACGAGAGTGCGTAGGTCTCTCCATGCAGCACAATCTTCCCGCGTGCAAAATCTCCTCGCACGCTCGATCGCGTCGCTTCTTGCATGGCCTCGCCGTGCCGAGAGAATCGCCATCCATCGTGGACTGCCTGGTGGCAATTCGCGCAGGTCTTTGCTCCAACGAATTGGTTGAGGGGTTGTCCTTTTATTTGTCCCCATGAAGGAAGAACGCCTGCAAAATGAAGTGCCAGCGCGACTACGCAGCCCCAAAGCACTGCCCGCACCCTAAAGTCTTCGCTGGATCGCAAGAGAATCTCGCTCCCCAAACTCGTCGCCAGTAATTTTCGATGACTGAATTTATCATACAGAGGAAAGCGCAACGCGATGTCGTACAAGCGCAGGAAGTACTAAAACTACTAAAACTATAATCGTGTCATCGCCCCGGATTTTTCCATCCGTCTCATCCAAATTTTATCTCGCCCCACTCCCAATTTCCTGTTGACAATCGTTTTACTGGAAATATATAACCCGCCCATAGCTTCGCAGTGGCGTTCCAGGCGCGGCCCCCATGTGCGGGGTTTTTCTTTCGTCTGGACCGTTACGATCGTGAGCGGCTTGCTGCTGGCTTGGGTTTCCTGGGCTCCTGTTCCTCGGTTCCTATGAAAGCCTGTAGAGAAATATGGGGCGTCGTAGAAGTTGGCGGACGTTGGTTTCATCAAGTTTAGATAATTGATAGAACCTGCTGGCTTTAGATTCTCAGTTTCGGTTTGGTAGTAGATTTGCACTATTTCGAGCCATCTTTTTGTTTCCTGTAGTTTGTTGGGGTTGCCGGGTTCGCAAAAAAATTGGTCCTGCTGAGTGGCTTTTGTTTTTCGGCTCTGTTTGCTTTGCCTGCTTGAGTAGGTATCGGGCCCAAAAGGCCCATCCAGGAGGTAGTTGAATGTTAAGTAAGCGAGTGGCTCTGCTTCTAGCGGCGCTCTTCTGTCTGTTTGTTCTAACTCCGACTTCATTATTTGCCCAAGCGACTAACACGGGTACCGTCTCCGGTACGGTCACAGACCCCTCGGGCGCGGCTGTTATCGGCGCTACGGTAACTCTAACCGATACTTCAACAAACATCCCGCGGACCGCCGCGACCAACGAAAGTGGTCGGTACATTTTCGTGGACGTTGCACCTGGCACCTACAACGTTTCCGTGAACAAAACTGGTTTTCGAGTGACAAGGATTGCTAAACAGGCGGTAAGCGTCGGCTTGACGACCACTCTGAACGTCACTCTGGAAGTCGGCTCGGTGTCGGAGAGTGTCGAAGTTACGGCGACAAATACCGAAATCCAGACTATGAATGCGACCGTGGGAAATACCGTCTCGGGGATTGCGTTGAATAATCTTCCTAGTGTCAGCCGGGACGCCGCAACGTTTGTCGTTTTGCAGCCTGGTGTCACGCCGGACGGAAGTGTCGCCGGCGCGGTCATGGACCAGAACTCTTTCTCTCTCGACGGTGGCCAGAACACGAACGATATGGACGGCAGCATGAACATCTACACCCCGAGTTTTGCGGGTGATCCCAGCGGCGTCGCTGGCGGTGGCCCGACCGGCGTTCTTCCAACGCCTATTGACAGCGTCGAAGAATTTAAATCGAACACTACCAACCAGACTGCCGACTTTAATAGCTCGGCTGGCTCACAGGTGTCAATGGTGACCAAGCGCGGAACCAACAACTGGCACGGCACCGTCTATGAGTATTACCTCAACAATAAATGGAATGCTAATACATTTGATAATAATGCGGCGAGCCCCGAAGTGCACATCCCTCTGTACCACTATAGCCGCTTTGGCGCCGCTGGCGGCGGGCCGATCATTCCGAAAAAGATACTGGGCGGAAAGACTTATTTCTTTGCGAATTATCAAGGCTTCCGTTGGCCAAATTCTGCCACCGTCAACCGGGCCGTACCGTCCGACGGAATGAAGCTCGGGTTGCTCCAGTTCGGTGGAACGGTCTACAATCTCAACCCTGGGCCCGTTACCTATCCGTCTTCGGCCCCTGCCATCGGTGCTTTGGTTCCGGGGACTACGTATCCGGGATCAGGAACTACTCTCGATCCTCGCGGCATCGGAATTAGCTCCGCGATGACTCAATTGTGGAATTACATGCCAGAATCCAACTCCCTTGGATCCTGCCTTGGCCTTAGCCGCTGCGATAAGCTAAACGTGCTCGCTTTTACCGCCAATATGTCGCTACCTCAAACGGACAACTTTGGCGTTGCTCGCCTGGACCACGATTTCGGCGACAAGTGGCATTTTATGAGCAGCTACCGCTACTACAGACTGAATCGAGCCACCAACTCGCAGGTGAACATCGGTGGAAACGTGAATGGTCTATTCCCGAGTGACAAGCTGGGCGTTCCTGCGTCTCTCTCCAGCCGGCCCCAGGATCCCTGGTTTTACGTAGCTGCTTTAACAACGAATATTTCAACGAATGTTACCAACGACCTACATTATAGCTACCTTCGCAACTATTGGTCTTGGGTCACCGCTGGCGACCCCGCTCAAATCGCTGGCATGGGGGGAGCTTTGGAGCCATTCGGCGAGACCTCCACGCAAGCACTCGCGCCGTATAACGTAAATGCGCAGAACACTCGTACGCGCTTCTGGGACGGTCAAGATCACATGTTCCGTGATGACTTGAGCATTCTCCATGGGAACCATTTTTTCACGCTCGGTGGCACCTATCAGCGTAACTGGAACTACCACCAGCGCACGGACAACGGCGGCGGCATTAACTACTACCCCGTATATCAGGTAACTTCGGGCATCAATATGACGACTGGTTGCGGGGCGGGCAATCTGTTGACCTGTATTCCCGCCGGTGTTTCAAGTGCAACTTGGTCCCGCGATTACGCCGCTGTGCTCGGTATCGCAGCAGTCACGCAAATCGCGTACACTCGGAGCGGTTCGAACCTTGCACTGAATCCTGCGCTCACTCCTGCTTCCGACAAGAGCACTATCCCCTACTACAACGTATATTGGAGTGATTCTTGGCATATGAAACCCACCTTTACACTGACCTACGGCCTGGGGTGGACCCTTGAAATGCCGCCAGTCGAGGCTCAGGGAAAGCAGGTTGAACTCGTGGATTCGAGCGGCCAGCAATTGAACATGGAAGCATACCTGAAGCAGCGCGAAATGGCGGCCCTGGCCGGGCAGGTATACAATCCGGAAATCGGTTTTGCTCTCGTCGGCAATACTGGCAACGGACAAAAATACCCCTATAACCCCTTCTACGGTTCCTTCAGTCCGCGAGTTGCTGCAGCTTGGAATCCTAACTTCGACAACGGAATCTTGGGCAAAGCGCTCGGCCATGGCAAGACCGCCATCCGTGGTGGATTCAGCATCATCTATGGACGTTTAAACGGTGTTGACCTTGTGCTCGTGCCGTTGCTCGGCACCGGTCTTATTCAACCCGTTCAGTGCTTCGGGGCGGCCTCCAATGGAACCTGTGGAGCAGGAGGGACTACGAATCCGTTCAACGCATTCCGTGTCGGGAATGTCGACGGACTTTCGGCTCCCATTCCAGCCGCAAGTCCAACACTGCCGCAGCCTACATTCCCTGGTTTCAATTCGATCGCCGCGGGGGCTGGCGAGGCGTTGGATCCGAACTTCCGCCCAAGCAAGTCTTACCAGTTTGACCTTACAATTCAGCGGCAATTGTCCAATCGAGTGACCCTCGAACTTGGATATATCGGGCGCAAGCTTACTCACGAATATCAGCCGATCAATATCAACACCGTCCCATACATGATGACTTTGGGCGGTCAGCGATTTGACAAAGCCTATTCTGCGCTTGTGATGCAGTATTGCGGCGGCAATGCTGGTCTCGTCGGTGGGAATTGCGGTGGGCCCACCGGCAGCGTTGTTAGTCCCAACAGCCTGACGCCACAACCCTTCTTTGAAGCGGCTCTGGGTGGACCAACCTCGGCATATTGCTCGGGATTCTCTAGCTGTACCGCCGCGGTTGCAGCAAATGAAGGCGGCGCTGGCGGGAATCTCAGTACGCAGAACGTCTGGAGCCTCTGGAGCGACCTCGATAATGGGGCCTTCGTTTTTCCTCGGACGATGATGAATACTCCCATTGCTGGGCAACCCCTCGGCGGACAGGGCCAAGCCACTTCCGGCGTGGGAGTTAATGCTAGCGTTGGCTATAGCAACTACAACGCAGCCTTCGTTACCATAAGAATGGCGGATTGGCACGGGCTAACTCTCCAGTCCAACTTCACCTACGGCAAGGCACTCGGAACTGGAGCTGAAGCTCAGGCCACGAGCGAATTCACAGTCGTGGATCCCTACAACCTCCATAATGGCTACGGGGTCCAACCGTTTGACCGCAAGTTCGTTTACAACGCACTTATGGTTTATGAGCCGCCATTTTTCAAAGGGCAGAAGGGCCTCGTTGGCCGCGTCCTAGGAGGCTGGTCTGTTGCCCCGATTCTGAGTACGGGCAGCGGCTTGCCTCTGACCATCTACACCTCCAGCTTTAACCCCAACGTTGGTTTGGGTGGCCAATCATACGGCGAAGCAGATGCTGTGGACTTCGGAGCTTTCGAGCAGGGAGTCAATGTTTGCTCCAGCAACCATTTCGGCACCTCTCGGATCAATCAGCCCACAGGCGGTGTATATGGTTCTAGCGGCTTCACTGGCCCCAACGGCACAACGCCTGGTTTATATTCCAACCCTGGAACAGTCTATAACTGCTTCCGCAATCCGATCCTGGGCCTGGACAGCGCCAGCGGGGCAGGCACGTTGCGCGGCCAACCCTTCTGGAATGTTGACGTCCAGGTACGGAAGAATATCCAGCTGACGGAACGCTTTAGTTTTGAATTCCAAACCGTCGTAACCAACGTTTTCAACCACGTCCAACTTTTTGACCCCTTCAATCAGGTTGGCGATACAGGCGACTGGGGCGCGTTAGAAGGCCAGCAGAATACCCCCAGGCAGTTTGAATTCGGTCTGCGCCTGCGATTCTAATCTCTTCCGGCGAGCATGCCTCGCCGCAACAAAACGGGGGAAGGCTTCCTGCCTTTCCCCGTTTTCATTTCTGTCCCGTCTTTTCTCCCGATTTCTCGCTCGGGTAAGATTGCCCGTAGCTCAATCTTTCCCTGAACCTCAGTTCTAGTTCGCTCGACCAGGAAATTCTTCAGTTCAATTCTGCCGATCTCCTCTGCCGAATGGCCCACTTTGGGCCCTGATAACCCCTTTATCTGCAACACTTCCGAGCATCCCGTAACTGCTCATTCTAAAGCACTTATAATGCAGCTAACTCCTTTATCTGCAACACTTACACGATTTCAGCAGACTCCTCCCCCTCGCCTCGCGCACCAACACAACGCCTTTGCTCTTAGGGTGTCACCGCAGGTCAGGTTGCTTGCTGGATGGTGCTGCCGCGTGCTTCCTAGGCGTTGTGTCGCGCTATATGAGCTATCTGCCGTTGGAGTAGTTCTGGATGTCCAGAGGCTCGTACATCGTGGCTGTGGCGGCGTGGGCTTTCTCGTAGGCGGCAATCTCGCTCGCATGCTGGAGCGACATGGCAATATCATCCAAGCCCCTTAGAAGCACTTCTTTGCGCGATGGCGCGATATCGAAGCGGAACATCAGGCCGTGCCGGTCCCCGATCGTCTGGTTCGGCAGGTTGACGGTCAGCATGTACCCTTCTTCCTTCTGCGTGCGCTGGAAGAGTTCTTCGACTTGCTCCTCGGGAAGGGAAGCGGGCAAAATGCCGTTCTTGAAGCAATTGTTATAGAAAATGTCCGCATAGCTCGGCGCGATGATCACGCGAAAGCCATAATCCTTGATGCCCCAGGGGGCGTGTTCGCGGCTCGAGCCGCAGCCGAAATTCGCGCGCGCCAACAATATCGAAGCGCCTTCATAGCGCGGAAAATTCAGCACGAAATCCGGATTCGGTTTTTCGCCCGGCAAGTAGCGCCAGTCGTAAAACAAAATGCGCCCAAAGCCCTGCCGCGTCAGCGCCTTCAGGAATTGCTTCGGCACCATCTGGTCCGTGTCCACATTCACGCGGTCCAGCGGCGCCACCATTCCTGTATGCGCATTAAACGGTTCCATTGTCACTCCACGTGTGCGACGTCGAATTGGCGGACGTCCACAAAATGGCCCGCGATGGCGGCAGCGGCAGCCATCACCGGGCTGACGAGGTGCGTGCGGCTGTCCTTGCCCTGGCGGCCTTCGAAGTTGCGATTCGAAGTGCTAGCGCTGCGCTCGTGCGCGGGCAGAACGTCGGAATTCATGCCAATGCACATGCTGCAGCCCGCATCGCGCCATTCGAATCCGGCTTCGCGGAAAATCTTGTCGAGTCCCTCTTTTTCGGCAGCCGTTTTGATCCCGCGTGAACCCGGAACAATCAGCGCCTGCTTTATCGTTTGCGCAACGTGCTTGCCCGCAACGAGATGTGCCGCCGCGCGCAAATCATCCAGCCGCGAATTCGTGCAGGAGCCGATAAACACGCGATCCACGGGAATATCCACGATCGGCGTGCCGGCCTTCAAGCCCATGTATTTCAGCGCGCTCTCGGTGGCCTTCTGATCGTTGGGATCCTTGAAGTCATGAGGATCGGGAACACGCGCGGTGACACTGGTGACCATGCCGGGATTCGTTCCCCAGGTGACCTGCGGAGCGATCTGCTCGGCTTGCAATTCGACGGTCATATCGAAATTCGCGCCATCATCGGTTCGCAGTGTTTTCCATCGCTCGACCGCTTCCTGAAACGCCTTCCCGCGCGGAACAAATGGCCGGCCTTCCATGAATGCGAACGTGGTGTCATCCGGCGCGACCATTCCAGCGCGCGCGCCGCCTTCGATCGTCATGTTGCAGACGGTCATCCGCCCGTCCATGGTCAAGGCGCGGATCGCTTCGCCGCCATATTCCGCGACGTGTCCTGTGCCGCCGCTAATTCCAATCTTTCCGATGATCGCAAGGATCAGGTCTTTCGCCGTCACGCCTTTTGGGCGCTTGCCATTCACGAGGATGTGCAGAGTCTTGCTGCGCGACTGCACGAGGCATTGCGTGGCCAAGACGTGCTCGACTTCGCTGGTGCCAATTCCAAAAGCCAGCGTACCAAACGCGCCGTGCGTCGAGGTGTGGCTGTCTCCGCAAACAATCGTTTGGCCCGGCTGCGTGATTCCCAGCTCCGGGCCGATAATGTGCACGATGCCTTGATTCTTGCTGTTCATGTCAAACAGGCGCACGCCGGTTTCGCGGCAATTTTTCTCGAGCGCTTCAAATTGAAGCCGCGCGTCGGTGTCAACGATGGGCAGCAGGCGGTCCTTCGTGGTAGTCGGAACGGAATGGTCCATCACGGCAAAGGTCAAATCGGGCCGGCGCACTTTTCGGCCTTCGGCTTTCAAACCGGCAAACGCCTGCGGCGAAGTGCCTTCATGAATCAGGTGGCGGTCAATGTAGATCAGGGCCGGTTTTCCGGATTCTTCGTGAACGACGTGCGAGTCCCAGATTTTTTCGTAGAGAGTTTTGTTGGGCATGGCGTCTATTTGAAGTCTAACACCGCGGAAATAGATGTCCAAGAACCCAGCCGCGGATACGAAGAAGTCCGCGAGAGAAGATCTCGGTTTTCCTATCGAGACATTCGCACGCGCGCCGTTTACCACGCACGGCTGAAGAAAGTGCAGCCCTCGGCAAGCGCGAGTGTAACCTCGGCGTCGGCCGCCTATGCTTGGAGCGGAGCTTACCGGCGAATGCTTACAGCAGCCGCATCCGCCTCGTATCCCTCGTCTTTAGCCGTCTGAAGCGCAACAGCCCGCAGCGCGTTTTCTTCGGCATTCTTCGATTGCTTGCAACGCCTGCGAATCACTTCTTCGCCACTCTCGATGCGAACCAGCCAGTCCGATTTCCCGTTGTCCCAGGAAACTTCCACCTTGTCGGCACGCATAGCACCTCCGCCGCAATTCGCCCCGATTCTATTCCAATATCTGGCCACAGAAAACCCCTCTGCGGGCTGGAACGGGCTTAACCCCGAGGAAAGGCTGGACCATTCAGAGGACAAACGAAGTGACGCTCTTGGCAGAATCCTACGATTTTTTCTTGGGCTTCCCGATTGTGAGCGAGCCATCTCGGGATTGTTCAAGAAATCGGACCACGACAGAGGCCGCTGTCCTGAGAATAAATTCGATCTGCGCTGTTGAACAGTTGCTTGCCCGCAGCCAGATGACCTTGGGTGGAAAGCCGCGGAGCAGACTCATGCGTTGAAAATCAGAATCTTTGCTGACGATAGCGAATCCGCGCTCTTTCGCGAATTCCCAAACCGCGCGATCGTCAGCTGCCTCGAGCCCGCAGGTGTGAACGTGAAGTGCGTCCGGATAAACATCCGCAAGCAGGCTAGTCAGCCGCGGAGAGAGATTTTCATCAAAGAGCAGCTTCACTCGAGAATGGTTTCGATGTTGCGTTCGCTGTCAGCGGCAAAGGCAAGGCAGGCGAGTATGTCTTCTCTGGTGAGGGAAGGAAAATCCCTAAGGATGTCCTCATAGGTCATGCCGCTGGCGAGGTATTCGAGGACATCATAAACCGTTATCCGCAGGCCGCGGACACAGGGCTTCCCGCCGCGTTTGCCCGGCTCGATCGTAATGATCTTCCGGTAATCCACCATAGCCCCACTTTATGCAAAAAGAAGCGAAGTGGCAAACAGAATTGCGCGGACGCGGTTCAACGCAGCAGATGGACAGTCAGGGCCGGAGGCGGTTAGTGGCCGCCGGAACCGGAAAGGCTTTGCACGATTTCGCTGACGAATTTTTTGGCGTCGCCAAAAAGCATGAGCGTGTTGTCCAGGTAATACAACGGGTTGTCAATGCCCGCAAAACCGGCGGCCATCGATCGCTTGATCACCATCACGGTGCGGGCTTTGTCCACGTCAATGATGGGCATGCCGTAGATGGGGCTGCCTTGATCGGTGCGCGCCGCGGGGTTTGTCACGTCGTTCGCGCCAATCACGAGGGCCACATCGGCCTGCGGAAGGTCGCCATTGATCGAATCCATTTCCATCATGCGGTCGTAGGGAATATCCGCCTCGGCGAGGAGCACGTTCATGTGGCCCGGCATCCGGCCAGCGACGGGGTGAATGCCAAAGCGCACGTCCACGCCTTTTTTCGTGAGCAAATCATACAGTTCGCGGACTTTGTGCTGCGCTTGCGCAACGGCCATTCCATATCCCGGAACGACAACGATCATGTTCGCGGTAGAGAGAATCGCCGCCGCATCTTCCGCCGACGCGCTCTTGACGACGCGCTCTTCTTTCGTCCCAGCAGCGGAAACCTGAACCTGGCCAAAGGCGCCAAAGAGCACATTCGTGAAGGAGCGGTTCATCGCTTTGCACATGATGACGGAAAGGATGAAGCCGGAAGCGCCATCCAGCGCGCCGGCCACGATCAGGACTTTATTATCGAGAACGAATCCGAGGAGCGCGGCGGAGAAGCCGGCGTAAGAGTTCAACAGCGAGATCACGGTGGGCATGTCCGCGCCGCCGATGGGCGTGACAAGCAGGATTCCGAAAATGAGCGCGACAATCACCATGATGGGAAACAAAAACGTCAAGTCTGGCCGGACAACCAAGGCGATGATGAGACCAATCGCTGAAGCGAGAACCGCCAGGCTCACATAGTTCTGTCCCTTGTAGACAATGGGGCGCTGGGGAATCCACTTCAACTCCTGTAATTTGCCGGCAGCGATCAGGCTGCCGGTGACGGTGAGGGAGCCAATCACGACTTCCAGACCGATTTCCGCCATCTCAAAACGCGGAACATTGGGAGCGGCGACATAGTACTCAGCGATGCCGATGAGGGCCGCGGAGAGCGCGCCGAACGCGTGGCTGAGCGCCGTTCGTTGCGGGACGGCGGTCATCTTGACCATGCCGAGAGGCACACCGATGGCGGCGCCGATAATCAGCGTGATGATGATCCATCTGTATTGAGTGACTTGCGGATCGAAAAGCGTGGCGGCAACGGCGATCGCGGAGGCGATTTCTCCGACGAGGACGCCGCGCATCGCGGTGACCGGGGAACTAAGCCACTTGATGGCGAGAATGAAGCCGATCGCGGCGGTAATGTACGTGACGTCTATGAGCTGGTGCAGGTCGGCTGGATTCATGATTTTTTCGCCGCCTTGCCCGTCTTGAACATGCCCAGCATGCGGTCCGTAATGAGGAAGCCGCCGACCATGTTGCTGAAGGAAGCCGCGACGGCGACGAGCCCGAGGATCATCGCGAGGCGCGTTTCATGACGCCCGGCGATGATAATCGCGGCAACGACGACGATGGCATCGAGCGCGTTCGTGAGCGACATCAAGGGAGTGTGCAAGAGCGGGGATACGCGCCTGATCAGCTCAAGGCCTAAAAATGCCGCCAGGATGAACACAAAAAGACTGGAGATAAAATCCGCGGGCATCCATTCCTCCTTACGATTTGGCAACCAACGCCGGAAGCTTATAAATCTCGCGCAACCGGGCGTTCACAATCTCTCCACCGTGGGTCAACAACGTGTCGCGCACGATTTCATCCGCGGTATTCAGTTGCAGTTTTCCATCCTTGACCAGGTGGAGGAGAAACGTAGCGACGTTTTTGGCGTACATCTGGCTGGCGTGATAGGGAACTGTGCTGGCCAGATTGATGGAGCCCATGATGGTGACGCCATGTTCGACAATCTGCTCGCCGGAGCGCGTCAGTTCGCAATTGCCGCCTCGCTCGGCGGCCAGGTCCACGATGACGGAACCAGGCGCCATACGCTCGACCATGTCCTTAGTGACGAGCACAGGAGATTTCTTGCCGGGAATCACGGCGGCGGTGACGACCACGTTGCTTTCTGCGACCACTTTTCCGAGAAGCTCGCGTTGCTTGCGGTAAAAGTCTTCGCCTTGGGCGGTGGCGTAGCCGCGAGCATCCTGCGCGTCCTTGGCTTCGATCGGAAGTTCGACGAAGCGACCGCCGAGGCTCTGGACCTGCTCTTTTACGACCGGGCGAAGGTCGTAGGCGGACACGACGGCGCCGAGACGGCGCGCCGTGGCGATGGCCTGCAAGCCGGCGACGCCACAGCCGATGATAAATACACGCGCCGGAGTGATCGTGCCCGCGGCGGTGGTCATCATGGGAAAAAGGCGAGGCAACGTGTCCGCGGCGGCGACGACCGCTTTATACCCGCTGATGGTCGCCATGGAAGAAAGCGCATCCATGCTCTGCGCGCGCGTCGTGCGCGGCATCAGCTCGATGGATAGAGCGGAGACGCCCTTCGATGCGATTTCCTGAATCGTTTCGAGCGCGCCTAGCGGACGAAGAAAGCCGATGAGAGCCTGACTCCGGCGGTAGAGCGGAACATCGGCTTTGCCGGTCTTGTCATTGGAACCGTAGCAGAGCACTTGAATGACGATGTCCGCGGCGGAAAAAACTTCCGCGCGCGAGGAAACGATTTTCGCGCCTTTCGCCGTGTATTCGGCATCGAGATAGCCGGCTTCGACGCCCGCGCCCGCTTCCACCACAACTTCCATCCCCGCTTTCGTGAGGCTGGGAATTACGGCGGGCACCATTGCGACGCGACGCTCGCCAGGAAAAGATTCGCGTGGAACTCCAACAATCATGAAGCTTCCTCCGGTACTGCGCCGGCAAATGACTCCGGTACGTTCTGTGATTCGCTGCAACCTGCCACAAAGGCCATTCTTCCAACGCCCACGCGAGATTCTATAACGCATCGCGCCAGAAGCACGTTGGAAAATCCGTAAAAAAGTACGGGACTCATTCGAGGCTGCCTTCCTGCCCGGGAACGAAATAAATCTCCTCGAACAGCGAACCCTTCTGCCAGCCCGCGCGGGTCAGAATGTCCATACCGTTTTGGCACATGCTGGGATGGCCGCAAAGGTAGCCAGTCGTGGTTGCCGGCTGCAAATCCCATTTTTCGGCGTAGAGGCGAATCAAATCATCCACGCGCCCTTTCTGCCCCTTCCATTCTGCATCTTCCCAAGGGCGGCTGACTGTGGTGGCGTATTTGAACCAGGGAACTTCCCCAGCGATGCGATCGAGCTCCTCGCGATATCCGAATTCGCGCGAGCGGCTGCCGCCCTGCACGCAAAAAAACTTGTGTTCGCCGGGCATGGGCGAGTCGCCAGCTTTCCAATCGTGATAGAGAGTGCGCACATAGCTGACAAAAGGCGCGATCCCGGTGACCGTGGAAAGAAGAAAGTGATTCTTGCGGCCGCTTCGCAGGTCAAGAGTGAAGCGGCCTTTCGCGATTTTTCGACAGAGCAGAGTATCGCCTGCATTCATTTTGTAGAGCGCCGGAGTCAATGCGCCTTGCGGGACGAGCTCTATGAAAAACTCGAGCGCTTCCTCGTATGGTGAGGAAACAATGGAGTAAGCGCGCTCGACGCGTTTTCCACCGAGATCGGCGCCGAGCGTCGCGTACTGCCCCGCTTTGAAACTGAATGGTCCGCCCGGATCCACGCGTATGATCCACAAGTCGTCCGTCAAATTTTTGCGCTCGAGAATGCGCGCGGTGTAGTGCCTGTCTGGCGGAAGAGCCATCCGGATTACCCTTCACTCCTGAGAAGGTGCGCGTGCCTGGCCGAACCCTGGTTGCAGGAAGCATTGCCAGGCAATGCTTCGGGAAGCCACTCACATGCGCAACTTTCTGGAACGAACCGAATCACCGGAAAGGAGGCATCCCTCGATCGGCCATGCACTGCGGCATTCTTATTGCAGAATCGCCGCGCGAACTCTCAACATAGAGTGCGCAAGCAACTCCAAACGCCGCATTGTACACCGGGCCGAGCCAATTTCGAGCGCCCAGCCGGAACGCAGACGGAGAAGCTCAACCGCTTCACTGAGGATTCTGATGGAGAAAAGTTATCAAAGATGTGACTAGCGTCACTGACCGGGGTGGCGTAGTCGCGTAATTGGTACTTCAATTGGCTTGTGTCCATCCCCGGGCGGGTTCCACTTTAATTCGGCGGTCAAAACGCGAGCCAGTTCATGGAGGTTACATGCGCTTAATCGTCGGACGCAATCTGGGACTCTTTCTGACTGTGTTGGTGGTGGCGTGCCCGGCCGGATTCGCGCAAAGCCAGGGCAAGAAGGTCGAGAAAGCTCCCATCGCGCAAACTTCGCCGGCGTCGGGAAAAGAGATGTTCAAGACGTACTGCGCGCCGTGCCACGGCACTTCGGCAAAGGGCGATGGGCCAGCAGCCGCGGAGCTGAAAGTGCCGCCGCCGGATCTGACCGAACTTGCGAAGCGTCACGAAGGAAAGTTTCCGGCAGATTATGTGACCAGCGTGTTGCGGAATGGCGTGAAGGCGCCCGCGCACGGTTCGAGCGAAATGCCAGTTTGGGGACCGCTTTTTGCGAGCGTGAGCGGGCGGGATCCCGCCGTAGTGAACATGCGCATTGCAAATCTGGTGCGGTTTCTGGAGTCAGTGCAAGAGAAATAGCCGGCGTTCGGCAAACGGCTGAAAGCGCGTGTGACCAAGGCCGGAGGCTCGTCCGAGTGATTCAAAACGAGCGGCGCCCGTGTGATGGGGGCCACGACTCTGGGTAATTGCCCACACAGCCGGAACTGCTGCCGCGCTACAGATGCGTCGCACGTTGCTGTTCTTTAATCCAGCGTTTATCTTCACGGCAGGAAAATTCTTAAAGTTCGCTAGAACTCTTTCGGGAGCAGTCTTCGTCTTTTTTGAAACATTTTGTCCTTCCGCCTACGTCTAAGAAGTGAGCAATTGGTGAGGCACGTCGGCCGCGTTACCCTCCCATGCAAGCATTTCGACGGACGCAAATCGCGCCAGATTGCAGGAGTCATTGATGGAATTTCGGGATAGAAAGCGCCGGTGGCGCTTGAAGGTCACAACCATATGCGCATGCCTGGGATTAGCTTTTGGATGGGGAATTAGCGCAGTGGCGGAGCCCGCCGCGGCCGCGCCTCAGGCGACCGCAGCGCATGCGGTGGGAACGATCAAGTCGATCGACGGAACGACTATTGTTTTGACAACCGATGAAGGGACGGAATCCACGGTGCAGGTGGTAGCCAACGCGCGACTCGTACGCATCGAGCCGGGCGCGAAGGATTTGAAGAACGCTGCGCCATTGCAACTTACGGAATTGCAGCCAGGGGACCGGATACTGGTCCGCGGAAAAACGGCGATAGATGGCAAGACGCTGGAAGCGATTTCGGTGATCGCCATGAAGCACGAAGATATTGCAGCGAAACGCGCACACGAGCGGGAAGAATGGCAGACGCACGGCGTGGGTGGGCTGGTGACGGCGGTGGATCCCGGCGCGGGCACGATCAAGATTTCGACGAATTCGATGGGCGCGGCCAAAGAAGTAACTGTCGTGGCCACAAAACAGTCGGTATTGCGGCGGTACGCGCCGAATTCCGTGAAATTTGACGACGCGAAGCCTGCCCCAATCGGCGAAATTAAAGTCGGCGACCAACTTCGCGCTCGCGGTACGCGCACTCCGGATGGGGCGCAATTGACGGCCGATGAAATTGTCTCGGGAACTTTTCGCAATCTCGCCGGAACAGTAAGTGGGGTGGACTCGGCGGCGGGAACGCTCACCGTCACGGACCTGATGTCGAAAAAAGAAGTGACCGTGAAAATTGGGCCGGAGACGCAGATGCGGAAGCTTCCCGCGCCGTTTGCACAACGGATTGCGATGAGGCTCAAGGCCGCTGGAGGAGAAACGGGAGGAGCAAACGGTTCGCAAGGCGGTCAGGCGCGACCCGCTGCCGCAGCGGAAGCGCGGCCGGGCGGCGAAAACGGAGAGAGGCCAGGCGGCCAGGGCGGCATGGGACGCGCGGGTGGCGGAGCGGATTTTCAGCAAATGCTCAGCCGGATGCCGGCAGCAAAGCTCACCGATCTGCAGAAAGGCGACGCAGTGATGATCGTGACGACGGAAGGCACGTCGGACGGCGGAGCGACGGCGATCACGCTCTTGGCTGGAGTGGAGCCCATTCTCGAAGCGGCGCCCAAGGGTGGAGCGTCGAGCCTGTTGAGCCCGTGGACGATGAGCGAGGCGCCCTCGGGAGATGCGAATCCGTAGAGCATTAGATAGCGCGATCAGTCGCGAGAAAAATTACTCGAATCAGGAGAATGCATGAATTTCAGGCGTATAGCACGAGGACTCATACTTGGAGCGGCGTTCTGCGCCGCGGCGCTTTGCGGAATCGCAACGCAGGCGCAAGAGGCGACCGGAGAATTGCGCGGCCAGGTGACGGACCCTTCCGGCGCGGCAGTAGCGGATGCGGCTGTTTTGGTGACGACTCCGAGCGGCGCAGCAACGACGGCCACTACAAATCGGGAAGGCCTGTTCGACGTGAAAGGACTCGCGCCAGGAAAATATGGAATCAAAGTAGTTGCTCCGGGATTCGCTGCGTTTGAGAAAACGGACTTGGAGGTCAAGGCGGGCCAGGCGGAGCGGCTGAATATTTCACTGAGCATCGAGGTGCAACAGGAAAAAGTCCAGGTCACAACGACGACGACGCAGGTGGATGTGAATCCTGCAAACAATGCAGGTGCAATCGTTATGGAAGGGAAGGACCTTGACGCGCTCTCCGACGATCCCGATGAAATGGAATCAGAGCTGCAAGCGTTAGCCGGGCCATCTGCAGGTCCGAATGGCGGCCAGATCTATATTGATGGATTTACCGCCGGGCAATTGCCGCCCAAGGCTTCCATTCGCGAAATTCGCATCAATCAGAATCCATTTTCCGCCGAGTACGACAAACTGGGCTACGGGCGCATTGAAATATTCACCAAGCCCGGAACCGATAAATTCCACGGGCAGTTTTTCCTCACGGGGAATACAAACTCCTTCAACTCCAGAAATCCTTTCGAGTCGCTGCCGGCCGGGACGCAGCAGCCGGGTTATTACACAACGCAATTCAGCGCCTACGTCGGCGGGCCGCTCAGCAAGAACGCCTCATTCTTCGTAAACATCGAGCGGAGAAACATCAACGATTTGTCGGTTGTGAGTGCGCAAATTGTGGACCCCACGTCATTTCAGATTGTGCCGTTCAGCGCGGCGATTCCCAATCCGAGAACTCGGACGAACATCGGCCCGCGTATTGATTATCAGCTCACGAAAAACAACACGCTGAGCGTGCGCTACCAGTATTGGCACAACAACGAGGGCAACAACAATGTCGGCGGGTTCAATCTCGCCTCGCAAGCCACGAATTCTTTGGAGACGGAACATACCTTGCAGGCGACCGACACGCAGACCATCAGTCCAACGACCATTAACGAAACTCGTTTTCAGTATGTTCGCGACATTTCCAACGGCAATGCATTGAGCACCCTGCCGGCCGTGTCGGTACAGGCGGGCTTCACCGGCGGGGGAGCAGGCAGCGGCTTAAACAACGACACGGAAAACCGCTACGAACTGCAAAACATCACTTACGTCAACAAGGGAAATCATTCGTGGAAGTTGGGCGTCCGCGCAAGAGAGACGACGGAGCTGTACTCGGCCAACGCGGGCTTCAATGGCTCCTACTCTTTTGGTTCGCGCTTGCTGCCCGGCTGCACGCCCAGCGGCACAAGCACTTGTGTGATCACTCCGCTGCAGGCGTACCAGGCGATGCTGGACCCGGCCATGGTGGGAGCGACCAGTGTCTCTCAGGCAATTGCCCAGGGGTATGGACCGACTTTCTATTCGCTGAATTTCAACGGCGCAGGCAAAGCGATCGGCAATGCGAGCTGGTTTGATTCGGCCCTGTTCTTTCAGGACGACTATAAACTCCGCCCGAACATGACGCTAAGTTATGGCTTGCGCTACGAAATGCAAAATAACCTCGGCGACAAAGCCGATTTCGCGCCCCGCCTGGGCTTTGCGTGGGGGCTTGATGGAAACGGAAAGAATCGCGCGCCCAAGACGGTGCTGCGCCTGGGCTTTGGCGTGTTTTACGACCGCTTTACCGAAAACCTCGTTCTGCAGCAGGATTTGTCCAACGGCTTGATTCAGCAGCAGTATCTCGTGCCGAATCCTTCCTTCTTCGATCCCACCCAAACAATTCAGCCGGGCAATCCGCAGTTTCCGTCCGGCGGCGCGTCGCCGCAAACCGTATACGTCAAGAATCCCAATCTTCGCGCGCCCTATATCATTCAGACGGGTGTCACGGTGGAGCGCCAGCTCTCGAAGTATGGCAATCTTTCCGTCACTTATTTAAATTCTCGCGGCGGCGATCAGCTCTTCAGCAATGTGTTCCCGCCCAATACGCCAAGTTCGCCGCTTCCCGCGGGTTTCAATCCAGCAGACATCGCTTACCAATATGCATCCGGTGGGATTTTTCGACAGAACCAGTTGATCGTTCACGGCAATCTGCGGATTCCCTCGCGGCATGCGTTCATGAGCGACGTCACCCTCTTCGGCTTCTACATGCTGAACTACGCGAACAGCGACTCTTCTGGTGCGGGCTATGTTCCTTCCGTACCGGGCGACCTCATGGCCGATTATGGCCGGGCTTCGTTTGACACCCGCCAGCGGCTTTTCTTCGGCGGCACAATTGGCATGCGCTATGGGTTTCGCCTCAGCCCGTTCGTGGTCGCAAATGCCGGATCTCCGTTCAATATCACGACTGGGCAGGACGTCTACGGCGATGCTCAGTTTAATAGCCGCCCGGCTCTCGCCACTTGCAATGGAACCTCGCAGCCCAATATTGTTCAGACTACCTACGGCTGCTTCAATCTATTGCCCGCCGCTGGCGCGCAACTGATTCCCATTAACCTGGCCACCGGGCCGGGACGCTTCACGATGAATCTCCGCGTGAGCAAGACGATTGGGTTTGGCCCGAAACGCGAAGACGCCGCCGGCGGAATGGGCGGATTTGGCGGAGGCGACCGGGGAGAGCACCACGGGGGTGGTCCACGCGGCATGTTCGGAGGGTCGCCCAGCAGTTACCGCTACAATCTGACGTTCAGCGTGAGCGGCCGCAACATCTTCAACAACGTGAATCTTGGGACTCCCATCGGCAATTTGAGCTCGCCGCTCTTCGGCTTCTCCAACTCGCTTGCCGGGCGCCCGTTCTCGTCGCCAACCGCGAATCGCCTGGTGGATTTGCAGATGCAGTTTACGTTCTAGCTCCACCGCCAGTAGAATCAAGGGGCCGGCGGAGCAGCCGGTTTCCCCATGCGTAGGCGACGAAAGCGAAAGACTCTCGACCGGGGCACCGAAGCGCGACGGGCGGCCCGCAATTCCGGAATATCCCCCGGCGCAACGCGCGTCATCGCCGATAAACGCAAGCGCCCACCAAAGCACAAGAAAAATTGGCTCGAAGCTGAAAGCTCTTAGTCAGTCGTGCAGATTGCCCAGGTCCGGACCGGACCTAGTTCTTCGACCCTCATCCCGGCTTGTAGTCGGGGACTGATTCATCCGTTCGAAACAGTGCAGCCGGAGGGATTTTTTGCCGTTCGGCAAGATGCGCTGCGATCTTCTCCAGTTCTTTCTTGTCGAAACCGATGCAGCTCACCTTCACGTTTCCGTCCGGTTCGATGAGGAAAATCGAAGGGACATTCGTCAGGCCGTAAGCATTGGAAGCAGGATAGCCATTCTTCTTCTCGTCAAGCAGCATTGGGAATGTGACGCCATATTCTTTCGCGAAGTTCTTGGTCTCTCCCGCATCGTCTTCTGAAACGCCCCAGAACGCAATATCCTTTCCACCGTATCGCTGGTAAAGCCGTTCGAGGAAGGGAAATGTGAATTGGCAGACGGGGCACGATATTTTGAAGAATGCGGCGACGACGGGACCGTGCTCCAGAGCATCCTTCAGTGTGGACGGCTTTCCATCCATCCCTTTCAACGAAAAACCCGGCGCATTCTTTCCCGCTGCTATCGTGGCCATCAGTAATCTCGCTCCCCTCGAACAATCGCTCGTTCACAAATGTCTCAGGAAACTATTCTAGTCCATTTCGCCGGGCAAGATGCGCAAGAGAAGCCGTTCGGTTCATAGCTGACAAACAGAAATGGTTGCGGGTACGCGCGAGCCGTGAATAACTCAATGAATTTGCCGGGTCTTGCGCGACATGTAGTCCATCAGCAGATACTGCCCCAGCGTATACGGCGTCGTGAAATACGCTTTCCCTCGGCACATCGCCGTGATTTTCTGCACAAAATTCACAAGACTATAATCGCTCGCCAGCATGAACGTATTGATCATGATTCCGGCGCGCTTGCACTTGTTCACTTCCTCCAGCGTCTGCCCCACCACAAAGGGATCGAGCCCGAACGCATTCTTGTAAATGCGCCCGTCCTCGAGCGTCAGCGCCGAAGGCTTCCCGTCAGTGATCATCACGATCTGCCGCATGTCTTTTTTCTGCCGCAGCAGAATCCGCTGCGCCAGCCGAAGCCCTTCGCGCGTGTTTGTGTAATAGGGCCCCACCTGAACCCGCGCGAGCTCGCCGAGCGGAACTTCCTCCGCGCTATCGTGGAATAGCACCAAGCTGAGCGTGTCCCCCGGATATTGCGTTCGAATCAGATGCGAAAGCGCCATCGCCACGCGTTTCGCAGGTGTGAACCGGTCCTCGCCGTAAAGAATCATGCTGTGGCTGCAATCCAACAGCACCACTGTCGCGCACGAACTGTGATACTCGCACTGGTGCACCATCAAGTCTGAGTACTCCATATCAATCGGTACTTTCGCTCCCTGTCGCCGCACCGCGTTGAACAAAGTCTCGCTGATGTCCAGGTTCATCGTGTCCCCGAACTCATACGCCCTCGAAATTCCTCCCGATTCTATTCCCGTCGCTAGATCCCGCGTGTCGTGCCGCCCAAAGCTGCTCCGCCCCAACGACCCCAGCAAATCCTGCAACGTCTTGAATCCCAGAAAATCGACCGTCTTGTCAGTAATCTCAAAGCGCGCTTCCGGTTGACGTTCGTACGGTTGCCCCAAATGTCCCCGGGCGCTCGTCTGTGGCGGCGGCGTAACCTGTGGCGGCTGCTGTGGGTTGATGAATCCTTCTTGCGCCAGCCGTTCGATCAACTTTTCCAACAACTCCTGTACCGCGGGATTTTCTTTCGCCTCCCCGCTCTGCAGCATTTCGCGAAGCTCGTCGCTCATTGAGCCTTCCGGAAAAAGCTCGCCTTCCTGCAGGGCGCGCAGGATCGCTTCGCGCAGCGCTTCCATCGAGCGCTCCGGATCCATCTCCGAAACGCCGTAGAACTGCGATTCGAACCCGCTTTGCAGAAAAAAATCCCCCAGCCGCTTCACGAGTTCTTCCAGGTCAATCGCGTCCGCGGGCTCGCCCGTATATTTTCCGTACCGGATAAACTTCATCGTTCCTCTTCCAAATTTCCTCTAAATCCCATGCAATTTTCTCAGTTGAACTGTCTCCGCGGCGGCCTCCCCGGAACTTCCCGCTCGCGCTGCTCCGGCTGCTTCGGCTTGTCCGCGTAGTAGCCGCGCTCCTCGCTCCGGCCGATTCGCCGGTGTGCCCACAATCCTTCCAGGATCATTTCCGCTGCGCTGCTCGCTCCCGCCGCATCCTTCTTATCGGTGACGCCCAGCCGCCCGATGTGTTCCATCAACCCCTGGATCTTAGAGAGTTGCTGGTATCGTTCCGCCGTCGTCGCAAGCTCCGGCAGTTTCAATTCGCCGCCCATTTCAAACCACTGAATCACCGGCTGGAAGCTCACCTCGCCAAAATGTTTGCTGAACACGCGACCCACCGCCGTTCGAATCAACTCCCGCGCGATGGCGTCCGCTCCCTTCAGCTCACCTTCGTACTCCAACTCCAGCTTCCCCGTAATCGCCGGCAGCGACGCGTACACATCCGCCACCCGCGCAACGACAGATTTCTCTCCCGTTCGCGCGGCTCGCTGCTCCGCGCTGCTTACCAGACTTTCCAGCGCCGTAATCGGCAGTCTCTGGCTCACACCCGAGCGCCGGTCCACTCGCTTGTCTTCCCGCGCTTGAAACGCAATTTCCTCGATGACCTGTTTCAAATACGCGGGCACCTCTACCTTGTGCCCCTCGTCGCGCGTGACCCAAGCCTCCTGCGTCGTAATCGCCATCCCTTCTTCGATCGTCGCCGGGTAGTGCGTTCGAATCTCCGCGCCGATCCTGTCTTTCAGCGGCGTGATGATTTTCCCGCGCGCCGTGTAATCCTCCGGATTCGCGGTAAACACGAGTAGCACATCCAACGGCAGCCGCAGCGGATAGCCCTTAATCTGGATGTCGCCTTCCTGCATGATGTTGAATAGTCCGACTTGAATCTTCCCCGCAAGGTCCGGCAATTCGTTGATCGCAAAAATCCCGCGGTTCGCTCGCGGCAGCAGCCCGTAGTGAATCGTCAGCTCGTCCGATAGATCGCGCCCTCCGCGCGCCGCTCGAATCGGATCCACGTCGCCGATAATGTCCGCGATCGTCACGTCCGGCGTAGCCAGTTTTTCCACGTAACGCAAATCCCGCGGCATCCACGCGATCGCTGTGTTGTCCCCTTCGGCTGCAATTTTCTCGCGGCACGCCCGGCAAATCGGCCGCAGCGGATCGTCATTGATCTCGCAGCCCGCCACCACGGGTATCTCGGCGTCCAAAAATTGCGCCAGCCCGCGCAGAATGCGGCTCTTTGCTTGCCCGCGCAGGCCCAGCAAGATGAAATTGTGCCGCGACAGAATTGCGTTGATGATCTGCGGGATCACCGAATCTTCGTATCCGTGAACGCCGGGGAACAACGTCTCGTTCTTCTCCATCGCCCGCAGCAAATTTTCCCGCATCTCGTTCTTCACGGATCGCGACACCGTTCGCGCGTCAAAATCCGGTATATGTTTCAACTCGCCGATCGTCCGTGGTTTCGAATGTCCGGTTGGATGCATCGAAGTTCCCGCTGTCATGCGCCCTCATTCCGCGCCATTTTTCCTGGCGCCCCACACCCTAATTCAAACCTTCTCCATTCCCGCCAGCGCGTTGCCGCAGCACGCCTTTCTTCTCTAGATGCGGCGCCCACGCTCGAAGATACCCCGCCAGCCGCTCCTGGCGGTCTGCCTCGGTCCGCAACTCGAGCAACTGCTGTTTCCAAAGTAAATCCATCGGCAACGCGCCCGCCACCTGATACGACAAGGGCACCGTCTCGAGCCCGCCCACTTCTTTTGGATAGTCTCCAAAAATCAGCGTGTGGCACGTTTCGTAAAGCTCAATCACTTGATGCTGTAGCGCAGCGTTCTCCGCCGAATCGCGGTCCTCTAGATAATCCACTTGTCCTTCGGCCAGCGGATTTTCCTGGTAAAGTTCCAGCACGCGAAACGGCGCGCGCCCCGTCGTCAAGATATCCATTGTTCCATCGCCGTTCCGCCGCGTAACCTCCAGAATTTCCGCTGTGCAGCCCACGCCCACCACTCCGTTCGGTACGGCCAGCAAAACTCCGAATTCGCTTTCTTCGCGCAGGCAGCGGTTCGTCATTTCCAGATATCGCGGTTCGAAGATGTGCAGGGGAAGGTCTGCGCCGGGAAGGAGAACGACGTTCAGCGGAAAGAGCGGAATGCGTTCTGGCCGCATGGTTCCTGCTCAAATCATACCAGAAGGCAAGTGCGCCCGCCTCCCGCATTGCTGCGCAGCGCGGTCCTCTCCCGGTGTACACCTTGAGTTGTCAGAAGCGCTTCCGTGCGTTTATTCTCTGTTTAGGTCTTCGTTGCTTTGATAGAGTGACGGCCTTTATCCGGACGGACGAGCGCCGGCGTGGCTGGCCACGCGGCGCAACCCGGTTGCCTGGCGGTCAATCTAAACATGCCTTGTAGCTTTGCAAAGTTCCATTTCGCACGGACGCGCCCGGCTATTCAATCGCGCGCTCGTGCAAAGTATTCCGCCCGCGCTCACCGCGTCTCTCGCATGTGCCTGTGGAGCCGCTCGTGAACTACGCCGGCCTGCTTCGCTCCGCTCTCGTCGCTCTCTTGCGCAACAAAATGCGCAGCATCCTCACCGTTCTCGGCATCACCATCGGTATTGCCGCCGTGATTTGCGTCGTCGCCATCGGCAAGGCCGGCCAGGCCCGCGTCGAGCAGCAGCTCAACAATCTTGGCGACAATTTTGTCTGGGTCGAAGCCGGTGGCCGCGCCGTCAACGGTGTTCGAACCGGCACGCACGGCACAAAAACGCTCGTCATGTCCGACGCCGTCGCTATCAAGAATCAAGTCTCCCTGATCAAAAGCGTTTCGCCGAACGTCGATGGCAACGTCCAAATCATCTACGCCAACCAGAATTGGTACACCAATTATCGCGGCGTCTCTCCCGAATATTTCGATATCAAGCGCTGGTACATAGACCAGGGCGCCGCGTTTAGCCAGGACGACGTGGATCGCGCCGCCGATGTCTGCGTCATTGGCCGCACCGTTCGCGATCAGCTTTTTGGCGCCGATGATCCCATCGGCAAAGTCATGCGCGTCAAGGATATGCCCTGCAAAATCGTCGGAACACTCATGCCGAAGGGTCTTTCTGCTTCCGGGCAGGATCAGGATGACACCATCATCATGCCTTACACGACCGCGCAGAAAAAAATCAGCGGCATCACCTGGCTCGACGATATTCTCTGCTCCGCCGTTTCTCAGGATGCCGTTAAGCCCGCCGGTCAGGAAGCTGCCGCCATTCTCCGCGACCGCCATCACCTTCGTTCCGATGAAGAGGACGACTTCAACATTCGCAATCCTGAGGACATCATTCAGGCACAGCTCGAAGCCAGCAAAACGCTGACGATCCTGCTCATCGCCATCGCCTCAATTTCCCTGATCGTCGGCGGCATCGGCATCATGAACGTCATGCTCGTTTCCGTAACGGAGCGCACTCGCGAAATTGGCGTTCGCGTCGCCGTCGGCGCCACTGAGGAAGCCATTCAGCTTCAGTTTCTCGGCGAATCGGTCATGCTCAGCTTGGTCGGCGGAGCCGCTGGTGTTCTCTTCGGAGTCGTCTGCTCTTACCTCGTCGGCCAAACTTTGAAGTGGCCGATCTCTCTTTCTCTCGAAGCCGTCGTCATCGCCGCTGCTTTTTCCGTGGCTGTCGGCGTCTTTTTTGGTTACTACCCGGCGCGAAAAGCATCCTCGCTCGATCCCATCGAGGCGCTTCACTATGAATAGCCGGATCCCCTGCATTGGAGCTATCACCCACTAATGAAGATCAAGACCAAATGGATTGTGCTTGCCGCCATCGCGGCCGCGGTCGTCCTCTATCTTGTTTTTGGCTGGAGCCGCTCCGGACAGCCCCAGCACTTCACCGCCAAAGTCGAGCGCGGGGAAGTTGACGACGTCGTCGAAGCCACCGGCACTATCAACGCCGTCATCACCGTCCAGGTCGGCTCTCAGGTTTCCGGCACCATCGCCAAGCTCAACGCGGACTTCAACTCTCGCGTCCACAAAGGCGATATCGTCGCTCTGATTGATCCAGCGCTTTTCCAGGGTGCCTTGCTGCAAACTAAGGCCGATCTTGAAAATTCGCGCGCGAATCTAGTCGCCGCAAAAGCCAATCTCGAAAAGACCAAGGCTTCTCTTGTCCAGGTCAAGGCGGACTACGACCGCACCGTCGAGCTCACTAAGGAAGGCGTTTTCACTCAGCAGCAGCAAGATTTGGCGAAAGCCAATTACGATTCCGCCGTCGCCACCGTGAATGGCACAGCCGCCAACGTCACGCAAGCCGAAGCCGAAGTTAAACTAAAGGAAGCGGCCGTTGACGTTGCCCAGACCAACCTGAACTACACCGTCATCCGCTCTCCTATTGACGGCACCGTCGTCGCTCGCAATGTGGACGTCGGCCAGACCGTCGCCGCCTCTTTGCAGGCTCCCACCATCTTCACCATCGCTCAGGACCTCACCAAAATGCAGGTCTACACAAAAACCGACGAATCGGATGTCGGCAACATCAAGAAAGGCCGCGAAGTCACGTTCAAGGTGGACGCTTTTCCTAAAGACACGTTTCACGGCGTCGTCAGCCAGGTCCGCATGAACGCCACCACCGTTCAAAACGTCGTCACCTATGACACCATCATCGATTTCAACAACCCCGATCTAAAGCTTTTCCCGGGCATGACCGCGTATGTCACGATTCCCGTCGCTACTTCGCGCGACACTCTGAAACTCCCCAATACCGCGCTTCGCTACCGCCCGCCCTTTTCTTCCGAGGAGGTCCTCGCTCTTTATCAACAGTACGGCATCGAAGCGGGAGGCAAGAAACTGGCGAGCGATGAAGTCGCCGCCGCCGAACGCACGCCGCCATCGCAATCTCCCGCAAGCTCCGCGCAGAGACAATCGCGCACGGAAACTGCGATCGTGTGGAAACTCCACCCGGACAATTCCCTTGAGCCTGTCAAAGTCGCACTTGGCATTACTGACCATTCCTACACCGAAGTTGTTTCCGTGCTGAAAGGCCAGCTCAAGGAGGGAGATGGTCTGGTCATTCGTTCCGTCGTGCCCAAGAGCACGGCTCCGGGAGCGCAGCCGGTTCGCCGGTAGCGGCGTTCCTTCGGCCATTCTTATGCTGCTGCCCCTCCAATACTTCAGATGACTGCGAGCGCCACCATCGAAGCGCAGTCTCCCGTGCACGATGCGGACGTCGTGATTCGCGTGGAAGACGCCCATCGCTTTTACGATCTCGGCGAAACGCGCGTGCATGCTCTCCGCGGCGTCAGCCTCGAAATTCGGCGTGGCGAATTCGTCGCCATCATGGGCGCCAGCGGCAGCGGCAAGTCCACGTTTATGAACATGCTCGGCTGCCTGGACCGCCCCACTTCCGGCCGTTATTTTCTGGAAGGCTCGGACGTTTCCACGCTCGACAAAAGATCTCTGGCCCAGATTCGCAACCGAAAACTCGGTTTTGTCTTTCAGGGTTTCAATCTGCTCGCCCGCACGACTGCTTTGGAAAACACGGCGTTGCCTACGCTTTACACCAAAATTGACGCCGCCGAGCGCCAGAAGCGCGCCGCCGAAGCCCTCGCGATGGTCGGCCTCGCGAATCGCTCCGAGCATTTTCCCTCGCAAATGTCCGGCGGGCAGCAGCAGCGCGTCGCCGTCGCCCGCGCTCTCGTCAATCGTCCTTCTATTCTTCTCGCCGATGAACCCACCGGCAATCTCGATAGCCGCACCTCCATCGAAATCATGCAGATTTTTCAGGAATTGAACGATAAGGGCTTGACGATTGTCCTCGTCACGCATGAACATGACATCGCGCAATTTGCCAAGCGCATTCTGATCTTTCGCGACGGCAAAATCCGCAAGGATGAGCCTGTCCTTCAACGGCCGCGAGCCGAGGAAGTCCTGAAAACTCTTCCGGCTGTGGACGACTGAGCGATTCGCAATCGGTCGTTCGCATTCAGTTCGGAAGTTCCGCACGCCCTGGAATTGGCCGCGTTCTTGCGCACGCCGGACAACTCCGAAGATAAAGGTCGCGCGCCTTACGTCGCTTGAGATTGAAAAAAGGAGGCTACTCCGTGAATCTAAGAAGGCACTATCTGCTTGCGTTTTTCGCTCTCTACGTGATCGCATGCCTCTCGTTCGCCGGTGCGCCGCTGTCCGCGCAATCTGCGGCTGCCGGCTCCGATGCCCCAGCCGCAAAGCCCGCCGATCCCAATCTCGCGTATTTCGAGCAACTGACTCCCTATCAGCGCTCTCAAGTCGAGCGTTTCTACACCGATTGGGGGTTCCTCGCGAAATTTCGCGAGGAAGACAAAGCCTTGCCTTCTCCCGCTCCCGGCCAGACCCGCGTCGTCTTTATGGGCGATTCCATCACGGAAGGTTGGGGCATGAAAGGCCGCAATGGCGCGCCCGACCGCGGAGTTTTCTTTCCCGGCAAGCCTTATCTCAATCGCGGAATTTCCGGGCAAACCACTCCTCAAATGCTCCTTCGTTTTCGCCAGGACGTGATTGATCTCAAACCCAAAGTCGTCGTCATTCTCGCCGGAACGAACGATCTCGCGGAAAATACGGGGAAAATGTCGCCGGAGGAAACGGAGGAAAATCTTGCGTCCATGCACGATCTCGCCCGCGCCAACGGCATTCGAACCGTTTTCTGCTCTGTTCTTCCTTCAACGGAATTTTGGTGGCACAAAGGCCTCGAGCCCGCTCCGAAAATCAAATCTCTCAATGTTTGGATCAAGGAGTACGCGCAAAAGCACGGCCTGGTTTACGTGGATTACTACTCGCCGATGGTCAACGAAGAAGGCGGCTTGAAAAAAGAATACAGCCCGGACGGCGTCCATCCGAACGCCGCGGGCTACGCGATCATGGCTCCGCTTGCGGAGGCGGGCCTTTCCGAATCGTTGAAGAAACCGCTTCGCTGAACTGAAACGTGAATCGAAAAAATTGTTTTCGCCGGCTGCCGAATGAAATACCCACGGAAATTGTGATCCGTCAGGAGAGTTCTGCGAGGAGCGTTTCCATCTCGGACCGTGCGTGCGCGTCGCCCTTCTGCGCGGCGGCGGCAACTCCATCCGTCAGAACTTTTTTCGCTTCCTCGTTTCTCGCTTCGCGCGCGAGTAATTGCCCGTACATCAAATACGCGGGAACGTATCCGGCGTTGCGTTCGAGCAAATCTCGGAAGTGCGTTTCAGCCGCCGCCGTATCTCCCGAGTTCATGCATTCCATCGCCAGCCCGTAGCGCGAAAACGCATCCTCCGGCTTCTTCGCCACGAACTCTTCGAGCATCTCCCGCCGCGTTTTCTTTTGGTCTCCCATCGCGTGGTTTGTATTATAGCGGGGAATCCAACGAAGCCGGAAAGCGCGAACTTGCAAAGGAAATGAAAATGCCTAGTAAAGCGAACCCCAATGATACGCTCATGAAAGCCAAGCCCGTCAGCGCCTCGCGCTCGGAAATGACCGAAATCGTTCTCCCCGCGCAGACCAACCCGCTCGGAAAATTGCTCGGCGGCCAGGTCATGCATCTCGTGGACATGGTCGCGGCTATGGCCGCTCATCGCCATTCGAACAGCTACGTAGTCACCGCTTCCGTGGACTACATTGACTTTCGCAACGCCGTCAATCTTGGCGAAATTGTCACGCTCAAATCGCAGGTCAACCGCGTCTTTCGCACTTCCATGGAAATCGGCGTCGAGGTGTATTCGGAAAATGTGATGCTCGGCGAAAAGAAGCACACCACCACTGCTTACGTCACGTTTGTCGCCATCGACGAAAAAACTCGCTGCCCGAAACAGGTTGCGCCGCTCATCGTGAAAACTGCGGAAGAGCGCCGCCGTTTTCGCGAAGCGGCAAAACGCCGCGCCGTTCGCCTCGCCCTTCGCTACGGCAAGAAATAATCCAGCCGCGTTCGAATCGCTTCGGACTGCCGGCTTTCACTTGCAAAGCTAAGTTACGTTCCCGGACCACAGCGGTGTTGACGTCGGCCACGGGCTTCCGCCCGCCGGCTCTTCCGTGATCGCGATGGATTTAATCGCATCCATTGCCTCGGGCGGATCGGTCACCATGAACACGATCCTTCCATCCTTGTCCGGGCGGGCCATCACGGACGGCATCGGCTTCGCTCCCGCCTTTTTCGGAATGAACCACACTTGCAAAACGTGATTCGCCTTGGGCATCTCCACATGTTCGCCCATCACGCACAAGCCCAGTTCTGAATGCCATTTCGCTTCAAGCTCTTCGGGATGCGAATCCTTGCCCCACAAATCAATTTTGTGCGACGAAGGATCCATCATGACCATTGCTTCGCGCTTTGCCCAGCCGAGTTGTTGCTCCGTCTTTTGGCGCGCCACGAGCAGTTCCGCGGTGCGTTCCTGGTCCTTACGAATTTCGATTTGCAGGCGCCGCATATTCCAGCTCGAATAAATCGAAAACAGCAGCAACGCGGCCACCGCGGCCCAGAGCCAGTAAGGAATTGAGCTTCGACTGGGAATAGTTCTCGGAGTTTCGCCCGCACTTGTTTTCGCTTCGGCGCGAACCGTCTGCAGCAATCTTCCTCGGAGCATCTCCGAAGGCATCGCGCCTGGCGCCGTGTATGCGAGTTGGCTTACGAGCCAGCGCGCCTCTTCGGCTGCACCCGCGCATTCTGCGCAACCCGTCGCCAGATGCGCGTCAATCGCCGCGCGCTCTTCTGGTTCGAGCGCGCCAAGCGCGTACGCCTCAAACATCTCCCGGAATTGGTCGCAGGTCTTCACGTCGCCGCTCTCAATCCTTCTTTCAAGCGCAGGAGCCCGCTGCGAATCCAACTCTTCACCGTTCCAAGCGGCTCTTTCAAGGCCGCCGCGATTTCCGTGTGACTCATGCCATCAAAATAAGCCAGTTCGATCGCGCGCTTCTGCTGCGGGGCAAGCGAGGCCATCAGCGCGCGCACTTTTTCCGCGCGGCGCTTTTCGTCCACCGCTGATTCGAAATCCGGCGCGATCACCGCGGTGGGAATTTCCTGCGGCGTATCTTCGCGGCGGCGCTGCCGCTCACCTTTGAGGCGCAAATGATCGAGCGCGCGATTGCGCGCCATCGTGCAGAGCCACGGAACGAACGGGCCGCGCGAGGAATCGTATTGCTCCGCGCTGCGCCAAAGTTGGAGAAAAACGTCCTGAACGACTTCTTCCGAGGTGGAGGCGTGCTGGAGAATGCGCAGCACCAGGCCATAGACGAGGCGCGCGTGGCGGTCGTAGATCTGTTCAAAGGCGCTCACGTCTTTTTGCCGAAGGCGAGACAGGAGCGTCGCGTCCGGCGACACTTCGCGAGGTCCGCTGGTTGTGAAAGCCGCCAGGAGCACGAGAATCGGCTTGTCCCTCTCCTCGAGAGACTATACGGAAAAAGCGAAAAAATGGATGAATTTCATGGTGATTTGACTGTGACTCGGGCGCGGCAGATGCGCGTGGAGCGGCGCGAGGGCAGAGTCAAGAGTTCGCTGCACCTCGTAAAGCAGATTGTTGCGGACGCGAAGAAATTTCGGCGGCGATGGAGAGCGCTTGCTCGATGCAAGCGCCGATTGCGGGGCCGCGCAGATAGTTTCCGGCAAGCCAGACTCCGCGCAAATCGGAGCGCAGCCGGCCGAGCGATGCAAGTAACGCGGAGTGGCCCAAATTGTATTGCGGGAGCGCGCGGGAGTACGCCTGAACATTGGCGAAAACAGGAGGCTGCGAGATACGGAGAAACGGGGCGATTTCCTTGTGGATGCGCGAAGAAAGTTCGGCGGGAGGGAGCGCGGGTGCTTCCGGATCCGTCGCGCCGCCAATGAAACTGGTGAGAAGGGCGTGACCTTCCGGAGCGCGGCCGGGAAAAAGCGAGGAGTTCCAGACTGTGCCGAGCGTGCGTAGTTTCTCCGAGCGCGGAATAAGAAAACCAAACCCGTCGAGTGAATGGCCAACGGAGGATTTGATGTAGCCGAGAGAAACGACAGCGATGGGAGCGTACTCGATGGACGAGAGGGAACTAGCGGTGGCGGGTGAAATGTTTCCAAGGAGATTCGCAGAAACTTGTGTAGGAGTGGCGAGAACGAGATTGTCGGTGGTGAAGATTTCCTTAGCTCCATTTGCTGAGAGCGTGACTTCATAGAGTGGCTCTGAAGCGGATGAAGTGCGGCGAATGCCTGTGACCTGAGCCTCTGTGCGAAGCGCGCTGCCGAGATTCTTTGCAAGGGCTCGAACGAGAGTTTCGTTGCCATCGCGAAAGCTTTGCAGCGAAGGGCGCTTCTTTTCCGGAGAAGTTGAGGTTGAGCCCGCGGCGGGCATGGCTTCGGACTGGGCTTTGGATTGCTTGGCCGCGCGGAGCATTCCGCGAATGATGCTGCCGGAATTCTTCTCGGCTTCGCATAGTTGCGGAAAAGCCGCGCGGAGGCTGAGCTTTTCCGGATCCCCGGCGTAGATTCCGGAGATGAACGGGCCAACAAGTTTTTCGAGAAGCTCTGCGGAAAATTTGCGGCGAATAAAATCGGCAACGGATTCATCGGCGACAGGAGGCGAGGAACGGCCGAAAAGATCGCGAACGACACTCCATTTTGTGCGGGCGCCGAAAAGGGAAGTAGTGAAAAACGCAGGCGGGCTGAGCGGAGCCGATTGGAGCTTGCCGCGCAGGAGAAGATAGCGCGGGGCGCGGGGCGGAGCTGAGACCAATTGGTCTGCGATCTCGAGTTCGCGGCAAAGCGCGAGAATTTGCGGCGTACTCGAGAAACTTTGCGGGCCGAGTTCGAGCAGATAGCCATCGCGGGTTTCCGAGCGAATGAGACCGCCGGGACGCGAAGAGGATTCGGCGAGAAGCACTTCGAGACCAGCTTTGCGAAGCGAGTAGGCGCAGACAAGGCCGGAGATGCCGGCTCCGACGACGAGGGCTTGGACATGAGTGGACATGTATTCTGGATGCCATGGTAGCAGAGGCGCGGAGAAGGCGTGCGCGCCGGGAGGCGTGGAAGAGAGGAAGCGGTGAGTAGAGGGTAGTGAGTAGTGAGCAGTGAGCAGTGGGTAGTGAGCGGTTCGTGGCTCGTGTCCCGTGAACTGTGTTCCGTGGCCCGTGAGGACGAGAGAGCTGAGTGAGCCGGGAGTAGTGCAAAGTGGATAGTGCAGAGTGGGTAGTGAAAAGACGGAGGAGCGACGGCGAGTGTCGGGGTGAAGTAACGAAGTAAAGAAGTAATGAGGTAAAGACGGAGACACCCACACCGGGTGATTTGTCGAAAGAGTGCGGAAGCGATTGAAAAAGCAGGGGATAACGTTTTGCAAAGAGCAAGAGAGTGCGGGAGAGGATGAAAAGAAAGGGAATAGGGGAAGCTGAGAGCTGACAGTCGAGAGCTGACAGTTGAAAGCGTAGGGGAG
>DATEHE010000020.1:0-189401 GCA_035279745.1 Candidatus Acidiferrum sp. | reverse complement strand
CAAATAAATCGCGTCTTTTCTTCCATTACACTGCTCGCTTTCCACGGCATAGGCGCTCCTTGCAGGAAACGCTAGCCATTAGCTCACAGTGTCAGGAATCCTCCCGGTCCATTCTGTCAGCCATCCCCCCGGTCTGTACCGCCCCACGGCCAGCCTGCCTTCCCTCTGAGAAATGCCAATATAATATCGATTTTCCTGTTTTATGCCAGAACCAAAACAGGCGAACGCCTCCGCCTGGCGGGGATTCTCACGATCGCGCCTGCCTTCTCGCACTACCAGCCTCATCTAACCCGTTTATTTTATATACCTTATATTATTTTCTTGACAACATCCGTCCAGTTCTGGTAATATTTCTTGTTTCAATCGAGCTGCGGCCCCCCGCCGCGCTCCCTGAAAAACTGCCAGCCCTCTGGCTCGGCCGCTTCCCGGCCCTTTCTCCTCCGTACCGGAGCCTAATGTGATCAACACTTCGTCCTCTCGAATGCCAGCCTGGACACAATGTCTTTGTTTTCAAGCTCTTGCGCACTCTTTTGCTCTTCGAAAAATCCTATCCCCCGCATTTTCAATCGGTTCCGCACTCTTTCGCCAAAACACACGGGGTGGCGTGGCATCTGCGTCCGCTCCCGCGCGCAGTTCCTGTGCGCATCGGTCCCCGCTCGTTTCCGCCTTGTGTCCTCCTAAACCCTTTAAAATGATATTCTTCGCAGACCCCCACCCATTAACTCCCATCGAATCATATTCTTACAAAAAACAGGGGGGAGGTGGGTATTCCGGGGATTTTTGCGGACCACGGGTCACCCACTACCCACACTGCACTACCCACTCTTCACTCGCTTGCATCTCCTTTCTTTTCACATCTTTTGCAGACCCCTCCTTCTATCTCCTTTGTTTTCACATCTTTTCGAAAAACACGGGGGGGATGGTCTCCGTGCTCCACCAAACGCGCCTCACGGGCCCAACGCCATCGAGATCCCCTCGCCAACTCTCTCTCATCCTCCTTAACCTCGTCCTGTTCCTGCGCTACACTCTCCTCCGCGCACTTATGAACATACGCATCTCCTCCGTCGGCGCGACTTGTACGCTGTTCGCGCCAGATACGTTTTCGTCGCGCACGCAAGGTCTACTTCATGGATAAGCGCGTTTCTTCCGCCGATGCAGCCATTACCAATCTCTCGGACGGCGCCACTATTCTCATGGGCGGCTTCGGCCTCTGCGGCATCCCGGAGAATCTCATTGCCGCCGTCCGCCGCAAAGGCACGAAGAATCTCACCATCGTGAGCAATAACGCCGGCGTGGACGATTTCGGCATCGGCCTGCTCCTCCAGCAGCGCCAGGTGAAGAAAATGATCTCCACCTACGTCGGCGAAAATAAATTGTTCGAGCAACTTGTCCTCAGCGGCGAATTGCAAGTCGAGCTCAACCCGCAAGGCACTCTTGCCGAACGCCTTCGCGCCGGCGGCGCCGGCATTCCCGCTTTCTACACGCCCACGGGCTTCGGCACCATGGTCGCCGAGGGAAAAGAAACCCGCGAATTCGATGGACGCCAGTTCGTTCTCGAGCGCGGACTCCGTGGCAATTTTGCGTTCATCAAAGCGTGGAAAGGCGATCGCTGGGGCAATCTCATCTACCGCAAGACCGCGCGCAACTTCAATCCCATGATGGCCACCGCAGCCGATTACGTCATCGCCGAAGTCGAGCAACTCGTCGAGCCCGGCCAGCTCGAGCCCGATCATATCCATACGCCCGGCATTTTTGTGGACGCGATCTTCCAGGGCGCGTCCTACGTCAAGCGCATCGAAAAGCGCACTTTGAGAAAGCCGTGACGCAATGTTGACCGAAGAACAGAAACGCGAACGCATTGCACGGCGGATCGCCCTCGAGCTCCGCGACGGCTACTACGTCAATCTCGGCATCGGCATGCCCACCGCGATCGCGAACTTCGTTCCCAAAGGCATGGACGTCATTTTGCAATCGGAAAACGGAATGCTCGGCGTCGGCCCGTATCCCACCGAAGCGGAAATCGATCCCGATTTGATCAACGCGGGAAAAGAAACCGTCACCGAGCTTCCGGGTACCGTTTATTTTTCTTCCGCGGATTCCTTCGGCATGATTCGCGGTGGCCATGTGGATCTCACCGTTCTTGGCGCGCTGCAAGTGGATGAAAAAGGCAATCTCGCCAACTGGGCCATCCCCGGGAAAATGTTGAAGGGCATGGGCGGCGCCATGGACCTGGTCGCCGGCGCGAAACGCGTCTTTATTGCGATGGAACACGCCACGCGCGATAGTAAACCCAAAATTCTAAAGAAATGCACGCTTCCGCTTACCGGAGTCGAAGTCGTGGACCATATCGTCACCGAACTTGCCTTTCTCGATGTCACTCCCGAAGGCATCTTGCTTCGCGAACTCGCGCCCGACTCCACTCTCGATCAGGTTCAGGCGCTTACCGAACCCAAATTGATTCTTCCTCCTGCTGGCCCGAAAACAATGCCCGTCGGATAGCTGCAATGAAGAAGCAAGAGACAAAGCGCCCAAGGATGCCCCGCATCTCGGAGGAGATGAAGCAGTGGTCGGCTATGCTTGGCGAGGAAGTGAGCAAATGGCCGGACGTGAAGTCGCGGCCCATGTTTGGAATGCGAGGATTCTATCGCCGCGCCAAAATCTTCGGCGCACTGCCGCTCACTCGCGGCGTCAAGACTCCGAATACCTTCATTTTTCGGATCGTGCCGATGCCGCCGGAACTCTTACGGCGCGCGAAATCAGAATCGCGCATTGATCTGGAAAGCCGAGTTCCTAGCGCGAAATGGTATGCGTTTGAAATTTCTTCCACGGCGGATTTTTCCGATGCGCTGTGGTGGCTTGGCCAGGCATACAAACGCGCAAAGTAGCGTCTGAACGCGAGCCTCGGAGGTCGCGACACCCGGCAGCGAGTGAGCCCAGTCTTACGCGCTGCTCAGGCTTCGCGCCGTGGTAATCGAATAGTGAAACGCGGAGAAGACGCTGATGACAGGGACGAGATAAGTCAAAATCCGGATTGGCCACGCGAGTGGAAAACCTGAGAACGCGGCCGCGAAAACTACCGTAAACACCAGGATGATCTGAAACGTGGTGGTGAGTTTTCCATAAATGCTCGGCGGAAAAGGGCGGTAGCCCGAAACGAGCAAAATGACCACCGCGACAATCAAAATCAGAATATCCCGGCTGAACACGATGATCGTGAGCCACCAGGCAATTTTCTCTTTGAAGGCCAGAATGATGAAGGAGGAAGAAAGCAGTAGCTTGTCCGCGAGGGGATCGAGATACGCTCCGAGCGAGGAGCGCTGATTCAGGCTGCGCGCCAGCAAACCGTCGATTCCGTCGGAGAGCCCGGCGACCACCAGCACGACAAGCGCCCAGCGGTAGCTATCGTAGGAAATCAAAATCAGAAAGAACGGCAGAAATCCCAGCCGCAACAGTGTGATCTGATTGGGAACCGTCCAGATATGAGCTTTCATTGTCGTCGAGAATAACGCAATTCAGCTGGCCCTTTGAATGGAAAACGGGACAACCGGAGAATTTATACGGCGCGTGCTCATGCGAATTGCGAAAGATATTCGAGCAGCGAGCGCCCGATTTTTCGGGTAAAGAGTTCGCTCATCGAGGGGATGGAGCCGCTCGGCTCGTCCAGCGAAACGCGTTCGACGCGATTCATCGGGAAAAAAACCGTGGGAAATCCAACGCGCTCGCCGTCCGGCGCGTTGATCTGCCGCACGAAATGATCGAAGGAGTTGAGGTCAATGCCGCGCAGCGTCACGCCGGAAGGATTGATGTCCAGCAATTCGCCCCAGACTTTTTCTTTTGGCGAGTGCAGGCTGACCACAACAATGGAATGCGGATCCAATTTGCTCACCTTTTCTCTTCTCAGAATAACGCAGCCCACTCCTGTGCCGCTCGAGCACGAGATGCGGTTGTACCTATTGATTATTATTCTTGTGCCGCCGGAATCACTGCCCGGGCAGCGGATCGCGGTAATGGAGAATCATCAGCGCAAAACACGCGATAATCGCCAGGCCGGAAAGCCATCCCAGCGTGTACGCCAACTTGCGTTCGCCGGGAGTTTGCGGGTCGCGGTCGGCCATCAATTTGCCAAGCAAAAATCCCGCGACCAGGCCGCCGCCATGCGCCCAGTTGTCAATCGCGAACCCCGGCATCATTCCAATCGCGAACAGAATGACCACGGAAGTGATCAGGCGGGAACGCAGCTCTTTCATGTAAGCGCCGCCGCGTTTGGTCGTGATGGCCAGGAGGACGCCGACAAGGCCGAGAATCGCGCCGCTCGCGCCCAGAGAATAATGGCCAGTGAAGGCGCTGGCAAGAAAGCCGAAAGCCCCCGTCAATGTATAAATGAAAAGATAGCGCGAAGAGCCGTAGACTTCCTCGACGGGAGGGCCGATCTCCCAGAGGGCCATCATGTTGAAACCGATGTGAATCAGACCGCCATGAAGAAACATCGCGGTGACAAGACGCCACCACTCGTGCATGTAGAAAATGGAAAAGGGGAAGCTCGCGCCCAGGCGGTATTGCGTCTTGCCGCCCAAGCCCCACAGAATGGCGCTCCAGCCGCCGCCGCCCGCTGCAATCAGCGCCATCCAACTGACGCCAAGCATCAGGATGTTGGAGACGAGCAGCACCATCGTCGCCGGCGCGTCGTATTCGCCAAAAACTCCGGAAAAGCGCTTGCTGAACGCAGCGATGGAAAAACGCAAGCTGGTTCCGCAGACGTGGCATCGCGCCGCGTGAATTCCAACCAGCGTGCCGCACGCGGGACACAAGCGCGGCCGCCGCGGGGTCTCGCCTCCGCCTCCTCCAAAGCCCGCCAGTTCCCGCAAGACTTGCTTCCAGCGCTCGAGGCGGCGCTGCCACTCGTAAGAAAGGGGCAAATCTCCTCCTTGCGACGCACACAATCCATTTCTATAATACAGAAATCAGGGCGTTTTACCGCGAAGGGGGGTCGCGTGAGCGCGTTCATGGACACCTTCGAAGAATTTGGCCGCAAGATTGATCAGGAGATTTCCCGTTTGAAGCGAATCAATAATCTTGAGAGCTTCGGAAAACACGTGGATGAAGAACTGAAGCGCGTGAAAAGCTTCGTCAAGGAAGAAGTCGCGCCGGAAACAGAAAAGCGGACGGCGCAATTTCTGCGCGAAGTTTCCGAGAAATTGAAGGAAGCGGCGGCGTGGATCGAGACGCGCAACGCCGCGCGAGCCGGCAGCGATTCGCAAAAGCCTCCGACGGGAACGTAAGACCGGTGAACCTGTGACGAATTCACGGGCTTGCCGCCAATCGCCGAAATTCCTTTTGCTTCCATTCCTCTCCTGCGCCGCGCTTGTCGCGGGCTGCGGCGCGCGGCGGGTCACTGCGAATAATCCCGCGCCAACGCAGCCGGAAGCCGCGTCTTCGGGCGCGATCGAGGCAAGCAAGGGAGCGACGAGCGTTGGCCCGGAGCCGACAGCGGTTGCGCCGGCGCCAGCGGGCAAGCGCGGAAAGCCGCTGGTGAGTTCAGTGCCGGAAGGATTCGTCGAGGAAGGGAACGCTTCGTGGTACGGCGAACCGTTCAATGGGCGGCGCGCGTCGAACGGCGAAATCTACGACATGAACAAATTCACGGCAGCGCATCGGACGCTGCCGTTCGATACGATGGTGCGCGTGACGAATTTGAATAACGGCAAATCCACGACGGTGCGCATCACGGACCGCGGGCCGTTCGTCCAAAACCGCATCATTGATTTATCGCTGGCGGCGGCGCGCGCAATCGATTCGGTGGGTCCGGGAGTCGTGCCGGTGCGCCTGGAAGTAATTACGCCGGGGATCGATCCGACGGGTGGATATTTCACGGTGCAGGTCGGCGCGTTTCGCGATCCGAACAATGCGCAACGATTGCGCGACAAGCTCTCGGCTACTTACTCGCCGATTTTCATCCAACAGTATGATTCGCCCGACGGAATGTATTACCGCGTGCGCGTCGGAAAAGTTTCCGGCGAGGACGCCGCGCGGCGATTTGGCGAACAACTGCGCGACCGCGAAGGATTCACGCCATTTGTCGTGCGGCTGGATGAAAGCGCAGGCGCGGGAGGGAATTGATGAGCGCGGATTGCCTGTTCTGCAAAATCGGGGCGAAACAGATTCCTTCGAAAATTGTGTATGAGGACGCGGAGATTTTCGCGTTCGAGGACATCAGCCCGCAAGCGCCGACGCACATTTTGTTGTGTCCGAAGAAGCATTTTGAATCACTGCACGATGCCGCAGCGGAAGATCAAGCAGTGATTGGCAAACTGCATCTAGTGGCGGCCAAGCTAGCGCGCGAGCGAAATTTGCTCGCCGGGTATCGCACGGTGTTCAACAACGGCGCGGGCGCGGGCCAGTCCGTTTTTCATTTGCATTTGCACTTGCTCGGCGGGCGGCAATTCCGCTGGCCCCCCGGCTAGTCCGAGCTGCGCATGCTTTTATGACCAAACAGTTGGAGGAGAGTGGGCGCTAGCCCAATGCTGCGCGCCTCAGATTAGTTCGATGAATTCTCTCGCGGAGATCTTCTCGCTAGACAACTCGGCGAGCGTCCGGTCCATCGTCGCCAGTTTTGCGCCTTTGTGCCCGGCCAGACCCAAAAGGTAGGCGTCTGTCACTTGCCGCGGGCCGCTTAATCGCGCGCTGATGATCTTGAGAGCGTCCGGAAGGCTGAGCTCGTCGCCCCAGAATGAATGCAAAGGATGGGCTAGATTTGCCTGGAGCAACTGCAGCGCTTCCTGCGTTGTCGGAGCGTTTGGCGAAAACGATGGATTTGAGAGGATGCGAACAAACCCAGACTGGGTGATCGGACAGGTGGCCCAGCCAGCGCGGGCATTACGAGCCAGCCAGGCGAGCACTTTCTGATGGTCCGCGTGAGCAGGCCAGGCCATGGCAATAAGAACGTTGACGTCGAGCAGAAAGGCGGCTCGCATCACAGCTCATCTTCAAGCTGTTTTACATGCTGGGAAGTTACACGCGGGGAATCGGGCGGCAGGACGGCGACATGAAAGCCATTGACGACGCGAGTCTGCAACGGTGCGCGCACACCGCGGCGCACCAGTTCGGACACAGCTTTGCCCATAGAAACATCCCGGCTCTTGGCGTATGCCTTAGCTTCCTTGAACGCATCAGCATCCAGAGTTAGTGTCGTCCTCATGTACAAATGATGACAGATCGCAAATATGATGTCAAATTTTTAAAGACCGCATCAATTTGGATTAGTGATGCGGCGGCTAGCCCAGTGCGGAATGCCGGGCTGCGGATAGGAGTCAAAGTCGCGAGCCGAAACAAATAGAAAAGCATGGCGTGAGCTTCTGGCTACCTACCGATCACTCATAGCGGAGGGCGACGAGAGGATCGACGCGGGAAGCGCGGCGAGCGGGAAGGTAGCAGGCAAGCAGCGCGACGATGGCCAGAAGCGCGGCCACAGCCATGTACGTGAGCGGATCGGTGGCGGAAACGCCAAAGAGAGATGCGGAAAGCAGTTGCGTCAGACCAAGGGCACCGGCGACGCCGATGAGGATGCCAAGCAGTACCAATTTTCCACCCTGAAAAATTACCATGCGCAAGACGCCGGCGTGTTGCGCGCCCAAGGCCATGCGGATGCCGATTTCGCGAGTGCGCTGCGTGACGAGATAGGACATGACGCCGTAAAGGCCGAGAGAGGCGAGCACCAGAGCCAGAGCGGCGAACACGCCCAGCAAGAAGGTTTGCAGGGTCGTGTCTTGGATATTTTCAGCGATCGCGTCATCCAACGTGCGAACGCGATAAACACCGATGGTGCTATCGAGGCCGAGGACGGCGCGGCGGACTTCGTTGAGCGCGCTTTCCAGAGCCATTTTTGTTTTTAGAGAAACGGTGCCGGCGAAACCTGGGAAGCCGAGCAAAATAGGAAGCGGAACATAATTTTCCGGGGCAGGCCCGCTGCGGATGTTCTGCTGGGTTTCATCGCCCACGACACCGATGACGATTTCGCGCGGACCGCCGCCTTCCTGGGTGTAGAACTTGCCGAGGGGATCCTGATTCGGCCAGAAGAGCTTGGCCATCGAATTGTTGATGACGACGGGATAGGAAAGGTCGGGAGGGAAAGTGACCTTACTGGGATCCTTGGCGGACTGGTATATGGAAAGCATTTTATCGCCGACATCAAGAGAGTGACGCATGTCGTCCTCGGTGAAATTGCGGCCCTGGAGAAGTGGAATTCCGAAAGTGCGGAAATAATCGGTGGTGATCCAGTTGTCCTCGATGAGCACAGTGGCGAGCTTGGGATTCGTGACGCCGGGAACCGTGACGTAGCCGTTGGAGCCGCCTTCGAGCGCCATTTCAGTGGAAACGCTGGCGGATTGCGTGCCGGGAAGACGCTCGAGGCGTTCGATCAACTGATTAAAGAAAGACATTTGCGTGGGAGCGTTTTTGTATTGCGCGGCGGGCAGATTGAGGCGCATGGTCAGAACGCCGCGCGGGTCCACGCCGATATGAGCGGAGCGCAAGCCAGCAAAGCTGCGCAGCAAGAGGCCGGCGCCGACAAGCAGCGCGAGGCATACCGCGATTTCGGCGACAATCAGCGAATTGCGAAGAAGCTGCCCGCCGCGGCCGCCGGAGACTGATTTGGCGCTGGATTTCAGCTCGTCGCTTAAATTCAAGTCCGACGATTGCAGGGCAGGGGCAAGGCCAAACAGTATTCCAACGAGCAAGCTGATGCCAACGGTGAAGAGAAGGACAGTGAGATTCACGCTAACCGCATTGATGCGAGGGATGGGAGAAGTCCGAGCGGCGTTGAGCGCGGAAACGCCCCACCACGCGCCAAAGACTCCAAGGACAGCACCAGCGAAAGCGAGCAAAACGCTTTCCGTGAGCAGTTGCCGCGCGAGGCGCCACCGCCCAGCGCCCATTGCAGAGCGAACGGCCATTTCGCGAATGCGTCCGGTGGAGCGAGCCAGCAAGAGATTGGCAATATTCGCGCAGGCCACCAGGAGGACCAAAGCCACAGCGCCGAATAAGATCAGCAATTCGCTCTGGGAGCCCCCGACGAGATAGTCCTTCAAGGGAAAAACAAGAGAGTGGATGTCCTGATCGTTCGCCGCGCGATATTGCTTATTGATGTTTGCGGATATGTCCAGCAAATCGGCACGAGCCTGCGCGATGGTGACGCCCTCCTTGACGCGGCCAAGCGCGTTGGCCCAGTGGCTGCCGCGATTGTGGATCTGCTGCCCATTCATGTTCATCGGCGTCCAGAGGTCGGTGGCGGGCGGAAAGTTAAACCAGGGAGGCATGACGCCGATGATGACGTACGGTTCATCATCCAACTGGATGGTCTTGCCCGGCGCGGCGCGGTCAGCGGCATAGTGGCTCTTCCAGAAGCCGTAGCTCAGGACGACAATGCGGTTTTTTCCAGCAACGTCTTCGCCAGTGGCAAAGGTGCGTCCAATAAGGGGAGAGACGCCGAGAGTATCGAAGAAATTGGCTTGCGTCTGGCGGACGGAAATGACTTCGGGCTGGCCCGCGCCGCTCGCGTTGCGGGCTTCGGGATAGCTGTAGAGGCTCATCGAGGAAAAAGTTTTGTTCTGCGCCTGCCAATCGAGATAATCCGCGCCATCAAGAGGGAAGTCTCCGGGGGCGCTTTCCGTTTCGCGAAGCGAGACAAGCTGGGCGGGATTCTTGAAGGGGAAGGGTCTCAGGAGCACGGAATCAATCACGGAAAAAATCGCGGTGTTGGCGCCGATGCCAAGAGCCAGGGTGAGGATAGCGACGAGAGAAAAGCCGGGAGACTTGCGAAGCAGGCGAAGGGAATAGCGAGTGTCCTGGAAAAAGGCTTCGAGGAAATAGCCGCGGCGCGAGGAGCGAGAGAGTTCCTTGGTTTGCTCGAGGCCGCCGAGATCGAGATTGGCGCGACGGCGGGCTTCTGCGGGAGAAAGGCCGTTCGCGACGTGAGCGGAAATTTGTTTTTCGAGATGGAAGCGGAGCTCGGAGTCAAGCTGCTGCTCGGAAGATTCTTTGTGGAAGAGACGGGCTAGCCAGTGCATGGCAGTTCACCTCCTGAGTTCGGGGCCGGGCGCGAAGAAGCGCGCTGAGAAATTGCGGAGCGAAGGCGCAGAACATATTTGCGCAGCCGAGTCGAAGCGCCGTGACCTGTAGCACAGAGGAGCGGCGAGGGAAAACCGGGCATGCGTGTTTGGCAAAAGTTATTCATAGCGAAGGGCTAGAAGAGGATCGACACGGGAGGCGCGACGAGCGGGAATCCAGCAGGCGAGAATGGCGACGAGAAGGACGAGGATGGTGGCGCCGGCGTAAGTGAGCGGATCGGTAGGCTGGACGCCATAGAGTTCACTTGAGACAAACCGGGTCAAGCCGAAGGCAGCGGCCGCGCCAATCAGAATGCCCAGAGCGACAGGAGCGAGCCCCTGGCCAATCACCATGCGAAAAACGTCAAGCGGGGCAGCGCCGAGAGCCATGCGGATACCGATTTCCTGGACGCGGCGCGCAACGGAATAGGAGATGACGCCGTACACGCCCACGAGAGCGAGAGCAAAGCCGATTGCGGCAAAGACAGTCAACAGAACGCTACGCAGGCGTTCGTTGCCGAGCGACTCAGAGATATTTTGCGTCATGGTCTGGAGGTGCGTGACGGGCTGATCGGGATAGCCGGACCAGATTTCGCGGGTGATTGTGGCGGCAAGACTGGAAGGATCCGTTTGGGTGCGCACGAGCAAGTGAATGCCGCCGGTGCCGCCCTGGAGCATGGAGAAGAAATAGGTGGGCGAAGGACGGTTACGAAGATTCACTTCACGCGCGTCAGAGACGACGCCGATAACGACGTTCCACTGGCGGCCGCCTTTGTCATCGGTGGAAGTGCTGATGCGCTTGCCAAGAACATCGAGAGTGCCCCAATACTCGCGGGCCATGGCGGCGTTGACGAGGACGGCACGCTGGGTTCCCTGAACATCACGATCGGTAAATTCGCGGCCGCGGAGCAGAGGGATGCCAAGCATTTGAAAATAGCCGGGATAGATGTAGCGGGCATTAGCGTTGCGCGATTCCTTCGAGGAAGGAGGAATTGCGCCGTCCACTAGCAGATTGGCTTCCATCATCATCATTCCGGAGAGGACGCCGTGATCGGAGACGGTGACAGCGGAGACGCCGGGAATTTGGCGAACTTTCTGGACAAGTTCCTGGACCAGATTGACCTGGCGTTTGATGACTGTGTCAATTTCGGCAGCGCTGGTCACAGGAGGCTGGGGAAGATCGAGAGAGAGAAGGTGATCGGTGCGGAAGCCGGGGTTCTGGTGGAGAAGGCTGGAGAGAGTGAGCGTCATTAAGACAGAGCCGACGACCAGGACAAACGCGAGGGCGACTTCGAGAGACACGAGAACGTTGCCGAGACGCGACTGGCGCGAGGAGCGAGCGGAGCCGAGGCTCGAGCCAGTTCCTTCCTTGATGGCCTCATTCGGATCGAGGCGCGAGGCACGGCGCCCGGGGACGATGCCGAAGAGAATTCCGGCGAAAAGGGAAGTGAGGAGCGAGAACCAAAGCAGCGTGGAATCGAGCGAGATTTCATCGAGCCTGGGAGTGTCTGCCGGAGCGATGGAACGGAAAAGCTGAATTCCTGCGATGGCGAGGAAAACGCCGAGGGCGCCGCCGAGCAGGGCGAGGAGGCAACTCTCGACGAGGCCCTGACGCAGGAGCCGGCCACGAGAGGCGCCCAGCGCCGAACGAAGAGCCATTTCACGATGTCGGGCGGAACCACGCGCCAGAAGCAAACTCGCGAGATTAGCGCACGCGATGAGGAGCACAAAAGAGGAAGCAGCAAAAAGAATCAGGAAAGCGTCGCGGGAATTGCCAAGACGCTCGGTAAGGAGCGGCGCAGTGGAAAAACGGAAGCCAGCGGAAAGCGCGGGGTAATCTTTGGTGGTTTGCTGAGCGATAGCGTCGAGCTGAGCATTCAGCTTGTTGATGGATTCGCCGCCTCGCAAAGTTGCGATGGCGTTCAGCATGAAGAAGTCAGGCTGTTGTTGTTCCTCGGCGGTAGGTGCGATTGGCAACCAGGCCTGTACCCGCGAGGAGAATGAGAACTGTGGAGGAGCGACGCCGGCGACGGTATAAGGCTGTTTATCGAGGATCAAGGTCTTGCCAAGGATCGCGGGGTCGGAGCCAAAACGACTGCGCCAGAGTGAGTTACTGAGCACCACGACGTGGTCCATACCTGGATGGGTGTCCTGCTGAGTCAACAAGAGGCCAAGTTGCGGCTTGACGCCCAGCTCCTCGAAAAAGCCATCGGTGACAAATGCGATGGAGAGGACGGCGGGTTCGCCCGTGCCTGTCAGAGTTTTATCGGATTGATAGTAGGCGGCGGTTTGCTCCAGCGAGGAGGCTTGCGCACGGATTTGGCGGAGATTGATCCAGGAAATTCCAAGCGAAAAAGTGGGATACATGGCGCTGTGCGCGGAGATTTCAATCATTCGCGAGGAATTTTTGTAAGGAAGCGGGCGAAGGATGACGGAGTTGACGATGCTGAAGATGGCGGTATTCGCGCCGATGCCGAGGGCGAGCGTGATTACCGCAGCGAGCGTAAAGCCGGGATTTTTGCGGAGCAGGCGGAATGCGTAGCGCAGATCCTGAAAGAGAGTTTCGACAAAATGGGCGCGGCGCGATTCGCGAGATTGCTGTTTGATGGATTCGAGGCCGCCGAAATTGAGATTGGCACGGCGGCGGGCTTCTTCGGGCGGCATTCCAGCGGCGATAGAGTCGGCGATTTGTTTTTCGAGATGGAAGCGGAGTTCGGAGTCAAGCTGCTGTTCGGATTGATTCTTGCGGAAGAGGCGAGCGAGCCAGTGCATAAAGGGCCTCCTATTCGGCAGTGCGGAGAATCAGAGCGACGGCGTCGGAGAGGCGGTCCCAGTAGGCGAGCTCCGTCTCGAGCTGGCGTCGGCCCTTGCGAGTGAGCGCATAGAACTTGGCGTCGCGGCCAGTTTCGGATTCGTGCCAATCCGCGCGGAGCCAGCCGCGGTCCTCGAGGCGATGGAGCGCGGGGTAGAGCGAGCCCTGGGGAACCTGAAAGAAATCCCTGGAAATTTGCTGGATGCGCTGAGAGATGGCGTAGCCGTGAATGGGGCCGAGCGCGACGATTTTGAGGATGAGCATGTCGAGCGTGCCTTTGAGAAATTCTGATTTTTCCTGTGCCATGAGGATACCCAGAGATTCGATGTATAAGCCTAGAAGTTCTACCTATAGACCCGAGGGAAGGAAAAGTCAAGCAAGGAAACGCAAGCGCGGGAGCTCAAGGAGCGACGATATCTTTCAGCTTGGGCTTGACCTGGATAGCGGAAAGACTGGAAGCATCCCAGCCGCCGCCGAGCGCCTTGACGAGCAGAACGCTGGTGACGAGGCGCTGGCCCTGAATGACGGCGGCTTCCTGCTCGTTGGCGAGGAGATTTTGCTGCGCGGTGACGACGTCGAGGTAGCTGACGAGGCCACCCTGGTAGCGGTCGAGCGAAATATCGAGAGTGCGTTGCGCGGCATCCACGGCGAGTTGCTGGGACTTGCGTGCCTGGTCGAGAACGGTGAGGCCGGTCACGTCGTCCTGGACTTCCTGCATGGCGGCAAGGACGGCTTCACGATAATTTGCGACGGAGGCATCATAGCCGGACTTGGCGAATTCAACCTGTGCGCGCCGCGCGCCTCCAGTAAAAATACTTTCGGCTACATTCGCGCCAACCGCCCAGAACGTGCTGGCGACATTCGCGAGTTTCACGACATCCGCGGCTTGCCAGCCACCGCTGCCAAAGAGATTCAGTGATGGGTAGTAGGCGGCTTTTGCGATGCCGATTTGAGCGTTGGCAACAGCCATTTGACGTTCGGCCTGCGCGACATCCGGACGGCGCTCGAGGAGGTCGGAAGGCAAGCCGAGATCAATGGGCGGCGGCTCGGCGTGCAGTTCTTTCGAAGGAATATGAAAATCAGGCGCGGGCTGGCCGACGAGAACGGCGATGGCGTCCTCAAACTGCTTTCGTTGTTGAACGAGGAGAGTGGCTTGAGTGAGCGTGGTTTGCAGAAGAGTTTCTTCCTGCGCGACATCGAGGCCGGAAGCGACGCCGCCTTTATGGCGAGAATCGACAAGTTCGAGGCCGCGGCGCAATGTTTCGACGGTTCGGTTGAGAATGCCCATCTCGGAATCGAGCTGGCGAAGCGTAAAGTAATCGCCGGCGAGATTCGCAGTGATCACGAGGCGGACATTTTCGAGTTGCGCGCCACTGGACTGGAAAGAGGCTTCGGCGGCTTCAACAGTGCGGCGGCGCTGGCCAAACAAATCCACCTCGTAGCTGGCGGTGAAGGGAAGCGTGAAATTATTTTGCGTGATGGGGCGAAGCGGCGAAACGGCGCCATTCGAAGGGCGATTCCCCGAAAGGCGCTGACGCTCGAGGCCGGGAGCGACACCGAAAGTTGGAAACTCGGTGGCGATTTGAATCGTAGCGGCGGAACGCGCTTGGTTGTAATTCGCAGTTGCGGCCTGCAACGTCTGATTGGCGGAGAGCGCTTCGGACTCGAGCGCGTCCAGTTCGTCGTCGCTGAAAATCTTCCACCATTCGCCTTTGGAAACCGCATCCTTCGGTGAACTCTGACGCCAGGGGGCTTCGACCTGCCACTTTGAAGCGACCGGCGCGTTAGCGCGAGCGTAGTTCGGCCCGACAGTGCAGCCTGCGAGGAGGAAAGGAGCGCCCACGAGCACGAGCCCGAACACACGGACCTTGAAACTGAGCATTACCGCTTCGCTCCGGGTAAGGCGCCGGGGGCCGGCGGTTTTGATGGTGGTGCTACCCGCTCGGGCTCCGCTTCGCCCGCTTGAACGGGACCGGAAAGCTGAGGAATTTTCTTCACGTGCACATCTTCGTTTTCTTCGATGGAATCCGGCGGATTGAGCACGATCCAATCGGATGGTTGTAGCCCCTGCAAGACTTCCAGTGCAGTGCCGTAATCGCGTCCGATGGTGAGCTGGCGAAGATGCGTTTTGTTGTTGGCGTCAACGACCACCGCGCGCAACCCTTCCGAGCGGAAGAGGAGTGCGTTGACGGGCACCTGGAGACGCGAGCCGCTGACTTTGACTTGCAGATGGACTTGCGCATATCCACCGGGGAAAAGTTCACCGGCCCGGTTGGGAACATCCACTTCGGTGAGCAGCGTTCTGGTATTGGGATCAATCGCCTCGGCGGTGCGGACTACTTTACCCTGGAAGGATCTGCCGGGATATTGCGTGAGTTCGAGGTATGCGCCAAGTCCGCCATGGACCGACGGCGAATACATTTCTGGAACACTGACGTAAACACGAATGGGATCCGTTTGCGCGAGGGTGAAGAGTTCCTGCTGAGCGCCGCCGTTTCCAGCGTTGATGAGCGTGCCGATGTCAATATTGCGGCGGGTGATGACGCCGCTGAAAGGCGCATAGACGTGCTTGAAGGATTCCATTTCCTCAAGGCGGCGGACGTTGGCTTCGGCGGATTTTACAGTGGCGGTTTTTGCCTCGTAGTCGCCGACGGCGTTGTCCACTTCCTGCTTGGAAACTCCATCGGTCTTGATGAGATCCCGGTAGCGCGTGGAAGTAATTCTGGACAGATTGGCGTTGGCTTCGGCGGTATTCAAGTCGGCGCGCGCTTGCGAGAGCTGCTGATCAACCTCTGGGGTGTCAATATCGGCGAGAAGTTCGCCCTTCGAGACACGGCTGCCAATGTCGTGATACCAGCTCTTCAAGTAGCCGTTGGTGCGAGCATAGATGGGCGATTCGACGTAGGCTTCGAGGGTGCCGGGAAGAACCAAATCCTCTTGGGATAGTTCTGCAATAGGATGAGTGACGGCGACCGTGGGAATTGCGCGGGCTTCGGTTTCTTCCGCAAGGGCGTGATATTGGGCTCGCCGTTGAAAAAGCGTGAATGCGCCCAGGACGACCAGGAACACGACGCCGAGGACGAGGTACTTGAAGAGCGGGCTCCCATGAGGAGTTTGTCGCCCTTCCTGCTGCGATGGTAGTTGCGATCCGCCTTCCATAATCTTCCAGGGCTCCGGTGATTCCTTAGTGTCGCTTTCTGCTACGCCGCCAGAGGCGAGGGGCTCTCGCCGTGGTGCCGCCGGCGTTCTCGCCGGCCATGAATCATTGAGAATACGCAAGGAACAAAGAAAAGTGTTGCGAAAGTGGCGAACACCAGGCCGCCAATCACGGCGCGGCCGAGGGGCGCGTTTTGCTCGCCGCCTTCTCCCAAGCCGATGGCCATGGGCACCATGCCGATGATCATGGCGAGTGCGGTCATCAACACAGGGCGAATGCGAACAAAGCCGGCCTGAAGGGCTGCTTCACGAGCGCTCTTGCCCTCGCTCAATTGTTCGCGCGCGAAGGAGACGAGCAAAATGCTGTTCGCGGTGGCCACACCCATACACATGATTGCGCCGGTAAGCGAAGGCACGCTGAGTGTCGTGTGCGTGAGCAGCAAAATCCAGCAGATTCCCGCGAGGGCGCCCGGCAACGCGGTAATGATGATGAAAGGATCGAGCCAGGATTGAAAATTAACGACGATGAGCAAGTACGCGAGAAGGATGGCTCCGGCCAAGCCAATCTCGAGGCCGTGAAACGAAGTGTTCATCGTCTCGACCTGCCCGCGGACTTCAATCTGACTTCCCCGAGGCAAATCTTTCTTGATGGAGTCGACACGCTTCAACACCTGATCGGAAACTGCCCCCAAATCGCGGCCATCCACGGCGGCATAGACATTGATCATGGGCTGCACATTGTAATGAGAGATTTCAGCCTGGCGCGCGACGGTGGAGACTTTGACGAGATTCCCGAGAATCTGGGGAGAAGCATTGGGTGAAGCGCCCGTGATGGGCGTGTTCTGGAGCGCCTGGTAGGAATCCACGCGATATTGGGGCGATTGAACCACCACGTCGTAGTCCACGCCGTTTTTGGGATCGAGCCAGAAAGCGGGAGAAGTCTGGAAGCTGGAGCTCAGAGAGACCAACAAATTTTGAGCGACATCGCGGGCCTCGAGTCCGACCGATTGCGTGCGCGTGCGGTCCACATCCAGGTGCAAGGTCGGTTCGTCAAAAGCCTGCTGAACATGGACGTCCACGGCGCCGGGAATATGACGAATTTCGTTGGCCAGCTTTTGCGCGACCACGAAATCCCCGCTCTGATCCTTGCCGGTGACCGCCACGTCAATCGGAGCGGGAGTTCCGAAGTTCAGAATTTGCGTGACGATATCCGCGGGCTGGAAGAAAAACTGGACGCTGGGAAACGCGCCGGGCAATTTTTCGCGAAGTTCATTGATGTAGGCGCTGGTTGGCCGGCCGCGCTGCTCTTTTAATTGGACGAGGATTTCGGCGTCGGAGGTACCAAACGTGCCGGAATTGCTGTAACTCAAATTGATTCCGCTGTAGGGGACGCCGAGATTGTCCAGAATGGTCTGCAATTCGCTGGAAGGGATTGTCTGGCGGATGACGGAGTCCACTTCATCTGCGAGCCGGGCGGTTTCCTCGATGCGCAGGCCCGTGCGCGCGCGGAAGTGCAGTCGAATCTGCCCGGCATCCACCTTTGGGAAAAAATCCCGGCCCAGAATCGTAACCAGGCCAACGGACAACACGCAGAAGCCGAGGAAACACGCGGAGAAAAATATCGGAGAATCCAGTGTCGTCTCCAGAGCGCGATGGTACCCGTCGCGGAATTTCTCGAAGCGGCGCTCGAATCCCTGCTGGTATCGGCGAAAAAAGCCCTGCTTTTCACCAGCATGCTCTTCGGCGTGATATTCATCCTCGCTGGTGAGCAGGTACATCGCCAGCGTGGGGACGATCGTGCGCGACCAACCGTAGGAGGCGAGCATGGCAAAGATGACGGCCTCGGCCAAAGGTACGAACAGGAATTTCGCGACGCCGGATAGAAAAAACATCGGAATGAAGACGATGCAGATGCAGAGCGTGGAAACGAATGCGGGAACAGCAATTTGCTGCGCGCCATCGAGGATGGCCTGAACAGTCTCCTTGCCCATGGCCAGATTGCGATTGATGTTTTCAATTTCCACCGTGGCATCGTCCACAAGAATGCCCACAGCGAGCGCCAGCCCTCCCAAAGTCATGATGTTAATGGTCTCTCCAAGGGCGCTGAGCATGAGGATGCTCACGAGAATGGAGAGCGGAATCGAAATCGCAATGATCAAAGTGCTTTTCCAATTGCCGAGGAAGAAGAGGATCATCACAGCGGTAAGGCATGCCGCAATCAGAGCTTCGCGCAGAACGCCTTGAATCGAAGCGCGCACAAAGAGCGATTGATCGAAGAACGTCGAGAGATGCAGGCTTTCCGGCAGGGACGAGGAATAATTGTGCAGAACCTGTTTGACTCGACTCACGATATCGAGAGTTGAAGCGCTTCCGGTTTTGTAGACGCTCATCAAAACGCCGCGCTGGCCATTTACGCGGACGATATTGGTTTGCGGACTGAACCCATCGCGAACGTGGGCGACGTCCTTCATATAAATCGTGGCGCCATTGACGGTCTTGATCGGCAAATCGTTCAAGCCATCGACGGTTAGCGGGCTGCCGTTCATTTCGACGGTGTATTCCAGCGTGCCCAGCTTCACCGTTCCCGTCGGCAGAATCAGATTTTGCGCGTTGATGGCGTTGACGATGTCTACCGCGGAGAGACCTTTGGATTGCAATGCCGCCGAATCGATATCCACGGAGATGACGCGCTGTTTGCCGCCATAGGGGTAGGGAAGAGCGGCGCCTTGCACGGTGGCCAACTGCGTACGAATAAAGTTGTTGCCGAAGTCAAAGAGTTGCTGCTCGCTCAGGCTATCGCTAGTCAACCCAATTTGAATGACGGGGACGGTCGAGGCCGAGAAGATGGAAACGAGCGGCGCGGTCGTGCCTGGTGGCAAAGATTTCAAAATTGTTTGCACAGTCGCTGTGGTTTGAGCCAGCGCGACCTCGATGTTGGCGTTGCTTTGAAAGAAAATCTTGACGACGGAAATGCCATTGATGGACTCGGACTCAATGTGCTCGACATCGTTGACTAGCGTGGTGACGGCGCGCTCGGAATTCGACGTGATGCGGCGCTCCATCTCTTCCGGTTCGAGCCCGCCATACTTCCAAACCAGACTGATGACCGGAATATTGATGTCCGGGAAGATGTCGGTTGGAGTCCGCTGCAAAACCACCGGAGTGAGCAGAATGACCACGAGAGCGAGGACCACAAACGTGTAGGGCCTGGCAAGCGCTAATCGGACGATCCACATAGTGTGTCGAGACTACCCTCGGACAATAAGTCCTGCCGCTCGAATGGAGTTCGGCAGTTCCGTCAGACTGCTTTAACCTTAGATTCGCAAAGCCAATTCTTTGGGTACGCCTAGCGTATGGCATCCGCCGCCGAAGCCCGCCAGATATACTTGGCTCTTCCGCGTACAGTTTCAAAGTAATCTTGCTTTCAATCTGCCGCTCGGCACGACGATCTGGAGCCGAGGACGCCCAATTCGTCTGGCACGGCCGAAGGGCCGCACTCCTGGATTTCTGCCACCATCTTACCTCTTTTTCGATACAACCAATTGGGGCCAGTCACACGAGATCTCTCGCCAGAATGGAATGGGGCGGGCTGGTTTAAAGGACGAGAAGGATGGAAGGGATCAGTCGTGTCGCAGAAAGTGAGCGTCGAATCCGAGGCTGGAGCTACTTGTGAGTCATGACGAACACGCCATCCCAATCCGCGGGCGGTTCCTGGGAGAGGTAATTCGCGCACCGCTCGAGGTACACGCGGGCAGGGCCATCGGACGGCCAGCGTTCGATGATTTTCTGGAAGGCAGATTGCGCGTCTTGCCAGCGGCGCGAGCGATAGAGGGCCCTGGCGCTTGCGAACATTTCCAATTGAGCTCGAATCTCCTGGGCGGAGCCGTTGGCGGTGAGGTCGGATTCGCGTCCGAGGAGTTGATAGATTGTGACGGGCTGCAATTTGCCCTTCACGCGCATGAGATCGAGTTCGCGAAAGAAAAACCCGCCATCCTTCGCCGCTTCGTAGGTCGTTTCATTCACGATAATGTGCGTGCCGTAGTCCTTGTTCAAGCCCTCCAGACGCGAGGACAAATTCACGGCGTCTCCGAGAGCGGTGTATCCGTATCGCAGAGACGAGCCCATGTTGCCGACGCTGGCGACCCCGGTGTTTAGGCCGATACCGATTTCGAGTCTGGGCTTGCCTTGAGATTCCCACTGATTTTGGAGCTCGCGGACGCGCTGCATCATAACCAAGGCCGCGTTGCAGGCCTTAACCGCGTGTCCTTCTTCTTCATAGGGCGCACCCCAGAAGGCCATGACGGCGTCTCCGATGTATTTGTCGAGAGTGCCGTTATTTTTGAAGACGATGCGGGTCATATCCGAAAGATATTGGTTGAGAAAAAGAGCGAGTTCCTGAGCGTCGAGTTTCTCGGAGATGGTTGTGAAACCGCGGATGTCGCTGAACATCACGGTGATGTCCGTCTTCTTCGGATCCACGAGGCGAGGGTTGACAAGCAGCCGCCGGATCACCTCGGGGCTGAGATACTGGGCGAAGGCCGAGCGCACCTTGCGTTTTTCCTTTTCTTCAATCAGTGCGCGGTACAACGAGACGAGGAGCACATTGCCAGTAATTGTCATCGCCGGGAGAGTGAAGTTAAACCACCAGCCGTGGAGAAACGCACCGTAATCAACGGCAACCAGCGGGACGATCAGCCCGGCGCCGAGCCACATCCAGCGAGGCTGGACGAGGGCCATCCAAATGCCGAGAGGGATGCCGAACAGGAATATAAGGAGGACATCCACCAACGCGGACTTGCCATTTCGCTTGATGAATCGGTCGTTCAAGATGTTGTCAATGGTGTTTGCGTGGATCTCAACACCGGGGTAGTTGGTTCCTCCGAAAGGAGTGGCGCGCAGATCACCAATGCCTGTGGCGGTCGCTCCGATCAACACGAGCTTTCCACGAAAGGTGCCAGGCTCAAACTTCTTTTCGAGCACATCGGCGATTGAAAAATGGTGAAACGCGCCCCACGGCCCCTGATAGTTGATCAGCATTTGCCCGAGCGTGTCCGTACGTATGGCCTTCTGCTTGCCAAAATCAATGCCCACGATGCCCACGGGTCCGTAGAAAAGATTCGTATCAAGCGCCCCAGGCCCAAGAAAGGCGCGAGCGGCCATGACGTCCAGCGAAGGATATAAGTCCCATTGCGTCGGGTCAGCCGAGCGTCCATAAGGCAGCAAAAGCGTGGCGTGGCGTACGACACCGTCCGTATCCGGCGGCTCGTTGAAGAATCCGGTCCAGGAAGCATCTCCCGAAAGTGCGGAGGTCAGCTTATCCAGATTCGCTTCGGCGCCACGAGGCACGAGATGGGCGCCTTCGAAAATCTCCATCAAGTGAAGCTTGTCTTCTTTCTCGAACTTGGAACGCAAGGGATGCGAGGGCGGGTAAGCAAAAAAAGAGATCTGGTCGGCGTAGGCTTGCAGAGTTTGGTCAGAAACACCTTCGAGGTCCGCCCGCGTGAAGAGAAAATAGTTGCCCAGCACGACCGGCCCAAAGCGCTTGATTGCAGCGGCGAACTGCGTATCCGCGTCGTAACTGGAGGCAAGCTGGCGCACCTGAGCAATCACGCGCGGATCAATTGCTTCGCCCGCCTTCTGATTTTTCTCCATTGCGTCGGCCAGCGCGCGAACTGGGGCGGCAGTTTGATCGGGTTTGCTAAAGGTGATGTCGAACGCCGCGACCGCTGCGCCATCATCGTGCAGTACGTCCAGGAGCTTCGCGAAGTATGCGCGCGAAAAAGGCCATCGGCCGAGAACCTCCTGGGCGCGCTGATCAATGTCCACGATGACGATGCGGCTGTCCGGCGACGTAAACTTTTGCGGCCGGTAACGAAAGCGGGTATCGAGGGTATCGAGTTCGAGGCGCTCGGCAAGTTCGGAGATCGGTGTACGAACTTCCTGGAGAAAGACGAAGTAGTAGACCGACAAAGCGGCGAGGGTTATGCACAAGCTCAGAACAAAAGAGACTCTGTGCCGCCACCAGGATTGAAACAGTTCGTAGAGGCCAAAACCGCCCCGCCTCTTCCACCATCCGCCTGACGGAGCTGCCATTTCAGTTCGCGCTACTCGCGGTAAACAAAATTCATGCGCACGCCGCCCACTTCGATGATGTCGCCATCATTCAAGCGCACGGGGCCAGTGATTAACTTGGAATTCACCATCGGCACTTTGTCTCCCGGCCCGATATAGAAGCCATCGTCGCGCTGGTTGATCTGGCAGGCCATCGCGGGCTTGAACCAACCCTTCATCTTGACGGTGGCCATGGCGGATTTGCCGATCACCGTCAGCTTGTTGGTCAACATGTATTCCTTCTGATCGGTGCGTCCTCCGAGAACGACCAGCGTCGGGACCTTCAAGCGCCCAGCGGCAAACTGCACACGCTCTCCGGTAGCCGCCGCCTGCTGCAACATGTTGCGGCGCTCTTTTGTGTCCAGCACCATGGTTTCATTGATGCGCGGAGCGCTCGCTTTCCGCCCGGTATCCCACGGCACGGGAGCATCGCCCGAAGTGTCCACTTTGATGTGATGTTTCCCGATCCAAATGGAATCGCCGTCATGCAACGTGGCGCGTTCGACGCGAAGATCGTTTACAAATGTGCCATTCAAGCTGTCCAGATCTTCGACGACCAGCCGCTGGCCTTCGAAATAAACGCGCGCGTGGTAATTTGAGACGGCGAGATTGTCCACTGCCAGGTCGTTGTCCGGGGAGCGGCCAATGCTGACGGGCCGGCTGCCGACCGGCACTTCCTTGACCGTCTTTTCCTCAAACATCAGGCTGAGCTTCGCCATTTCAACGTCCTCCTACGGCACCGTTTCCAGCTGCTTTTCTTCGCGCCCCTCGGCGCAGCCATGAAAACCAACCCTTGGATTCCGAACTCACGTGAACCACGATCACCGTGATGTTGTCCACTCCGCCGCGCTCGTTGGCCAGCTCGATGAGCTTCTCCGCTGCCTTCGTTGGATCCGTTTCCGCCTGCAATGTGCCCGCGATTTCTGGCTCTGTGACCATGCGCGTGAGCCCGTCGCAGCAGATCATTAAAATGTCCCGGGCGAAGAGCACGTGCTCGTCCGTATCCACTTCCACGTCCGGCAGAGCTCCCAGAGCGCGAAGCAGAACGCTCTGCATCTCGCTCTCTTCCGCTTCAGCCGCGGTGATGATGCCCCGGCGCACCTGCTCGGCGACGAGCGAATGATCACTGGTGAGCTGCTGCAGGGTTCCGCCGCGCAGCAGGTATGCCCGCGAGTCTCCAACGTGCGCGATGCTTAGCCTCGATCCTTCAATCCACGCCGCCGTGAGCGTCGCGCCCATCCCGTGCTGCTCCGGGTGAGCTTCGGCGGATTCGTAAATATTCTTGTTCGCCAGGTGGACCGCGTTCGTCAGCCGCCTGGTCTTTTCACTCCATGCTGCCTGACCGTCGCCAAACTGTGTGGCTTGCAGGTCCGCCTGCGTATCCGTGCAGTACTTGACGATGGTCTCGACGGCGAGGGCGCTGGCTACTTCTCCATGCGCTTCGCCGCCCATTCCATCTGAGAGCACAAAGAGGTTCAGCGGTTCGACAATGCGGAAACAGTCCTCGTTATTCGTGCGCACCCGGCCAACGTCGGTTACGCCGCCACTCAGAATCCGCACAATCTCTCCCCATGCTGCTCGCAATCCAGCGGCCTGCCCACACCCGTACCTGGCAACCCTGTTTTCACGCTAGCAGACCCTTTCCGCCCGCGAAAGGCTATGACGCTAAGTGATTACTTATGTTTACGCTTCATTGCACGCTTGGCCCGGTGAAAGGGTACAACCATTCGGTGCCGAAAAAGCGAAAGGATTTCAGTCCCCATTATGTCCGTACTTCGTCCGCCGTGGTCGCTTCCGCTATAATCTGCCCCACGCCCGGGTCGAGACGGACGGAAACGCCGCGGCAACCTTCACCATGGCCAAAGCCAAAATTCGCGAAAGGCGGCAGGCAAGGCGCCGCCGGTCAGGTCCAAGCGCTGCCGAGGCGGTCCGGGAACTCGAGGAGCTCAACCAGGTCGGCATAGCGCTTTCCGGGACGTTAAATGTCGAGCGGCTGCTCGCGCTGATCCTCCAGAAAGCTCGAGAAATAACCGGAGCGGATGCGGGATCACTTTACCTGGTTGAGTCCGAGAGCGGGGAAGCTGGTCCGGTGGGCTTGAATGGCTCCGCTGGCGAGGGCACTGGCCGCCAACTCCGTTTCAAGTTGACGCAGAATGACAGCGTGCAATTTCCGTACGCCGAGCACACGCTTCCGCTGACGGAATCCTCCATCGCAGGCTACTGCGCCCTGCGAGGCGAAGTCATTGAATTGGCGGACGCCTACCGCATTCCAACAGGCCGGCCGTTCCATTTCAATTCCTCCTTCGACGAGCAGGCCGGTTACCACACGCGTTCTCTGCTGGCCTTGCCCATGAAAAACAATAGAGGAGACGTTTTGGGAGTGCTGCAGCTGATCAATTGCAAACGCCATCCCAAGGTGAGGCTCTCGGATGCGAATTCCGTTCATCGCAACGTTCATCCATTTCCGGAGCGCGCGGCACGGCTGGGGCTATCGCTGGCTTCGCAAGCGGCGGTTGCGTATGAAAACTCGCAGCTTTATCGAGACATTGAGAATCTGTTCGACGGATTTGTGAACGCATCCGTCAAGGCCATCGAACAGCGCGATCCCACCACATCCGGCCACTCCCAGCGCGTTTGCCAGATGACGCTTGCGCTGGCGGAAGCCGTGGACCGCGAATCCCATGGACCGTACGCGGATCTTCGCTTTTCGCGCGAACAGATGAAAGAATTGCGCTATGCGGCTCTCCTTCATGACTTTGGGAAAGTGGGCGTGCGCGAGGAAGTCCTCGTCAAGGCCAAGAAGCTGTATCCGCTTCAATTCTCGCGCTTGCTGGATCGCTTCGATTATATCCGCCGCGACGTGGAAGCGCGTCTCGCGGAGCAGAAAGTAGAGCTTCTGTTGACTCCCCGCCTGCGCAAGGAAGAGGCGCGTTTGAAGATAAAGCTCCTGGATGCGGAAGCCGCGCGTTTTCTTTCGGAACTGGATCGATATGTTGAGTTTGTGACGCGGGCGAATGAACCGACTATCCTGCCCTCGAGCGATTTCGAGTTGCTGGCCGAAATCGCGCAAAAATCCTACCGCGACCCGCGCGGCGCCGAACGGCCGTTTCTTACATCCGAAGAGGTGCGCTACCTCTCGATCCCGCGCGGCAGTTTGGATTTGAACGAACGCCGGCAGATTGAATCGCACGTGACGCACAGCTTCAATTTTCTCGCGCAAATTCCATGGACGCGCGACTACCGGGGGATCCCTGAGATTGCGCGCGCTCACCACGAAAAGCTCAATGGGCAGGGCTACCCGAACGGCCTCACGGCCGCCGAAATTCCCGTCCAAGCAAAAATGATGACCATCTGCGACATTTTCGACGCTCTTTCTGCTTCGGACCGGCCGTACAAGCGCGCGGTGCCGACCGAACGCGCGCTCGAAATTTTGAAGCTTTGCGTTCGCGAGCACGAGATTGATGCCGAGCTTTTCCAAATGTTTCTGGATGCGCAGGTCTATCGGCTCGCCGGCAAGCCGGCCTAAGGCGGCAAGCGCGAGATAAGCGCACACTGTATGGCCCCGATCGGGAACTGCGTATCCGTCGCGGCCATAACTTTGAGTCGCGAGGACATCGGCTGGAGCGCCTGGACGTCCTTTGATCTCTTGATGGAATTCTTAGTTCCGCTCACAGCTTTCTTAACTTCACAACTCTCGTCTACAATCGCTGCGTGGCGCTTAAACGAATGCTCTCCGCCGCGTTGTCGCTTACTGCGGTCTTCGCAGCGATCGGCCTCATTGCGTCTGCCGCCGCGGCTCAGCAAAAATCCCAAGCCAACGCTGCGCGCACGCTCTTGTTGCCCAAGTCCGCGATTTCCGGGGACCGCGCCACGCTGGCAGTTCTGGATGCCAGCGGAAGGCTCGTCCCGAAGGCGCACGTTGTTTTTTCAAACGGCGACCAGTACACGACGGACGCCACTGGACGCGCTTTGTTTGTTGCGCCGTTGATTCCGGGCGTGTTGCACGCCGGCGTGGCTGGACGTGGGGCTAGCACATCCATCGCCATTCTCCCGGCGAATGAGACGAACTCCTCTTCGATGACCATCGCCGCGGTGCCCGAATTCGCAACATTGACAGACCGATTCGAAATTGCCGGAAGCGGCTTCTGTGGGGATGCGGATGCGAATCACGTCACGATTTCGGGCTTGCCTGCGTTCATCCTCGCGGCTTCGCCGACCTCACTGACGGTCATGCCCTCCATTGACTTGCCGCCGGGCCGAGCGTCGGTTGACCTTTCCTGTGCCAAGCGAAGAGGGCCCCCCATCGAGATTGTATTTGTAGAACTTATGCTCCAGGCGGATACCTCGCCGCTTGCGCAAGGCGTCATTCGCGAGCTCACTGTGCACGTGCGGGGAACACAAGAGAAGGTCGCGCTGCTAGCGACGAATCTCGCTCCGGAAATTGCGGAACTCGAAGGCGGCAATTCCGTTCGCGCCACAAGTTCTGGAGGACTGGAGAACGCGGCTCACTTCAAAATCGTTGGTCGAGCTCACGGCAACTTCGCAGTATCGGTTCGCCTGGTTAGCCGTAACGTTCGTCCGCGCTGAATTTCTAGCTGCTATGCACTCAGCGCATGCGGCAAGCCGTGGGATGGCGGGCTAGTGGTTTGCTTTGGCAGCCGACTGCGCCGGTAGTGATAATGAATCCTGCTCATTCTCGAGCGCAGCATCCGGAGTTCCGCCTCCGATGAGAGAATCCAATGCATGGTGCGTTTTTTCGAGCCGCTTGTCCGCCTCACCATAGCTTTGTTGGGCATTCTTCAAGTGCGTTCCCAGCTTCTCGAATACGTCCGTAAACGTCCCCATCTGTTTTTGAACGCCGGAGAGCCCGGCGGAGATGCGCTTGGCGTTTTCTTCAATCTGCATCCCTCGCAGGCCAAGATGAATTACGCATAGATGCGCGTAAAGAGTATTCGGCGAAACGGCGATAATGTTTTTGCTTCTGCAATACGCATCCAGCGGCTCGCCCTTGCTGTCCTGCGTCACCAGCATTTCGTAGTAAACGGTTTCCGACGGAACGAACATCAACGCCAGGTCCAGTGTTCCCTGCTCGGGGACGATATATTTTCTTGCAATCGAATCGGCATGCAGTTTCACGGAGGCCGCGAACGCCCGTTTCGCCTCCTCGCCTTCCTTTTCGATCTTTCGGAAGGCGTCCAGCGGAAACTTCGAGTCGACCGCCACGAGTTTTTTGTCCCGCAGAAAAATCACGGCGTCGGCCGCTTCGCCGCTCGAAAAGCGATACTGCGTGGCGTACTGCGATGGAGGGAGAGAATCCTGTAGCAAGCGCTCGAGCGTCATTTCTCCGAGCAGCCCCCGCGTTTTCGCCCCTCCCAAAACGCTCTCAAGAGACTTCGTGGCCGATGAGATGCCCCTGCCCAGTTCCTGGAATTCGCCCATTTGTTTTTGGAGGTGGCCAATCTGTTCACGCGCATTCTTCAGCTCTTTGGCAATCGCCGTTTGCCCCTGCGTAGCAATCTGCGCGGAGCTAGAGACTCCATCCTGCAAGGCTTTGGTAACTCCGTCTAACCGTTGCGAGACTCCCTGACTGATCGCCTGCATTTGTCCGACGGACTGGGCCTGGGTTGAACTCATCGTCTGCAAGTCCCGGCGCAGCTCATTCAATTGCCCATCCAGAAGCGCGTTTCTCTTTTGTTCTTGCGAAGATTGAAGCAACAGCCAGATGAAGAGGCCAGCCACAACAATCACGACGCCAATCAAAACTACATTCATTCTGTCTCCAGTTCATCCTCGGGAAACGGTAATTTTACTCTACTCGCAGTTACGTTCGGCTGGAAGTGCTTCAGACGCAAGAGGGGCTTCGCCTAGGCGAAGCCCCTCTTGTATCACTAGCGTCTTAAAGTTTGCTGCGACTGCTCCGCGGTGGAAAGATTTTCACCACGTCAACTTCAGCGCGAACTGGAACTGCCTTGCGTCATACGCTGCCGATGGCTGCCCCGCGCTGCAAGTCGAGCCCGCCGAAGGATCGCAGAGTTGATTCACTGCCGTAATGTTCGTGCGGTTGAAGAGGTTGAACGCATCCGCGATCAAATCGAGCTTGAGCCGTTCGCCCACGGGAATTCTCTTGGCGACGCGCATATCCCAGGTGAACCAGCCCGGCATTCTGAAAGCGTTCCTGCCAAGGTTGCCGACGCAACCCGCGCCAGCCGTGGTGAATCCCGGAACTGTAAACGCCGTGCCGCTATTCGTCAGGCAGACATCGGCCAAAACGAAGGTCACTCCGGGAACGTAGGGCGAGGTTGTGCCGGTTGCCGATCCCTTCACAACGGAAGGCCGCGCTTGCGAGGCCCCGAGGTCTAGCCGCGTGTCTTCCCCGGTGATCACGTTGTACGGTCGTCCGGAGGAAACTTCCACGATCGGCGAAATCGTGATGTCTCCTCCGAAATGCTTCCAGAAACTGTCACCTTGCTGTGCGGAAGGCGTTTGGTAGACCCCGCTGGTAACCCAGCGGTGCCGCTGGTCGTTAACGGAGTTGGAGCGTTCGAAGTTAGGGAAACGACTGTCCTGCGGTTCAAGTGGAGACTGCAAGTCCGTTCCGTCGTCAATTGAATGCGACCAGGTGTAGCTCGAAAGCATTTCAAAGCCCTTCGAGAAGCGCTTAGAGACGTTCACTGTAAGCGCGTTGTACCAGGAATTTCCGTTCGAATTTTGCGCGTCCACGCTATTGAACGGCACTGGCGCTCCGAATCCCTGCGGGTAGCCCGCGAGCCCGGCCAACTGCTGCTGCACCGCGTAGCCTACATTGAGCGGCGCACCGGGAGCGACCAGGCTGGCGAACGAAGGATTCGGCCCGGACTTGCGGAAGAAGTTGAAGAAGGCCGGCGTGCTCACATATTGGCCGTTGAGGCTGGCGATCGGAGCGGGGCAATTGTTTAGAATGCCGAGCGCAGCCGGAGCTATCACGGTTACTCCGCAAGTTCCCCGAGTCGCGCCCACATTCGCCGATGGCGCAACAACCGTCAAAGGATTGCTTACAGGAAGTCCGGCTGCTGCAGCATTGAACGCATTCTGATCGAGGAGCTGAGGATCAGTAGAATTGAGGTCAATCGGCCGGTAGAGATGCAAGCCACGCGTCCACTGATAGCCCACGCTAAGCTTCCAGGAGCCGGCGAGTTCACGCTCGACGGTCAAGTTGGCTTGCTGGGCGTACGCGTAGGTGAAATTTCTCGTCACCGGCAAAGTAAAGGGAAGAATCGAGAGCGGAAATCCGGATTGCAAATAGGCTTGATTCGCAAAAAGCGAGCCCGCAGCAAAGGGATCAAAACGCTGCTGCTGGGGCAAATAACCCAGAGTCAATGAAGTAGGAAATGCGGCGTAGATGGAATTGGCATTTAACGCGCCCTGGAAAATTGTCGAACCATTCAAATTTGCCGGGCTGTCCAAGTTGGAGCCGCAGAAACCCGGAGGAGTTGGCGATCCTGAAGGGAGTGGGAGCAACCCACATGATGTTGCGGTGCCTCCGGCGGACAAAAGCTGTACCGAGCGGCCTCCGTCGGCGGTCGTGGAATCGAATGCGATCGCGAGCAGCGGATGGTCAAAGAACAAGCCGTATCCGGCGCGGACGACCGTCTTTCCATCGCCCGTTGGATCCCAGGCGATTCCAAATCGTGGAGCGATATTCTTGTAGTCCCGGGGCACGCCTTCTTGCACGCCGAGCGCTTTTTCGGCCGCTGCATTCACTGCTGTGGCCGGAGCGAATAGCGGGGTTATCTCCAGGTCATACCGCAGGCCATAATTCAAAGTGATTCGCCTGGTGGCCTTCCAGCTGTCTTGCGCAAAGAAAGCCATAGGGATGTTGTCGAAGGGCGAGCTTGCGTTGCCGATGCCCTGAATGTAAGAGGTGGGAATTCCCAAGCCATATGCTTGCAGTCCCGTCGCGCCGGGCAGCGCGATTCCGCCAGTGCAAGCAGCACCGGTTCCCCCTACGCAATTTGGGAAACCAAAATCGGAGGCCGCCAGTCCGCCGAAATTCACGTCGCCGCCGAAATCGAGTTCAAAAATCTGCGGTTTGTTCGAGCGCAGTTGGATCAAATTGAAGTCTCCGCCGAACTTGAACGTGTGGTTCCCACGGATGAGACTGAGGTTGTCAGTCCATTCGAAACGCCGTTCGATGCGGTCTACCGTCGAATACGGCTCGCGCCCGAAGTAAGCGTAGCCAGGGATGTTTACCCCGATATTCGAACCGCCGGGGAGGCTCGAAAACCCGAAGTGCAGGCCGCGCCGCGCGCCCTGAAAGCGGAATTCATTGAATGCCGTATCGCTCAGAATCGTGTCGTGCTGGAAAATCGCGGTCAGGTCCCGGTATTGACTCACGCCTGCGCGAGAGCCGGCATTTTGCCCAAATACTTGATTTTGCGAAGTAGATTCCAGGCCGGTCACAAGCGAGGGCGAGACACCGACCCTCAGAAACGAGGAATTGCGATTGTTCCAGCGCTGGTCCAAGCGCGCCGACCAGAGGCTCGTCTTTTCCGTCCCCGGAAAGTTTCCGCGGATGGTGTTCAACCCAACAAAGGAAGCCGGCAAACCCGCTACGCCAAAAGAATAACCCGCGCCCGGTGCCACCGGAATCGAAGAGCAAGTGACCGTCCCGATCGTGGAGCTCACCGGGCACGCCATCGGAATTGGAAACTGCGGTCCCGGTCCTGGATTCACGAGCCCAGAAGTTAGGGCAGGTGCCACGAGGCCGTAATCCAAGCGATTGAGTGCAACGCTGGATGCGGATCCCATCAGCCCTGCGTACTTGCCAGCCAGGGTGGTTTGCCCCGCAAGTTCGAGTTGTTGCACCGCACTCGCCTGCGATGGCGTCAACTGCACCGTCAGCCCAGGGCCCAGGGTAACCGGAATCATGCCAAAGGGCCCCGTGCCCGGCGAGGACACGCCGATGCTCGAAAAATCAGTCTCTTCGCGCTGCGTGTACTCGTAGGAAAGAAAGTAGAAGGTCTTATCTTTTTTTAACGCGCCGCCCAGTGTGAAGCCCGTCTGCACGCGCGTGTAGGCTTGCTTCACTGGATCAAGCTGGCCCGTCGTGGGATCCACAAGCCCGGAAAACGGATTTCTCGATTGAAAGGCTTTGTTCCTCAAATAGCCGAAGATGTCTCCATGCGTTTGGTTCGTGCCGCTCTTGGTCACAATGTTGATGACGCCGCCGGTCGCGCGGCCATATTCCGCGTTGTAATTGCTGAGGATAAGCTGAAATTCTTGCACGGCTTCCTGCGAAACAGTGGAGCGGATGCCGTCCACGGAGTTGTCGCCCGCGTCGGCGCCATCCACGCTGACCATATTCGAACGCGCTCTTGCGCCGTCAATATTCAAACCGCTGTTTGGCGCCGGGCCGATCGTGGGAGAAACGTCGCGAGTCGTCTGCGAGTTGGTGAGCGTAAAATTAATGTAATTACGTCCGTTGATGGGGAGGTTGTTGATGCTCAGCTGGTTGACGGTCTGCGAAACTTCCGTCTTTGTTGTCTCGATCGGCGCGGTCTCCGTCGTCACCGTCACTGTTTGCTGAACGCCTTTAAGCTCAAGCTGAGGATTGAGAATGTCGTCCGCGCCGACAGTCACTACGACCGCTTCATTCCGATAGAGCGCGAAGTTCGCCCCGCCATCCACGCTTACCCTGTACGTCCCCGGCTGCAGGCCTACGACTTTATAGTGTCCGCCGTCATCGGTGACGGCCGAGCGCTCCGCGCCCGTTCCCGGATTGGTGATCGTTACTTTCGCGCCCCGCACGGCGAGTCCCTGAGGGTCGGTCACAACTCCGGAGAGCGTCGCCGTGTTCACCTGCGCCATCGCGCTCGCTGCCCATGCCAGCGTTACTACGCACAGCAGGATCGAAACAAACACACTATGACGTCGCAGCATCTGAGTCCTCCTGGTGAAGATCCGCCAATTTTCCGCTACCCCTAGCGGCTGCGAGTGCCCCCGCCTTAAATTGGCTACGGCATTGATTATTTGGCTTTTACTGCAATATGGCGTGGAATTCAACTAAAACTTCTGAGGCAAGGACCTTGGAATAATCTTTGCAAGCCAAATCAAGGCCAGACTGCTTCGCGAGATTAAGTCGAGATGCCTTCTTGCTGCGTTGGAAGGGAATTGGAGTTTGAGGAAAGGACGGGAAATTTCCAGCTAAATCTGCAGATATCTTTGGACGAGCCTGCGCAACCGGTCGCGATCTTCATCTTTCATATGTACGAACTCGACGCCGCTACCGTCCGGACCGATATTCCGGACCACGGCAGTGAAGTGAATCTTGCGGAGACCGGCACGCACCTCGAGTTTAATCGAATCTCCTACTGTCAATTTCTTAGGCGACTCGAGATACGCTCCGCCGAGGCTGATTGTTTTCACGCGCGCCAATCCGGCTTGCGCTCCATCTATTTGTGCTCGCAGAGGAGAATCCAGCGGTACGCGCGCGTAGCGGCGCGGTACAACATAACTCGCATTAGGTTGCGTAGCTGATTCGAATGGCGCGCGAGCCCGAGCTGAGGCCGGGCGATTTTCAATAATCGCCAATGCGTCCTCGGCCGCCGCACGGAGTCCGGCAGGTTCGGCGAACGCCAATCCCTCGCGGCCTTCCGCCAGGACGCGCAACATTTCCGACGCTTCGATGGCGCGCATGCGTCCCAGCGCCTCGATCGCCTTGATGCGCACAAACTGATCCCGCAGAACTTCGTGCTCGCCGGCCGCAATCTCCATCAACTGAGGCACAGCAGTTGTTTCCTGTGCGAGGCCGATCTGGTCAATCATCATCGGCACGACCAGCGGATGGGCGTCGGCCAGGACCGCTGAGAACACAAAGGCTGAACTGTGCGCGCTGGCCGAGTTGGCTGGGCGCGATAGTTCGCTAACCGCCAGATCTTGAAGATTCCATTCCCAGCTTGCCAGCGCTCGCGCCAAACCTCGCAGCAAACGCTCCGGGTCCGCGGCAGCAAGAAGTTTGATCGCGGCGGTCACGCGCTGGCGCCGAGCTTCATAAAGGCGCGTTTCGAGCAGGTTAAGAGCCGGGACTCCAATGGCCCGCAGCAACCGCGCCATAGCCGCGAGCATTTCGGAAGCCCGAGGCTCCGTCATCAACAGCGTGAGTCTGTCCAGGAGTCTTTCCGGATCTCGCTGCAACAATCTCGGAAGCGTGGGGTCAAGAGGGCGGTTCGCAAGGGCTGCGTCTACTAGCAGAAGCCAGCGGTCTTGCGCCACCATCCTGTGGGCAAGAGCGGCCATGTGGTCGTGTGCTTTATCCTTGGGGAGACGCTCGAGGCCGATCAGGATGGATTCGAATCCCGAATAATCGCCGCGCGTTACTGCGACTCGCGCAAGCGTCTCCAGAAATGCTGCCAGAAGCGCCGCCGTTTCCGGGATCGCTTCGCGCTCCAAGGCTTTCATCGTGCCGCGGCTCAATTCTTCCGGCAATTGATTCGGCCAAAGCGATTCGATGATTGGCGTCATCTCATTCATTCCGGCCGCGACTGCCCGCCTCGCGGCGGCATTCTCGTTTTCCAGGCGACGCGAAAAGTTCAGCAGAATATTTCTTGCTTCGCGGCGGGGAGCGTCCGCTCCCGTCTCGGCAAGTTGGCTAAGAGTTCTCTTCAGCGCGATTACTGGAACGCACCAGACCTCAGGTCCCCGCAGGACCGCAGATTTCTCTCTCGGAGGCAGTTCCAGCCAGAATTTGTCCAGCACACGTTCCCGATGGGTATCGTTTGCCCAGGTTGTTGCCAGCAGAGAAAGATGTTGGGAGGAGTGCGGCCCGGTGTAACCACCTGAGTTCACCAACACATCGCAAAGACGATTAAACGCGGGCCGTACCGCAGAATGCGCCAATTTCGCGTTTGAAAATTCCGCCCCCAAGAATTCCAGAACCAAGCTCTCAGAGAGACGCAGAAGATAGGGTTGTGGGTGCTCGCCCTCCCTCGGGGCGTACTGTGAAATCGAGACGAGCAGCATTCGAACGGTTTCGCGGCTCGCGTCTTCCAGCGCCGCGTGAATGGCCCGCGCGGCTTCTTCGGGTGCGAGCCCGCGCGCTGCTTCAAGCGGTGGCGTCAATTTCCCGATCAGACGCAGGGCGCCCGCCAGATCGTCCATCTCCGGCGGCAAGATGGGCGTTTCGTTCACTTCGCGCGGTGAATTCCCGCCATAGGCGACCAGCGCGCCCATTAAGCTGGCCAGGACAGTATCTACCCTGCGCTCGGTCTGTGTGTTAATCGAAATTCCCTCGACGTGATTTGCCGCCAGTTGACCCGCCCACCAGGAGCCGGCTCCGCGCTTTATAGATTCGCCCGATCTCAGAAGCGATGCCTTAAAGAGTTGTGCGAACGTGTCCAGTTCGCCTACATGGAATTTCGTAGCTACTCCCAGGGACTGGATGCCCGCTCGTTGCAGATCCAACGCTAGCGATTGCATTTCGCCACGGATGTCGGGCAGATGAGATTCGCTGAGTTTCGGGACAACGAGCCCGCCGCGCTCAACATGGATCTCGATCCCGTTCAGCGCGCCGGCAAGGTCGTGCAGGATCTCGTAAGAGGTGTCCAAACTTTGGAGGCGCCGGGGATGATTTCGGTCGTAGAGGCGTTCGGAGCGCAGCAAGACATGCAAGCACCGCAATGCATGTATGAGGCTTGCGGTCCTGGCGTCGGTCGGCACCATTGGTGCTTCGTGCGAAGCATTGGCGACAGACCTAGAACCTTGCTTCGCCGCCGCACCTTCAGCAGTGCGGGAAGGCGCGATGGCTCGCCTTTCCTCTTCAACCGGGATGATAGCGCGTAATACCAAGTCTTTCCCTCATCGCTCCATTGCTAGGCTCAGCCAAGCGGCAGAACCAGGGAATCCATCTCGTCGCGCTCAAGACGGGCGCGCGGGGCAGAGAACCCTTACCAGTAAAGCAAGCACGCTACCTGCCCTCTAGGTCTGTATCCAAGTCTTTTATTTTGTGTCGTTTATAGATTAAGTCCTAGGACTTAAGGAAGTGGTTTGTTACAGAATGTTACGTACTGCGTAAAATTTGGCCATTAAAATTTGAACCTGAAAGTGCGATTTTAGAGCGAAATTCGTCGTGTTCGCCTTTGAGATTAGCTATCGCGGCTGAAGAGCTTCCTGGATGCTTACAGTGCCGCCTTCACTGGCTTGCACGGTCCGCCGCACTTGCTTGTAGCCCTGAAGCCGAACGATTACGGTATGAAGGCCGGCGGACATCTGAACTCGCGCGGGGGTCGTCTGTCCGCTCGGCGTCCCGTCCACCAGAATCTCCGCGCCAGCAGGATTTGTGCGTACGTCAGCCCACGCCACTCGCGCATTCAAATCGACGGCAAGTTGTGTCTGGATGTTGTCTTTAACCTGCACTCGGCCGACATACCCCTCGTAGCCAGGCAGTCGCACAACAAGGTTGTAGTTGCCCGGGGCCAGTGGCAAGGTGAGCGGAGTTTGCCCGGACTGTTTAGCGCCGTTGATGAACACGTCGGCTCCGGACGGACGACTTGTCAGATAAAGTCCCTGAGCGATAGATTCAAGATTTGCTTTTTGGTCTAGAACATTTCCGGCCTTCACCTGCAACGCGGTTTGCATTGACTGATAGCCCGCTTTTTCGACCTCGAGCCCATACTGCCCGGGCCAAAGATCGCTGAAGCTGCAAGGAGCCTGGCACTGGCTGACAACGCTGCCTGAATCGCTCCGGAGAATTGCCTTTGCGCCGACTAAGTCCGTCATGACGTGAATCGCGCCACGTCCTGGCTTCGGAACGGGATGTCCTCCGCCGCCATCGCTCGAGCTGTTTGCTTCTGGGATGTCCACGTACTCGATGTTATCCACGACGCGTACATTATTCGGAGCGTCGCGCAGGAATTTCAGCAGGGCCGCATGTTCTGAAGGGCGAAGTTTGCCCCCGAGAACGAGAGTGTCTCCGATGGCTTGCACCTTCGCCCGTCCAGCCCACCCTTTTTCTGAAAGCACTTCATCAATGCGGCCTTTATACTCGGCTGCTGCTGGGGTGATCACCAGTTCGGTTTTCTTCGACAAGGGTTTGGCGACGGGAGGCTCGGATTTTTTTTCTGCGGCTGGCGCATCCGGATTCGAGCTAGCCGTTGCGTTGCTTCCGGCCGAAGTCGCCGCGCTCGATGCAAGGCCAGTCGGGCTCTTGTCAGGGCTACTGACTGCCCCGGCGGATTGTGTGCCCGGTGCATCTACGTCGTTATCCCCAGCTTTTTGCGCCGCATTAATCTTCCTGGCGTCGTCAATGACCGGCCGCAGCTTTTGAACGCCGTAAGCAATGACGCCGAGCAAAATGATCGCGACAATCACGCTTCCCAACATGCTCTTTTTCTTTGGCGCCTCCGCCTGAATCGGTTGAATTGGGCCGGTACGGCGTACCGTGGGTGTGTGCATGGGGCTCGCGGCTCGCACATTGAGTGACCGGGTCGTAGCCATGGTCATGGGGTCTGCAGGCTGAGCGTGACGGCCGCCCTGACTACCTGGACCCATACCCGGCAGCGCGAGAGTCGCGCTGGGCAGGCCGGGGCCACCCGCGACCATCGTCTTCTCCGGGCTCCCCGCCAGGGCGCTATTCCTGTAATTCCGCATGTCCTCAAGCATTTCGCGGCAGCTCTGATAGCGTGCTTCCGGCTCTTTCGCGAGGGCTTTCATTACGACTGCGCTGATGCCCGGATGAATTGAAGGATCAATCTGCCGAGGCGGAACGGGTTCTTCGTTCACGATCTTGTAGATGACCGTGGTGATGTTTTGGCCCGGAAATGGCTTTTCTCCAGTCACCATCTCGTAGAGCATGACACCCAGTGAAAAAATATCGCTCCGGCCATCTACGGCGCGGCCCTTTACCTGCTCGGGCGACATATAGCTGGGAGTACCCATGACATGCGCCGTCTGCTGCATCGTGCCGAACTGGAGGATCTTTGCGGTGCCAAAGTCAGTGACTTTGACGGTGTCGTCCGCGGTCAACATAATGTTGGCGGGCTTAACGTCGCGATGAACTACGTTTCGCTCGTGGGCAAATTGGAGCGCGCCGCAGGTTTGCTCCATGATCCGCAGCACCCGGGGAAGAGCGAAGGATTCTCCGCCGTCGAGGTGAGCCTGCAAGCTCTTGCCTTCAACCAATTCCATCGTAATGTAATACAGGCCGTCTTCTTCGCCCGCGTCGTACACCACAACAATATTCGGATGTGTCAGCAGCCCCGCCGCGCGAGCTTCCGTCTGGAAGCGCGCCAGCAGCTCAGGCCGGGACATTCCGGTACCCTCTTCGCTCAGCTTGATGGTCTTCACCGCGACGGTGCGTCCAATGACTGGGTCTGTCGCTTTGTACACGACACCCATGGCGCCGCGGCCCAGTTCGCCCACGATCTCGTAACGCCCAGCTTTCAAACCTGTTGTCATTGACCCGTTCGACTTCCCATCCGGCGCATTCCTGACAGGGTTGCGCATCTTCCAAGCATTGGCCGATACGGTCCACGCAAAGGCACAAACTTAGTTGGTGGAAGAAACACCGCCGCCGACACCCGGGCGCCCTTCTTGCACACTACCTATTATGTTTTCTGTGGGTCAACGATACCGGGGTACTAGTGTTTCGGACTCGACACGTAGCCAACACGAATGGAGTGGTTCGGCGCAGAGCCATGCACCGCTTGCCCTCTATTAGGGTTGGGGAAACCCCTCTCCGGGGGCCATACTTCGCTCTGGCGAGGGCACATTCGTCTCGCGGATTGGTCTATCAACTTCACCGGGACGCGCTGGAGCCTCCAGGCCATCAGTCAAGAGGTACCCCTGCAACGCCAAACCGTTGGTCCAGACGCCCTCCAATGCGGCGATATATTCGAGCTGTAGCTCGAAAAGTTTGCGTTGCGCCGCGAGGACCCGCGGGTAAGCCGCCTGCATTTCACTGTATTTTTGGAGTAGCAAGCTGTATGCCTTTCTGGCCTGAGGGAGCATCTCGTCGCGATACTCGAGGGCCATCAGCCGTGCGTTGATGTACTCATCCACCACTGTTGCGGCTCGTTCCCGCAATGTCAGCGCAACCCGAGTTTTCTCCTGTGCGGCTCGGTCAGCGTCTGCTCGCGCGGCGCCGATATTCCCTTGATTCCGATTGAAAATCGGCAACTCGACGCTAGCCTCCGCCTGGCCTTCCCATCCCGTGGCCCACGGCGCTGTTCCTAGTAGCTCGTTGTTGTACTCCAAGCCAGCCCGAAGCCGGATATCAGGAATTGGCTGTCGCTGCGCTCTCGAGAGAATCGCTTGTGCGCGAGAGAGAGATTCATCGGCAATTTGCAACGCTGGACTTTTTGTAGCGATGGCTTGCACGGCTTCATCCTCGTTCAAATCCGGCCAGCCCTTTTCGAGATCCCCGGCAACTGTCGCCTCCGGCATTTCCGGCTTTCCAATCACAGTCGCGAGCGATCTCCATTCTTCACGGAGCGTGTTCTCTTGCATCCGCGCCGCCATTCGCACGCGCTCCGCTTCGATCTCTACTTCGAGCACTTCGGAATCGTCCGCTTGTCCAGTGTTCTTCAGTTCGCGCTGAGTTTGCGCGGAATCTTCCGCGATTTTCGCCAAATCGCGTATGGCATCCAACCGTTCCTGCGCCGCAAGAACGCGTTCGAACGCCATTTTCACGGCGGTCTCTACACGAAATTTCTGCTCCTCGGCTTCTGTCTGTGCCAGTTTGAGTTCGGATGCGAAGACGGCTCGGTTCTTGCCTAACTTTCCTCCCGTCACGATGGTCTGTTGTACAAAGAATCCTTGTTTGCCTCCGCCCACCGAGCCGCCGCGAATTTCGTCGCCCATATAGCCCACCGAGGGATTTGGGTAGAGCCCCGCCTGCTTTTCTCGCGCTTGCGCGGCTCTAATTTCCACTTCCGCTTGCCGCAGCGTAGGATTCGATTCGGCGGCAATTTTCTCCGCCATTTCCAAACTGACAGCTTGGCTGCCCGCGCGCTGTTGAGCGCGGCCCATCTCTGGAAATTGCGGGGCGACCGCAGGCGTGTTCTCGTGCAAGTGCTGCTCTTGCGCTACCGGCGGAGTAGCGGAGCGCCGGTTAGCGTCCGCAGCAGCATGTTGAGGCCGCGCGCTGGAGGAAAATGCCAGCAACACAGAGAGTACCGCGAGCCCACAGAATTTTCTCTGCACTCCAGGGATCACATTGGAGCGTACATTCCGTACTTTCGGAAGCTTTTCGGCAAGGCGGCCGAAGCAGGTCGTTCTATGACTCATGAGCGGGCTCCTTCATTGCCGCACCTTTGGCATTTTCGATTCGAATCAGCATCTCCTCGTACTCCTTTTCCGGCAGCACTCGTACGAGCGTCATCATGCCCATCATCTGGGCGCTCCAATCCACGGGCAATCCGTAAGTTTCCGGTTTGGCGACCGCTTGGTCCATCCCCATTTCCATAAAGGCGTCCTGCGGGAAGCCCGGCACGCGATTCGCGTCGGGTGCGACCGGCGAATGAGGAAGCTGTTCATGCATCATGCCTGCGGACATTCCAGGCATCTGGCTCATCGCTTGCGCTTCGGTCAATGCAGCCGTCTCGATGGGGCGCCTGCCAAGCAGGTCAGTCATGTTGTTCATCATATGGTGCGGCAAATGGCAGTGAACCATCCAAGCGCCGGGATACTTCGCGTCAAACTCAATGACTCGCGCCTGGGCCACCGCCACGAGAATTGTATTCATCGGGTACCAGGTGGAGTCCGGCGCCCTACCGCCTTCCGTTCCAGTCATCACAAATTGATTGCCGTGTAGATGGATAGGGTGGTGATCCATGCCCATATTAAGGATGCGGATTCGCACGCGGCTTCCCAGCTTCACGATCATCGGGGTGGTGGCTGGCGCTGCCACTCCGTTAAAGGTGAGCCAGTTGAACTCCATGGAAGCGGAATTCGGCACCTGGTTATTCGGGAGAACGGCCCACTCCTGCAGCACGAGGCCAAAATCGTGATCGGCGTGCGGCTTGTAACTCCTTGCCGGATGCGCAACGAAAAACCCGATCATGCCCATCATTTCCTGCATTGCGCCGTGCGAGTGGTAAAAGAATGTGCCTTCCTGATGAACGGTGAATTCGTACGTATGCGTTTCGCCCGGCGCAATCGGCTTTTGCGAAATCCATGGCACGCCGTCTTGATCAATGGGCACTTCCAGGCCGTGCCAGTGGATGGATGTCGCTTCCGGCAAACGGTTTTCGACGAGGATCCGTACACGCTCACCTTGCTGCACCTGAATATTCGGCCCCGGGACGCTGCCGTTGTATCCCCACGCATCGATCGTTTTGGAAGGAGAAATTTTTCGCCGCACCGGCTGCGCGATCAGCTTGAATATCTTTACGCCGCCGTCCATTTCGAACGGCAAGTCCGCCAGGTCCGGCGTGCGCATCAGCAGGTAGGGATCCGGTCCCGGTGGCGGCGCTTCCTTTTTCTTGTGAGGCGCGTAAGGACTATGATGGCGGCCTTGTTCGATGGCTCGCGCGGTTTGCGAGTCGTTCACTTGCGGCTCGCCGCGCAGTCCCTCCGAAAGTCCCAGGAGGCCGGCCCCAAAAAACGCGGCATCCTGAAAAAATTTTCGTCTACCGCTCATAACAACCTCCCGTACTGTGATTACCGCTGCATCGCTCGCACTTCCGTGCGTTCACTCTTCGGCTGGGAATACCGCGTCCGCTGAATACTCAGAAATTCGTGTCCTCGCAATCGTTCTGAGGCGATTCTATGCTGAATCGAGCTAGGGTGGACTTTCAAATGGAGAGAATGTTGACGAGCAATTGTCCGATGGTGTCGGCAACGCGAAGCCGGCTATGGTTCCGCGCACAATCGTGCAGTGCGCCGCCGCGGCATGAAAATCTCAGTAACTGTCACTATTCGAATCGCCTCCGGCCTCCACCTTCCCGGCGAAAGACCGGTAGACAAAGGTGAAGTAGATCGCGGCAAGAATCATCCCAATGATCCACCACGCCAAGCCCACTTTCAGCCCGTACGCCCCGGCTTTCGCTCCCCGCACAGTGAGTGAGTACACCGGATTGCGAGCCGGCAGCACCATGGGATACACACCGAACACCACGCTGGTGAGCATTCCTGTCAGATACAAGCACGAGGCAAGAAACGCCTTGCGTTCCTCGCGATGGTGCAGTTCAAACGCGACAACGGCTAGTCCAGCCACCGCCAATAGCGGCAGGATCATGCCGAGCGGCCAGGTAAGCAAGTTTTCCTTCACGTGCGGTTGCACGCCGAACGTCACCGCGGTTACAACCGCGGTGAATACCACCACGCCCCACCAGGAATGCCCTGCAACCTCTCGGGCACGTTTGCTGACATCGCCGCTCGTTTTCAATTGTACCCAAAGCGCGCCATGCATGATGAGCGCGAGCAGCGCCAGTATTCCCACCAAAATCGTGTACCAATCCAGGATTCCGGTGTCAGGGCCGATCCGGAAATTTGTCCAGAGCGCCTCAAAAAAATAGCCGCTCGCGTCCAGGGGAACTCCGCGCACGACATTCGCAAGCGCCGCGCCATAGAAAACGGCGAGCAGGATGCTTGACGCGCAGAAGAGAAAGTCCCACAGCGGATCCCAAACCGCGCTCTTCACATGGTTTCGGAACTCGATGGAAGCTCCCCTCAGAATCAGCAGCCACAACACCACCATGAGCGGCAGGTAAAAGCCGCTGAAGCCGCTGGCATAGAGCTCGGGAAACGCGAAATACAAGACCCCGCCTGTCGCCAGTAGCCAGACTTCGTTCCCATCCCAAACCGGACCTATGCTAGCGAGGACCTGACGGCGTTCGCTGTCCGTCTTTGCAACCCACAGGTGAATCGCGCCCGCGCCCAGGTCAAAGCCGTCCAGCAGGACGTACATCGTAATCATGATGGCGACGAGGCAGAACCAGATTGTGCCCACCGTGTGCTCCTCGAACTCAATCCGCTGCGCGCGAAATCCGGGATTCCATCGTTGAATCATCGCCCGGCGTGGGCCCTGCTTCAATCTCTCGATAAACCAGGAAGAGCCACAGAATCGCGAGAAGGGTATACATGCCCATGAAGCCGATCAGCGTGAACCAGGCGTTGCCCGCGCCGACTCGCGGAGATACGCCCTCGGAAGTGCGCATCAATCCATAAATCAGCCACGGCTGGCGGCCGAGCTCCGCCGTCATCCACCCCGCGGTGTTGGCGATGTACGGCAGCGGCACGCAAATCATCAGGATCCAGAGCATCCACCTCGCGGTGTAGAGCCGGCCGCGCCAGTACAACAACGCCGCGATCACCATGACTCCGATGAAGATTGTTCCAAGACCGACCATCACGTGGTAGCTGTAATAAAGCAGCGCGATCTGGTCGGGCCAGTCGTCTTTCGGAAATGCGTTGAGCCCTTGTACATTCGCGCTCCATTGCCGGTACGTGAGAAAGCTCAGCATTCGCGGCACGACCAGCGGGTTGTCCAGCTTTTGGTTGCGAACGTCCGGCTGCCCCAGAACAGCCAGCGGCGCTCCTTGCTGCGTTTCAAACAGTCCTTCCATGGCGGCGAGAGTTGTGGGCTGGCTTTCCGCCAGGCTTCTTCCTTGGCCATCGCCGGTGGGGAAAAGCTGCAAAATTGCCGCTACGACGCCAACCAATACGCCCGCCTTAACGAACGTGCGGCCATACGCTTCGTGGCGGCTCGTAAGTAGATAGAATGCGCCGACCGCAGCCATTACAAAGCAGCCCGTCTGTACCGCGCCCAGCATCGTATGCGCGTACTGCCAAAGTCCCCATTTGTTCAGAAGCAGGCCCCAAAAACTGGCCAGTTCAATCTCGCCATTCGTTCCAATGCGGTAGGCGGTCGGGTGTTGCATCCATGCGTCCGTCGCGACAATCAGGAATCCAGATAGCCAGGAGCCCAGCCAAACAAGAAACGCGGACCACCAGTGTCCGACGCGTCCCAGTTTTTTTTCGCCGAAGAGGAATAGTCCGAGAAAGCTCGATTCGAGAAAGAACGAGAAGACTCCTTCCATGGCCAGCGTTTGCCCGATCACGCTGCCGGCCTCTCTTGAAAACGCCGCCCAGTTCGTCCCGAATTGAAATTCCATCGGGATTCCCGTCACGACGCCCAGCGCGAAATTGATTCCGAATATTCGTGCCCAAAATCGCGCCGCGCGGTTGTAGTGTTCGTCTCCGGTTCGCAGCGCCTTCGTCTTCAAATAAACGAGGAGCAGAGCCAGGCCCATGGTCAATTGCGGGAATATGTAATGAAAAGTGATCGTGAAGGCGAAGTGGAGCCTGTGGACGTTCAGCGCATCGTTCATTCGCTATCCTCACGCTTTGGATGCTCGCGAAATTGGAAAGGGCGCTTCCCGGCACTACGGGTTGTTAGGCAGCAGCATACCTCCACTCTTCCGCGGTTGCGCAGCACTTTTTTCCGGGGGCGACGACCCGCATTGTATTTTTCTTATCGCTAACGCGCCGTCGCTTTATGGTGGGGCTGGGGAGATTCGAACTCCCGACAAACGGTTTAGGAAACCGTTGCTCTATCCATCTGAGCTACAGCCCCGTACTCACTCATTGTAATACGTTCCGAACTGATCGCGCCGCGACGGTTTTGTGATGAACGGCCCGCCGCTGCGCCCCCGTGCCCGGCCAGCCTTGCGGGCGGCGGAGTTCCTCTCGGGCTACGGTTCAAGCCCCGGCGCAACCTTTGCGATTCGCAGTTTCTTGAAGATTGAAGGCCAGTATTCCTTCAACAGATTGTTAGCCGCCCCAAATCCAAGCCGAAAGCCCCAACGCTCGAACGTTTTGCCTGCAGTTCGCTCCGACTGCGGAAGATACAAGTTGGCCATTCCTTCGGCGGCGAGCGGTCCAAGCGTTCCCGGCACATTGAAGGTCTCTCCTCCCGCATCCGTTCGAATCATCACCGCTCTTCGCAGCGCGTGAGCCGCTCTGGACCGGAAGCCGCCATTCAGCCTGACGAAGTATCTCGGATCTTCGTGCAGGAGCGACGGCAGCAGGAAAGTCCCGAAAAAATGGCTGCTAGCGCCGCTCGCCATCGAGGAGCCGAACCGCTTGCCAAAACCTTCTCCACCCTGGCCATATCCCGCAAGCGTTCCTCTCGCTTCGCTGATTCCCGCGCCTGCAATGGAACTTAGAATCTGGGGCGGTGCCGTGCTCGTGCTGAGAAATAATTTGAACTTCTGTCCCGAAGAAAGCGGCCCCGGTGTTCTGGCTAGATCCGGGTAGAAATACGATTTCCGCGCAACAAGTCCCGTCCAAAGGTTTTTTCCCGCCGCCTGAGGTGAGGCTCCCTGCTGCTTAGGAGTCGGTGCATCGGGCAAGGTCGGCGATGCTGATTGCGATTGAGCCTGCGCCGTGAAGCCACAGAGAATGAGCAGAGCGAAAACCACTAATCGGTTCCCCAGCGCCATTGCAGGCATCCTAACACGCGTCGTGCCAGTTCCCACCCTTGCCCCAGTTATTTCCTTCCCCGCAATGCCGTCTTCGCGGTCCGTCCGTGCAATGTTTCTCAAACATCATTGTCCGCTACTCCGTGTTATCATCCTCGCCGCTCCTATTCCTTAGCCTATCCCTCCGATACAGGAGGCTCTTATGAAACGCACCCTTCGCATCCTCGGCGTCGTTATCGTTGTTCTGGTCATCATTCTTGTGGCCGTTCCGTTCCTCATCCCCGTGGACAAATTCCGCCCTACCATTGAGCAAAAGGCTTCTCAGGCGCTGGGACGCCAGGTTCAATTCGGCAGCCTCAGCCTCTCTTTGCTGAGTGGCTCACTCTCGGCCGACAATCTCTCGATCGGTGATGACCCCAAGTTCAGCACTTCGCCATTTTTGACGGCAAAATCGCTCAAAGTCGGCGTGGACATTCTCCCTCTCATCTTCAGCAAAACTTTAAATGTCACGGGAATCACCATTGAAAGCCCCGAAGTCACCCTGCTCCACAATTCGGCCGGAGTCTGGAACTTCTCCTCTCTCGCCAGTTCCTCGGCGAATTCCGAACAAGCCAAAGCCGCGAAAGGTTCCGGCTCAGCCGCTCCGGCGGATATTTCTGTTCAAAAATTCACTTTGAGCGGCGGGCGCATCATCGTAGGTTCAACAGACTCGCGTAAACGCAGCACCTACGACAACGTGAATGTTGTCGCGTCGAATTTCTCGTTGACCTCCCAGTTTCCGGTTACAGTGACCGCCGATCTTCCCGCGGGCGGCAAGTTCAAACTGGATGGTACGGCCGGGCCCATTGACCAGTCCGACGCATCACTCACTCCGCTCGACGCCAAGCTGAATATTTCCTCCTTGAATCTGGCTTCGACGGGATTTTTGGATGCTGCCGCCGGGCTTGGTGGCGCATTGGATCTCGACGCCGCGATCGCGTCCCATAACGGCGAAGCAGTAACCAAAGGCACCGCGACTCTTTCGAAGGCTCTCCTGGTCGCCGGTGGCTCACCCTCCTCGGTCCCGGTGACCGTTCAATTCGCGACGAAATATGATCTCCGGAAAAATGCAGGCGTGTTGAACCCATCCACGCTCAAAATTGGCAATGCTGCGGCACATCTTCGAGGCACGTACGACACCGCTGGCGAAGCCACCTCCGTCAACATCAAGCTCGACGCCAAGGATATGCCAGCAAGAGATCTTCAGTCATTTCTCCCTGCTTTGGGCATCAATGTCCCCAAAGGAGCATCCCTGCAAGCCGGCACGCTCAATGCGGATCTGAATCTTGCTGGCCCGACCAATAAACTCGTAACCAGCGGAAATGTGGGACTGTTCAACGCCCAGCTCGCAGGCTTCGACCTCGGGTCAAAACTCACCGCGATCGCTTCGATGGCGGGAATCAAAACTGGTAAGGACTTGAACATCGAAAAGTTGACGACTGATTTGCGGATGGCGCCAGAGGGCTTGAAGGCTGACAATTTTCAGGCCGTCGTTCCCTCGCTCGGAAATTTGACGGGAGCGGGAACGGTTGATTCCCAAAACAAGCTGGACTTCAAGATGGTCGCAACCCTCACCAGCGCTGCGAGCGCGACAGCGACACCCGTTTCGAGCGTGAGCGGGCTAATTGGCAAGGCCGTCGGTGGTGGCGCAGGCTGCAAGAACGGAATGAACGTGCCGTTTCAGATTCAAGGCACGACGGCGGATCCGAAATTTATTCCCGATGTGGGCGGTCTCGCGGCAGGCCTCCTGAAATCGCAACTCGGCTGCGTCGGCGGTCTGAGCACTGGCGGGGCGAAGGACGCAGGGCAGGCGCCCGCCGACGCTGTTAAGGCGTTAAGCGGCCTCTTCAAGAAGAAAAAACCGGGCCAATAAATTCCGTGCGCAAAACCGAAGTGCCGGCTGGTCCCGCTTCCATCAGCCCTGCTGTTCATTCGTAACGCAGCGCCACGATCGGGTCTACTCGTGTCGCTCGCCGCGCGGGGACGTATGACGCAGCCAAGCCTGTGAAAAGCAGCAGAGCCGCAACGCCCGAGTAGATCAACGGATCTGACGCAGCGACTCCGTACAATAGACTGCTCATCAATCGTGTCAGGAGCAACGCAGCGATCAATCCAGTGAACACGCCGAAAGCAGCCAGTCTGGCGCTCTGCCCAACGATCATAAACAGAACCTCTTTGCGCCGCGCGCCGAGCGCAAGCCGGATGCCGATTTCCCGGGTGCGCTGCGCCACGAAGTACGAAATTACGCCATAAATTCCAATCGCGCCGAGCAGCAACGCGAGCGCCGCGAAAATCGCAAAAAGCGAAGCGGTTGAACGCGGGCCTGCCACAGCCTGATCAATCCACCCTGGAAGCGTCTGCAACTCGCTGACCGGAACCTCCGGATTGATGCCTGCCACGAGCCCGCGGAGTTCAGCCCCGAGTTGCGGCACATTTCCGGCCGTTTGAACAAGAAGCGTCATGGCTGCCGGCGGCGCTTCCGGTCCGCGGCTCGCGATGGAATGCAATCCATAGGGCGTATACATCTCGCCGTCAATCCAGTCGGGGTGGTTAGTCGTCATGGTGTCTTCTTTGACGTCTCCCACGACTCCGATCACCGTCCACCACGTATTCAACCAGCGAGGCTTCACGTGTTCGCCAATCGGATTTTTGCCCGGCCAGAAATTCTCCGCTGTGGACTTGGCGATGAGGGCCACACGCTCCGCATTTGGCGCCGAGTCCGCGTCAGTAAATCCGCGCCCTTGCAAAAGAGGAATACTTAGAAGGTGGAAGTATTCGGGGCTGACCACGCGCTCCATCATCATCGGAACATGCGCGCCAGCCTTTATCGTATAGCCTCCGACGTCCGCAGGAATGGTTTGCCAAATGCCGCTGAGAGGCAGACCGTCGGATACGGCCACAGCGGAGACGCCGGGCAGCGCGCGGACTTTCGAAAGCACTTCGCCGTAGAAGGCTTGGCACCGGCCGGGGCTGTCGCAAAAGGAATTATTCGGCGAGACGCGCGCTGTAATGACCGCTGCGGGACGGTATCCCTGGTTTGAATTCGCAAGCTTCCAGAGGCTCTTGACCAGAAGTCCCGCGCCAATCACGAGAACAGTTGCCACCGCCACTTCTCCAACAATCAACCCTCTGCTCAGACGATGGCTCTCCTCCGATTGTCCCTTCGCGCCAGCTGTCTTGAGCGCTTCCACTAGATCAACCTTTGAAGATCCCGTCGCGGGCATCGCGCCAAAGGCGAGGCCAGTCAGCACCGCGAGAATCGCCGTGAACGCGAGGACGCGCCCATCCACAGTAACGGTTGCCAACCTCGGGATATCCGCGGGAAGTGTGGACTTTAGAACAACTAGACCGTAGTACGCGAAGAGAAGGCCAAGTCCGCCACCCAGAACCGAAAGAAGCACGCTCTCCGTGACAAGTTGGCGAACAATTCGGCCGCGGCCTGCGCCCAGCGCTGTCCGAACCGCAATTTCGCGCTGTCTGGCCGTTGCCCGAGCCAGCAGAAGATTCGCCACATTCGCGCACGAAATCAGCAGAAGGAGCCCGACCGCTCCGAGAAGCAGCATAAGTTTCGGTTTCACGTCGAAAACTAGCAAGCTGCGCAGAGGCATGATTGTCGAGTTCTTGAAAGAATCTTTTGGCATGGGCCACGCAAAGGCGGCGACGACTTGCGGTCGAAGCGCCGCAAATTCTGCGCGTGCTTGCTCAAACGAGGCCTTGGGCCGAAGCCGGGCAAGCACGGACATATAGCTGTCGCCCCAGTAGTCACCAGACTTGCGAGCATCAAGGTGCAGAGGCACCCAGAGCTCAGTCTTGGGAGATGGATACGTAAAGCTCGCGGGCATGACGCCTACCACGGTCCGGCTTTGGCCCTCCAGTTCGATCGCGCGGCCTACGATGTTCGAATCTCCCCCAAAGCGGTGCTGCCAGAGTGCATAACTGAGTATGACAACTCCATCTTGCCCAGGCTGGTCTTCACCCGCTCGAAACGTGCGCCCCAACTTCGGACGAACTCCCAGCACTTCAAACCAATCTGCCGAGACCGAGCTCCCGATCAGTCGTTCAGGCGAATCGAAGCCGGTTAGATTGAACTCCGTGGCATCCGTATTTGCGCCAAAAGCCATTGTTTGGCTCCGCTCTCGCATCACCACGAACGCGCCTTTGGGATAGTCTGAAGTCGTGGCCACCAGCCGTCCTGGGTCCGCATACGGCAGCGGCAGAAGCAGAACTCCGTTGACGAGGCTAAAGATGGCGGTATTCGCGCCAATTCCCAACGCGAGCGTGAGGACTGCAATCGCGGCAAAACCGGGGTTCTTCTTCAGTGTTCTAAAAGCAAAATGCAGATCCTGCAAGAGAGTTTCCAGCATGGGTAGGCTCCTTCTTTCGCGATAAATTTCCTTTGTTTGTTCGACGCCACCGAGCTTGATCAGCGCCTGTCTCCGCGCCTCTGCCGGTGTCATTCCCGTGCGCAGGTTGTCTTCGATGTGTAGTTGAAGATGACTCTCTATCTCCGCGGCGAGCTCACGCTCTCGCTTCCGCTTGCCAAAGAGATCGCCCAACCTGGCGAGCCACGTCCGCACTGTCCGCATCTGACTTCTCCCTTTCTTCAGGTCTATGGCTGCTCTTCTCCGGGCGAAAGAAATTTCGCCAGAATGTCTGTCGTCCGTTCCCAATCGCGTTCTTCTTTGTTTACTTGCTTCCGTCCAGCTCGCGTCAGCTTGTAGTACTTCGCTTTGCGGTTGTTATCCGAAACGCCCCATTCGGACGAGATGATTCCTTCCTGCTCGAGCTTCAGCAGCGCGGGATATAACGTTCCATAATTCACCAGCAGCCGGTCGCCGCTGATCTGCTCGATTCGCCGCGCGATTCCATACCCGTGCAGCGGACCCATGGCCTGCAAGGTCTTCAGGACCATGAGCGCCAAAGTCCCTTGCCACACATCTCTCTTGTCGTTCTGCTTTTCGCCCATCCCGTCCCCCTCCCTCCTATGGCTTGCCCATACCGAGGGTGCCACGAGCCCTATGGGATGACAATACAAGAAACGATCCAGCCGGCGATTTTGTTTCATTACCCTTCATTTTTCTCTCCGGCCCAGCCCCCGGCATTCTCATCTCCCGCTGGCCGTAGCTCTGCCTTGACTCCGCCGCAACTTCCGAATAGCCTCATGCGTCTACTTCACTGTCGGTCAGGGGATTGTGGTTCCGAACTCTTCCCGCAAAGGAGCTTGTATGCGTTCTGTCCTCGCGCGCTGGTGCTCGCTCGCGTTTGTCTTGACTCTCCTTCTTTCCATCGCCGCTGTGCCCCGCCTCATGGCCCAGGGCGGCGAACCCGAATACTTCGCCATTCGCGGCGCTAGAGTTGTCCCCGTCTCGGGACCGCCCATCGATGGCGCCACTGTCGTGATGGCTCATGGAATCATCACGGCGGTTGGTCCCAATGTGGCCATCCCTCCCGATGCGTTGGTCATTGACGGCAAAGGCCTAACCGTTTATCCGGGCCTCGTTGACTCCCTCACCGATGTCGGCATCCCTCCCGCTTCGCCTTCGCCCGCCGGCGCCGGACCTCGCCGTCCACAGCCGCAGGAAGTTTCTCGCGGCCCTGAAGATCGTCCCGCCACAACTCCTTGGAGAAGCGCCGCGGATGAAGCGAGCTTGAGCGATAAGCGCATCGAGTCCTGGCGCGAAGCCGGTTTCACAACCGTCGTCTCCGCTCCCGTGGGCGGCATGTTTCCCGGTCAGGCTTCTATTCTCGATTTAGCGGGTGACCGCGCCCGGGACATGGTGGTCAAGACTCCCGTGGCGATTCCTGTTTCTCTTGTCCCCGGCGGCGGCTTTGGAAATTTCCCCGGCTCATTGATGGGCGCTCTCGCCTACGTTCATCAAGTCTGGATTGACACCGATTGGAGCGCCCACGCCCTCGCCGCTTACGAAAAAAATCCACGCGGCCACGCCCGTCCGCCTTATGACCGGACTGAAGCTGTCCTCGCCGCCGCGATGACCGACCATGCCATCGTTCTCATTCCCGCCAACAACACCGTTCAACTTCGTCGCGCCCTGCAACTGGCCGACCTTTGGAGCATGGATAGTTGGCAAATGGATTTCGCCATCTACGGCGCGCAAATGGCTTACGCCATGCCCGATGAAATTGCCGCGAAAAAAATTCCCGTCCTCGTAAATCTCAAGTGGCCCGAAGCCGAAAAAGATACCGACCCTGACGACACGCCCTCTCTCCGCACTTTGGAATTTCGCGACAAAGCTCCCTCGACTCCCGCCGCACTCGCCAAGGCCGGTGTACCGTTTGCTTTTTATTCCGGTGGGATCACTTCCGCCAAGGATATTTTGAAGGCCGTCAAGAAATCCATTGACGCCGGCTTGGCTCCCGATGCTGCTCTCCGCGCACTCACTCTTGCCCCCGCGAAGATGTATGGCGTTGAAGACCGGATGGGCTCCGTTGAAACCGGGAAGATCGCCAATCTCGTTGTCACCGACGGCGATCTTTTCGACTCAAAAACAAAAATCAAAATGGTTTTTGTGGATGGCAAGCGCTTCGAAATTCACGAACCGGAAAAACCGAAAGAGCCTCCCAAGGGCGATATGAGCGGCAAGTGGAAACTCGCTTATACGACTCCCGAAGGGCCCGAAGAATCCACACTCGACGTCCAGATGTCCGGAGACGGCAGCCTTTCCGGTACGACTTCCAGCACCCGCGGCACCGCCAACATCATCAGCGGTCATCTTGCCGCGGATAAATTCAGTTTCACCATCAACCTTCCGATCGAGGGCAATCCCACCGATGTTCTTTTCTCCGGGACATTCGACGGCTCTGTGCTGAAAGGCAATATTGATGTCATGGGCTATTCGATCGAATTCACTGGCGCAAAGTCGGCGCCTAACGCAGTAGGCACCGATCACTCCGCTCGGCTTGATCCTTCTGATCGAGATTCCTTTGTCCCCGGAGGTGCGCTGTGAGAATCCTCTCCATCCAGCAATCTGTTATCGCCCGTGCGGTGTGCCTCTTCGCCGCCGGCTTCTTCGCACTCTCGATTTCCGCGTTCGCGGCGAATCCTCCTGATTCGCCCCAGGTGATCTTGATCGAGAACGCCACCGTCTTGACCGTGTCGCACGGCACCATCGAGCACGGCTCCGTTCTCATTAAGGACGGCAAAATCGCCGAAGTCGGCAAGTCCATCAAGGCTCCGAAAGACGCGCAAGTAATTGACGCACAGGGCGAATACGTCATGCCCGGCATCATTGACTGCCATTCGCACATCGCCATTGATGGCGGCGTCAACGAAGGCAGCATCTCCGTCTCCTCTATGGCCAACACTGCCGACGTCTTGAACTCCGACGACATTGATATTTTCCGCGACCTCGCCGGCGGCGTGACCACCGCGAATATCCTGCACGGCTCGGCGAATCCGATCGGTGGACAAACTATCGTCATCAAATTGCGCTGGGGCCAGCCCGCTTCGAAGCTTCCTTTCGAGGGCGCCGTCCCCGGTATCAAGTTTGCCCTCGGCGAAAATCCCAAGCGTTCCAACTTCAGCCTTCCCGGCCAGCCAAAGCGTTACCCCGCAACGCGTATGGGCGTCGAGGAGACCATCCGAACCGCCTTCGCAGAAGCTCGCGATTACAAGCGCCAGTGGGACGACTACGACAAGAAAGTCGCCGCTGGAGATAAGGACGCGATTCCTCCGCGCCGCGATCTCAAGCTCGATCCACTCGTCGAGGTTCTCGAAGGCAAGCGCTACGTGCACGCGCACTGTTACCGCGAGGACGAAATCCTCATGCTCCTTCGTGTTGCCAAGGAATTCGGTTTCAAAGTTCGCACCTTGCAGCACGTCCTGGAAGGTTACAAGGTGGCCGACGAAATCGCGGCCTCCGGGGCTGGAGCCTCCACCTTCTCTGATTGGTGGGCCTACAAAGTCGAAGCGTACGATGCCATTCCGTATAACGCAGCTCTGATGACGCACCGCGGTGTCATCGTCTCCATCAACTCCGATGACGCCGAAGAAGCCACTCACCTCAATCAGGAAGCCGCGAAGTCCATCAAGTACGGCGGCCTGACGCACGAAGAAGCTTTGAAGCTGGTCACTTTGAACCCGGCCATCCAACTCGGCATTGATAAGCGCGTCGGCACCATCGATGTCGGCAAGGACGCCGATCTTGTGATTTACAACCACGACCCGCTCAGCGCATATGCCGTCGTCCAAAAAACTCTGATTGATGGGAAAGTCTATTTCGACCGCCAGCAGGACATCGCCAATCGTCCCGCCCTCGAGAAAGAAAAGAAGGAACTTCTCGAAAAAGAGAAAAAATCCGAAGAGAAGAAGGGCGGAGATAAGAAGCACGGTGAGACAAAACCCGGCACTGACAAGCCTCAGAGCAATCCCGTTCCAGCGCAGGACAGCGCCTCCTTCGGAGGTGCGCAGTGAAATCGTTTAGGCTCGCTTCTCTGATCGCAGCCGCCCTGCTGGCCGCTCTGCTTCTCGCATTCAACCCCGGCGCACAATCCCAGCCGCATTCTTACGCTCTCACCCACGCGAAAATCTTCACGCTGGCTGGTCCGCCCATTGAGGACGGCACCCTCGTGATTCACGATGGCAAGATCGCCGCCGTCGGCGCAAACGTGGCGGTTCCCTCGGGCGCGGAAGTCATTGATGTGAAGGGACTACAGGTTTATCCCGGCTTGTTCGATCCCATCACGCAAATGGGTCTCAGCGAAATTCCGGCTGTCAGCGCCACCGTGGACACCACCGAAACCGGTGCGTATAACCCCGATGTCGTCGCCGCCACCGCGATTCTTCCCTCCAGCGAACACATCCCCGTCACCCGCGCTTCCGGCATTACCGAAGTCCTGGCCGTGCCCGATAGCGGTGGCTTCGATTCTCGCGGCGGCGAAGGTGTCATTGGAGGGCAAGCCTCCGCCATCAGTCTTGCCGGCTGGACCATCAACGACATGCTCCTCAAGAAAAGTGTGGCCATGGTCATTGTCTGGCCCGAGATTCAGACTCGTTCGTTTGATTTCGCCACTTTTTCCCGCAAGGATAAGCCATACACCGAGGCCAAGCAGGAACAGGAAAAAGAAGTCAACGCGCTTGCCGATTATTTGGAAAGCGCCCGTCATTACGCGGAAGCCATGGGCCATGGCGGGCCTTCCGATTACAACCGCGACCTAAAACTCGAAGCTCTCGCTCCTGTTGTCCGTGGACAGTTGCCCGTTCTCGTTTTCGCCGATCGCGCTCGCGACATTAGAAGCGCCGTCGAATTCTGCGACAAACAAAAACTCAAGATGATTCTCGCTGGTGGTCTCGAAGCCTATAAAGTCAAGGACCTGCTTCGCTCCAAAGGCATCCCCGTGATTCTCCGTCCCACGCTCACTCCGCCGATGAATGAGGACGATCCCTACGATCGCGTCCTCACTCAGCCTGCTGAACTTGCCGCCGCTGGCGTCAAGATCGCTTTTGGCAGCTTCGATAATTCTTTTGCCCGTCGTCTCGGCCAGCAGGCTGCGAATGCCGTCGCCTATGGCTTGCCTTACGATGAGGCACTCAAAGCCGTCACGCTTTACCCCGCCCAGATTTTCGGTTTGGGGGACCAGGTGGGTTCTCTCGAGACGGGAAAAATCGCCAACGTCATCGTGACCAATGGCGATCCGCTCGAGGTCACTACCGACGTAAAATATCTCTTCATCAATGGCGAACGCACGTCCCTGGACAACAAGCATCTCCGGCTATATGAGAAATACTCTCATCGGCCGAAAGAAGCGAAATAACGCGGGATTCTAATCCGCACTTCCTGGCCACTGGCTTGACGCCGCAATCTTTGCCGGCTGGCCTCACTCGCTTTCTTTCGTTTCTTCTTGCGTGCCACCCTCTGGCGCAAGCCTCCCCGCGTCCAGCATGGACCGAATCTTCTGCGTTAGCGCGCTCCGCGTGTATGGCTTTTGCAAAAACTCGACCCCTGGCTCCAGCACTCCATGCCGCGCAATCGCGTCGTCCGTATAACCAGATACATAAAGGATTCGTAGTCCGGCAAATCGTGGCTTCAGCAGCTCTGCAAGCGCATGGCCGCTCATCCCCGGCATGATCACGTCGGTCATCAACAAGTCGATCGCTTGCCCGTTCTTTTCCACCAGCTCAAGCGCTTCCTTCGGCCCGGCTGCTTCCAGCACTTCATAACCGCTTTGCCTCAATATCTCGCAGCCGAGTGCGCGCAATGAGTCTTCATCCTCCACGAGCATGATTTTTTCATCGCCTCCTGGCGCGGTCGCTGGGGCTGGCATTGGAGCCTCAACAACGGCCATCTCTTCCGTTCTTGGAAAATAAATCTTGAAAGCCGTCCCTCTTCCCACTTCGCTGTACACCCAGATGTGCCCGCCGCTCTGTTGGACAATCCCGTATACCGTTGAAAGCCCCAGCCCCGTCCCTTTCCCTTTTTCCTTTGTCGTGAAAAAGGGTTCGAAGATCCGGCTCTGCGTAACGGCATCCATTCCAGTTCCCGTATCGGAAACGCACAGCATCACGTATGCGCCCGGTTGCATTCCTTTGTGCGTTCGTCCATAAAGTTCATCGGCCACGATATTTTTCGTCTCGATGATCAGCTTTCCTCCCTCCGGCATGGCGTCTCGCGCGTTCACGGCCAGGTTCAGAACCACCTGCTCCAATTGCCCAGGATCGACTTTCACTCTCCAAAGATCCGGTGCCAGGCTGTCGTGCAGTTCGATGTTTTCTCCGATCACTCTCCGTAACATCGATTCGATTCCTCTAACCGTCTCGTTGGCCACGAGAACGCGCGGCTCCAGAACTTGCTGCCGCGTGAATGCGAGCAACTGCTTTACCAGTCCCGTCGCTCGGCTTGAAGCGCTCAGAATGTCTCCAAGGTACCGCGCTCCCGCATCCCCCGGCTTCAGGCTTTCCGCAAGAACTTCGGCCGATCCCACCACCACTCCGAGCACATTATTGAAATCGTGCGCGATCCCGCCGACTAGCTGTCCGATGGCTTCCATCTTTTGCGCTTGCCGGTATTGCGCTTCCAGCAGCTTCTGCTCCGTCACGTCCTCGAGCAAGCCCACCCATCCGGCCACCTTTTCGTTTTGATCACGGAATGCCGCCGCGGATAGCCGGACTTGCACTTTCTTTCCGTCTTTATGCGTTCGCTGCGTTTCGTGCGAACGAATGGTCATTCCCTCCGCCTGATCCTTCAGCCCCTTCCTGAAATCCTCCCATTCCTCTTCTTGCACCAGCGGGTACGGTTTCCCCAGCACTTCTCGCTCAGTCCAGCCAAAGATATGCTCCGCCGCTTCATTCCAGATGCACACTCGTTGCTCGCCATCCATGCCCACGATGGCCATCGGCGAAGTTCGAATCACGGAGTGCAAAGTCTCGCTGGATTCGCGCAGCGCGCGCTCGGCTTTGTTCCTTTCCAACTCGACTCGGCCAACGATCCTTCCGCTCGAAAGCACCACCACAAAAAAAATCACTACATTCGCCGTCGTAAATATCGCCAGCCCAAATTCCGTCCCGTACAATCCCGCTTTCCGGCCTTCCGTAAGAATCCATCCCACGATTAGGGGTACAAGCAGCGCCGCCGGCAGGAGCCTCCTCTGCATCACGGCTTCGAGGCTGTTGCTGGTCCTCATCTCGCTCAATTCGCTCGCAGGATCGTTCAGCAGAATTCCCACGGACAGCAGAATGAAAAGCGCCGACGTATGCACCGCCATCGCCGTGTACGGTGCTAGCCTGTAAAACGACGCGACGCTGTAGATCGAACCAATCAGCGCAACCAGTGCTATCGCGCCCGTGAGCCTTGCGAAGTTCCTGCTCAGCCGTGCTGCCAACTTGTGCCTGCTGCGTTGTAAAGTCAGCGCCAGCCCGGCCAGCACGAAGTTCAGCGCCGTATGCGGCGCCATTCTCCCCGCAAACGTCGTCTGCGTTGCTCTCAACCTGTCTTTAACGAGCAGCTCGTCGATTCCCAAATTCCAGCCCGTGGTGTATTCCAACAAGGTAAGGACGCCGCCCGCGATCACCAGAGCAGCCGCGCTCCGCGCCAGCGCAAGTTCCCAACCTCGAAGTCGCTCCCTCTTGTGTTGCGCCAGCCAAAGCATCCCCGCCACTAGCACAAAGCAAAACGCCGTATTCGCCTTCATCCTCGCGAGCCCCGGAGAAATCGCCACGAGCACTCTCGCCCAAATCATCCAGCCCAGAAGCACGCACAATCCCACTCCGCCCGCGACCGGCGCGGCCACTCTCGACAATAAGGCGAGGGTCTTCCCCACCACGCTTTTTTCTCTCAATTCGTTCAAGTCTGGAACGCGGGCGGAAATCACCCGCTCAAGGAAGGGTCTCTCTTTATACCGCGTGGTTATTCACGTGACAAGACACCCGTTGGCACTTTGTTTCTGGGCAGCATACCCTGCCCGCCGCACCTTCTTCTCCTTCCCAATCCCGGCATCGCGGCTTCCCTCGAACGACTCAGCAGCTCCCCCTGTCTGGCGCCCCGCCCCAGAATCGTGTAGAAACGAATCCTCTCTCACTGCGTCTGATGGAATAGCCCGGCGCCACTAGGGATCTGCCCATGACATTTCTTCAGGACTTGCGCTTCGCTCTCCGCCTGCTCACGAAGAGCCCGGCCTTCGCTGCCATCGCCATCCTCACTCTCGCCCTTGGCATCGGCGCAAACACCGCCATTTTCAGCGTCGTCAACGGCGTCCTCCTTCGCCCGCTTCCGTTCCGCGATCCTTCCCGCCTTGTGCTCATCGCCGAACGCAGCCCTTTCCCGGTTATCAGCACTTCTTTTGAGAACTATCTCGATTGGCGCGATCAGAGCCGCTCGTTCGAATCCATGGAAGCCACTCGCGCTGGCGCCATCACTTTGACCGGTTCCGGCGAGCCTCAGCGCCTCACCGTTCGCATGGTCACCGCTGGCCTTTTTCACATGCTCGGTGTTGACGCTCACCTCGGCCGCACTTTTCTGCCTGAAGAAGATCGCGCGGGTGGCTCGCCCGTTGTTCTCCTGAGTTATCCGCTCTGGCAAAGCCGCTTCGGCGGCTCCGCCGACATTCTCGGCAAATCCATCGACCTCGACTCGAAGCCTTACACCGTCGTCGGAGTCCTTCCCAGCGGCTTTCAGATTCTCACTCCCGCCGACGTTTTCCTCCCCTTCATTCCTTGGGGCAAAACTCTTCCTGACGACCGCAACTGGCACCCGGGCATCATTCCTCTCGCTCGCCTCAAATCCGGCGTCTCAATCGAAAACGCCCGCGTCGAAATGAAAGCCATCACCAAGCGCCTCGAGAAGGAATATCCCGATTACAACACTGGCACCAGCGCTGACGTCGTCGGCCTGCAGGCTCAAATCGTTCAGAATTCCCGCCCCGCTCTTCTCTTACTCCTCGGCGCGGTCAGTTTTGTCTTGCTGATCGCTTGCGTCAACGTCGCCAATCTCTTGCTTGCTCGCGCCGCTTCGCGTGGCCGCGAAATGGCCATCCGCAGTGCTCTCGGGGCCGGACGCTGGCGCGTTGTCCGCCAGTTACTCACCGAAAGCGTTTTGCTTTCTCTCTCAGGCGGAATCTTGGGCGTGCTCCTCGCCTTGTCCGCGCTCGACCCGCTTCTCAAACTCGCCTCTGGCAGCATCCCGCAAGGTTCTCAAATTGGCCTCGACCCTTGGGTCCTCATCTTCACCTTGGCCGTCTCTCTCCTCACCGGTTTGCTCTTCGGTCTCGCCCCCGCCTTCCGTGCCGCCAAACTCGACCTGCGCGAAGCCTTGAATGAAGGCTCCCGCGGTTCCACTTCCGGCCCCGCCCAGAATCGTCTCCGCGGCGCACTCGTTGCCATGGAGATCGCTCTCGCCATGATGCTTCTTGTCGGTTCCGGCCTGCTTCTTCGCAGCTTTTCTCGACTGCAGGACATCCCTCCCGGTTTTCAGCCCGACCATCTTTTAATCGCCGATATCCCGCTTTCTCCCCAGGTGTACGCCAAGCCCGCCGACCGCTATCAATTCTTTGACCGTCTCGTGGCTCGCGCGCGCACTCTCCCCGGCGTTCGCTCCGCCGCGGCCGCCTCCTTTCTTCCCGTCAGCGGTGGCGGCAGCATCATTCATTTCAACATTGCCGGCCGCCCTCCCAAATCCCCGAAAGAATTTATCGCCGCCGGCTACCGCACCATCACTCCCTCTTATCTCGAAACTCTCGGCGTACCCCTCCTCCAGGGCCGTCTCTTCACTCCGTCTGACACTGATCAGGCTCCTCCCGTCGTCCTTATCAACGCCACCATGGCCCGCACCTTTTTCCCCAACCTGAATCCCCTCGGCCAGCATCTTCAGTTGGGCGCTCTTCCGGACCAGCAAGTCCCCCTCATGGAAATCGTCGGCGTCGTTGGCGACGTTCGCCCCGGCCTTGGCCTCGAACCCCAGGCGGAAATGTACTTGCCTTATCGCCAAGCCGACTTGGTCCTTCCGGTCTTCCAGCTTTCGGTTGTTCTGCGCACTGCCGGTGACCCCGCCCTGCAAACCTCCGCTCTTCGCAGCGCGCTTTCGGAAATTGATCCAAACGCGCCGCTTGTCAATGTCCGCACCATGGAAGACAACATGGCCACTTCCGTTGCTCAGCCCCGCTTCCGCGCCTGGCTCATCGGCATCTTTGCGATGCTCGCGCTCATACTTGCCGCCGTCGGCGTTTACGGCGTCATGTCTTACGCCGTTACGCAGCGCACCAGCGAAATTGGCGTTCGCGTAACCATGGGCGCGCAGCCCCGCGACGTTTTCCGCATCATCGTCGGCGAAGGCCTTCGCCTTGCCCTCATCGGCATCGGTGTCGGCCTGCTCTGCGCCCTTGCGCTCACTCGTCTCTTGAGCAGCTTCCTCTTCGGCATTTCCGCTTACGACCCTCTAACCTTCCTCGCCGTCTCTCTGCTTCTCACCCTCGTCGCTGCCGCCGCTTCTTTTTTCCCCGCGCGCCGCGCCACTCTCGTTGACCCTCTCGTCGCCCTTCGCTACGAATAGCCCTCGGCCCTTTTCACCGCCTGAATTTTTCGCCGCGCCGCGTTTATAACCAGCCTCTTCCCCCGTCTTATTATTGGTAGCCAGTTGTTCGCGCACCGAAACTTTCCGCGCGTTACCGCGTTTGATCAGGCAGGACCGATGCGACACGCCAAACTCTTCCGCATCCTCACTCTTTCTCTTGCTTTCCTACCCTCTGCCCTCTACGCCCAGGATCCCTCCAAGATCCTCAACGAATACGTCAAAGCCGCCGGCGGCAAGCGCGCTCTCTCCCGCATCCAGACTCTCACCCTCGAAGGCACCTTCACCAACCCCGCCGACGGCAAGCCCGGTGCCTATACCCTCCACGTCAAGCTCCCCAACCGCTTCTATTCCGAACTCGTCCTCGGCGATAAAAATCTCATCGAAGCCTATAACGGCAAGTCCGCATGGCATGACACTCCTGAAAGCGGCATCGGCACGCTCCTCGGTCCCGCTGGCCTCGAACTCGAATCCGCTTCTCTCTACTACAATTCCCATCTCCTCAATCTCAAAAAGCTCAAAGTCGCCTGCGCCTTTATCGGTCACTCCCAGGTTCATGGTCAGGACGCGCTCCATCTCGAATTCACATCTCCCTCCGGCATCAAGCGCGAAGCCTTCTTCGACCCTCGCACTCATCTGATCCTCGAAGAATCCGGCCCGCTCGGCGGCGTCAACGAAGAATTGTTTTATTCCGGCTACCATTCCGTGAACGGCATCCAGCTTCCTTCCAAAATCGAATTGCATCGCGGCCCGGATCTTTACAACATTGACGTCTCCAGCGCCTCCATCAACACCATCGTCGGCGAGCGCGTCTTTGACTTTCCCATGAAGTCCCAGGTCCAGCTTCCCGACCTCAAAGCTCTCTTCAAGGAAATTGACGAAAACCAGAAAGCCATAGACAAAATTAAGGAGAATTACGCGGGAACGCGCGTCGAGCAGGAAACCGAACTAGACAAGGACGGCAAGCCAAAAAAGACCGACGTCACCGAATACACCTTTTTCTATTTGGACGGCGACGAAGTCTCCACTCTGGTCAAAAAAGACGGCAAGCCTCTTAGCGCCGCGGAGCAACAGAAAGAAAACGAAAAAACGCAAAAGGAAATCGCCGATATCCAGAAGCGCGAAGCCAAAAAGGAAGCCAAGGACGAAAAAGCCAAGGAAGAAGGGAAGAAGCAAAAGGACGATGACGACGTCGGCATCGAAACTTTCCTCCGCACCTGCCAGTTCGTCAATCCCCGCCGCGAACGCTTTCGCGGCCAGGATGTTCTCGTCTTCGATTTCGAGCCCAACCCCGAATACCGCCCCCGCAACATGGCCGAAAAAATCATTCAGAAGTTGGCCGGTGTGATCTGGGTGGACGAAAAAGCCCATGACGTCGCCCGCCTCGAGGCCTATTTTGTCGGCAACGTAAAAATCGTCGGCGGCCTGCTCGCCAATCTTCAAAAGGGCACGAGCTTCGTCTTCGAGCAGTCCTATATCAACAACGAAGTCTGGCTGCCCACTTACGAAGAGGCTCACGTCGGCGTCCGCGTCCTGCTCCTCAAGGGTTTCAATCTCAACGCCGTCACTCGCTATTCCGATTACAAACGCTTCAACGTCGAAACTCTCTCCACCATCGGCAAACCCAAACTCGCCGATCTTCCTTCCTCCGAGAAGCCCAACACCCCAAACCCCAACTGACTCGTCGTAATCTATAGCGGCTCAATTCCTAGTGCCTTCGTTACCCATCCAATTCCTTCGCCAAACCTATGCAAACATCCGCCAATCGATCTCAAAATGCGGTGGATGCGCCCTTCCTCTGAATTCGATCCCCGCCTGGTTACCCTACACGGGCGTAGCCCCCATAAAGGAGGTAATCGAGCTGAGCACACCCATACTGTACTCTTCCTCGCACGTTGACTGCGTGCTTCCGCCTGAAGGTTCCAATCGAATCTCCAACATTCACCCTCGAACCTCCAACTCCCCGTCTCACCAAACTACCTTTTTCTCTGCAACTCCTTCCATCCATTCCACTTCCCCGTCTCACGTTCGAATCGTACGCACACAGTACTGTATCTTGACAGTAATTCAATTCTGTGCTACCATGCCTTGTGAATCGCTCGCCCCAGCCCGCTATCCCCGGCCTCTCCTCCCGTAACCCCTGTATTATCCGCACTTACAGGAACCCCGCCCGTAAACCCTTTATAATCTGCACTTACGCACCCCCTTCGGATCTGCGGATTCTAAAGGACTTACCATTCCCCAATTTCTTCCGTAACCCCTTTGTTTTCTGCACTTACAGACCCCCTCGTATCTGCGGAAAACAAACGACTTATAACCCCTTTATTATCCGCACTTACAAAATTCCCGCCCGCAACTCCTTTATAATCCGCACTTACAAAAACCACAGGGGGGGCTCCTTTACCTCATTACGTGACTACCTCCTTACTTCGCCCGTCTTGCTTATCTCCTTTCTCTTCAAACTCTTCCGCACTCTTTCTGCAAATCACCCGCCGTGGGTGGCATCCCCGTCCGCTCACCGCTCAATCTCTCCATTCTTCACGGAACACGGGACATGGGCCACGATTCGCGTGTCACGAACCGCTCATTACTCGCCACCCGCTACTCACTCAATTCTCATACACTACGACTCACGTCTCATTTCGCTTGGGAGTTTTCTTCTGAGGCTTTCTTACTTTGCGTGGACCGGCTTGTCCAACACGTCGCGTACTTTCTGCACCAGCACCGCCGGCGTAAACGGCTTCTGCAAAAACGACACGCCATCTTCCAGCACGCCGCCTTGCGAAAGCACGTTGTCCGTATATCCGGACATATACAGCACTCGCGTTCGCGGATTCCGCGCCGTAATTTTTGCCGCCAGGTCGCGACCGCTCATTCCCGGCATCATCATATCCGTCAGCAGCAGGTGGATTTCGCCGCCGTTTTTCGCGGCGTACTGTTCCGCTTCCAGCGCGCTCTTTGCCGTAACCACGCAATATCCCTTGGCCGTCAAAATCCGGCCGGCCAATTCGCGCACCGCCTCTTCGTCTTCCACCAACAGGACAGTTTCGCTTCCCTTGGCTGCTCCAGGAATTTCCTTCACAGCGGGTTTGCCGTCCACCGCATCCGTCACGCGCGGCAAATACACCTTGAACGTCGTTCCTTTGCCGGGTTCGCTGTACACCCAGATGTATCCGCCGCTTTGCTTCACGATTCCGTACACCGTGGACAATCCCAGTCCCGTGCCCTTGCCGCTTTCCTTCGTCGTGAAAAACGGCTCGAAAATATGCGCCACTGTTTCCGGGCTCATGCCCATTCCCGTGTCGGACACCGCAAGCATGACGTACGGGCCCGGCTTCACGGTCACATGGTCGCGCGCATACGTCGAGTCCAGATCCACATTCATCGTCTCGACCGTCAGCCGCCCGCCTTTCGGCATGGCGTCGCGCGCGTTCACCACCAGATTCATAATCACCTGCTCGACTTGCGCGGGATCGGCTCGCACATTCCCGACGTTGGTTCCGCAGTGCGTCGCCATTTCAATGTGCTCGCCCATCAGCCGGCCCAGAAGTTTGTCCAAACCAACCACGATCGCGTTCAGGTCAATCACCTTGGGCTGCAGCACTTGTCTCCGGCTGAACGCCAGAAGCTGCCGGATCAGCATGGACGCGCGCTCCGATGCGCCTTCAATCTGCATCACGTCGCCGCGAAGTTCCGCCGGAATTCCGCTTCGTTGCAGCGCCAGTTCCGCGTACCCCTTGATGATCGTCAGCAAATTATTGAAGTCGTGCGCTATTCCGCCCGCCAGCCGTCCCACCGCTTCCATTCTTCGCGATTGCTGCAACTGGTTTTCCAGCAGCTTGCGTTCGGTGATGTCCACGATGATTCCTTCCATCACCGGATGGCTGTCGCTTCCCGATACCACCACCGCCGTGTCGTTCACCCACACCACCGATCCGTCCTTCTTCACGAATCGGTATTCCGCCTGGAATCGCTCGCCGCGCAGGCTCGCAGTTTCCGCCTCTTCGACGACCCCGTGGTCTTCCTTCGGGATGAATCTCATCCAGTTTTCGGAGTCCGCCAGCCATTCTTCCTGCGTGTATCCGAGGATCGCTTCGATTTGCGGGCTGACATAATGCCACTTCGCGCTCATTCCGAGATCCGCGATGTAGCTGATCGCTGCAACCTGCTCGACGAGCGTGCGGTACCGGCTCTCCGCCGCCGCTCTCGCCTTCTCCGCTTCCTTGCGCGCGCTGATGTCGTGCCCGATGCACGCCGTCACTCCATTCGCCAATGCCGTCACGGACATCTCGACAGGAATCGTCCTGCCGTCGCGCCGCCGCAAATTGACCTGCCCGGTCCATTTGCCTTCCTTCAGCAGCGTGGTCCGCACGTCATCGCGCAATTGCGCTATGTCGCCCGGATCATAAATTTGGTCCCAGCGCATGCCCAGCATCGCTTGGGCCGTTTCATATCCCATCATTTTGGCGAACGCCGCATTTGCGTAAATGTGGTGGCCGTCCTCGGCCAAAATGGAAATGCCCTCCACCGCGGAATCCATCGCCATGGTCTGGCGCCGAACCGTTTCCGCTGTGGCCGCCTCGCGATAGCCGCTGATACCAAGCCGCACCGCGAAGCACAGAATCGAAACGCCCAGCAGCGAAAAACGAAGCACCTGCCATTCGGATGGGAATTGCGCCACTTCAACCAGTACGATCAGCGGAGCGATCGCGAACATCGCGTTGTTCAGCGCCACTCGGCTCAGAGTTCTGTCTCGCCCGCTGCGTGCGCTGGGCGCTTCCGCGGGCGGCTGCCAACCGGCGGCCCACACGGCCACCCACAGAAAGGGAATCGTCCATCCCAGGTCCACCAGCGTCCCGGAGGGCATTCCACGAAACGTCTCGAAATACTCGGAAACGCCCATACCCGCGAGGAACAACGCGATGTACGCCGTGTAACTCGAATAGAGTTTGCGCTGGAGTTCCGTGCGCGCGCGGAAAACCTGAAAACAGGAGAGAGCCAGGATGGAACCCACTTCGCCGAACTCCACCCACAGCCGTCGCGCCGTCAAGCTGGGCTGCGCGCCTTGGGATAAAGGAAGGTAGTAGAGTCCGAGGTAGAGAAAGAAGAAAACGATGGCGATCTGCGTGAAGTCGAGAAGAAATTCCGGCTGAAATTCCGCCGAGTCTTTTTCCTGGTCGAGGAAAAGCACCATCGCGAGAAAAATCCCCTGGGAATTGAAGAGGAAACGCACCACCGAACCCGGAGGAGCAGGAGTGTGCACGACGAACTCGTAGTACATCCAGCCGAGATTGGCCACTCCCCAGATGGCCATGGCGCAGCCGATGAGCGTCCAGAACGGGCGAGCGAGGCCGCGCGCGCGGTGCGATGCCCGGAAGCACAGCGCTGCGGCGAGTACGCTGGCGGAGATTTCCAGAAGATTAGAAGTGGCCGTGCCTGCGCTGCTCGTGCCAAGCAAAAGCGCTTGAACGATGTGGGCGCCGACAATCACGCCTGAAAGAAGCAGGACTTTCCGATGCATACTTTGCCGTTCGATTCGAGAGAGAAGCGTTTTGCGCTGAACTTTCAGGTTAACCGAATCACTAGCGGAAATTCGTTCAATCGCGGGCTACGTGTCCTCAGAGGCACCCGGCGAAAGGAATCTTTGCGACCAACGTCCTGGCGCGCTCAGGCCAGCGGTTCCTCGCGGTGCCGGCTGATTGTGCTGGCGTCCGCGAGGTCCGGTCGGCGGAAAGAAAAGAAGGCTAGTTCAGATTTCTATGTAGGAAATTTCACGTTGCGGGAATGGAGCCGCAGCAGATCAAAAATTTCACCGGCTCTCGAACGGGTAGCGGTCCTGCGCTTGGACAGCTGCGGCAACTCGCCGGCGAAGTCCGATCGTATCCACGGGAGCGCGTTTTCCAAAGCGCTTCAACACCGCCATTTGCGTCGTGAGCATGTCGCCTTCATGAACGGCGGCGAGAGCGCGGCGCGCTTCATGCTCGACGCGCTCGGCGGCATCCGCGATGAAGACGCGAGCGGCGTCAATCATGGCCTGCGAAGCGGATTCACCTTTCGATGTGGCGGCTTTTTGCGCGCGGAGCAGGCAGGACTCCATGGCGTAAACTTCCATGACGATGTTGGAGAGCGCCGCGACGAGTTCCTGTTCTTCGGCAAGTTTCTCGCGGAATTTTTGCACGGCTCCGCCCGCGGCCTGCAAAAACATTTTCTTGGCGTTGGCCACCACGCGGCTTTCGTCGGCAAGGACGCCTTCGGGAGCATCCTCGAACGATGGGCCGGCCAGAATTTCTTCCGCGAGTTTCATGGCGGCGGGTATCAGGGCGAGCTGGCCGTTCATGGCGCGCTTCATCAACATTTGAATGATGAGCATGCGATTGATTTCGTTGGTGCCTTCGAAGATGCGGTTGATACGGGAATCGCGGTAAGCGCGGCAAACGGGATAATCTTCATGAAATCCGTAGCCGCCGTACATTTGCACGCCGTCATCCACGACCGAATCGAGCATTTCGCTGCCATAGACCTTGGCGATGGAGCTTTCGATGGCGTATTCCTCGAGGACTTTCATGGTGTTCTGAATTTTGTCGCCGGAGCCGGAAGCGGCGGCCATGGCGGCTTCGATATTTCCAGCGGAGCGGTAAACCATGGATTCGACGGCGAAAATCTCGATGGCCATTTCCGCGAGTTTTTCCTTCATCAAGCCGAACTCGCCGATAGACTTGCCGAAGGCCTTGCGCTCCTTGGAATAGCGCGAAGCATTTTGAAGAACATGCTTCGAGCCGCCGACGCAGGAAGCGCCGAGAGTGAAACGTCCGGCGTTCAGAATATTGAACGCGACAATATGGCCGCGGCCGATTTCGTGAAGGACATTTTCTTTCGGCACTTTGCAATTTTCGAGAAAGATCGGCGTCGTCGAGCTGCCATGAATTCCCATCTTGTGCTCTTCATTGCCGGGTTTGCAGCCGGTGAAGGAGCGCTCGACGATGAAGGCCGTGAATTGTTCGCCATTGATTTTCGCGAAGATGATGTAGAGATCCGCGAAGCCGCCGTTGGTGATCCACATCTTCTGGCCATTGAGAATGTAGTGCGTGCCTTCCGGATTCAACTCGGCGCGCGTAAGAGAGTTTTGGGAGTCGGAACCGGCTTGCGGCTCGGACAAACAATAGGCGCCAATCCATTCGCCGGTGGCGAGCTTCGGCAAATATTTTTTCTTCTGTTCTTCGTTGCCGAAATAAACGATGGGCAAAGTGCCGATGCCGGCGTGAGCGCCGTGGGTTACGGCGAAACCGCCGTAGAGAGAAAGTTTTTCGGTTAGAACGGTGGTGGCAATCTTGTCCAGTCCCGCGCCGCCGTATTGCTCAGGAATGCCGCCGCTCAAGAGTCCCAACTCGCCAGCCTTTTTCACCAACTCCGGCATGAGCCCGGGTTTCTTGTTTTCGAGGTCTTTGATGAGAGGCACGACTTCCTTAACGACAAACTCTTCGGCAGTTTGGCCGATCAATTTCTGGTCATCGCTGAGATCCGCGGGAGTGAACACGTCCTGAGGAGCAGGAGTTTCCAGCAGAAAGCTGCCGCCCTTTGCGGCGGATTTCGTGATGGTGGCAGTGGCCATGAAAATCTCCTATGCGAAGCGACGGCGCAAGATGAAATAAGGCCGGACGGCAGGCAGCCTGACCCGGAGGCTGCCGCGAAAAACTAAGTAGAGGGCCGGACACCAGTGACAGAGGGTATTTTACTCCGAGGTTGGGAGGAGGTAAACGGGAGGAAGAGGGGAAATTGCGAGGGGGAAAAAGGGGAAAGACTAGGGGAAAGAAGGCGGCAAAATGTAGCTAGGGATAGGATTATATATCCGTCTTGACAAATAAACTGGTCTATTCCAAGATTTGGCTTCTACAGGACGGAGCACGCAATCACCATGCGTATCACAAGAAGCGGAAGTTGGCGGATACCGAGCACGAAGCCGCGGCAACTTCCGGCATCCACAACCGGGACCGGGATCGAGATTCTGCGGGAAATCGAGCGGGCAGCGACGCTCTTGCAGCATCCGTTGCGGCTGAAGATTCTCACCAAGCTGCGGGAGCCGGATTCGGCTACAGGCGTGGCGCGGCGGATGAATCTTCCGCGGCAGACGGTGAACTATCACGTGAGGGCGCTGGCTCGCGCGGGACTGCTGGCGCGCGCGGGGCGAAGGCGGCGGCGACGAATGTTCGAGCAGTGTTACGTTGCGACGGCGAGAGGATTCGTACTTTCTCCTGAAATCCTTGGCGAACTGGCGGCCGATCCCGCGTACGTAGCCGACACACTCTCGGCAAAATATCTTCTGGGATTAGCGTCGAAGATGCAGGCGGAAGCGGCGCGTTTGGTGGACTTCGCTGCTGCAGCGGGGAAACGCAGCGCGACATTTTCCCTGCAAAGCGATCTTAGGTTTATCTCGGGGGAGCAGCGCGCCGAATTTATGAAAGCATTGCAAGAAGCGATTGCGGGGATCACGGCACAATTTGCGAGTCCGGCCAAGAATTCAGATGGACGCACCGCCGAGGGGAGCGCGTTTCGCCTGGTTCTGGGTTGCTACCCAGTTCCTCCGGCGAACGATTCAGAAAGAGCCGGTGAAGCGGCATGGAGCGAAGAGCGCCATTGAAGGCGAACGACGCGGGACGGAGCGAAGTGTCGCCGCGGGTATCCGCATTTGAAAAGGATGGGAAGACCGCGCGAGGGATTGTGCGCGAGAGGAAGCAGGGCTTGCGCGGAATCTCGAGAAATTGATAGGAATAGAGCAACGGCCCACTCAGCAGTGACCGGGTATTCAAGAAAATCGGAGCGGAGACATTCGCAGCAATGAAGAGGCGAATCGCGAACGGCTGAAGAATCCAGGAAGCGAGGTGGCCTCGCCGCGTCATTGCGGGCCGAACCAGGGAGAGTATGGAAACGGAGGGAAGAAGATGAAAGGGAATTGGAAAGCCGGAGCGGTCTTATCAGGATTCGCGATGCTGCTTAGTGCGAGCGTTTGGGCACGGCAGCAGAGCAAATCCGAACAGAAAACAGCGCCCGCCAAACAGCAATCAGCGGAAATGGCGCGGCTAAACTTTTATCTGGGCGAATGGGATTACACGGAGACTTATTTGAAATCGGCGGCGTTTCCAAATGGCGGACAGAACACCGGGATTTATATGAGCAAAGCAGGCCCGGGAGGAAATTCGCTGGTGAACAGTTTTCATTCGCATGGCCCGGTGGGAGATTTCGAGGGGCTGCTGGTAATGACGTGGGATCCGCGGGAAAAGTGCTACAAGATGTACGCGTTCGGCGGCGATCTTCCGGGAGCGCTAGAGGAAACAGGCCAATTTGAAGGAGACGCGCTGGTTTATCACATCGAAATGAAGATGGGGACGAAGAGCATGAAGCTGCGCAACGTGACGCGGCTGGCGGCGCCGGGAAAAATAGTGAGCGAGCAGTTTGCCGCGCAAGGGGACGGGCCGGAAACGCTGATGGTCCACGTGGAAGCGACGAAGAGGTGAAGGATGGTAGATCGGCCTGTGTGCTTGCTGGATGCTCGCAGGGCGGCTCGAGGTCCAGGGATCAGTTTGAAGATTTGACGGCGGAATTCTTGAAGGAGAGGAAGAGGAATTTCGAGCCGGCGCCGAGAAAATCAGAAACTCTGCGCGGAACGCCCGCAGGAAACCAGAAAACATCACCCGCATGCAAGAAAGAGGAGTGCTCGCCAGCGAGCGAAACATCAAGATTTGAGTTGGTCATGGCCACCAGAAGCGCAGCGGATTCGGGCGCGGTCTGAGCGAAGTCTTTTCCGCCTTCGACACGGATTAGTTCCATGCGAAGAGCGCTCGTCTCAAAACAGGGGACAACCTGCTCGAACGGAATCTGATTATTTTGGACAGGCGGAGGAGAGGTTTGCGGGCAAGAGCCGAGAGGGCGAGCGGCGGCATCCGGACCGAGATTTTGGGGCGAATCCTGCGGATGATTCAGAATGATAACGATGTTGCGCAGCGAGGCTCCGGCGCCAGTGCGAAGAATGTCCGCGAAACCGCCGGCGGTGTAACGCGTTTCACCGTCGAGGAGCGCCACATTCGCTGGAGGCTGACCTTCGACCTCATCCACGAACGCAGAAGCGCCCAGCGTGAGCGTGAGCGAAGGATGGTCGTGACGATGCAAGAGAGTTGAATCCAGCGGGGGAAGAGCCAGATCGAAAACCTGAACGAAATCATTCTGGAGCAGATGAGCGTAATGCGGTTCATCCGGGATGGAGACAGGGTTTTGAGGCGAGAAAGGACTTTGCGTATTGATCTGGATGTCGTTCTTCGCGTCTGGAGGTATTGCCGGAGCGGTTTGCGCGTACGCGACTAGCGACAGGAACAGTGCGAGGACGGAGAGAGCGGCAATCTTCATGTTGAAGCATCCTAGAGACGCGCGCGACGTGCCGAAAACTTAAACGCGTTGGAGCGCGGAAACGTTACATGCGGTTGGAATGGCCGGTCCAGCGCAAGTTGAGAGCGAAAGTTAGCAGCGAAAGTTACAGGCACTAGCTACAAGCGCTCAAAGATTCCGGCGGCGCCCATGCCGCCGCCGATGCACATGGTGACCATGCCGAAGCGAGCGTTGCGGCGCTCGAGTTCGCGGAGAAGAGTGGCGGTGAGCTTGGCGCCGGTGCAGCCGAGCGGGTGGCCGAGAGCGATGGCGCCGCCATTCAGATTGACGCGAGAGGGATCGATCCCGGTCTGTTTAATGACAGCGAGAGACTGCGCAGCGAAAGCTTCGTTCAGTTCGATGACAGCGATGTCGTCGAGCGAAAGTCCCGCAAGCTTCAGCACTTTAGGAATGGCGGCGACAGGGCCGATGCCGAACTCTTCGGGAAGGACACCGGCGGTGGCGTAGGCGACAAAGCGAGCGAGCGGCTTGAGGCCGAGCGCTTTTGCGCGATCGTTGCTTACGAGAATGGCGGCGGCAGCGCCGTCGCTCATCTGCGAGCTATTGCCGGCGGTGACAGTGCCTTTGACGTGGAAGGCGGGTTTCAGCTTGGCGAGAGCGTCGAGGGAAGTATCGGCGCGCGGGCCTTCGTCGGTGTCGAAAGTGAATGTTTGCGTGACGGGCTTGGGCGGCTTGGACTTTGCGGCGGGAGAGGCTGAGCCTGCCGAAGCGCCGTTCGCGCCGGCGAGAGCGGTGATTTTCACTTCGACAGGAACGATTTCGTCCTTGAATTTTCCGGCGGCGATGGCGGCGAGAGCTTTTTTGTGGGAGTCCACGGAAAATTGATCGGACTGTTCGCGAGTGATGCCGAACTTGCGCGCAACGTGTTCGGTGCCGAGGCCCATATTGATGTAGGTATCGGGGCTGTGATCCACGAGCCACGGGTTTGGAGAAACTTTGTTGCCGCCCATGGGAACCATAGTCATGGACTCGGTGCCACCGGCGATCATCGCGGATGACGAGCCACCGCGAATGCGCTCGGCTGCAAGAGCAATGGCTTGCAAGCCGGAGGAGCAGAAGCGGTTGATGGTCATGGCGGAAATTTCGATAGGCAAGCCGGCCCGCAACGCGGCGATGCGCGCGACATTCATGCCCTGTTCGCCTTCGGGCATGGCGCAGCCGAGAATAACATCGTCAATTTCTTTAGGATCGAGCGCGGGAACACGGGCAAGAGCTTCCTTGATGGCGACGGCGGCAAGATCGTCCGGGCGCGTGGCGCGGAGCGAGCCTTTGAAGGCCTTCCCGACGGGAGTGCGAACGGAAGAGACGATGACAGCGTCCGGCATGAGAGCCTCACAGATAACGACTAATTCTTATTGTTGGCCGGGGAAGCAGGAATTGCAACTGAGCGTGACTCCCGACGGCGATGAAGCCATTATTTCTTGATGGGGGCGCCTTTGCGCGGAATGAAAATTGGGGCCGGAGGCGCGATTTTGTGCACAAGGGAAAAGTTGCCCTGATTCAGAGCGATGCTGATGCGGCCGCGAGAATCCACGTAGAGGAGTGGCTCACCAACGGGGACGTCCATAAAGGTGCGCGCGTAGGGCAGGCTGAGAAATTTCTTGTCCAATTGGATGAGGATTTTGTCTCCGAGTTCGTAACCGAGTTTTTTGAATTCGTCGCCCGGGATGTCGGTGATCAAGGAGCCGTAGGGATCGTCCAGCGCGATGACGTCGCCTTGAATTCCTTTTTCGGTGGCGGCGGAAGTTTTTTCGGTGAGCTGTACGAGTTGCGGAACTACGGGACCAGCGAGGGCGAAGTCCCATCCGGCGGCGAGATGAGCGGCGGCGGGAGAAAAAATATCGCGGCCCTGAAATGTGGAGGAGACCTGAGGGGCAAGCATCCAGGCGGAGTTGGTGATTTCGCGGGCGGAATCGAGGCCGTCCCGTTGAAGCACGGGTGTGACCAAGCCGTTGTCCGGCACGACGAAGTATTGTCCTTTTTTGGATTTGACGATGACGGCTTTGCGCGAAGTGCCGACTCCGGGATCAATGACGGCGAGGAAAATCGTGCCGGCGGGATAGTAGGGAGTGACACCGGCGAGGAGGCGCGCGGCTTCGTCGATTTTGTACGGAGTGACCTGGTGCGTGATGTCCATTACGCGCGCGTCAGGCGCGATGCCAAGAATCACGGCTTTGCAAATGGCGACGGCATCGTTGGCGGTGCCGAAGTCGGTCATGAAGACGATTGTGGGGCGAACCGGGAGAATGGCCTGGCCGGCAGAATTTCTTTGCGCGGGCGCTTTGCCGCACGAAGCAGAAAACATGACGGCGAAGAGCAAAGCGAACAAAGAAAACCTGTTTCGAAATGACATCGAATCTCCCAGAATTGGATTTCCATGATTGCAGGCAATTCGTCCGCGCGCGTCGAGAGGGCGCGACGGAGTATACAGGAACGGAGAGAGGGCTGTAATAGAGGTTGGATGCGCAAAATTGCCAGTTCGCTGCTTTCGCCTTGGAGCGATGCAACCGGAGGTGAATGCTGTGATTTTTCTGCTCGCGAAAACTTACGGGTAAGGCGATGCCAGTCTTGGGAACGGACTGCGGGGACTCAAGAAGAATGACCTGATTTTTCGACAGGTGCTTTCGTTTTACTTTCGGAAAAGGCGTGCTTTAATGTGGGGCTGCCTGGCAGAGAAGCGAAGGGAGTTGCGCGAGGGAGGAATACGATGGGATTGATTTATTGGATCGTTGTAGGGTTGATTGCCGGTTGGCTGGCGGGATTGGTGATGAAGGGCGGGGGCTACGGTGTGCTCGTGGACATCATTCTGGGAATTCTTGGCGGAATTATCGGGGGTTGGGTGTTCGGGATGCTACACATCTGGCCGGGCGGGGGAATCATTGGATCGATCATTGTCGCGTTCGTGGGCGCGGTTATCCTGGTCTGGATAACTCGTCTCGTTAAAAAAGCCTAAGCCCACGCCCGAAGAATCGTGCCGAACATGGGCAGACATCCAACGAGAAGCTCAGGTTGAAGAATATCTCTGCGCCGCGGAGATCGAGGCGCGATTGCGGACTTTCTGCCCGCATTAGGGCCAATATTCGGGCAGGAGTAGCACTGTTAAACGCCGTATAAGTTTGATACGAACTCACCGCTGAAGTCACCATCCAAAGAGGAAAAATCCCTGTACATAGGGGCAGGTTGAAAAGGGGTGGTACAGGGAAAACTAGGCGAAAAGGAAGGCGAAAGTCGGCCATCGCCTAACTTATTTATTTTAAGTTTGTTACGGGAAAGTTGGAGCAGTTATGGCAGTACCGGGAGGTTAGTTTAGGGCCAAAATTGTGACCTCTGTACTATCGCGCTTAGGACAGGTCAGGTGTCAAATAGGACAGGTGCGAAGGGCTGGACCGAATGACAGGGCCCGAGCATCTAAAGGACAGGTCAGGAAGTAAGCAAGAGTGACCACTGAAATTCGAAGCTGTTATTCCCGGTGGGGACCTAGATCAGAGGAAAGATGAAGAGCAAAGACAGCAATCGGAAATGGATGTGGTGGTTTCTGGGGGTAGTGCTCGCCCTGCAACTGTACTTCGTCCGCGAGCTGCTCGCGGCGTTTGCGATATTTGCCGTCGGCTTTGTGGCGATAGCCGCGGTGGTCGTTAGCCTGTACATGATGCAAAAAGTTTGGGAAGCAGGCGTGCAGCGGGTAGCCGACAGCCAGCACCCGGCAGTGGAATTGGCGCGTCGCGGAGTGAATGCGGTCGAAGACTTCGCGCGCCGGCCATTGCGCCGCCCGGGTTCTGCCGCGGCACGTTGAGCTTTAACGGCAGTTGAAGCATTGATTTTTGCCAGAGCACAAGCAGAGCTGCCCGCCCTGCCTCCTTCAGGAGCGAAGCAGGCTCTGCAACAGAAAGAAAAGAAAAAGGCCAGCCGTCCTGAGAGAGCGGCTGGCTTTTTTCTTTTTAGCGTGCTGGGGAATGCTGGTCGTCCAGCCAACGCTTGCGCACATCGGCGATGAGCTGTTCCTTATCCCGGCGCATCTCGCGAACGAGAGCTGGGTTGCCAGTCTCCTCGTGACGAGCCGCCCAGAGCACCATTTCCGCCAGCACGGGCGCCAGATCGATCCCTTTTTCCGTCAGAGCATAAAACAGTTTTCGTCCGTCGGAAGGATCCTGCGTTGTGCGGATAATTCCGAAGGATTCGAGGCGCCGCAGGCGGCCAGCAAGAATATTGGTTGCTATTCTTTCATCGGATTGCAGAAATTCATTAAAGCTGTGGCAGCCGCGGAGCATCATGTCGCGAATGATGAGGAGGGACCAACGGTCTCCAAGCATCTCGACGGAGGCGTTGAGGGGACAGCCGGACCTGCGGCGTGGCGCAGGGTTGGATTTGGGCATGGATGGAGGTTAGCAGGTTTCACTTGCATTATGCAAGTAAACTTGGCAGACTCTGTGGCCAGAAAGCCCAGCGGAGGGAAGGACGGAAATGAGCCAGGCAGATCTGCAGGAGCCTTCCGCGGTACGGGTGGAAGCGTGACCAGCTTTTTCGAGAGCGTGTCGGGAAGTGCGAACCTCGAAAGTGGATGGGCGGGATTGAGATATGGTCTCCACAAAAACCCTGAAACGAAACACACTCGAAACCGTTTGACGTTATACAGAGGACCGGGTTTAGCGGAGAAGGTTGCAGTGGCGGCCCAAGAAGGCGGAAACTGAGTCCGAAGAGTCCATCGTGCGAGGAGAGAAAACGATGAACATTCAGCCGGAACTATTCCTGAACGACTTGAAAATCGGAGTGCGTTCCCTGCTCCGATCGAAAGGGCTGGCGCTGACCGTGGTGCTGACGCTGGCTTTGGGAATCGGGGCGAACGCAGCGATTTTCACGCTGGTGCGAGGCGTGCTGCTGCGCCCGCTGGTGAACCGAGGTGAGGACCGGCTGATCTACATCCGGCAGAGCGCGCCGGGACTCGGCAGCGAAAACGTGACTTTTTCCGTGCCGGAGATTCAGGACCTGAAGGCGAGCATCAAGTCCATCGGCGAGTTCGGCGATTTTTCGACGATCGGGTTCAGCATGGTTGGATTGGGTGAGCCTCGCGAAGTGCAAGCAGGGGTTGTGGGCGGCACGTACTTCCAGGTGATGGGATTGCACCCGGTGCTGGGCCGATTGATCGGGCCCCAGGACGATGGACCGAAGGCTGCGGGAGTGGTCGTGCTCACGTACCGGTTCTGGTCGTCCGCGATGCACAGCGATCCGAATGTGCTCGGGAAGACGGTGCGGCTCGGAAGCGGCGGGTTGGGCACGCGCACGGGAACGATCATAGGCGTGCTAGAGCCATGCATTCCTTATCCGGCGGAAACAGAAATTATCGCGAACGTTGTAACGAGCCCACACCATCTTTCCGCGACGATGGTCACCGGGCGCGTGCATCGCATGACCGAACTTTTTGGACGGCTTGCACCCGGAGAAACGCTGGAACAAGCGCAAGCGGAGTTGCGGACGGTCTATGCCGGAATGATGGCGCAGCATCCGGAGGCGTACTCGAAGCATGATGGGTATCAGATCAGTGCCACGATGCTGCGGGATCAGGTGACCTCGGGCGCGAGGACTGTGCTGCTGATCCTGCTTGCCGCTTCCGGCCTGATCTTCATCATCGCGTGCTCGAACGTAGCCAATTTAATTCTCGCGCGATCCGTGCGGCGCGAGGGGGAGTTGGCGGTGCGGGCGGCGTTGGGTGCGAGTGCAGCGACTCTACGTCGAACGCTTTTGGCGGAGAGCGTATTACTCTGCGGAGCGGGAGCGCTCCTCGGCGTGTTGCTCGCGCGGCCCATGGTGGCCGTGCTTGCGAGTTATGCGGCACGTTTCTCGGTGCGCGCGCTGGATTTGACGGTTGATTCGAGCATGCTGTGGGTCGGGGCGGGATTGGCGATTCTGGCTTCCGTCCTGCTTGCCTTCGTCCCGCGGCTCCCCTCGGCAAACTCATCGCAAGGATCCGGCTTAACCAGCGGAGGCGTCCGCATCACCGGCGGAACGAAGCGACGCTTGCAGTTGTTTGCGATGGTGCAGATTGCGGCGTCGTTCGTGCTACTGGCGGGTGCCAGCATGCTTCTGAAGACGCTGCTCTCGATGCAAGCGGCGCAAAGCGGGCTGGATACGAAGCACGTCCTGGCGATTAATGTACCAGTGGATTCCTACGGAAAGACTCCGGAGCAAATCAATCACTTCTACGAAGAAACTGTCCGGCGCATCGAGGAAATGCCGGGCGTGGATTCGGCAGCCGTGGGCGATGCGGTTCCGTGGCGGGATACAAACTTTAATTTCGGCTTGCAGTTTTCCGCGGACGGACACGTTCGCGCGCCGGGGGAAGAAGATCCGCGCTCGCAGTTTCGCACGATCAGTCCAGAATTTTTCCGCACGCTAGGAGTCTCCATCCTGGAAGGGCGCGACTTCAACGATCTGGACCGGCAAAATGTCGAACCGGTCGTTATTGTCAGCGAGAGCCTTGCAAAACGGATGTTTCCGGGCCAGGATCCGATCAACCGGCACATCTGGTGGACCGATCCGGTCATTCAATTTATCGGAATTGATTCCAAACCGCGCCGCATCGTGGGCGTGGTTGCCGATATTGACGACTCACACGTGATTCCGCAGCCGACCATGACGGTTTACAACCCGATGGAGCAGCAAGCGCTCTTCGGCGGCCGGTTGTTTGTGCACACACGTCAGGATCCGTATGCGCTGGTCACACCGGTCACGCAACTGATCCGGACTGAATCGGCGGACCAACCCATCGAACATCCAGCGACGCTGGATGATGTGCGTTCGCAAGTCTTGACGCCAGACCGTCTGAACACAGTGGTGTTCGGAGTATTCGCGGCCGTGGCGCTGGCGATTGCGCTTGTGGGCGTCGCGGGAGTGCTTGCGTTTTCCGTGAGCGCACGGACTCGCGAATTCGGGATCCGGCTTGCGCTGGGTTCACCGCCGCAGAAGTTGCTCGCGGGAGTGATCGGCGAAGGGGCCGTCATGGCGTTCGCTGGGGTCTTAGCGGGCGCCGCCGGCGGATACCTAGTGGCGCGCCTGCTAGGGAGCTACTTTATCCAGATGAAAATGCCGAGCGTACTGCCCGTGATGGCGTCGGCAATCGTGCTCGTAGGCGCGGCTGTTGTGGCTTCGGCGACGCCGGCGATGCGCGCATCCCGCGTGGACGTGATGCAAGCGCTGCGGACAGACTAGCTCTGATCGCCGGCCTGGCGATTCATCACGATATCTATTTAATTCCTGCAAAACACAACAGCAGCGGTCTTGCTGCGCGCGTTTTTCCATTTCAAGTGAAGGCCGACGAGCCTGTGCAGTTGTGCTACTCTTGCGCCGCTGAAGGAATAGAAATTACTTGTGGAGGCTAGCATGAGGTGGACCAGCAAAGTTTGCGCGGTCACGAGCCTGGCCTGTGCGTGGACCTTTTTTGTGTGTCCCGGAAGTCCTGCGCAGGAAAAGCAAAGCGCTCCGGCAAAGGTCACGGCGATTCGCGCGGGACGATTGATCGATGGCCGGAGCGACACGCCGATCGCCAATGCGCTGATCCTCGTACAAGGGGACAAGATCGTTTCGGTGACACCGGGCGGCACGCCGCCAGCGGGCGCTGAAGTGCTTGACCTTTCGAAGGCGACCGTGATGCCCGGGTTTGCGGACGTGCACACGCATGTGCTTCTCAACGGAGATATCACAGCCGCGGACTACGATGCGCAACTTTTGAAAGAATCCATTCCATATCGAGCCATCCTCGCGGCGAGGAATGCGCGCACCGCGCTCGATCACGGATTTACGACGCTGCGCGACCTGGAAACGGAAGGAGCGATGTACGCCGACGTGGACGTGAAAACCGCGATTGCCCGCGGTGAAGTGCCGGGGCCGCGAATGCAGGTGGCCACGCGAGCGATGACGCCGACGGGAATGTACCCGCTGCTTGGGTACTCGTGGGAGCTCAAGGTGCCGACGGGGGTCCAGTACGTGGACGGCGTGGAAGGAGCACGCAAAGCGGTTCGCGAACAAGTGATGTACGGCGCGGACTGGATTAAGTATTACTCGGACCGAGGCTACCACTTTACGCCCGACGGCGAGCTGCACAGCATGGTGAACTTCACGGACGAAGAAGCAAAAGCGATCGTGGATGAAGCGCACCGGCTCGGCAAGAAAGTTGCGGCGCATTGCATCGGTTCGGACGGAATTGCGGCGGCGTTGCGCGCGGGAGTAGACACGATCGAGCATGGCGACGGATTCACGGACGCGGAACTCGAGGAAGTATCACGGCGGGGAATCTATTGGGTGCCGACGATTATGGTTGGAGCATATGTGGCGCCGGGCCGCGGCGGCGTGTGGGTGCAGATGGTGGATCTGGAAAAGGCCGCATTTCAGAAGGCGCTGAAAAAGAACGTGAAGATCGCGCTCGGCACGGACGCCGGCGGATTTGATTGGAAGCAACTGAACGAAGCGGACGAATTCGTGTACTACGAAAAGTACGGAATGACGCCGATGCAAGCGATCCGCGCGGGAACGGTTGTTCCGGCGGAGTTGCTGGGCTGGAGCGACAAAGTGGGGACCATCGAAACAGGGAAGTGGGCGGACATCGTGGCGGTGAGCGGCGATCCGTTGAACGACATCACGGAGCTGACGCGAGTGAAATTCGTGATGAAGAGCGGCGTGGTGTACAAGAACGAGTTGCACTGAACATTTTGGGTCAGAGGAGATGCTTGTGCGTTACCGGATTATTTTTCTGATTGGAGCCATGAGTTTTGCGGCCGCGGCTGTGTTTGGCCAAACACCGGAGTGGCCACCATCGCCGGAACACAAGACGATTACGCTGTGGCCGCACGGCGCACCGGGCGCTCCGACAAATCTGCCGCCTGAAGCGGATACCACGACGGCGAAGGATCATATGATTGCGGGACGCCGCGTGATTCGCCTGGGAAATGTGAGCGAGCCGACGCTGACGCTGTACCAGCCGAAGGGCGAAAATACTGGCGCGGCGGTGGTCGTGTTTCCCGGAGGCGCTTATCGCATACTGGCCATCGATTTGGAAGGCACGGAGGTGTGCGACTGGCTGACAGCGAAGGGGATTACGTGCGTACTGCTGAAGTATCGCGTGCCGGACTCAGGTCCGCTTCCAAGATCAGCTGCGGCTCTGCAAGACGCCCAACGTGCAATGGGCGTGGTGCGTTCGCACGCGGCGGAGTGGCACATTGACGAGCATCGCGTGGGAGTCCTGGGATTTTCCGCAGGCGGACATTTGGCGGCCGCGATAAGCACGCATTTTGATAAAAGGATGTACGAGCGGGTGGATGCCGCGGACGATCTGAGTTGCCGGCCGGACTTTGCGGTCATTATTTACCCGGGGTATCTCGCGATTGCGGAACAAAACTTTGCGCCGAATCCGGAGATTCACGTAACGGCAAACACGCCGCCGACATTCTTGGCGCAAGCGGAAGATGATCCGGTGCACGTCGAGAATTCGATTGTGTACTTCATGGAATTGAAAAAGGCCAACGTTCCGGCGGAAATGCACATATACACGCATGGCGGGCACGGATATGGACTACGGCGCACGGAACTTCCGGTTACGGGCTGGCCGGCGCTCGTGGAGACCTGGCTGCATACGATCCATGTTTTGCCGGGCGCGTAAAAGTGTTTCTGACGCGAGAGCGGCGAAGCTCTTCGCTTACGTTGACGCAAACTGAGTTCCAACACAAAAACTAGAAGTAGGCTGCGCCACCATCCACATTGATGGACTGGCCGGTGATAGCGCTGGACTGATTTGAGCAGAGAAACAGCGCCGCGCGGGCGACTTCGTCCGCAGTCTGGCCGCGGCCTTGAAGGATTGTATTCAGAAAACCCGCGAGTTGATCCTTGGGGCTGACACCCAATTTCGCGGCGAGGGTGGCGCCGAGTTCCTTGGACATGCGCGTTTCCGTGACGGGGCCGGGACAGATCGCGTTGACGCGCACGCCCTTGCGGGCGGCTTCGGCGGCCGTAACGCGCGTGAGCCCGAGCATGCCCGCTTTGGCGGCGGCGTACGCGGAGCCCCAGGCGAAGGCTGATTTTGCCGAGAGACTCGAAATGTTCAGGATGACTCCGGAGTTGCGGGCGTACATTTCCGGGAGGGCCAGCCGGCTGAGCACGAACGCGGCGCGCAAATGGACAGCGATGACGTTATCAAATTCCGCGAGCGGATATTCTTCGACTGGCACGACAGGACCGTAGTGGCCCGCATTGTTGACGAGGATATCGATTTTGCCGAAGTGAGCGCGGGCCTCGGAGACGATGCGAGCGCAATCCGCTTCCAGCGCGAGGTCGGCGATGGAAAAGTGGACACGACTGCCTGAGGATGAGATTTCTTGGGCGGCGTCGGTTAACTCTTGCCCTGTGCGCGACGTCAGGAATACCGATGCGCCTTCGGATGCGAACAGTTTGGCAATTGCCCGTCCGATTCCGCGGCCAGAGCCTGTAATCAGTGCGACTTGATTTGTAAGGAGCATAGGAAGGAGAGGATAGAGGCAGAAGCTTTATGTGACAAGCCGCGAAGCAAACGGAAGCAGGAGCCACGCGCTTGCGAATTCATTCACCTGGCGGTGCGAGGAGATCAGGTCAAGACCTCAATTGGGCGAGAACTGTACCTGGGTTCAGGTGTAAATCGCGGCAGCGGCGGTTAGACTTGTGAAAAGCCCGAATGTGGCAAAGCTTCCCAGCCCCAGCAGACAGTGGGGCTTTTCGCGAAGCGGCGGTGTACTAAAGGCGGCCGCGCGCCCTGATTCGGAGGTCTATCCAGTGCGCCTATTGAAATTCCTCATGCAGATTCCGACCTTTCTCTTCGTCCTAGCGATGGCAGGGTGCGCCGGCATGAACAACTCCGGAAATTTAAGCGGCGGAACAAAACCGATTGCGCCTGCGATTGTCACGCAGCCGGGCAGCCAGAGCGTGGCGGCCGGACAAACGGCGACGTTCAGCGTCGCTGCGAATGGGACAGCGCCGCTGAGTTATCAGTGGCAGAAGAATGGCGTGGATATCGGCGGGGCGACTTCGGCGAGTTATACGACTCCCGTTACAACCGTCGCGGACAGCGGCGAACAATTTCGCGTGAATGTGAGCAACGCGGCTGGGACTGCAGCCAGCAACAATGCGACGCTGACCGTCAACACGGGAACGGGCGGTTCGACGATAGACGTCGTCACCTATCACTACGACAACGGACGCACGGGTGAGAACTTGAGTGAGACAACTCTGACGCTTGCAAATGTGAACTCGACCAAATTCGGGAAGCTCGGCGCATTCGCCGTCGATGGGAAAGTGGATGCAGAGCCGCTTTATCTGTCGGGAGTCACGATTTTCGGGCAAAAGAAAAATGTGCTCTACGTCGCGACGGAGCATGGGAGCGTGTATGCGTTCGACGCCGATAGCGTCAACGGAAATACAGGCACTTTTTTGTGGAAGACTTCCACGCTCAAAGCCGGAGAAATGACCAGCGACAGCCGCGGCTGCGGGCAAGTTAGTCCCGAAATCGGCATCACTGCGACGCCGGTCATTGACCGGGCACGCGGCCCGAATGGCGCGATCTATGTAGTTGCCATGTCGAAGGACAGCAGCGGAAATTATTTTCAAAGATTGCATGCTCTCGATTTGACGAGTGGGGCAGAGCTCTTCAGCGGGCCGATGAACATCACGGCGACTTATCCGGGCACGGGCGACAACAGCTCTGGTGGCAATGTCGTGTTCGACCCCAAGCAGTACAAGGAGCGGCCGGGGCTGCTGCAGGTCGGAGGAACGATTTATACGACGTGGTCCTCGCATTGCGACATCCGGCCTTACACCTCCTGGGTGATGGCGTTTGACGCGAACACGCTGGCGCAGACGAGTGTGTTGAACCTCGTGCCGAACGGCAGTGAGGGCGGCATTTGGATGTCGGGAACGGCGCCCGCGGCGGATTCAGCGGGCAACCTTTTTTTCATCGTGGGAAACGGAGATTTCGACACGACGCTGAATGCGAATGGATTTCCGTCCAAAGGCGACTGCGGAAATTGTTTTGTAAAGCTGACTACGAACGGTTCGCTAAAGCTGGCGGACTACTTCACGCCGCACAATACGGTTGCGGAGTCCAATGCGGACGAGGATTTCGGGTCCGGCGGCGGAATTCTGTTGCTGGACGTTACCGATAGCGGCGGAAACGTCCGGCATCTTTCCGTGGGAGCGGGAAAGGACGCCAATATTTACGTGGTGGATCGCGACAACATGGGCAAATTCAATGCGACCTCGGATCAAATCTATCAGGAGATTACGGGCCAATTAGGCGGGGCCGTATTCTCAATGCCCGCATACTTCAACGGCACTGTTTATTACGGGGCGGTTGGCGATCACTTAAAGGCGTTTCCGGTGACGAATGCGAAACTTGCAGCGGTTCCCTCGTCGGAGAGCACGGCAACATTCGCGTATCCTGGCAGCACGCCAAGTGTTTCGGCGAACGGCACAACAAACGGCATCGTGTGGGCCGTGCAAAATGGCTCGACGGGCGTCCTGCACGCGTACGACGCAACCAGTTTGACCAACGAGCTTTACAACTCGAACCAGGCCGTCAACAATCGCGATCAATTTAGCGACAACAAGTTCATTACACCGATGATTGCCAATGGAAAGGTGTACGTTGGCACGCCGAACAGCGTCGTTGTGTTCGGGCTGCTGCCGTGACGTTCGCGAGCCCCGAATAACTTTAGACTTGCTCAGGTTCCTGATTGCGCTTGCCGCTTATTTGCGCGGCTTCAATTCGTTCAAGAGCTTGTGAACGAGCCCGTTGATGTCGCCTTGCGTAAGCGAGAAATTTTCATAATGCACCGGCTTTGCGCCCACCGCGCGGTAGACCAGATGCCGGGTCGGCTGCTGTATCCAGTCAATGACAATCATGCCTTCGCGGAAATGAATATTCTCGTAGCCGACATAAGCGGGACCGTAGCCCCACGATTGCCAGCAGCGGAAAGGTCCGCAAACCAGGCCGGGATACGCGCCAGGATAGGCGACAGGTACGGCAGCATTGCCACGGCGAACGGCGAACTTGTAGTCCACCAGAAAGTCCGCAGCCGTGGGATCGCTAACCTGCTTGAAGCCTTTGGAGGCGAGCGTTTGTTCGATAGCCGACTTTACGCGCTGGCGATCGATCGCATCGTCCGCGGGGGATTGTGCTGGGGCTTGATCGCGAGAGTACCGGTCACGGGAAAGCACGCGCCGATTGTCTGACTGTGCGTTGCGCGCCGCGGATTCCGAAGCGACGGGACGCCACGTCCAAGAAGCGCCCTTCATAATCCGGACGTCCGGATCGCGCGTGATCCGTACGTACTCATCGCAGCCCGCGGCAAAGAGCACGGCGCTAAGCGCGGCCACAGTAAGAAACTTTAAAGACGTCTTGGGGGAACACACTCCACTCATCGAAAGCCTCCTGGTCATACCTGCCCCTGCTTTGTTAAACACTTCCAGGCTGGGATAGTTGCGGAAATGAGGGGACGGCGATCTTGAGAATTCATCACTTCCGTGGAGCGGCTCATCAAGACTTAGGAACTTCCCAATCGGCTGGCGGGAACGCAATCGGCCAGAACTTAGGCGCCGGCCGGTCAAATTCGAAGGCCACGGCGAAATAGTCCGCCGCCGGTTGGTCAATCCGGACGACCCGGCAACTCTGCTCCACTCCGGTTTGCTGGTTGACCAGAATCATGGGCTGGCCGGGGAGCAATTCCAATTTCAGTTTCATCAGGCCGCCGTGCGCGTTGACCACGAGGGTATGCGTATCCTCCTGCAGTGGGTCGCGCTCGGGCGTCTCAGCGAGCACAGTAATGGGGATCTGCAGCATCACGCGTTCGCTGCGGCGGCGATTGATCGGATCTGACGGGGACACAAATTTCTCCGTTTGGCGCCTGACGCGCTGCATTGCGGGGGAAGGCTCGGGTTAGCTTCTCCCGAAGCTCAATCCGGCGCACCGGTTGCAGCCGCTCCACGCCTCTCTGCGCACTAGTCTACCGAATCGGAGCGGAGGGTCCGCATCCGGAAGAACAAGTGACGTGCAACGGTAAACTAGCCAAATGTGCGGCAAGTAGCCAAAAGGAACTCCATGCGAGCAGATAGCGGCGTGAGGTATGATAGAGTGTTCTAAATATACCCACATAGGATAACGATGCAGACTGCCACAAACGGAAAGGTATTGCTGAGGGTCCGGCCAAGGGGATTTTGCGCCGGCGTCGTGCGCGCGGTAGATATCGTGGAACTGGCGCTCGAAGCCTATGGCGCGCCGGTGTACGTGCATCACGAAATCGTGCATAACACCTATGTTGTCGAGCAGTTACGGCGGCGAGGGGCGATCTTCGTCGAATCCATTTCGGACGTTCCGCATGGCGCCGTGCTGGTGTTCAGCGCGCATGGAGTGCCTCCAGCGGTGCGCCAGGAGGCGAAAGACCGCGCGCTGAAGGTGATTGACGCAACGTGCCCGCTGGTGACGAAAGTGCACATGGAGGCGGTGAAGTTCGCGCGGGAAAAGCGCACGATCATCTTGATCGGGCATAGGGATCACCAGGAAATTGTCGGGACATCTGGCGAAGCGCCGGACAGCACGATTGTGGTCGATTCGGTAGCGGCAGTGGACGCCTTGGAAGTGGAAGATCCGGAGAAACTCTCTTTTCTAACGCAAACTACCTTGAGCCTCTACGACACGCAGGAGATCGTGGCGCGTTTACGGCAAAGGTTTCCCGCGATTAAGGGCCCGGCCAGCGATGACATTTGTTATGCGACCCAGAACCGCCAGGAAGCGGTCGAGCAAGTGGCGAAAGACGTGGATTTGATTCTGGTTGTCGGTTCGCCGAACAGTTCCAACTCGAATCGCCTCGTCGAAGTTGCGCAGCGCAGCGGCGTGAAGGCGAAGCTCATCGATTCTGCGGCGGATATAGATAATCAGTGGCTGGAAGGCGTGGGGCGCGTGGGCCTGACGGCAGGCGCGTCCGCTCCTGAGGTGCTCGTCGAACAAGTGAGCCAGCGTCTGGCGGAATGCGGTTTTACGGATCAGCGCGATCTCGATCTGATTCGCGAAGATGTACGCTTCACGCTGCCTCCGGAACTGGCGACAATCGCGCCGGCGCCGCGCCGCTAGAGAGTTCGCAGCGTTGCTCGAATGCAGGGGCGGGCTGGCAGCCCGCAAGTTGACGGCAGACCCCACGCAGTAAGGGGATCAATAAGACAAGGAGCAAGCCTTGGCGGTGAAAATCGTCCGTCAGCCGAAGAAGATTGCTTTGATAGGCGCACCGTCGAGCGCAGCCGCGTTCTTGCCAGGAAGCGAAAAAGCTCCCACTGCTTTGCGTTCCGCTGGGCTGACTGAGCGGCTGCAATCCGCGGGCTATGATGTGACCGATTTGGGCGATTGTGCGCCCCGGCATTTCGCCGATGACGAAGAACACCGGCGAGCTCGAAATCTGCCGGAGATTGTCGCCGGATTGAACGACTTGAAGGTCCGAGCGGAGGCCGCGGTGAAGAGTGGCGCCTTCGTGCTTGTGCTCGGCGGCGATTGCGCGCAGACGATGGGCCTTTTGGCGGGCGCGCGCAGGTACTACAAGCACGTCAATCTGATGTGGGTTGATCGCGATGCGGATTTGAATACGCCCGCTTCGACTCCTTCCGGCCGCATTGACGGCATGGTGGTCGCTCACATTATTGGGAGGGGCGCGCCTGAGCTGGTGCGGTTCTGGGGCGAGTCTCCCCTGGTTCGAGAGCCTGATGTCACGCTATTTGGTTTGGACCGGTTGGATCCGCCCGAAGAGGAATTTCTGAGCAAGTCGCCGATGCGGCATATCTATGCTGCTGACATTCAAGCGAAAGGCGAAGCCTCATTTAAGGATGCCCTTGCATTCGTGCACGCTGATGCTCACGAATTTGTGCTGCACCTGGATATTGACGTGCTTTCCGGCGAGGAAATTCCTGCGGTGAACGTGCCCGCAAGCGGCGGGCTTTCGCTGGAAATCGCGCGCGCGGCGCTTGCTGGGTTCACCAAGCATAAGAACTGTCTTGGGCTGGTCGTCTCCCAATACAACCCCGACAAAGACCCCGATGCCGCGAGCGCGAAGAAGCTTGTAGATCTTCTAGTGGGCGCATTCGCCGCCAGGCTCGAGCCCGAACCAGCCGGCGAATCAAGCGGATCCGAGGCGACCGCTCCGGCACCTGAAGTCGCAGACCCCGGAAACACCAGCTTGAGCCGAGCCAACGGCGACGGCCACTGAACTTCTAATCCCCCAGCACCTCGGAAGATTAATGCGACTGCGGCACCCTGAGCTTTCGCTTTCCCGTACTTGAAACGGAACGTCCATCCTCTGCACTACTTTTCAAGGACTGCCGGTGTGCTTGTGGTGTGCATGGTGGATTCGCTCCAGAGCCATGCCGTTCGCAGCCGCAACAGGTTCCCAGCTTTCCAAAGGATTTCTTGCGTAGGTGAGCCATGAAAAGTGGCGGACTTTTCTTTGCAGCGTTTCTCGTCATCGCCGGAATGCTCCGAGTGGCGGGGCCTGCGGCGTCCGGCGCGCACGAGACCACGGCTGGAATGCGAGCGAAAGAAGGAGAGACGGGCGAGACAGCCAAGAAAATCAGCAGTCCCTATCCAAAGCGCCTGGCCGAAGAAATCGAGGCGTACTTTGGAAGTTCGATGGATGGATCAAGCCCCAACGCGGGGCTTGCGCAAGGAGTAGCATTCTCCGGCGACACGTTGAAGTTAGCGCACGACGAACAAAAACAATTTGTAATCGCCCTTGTGCCGGACCCGGTCCACACGCGCCTGGCGCTTTTCTTCGACCGCAGCCTCGAAGCGATCCAGCAAGCGGTGCAGATGAAAGGCTACGCGTTCGACCGCTCCGTCATGCCGTGGGACCGCCCGACACGAGAGGAGTCCTCGAATTGGAAAGCACGCGCCGAACAGGAAGATGAGCAAAGGCTGCGCGAAGCCTATCCCGGGTTGATGATGTTTCGACGAAACAAGGAACCGGAGAGTTCCGGAGAAGCGGGTACGCTCTTCGTGCTGGTGGTAAGTGAAACGCCGACCGCGGGAATAAACCGCCTCCAGTTTCGCAACTCCCTCGACCTCATTTCTCAACTGCGAGGTACATCGCCACTCCCACACGAGTTGAACGATCCACTGCTCATCCAGGGGCCAACATTTTCCGGTTCGCTCGAGTCTTTGGAGCAGGAACTCCAAAGGCAGGCGCGAGAAAAGCTGGCCAATAGAGTTTTTGTGTACAGCGGAACTGTGACCGGCCCCCGCAGTATCGCGTGGTTCGGCGATCGAACAAAGAATATCGCCCAATTCGCATCGTTCCAGGAAAACGACGATTACACGCGCGCGCAATTTCTCCAGTACATTTGCGATCGCGGTTACGAGCCGCGCGAAGTTGCTATCCTCTCAGAGGACGAAACCGTTTACGGCTCATTGCCGCGCAGCACTTTCCGGAAAGAGGAGGCTGAAGCCGCACCCGCCTTCAAGCCTGGGCCAGAAGCCGGCCAGCACGAATCCGGCGGTCAAGCACAGCCAGACGGGTGCCGCAAGCAGACAGCTTTTGCGCCCTTAGATCAGGATGTTTTGAAGATTCATTTTCCGCGCGAGATTTCTTATTTTCGATTCGCTTACCAGAAAGCGGCTGCTTCGCAGACAGCCTCATCGCCCAGCCCTGCCGGGGCCGCGATACTTCAATTTGACGCCAGCGGAACAGGAAGCGACGACGATTCCGTCGCACCCTACGCCACGGCGCAGACTCCGTTGTCCCAGGAAGCCGTCATGCTGGGAATTGTCAGCCAGCTTCAGAAGCATCAGATCAAGTTCACGCTTCTACTGGCCTCCGATCCCGTGGATGACCTGTTCCTGGCCGGGTACCTCCGAAAGGCGTACGCGCAAGGCCAGGTGGTCATCACTGTGCCCGACTTGCTTTTCCCGCGTGCAGCTGACCCGAACTTGCGCGGCGTGCTTGCCCTCAACACCTACTCCCTGATTCCCGGTTTGAGCGACCATCTCTGCCGCCAGAAATCACGGGCGGACTGGCATGAGGACCGCCTGTTTGTGAGCAGCGGAAGCGTTGGGATATTCAACGCCATGGTCGCGCTGCTCTCCGCGACAGACTCCACGAATCGGGTTGCCGCGACTGCAGGGGCCGAAAGCGAAAATGGCTCGGCATTTTCCAGCTTTCCATTCGCTGCTGGAGGAAAGCTGCCTGACGCACCCTATGCCGACTATGCCTCGGGGCCGGAGTTCGTGAATCCAGACGGAAGTTACGGTTGCGTGGAGCGGCCGCTGCTTTGGCTTACCGTTTTGGGCCGCGACGGATTTTGGCCAATCGCGGGCATAGACCAATCGATCATTTCCATCAAATATCCGGAGCTTCCGATCGCTTATTTTTCGCGGGCGAAGCAGCCGGAGAGTTCGCTCTTGACGGCCAGCGGTGAATACGGCTTTTTGCATTTCAGCAATCCCACCGAGGAAAAGCTGCACACGCCGCCTGCGTGGAATATCGCTTACTTCCTGTGCCTGCTACTGCTGATCGCGCACGCGATTCTGAGTTGGACCGGTTCGATCCTTGCGGACTCCGAGGCCCGCGCGCAATTCGCCAGAAGCGGCGATGTGCGCGGCGCGATTGTTCTGGCAATCGGGGCGCTCACGCTCGCTTCAGGATTCGTGCTGGTGATGTGCACGCGAAATCCAGAGGTGACCTGGAGCGGTTTCTCTGGCTTGACCCTGTTGTTATGGTCTCCCTATTTGCCCTTTGTTTGCGCAACGATTTGGGATCTTGCCAACTTGCGCCACCAGCGACTGGTCGCGGCCGGGCTTGCAGTTCTGGTCGCGTTTATGACCTGGCTGCAACTTTGGCTGACACTTTCTGCGCATGGCGAGTGGCGCGTCTATTGGTCCACTCGCATGCTCTACCTGACTTCCGGCGTCTCGCCCGTGCTGCCCGTTCTCTTGCTCATGGCCGCGGTGTATTGGTGGATGTGGATCAGCTTGCGAGGAGTTTGCCTGGTGGATTTGCGTCGGCCCAGGCTTCCCGAACAGGAAGACCTTCCAGCCGACGCCTTTCGGATTTCCGATACCGAGGGCGAGGAGTTGCGCGAGACGGCGCATCCTTTTTACTTCAGCTGGCGCGTCCTGCTTCCTGTCATTGCCATAGCTGCGGTTCTTTTTACGGTCCTGAACCACAGCCATCCGGTCCAGACGATCGAAGGCGAACCGTATGACATCGGATACGCGGTTTTCCTGGGCGTGCTTGTTGCGTCCTTTCTAGGCTGCTTGCTGAAACTGGTGTTCACATGGCTAAAATGCCGCCAGGTTCTGGCTGGGCTCGATCGGTTGCCGCTACGCGCAGCGTTCTGCCGGATGAAAGACCTTTCGTGGCATTCCTTCTGGAACCCGGGAGGCAGCACGTTGCGCGAAACCTATAAAGTCATCGAACGGGCACTGGAAAATCAGGCGCGACTCCTGCCGCTTGTGGAGGACCCGCAGACGAGACTTGCGGAGGATGCCCGCACCTCTCTCCGCACGCAGATTCTGCGAACCAATCAGGTTCGTGCTGGCTTGATTGAAGCCTACGGGCACATCGTCGAGAAAAGGAATGAAGGCAGCGCTGCGGGTGGAAGGGGGAACCGCGGGAGACGATTTCGCCTGAAGCGCTGGCTTGCCGCCGTGTCGACCGTGATCCTTCGTCTTTTCCGGCCGTCGCATTTGCTTCGAGTTCCTTTGCACATTTGGTGGTGGAAAAAAAGCGTGATGGAAGCGGACTACCGCAAGGGCTGGCAATTGAAGGAATTGATGAAGCGGGTGGAGTGCCTGCAAAAAGAGATGGCAAAAACAGCTGCCGTTCTCATTCGCGATGTGCTGAAGCCGGAATGGGCCAAGGAGCGGGCGCTGGTAGTCTCCGCCGATGAACGACTGGAAAAGCAGCCTCTGCTTCTGTTTCGGGCGCTCGCGGAAGAATTTGCCGCGCTGGTCTACGTTAATTTTCTTGTCAGTGTATTGCTTCGGATTCGTACGCTCGTGATCTGCGCCGCCGGTATCTATGTTTTTCTCGTTCTCTCGATGAACACTTATCCGTTTGAGCCGCGGCCCGCGTTGCAATCGCTCGCAGTGATTTTGCTGCTCGCGATGGCGGCGGCCGTGGGCTACGTGTACGCGGAGATGCACCGCGAGGCCATCCTCAGTCATCTGACTTCCACCGAGCCGGGTGAACTCGGTCTGGATTTCTGGATCAAGTTTCTTTCGGCTGGCGCGATCCCTGTGTTTAGCCTGCTTGCCGCGCAGTTTCCCAGCATCAACCAGTTTCTCTTCTCTTGGCTCGAACCCGCGCTGCAAGCGATGAAATGAATTTTTCTTCGTGGCGAGATGTTTCGTGTATCCCCGAGCTACTTTGCGGCCGCTTCCGCGCGCTTCCGGTGATAACGCGCCAGCCCTAGCCAGGAGAGGTTTGGGCTGCAGTTGAAAATGTAATGTTCCGCCTCCGCGCCGGTCACGTGTTGTTGAATTTCCGCGCTGACTGCGGCAATGAACGCCGCGGATGCAGCTTCTTCCTCCCGCGAAGCGCGCAAGAATTTCTCCGCAACGGCGCTCCATCCCTTCAGGTTTTTGCGATAGGCGGCGATGTGCGCTGCGGGGTGATCCGAGAAGCCAAAATGCGTGAGAAACAGCCGCGATGGTTTTCTCGCCGAAATGGCGTCGAGCGATGCGTTCCAGAGTTCTAGGTTGATGTCAGGGGGCGGAGTGAGCGGCGCGACATAAGGATTGCCTTCGATGTGAAATCCGGCCGTGTCGCCGACGAATGCGGTTCCATCCGAGCTGTCGAAGTAAGAAACATGATGCGACGCGTGCCCCGGCGTAAAAAGAACTTCTAGTCTTCGGTTGCCTAGGGCAAGTGTTTCGCCGCCATTCAGCACGCGCATATTTTCAAATGGAACCGGCAGAGTTTCCCCGAAGAGTGTTGCGAGTTGACCCGGCCAAAGCCGTTCCGCGCTCGCGAGCAGTTTTGTCGGGTCGGCGACATGCAGCATGCCCGCTTTGTGCACGTAGACTTCGAGCTTAGGATTTTCGCGCACCAGCGCGCCCGTAGCTCCCGCGTGATCCAGATGGATGTGCGTGAGCAGAATCGCGTTGAGTTCGGAGAAACGGATTCCTTCGGCGTGCAATGCGTCGCGAAGCGCCGGAAGAGTGGAAGCCGGCCCCGGATCAATGAGGGCACTGTGACCTTCGGATTCGAGCAGCGCCGCGGCGATGGACCTCGGCCGGCCGAGCCAGTTCACATCAATGAGCGTTGTCTTCCGCATCGCGCCCCTAGTTTAGCGCGGGATTCGGGCGCGGCAGCGTGTTTACCTTCGCTTTTGCCCTTCGTTTTGCAACGAAATGCTTGCGGTTTCGGGGAAGTTTGGAATAGTCTAACTGCACCACGCCTTAGTGCCTCTCGGGTTGATTTCCGAAGCAACGAAAACCCGGACGAGGCGTCGGCCGTGTGATGACCCCGGGCAGATGCAACAAAGCTTGCCGCGTGCGCCGCGGATCCTCCAAGAGGGGACGGGATCGTGCCAAATGCGGCGCGGCTGGCACAGCAGCGTTTTGGGTTCCGAACCAGAAAGTTGAGGGAGACGAATGATGCGCAAGTGGTGTGCCGCAGTCGCAGTGACCGCTTTCCTGGCTTTGCCGATGTGCGCCCTGCCTAACGGCGGCGGCGCGAATACCGCCTCCGAGAACCCGCTGCCCAAATTGACGGCGGCGGATATATCACCGGCGGCGCGCGCTCTGTTCGCTGTTCCCGAGGCGCCGCGGCCAAACCCTACGCCGGCTGCCGCGAGTTCTGATGACGACTCGGCACCCGGCCGGCTCACGCCGCGCTACGAGGTCGGCGGCATGTTTGATTATGCGAATTTCAATCCCGGCGGAGGATTCAGTTCGTTCAACAACCTCGGCGGCTCCGGCTCGTTCACCTGGAACCCCACCTCCTGGATCGGGCTCACCGAAGAAGTGGGCGCGATGAACTACAAGCGCCAGGTGGCCGGTGTCTCTTCCAGCGGAACGCTGAGCACTTTTCTGTTCGGCCCGCGCGTGAACTGGCGTCACTTCAACTATTTCGTTCCGTTTGCCGAGTTGATGGTGGGCTCCGCACACGCCGGCGCTTCGCTGACCGGAAACAGCGCCGCCAATGCATTTGCCTTGATGGCTGGCGGAGGCGTGGATGTGGCGTTGACCAAGAATCTTGCCTGGCGTTTTGCTGAAATCGATTATTTCATGACGGCATTTTCGGGCGACAATTTGTCGCCTGGCGGACGCGAAAACAACTTCCGCGTCGGGTCCGGCCTCATTTATCGCTTCGGCTTTACCAAAGCCGCGCCGCCTCCTCCGGCGCATCAGCCGCCGGTGGCCGCGTGCACGGCCAATCCCACTTCGATCTACGCAGGCTCGGGAGATTCCGTTGCGATCCACGTGGACGCTTCGAGTCCGCAAAATACGCCGCTGAATTATGGCTACACGGCCACCGCCGGTTCCGTGGATGGCAGCGGCCCTGATGTTCGCTGGATCTCCACTGGGACGAGCGTGGGCAGTTACACAGTCACCGCGAAAGTGGATGACGGCGCGGGCGGCACGGCTTCTTGCGCCACGGACATCAAGGTCGAGGAGCGGCCGAACCGTCCGCCAACGGCGACTCTTTCTGTCGAGCGCAGTCCTATTCAGCCAGGCGAGCACACTGGAGTCATTTGCACGGGGAGCGATCCCGATGGCGATCCGCTCACCTATAGCTATTCGGCTTCCGGAGGGCAGGTGACCGGAACGAACTCGAACGCGACATTCGATGCGACGGGGTTGCAGCCCGGGTCGTACACAGTGAAATGCACGGTGAATGACGGTCGCGGCGGCACGGCCGATGCCAGCGGCACGGTCGAAGTCACCGAACCCCCGCAGGTCCATCAACTCGAGGTGCGCCTCGCGCTGCACAGCATTTATTTCCCGACGGCCCAGCCAACGGTGGCTCGTCCGAACGGCGGGTTGCTCGCAAGCCAGGCGGTCATTCTGGAAACGCTGGCCAACGACTTCAAGCAATATCTGACCTACAAGCCGGACGCCAAGTTGATCCTCGGCGGCCATGCCGATATCCGCGGCGGCAAGGAATACAACCAGCTCCTGTCCGAGCGCCGCGTGAAGCGAGCCGAGAATTACCTGATCGAAAAGGGCATTCCGGCGGACCACCTGGATACGAAAGCTTACGGCGTGGACCAGAATATGGACGACGCGCAGGTGAAGCAGCTCATCGAAACGGATCCCGACCTTTCCGCACCAGACAAGGCGAAATTCCTGCGGAACCTGGCGACGATCCGGCTGGCCAACAACCGGCGCGTGGACGTCACGCTCAGCACCACCGGCGAGCAATCCGTCCGGCGCTATCCATTCAACGCCCACGATGTGCTGTCTCTCATAAATCGGAAAGTGGAAGGGGCGCCAGCAGGGAAGAAGCCGGCTGCCAGGAAGCCCGCGGCGAAAAAGCCGGCCGCCGACTAAATCATCCGGAGGCTGCGCGCGAGCGTGATCGAAGATCTCGCTCGCTGTAGCTTGGGCTTGTCAGAAGTGGCGAGCCAGAAACGTAAATAAATCGGGCTCGGTGACGGGATCGCTCACCGGGCCCAATCCGTTTTGGCTTGGGAACGTTCTGGGAAACAGAAGGGATAGTTCCAGAACGGGAATGTCACTTGATCCAATTTGGTAAGTATCTGAAAACACATCTCTTCCTAGTTGGACCGAGCCTGCGAACGCCGGTTTTCAACAAACAGTAAATTCCCGAATCGGAAATTCTTAGAAGATGCTAATATGGCTAAGTTGTTGAATTATGAATTCGAAGCGCTGTTTTCCCTAAATGGTACGGCTTGTGCAACTGATACGCGCCAAGCATCCCGCGAGGTGAAGCTAGATGAGCGAAGAAGCTGGCGTTCAACGCGCTCCCATACCGGTTACTGTGCTCGTCGTGGAAGACGACGAAGCAACGCGCAAGCTCTGCGCCGAAGTGGCGATCTCTTGCGGCATGAAGGCAGTCGCCGCATCTACCGTTGAGGAAGCGTTGCGGCGCCTCGAATCGGCGGCAGTGGATATCGTCGTTACCGACCTGATTCTTCCACCCTCGAGCGGAATGGATTTGCTGAAGCAAGTCCATGAGATGTATCCGCAGATCGCCGTCGTGATGCTGACGCAATACGGGACGATCGATTCCGCGGTGGCCGCCACGCGCATGGGCGCAGTGGATTACGTGACCAAGCCGTTTCACATCGAAGATCTGCGCGCGCGCCTGGAGCGGGTCGCGCGCGATCTGGAGCTCGATCGCGAGAATCGCTTATTGCGTGAACAGCTGCGGTCGAAGCCGGGATTTGGCGGCATGATCGGTGTATCGGCCAAAATGCAGCGTGTTTATAAAATGATCGAGAAGGTGAGCCAGCACGAATATCCCGTGCTGATTCTCGGCGAAAGCGGCACCGGCAAGGAACTTGTGGCGCGAAGCATCCACTATTCCGGACCACGCAAGGAGCGCCCCTTTGCCCCAGTGGATTGCTCTTCGCTGGTCCCCACGCTCATCGAATCGGAGCTATTCGGCTACGTCAAAGGCGCATTCACGGGGGCGATGCAAGCCAAGCAGGGCTTGCTGGAGGCGGCGCAGGGCGGCACGCTTTTCCTCGACGAAATTGGAGATATGCCGGTGGATTTGCAAGCCAAGCTGCTGCGCGCCCTTCAGGAGCGCGAGGTCAAACCCGTGGGCTCGACCGAACGCCGCCACATCAATATTCGCATCATCGCCGCTACCAACCGTGATCTCGAAAGCGCCATCCGCGGCGGCACGTTTCGCCAGGATTTGTATTTCCGGCTGAATGTCGTGCAGATCAAGCTGCCCCCCTTGCGCGAGCGCAAGAGTGATATCCAGTTGTTGGTGACCGCTTTCCTTGAAAAATTTTCCGACCCGCACGGTCCTCCGCGCACGATTTCCGATGATGCCATGCGGCGACTAATCGCCTACGATTGGCCGGGTAACGTCCGCGAGCTCGAAAACGCCATCGAGCGGGCCGTGGCCATGGGTTCCGGCCCCATCGTGCATGTGGGTGATCTGCCGTCAAACCTGCACTACCCCGCGAGCGAACGAGTGCCGGAAAAGGACGAACTCTTGCCGATGGAAGAGCTGGAGCGTCGCGCCATTATTCGCACGCTCCGCGAAACTGGCGGAGACAAACTTGCTGCGGCGCGCATGCTGGGCATCGGGAAAACCACGCTCTACCGCAAGCTGAAGCAGTACCAGATGGAGCATGTCGAGTCGTAGAAGCAGCTCGTTCCGGCGCGTTGCACAAGGGTGCGCTTCTGCGCTGCCGTCCCAATCCACACTGATCCTTCACGGACAACGCGGCTTGGTCAGTTTCGAAGGCTTCCAGCCACCAGCCCACTCTGGGAACAAGCTGCCTGCCAGTCTCGCCGTGGGACTCCCGGTCTTTTTCATTTTCTTTTCTCCCATTGCAACTGCTTGATTCCGTTGGCATTGAACGCTTTTCGAGATGGGCCTTTCCCTGCAAGTGCATCTAGTCGGGAGAGGCCGCCCAAAATCTGAGTAGAAACCGGCCGCTTCTCCTCGAATGGATTTGCGAGGCGTAACGGCCATCATGTGGGCTTGGCGAAAGCGAGAAGACAAAGAGGAGCGATGGAGGGGCCCCGCGCAAGCCGGCCTCTTCGGGGCATCGCGCGAGGAATTGGTTCGCGAAGCCATCCATGCCCTCTCCAGCCAGAGCGAAGCGGAGCGCCTCGGCGTCTGGCTCGAGCCGGATGTTGACGCGCAAACGGAAATATCTCCCGCCGCACTGCGCGGCGCGGTTTGGGAGCCGCACGGCGAGCCCACGCCGGGAGATTGGCAAAGACTCTCGCTCGAACCTCCGCTGCCGCAGGAATTAGCAACCTCCACCGAAAGCCTCGACCAGGAATTGAATTTCTCCTCGGGTCGCGCGGTCATCGGTCCCCTCGTCGGATTGCGGCACGCGCTTTGGACGCCGATTCGCGGCAAAACTCAACTTCATGGGGTGATTCTCACGGGATCGCAAAACAGGCCGCCGGAGTCCGAGCGGCGATTGGCGTCTTCTATCGCCGCACAACTTGCGCTGGCGCTCGATTTTCAAGAGGAAGAGAAGTTCGCGCGGGTTCGCCGGGAAGATCTGCGCCTCAGCAGCCAGATTCTGGGCGCGCTTTCAGGAGGCGCGTCCGCGGATACGGTCCTCTCCCAACTCGCCTCGAGTTGCACCGAGGCGAATTCGTCCGCAAACGGGCTCGGGGCGGCGTTCACTGTCATAGGGCAGGTTCCGGCGCAGTCTGCCGCGGCGGCGGAGTCCTGCGAGATCGAGTTCGGATGGGAGAGCGGAGATGCCGGCTGGACCGGCGCGATCGAGCGAGAACCTCTTTCGGGACTGTGGCGCGAGGCCCTAAGGGCCGGCCACGTGGTTGGCGTGCAACCGCCCGCGATCTGGCAAAAAAACGGCTTGGCAAGGCTGGTCGCCATTCCCCTGAAATCTTCCGGTGAGAAACTCGGCGTGCTTGTCGCCGGCGTGACCGGAAAATCCGCAATGCTCGCCACGCTCGAAAGGCTGGAGCTGCGCGCCACTCTGGCAGCCATGGCACTCGAGCGCCGGCGGCAGCGCGGGGAAACGCTTCGCCGCGCCGCTCGCCGCAAAGCCCTGCTCGATGCCAGCCCAGACGCCACTGTTCTCCTCGACCTCGCCGGCAACATTTCTGGAATGAATCGCAGCGCCAAGGAATTGCTCGGAGATGCGCGCTCAAATCAATCGCGATTCTTGGAGGGCGCTCCAGCTCCCATCAATTCCGCTTCCACGCAATACACGGGAGGGCCGCTTGCCAACCTCTTTTGTGAGAGGGAAAAGCCGAAAGTAGAGGACTGGTCAAATCGGATGCTGTCTCCTGGCGGCGAGTCCACGCCTGGGGCGGCTGAAAAATGCGAGGCCGAACTTTTGAACGGAATTCGCGTGCGTTTGCACTCTCCCTTGGCTATCGCGGACGGCTTGGCCGCGGTGGTGCTCAGCCCGGCTGCCTTGCACCAGGAGGCCGCGCAGGACAGCCGCTCGCACGCGGAACTCGAAAACGTTCTTGAATGGGTCGAAGAAGGAATCGTGCTCTTCGCTGCCGACCAAACCATCACGGCGATGAACACGCGATTTGGCCAAATCGCCGGCCTGACGCCCGAAGAAGCATCCTCCTGTGTCAGGCTCGAGGGTTTGATTCAACTGCTGGCGGGGCGCGCCGCCGAGCCGGAAGCTTTCGCGCGGCGTTGGCGCGAGCTCGCAAGCGGCGAGGAAGGCGGCACACGCGAGGAGTTACAACTCGCACGCCCGGTCCCGCGCGTTCTTGAACGGTCGGTTCGCCCCGTGCAGGATCATAACGGCCGCCGCCTCGGCCGCCTCGAGATTTACCGTGACTTGACCGCTCAACGCGTGTTTCAAGCCAAGCTGTTGCAGACCGAAAAGCTGGCCGCGCTCGGGCAAATGGTTTCCGGCGTGGTGCACGAACTCAGCAATCCCCTCACCAGCATTCTCGGCTATTCGCAGCGCTTGCTCGTCCGCAAGGATCCCGTGGGTCGAACGGAAGAAGCCCGCCAGATTTATGAGGAAGCGGAACGCGCGAGCACGATCCTCCGGCAGCTGCTTCTCACGGTACGAGACAGCCGTCCGGAGAGGAAACGTGTGGCGCTCAATCAAGTTGTCCAGCGCGCGATGGAGCTGCAGCGCTTTGGATCCGCCGCCGAGAAAATTAGCATCGAGCTCGTTCTGGATCCCTTGCTCCCCTTCGTGACGGGGGATACTGGCCAGTTGCAGCAGGTCCTGACGAACCTCATCGGAAACGCGCGACAGGCGATCGCCGAGGATGGCCGCCCGGGAACAATCACGCTGCGCACGGCGCGCGCCGGCGAGAACCGCGTTCTCTTGCAGGTCATTGACGACGGTCCCGGCATCCCGCAGGCGATTCTCGCGCGCATTTTCGATCCATTTTTTACCACCAAGCCGGCCGGCATCGGCACCGGGCTGGGGCTCTCCATCGTGCTCGGAGTGGTGCGGGAACATGGAGGTCAGGTCTCCGTTGCGAACGCCCCGGGCGGCGGCGCGGTCTTTTCGATCGAACTGCCCGCCGCGGTCGAATACAGCGCTGCGGAAGGACGCGTACTTCCTCAAATTGGTCCTGCAGCGCTGCGCGCTCGCCCAAATTCCGGGGCGAAAACCCAAAGGCTGCAAGCGATGCCGCGTCCGGCATTGCACACCGATCATCGCAAGAAACACGTGCTGATTGTCGAAGATGAGCCCACGGTAGCCCGGCTGATCGCCGACGTCCTCGAAGACGAAGGGATGCAGGTGGATATGCTTCTGGATGGCCGCGAAGCGCTCGAGCGCGCTGCAAGAGAGTCCTACGACCTGGTGATTTGCGACATGAAAATGCCGGGGCTGGATGGGCAGCACTTTTACCAGGCGCTGGCGCGCTCGCATAACCCCCTTCGCGGGAAATTTCTCTTCGTGACCGGAGACGTGATTGCGCCGCAGACTCACGAATTTCTCGAACGGCACAGCTTGCCGCATGTCGCCAAGCCGTTCCGCGTCGAAGAACTGACGGAGAAAGTATTTGGCATATTGAGCGGCCCGCTCGCTCTCGAGAGCCGCGCCTCGGCCTTCAAGAAAGGGAACTAGGAATTGGAAATGAGTGAAGCCATGACAACCCGGGAATGCAACATTCTGCTGGTCAGTGACGATGCTGGGCTGCGCGCCACTGCGCGCCACGAACTGGAAACCGTGGATGAACGGAGGCACGTCTCTTCCGTCAGTTCGCTGGCTGCGGCGCGGCGAATCCTGGAGGATGCCGCGCCCGACGTAATCCTTCTGGCGGATTCGCTTTCCTCGCCGGAGAAGAGCGAGTCCAAGGAATTCAGCGAGCGGCTGGATATGACAGTTTCTTCGCTCGCGAGCTACGCCCCCGTCGTGGTAATCGGCGACGCCGAACACCAGACCGAGCTTTCCGGCCTCGTCGCCGCGGGCGCGGCGGACTATGTTGTTCGCACGGGTGAATGCCTGAACGTCGCGCTGGGGCTCGTTGAACGCCGGCTGCAGCGCATTCGGAACAGGAGCATGCAGGCTTCGGCCATGGCCGCGCTTTCAGAGCAGCCCCAACCGGATCTGCTGTTACAGATTGGACGCGAAGACTTCGGAGAAATTCTGCGCCACGAATTGAATAATCCGCTCACCGGCATCCTTGGTAACGCCGAACTTCTGCTGGCGGAAATTCGGCGCAAAGGCGATGGCCGGATGCCCAGCGGGGCGCAGCAGCGTCTCGAAACGATTGCCTCGCTCGCGGTCCGCTTGCGCGAATCGGTCCGGCGGCTCAGCCAGGATTGGGAAGCGCGCCACGCTCCTGCTTCCGAGACTGCATCTTCGGACGAGGCAGATCGCGAACGCCCGCGCGCACTCGGCCAGAGCTGACCCGGCTCTTTTCATCCCGCGGCACACCTGCTAGGCTAACGTCCAATGCGGCGGCAGAATTGCCGCCCCACCGGCCATGGGCGAGACACCCGTACGTCAGAAAGTGAACGACCTCTTCCCTGAATTGCTCGAGGGGTTGCGCCGGCTGGAAGGCCGCTACCCGGCGAATGAGATTGCCGCGCGCGTCGTGCAGGCCGCGCTTGCCCAACCGGGCATCGTGGGCGCAAGGCTGTGGCGCGCCGACCGCGGCGAGGCGGAAATCTGGGCCGAAGCCGGATCTCTGCCTCCGTCAACGCCGGCAGGTTTTAAAGCCGGGCTGGCGAGCGACAGCAGCAAGGATCCCTCGATATGGGCGGGAGCGCTGGGCAACGACGATTTTCGGGTCCGCGTGCTGGAGGTTCGCGGAAGCGGACCGATCGAGGAGCGTGTTCGCCTGCAGATTGACTTTTTGGCGCGCTTCGCCGCCGTCGTGCTCGCGCTTGCGGAACGCCGCGGCGCGATGAAAGAGCTCTCCAGCATTATTGAAGCCACCAAAAAACTGAACTCGACGCTGGATCTGGGCGAATTGATCAGCATCATTCTGCAGATTGCGACGCGGCAATCCGGCGCCGAACGCGGCACCGTGTTTCTCGTGGACCGCGAGCGCAATGAGATCTGGTCGCTGGTGGGGCTCGGACTGGAGCAGCAGGTGATTCGCCTACCGGCGGACCGTGGTATTGCCGGGTGGGTAGCGCGCGAAGGCGCGGCAGTACGGCTGGAAAATGCCTACGACGATCCGCGCTTTGAGCCGGACGTGGACCGCAAGCTTGGCTTCCGCACCAAGGAGTTGCTCTGCCTGCCCATCCGCAATGAGGCGGGAGACATCATCGGCGTGCTGCAGCTGCTCAACAAAAAGGAAGGTTTTAGCGGGGAGGACGAAGCTTTTCTGGATGCGCTTTCCGCGCATGTCGCGCTGGCGCTGGAAAAAGCGCAGCTGCACCGCGCGCGCGTCGAAAAGGAAAAAATGGAGCGGGACCTGACGTTGGCGAGAGAAATTCAGGCGGGATTCCTGCCGGATGCCCCACCTCCATTTCCTGGAATCGAAATTGCGGTTTCGCATCGCGCTTCGCAAATGGTGGGCGGGGATTATTACGATTTTCTTCCGGTGCAGTCCGCGAGTGGAGAGGAACTTCTGCTTGTGGTCGCTGATGTGGAAGGAAAAGGAGCAGCCTCGGCGCTGGTGATGGCCAACGTGCAGGCGATCCTGCATGCGCTGACCGATCACATTGACGGGCTCGAAAAATTGCCGGCGACGATCAACCAGAAAATCCTTTTGGGAGCGCGGGCCTCCATGGCGCAGGGCCGGCCGACGAAATACCTGAGCATGTTTTTGGCGTTGGTGGAGAGCGGCGGGCGCAGCTTTCGCTACGTCAACGCCGGGCACGTGCCACCGGCGGTGGTGCGGGCGGATGGAAAAGTGGAGTGGCTGGACACCGGGGGGATGATCGTCGGATTGATGCCGGATGTGCAATTTGAGTGCGGCACGGTTTCGCTCGCCCCGGGGGATCTGCTGGTAGCGTGCACGGACGGGATTACCGAGGCGATGGACGCGGAGGGAACCGAGTTCGGTCGGCCGCGGCTGGCCCAACTGGTGACGCGGCTTCGCGGAGAGAGTCCGGAGAAAATATTGCGCGGGGTAATCGAAGACGTGGAGAAGCACTCGCGGGGCGGAGTGTATGAGGATGACCGCGTACTGATGGTCATGAAAGCGCTATAAGAAAAGCTGGCGGCAAGCAGAAAACTAAAAGGAAAATTCCTGCGGCCTTGCTCAGCGCCTTCCTTCTTAGTCGAGCAACTAATCTAAGAACCCGTCGAAGAATAACGGCGCAGGCCGTACTGCCAGGAAACCGCGGCCAGAGCGAAAACCGCCACGGTCACGACGGGAACCAGAGCGGCATAGACGCGGAACTCGGGGCGGCCGAGCAGGCGCGTGGCCGGGTAAAACGTGGCAAAGCCGAAGGGAATAATCCAACTCAGGATGAACTGTACGTACCCGGAATAGATGGAAAGCGGGTAGCGGCCGAAGGCGAGAAGATTCCAGAAGGGCGGATGAATGCCAATGCGGTCCTCGAACCAGAAAGAAAACGTGGAGAGAAAAAGAAAGACGGAAATATAGATGATGCCGCCGCAAACGGCGAAGAATGCGAGCAGCACAATGTCAATGAAATGCCATTGATAGTCCATGCGGCGGGCGGCCCAGATCATGACGAAGAGGCCGACGACTACTTCCTGAAGCGATTCGATGCGAAACGCCTCAAACACAACCTGATAGAGAGAGGAAAGCGGGCGGAGAAGGACGCGGTCAAATTTTCCTTCCATGATGTAAGTGGCGCCGAATTCGTAGAGGTTCAAGGAAAAAACGTTGAAGAGGCCGAAGGGAATCAGGGAGAAGCCGTATAGAAAGACGACTTCTTCCATGCGCCAGTTGGCGAGCTTTGGCACACGCGTGAAGAGTACCAGCACGAATCCGAGAGAAAAAATCGTGGCCGCCATCGAAGTGGCCGCGGAAATAAAAAAGTCGCCGCGGTAGCTGACGCGGACTTTGGCGTACTGCGCGAAATAGGAACCGAGCAGAGCCAGGTGCCGTTTAAAATTGGCGAGCTTTTCCTTCATCTAACCGCCGTGAATGGTGATCTTGCGCGTGGCGCGCACCCACCACAGATGGCCGAGCACGAGCAGCGCGACAACCCAGAAATATTCGAGCGCGAGCAGACGCAGAGTCTCGGGGAGAGAAAGCCGCCCGAGATAAATTTGCAACGGCGTGTAGGCGATGTGCTCGAAAGGAAGCAGATGCGAAATGATCTGCAGGGGACGGGGAAAAAAGTTGAGCGGGATGAGCAACCCGCTGAGCAGTTCGATAAGCCAGAATTTCGCGCGGATCAACGCGAGGATGGACGTGAGAGGAATAGCGCACGTGCCGATGATGAAGTTCAGCGCGCCCATGATGAAGAAGCTGCCAATCGCGGCGATGAAGAAAAGAAAGAAATTCAGGTGCGAGGCCGGCGGCAGAACGGGGAAGACCAGAGTGACGACGATGGCGGTTGGAGCGGTCAGAAGAATCAGGCGAAACGCGGATTCGCCCATGGCGCGCGCCAGCCACATCCACTGCACGGAGACGGGCTTGATGAAGTCCATGGCGATTTTGCCGTCGAGAACTTCATAGGCCATTTCCTGATCGATGGTGTTCCAGTAAAAGGAACGGATGATCCAGCCAACGCTGACGTACGTGAGAATCTGAGGAAGAGAAAAGCCCGCGATGGGGCCGGCCGAATTGGCAAAAACGGCGCGCCAAATGAAGTAGTAGACGGTGACATTGATGAGGTACGTGATGATCCCGGTGTAGTAGCGCAGGCGGAACGCGAGAATGTTGACGAAGCCGATGCGGATGAATTCGGCGTAAGTCTTCAACGTGCGCAGCAGCGAAGGGCGGCGGAGGTGGAGCGGAAGAGTTTGCGCGGTGGACATCGTTTTAAAGGTTTTGCAGGTTCATCCTCGGGCCACGGTGGGAGCAGCGGGCTCGGCATACGCAGCGGAATTCGTCGAGGCGGGATTGGCTTCTCCGGAATAGATGCGCTTGATGATTTCCTCGATGGGTTCGTCTTCGATAACGAAATCGCGAACTTCAATCGCAGCGAGAATCTGGCGAATCAGGTCGCTCGAAGAGATGCTGGCGCGATCGAAGCGCAGACGGCAGGTGAGCTCGTCGAGGCGTTCGAGGTGAAGAGATGCGCCGTGATTGCCATTGGGACAAAGCGAAGGGAGAGACTTCTCGAAGACAGCCAAGCGGGCGATCTGATCGCCGTCGCGCAGAATAAATTTGATTTGCTTGGTGCGGAGGAACTGCTCCTTGAGGCGGGAGAGCGGGCCGTCGTAGAGGACGGTGCCGCGGTCAATGATCATGATGCGGCGACAAAGCTCTTCGATGTCGTCGAGGTCGTGGGTGGTGAGCAGGACGGTGGTTTTGTAGCGTTCGTTGATGGCGCGAAGGAACTGGCGGATCTGGTCCTTGGCAACGACGTCGAGACCGATGGTGGGTTCATCGAGAAAAAGAATCGGAGGATTGTGCAGCAGAGCCGCGGCAAGGTCGCAGCGCATGCGCTGGCCGAGAGAAAGCTTACGAACGGGAACGTCGAGAAGGTCCTTCAGGCCGAGGACCTGGTTGAAGAGAGCCATGCGCTCGTCGTAGTCGCGCTGCGAAACGTCGTAGATGCGGCGGAGCAATTTGAAAGATTCAACCGAAGCAATGTCCCACCAGAGCTGCGTGCGCTGGCCGAAAACAACGCCGATGGTTTTTACGTAGGCAGCGCGCTGCCGCCAGGGAACAAAGCCATTGGAAAGAATCTCGCCGGAAGTGGGGACGAGAATTCCGGTGAGCATTTTGATGGTGGTGGATTTGCCCGCGCCATTCGGGCCGATGTAACCGACCATTTCGCCGCGGCCAATTTCGAAGTGAATATTTTCGACAGCTTTAACGGTCTGGTATTCGCGGTGAAAAAGATTTGTGAGGCCGCCGAGGAGGCCTTCGCGACGCCGGAAACTGCGGTAGTGCTTGCACAGGGCGTGAACGGAGATGAGCGGAGCGTCAGGCATCAAAGGGCAAGTTTAGCACGCGGTGAAGCCGGTCCGGGAACAGGCCGCCCGGCCGGCACCAGAGAAACACTTTCCGGCTACGCAGTTATTGGACGCGCGTGGATTGCGCAATGTTAGCGAAGAAGGAAAGGACGCGGCGCTCGAACTCGGCGGGCTGAAAGCCGAGCGCAGCAGTGTGGAACGCGCCGTGAACTTCCCAGATTTGTTTGGGGCCGGCGGCCGCGGCGTAGATCATGCGCGTGTGGCGGCAGGGAAGAGCAACGTCCTTTTGATCGCAGATCAGGAGCACGGGAAAGGCGCGGGAAGCGACAGCTTCAACTGGAGAAATTTGCGATAAAGGAAAACCGGTCAGCCGCGCGCCGTGATAGAGGAGCGTCCAGCTAAAGGGGCGAAAGAGCGTCATGCCGAGAAGAGGAAAGCGGCGAAGACCGGCGTAGTCGTAGGATGCTTCGCGAAGATTGGCGAACGAAGATTCAGCAACGACTCCTTCGATACGCGGATCCACCGCTGCGGATTGCAACGCGATGCCCGCGCCCATGGATTCGCCGAGAGCGAAGATGTGCACTGGAGCGCCCGGCTGGGGACCAGGCCGGGGAACGGGCTTCTGCAGCTCGGCTTCGGATTCGTTTGAAGGTTCCAGGCGCCACCTTCCGGATTTCAGCTGTTCGTCGGCATAGCGACTTACTTCACTGAGAACGAGCGAGTCAATGATGGCTTTGGTGTCGTTGCGTTCGAGCCAGCCGTAGGTCGCCATAGAGCCTTCGCTTGTTCCGTGAGCGCGCGCGTCCATCATGACGACGTTGTATCCAGCCCGCAGCAGAAACTCGGAATGCGAAACGACGCCCACGCGGTTGTCGGCGACTCCGTGAAAGAGAAGAACCCATGAGCCATTCGGATGCGAGGAACGGACTTTCCAGCCGCGCAGGAGGACACCATCGGGTGCGCGAACGTTGAAGTCCTCGCGGTGGCCCCCGGAGTAGGCGAAGGAGGCGTCGGCTTCGCGGATGAGATCGGGAGTGAGTTCGCGGCGAATGGGATGGAGGAAGCTGGGCGCAACGAGCCAGCCAGAAATGGCGGCGAGAATTGGCGGGAAGAGCAGGAGAATCAGAAAGATGCGGAGGAGACGCCTAGAAATAGTCATGGACTTAGGGCCTGACTAGTATACGAGAGCGGAGCAGTCCGGGTTCAGCATGGCGGGTTTGACACGGTTTGGCAGGTGGGAGGGGGGTGGGGTGGGGGGCGGAAAATCTAGTTAACAATAATCGGTCCTCCCCCCTCAATTTCTTACAAGTGTTGCTTCTAAAGGACTTAAAGTCCTTTGTTTTGATACACTTTCACAAGTGTTCATTCTAAAAGACTTAGCGGCGCTGGCCGACTGCCGCCGCAGTCTGCCACAGTATTTCCTGAGTATTTATATAACACATGATAGATAAAAAGTCAACAGAAATCGTCAATTTTTTGTGGGCGGTGACTCGCCGGAAGCCGAGCGGACCGAAGTTGTTGATTGCGCAGAGTTTGCGTCCGGGAAGCCGACACGGAGGCATCGGAATGCGCATGGGCGCGGCGTCAGGAGCGGAAGAGGACGGACTCCCGCTGGAACGTCTTGACGGCCAGGAAAATGGCGATCGCGGCGTAGACACACGTGGAGGCAAAGATCAGAAAGATAGAGCCCCAGTGGTAGGTTCCCGTGATGATTTCCTTGCAGACCAAGCTGGTGTTCAGGATGGGGACGAGGGCCAGTCTGTGTGTGAGTTCGACGCCGGGCATGATGGAAGCAATCGCGGGGATCACGACGACAAAGGTCATGGGTGTTAAGTAACTTTGCGCTTCTTTATAGGTTTTCGCGAATAGAGCGATGGTCATGAGAGCGGCGGAAAAGAGTATGGAAAGCGGAAGAGCCATGAGAAAGACGGCGACGACCGAGGTCAAGCCAAGATTCATGTGAATCTGCTGACTGGGGTCGGCGGACATGGAATGTCCCATGTAGGCGAAGGAAACTCCCATAGACGTCACGGCCAGAATGGCTGTGGCCAGGGACGCCGAAAAAACAAGCAAGAATTTTCCAAGGACGAGATCGAGGCGAGAGATGGGACTGGAAAGAATGGTTTCCATGGTGCCGCGTTCTTTTTCGCCCGCAGTCAGATCAATAGCCGGGTAGATGGCGCCCGTCATGGAAAGAATGATGACGATGTAACCGATGAAACCGCCGACGCTGGCACCGCCAACTTTTTCGGGAGGAGCGACATTTTCCCGTTTCGTATCAAAAGGAGAGATCAAGTTATCCGGGAGGTTTTTCGCTTCAAGGCGCTTCCGCACGATGCTTTCGCGATAATCCTTCAAGGCTTTTTCGACGTGGTCAGCGCCAAATTCGGACTTGATTTCTCCCTGGTAGTAATCAATCTGAACCGTTCCCGCAGTGCCTTGGTCCAGGGATGTTTGAAAGCCGTCAGGAATCACCACGGCCGCGCGGATTTCCTTGTTGGTGATCTGGTCTTTCCAATTGTCGGCAAAGGGAACGACTTCGAGATCTTTTTCGGAGCGCAATGCGGCGACAACGGCGGGTGAGTTTTCGCCGCCGATAATCATGACCTTGGAAGATTCTTTTTGCGCCTGGCCGACCAAAGTGGCGGAGAGCCAGATTACGCCGGAGATCAAGACCGGGAAGATCAGCAAAGGGACAAGAACCGTCGAGATGAGGGTGCGGCGATCGCGAAGCCACTCCGTGAGTTCCTTTTTATAGACGACGCCGATGGCATGAAGATTCATGACGCTCAGGCCTCCCCGTTGGCGTAATTCGGACCAACGACCTTCACGATAATTTCCTCGAGATTGTGCTCGGCGTATTTCTGGCGCAACTGTGCGAGGGTGCCCTCCTCCATCAGTTTGCCGCCATGAATGATGCCGATGTGATCGCAGAGGCGCTCGACTTCGGACATGATGTGGGTTGAGAAGATGACGGTTTTGCCGCGATCGCGGCAATCGGAAATGAAAGAGATGATGGTGCGCGCGGTCATGACGTCGAGGCCGGTTGTAGGCTCATCGAAAATCATGACGGGAGGGTCGTGGACGAGAGTGCGGGCAATGGAGGTCTTTTGTTTTTGGCCGGTAGAAAGCTTGTCGCAACGGCGGTCGCGAAATTCGTTCATGGCCAAGCGCGAGAAGATGTCCTCAATGCGCTTGTGAAGCGTGGGCTCGTCGAGACCGTTGAGGCGGCCAAAATACTGGACCATTTCGAGAGCGGTCAGGCGCGGGTAAAGAGCGGTGGCAGTGGAAAGGAAGCCCACGTTGGCGCGGACTTTTTCAGGATGTTCGACGACGTCGTAGCCGCAGATAATGGCGGTTCCGTCGCTGGGCTCGAGGATGGTGGCGAGCATACGGAGCGTGGTGGTCTTGCCCGCGCCGTTGGCGCCCAGGAGGCCATAGATTTTGCCAGGTTCGCAGGAAAAGCTGACTTTTTCGACGGCGTGAATTTCACCGCGCTTCTTGTCCTGGAAGCGTTTGCACAAGGCACGAGCATCAATCATGAAGGAACCCCTCGGATGCAGTGGTATTACAGGGCCAAACTTGCTCACAGTCTACTACGGGAAAGGCTCACGAAAAATAACGCGGAGGCGAGAGGCACGAAGGTTAATTGGTAGAACTCACAGCAGCGCAAAAATCGTCCGACTGGTTGAATCGAAATATGATTAACGGTAGACCCCGGCGGAGGTCGGGTGAGAGATGGGACTGCATCCCCCACGCGTGAGGCCGCATCAGTATAGTGTTGGAGATGGGGCACTTACCGAGAAAAAGTTGGCGGGGCGCGGTAGAGAAAGCCGACTGGCTGTTGTTAGAATGAAACACTTCGGGACCGGCCAGAGCCAGGCAAGCCACGGAAAGTACAGAAATTGGGGGAGGGGCGGCAGGTTTTGTGTGTCCAGTAGGGCGCGAGCCAAGCGGGTGCGTCAAATAAGAGGATGGAAAAAAAGCTCAGAAATCGGATTGTAATTTTCCTGATCGCGGCGGGTCTGCTGGCGTACTTCCTGGTTTGGGTGATCGGGAGGAAGCCGGCGGCAAAGATCGCCGCAGTGATGCCGACGCGGGAAAGCCTGATTGCGTCCATCAACAGCAACGGGAAAGTCGAGCCAATTTCGCCCTACGTGTTGCGGGCGCAATTGAACACGTTCGTGACGCGGGTGTTGGTGACGGAAGGGCAGAAGGTGAAGAAGGGGCAGTTGCTGATGGAATTGGACGTGAATGATGCGGCGGCGCAACTGGCGGAGACACGTTCGAAGCTGCTGAGCGCGGAAAACGATTTGAAAGCGGCCAAAGCCGGTGGAAAAGTGGATGATGCCGCGCGAATAACCTCCGACCTCGCGAAGGCCGAAGCACTGCAGAATCGATTGCAGCAAGATCATGATGCATTGACGCGACTTGCGCAGAGCCAGGCGGCGACGAAGGAAGAGTTGGAGGCCAATACGCAGCAACTGACGAGCGCGAAAGCGGAAGTGACGAGGCTGCTGGCGGTGAAGCAGGAATTCGACCAGCAGGTAGGACTGGACGTGCAGCGGGGAGAACTGCAGATCCAGCAGATTCTGAGCCAGATGGCGGCGCTCGAGGACAAAGTAAACAATGGTCGAATCGATGCGCCGGCAGACGGGACGTTATACGCGCTAGGCAGAGATGCGTCGGGAGTGCCGATCAAAGCCGGAGATTATCTACAAGTGGGCGATCTGCTGGCGGAAATGGCGGATCTGCACAAGATTCGCGTGCGGGCATTCATTGACGAACCAGACCTCGGCGGATTGGAGGCGGGCGAGCCGGTCGTTATTACTTGGGACGCTTTGCCGAACAGAAGCTGGACGGGAACGACGGAAGTGATTCCCAAGCAGGTGGTGCCCCACGGAACGCGAAGCGTGGGGGAGCTGTTGTGTTCGGTGAACAACGATCAACTGGAATTGCTGCCAAACATCAACGTAAACGTAAGGATCAATTCGAAAGAGCACAAGAACGTGCTGGCGATACCGAGGGGCGCGGTGTCCTACGAAGGCGGGCACCGTTACGTCTATGTCGTGAAGGACGATCAACTTGGAGTAGGCAAAGCGACACTGGAGAAAAGAGAGATTCAAGTAGGAATTGCGGATGCGACCAGCATCGAGGTACTCAGCGGATTGCAGCAAGGAGACCTGGTGGCGCTTCCCGGAGATGCGGACTTGCGTGACGGGATGAGAGTGCAGGTTGTGAATTCAAATGCCGCGTAGCAGGAGGAATCGCATTTTTGCCGCCTGGGCGGCGATGGGTTGTTTGCTGGTTGTAGCAGGGGCCGGGTGGGCGACAGTCCGGCAGAGCGATGCGCTTGAAGCCGGTCGAACGGCGTATGAGAAAAGCGACTATCCGAAAGCCGCGCAAGAGCTGCGCGTGGCAGCGGCCAGCAAGCCGCAAGACGGCGACATACAGTTGCTTCTCGTAAAAACTTATCTGGAATTGGGGGAACACGACGCAGCGATTGCCAGCGCTCAGCGGGCAGTGGCGATTAACCCCGAGAGTTCCGTCTATCACGAGTGGCTCGGCAAAGCTTTTGGAGAGAAGGCGTCCGACGCATCCATGTTTAGCGCGTTCGGGTTGGCGCGGAGGACGCACAAGGAATTCGAGACGGCCGTGGAACTGGACGCGCGGAATTTTTCCGCGAGGCAGGCGCTCATCGAGTTTGATTGCAGCGCGCCGGGGATCGTGGGAGGCGGTCTGGACAAAGCCCAGCCGCACATCGAACAGCTCAGGAGCATGGATGCTTCGGAGTGGCATTACGCGCTCGGCAACTGCCGAAGACAAAAGAAGGACTTTGAAACAGCGGACGAAGAGTTTCAAAAGTCGCTGGAAAGCCATCCAACTTCCGCGGAACTGATCTACGACATTGGGGATTATGAGGTGAGGCGAAGCAACGCGGACCGGCTGCTCGATGTTGCCGCTGCCGGCGAGAAAGCCGCCCCGGCGGATCCACGAGGCCTATTCTACCGAGCGGTTGCGGTGGTCTTGAAGAAGGAAAGGCCAAAAGAGGCAGAGCGCTGGCTGCGCGAATACTTGAACAAAGCTCCGAAACGCAATGCCTTCCCGCGGTATTCAGTGGCCCACGATTGGTTAGGGCGTTTGTTCGAAGAGCAGGGGAACACAGACGCGGCCGCAACGGAGTACGAGGCAGCCATGCGCCTCGATTCCAAGGACAAGACCGCGAAGGACGGGCTGCAGCGATTGGGCAGGAAGTGAGTCTCCTCTCGCAAGTAACGAGCAGCGAAGCTGCGGGCGCGCACGAGCGGGAATGAAGCGGCGAGGGTAACACCATGATGGACCTACGCGAATTGCTTTCGGTATCCATCGACGCGCTGCGTTCGAACAAGCTACGCGCCATGCTGACTTCGCTGGGCGTAATTATCGGAAGCGCCTCGATCGTGCTTGTAGTGACAGTGGCGTTGACCAGCCGGAAGTTCGTAATTTCCCAAATCGAGGCTGTGGGCTCCAACCTGGTGTGGGTGGAACTGATCCGCACTTCAGAAAAGGCGCAGCCCCTGAGCTACGAATTGACGCTGGACGATCTGAAGGCCGTGAAGGACTCGATTGCCGGGGTGGCGCAAATTGCCGGGACGACCGACATGCAGACGACCGTCGTGGCCCAGGGGGTGGTCCGGCCGGTTACATTGATCGGAGTGACGGATGGCTACCGCGAAATCCGCCGGCTCGTCGTGGTGCGGGGAAGATATCTCGACGAGATGGACATGCAGATGCGAAGCAAGAACTGCGTGATAACGCCGCAACTCTCGCAGCGTCTGTTCGGGCAGGAGGATCCCGTTGGGAGGAATTTGCACCTCGGCGAACTCACGTTCACGATTATCGGCGTGTTCAAGGAACGAGTGGAGACTTTCGGACTCTCCGACATTCAGACCGAGACTGTGCTGATTCCATTTGGGTTGATCAAATACTACGCGGGAGTGAACACGCTGAAGGTGCTGGACGTCCAGGCGGGCTCGCCGGAAGACGTGCCGCGGGTGCAAAGAGAATTGACGGAGTTGCTATACAGCCGCCACCCGGCCGGCGCGGAGTACAACGTACAGACTTTAACGGCGATCTTGAAGGCTGCGCGAGATATTTCGCTCGCGCTAACGATTGTGCTGATCCTGATTGCGGCGATTGCGCTGTTGATCAGCGGAATCGGAATTATGAACATCATGCTGGTCACAGTGACGGAGCGGACGCGAGAAATCGGCATACGAAAAGCCATTGGAGCGGCGCGCAGAGAGATCATGTACCAGTTTCTGACGGAGGCGTTTTTGATCAGCGGGGGCGGTGCGGTGCTTGGAATCTTGATCGGATTGCTGATCCCGGCGGTGGCGCAGGAATTTCTACCGGGAAACCTGCGGGTGCCAATTTCTTCGTTGAGCATCCTATTGGCTTTTGTGGTGTCGTGTTCCACTGGACTGTTCTTTGGATATTTGCCGGCGAGTCAGGCAGCCAGGCTGCAACCGATCGAGTCGTTGCGCTACGAATGAGGGAGCCCGAGGCTGCTGATAGTCGCGATGCGAGAGGGAGCTGAAGCATGCGTAGAGTGAATTGGGTGACATGCGCTCTGGGAATGATAATTCTGGCGGGTGGGCTAGCTACCTGCGGCGCAGCGCGAGCGCAGGTTGAAAGCGTGGTGCAAACCCCGGGTGCGACTGCGACGGGGCAGAGCGTGACTCAGGCAACCGGTGGAGAGGGCGGCGCGCCGGTTGTCCTGACGCTAAAGAGCACCATCGAGATGGCGCTCAGAAATAGCAGGGACATTCAGGTTGCGAAACTTCAGGCGAGTGTTGCCGAACACGCTTCGCAAGTCGCGAAGGCAGAATTCATGCCAAACCTATATGCAGGATCGGGGGCGGGGTACACGTATGGTATTCCGGAGACGCCAGGTGGCCGCGCGCCTTCTATTTTTAACGTGACGTACACGCAGCAGATTTTCAACGAACCGCTGAAGGGCCAGGGGAAAGAGTTAGAAGAACAGGCGCGTTCGCAGAAGATCGCGCTGCAAGACGTGAAAAATAGCGTCATTGTGCGCACGGCGATGGCCTACCTGGAACTGGTCAAGGTGAGGCATTCTCTGGAACTCATGAAGGCTGAGGGAGAGAGCGCGGACAAGATACTGCAGGTAACGAAAGAGCGCGAAGGCGAAGGTTACGAGCTACCCGTGGAAGTAACCAAGGCGGAGCTGACCAAGGCGCAGGTGGCGCAGAGAATTCTGCAGTTGGAAAGCCGCGAAGACGAACTTGAGACGTTTTTGCGCGGTCAGCTAGCGCTGGCGGACAGTCAGGCGATCGAGGTGACGCCGGAAGATTTGCCCGGCGAGGCGGAACAGGCGGATGCGAATCTTGTAGCGATGGCCATGCAAAACAACACGGAGCTGCAACTGGCGGAATCGGATGTGAAGGCGAAGGAATTCCGGCTGCAAGGAGAGAAGCGAGGTTACCTGCCGACTCTGGAACTGGTCGGCACGTACAGCTTGCTGGCAAGATTCAACAACTACAGCGAATTCTTCAACAAGTTTCAACGAAACAATCTGAATGCGGGTGTTCAAGTACAAATTCCAATTTTCAGCGCGCACACGAAAGAAGCGATTGGACTGGCGAAGATCAATCTGAAAACCGCGGAGGCGACGTTGGCAAGCAAGAAGTCGCAGGTGAGCGCAGACGTGCGGCAGAAAACGCTGCAACTGCGGGAGCGGGACGCCGGGAAAGAGGTGGCCCGGCTGGAATTGCAACTGGCGCAACAGCAGATCGCAGTGCTGCAAGCGCAGTTCAACGAAGGGAAAGCCAGCCTGACGGAACTGGAGAGAGCTCGACTCGATGAAAACGACAAGTGGATGGCCTACCTCGATGCGAATTTCCAAAGGCAGCAGGCGCAGCTGGATTTGCTGAGGACCGCGGGACAACTGGACAAAGTGCTGCAATAGCCGAATGGCGGATAAGTCGTGGCTCTAGAGCAAGGAACGCTGAAAGTGCTGGTGGAGGCGGCGAAACAGCTCGACGCCGGTTTTGCTGATTTGCCGTCGTTCGAATCAAAGGCGCCGGGCGTCGAGCGAATCGCCGAAGTTCTGGCAGAAACGGCGGCGCGACTGCAGGACAACTACCCCTACTTTCACCCGTTGTATGCGGGACAGATGCTGAAGCCGCCGCACCCTGTGGCACGGCTGGCTTACGCCTTGGCGCTGTGGATCAATCCCAATAATCACGCATTGGATGGCGGGCGAGCCACATCCGCGATGGAGAAGGAAGCCGTCGCGGAGATCGCCGCGATGTTCGGGTGGAAGACATTCTTGGGCCACTTGTGCGGGGGAGGCACAATGGCGAACCTCGAGGCGCTTTGGGTGGGTGCGCAGATCCAACCCGGAAAGTGCGTGCTAGCGAGCGAGCAGGCGCATTACACACATACGAGAATCAGCAGCGTGCTGGGAATTCCGTGCGAGTCTGTGCGATGTGATGCACGGGGCCGAATGGATATCGATGCTCTGGCCGAGCGCGCCGCGCGCGGAGACGTGGGAACGGTAGTGGGGACGCTGGGCACGACTGCGACCGGCTCCGTGGACCCGCTGCCGGAGATATTAGCGTTGCGCGAGAAGCACGGGTTTCGAGTGCATGTGGATGCTGCGTATGGCGGGTACTTCGTGCTTGCCGATAACTTGGAGGAGGAATCCGCGAAAGCGTTTTCGAGAATGGGAGAAGCGGATTCGATCGTAATTGATCCGCACAAGCATGGGCTGCAACCGTACGGGTGCGGCTGCGTTCTGTTTCGCGATCCTTCGGTGGGACGCTTCTACAAGCACAATTCGCCCTACACCTATTTCAGTTCCGCAGAACTTCACTTGGGGGAGATCAGCTTGGAATGCTCGCGACCAGGCGCCGCGGCTGCTGCGCTTTGGGCGACGCAGAGGCTGTTGCCACTGGCGGGGGGCGGGGAATTCGCCAGAGGGATCGAACGTGGCCGAAAGGCCGCGCTGGCGCTTTACGATTTGCTGCTGGGCGACGAACGATTCGCTCCGGCATTCGAACCAGAACTGGATATTGTCGCGTTCGTGTGCCGCGCTAAGACCGCAAGCGAAACATCTGAGAAGAGCCGGCTCCTATTCGAAGCCACCGCGAGAAGAAATCTGCACCTTGCAATCGCGGAATTGCCGACCCGATTCTTTGAAGAGGCAGCGCGTGGAATGAAATTAGACAGGGCGACGATAACGTGTTTGCGGTCCGTTCTAATGAAGCCAGAGCATTTGGAGTGGATTCCGCGGATCTGGAAAGAATTAACGTCCGCGACCGAAGAAGTTCTTAGCGCGAGCGGCGCGGCACGCCCCGCTTCTTAGAGAGGCCGGGCTAATCAGCAATGGGATGCCAGCATCGCTTGAATCCTTCCAAGCAGCCTGCTCCGACTGAACGGGCGCGGAAGTATCGAGGATACGACTTCGGCGGGGTCCGGAATTTCAAGAGCAGCGAGCGGGCCGGCATCACTATAGAGCACGCTGATCCGAGGGGAGCACTTTCTTAAGCGCGAGGCCAGCTCCGGGCCGGGCATGCCAGTGGGATGAAGATTGGTAATCAGCACGTGAATCGGAGCTGCGCAAGCATCCGCAAGCTCGATGGCCTGCCATGCGGTTGCAGCGGGCAGGACGAGAAAGCCAGCCTCTTCCAGTATTTGTTGGATATTGTGGCGGGACGTATCCAGCTCCTCGACAACGAGTACGATTAGATGGGCGCTCGCCGTGAGTGGAATATCCAAGGTGGGTACCTCGACTCGTATGTGCGAACTATCCCGCACGCTACGATAAGAGCCAGTATATTATAGAACGGTAAATAATCAATGTGTTTTATTCGAAGGTGTCTGGCACTCCTCATAACGGGTGCGTGCACTCCGAGACGACCACAAACGGCCAAGCCGGGAAGGGCAGTAGACTCCGCGGAAACTCACGCACACAGAAACGTAGCGCTCCGGGGGGATTGCCCGGATGGCCATCCGGCGGGATTGCACCAATGGCCATGGTTGTACAAACAATTGAGCACCCGCGCGCAAGTCGGGTAAACTAGTTGTTAGTTTCCCAGGCCCTTGTAGTCGTTGGCGGAAGGTGATTCCGGAGTTTCTCAAACGGGCCGAGATATACTTGTTCTTAGAAGGTTTCTGAAGCAGACGCAGGACTGAGGGTGCTGAATGCCTGATGTAATGAAAACGCTGTTGTTGAACCCCCCGAGCTTCGAGAATTTTGACGGCGGGGCGAGTTCTCGTTGGCCCGCGACCCGGGAGATTGAGTCCTACTGGTACCCGGTTTGGCTGACGTATCCGGCGGGAATGATTCCGGGAAGCCGACTTTTGGATGCGTCGCCGCATAAAGTGAATTGGCAGCAGACGGTTGAGATTTGCAAAGAGTACGAATTCCTGGTGCTGTACACCTCGACGGTCGGATTCGAGAGCGACGTCAGGCTCATTCGGAAGATCAAAGAGGCCAATCCCAACCTGAAAATCGCGTTTGTCGGTCCGCATGGGCACATCAAGCCGGACGAGACACTGCAGGCGAGCGCGGACATCGATTTTGTGACGCGTGGAGAGTTTGACCATTCCGTGACCGAGTATGCTCATGGAAAGCCGCTCGAGGAAATCCTGGGGGTGAGCTACAAGAAGGACGGGAAAATCGTGCATAACGCGATTCGCCCGCAGCTCCACACACAGGAATTGGACGCGCTGCCCTTCGCCACAGATACCTACAAACGCGACTTGAAGATTGAGAATTACAATGTGCCGTTCCTATTGCACCCGTTTGTCTCGTTTTACACGACTCGCGGCTGCCCGGCGCTCTGTACGTTTTGCATGTGGCCACAGACAGTCTCCGGGCATGCGTGGCGCACACGCTCCGTGGACAATGTTGTGCAGGAAGTGAAGAACACCATCGAATATTTCCCGCAGATGAAGGAGATATTCTTCGACGACGACACGTTTAACATCCGCAAGGACCGCGTCATCGAGCTGAGCAAGAAGTTCAAACCGCTGAAGTTTCGCTGGTCCTGCACAGCGCGATGCCATAGCAAGTACGAAGAGTTGAAAGAGATGGCGGACGGTGGTGCAAGGCTCTTTATCGTGGGCTTTGAATCGGGCGACCCGCAAATCCTGAAGAACATCAAGAAGGGCGCGACAGTCGAAATGGCCCGCGACTTTATGAAAAATTGCAAAAAAGTCGGGATCAAAGTGCATGGCGACTTCATCATCGGCCTTCCCGGCGAGACAAAAGACACGATCAATAAGACGATCGATTTTGCGAAAGAACTGGATTGCGAAACGATCCAAGTCTCGCTGGCGCACGCCATGCCCGGTACCGAGTTGCACGACACCATGGCGCAGCAGGGCTTTCTAAAGGTGGAAGCGCTGGCAGATTCCGGCGGACACCAATTGCCGCACATCGAATACCCGCATCTTTCCAAAGCGGAGATGATGGAAGGGGTAAACCGCTTCTACGATCAGTACTATTTCAGGCCGCGCGTCGCGTGGCGCATCGTTCGCGAGGCGCTGTGGGATTCGCATGAACGCAAGCGGCTCTACCACGAAGCGACGAGTTTCTTGAAGCTGCGAGCCGAACGTTGGAAGTGGGTGCGCAGCGGCGGCGATGCTTCACAGAAGACCATGATCTCCGTGCCTGAGGCACCCTCGGCCTCCGGAAACGACTAAACCTGCGAAGAATGTCAACTGAGGCACGATTACGGATCAAGACGCTAGCAATGGTGTGCGCAATGGTGATCTGCGCGAACGTCGGCGACCTTCTTTTGAAAAGCGCCATGCTGCGGATTGGAGCCGTACAGTTAACCGCGGCCGGACTTTCCCATGCATTCGGAATGACGGTCACGAGCGGCACGCTTTGGCTGGGAATCCTCTTCTTGTGCGGATTCATGCTCTGCTACATGACGGTATTGAGTTGGGCGGATTATAGCTACGTGATGCCGGCCGGCGCATTCGGGTACGCGCTGCTCACGTTTTTTGCGATCGTGTTCCTGCACGAGTCTGTGTCGGCCCGGCGGTGGGTAGGAGTCGCGCTGATTTGTGTGGGGGTCTTGCTCGTGGGGCAAACGAAACCGCGGACTACGGAAGTCGCGCGGGAAGTGCTGGCATGATCCGAGTGGCGTTGTTTCTGGGCTTTCTCATTTTCGGCAGCACTGGCGGAGAAATCGCGATCACCCGGGGGATGAAGGCCACGGGCGAGCCGGAGCGGCTGCGGCCTCGGGAGCTTGCGAAATTTTTGCGGCGCGCTCTGGGCAACGGGTGGTTTTGGACGGGTGTACCGCTGATGGCGCTCTCGTTTTATTCGCTCCTGGTATTACTTTCTTGGGAGCCAATCAGTTTCGTGATACCCGCGTCCGCTCTGAGTTACGTGGTCGGGACTTTCGGAGCAAAATACGTTTTGGGCGAAGAGATTTGCGCCGCGCGCTGGATCGGAGTGCTGTTGGTCTGCGCGGGTGTCGCGCTCGTGGCGTTGGGGTAGTGGTTAAATCGCTACGCTGACTTTGATTTATGGGCGGCATGGTGAACGATTTCCGGCGGCTAAAACATTCGCGGGTTTGAAGATGGAAGAGGAACGCGGACTTGTGCGGGATTGCAGGCTTCACACATAAGAACTGGGCGCCCGAGCCGGACCGCATCGAGCGAGCTACGGCCACTCTTGCACATCGTGGGCCGGATCAACGGGGCGTGTTTCGTTCCAGCATTCTTTCCATGGGCGCAGCTCGCCTGAAAATCATCGACCTCCAGGGCGGCGATCAGCCGATCGTCACGGATGACGGCGAGACCGCCATCGTCTTCAACGGAGAAATCTACAATCACCTCGAATTGCGCGCGGAGCTCGAACAAGGGGGACACCGGTTCTATTCGCATTCCGACACGGAGACAGTTCTCCATGCTTTTACGGAGTGGGACACGGAATGCTTTTCGCGGTTGAGAGGGATGTTTGCCGTAGCGCTGTGGAGCAAGTCTGCGCGGCGGCTCGTTCTCGCGCGAGATCGCATGGGCATCAAGCCGCTCTACATCGCCCGGCGAGGTACTGACCTTTTTTTCGGCTCTGAGCTAAAAACGATTTTCATCCATCCGGAATTTGAAAGGCGATTGAGCCTTGCGGGGCTCAATTGTTACCTGGCGCTCAACTACGTCCCGTGTCCATGGACGATGATTGAGGGAATCGGCAAACTCCCCCCCGGACAATGGCTCGAATGGCGCGATGGGATGACGCGCGTGCAAACGTATTGGAACTTGCCCGCCGGCCCAATCCAGGAACGGTCTCTCGAGTCCGCTTGTGATGAGCTCGACGCACTGTTGCAGAACTCCGTTCGCGAGCACCTTCTTTCGGATGTTCCGCTCGGGCTTTGGCTGAGCGGCGGAATCGATTCGTCCACGGTTCTGCACTATGCGGCGACGGCTTCGGCGAAACCTATACGAACACTTTCGATTTCTTTCCGCGGCCGAACATTTGATGAGACGGCCTATATCCGCGCGGCGGCGAAGAAGTACGGAACAGAGCATACCGAGTTCGACCTGAATCCCGAAGCAGATCTGCGAGGAGCGATTGAAGAGTTCGCGTATTACTCCGACGAACCGAGCTCCGACGCCGGCGCCCTTCCGGTCTGGTTTCTCTCGAAGATGAGCCGGACAAAAGTGACGGTCGCGCTGAGCGGGGAAGGAGCCGACGAGCTGTTTGGGGGTTACTTGACGTATCGCGCGAACGTGCTCGCGACGAAAGCCCGTTTGATGCCGAAACAGATGCTGAAGAAGGCACTTAGCATTGCACGGCTCTGGCCCGTTTCGGATGACAAGATCAGCCGCGAATACATGGTCAAGCGATTTCTTGAGGGCTGCCTGCTGAAGGCTGAACGGGCACACGTCTATTGGAACGGAACATTTTCCAACGATGAGTCAAGCGCACTGGCCGCGGTACCGCTGCCGACAACTCTCGAAAGGATCTTGAGCGAACTTCGCAATTCTCCAGCGCCAAGAGACGGCCTCTCGCCTTACCTGTGGTGGGACCAAAAGTATTTTCTTCCGGACGACATTTTGAACAAAGTGGATCGCATGAGCATGGCCCACTCGCTGGAGGTGCGGCCGCCCTTTCTGGATCATCGGATTGTGGAGTTTGCCGCGACTCTTCCGGCGTCGCTCAAAGTGAACGGATCGCGCCAGAAGGTAGTCTTAAACCATTTAATGCGCAATCGTCTGCCGCAACTGATCCTGGGCCGCAGCAAAGTGGGGTTTGACATTCCGGCGCACGAGTGGCTGCGCGGCCCGCTTCGCGAACTCTTGATTGAAACGGTGGATTCGGGCTTGGCGCAGCATCCTGGAATCTTTCGCGCCGAGAAGCTGAAGGAGCTAATTCGCCTACATCTCGAGCGGCGCGTCAATATTGGGTACCACTTGTGGGGATTGCTCCTGCTCTTCCTTTGGATGAAAAAATGGAACGTGCAGTGGGTGCCTGGAGGAGAAGCAATTCCTAGAGCTACCGCGAGGGCTGGAAATAATTAGAACCGAGGCTAGCCAGAAATCATAGGGGCACTGTACTCATTGCTGGCGCAGAGGCATCTAACACACGTAGCAGTTCGGCATCACGTCCTGGACACAGATTTAAAAAATTCCAGGATGTTCACGTATACTGGAAGCCGTCTTCTGATGGGGAAGCACGGTCGGGCACCCTCTCACCCGTTCGTGGCGTTAAGACAGTCGTAAGAGAAGTTTAAAAAACTCAGCGGGTCGCGAGTGTAGAAGCTTATCCATTAAGGAGGCAAGATGAGAATAGCTGTGCTTGGGGGAGATGGGTATTGCGGCTGGGCCACGGCTCTTTACCTATCGAAGGAGGGACATTCGGTTGCAATTGTTGACAATTTTATTCGCCGGCAGTGGGACCACGAACTCAACGCGCAGACGCTGACGCCTATCCGGCCGCTTTCTGACCGCTTGCGAATCTGGCAAGCCGTCAGCGGCAAGACCATAGAATCATTCTACGGCGATGTGTGCGATTATGAATTTCTCTCCTCAACGCTGCGTGCCTTCGAGCCAGACGCAGTGATCCACTTTGCGGAACAGCGCTCGGCTCCTTATTCGATGATCGATCGGGGCCATGCCGTCTTTACGCAAGTCAACAATGTGGTGGGAACGCTGAATCTGCTATTCGCGCTGCGCGAGCACTGTCCGGAATGTCATCTGGTCAAGCTCGGTACGATGGGTGAATATGGAACCCCGAATATTGATATCGAAGAGGGGTACATCACGATCGAGCACAATGGCCGCAAAGACGTGCTTCCTTTCCCGAAACAGCCGGGCTCCTTCTATCACCTCTCAAAAGTTCATGACAGCCACAACATCATGTTCGCGTGCAAGATCTGGGGGCTGCGCGCCACGGATCTGAATCAAGGCGTCGTCTACGGCACGATGACCGAAGAAACGGCGATGGACGAGGCGCTCATCAATCGCTTCGACTATGACGATGTTTTCGGGACGGTGCTCAATCGTTTCTGCATTCAAGCCGCGATTGGACAGCCGCTTACCGTCTACGGAAAGGGCGGGCAGACGCGCGGGTTCCTCGACATTCGCGACACCGTGCGCTGCATCGAGATTGCCTGCGAGCATCCCGCGGGACGCGGGGAATGCCGCGTATACAACCAGTTTACGGAACAGTTTTCCGTGCTCGAATTGGCGAAGATGTGCGTGACGGGGGGCCGGAAGATGGGGCTCAACGTCGAGATCGACCACTTACAAGATCCTCGCGTCGAGGCGGAAGAACATTATTACAACGCGAAGCATTCGAAGCTGATCGATCTGGGACTCAAGCCGCATCTGCTCTCCGATTCGCTGCTCGATTCGCTGATGAACATCGCGATCAAGTACCGCGACCGGGCCGACGCTTCGCTCATGCTGCCGCAAGTCAATTGGCGAGAGCCAAGAAACGACCGTCGTTTACAGATGAGCAAGACGGCGCGCAATTCGCTCGGCGCGGTTCGGCTGCAAGCCAGCAACGCGGCGCCACTGGAAAAAGTTAAAAGGCAGCCGCACCGCTAACTAGAGATTTATTCAACATTTCCGTGCGGGGACTGGTCGGAACCACTCAAGCTGGCCGTGTCGCGCGCGACGCGCAAAGCAAAATCAAGCCCGAAGGGGAAATCCGCTGTTCTCGTCGAGGCTTCCAACTTTGCGATATAGCGCTGGATAATCCGTTCCTTGCTTGCGAGCAGGTCTATAAACGCCACACGTGTGTTTCGCCGCTCGAGCCAGGCGCAGCGCTGATCTGCCTGCTCGTAGCCGCAGCGGACTTCCTGAACAATGGATTCGGGTGCGGCATAGGCGCGGATCGCCAGCAAGTGCGAACCGAGATTTTCCAACGCGGACATTCCCATATGATCCGCCCGGGAAAGGAGAAATCGGCCCCCGAAGCGGAGCCCGGTTCCTGGATAGAAATCCCGTCTCCACCGCTCCACTTCAGATAGCAGGCAATATTCAAAGTGAATCGCCACCACGCGGCGAAGTTGCCTGGCTCTTGCAGCCAATGTTTCGGTGATGAGGCGAGGATTTTGCCAGGGCTTTTCCACGACAACATGAAGGCCCGCGTCAAGACCGGCATTAACCAGCAAAGGAATGTGAGGCCCAGGCAGAACGCAGAGCCACGCGATTTGTGCGCCGGTCGAACGCATGGATTGCGCAAGCCGCGCGGTGTAGTGATTGTCCGTTTCGGCGTGCAAGCGGCGGGCCTCAGGTATGGATAGCACCAGCCGATTCTCTGCGACGAGGATGCTTTGCATCCGACCCGCCCAGCGGCCGCGGCCGAGTATGACGTAGGAAGGTTGCTCACCCATCGAGTTTGCCTGCTACGCGTTCGCAAACCAGGCGAGCCGCTTTCACCGCACTTACGACTTTCCCTGAAAAAATGTGGATCTCGGCTGGTGCGCCTGCTTTTACCTGCAAAATCCGGCGGTCCTGTCCGGGATTATCTTCGACAACACGAATCGTAAACCTTGAACCGAGATATTCGGCGTTCTTTGCAGATGGCACGCTGAGGCAGCAATCCGCGCGCATGGCTTCGAATCGCGTGCAGGCTACTGGTCTAAACTCCCGTTGGTTTAAAAGACCCGCATAGCATTCGGGGATGGGTTCAGCGGGGTCCGTGGTGGTCCAGTGATTGGTATTTTTCGCGGAGCCAAAGAGCGAACGCGGCGTGCTGCCGTAGGGATCGAATGCTGTAAAAGGTCCGTCGACCACAACCAACGCAATGCCCTGGAGCGGCGTTGGGAGCTGGATCAGCATCTTCTCTGCGACCTGATACTTGGAAGTTTTGAAGACTCCTTTGCTTGGCCCCAGGCCATAAGTTGCGCGGATGACAAAATCATATTTCTGCCGCTCTTGCTCGGGGAACGGGTTCTGCTCGAAGCGAATGCTTAGAGCTCTCAAGCGTTCTTCGAGGATGGCTCTCAGCGCATCCGGGTCGTAGATATTTTCTTCGACTTCGTAACATCTCTCAATGAAACCAAAGTCAAGCCACTCCGGGTGGCATGGGCGCAGCGGCAAGCCATGCTCGCGCATGACTTTTTCATAGGCTTCCGGAGACGTGAGAGAGCCTTCGCGCGGAATAGCGTAGTAGTGGCGGCTATTCTTGACGATCGCTCGTCCGAACGCTTCGGAGAATTCTGCGCGGGCTTCACAAATCTCGCGGATCGTTTCCGGGCTGCGGGGGTAGTGATAGCCGGCATGAACGCGATACTGATTGATGGCGGATGCGGCTCGCAGCACGCCCAGCGGGTCGAATAAATGGACCTCGTAGCCGTGCTCGGCCAACCGAATAGCAGCGGTAGCACCATAAATACCGGCGCCGGCTACTGCAATCTTCACTCCCATTTTGCTCTCGAAACTTTCCCCATATTATCGCGCGCCATGCAAGGCGAAGCACTAATTGCACTCCGAATTTCAGAAGGCGGCGCTCACTTTTGGGTAGCGAGTGGTCTCACCGGAACAAGCAATCCTTTGCGAATACGATAATCCACGTCGCGCCATCGAATACTCCTCCGTCCGAAACTGAGTAGCCAGATCAGGAGCGCCCAGGCGTCCCAAAGAGGGACCAGCGCCATCTTCTTCCAAATCCCGTGTTGCTTCATGCCCCAAACTCCGATAAGCCAAGTGAGTCCAGTTCGAACGGCCGCGTAACCGCCGAAAAACCCGATCGCAGTCCACAAGGTTGGATGCACAATCACGGCCGCGACCGACCAAGCCAGCCCCTGCGTAAAGATCAGCCCTAAATGGCCCCAGGGCCGCATATGCCGCATAACTGTCATCCAGCGCAGGCGTTTGAAGAAGAATTCGCGCAAAGAGCGAAAATCCGCGACGGTTTCGACCGCATAAGGAAGCAGCTCGACTTCGAATCCTTGCTCCGCAACGAGCCTACCTACGAGCAAGTCATCGGCGGGCCGGTTTTCAATCGCGGTGTAGCCGCCAAACCCCGCCAGATTCTTTCGAGTTGTCACAATCGTCTGCCCAAAGGCGAACTTGACCCCGTCCAATTGGCGCGCAACAAGAATGCCGGGGTAGAAGTCGCAGATCATCCCGATGGATTGCATTTTTTGAAGCAAGGAGTGTTCGTGAATCGAAACGTAGAGGCAGGTCACCGCACCGACTTTCGGATCGCGGAGTGGCGCTACCACGCTTCGTAAATAATCCGGGCGCACACGCACATCGCTGTCATTGATGACGAGCACTTCGTTTTTCGCTTCGCTTACCAGCCGGGCCAGTTTCACTACTTTGTCGTTCGGCGCCGTGTGGCCGGAGACGTGAATCACGCGGATTCGTTGCTGGGGAAATTCTTTCTTTAGCTTTTCAATAATTTCCGAGACTGCCTCGTCGCCATCGCCGATGCCGAAGAGCAACTCATAATCGGGGTAATCCTGGCGGCAGTAGCTTGCGAAATTTTCGTAGGCTTCGTTATCCAGGCCCCGGATTGGCTTGAGATTGCTGACCGGAGGAGTGAAATCCAGCGTTGGCTTCGAGCTTCTTGCCGCTGCGAAGAAACGCCATGAACTGTAGATGGCGAGCAGGTAGTAGATAAATGGAATTGCGGCAACGCCGAGAAACACATAGACAAGACTATTCGCCGGCATAACCGCCCTTTCGAACGCTCGTCAAGATTCCCAATTCGCCCACCCGCTCATCCGTTTGCCGGCCACTTACAGCAAAATCTGGCGGAGTTTACTGCGAGTCGAAAAGAATAGCAAAAACCGGGGGAAGTGTTGCTCCTCAAACGCTTAATTTGCAGGTTCTTCGCGCCGTTCCCCGCTCTTGCGGCGGCGATCGCCTACCAACCCGTCAAAGTTTTGGCCTAAGAACCGTCCGTTGGGATGACTTGGCAACTCATGTAAAATAAGACCGGATCACTCAAATGCTGCAAAGGTCTTGTGTGAATCACGAACGACAAATCAGCAGTGCCGTTGCACTGCCGTCCAGCCTGTCAGTAATTTGCGCTATTGCTGGCTTGGTTCGCGTAACATTCTTCCCTGGTGCTCCGCCTGCATGAGCACTTCCCCCGGACTTCACTTCAAAACGTACTGCATGCTTTTGATCATGGTAATTCTCGGTCCGCTTGGAAATGTGCTTCTAGGCAAAGGTATGAAGCAAGTCGGCTCGGCTGCCATTTGGACTCCCTCAGAATTGCCACGCATTATGCTCCAGGTTTTCACATCGCCGTATATCTGGCTGGGAGTCGCATCGCTGCTCGCTTTTTTTGTTGCTTACATGCTGATTCTGTCCTGGGCGGACTTCAGCTTCGTCCAGCCTGCGTCCTCGATTGCCTACCTCGTGGTCGCTCTACTTGGGTACTTTTATCTCGGTGAGAAGATTTCGCGAATGCATTGGACGGGCATCGCGGTGATTTGCCTCGGCGTCCTGGTCGTGGGAAATACGCCCCCGCGGACCACGGAGGCGCCGTAATCATGCGGGAGGCGATCCTTCTTTTCTTCGTGGTTGTGGCCGGAACAGGCGGCGAGCTGTGCGTTACGCGCGCGATGAAGCATGTGGGTGAGGTGAAGGATTTTCGCCCGCTCTCGCTCGTTCGCGTGATCTGGCAAGCCTTGAAAGTCTCCTGGATGTGGGTCGGACTTTCGATGATGGCGCTGGCTTTTTTCTCGCTGCTGGCAGTGCTCTCCATCGAAAACGTCAGCTTCGTCGTCCCAGTCACTGCGCTCAGCTATGCGGCCGGCGCCTTGGGCGGCATCGTCTTTTTGGGCGAGCGCGTTTCCTCTCGCCGCTGGGTTGGAGTGTTGCTGGTCTGCCTCGGGGTGGTGCTGGTATGGTTTGGCAAACACTGATGGAGCGCGACTCGCGAGCGTTCGCAGCCTGGAACGTTGTTTCCCCGCTGCACACGGAATCGTTCGATGCCGGAAGGGCCTGCATTGTGGCAAGCTAATCAGACAGCGCTTCGTTCATGCAGGCGCGAAAAATCGTCAGTTAGGAAGCGAAGCCCGCGGTGATCCATTTTCATGCTGCTTTGCGTGACACGTTGCTCTTGTTGGCGGCCGTGCCGCTTGCGTACTACGTTGCCGCTACAATTGCGGCGCTACGATTTTTCCCGAGGGAGCGCGCCCGCTCATGGCAAGCGCACACGCCGCCTGTCAGCCTGCTGAAGCCGGTTCACGGTGTGGACTTCGCCAGTTATGAAAATTTCTCGAGTTTCTGCCGGCTGGACTACCCGCAGTATGAAATCCTGTTTGCGGTCAATGACCTGTCTGATCTTGCTGTCCCCCTCATCCAGCGTCTCATTTCTGAATTTCCCGGCGTCCCGATCCGCCTGCTCGCCGGTTCGGAATATCTTGGGGCAAACCGAAAGGTCAACAATCTCGCGCTTCTTTCGCAGGAAGCCCACTACGACGTACTTGTCCTCACGGATGGCGATGTTCGAGTCCGGCCGGAGTTTTTGCGTGAGGTAGTTGCGCCGCTGGCCGATGAATCCATCGGCGCCGTCACTTCTTTCTATCGAGGCATCGCACAGCCAAATCTCGGCGCCGAGTTAGAAGCTATTGGCGCCTCGAGCGATTTTTTCCCTGGGGTGTTGATGGCTGCCTGGACCGAAGGCGTGCGATTCGCTCTGGGCGCTTCGATAGCCACGACGAAGCACTGGTTATCAAAAATTGGCGGCTTCGCAGCAATTGCCGGAATGCTCGCGGATGATTACGAACTGGGACGGCGCATTGCCGACGCGGGCGGCCGAATTGTTCTCTCGCCCGAGCCAGTTTGGACGATGTACCCGGCTCAATCCGTGCGCGGATTTTGGGAGCATCAGGTTCGCTGGGCCAGAACTGTGCGCCTCTGCCGCCCGCTCTCCTTTCTTGGCCTGATTTTCACGCTTGGCCTTCCGTGGGCCATGCTTGGCGCGATTCTCGCGCCATCAAAATCGCTCGCGGCCGCGTATTTGCTCGCCTACCTCGTGCTGCGTCACGTCATGGCCTGGACTGTGGGTGTCTGGGGAGTTGGCGACGAAGTCCTGCGTCATAAGCTCTGGCTCGTCCCGCTTCGCGACGCCATCTACACTCTCGTTTGGCTAGCTAGTTTTGGTTCGAATCGCGTCGTCTGGCGAGGCGAAACATATAAATTGCGCAAGGGGAAGATGGTTCCCATGCGCTCGCCGAAAGCTGCAAATTCGGCGCCAGCGACTTCTTCACACGGTTGACGCACCCTCAAATCCCGATTAAATTAGAAAGGAAGAATCGTAGCTCTCCCGATCCCCGGGAATCTGCTGCGATTCGTTTTTGTTCCTCCCATCGGCTGGGAGATCGTCCAATTGGTAGGACTCCAGACTCTGGATCTGGCTATCCTGGTTCGAGTCCAGGTCTCCCAGCCAATTTTTGCGCGCATGATCCCGCAACTTCCTATTTCGTGTGAGAACCGGACATGGTGGTGATTGTCATGGGAACAACGGGCTCCGGCAAAACTACCATCGGCACGCTGCTCGCAAAGCGCCTCGGGTGGTTCTTCGCCGACGCGGATGACTTCCATCCGGCAGCCAACGTCGAGAAAATGCGGCACGGCATTCCCTTGACGGACGCTGACCGCATGCCCTGGCTAGATGCTCTCCACGCCAAAATCCTGGAGTGGAATATAGTAGGCCAGCATGCGGTCCTGGCCTGTTCAGCGCTGAAGCAGCAGTACCGTGATGTGCTCGATGCCGGAGCCGACGTGAAGTTCATCTACCTGAAGGGAAATTACGAGTTATTTTCGCAACGAGTTCTGGCGCGCAAGGGGCATTTCGCGAAGCAGGACCTGATCGCCAGCCAGTTCAGAGATCTTGAGGAACCTTCCGACGCTATTACGCTCGACGCCTCCGAATCTCCCGGGAAAATGGTGGCGGATGCCGCCGCAAAATTAGGGTTCGCGTAAGTCAGGATTAGCTTCGCGGTCGCTTTGCGAATCCAACATTCGACGGCCAGGGCAGCAGCGGTCGTAAAAGCCGGGCTTGCCGTTACAAGCACGCTTCATGAGTGCCGGGGCTTTCCGATTCGCGGCTCCGCGGCCATAATCTACATTCGGCTCCCAAAGGACCATTCGCCATGGCGAGACTCCAATCCAAGGAAGATCAGCGGCTAGAAGAAGATCGCTCCCGCAAGAAATACTGGAAGCGGTGGGGGCCCTATCTTTCGGAGCGGCAATGGGGCACTGTTCGTGAAGACTACAGTGCAGGCGGCACGGCCTGGGAATTTTTCCCGCACGACCATTCGCGCTCGCGTGCCTATCGGTGGGGCGAGGACGGCATCGCGGGCATCTCCGATCGCCACCAGATGATTTGTTTTGGACTGGCGATGTGGAACGGCCGTGACACCATTCTCAAAGAGCGGCTCTTCGGGCTTACTGGCAACGAGGGCAATCACGGCGAAGACGTGAAGGAATACTACTTCTATCTGGACTCAACTCCCACTCACAGCTTCATGCGCGTCCTTTACAAGTATCCGCAGGCTGAATTTCCATATTCCGGGCTCGTTGCGGAAAACCGGCGCCGCGGCCGGGGACAGCCGGAGTACGAATTGCTGGACACGGGCGTATTTGAAGGCGACCGCTATTTTGACGTGACCGTCGAGTACGCCAAGGCCGACGTGGAGGACATCCTCATCAAAATCACGGCAGTCAATCGCGGCCCTGATGTCGCCACGTTGCACCTGCTTCCTTCGCTCTGGTTTCGAAATACCTGGTCCTGGGGTAATGACCTTCGCCGGCCCGAGGTGCAGAAAGCCGCAAGCGTTCCCGGCAGTGTCTGCGCGGAGCTACGCCACTGGCACTATGGAAAGCGATGGCTGCTCTGCGCTGGCCAGCCCGAACTTCTCTTCACCGAGAACGAAACAAATTACGAGCGCCTCTTCAACGCGAAAAATCGCACGCCTTACGTAAAAGACGCGTTCCACGAGTACCTGATTCAGGGAAACAAGGCCGCCGTCAATCCCAAGCAAATCGGCACCAAGATGGCGGCCCACTATCCGCTGCATCTGCATCCGGGTCAAAGCGAAACTCTGAAATTGCGGCTCACGGATATGGAGCCGCTGGCCGGGATGGACCGTGGACTGCGCGTCGTTGGCATCATCACGTCGCCCGGCCATGCGGATCGGCCAGAAGATGTTCCTGCCACCAACGATTTTTCAGCCGGCTTTGATGCCGTCTTCTCTTTGCGTCAGAAAGAGGCGGACGAATTCTTTGCCTCTCGAATCACATCTGAACTATCCGACGACGCCCGGAACGTCATGCGCCAAGCCTTTGCCGGACTGCTTTGGTCCAAGCAGTTCTACCACTATGACGTGCGAACCTGGCTCGAGGGCGACCCGGCAGGTCCTCCGCCTCCTCAGGAGCGGTGTAAGGGAAGAAACAAAGATTGGACACATCTCTACAACGACGACGTGATTTCGATGCCGGACAAATGGGAGTATCCGTGGTTCGCGGCGTGGGATTTGGGGTTCCACTGCATTTCGCTTGCGCTTGTTGATCCCGATTTCGCAAAAGAACAGCTCATTCTTCTGCTGCGCGAATGGTACATGCATCCGAATGGGCAGTTGCCTGCTTATGAGTGGGCTTTTGGCGACGTGAATCCTCCCGTGCATGCGTGGGCTGCCTGGCGCGTTTACAAAATTGAGCGACGCGTGCGTGGAGTTGCGGATCGAAGTTTTCTGGAGAAGGTGTTTCATAAACTGCTTCTGAATTTCACCTGGTGGGTGAATCGCAAAGACCCCGACGGGATGAACATTTTCCAGGGAGGATTCCTGGGCCTGGATAATATTGGGGTATTCGATCGCTCCGCTCCGCTGCCGACAGGCGGACATCTCGAGCAATCCGACGGCACCAGTTGGATGGGCATGTACTGCCTGAACATGCTAGCCATCGCACTGGAACTCGCCAAGGAAGACCCTGCCTACGAGGATGTGGCCAGCAAATTCTTCGAACATTTCGTGAACATCGCGCACGCTATCAACGACATGGGCACGGGCGGAATTGCGTTGTGGGACAACGAGGACGGCTTTTATTACGACGTGCTGCATCTACCCAATGGCGATGATCATTTTCTGAAGATTCGCTCCATGGTCGGACTGATTCCGCTGTTTGCCGTCGAAACTTTGGAACCCGAGATCATTGATCGCCTGCCAGGATTCCGCCGCCGCATGCAGTGGTTTGTGGACAATCATCCGGACGTGCCCGAACACATCGAAATGACGCAGCGTTCGGCTCGCGGAGTCCGCCGGCTCCTTTCGCTCGCCAATCGCCGCCAGTTGAAGCGCATCTTGAGCCGTATGCTGGACGAGACGGAGTTTCTCTCGCCTTACGGCGTGCGCTCGCTCTCCCGCTATCATCTGGAGCATCCATACGAAGTCCAGGTCAATGGCCATGTCAGCCGCGTGGACTATGAGCCCGCCGAATCCACCAGCGGGCTTTTTGGCGGGAATTCCAATTGGCGCGGACCTATCTGGTTCCCCTTGAACTATCTGCTCGTCGAATCATTGCAGAAGTACCACCACTATTATGGGCAGGACTTCAAAGTCGAATTTCCAGCGCGCAGCGGCAAGGAATCCGACTTGTGGGAAATTGCCTCTGAGATTTCACGCCGGCTCGTGCATATTTTTGTTCGGGGCGCGGATGGTCGCCGCCCCGTTGCTGGCGCGCTAAACTTCTTCCAAAACGATCCGCATTGGAAGGACCTCATCCTGTTTTACGAGTATTTTCACGGCGACAACGGTGCCGGCATTGGCGCCAACCATCAAACAGGGTGGACGGGGCTTGTCGCCAAATTAATCGAGCAAAGTGGAGTGTAATGTGGGCGAAATTAATTTTCGACTCATCACACCCCAAGATGAACCCATCCTCCTGCGCATGATGCGGGCATTAGCGGAACAAGAGCCGGGCCCGTACTTCTTCGATGAGCCGGTTGTTCGCGCCGCACTGCGAAGGTTTGTAACGGACGAAAATCTCGGCCGCGCCTGGATTTTTTTCGACGGCGAGAATCCAGTCGGATACATCGTATTAACCTTCGGCTACAGTTTCGAATTCCACGGGCGAGACTCTTTTATCGACGAGCTTTACGTCGAATCCTCCTATCGCAATCAAGGCATCGGGCGCCGCGCCATGCAATTCGTCGAGTCTCGAGCACGCGAACTCGAGGTTAACGCCATTCATCTCGAAGTGGACGACGGGAACGCACCTGCGGAGCAACTTTATCGCCGGGTTGGCTTCGCTGATCACTCGCGCTATCTGATGCCTAAGTGGCTTAATCCCGGCCACCACTGATTCGTTCATTTGTGGCGGACTCTTCCAGGAGCATCTGCTTGACGACAAATCCGACGGGTACTTCCTCTCTTCCCTCGGGAATCCGATTCGGTCGCGAGATCTGCGGTGACCTTAGCGCCGCCGAGTCCCGCGAGTGGCTTGTGACTAACGGGATCGGAGGCTTTGCGTCCGGAACTATTGCAGGCAGCTCCACGCGCCGTTATCACGGTTTGCTCATTGCCGCGCTGCAGCCGCCGCTTGGCCGCACTCAACTTGTCGCTGCACTGGATGAGACTGTTCGCTATGCGGACGCTTCCTATCAGCTCGCCACGCATCGCTGGGCGAGCGGCGCCATCGAACCACAAGGATATCTTTTGCTCGATTCCTTTCGCCTCGAAGGTACGACGCCTGTTTGGACTTTCGCTCTCGCCGACGCGCTCCTCGAAAAGCGCATCTGGATGGCGCACGGCAAGAACACAACTTATGTTCAGTACGCTTTAGTGTGCGCCAGGAACCCGATCGAGTTTGAATGCAAGGTATTGGTTAACTATCGCGACTTTCACTCCGTCACGCACGCCGCCAATTGGCGGATGAATATCAGTCCTGTTGAGCACGGCGCCGAGGTTCTTGCGTTCGAACGCGCCACGCTCTTCTATCTGAAATCCGTCCAGGCTGTTTGCGAGCTTCGGCACGAGTGGTATCGCGACTGCTTGTTCCCATTGGAAAAGGAGCGTGGACTCGACGACCGCGAAGATCAGCTCTTCGCCGCGTTATTCCGGGCGAAGCTGCATCCCGGCGAGAGTCTTGATCTGATATGTTCCACGGATTCCGGAGCGCAGCTCGATGGCCAGTCATCACATGCGCAGGAGTCTTCCCGTCAAGCGACTCTGCTCACATCCTGGCAAAGGCAAAGCCCAGGCTGGGCCGCAGCTTCTCCTTCCTGGCTGCCTCAGCTCGTTCTCGCCGCTGATCAATTTATCGTTAGCCGCGCGCTTCCCGATGAGACTGAGGGCCACAGCATCATCGCCGGGTACCACTGGTTCGGCGATTGGGGGCGCGACACTATGATTTCACTTCCTGGTCTCGCGCTCGCTACCGGTCGCCCACAGATTGCCCGACAGATTCTGCTAGCTTTTTCTCGCTTTGTGGACGGTGGCATGCTCCCGAATAATTTTCCAGACGCGGGCGGCAAGCCCGGCTACAACACCGTGGATGCCACGCTATGGTATTTCGAAGCGGTGCGCCAGTATTTTGATGAAACGCAGGATCTATCAACGCTTCGTGAACTTTACCCGATTCTCGATTCGATCATTACCGCGCATCTGGCCGGAACGCGCTATAACATTCATGTTGATTCGAACGATGCGCTGCTGTATGCGGGAGGGCCGGGCGTTCAACTTACCTGGATGGATGCGAAGGTTGGTGATTGGGTCGTTACGCCCCGCACCGGCAAACCTGTGGAGATCAACGCGCTATGGATCAATGCGCTCGAATCCATAGCGGGCTTTGGACGCCAAATGAACAAGCCGGTGGGCGAGTACGAGCGACTCGCTGCACAGGCCAAGAACAGTTTTCAGAAATTCTGGAATCGCGCGCGGAATTTCTGTTTCGATGTGATCGATGCTCCTTCGTATTCGCACGCAGGACCCGCTGATCCGACGCTTCGCCCCAACCAGATTTTCGCCGTGTCTCTTCCAGAAAGTCCGCTAAGAAACGACCAGCAAAAATCCGTCGTGGATGTTTGCGCCCGGCATCTGCTCACCTGTTTTGGACTGCGCAGCCTGGCGCCCGGTGAACCCGACTATCAAGGCCACTACGGTGGCGAGCAGCGCTCGCGGGATGCCGCTTATCACCAAGGAACTGTATGGGGGTGGCTGCTTGGACCGTTCGCACTGGCTCACTACCGCGTATACAGAGACCGTGCCGCTGCGCTCCGCTTCCTTGAGCCTCTCGGGACACATACGCAAGCCTACGGCCTTGGCACGCTCGCGGAAATTTTCGATGGCGATCCACCACACGCTCCGCGGGGTTGCATCGCTCAGGCCTGGACGGTTGGGGAATTGCTTCGCGCCTTGACGGAATTGTCTCGCGGCGCTTGAGGGACTCTCGGATTGCTACTTAGCCTGGGCGGGTCCGGCCTCATACAGCTCGATCAGGATCATGCCGCCGTCCGCGCTCTTGACCAGGAAAAAATTGACTTTCGTACCCCCTGCGCCTGGCCGCGTCTCCGCGTACACGGCTTTCACCCCAAATTTCTCTCGTAGAATCTCGGTGGCCCGGTCCACGTTTTCGCACCGAAACTCGACCTGCTGCACGCCTTCTCCAAACTTGGTCAAAAACTTCGCAATCGCGCCATCCGCTCCCGGTGCCCGTGAGGTCAAAATGTCCAGTTGAATTTCATCAGTGAAGTGCAGTTCAAACTCTTCCGCGTCCTGCTCCGAAGGCACCTCTGCCAGACCCGCCACAGAGTTCGCCACGCGTATCTTTCCAAACGTTTCCCGGCCTACCGCGACTCCGACCGTCGTCTCACGTTTCGGGCCCAGGATTAGCCGCGCCAGTTCGGCATCTTTCGACCATTCTTCCGTGGCATCTATCGCGCGCTTTCTGCCTGACTCGTAGATGACCCGGGCGGCCTGGGCGCGCGCGTCCGCTTCCGGCGAGCTGAGCTCGGCGATCGCATTTGCTAGAGGGCTGGACATACCTAACCATGGAATTGTAGCTTGGAGTCTTGCCGGGCATCATCCGGGATTCTCATTCTGGCGCGAAAGGTGCACCATTTTCGTGATCCCAATCATCTGACGAATATGCCGAAACCTGTTCTGCTTACGGTAGACGACGATCCCGAGGTCCTGCGCGCCATCGAGCGTGACCTGCGCTCTCACTACGCGGACCGCTTCCGCGTTATGCGGTCTTCCTCGGGTGGCGCCGCCCTCAACACTCTTCGAGAACTCAAAGCTCGCAATAATCCAGTCGCGCTTCTGCTTGCCGATCAGCGCATGCCCCAAATGAATGGCGTAGGTTTCCTTTCCGAAGCCATGGAGCTCTTTCCTCAGGCCAAGCGCGCCCTTCTGACCGCCTACGCCGATACCAACGCGGCCATTGACGCCATCAACGAAGCCCGCATCCACTACTATTTGATGAAGCCCTGGGATCCGCCCGAGGAAAAACTCTACCCAGCCATAGACGATTTACTGCTGGATTGGAAGTCCAGCTATCGGCCACCTTACGAAGGCATTCGGGTGTTAGGTACCCGGTGGTCCAATCGCTGCTACGAACTCCGGGAATTTCTCGCGCGCAACCAGGTGCCGTATCAATGGATTGATATCGAAGTTGCCCAGAGCGATCCTGAAGTCGGCACGCTCATAAAATCTCTCGGCCCAGACGCCGAATCACTTCCGCTTTTGCTCTTTCCGGATGGCACGCGCCTTGCGGAGCCGCTGCTTCCGGCTGTCGCGGATAAGGTCGGCCTGCGCACCCACGCGGAAACCAATTTCTACGACCTGGCTATCATTGGCGGCGGTCCAGCGGGTCTCGCCGCCGCTGTTTATGGTGCTTCCGAAGGGCTTAAGACGGTCATCATCGAACGCCAAGCTCCCGGCGGCCAGGCCGGCCTCAGCTCGCGCATCGAGAATTATCTTGGTTTTCCTTCCGGCCTGTCTGGCAGCGACCTCGCCAATCGAGCGGTGATACAAGCTCGCCGCTTTGGCGTCGAAATTCTTTCACCGCAAGAGGTCGTAGGTTTGCGCGTGCAGGGCCCCTACCGCTACGTCAAGCTCGCGGATGGCACCGAAATTTCCTGCAACGCACTGCTCCTCGCAATGGGCGTTCAATGGCGCACTCTGGACATTCCTGGCATTGACCGTTTCCAGGGCGCCGGCGTCTATTATGGCGGCGGCACGTCCGAAGCGATTTCTTGTCGCGGCGAAACGGTTTACGTCATAGGCGGCGCCAATTCCGCCGGCCAAGCCGCAATGCACTTTTCCAAGTTTGCTGAAAAGGTCGTCATGCTCGTGCGCGGAAAATCCCTTGCCGCCAGCATGTCCCACTACCTGATTGAGCAGATTGAGAAAACTCCGAAGATCGAAGTCTGGACGCAATCGAAGGTCGCCGAAGTTCACGGAGATTCCCGCCTTACCGGCATTACGGTTCATTGCGAAACGACCGGTACGCGCGAGCAATTGCCGGCCTCCAGCCTCTACATTTTCATCGGCGCGCTGCCTCGCACGGAGTGGCTAGCGGGCCTGATCGAGCGCGACGAGCGCGGCTTCATTCTCTCTGGACCCGACCTCATCCGCGAGGGCAAGCGTCCCGTGTCCTGGACGCTCGATCGCGACCCCCTCTTGCTCGAAACGAATATTCCCGGCATCTTCGTGGTCGGCGACGTTCGTCATGGTTCCGTAAAGCGCGTCGCTTCCGGAGTTGGAGAAGGCGCCGTGGTCGTACAATTCATGCATCAATATCTGGCCAAAGTTCAATGAAAACCTTATTCTGTCGAGCGCACTGTTCATGAGCGATATCGTCGCCCCGCCCACGCCCCTCGAAGAACTCATCGTGCAATTGCGGCGGATCGCCGTTTTTAGCGACCTGCCGGATGAGAACCTCCGCTGGTTTGCGTCCAAGTGCGAGGAGCGGCGCGCTGCCGTGGGCGATGTCGTCATGCGCGAGGGAGATCCGCCTGAGTACATGATCGTCATGCTGCAAGGCGAAGTCCGCGCCAGGGCCGAACGCGGGCCGGCCGACGGTCCCGTATTTACCATGAGCGGCGGAGAAGTAAGCGGAATGCTTCCGTTTTCCCGATTGAAAGTTGTGAGCGTCACTGGCCGCGCGGTCGCTCCTTCGCACTTTCTCGCTTTTCATGTCAGCCACTTCCCGGAACTCTTCCAACGCCTGCCGGATCTCGTTCGCAGGCTCGTTGGACTTCTGGCGGATCGGGTTCGCAGCGTCACTCGCCTCGAGCAGCAGCACGAAAAGCTCGCCGCATTGGGCAAACTTTCCGCTGGCCTCGCTCACGAACTCAATAATCCTTCGGCGGCGGCTCGCCGTTCCGCCTCCGCGCTCCGCGATTGTCTGGCCCGCCTTCGGTCGGCATCTCGCAATTCCACAATCGGGCCTGAAGATTGCGCGTTGCTTGCGCAACGCGAGGAAGAAATTCGCTCCGCCCTCATCCCCGCTCAATTTAATGACGATCTCGCCCGCGTCGAGCGCGAGGAATCTATTCAATCCTGGCTCGAATCCCGCGGTGTTGCCGACGCCTGGAAACTCGCTCCATCTCTCGCCGAAGCCAACCTTACCGACGCGCATCTCGCGTCTTTCGCTGCGGCCGCAGGGTCCTCGGTTGGCGCCGAGCTCACTCGCTTCGCTACTCTTCTCGAAATGGAGCGTATCGCCGAAGAGCTCGACCACAGCTCCGCGCGCATCTCCGACCTCATCAAAGCCATCAAGGAATATTCGTACATGGATCAGGGCCCTGTGCAGGAAGTAGACATTGAACGCGGCATTGAAACTACTCTGACAATCATGCATCACAAGCTCAAGCGGGGAATCTCCGTCAATCGCGACTACTCTCCCGGCCTTCCTAAAGTCATGGCCAGCGGCAGCGAACTCAATCAGGTCTGGACAAATCTCATTGATAATGCCGCTGACGCTATGAAGGGTAACGGCGTTCTCTCCATCCGCACCGCGCGCGAAAACGATTTTGTTCTCGTCGAAGTCGCCGATAACGGCCCAGGCATACCGGACGACATCAAGTCCCGCATCTTCGATCCCTTTTTCACCACCAAGGGTGTTGGCGAAGGTTCCGGACTTGGACTCGATATAGTCAGCCGCATCGTGCGCAATCTCGGCGGTCAGATCAGCGTCCATTCGAAGCCTGGCGACACGCGTTTTCAGATCCGCGTACCAATTCGCCCGGCACACTGACTTTCCGGAGAGAAATATGGCCGACGACTGTACCCACGTCAATCAAATCCGATCCGTGAAGCCTAAATCCAAGGGTTGCGAGGAATGCCTCAAGATGGGCGATACCTGGGTGCATCTTCGTCTTTGCCTGATTTGCGGACACGTGGGCTGCTGCGATTCCTCGAAAAACAAGCACGCCACGAAACACTTCCACGCTTCAAAACACCCGCTCGTCCGCTCGATCGAGCCCGGCGAAAACTGGATGTGGTGCTACGTGGACGAGGTTATGCTGGAAGAAGATTGACGCGTGTGTTCGATTGGGCTTCGCGAACGCCGGAGCCTTTACCCTGGTGCGGATTCAGGAGGCATTTGCGGCCAGGGCGGTAGCGGCCTTCTCGGCGGGCTCGTTGGCGTTGGCGTCGCTGGCGACTCGCTTCCCTCCGGCATCAATTTCTTGCGCAGCGGCTCGTAGCGCGAGCCAAAAAATTCCACCGCGTACGACTGGAAGAACACCAGGCCCGGCGCATACACAAACGCAATCACGTACAGCAGCCCTGCAATCACCAGAAGAATAAACGCCACGAACAGGAGTGCCGCGGAAGGGTCCCACTGAATTTTCGCGCCGGCTCCCGCAGCGTACAGAATCACTCCAACCAGCCCCAGAGGAATAATCAGAATCAGGATCACCAGCAGGTTAAGAATTGTGAAGATGATGGCGCTCCCGATGCTCAGCACGATTTTCATCAGCACATACATTCCTACTGCGCCCTTTTCGGGCATCAAGATTTCTTTTAGTCGGTCCCAGCCTTCCATAGCTCCCACTCGTTCCAGAGCCATTACCGGAACGAGGAAATCCCGGGCGATCAGATCAATTGCCGCCAACAACATGAGTAACGCCAGTACAGCCAAAAAGAATAGAATGCCCCCGCCGATCAGCCCGCCGAGGTGATCGTCCGGATGGTCAAACCACCCCGCGCTCGCCGCCATAAGCACTGGCAATCCCACGGCGACTCCAAGGACTATGAGCGATCCAAATCCGTAAGCCAGCACCCATAGCAGATATCTTCGCCCCGCCTCCCGCCACCGCCGCCAGCCTTCTTTCAACTCGCATTCCCGTGTGAGCACTGCATCCAGTAATATGAACCGGTATACGCTGTCGCAGTACATCCACAGCACGACCAGCCCCAGCAGGCACACCCCACCCAAGGTGATCCAGAAAAGGTAAGGCTGTACTTGGTCCCACCCCGGTCCGCTGACGAACTGTGCCGCCCGTCTCCAATGGTTGTCGCCCGTCTGAGGCGCATGGATGTTCCCCAGGCTGCTTCCCCCGCCGCCGCCCCCACCGATTTCTCCGGTCACCAGCGCCACGATGGCCAGACGCCCCCAGAGCCCCAGCCGGAATGGCTGAAAAAGTATTCGCTTTGTTCTCTCGAATGCCGGCGAAATCGAATCCACCGCTGAGAGCTTCTCCGCCATAGCTTACCTGCCCTGCCTCCGACTCTACGGCATCTTTTCCTCCTTGCCAATAAACCTTGCGTGAACGTTCCTCACACGCACATGCCGCGTTCCGTGCAGCGCCTGTGGACCCTCGCTATTTCGTCTGATGAAACTCTTTTTCTTGCCCCGGCGGATTATTTTACTGGTGGTTCAGTTTTTGGGCGGACGAGTAGGGAAGCGCCAAGCGCCAGCAGCAGCAATCCGGCGACAATGGCGAGAGAAAGCTCGATGGAAATATGCACCCAGGGTTCGACGATCATTTTTGCGCCGATGAACATGAGTACGACCGCCAGCCCAGCCGTGAGATATCGTAGCCGCCCGAGGACGCCTGCGAGCAGAAAATACATCGCACGCAGCCCAAGAATGGCAAAGACATTCGAGGTGTATACGATAAAGGGATCCCGCGTCACTCCGAAAATCGCCGGAATGGAATCTACTGCCAGTGTAATGTCGGTGATCTCCACGACGAGCAGAACCACAAAAAGTGGTGTGGCGAACAGCTTGCCGCGCTCTCGTGCAAAGAAATCCGTTCCCCGGAATCCCGTTGTCACCCGCAAATGTTTGGCGGCGAATCGCGAGATGCGATTTTCTTCCGGGTGCATCTTTTCCTTGTGCTCAAAGAGCATGTGCAGTCCCGCGTAAACCAGAAATGCGCCAAGCACGTACAGCACCCAGTCGAACCGCTCGATCAACTCCGCGCCCGCCGCGATCATTACGCCGCGCATCAGCAGCGCGCCGAGAATGCCCCATTCGAGGACGCGGTGCTGGACCGCTTCTTCCACGGCGAAAGCACGGAAGATCACAAGAAAAAGGAAGAGATTATCCACGCTGAGAGCTTTTTCGATGACATATCCGGTGAAGAATTCAAGCGCGCGATGTTCTCCTGCATACACAAATACACCAATGCCGAAGAGCAGCGTCAGTCCGATCCAAATGAAGGACCAGAGCAGCGCTTCCCTTGTTTTAAGTTTGTGTGGTCGCCGGTGAAAAACGCCGAGATCGAGAGCGACGGCGGCGAGAACGAAGAGGTTGAAGACCAGCCAGCGGAGTGGAGTACCCATCGCCGCGCCGGTTCCGGATTACGGTGCGAGCGCTGCCAGCGTGTCGGTCGAATTCAGATTGCTCAATTCGATACGCGCAGTCTGGCCCGGTTCAATGGTGATCGGCACATCCCAACGCACGTGAACGTCGCCGGCGCTGGCGTCGAGATTCAGCGAGCTAACCCAATATTTTCCAGGGGGGAGATTTCCGATCAGCGCATGGCCCTCCAGATCCGTGTCCGCTTTGCCGGCGAGGTATTTGGTTTGAGCCACATCCGGAGCCAGCCGCTGCACGCGCTTTTTCTGATTGCTGACGAGCGTCGCCCACTTGCTCTCCGGATTAATGCTGTAGAGTTCCAGCTCAATTCCGGAAACCGTGGCGGGGTTCTTCTGGACGAATTTCTTCAGTGCCGCCAGATATTCCTGTCTTTCCTTTTCATACTTCTCGGGGTGGGCATCCTTGTCCGTTTCGTGGTACTTCGGTTTCGGCAGACCGGAAGTGACGCCGCCGCTGTTCGAGCGCTGGTAGGCGGCGAGAAACTCGGGAATTTCAATGATATCGTCGGGGCTAATCTGTTTATCCAAGTCGGGCAATGCGAGATCGAGCACGTCATGCGACTTGAGCCATTTTTTCAGTTCGGGCGAAACGGTCAGGCTATCGATGAATTTTTTGCGCGAAGGAACTTCGTCGGAAGCGATTACTTCCTTCACGATGTCGGCGTAGCTTTTGGTAAGTACGTACAAGGTGAACTCCCGGACGGGTTCCGGGCGCGCTGAGGTTGGCGTGACGTGTGCATTGATGTCCAGCACGCCGCTGCTTTGTGCGTTCAGACCGGCAGGCGCCGCAAGGACAAATCCCAGCGCGGCGCAGGAAATTGCGATTACTCTTCTCATGGACGAATCGTAGCAGAATGTCCTGCCGCCAGACAGCGCATCCGCACCGTGTGTTGCTTCAATCACCTGCTAGCGCGAAAAGAAAATGAAAAGTATGGAGCCAATCAGCACAGCAATGGCAACGCCGGCGATGAGTCGAATCCAGAACCGGGTGGGAAGCGCAGCAACCGGACCAATGGGATAGCTCGGCGGACTGGGCGGATCGAGCACTCCGATGCCGGTGAATTTCCGTGGCGGCCCCAAGCTGCGCGCGGAAGAAGCTTGCGGCTGAGGATCTTCTTCCCATTCGTCGAATTCGTAGGGCATGTGAAAAGGCTACCCCTGACTTGGTGTGTGGTCCAGTCGTTTAAATTGTGTGGCATCTCCGCTTCAGAAGAGGCGGAAGACCGCTTCGACGGTGATCCAGGCCGCCACGGGCCGGCCGGCGGCATCGCGCGCGGGCGCGAATTTCCAGGTCTCCACGGTTGCGACGGCGCGCTCGTCCAGCCCAAAGCCGATGCCTCTTAAAAGCCGCACGCCGTGTGCGCGTCCATCGGTTCCGACCAGAACTTCCAGCATGACGGAGCCTTGCACTTTTCCGTGGCGTGCGTCGTCCGTGTATGTCGGATACGGACAGTACACGCAGCCCGGCGAAGTCGCCACGGCACGATAAAGATTGTCTCCACCGCCGTCGCCTCCCGGGCCCGGCCCGCCGTCGCCCAGTGTGTTGCCGTCTCTTGAGCCGAGCGAGTGTCCTTTCCCGGGACCAGCAGAATCGGTTTCATGAGCATTCCATGGCAAGCCGATCTTGTCTGATTGGGTGAGAATCGCAGTCGCGTTGCGATCCAGAATTGTAGGCGGTTCGGGAAGAACGGGATGCTGTTCGGGAGGAAGCATGGGCTTCACAATTTGCACGCGCGAAAGCGGTGGAAGATTCCCGCTTGTTGCCGGAACAGGATTTTGGTCGCCGCCTTGGCCGCCGGATTTTTCCAGACGATCCGTCGTCAAGGTTCGAATGAGTCCAGCAGGAATGGAGACCGTTTTTGACGGCGGAGTCTCGTTCTGGCCCGGGTGGTGGATGGGAATATTGGGGCGAGCAAAGACAAGAAGCAGTGCGGCGAAAAGGGCGCCATGAGTAAGCACAGAGGCGCCTTGTGCGCGGGCGGGGCTCATCGACTTATCGTATTTCAGCAGATGAATGGGAGCACCGTTCGCGGAAGCTGGTTTGACAGCGACGGGGAGCAGAAGCTGAGCCAAGTTTTCGCGCACCCGATGTAGCCAGGACTCCCGAGAATTTATGCCGCTATTCTCTTGGCGGAAGAAGCCGCGGGGAAGTGGGTCGCGCATGAGCAGGCCTCCGTCTCCGCCGCGCGAGTTGGCCCGAGAACGATCGCGGGCGGGCACCAATCGGAAAATCAGAAGGGCCCGCGCGAAGTTTGGTTGCCTGCATTCAAGCAAGCAGGGAAACGACGATTAGCCGCGCGAAGTTAAAGCGGAAGCCGCTCTGCCGAGGAATGAAACGATCGCAAAACGAGGCGGCTAGTAGAGACGGAAGGTCACTTCAATGGGAACAATCACGGGGACGATTTTGCCGTTAGGCCCAACCGCGGGGCGGAAGCGCCAGGTGCGAACCGACTCAACGGCCTTTTCGCCGAGACCCATGCCGGGGTCTTTCACGATCGAGATGTTCACGGCGCGCCCATCAGCAGTCACGGTTACTTGCAAAACGACCGAGCCCATGTACTTGGCTTTGCGCGCGTCATCAGAGTAGAGCGGAGGCGGGCAGTAAATACATTCGGGAACACCGACGCCATTCACCCCCGCGCGAAATGCCCCGCCACCGGTCCCGCCACCTTCGCCTGGGCCCAAACCGCCTCCGGTGCCACTGCCGATTCCAGTTCCATTGCCGTGGCCGAGAGAATCGCTATTCGCGGAAGCTAGCGGATCGCCAAAGTTCGCGGCATTCAATGTCGGAGGCTTCAATTCTGGAGGTCCGAGCAAAGAAGGATCCATGGCGAGCTTGGGGTGCTCGTTTTGAATTTTCACCTGGGGCGGAGTGTACTGAGTCCACTTAAACTTTGGCAATTTACCCCGGTTGACCGGCGTAATCGTATGGTCGTTCGCGCCACCGCCGCCGCCGGCTTTTTTCGCGCCGGCAGGAAGCTTGGACATGTACGGAGAGAGGTCGATCGGAGTGACGTCCACGTTTTTATTATTGGCCTCAGTCGCAGCGGAGTGCCAAATCAGGGGAATCGCAATGAGCAGTGCAAAGAACGCACCGTGCAGGCCGAACGAAGCGAACTGTGTCCAGCGGAAGTTTTCGTCCTTGCTCCAAATATCCTTTACTTTGACAGGCTTGCTGGTGAAATTGGCAGGAGGAAGTTTTTCCGGCGAGAAAAATTCCTTGAGGCGCGCACCAAATCCGCCAAAATTCGTTCCCCAGGAGACAGCCAAACGGCTATTCACCGGTCCTTTGGGAGTTGGCTTGGAGCTTAGAAAGTCCTTGAAATTATCGAGAACGCTGCCGCCGAACGCGGCGCGGACAAACGGAGCTCCGGGGCGATTAGCCACTTTAACCGGTCGCTCGGTGAGGAACTGTTTAAGATTCGACCAGAAGTTGTCATTCAGAAGAATCTTGGGCGCGCCAAACCTGGGGACACCAGAGGCTGGAACGGGAATATTCTGGTCGCCAGAGGAGGCTCCGCGTTTCTTCAGCTCCGGGGGAACTAGTTTGGTAATCAGTCCCGGCACCTTATTCTCCCCTAATTAGACGCAACTCGCCCTCGCAGGGTGTCCTTGCTCGCTAAGATTCGTATGACCTGGGAAAGGTTGCGCGAGCCCACAGGCTGACTCCCATATCCAATCATTGTAACATACGGAATTCCCCTGCTTTCCGATGTTTCTGGCATAGCAAGGGAGTCGTATCCGGCGTCAGAGGCGCTGGGTGCGACGGCTGAAAACTACCGACACACACATTCATGGGCGATCCGCTGGAACTCAAAAAAACGCTGAACCTACCCAAGACAGATTTCCCAATGAAGGCCGGTTTGCCCCTAAACGAACCGAAGCGACTGGCGGCGTGGCAACAGCAGGATATCTACGAGCGGATTCTTGCGAAACACGAGGGGCAGACACGCTTCATCTTGCATGACGGGCCGCCCTACCCGACCGGTACCATCCATCTGGGAACGGCCTTGAACAAAATCCTGAAAGACATGGTAGTGAAATCGAAAAGCATGGCCGGTTATTACGCACCGTACGTACCTGGATGGGATTGTCACGGACTGCCGATTGAGACGCAGGTGGAAAAAGAGCTGGGAGACAAAGGGAAAGTGTCGGCGACGGAGTTTCGCCGGCTTTGCCGGGAGTTTGCCGGACGATACGTGGAGCAGCACAAGCGGGATTTCCGCAGGTTGGGAGTGTTTGGGAGGTGGGTCGAGCCGTACCTGACGATGGACCACGATTACGAGGCAACTGTAGCAGGCGCGCTCCTTGATTTCATGGAAAAAGGGTATGTGTATCGCGGGAAAAAGCCGGTGTATTGGTGCATCCACGATTCAACCGCGCTTGCCGAAGCGGAAGTGGAGTATCACGACCTTACTAGCCCGTCGGTTTGGGTGACGTTCGAATGCAAAAGTAGAGGAAAAGATTGGGAAGCTAAAGAGGGATTCGAAAGTTGGCGCGGCGTTAAGGCGGTGATCTGGACGACGACACCGTGGACGCTGCCGCACAACCGGGCACTGGCGTTTCATCCAGACTTTGAATACGCAGTGGTGGAGACCGAGAAAGGGACATTGCTGCTGGAGACGGAGCGTATCGCGGCGCTCGAAGCGGAATGCGGGATCCGGGGAATTCGCGTGCTAGCGACCTGGAAAGGGAAGGAGTTCGAGGGAGAGAAATTTCAGCATCCCTTTTTGCCGATCCAGGTACCGGGAGTCCTCGCGGATTACCTGACCGCGGACCAGGGAAGCGGAATTGTGCACACCGCGCCCGGACACGGAGAAGATGATTATCTAACCGGTCGGAAATATGGACTGGAGAATTACGCGCCGATAGACGACAAGGGCGTGTACCTCGAGGGACTCACCGATTACAAAGGCTTGAATGTTTTCCAAGCGAATCCACGAATCCTGGAACTCTTGGATAAGCGTGGTGCATTGCTAGGCCACTCGGACTACTTGCACAGTTACCCGCACTGCTGGCGGTGCCACAATCCGGTGATTTTCCGCGCGACGGAGCAGTGGTTCATCCGAATGGATGCACGGCCGGAGCCAAGCGGCGGCGGGTTGCGCGCAAAGGCGCTCGCCGAGATTCGCGCGGTGAAATGGATTCCCGCGTGGGGCGAAGAACGAATGCAGGAAATGCTCGAGAAGCGGCCGGACTGGTGCATTTCGAGGCAGCGTTACTGGGGAGTGCCGATCATCGTGTTCTACTGCGAGGCGTGCGGGAAACGGCTGGAGGATTACGCGGTGCTGCGAGAAGTAGTGAAATGGTTTCAGAAGGAAGGCGCGGACGCGTGGTTCCGGCGCGAGGCAGACGAACTCTTACCGGCGGGAACAAAGTGTACTTGCGGTGGAACGAAGTGGCGCAAGGAGAACGACATTCTGGATGTGTGGTTCGACTCCGGCTCGTCGCACCTGGCGGTGTTGCGAGCGGAGGAGTGGCCGGCGGACCTGTATCTCGAAGGTCCGGACCAGTATCGAGGATGGTTTCAAAGTTCGTTGCTCATTGGAACTGGCTTGAAGGGACATGCTCCGTACCGCAACGTAGTGACGCATGGATGGACGCTGGACGAGCACGGGAGGCCGATGTCGAAGTCACTGGGAAACGCCGTGCTGCCTGGGGAGATCTGCGAAAAATGGGGAGCGGACCTGTTGAGGCTGTGGGTAGCGTCTCAGGAGTACCATGCGGACGTGAAAATGAGCGAGCGAGTGATGACGCAGCTCAGCGAGGCCTACCGAAAAATCCGAAACACATTCCGGTTCGCTTTAGGGAATCTTTTCGACTTCGAACCGGAGAGAGACGCGCTGGCAAACGAAAGGCTTGAAGAATTGGACCGGTGGATGTTGGAACGCACAGCGGAATTCGTAAAGAAGTGCCGGGATTGGTACGCGGCATATGAGTTCCATCGCGTGTTTCACGCGATTCACGAATTCTGTGTCGTGGAGCTGAGTGCGTTTTATTTCGATGTGCTGAAAGACCGGCTGTACACAAGAGCGGGGGGAAGCCAGTCAAGACGCTCGGGGCAAACGGCGATCTGGAAGATTTCGAGCGTCTTGGCGCGGCTGGCGGCGCCGATACTCGTGTTTACGTGCGAAGAGATTTGGCAATGCCTGCCGGAGGGCAAGAGCGCAAACGAGAGCATACACTTGCAGAATTTCCCTGCGGAACAAGATTTGCGCGCGGGACTGGCTGACAACGTGCGAAATGATTGGGAGAAGTTGCGAGCGCTGAGGGCGAATGTGTTGAAGGAACTCGAGCGAGCGCGAGCGGAGAAATTCATCAATTCCTCGCTCGAAGCGAAGGTACGAATCCGCGCAAGTGGGAAGGAATTGGAACTACTACAGCGGCACGCGCGGGATTTGCCTGAACTTTTTCTGGTTTCGCAGGTGGAAACATTTCAAGCCCCGGAAGCGGCCGGGGGCACCCTGGGGAATAATGGAATCGAAGTGCTGAGGGCGGAAGGAACAAAATGTGAGCGTTGCTGGAATTATTCGACGCGCGTCGGTCAATTCACGCGGTACCCCACAGTCTGCGAGCGGTGCAGCGAAGCTCTTGGGGAAATTGAACGAGCGGAGGCGCACGCATGCAATTGACGCCGCGGTTGCGGTGGCTTTGGCTGACTCTTTTGATCGTTGTGCTCGACCGTGCCAGCAAAGCATGGTTCGAGGTGCAAACGAGCGAAGGCTGGCGGCACGAGGTAGTGGCGCACTTTATTTACCTAGTGCACAGCCAAAATCCGGGAATCGCGTTCAGTATCTTTGCCGGCCTGGATTCCGCATGGCTGCGCTACTTCCTGATTGTAGGCACGCTCGTGGTAATCGCTGTGCTGGCGTGGATGCTGGTGTCGGGGCAGACGGGAGTCGTGGGGTGCGCCGGGCTGGCGCTGCTGCTCGGAGGGGCGACGGGCAATCTGACGGACCGGATTCTGCGTGGCGGCGTTACGGATTTTCTGGAAGTGTGGATCGGAAATTATCGCTGGCCGGCCTTCAATCTTGCGGATTCGGCGATTACGATCGGAGCGATCTTGCTCATCGTGGATGTACTGTTCCTGACCCGCCAGACTAGCCTTACCGAGAAGTAGCGGGATACAAGTCACGGGCGGGAGGCCAGAGCGGCGTGAGTTATTGCTAGAATCCTTGGCGTGAGCGAAGCGCAAACCTACACATTCCTAATTGAGGCAAGCGGCGCGGGACAGCGCCTCGACCGCTATTTGGCGGAGCGCCTGCAGGAGCTCAGCCGCACGAGAATTCAGGAATTGATCGAACAGGGGCTCGCGCGAGTCAACGGGCGCTCGAGCAAAGGATCACAAAAGCTGCGCGAGGGGGAACGGGTCGAGATCGAAGCGCGGGAAAGACCGCCTATTTGCGCGGTAGCGGAAACGATTCCGCTCGAAATTCTTTACGAGGATGAAGACGTGGTGGTAGTGAACAAGCCGGCGGGAATGACGGTGCACGCAGGAGCAGGGAACTCCCGAGGGACACTGGTGAATGCGTTGCTAGGGCGAGGTCAGGCGCTGTCAAGAGGTGGAAATGTGCTTCGACCGGGAATCGTTCACAGATTGGACAAAGAAACGTCCGGCGCGATTCTCGTGGCGAAAAATGATTTTGCGCACGCGAAGCTGGGCGAGCAGTTTCGCGGAAGAAAAGTGAAGAAGACGTATGTTGCCCTCGTTGAAGGCCGTTTGAAAAGCAAAGATGGGCGAATAGAATTGGCCATCGGTCGGGACGCGCGGACCAGAACGCGGATGGCGGTGCAACAGGAGAAGAAGACGAGAGGCGCAGGTGTAGCGGGAAAGGCCCGAGAGGCGCGGACAGATTGGCGAGCACTGGCGGAAGTGGATGGTATGACTCTGGTGGAAGTGCAACTGCACACTGGCCGAACGCATCAGATTCGAGTGCATTTTGCGGCAGTAGGGCATCCGGTTGCAGGGGATGAGTTGTATGGAGCGGAGAAGAGAGTTCGAGAGCGGGGAAATTCGAAGCAGACAGCTGACCGGTCTGACGTCAAAATACCTGAGTTGAAGAGGAATTTTTTGCATGCGGCGCGATTGGGGTTTACGCAGCCACGAACCGGCAACTGGATCGAAGTGAAGGCGCCTCTGCCAAACGAATTACGCGAGTATTTGAGTGGGCTGGCCAGGGTATCGGGAGATGATGCGAAGCGAATTGACGCTGCGGTTGCGCCGTACCTATAATTTGAGCGACATGTCCAGGGGATTGGTAACCATTCTTCTTGCGGCGGGTTTGTTGATGTTCGCCGCCGGCGATCCGGCGCAGCAATTCGGCCAGCAAGCCGCGGAAGCTGCTGCTCCCGCCAAGCCGGCTTCACAAGAACCAACGCAACAGTCGACGCCGCAGGTAGCGCCACAAGTAAAAGTTCAGGTGAACCTGGTGGACGTGTTGTTCACTGTGCTGAACCGGCGGAACAAACTTGTGCCGGATTTGGAGAAACAGGATTTCCAGGTGCTTGACGACAAGCTGCCGCAGGAAATTCGCTATTTCAGCCGGCAAACCGACTTGCCGCTGCGCATCGGTATGCTGGTGGACACGTCGAACAGCATTCGCGAGCGGATCAAGTTCGAACAGGATGCTTCGATCAATTTTCTCTTCAGCGTGCTAAGGCGCGGGCGGGACCAAGCATTCGTGATGACGTTTGATGATCAGCCCCAGATTCTGCAACCTTTCACAAGCGACGCGGGGCTTCTGCGCGACCAGATTTTGCAGACCAGAGCGGGAGGCGGGACGGCGGTATACGACGCGATTTACGAGGCCTGCAAGAATGAGTTGAGCCATCCGCCACGTCCTCCGGGAGATCAGCCGGACGTCGTACGGCGCGTGATGATTCTGATCAGCGATGGCGAGGACAATCTTTCAAACCACACGCTTTCTGAAGCCGTGGAAATGGCCCAGCGCACGAGCGTAGTGATCTACACGATCAGTACGAGCACGCAGTGGATTCAGCTATCGCAGACCGACCCTGACAAACTGGCAAACCGCAAGACGCACCTCACGGATGGCGACAAGATTCTCCAGGATTTGGCCGAAGAAACTGGAGGCCGAGCCTTCTTTCCCTATCACGTGGATGATCTGGATCAATCGTTTCAGGATATCGGCGACGAGCTTAGAAATCAGTATTCGATCGCCTATATTCCAACAAACTACGTGGTGGACGGGAGATATCACCGGATACGTATCGAGGTACCCGATCACAAGGGTTACCAGGTAAGGGCGCGTAGAGGGTATTACGCAAGGGCAGTGGGAACGACCACCACTCCAGCGACGCCCTCGGGCAATGGCGCGCCCTAATTCCCAAGGTTAGTCACACCGAATTATCCGGCATGGCCCGTCGAATCGCGCCTGCCAACCTCTAAACTAGAAAACCGAACGCAAAATCTTAGCGGTTGCCGTTACTTCGACGTGTCGCGAAGAAGGACCGCGTCGGATTGGATGTGGCCGCGCTGGAAGGCGATCCGCGATCCGTCGCGGGAGAATAGGAATTTCTCGATGCCCTCGGAAGTGAAATGGGTGAACTGGGTCGCGGGCGAGGCGTCGAGTGGCTGCATCCAGAGGTTGTTGACGCCTTTTTCTTCAATCGTGTAGAGGACGGATTTACCGTCCGGAGCGAAGGCGATAGGCCAAGTCGCACGGGAATCGATGTCGTGGAATGAGATCTTTTTGGAAGCGAGCGAATAGGTGTCGAGAACAAGTTTGTGGTCCATTTCGCGGACTTCCAGGAAAGCGAGCGACTGGCCGTCAGGAGACACGATGACCTGGCCCTGCCCGGTGCTGAGAATGGTTTCGGGGGAGCCGCCTTCAATGGAAACGCGTTTGAGCGCGTCGTTATCTGCGTAATCCACATAGAAGACCGATTTACCGTCGGGGGAGCAAAGGGGATCGGAGTCGGTGGAACCGAAGGTCAATTCCTTTAGATCCGTTCCGGAAGTTGTGATTCTCCAGAGATTAAATGAGGCTTTGCCCGAGCGGCCTCCAGAACGAATGACGTAATAATTTCCGCCCGCGCCGCAGGAAATAACCTGGTCGGAAATATGCTGAGGGTCGGCGAACACCACACTTTCCCCTCCTTCGGGATTGACGACGCGGACATCGGGAATTTGTGCAAAGACGATGCGGCCGTCGTTCGTCCAGTCCCAATTCCAAACGAGGTTGTTCATGGCCAGAGTGATGGGGTGGACATCATCGGGATGCGTGGCCGGAGCAACCTGGAGCTGAAAGGCAGGTTGAGTTTGACTGGCCGCAATGGAATGGCCGTCGGCGGAAACGGTCGGCCAGCGATAGGAATTGGTGTCGTTGGTGATGCGGCGATAGGCGCCTCCGGGATAGCCGACGATCCCCAACTGCGCGTTCAGGGCTCCAAAATCGCCAAATTCGGAAACGAGCAAGCCACTGCCATCGGGTAGCCAGACGGGATTCCGGTAAACCTGTTTGGTGGCCAGCGGAAGGATGGTTCTCTTGCCCGAAGCGACATCCACGGACATGATTGCGGAAGCTGCTCCTTGCGACAAGGCCGAGGCCGTGAGGACGATGGTTTTGCCGTCCGGGGACCATGCGGGACTGTAATTTTCGCCGCCGGTCAGCCGCACATCTCGGAATAGAGAGCGGTCAGGAGAGCCGTCGCTGTTGGCGACGAGAAGTTCGTAGGTCGGGGAATCGTGGTCCTGGCGGAGAAACGCGAAGTGTTTGCCGTCGGGAGAGAAGGTCACTGGGCTGTCTACATCCTTGATGAGGAGATTAGGAGTGCCGCCAAGTACGGGAAGAGAATAAAGAGAGGCGAATGTGTGCTCCTCCTCATCGCGCCGGACGCAATAAATGTAACCGGAGTCGGGAGTGAACGTTAGACCCTCGTAGGCGGTTGCCGCAGGCGGCAGAATCTGAGTGTTGCTCGATGTGGGGATGTGCCGGAGCCAAAGAGCTTGCTGGCCGTTCTCTCCGCGGGCGTCCAGCAGATATTTGCCGTCAGGGGAAATCGCAGCGAGAGTAACTTGGCCGTTGTTGGTGACGTTTTCGATCGAGAAGCTTTCAAAAGGAACGTGGCGCGTACGGAGAAAAATGGAGTAGAGCCCAAATCCAGCAGCGCCGAGAATGACAAGGGCGACGATGAGCGTCAGCCCCGTCCCAAAATGGTGTTTTCGAGCGGCTTCCACAAGCACAGAGCCGCTCGATGGAGTGGCCTGCGGTTTCGATGGAGCGCGCTCGGAGACCGCGGAGTTGCGCGCCGCGGATTGCTGGGAAGTTGCTGGACGGCTGCCCGAGTCAATCTCCCGCTGCAGCCGCTTGAGATCGGCGCGAAGCTCGGCCGCAACTTGGTAACGGATGTCGCGGTCTTTTTCGAGGGCTTTGTTGAGTATGCGTTCGAACTCCGCGGGAACTTCGGGATTGAGGCTGACCGGAGCAACGGGCGGATTGTTGAGGATGTTGTCGAAAACTACGGCGCTGGTGGAACCAGGGAAAGCTTGTTTTCCCGTGACCATTTGGTAGAGAACCGCGCCGAGAGAAAAAAGATCGCTGCGCGCATCAATGGTTTCGCCGCGAGCTTGTTCAGGAGACATGTAATGGATGGTGCCCACGGCCATGCCTGGACTCGTGAGAAGGGTTTCTTCATGAGAATCCACGGTGTGGCCGCCATCGTCGCTCGTCAAGCTCGGAAGTAGTTTGGCCAGGCCAAAGTCGAGGATCTTAACCGCGCCGGATTCCGTGACGAAGATATTTGCCGGCTTGATGTCGCGGTGAACGATGCCGCGTTTGTGGGCCGCGTCGAGAGCATCGGCTAGCTGGATTCCGATCTCAATCGTGCGCTTGATTGAGAGAGGCCCTTCGGCGATGAGTTTATCGAGTGATTCGCCAACCAGCAGTTCCATGGCGATGAAGGTCCGGCCCTCGCTTTCCTCGATCGCATGAATCGTGCAGATCCCAGAGTGATTCAGCGCGGATGCGGAGCGGGCTTCGCGGAGAAAACGTTCGAGTGTCTGCGTGTCGCGCTGGTTTTCTTCAGGGATGAATTTCAGGGCCACCCGGCGCCCGAGCTTGGTGTCTTCGGCCTCATAGACCACACCCATGCCGCCAGAGCCCAGCTTGCGGAGAATCCTATAGTGCGCAACGGTCTCGTTAATCATGCCTTGAGTGAGACCAAAGGATGTTAGTCGGTCGAAGTTATCCGGTCAATGCAGGCAATTTCCGCGATTCTATGCTCGCCGCTTGAATCCACGTCAGTTGATGGTCTTGAAACGGATCCCCTTCATGCCTGTCACGAAGCAAGTAAAGTCGCGGTCGGAGTGTGTCCGTGCCCTGCTTCAAGTGGAAATTCAGTTCTTTGGCGCATAGTAGCCCTTGCGCGTCAGCACCTTGTCACCGTGGTCGGAGACCTCGACCTTGATTTTGCGAAAGGCGCCATCGTGCGCCGAGTTGGTCGGGTAGTAGCCCAGCGTGTACTGGCTGCGCAGTTCCTCGGAAATCTGGTCGAACGCCTCGAGCAAATGCTTTTCGTTATTCACCACGATCATGCGCCCGCCGGTGTCGTCCGTAATTTTCTTCGCGATTCCGCTGTCCGCTCCGTAGTGCGGATCGTAAACAAGCAGAATGTGCACGACCGTGTCCGTGCGTTGCGCCGCTTCAATCGCGTCTTGAACTTTCACCTTGCTGCCATTGTCCTCGGCATCTGTCAAAACGACGACCGCTTTGCGCCCGGCCTCCGATGCGAGCTCGTCATGGCATGCGAGATAAAGCGCGTCGTAAAAATCCGTGCCAATATTGCCGGTGGGAAGCGTTCCGGGAGTGACCACCGGCCCAGCCGCATTGATGCGCGCGCGGTGAATGGCGCGGCTCAGAATGGACCGGTCCTCGGTAATATCCGCGAGCAGGTCGACGTCCAGGTCAAACGAAATCACCATGGCCTCATCGCCCTTTCGCATCACGCGATTTAGAAAGCTGGTCGCGCCGTCCTGGATGGCCCCCAGCATATATTGTTCGCTGCCGGATGTGTCCAGGAGCAACCCGAGCGTGATTGGCAGCGTCACTTCTTTTGAGAAGAAGGCGATCTTCTGTTCCTGGCCGTCTTCGTAAACTTTGAAGTCGTTTTGCGTCAGGTTGGTGACTATATGCTTGCCCTTGTCGCGCACGGTGACGAACAAATTGACCAGGTTGACCTGGGTCTTGATCGTGGGAGCCTGAGCGGTAGGCTCCTGAGAAAACGCACGCGGCGTGAGCGCGGTTGCGAAGACAGAGACGCCGCAGAGAGCCGCCAATTTCAAAAGAGAACGCATGTATACTTTCCTTGACGAGAGATGCCCGGCCGAATTTGGTGCACAGGGGTTCTTCCGCCACACTAAGATGCTTCCAAGCGGCCCGTTGGATGTGTCGCCCGGAAAGGGTATGGCCCGCGGGCGAATGAGCCGCCAACGGAGTTCGGTGCAAAGTTTGGCCTGAGAAAAATGAAAAGTCTACGGAAAATCGCGGGAATGGCCGGCATGATTCTGTTCGCCGGAGGACTGCTTTGCGGGCTGGCGTCCGCGCAGACTATCCAGGAGACGGATGGAGGGCCGGCAATTAAGAACGCGCCGCCTCCAGACGAGCCGCGGCTGAGCGACGCGCGAGCGAAGATTAAAGTCAATTCGAACCTCGTCGTGCTGCCGGTAACCGTGAAAGACGGCTCCGGGCGGTTGGTCGCAGATCTCGGCAGGGACGAATTTCGTGTGTTTGAGGACAACGTCGAGCAGCGGATCGATATTTTCACTACCGAGGGATTCCCGCTTTCGATTGTCGTGCTCATTGACAACGACTTAAAAGAAAAACAGGCCAGAGAAGTGGAAGAAAGCCTCGACGCCATCGTCGGCGGCTTGAGCGATCTCGATGAAGCGTTTGTCTGCCGCTTCGACGAATACTTTCATCCAGGCAAGGGATTTACCAGCAACCAGGACGCCCTGCTCCTGCAATTGAAGCGCACGCGCCTGGACAGTCAGACGGCAGCGGTTCCCCAAGGCGGCCCATTCAATGGCCCATCTGTCAACGGGCGCGCAGTGGATGGTTCACCTATCATGCCGGACTCGACGAGAGTTATCTTTTCCGGGCCGACCAAGGCGCTGGACGACGCGGTCTTTGAGGCTGCCGAATTGCTCAAAGGCCGGCCGCGCAACCGCCGCAAAATCATCCTGCTTATCAGCGACGGTCTGAACGGCGGGAAAAAATACAACAAGAACACCTACGACAATACCGTGAAGGAACTCCTGGGCCACGGAATCTCTGTGTTTGCCGTAGGAGTCGGAAGCGCCTACTTTGACCGTAGGTTCGAGCGTCTCTCCGAGTACGCTCACGCCACCGGCGGCGACGTTTACTACGCCGCGAATCACGATTCGATGTCTGACCTCTACGCGCGCATCACGGAAGAGGCGCGAAATCAATACACCCTGGCGTACATTCCCCAGGGGACGAACCGAGCCAAGGATTATCACGACGTGGAAGTTCGCGTCGAGCGGCAGGGGCTGACTGTCATGACGAGAAATCGCTACTACACCGGCGGCGCGGCGCAGTAATCCGCTTACACCACGCGCTCCGGCGCGCTCATCCGCACAGCGATTCTTCGTGCGCAGGGCAAATGGCTTGGAACGCGCAGGTCCGGCACACAAATCCAGGTTTTGGCGGGAACTCTCCCGCGCGAATATCCGCCGCCGCTTCCAGAACCAATTTCTGCGCTTCATCGAGCTGCTTCGCGTCTCGCGATGTGGACTGCACCTGGTTGTTCTGCAAATAGTAGAAGCTCAGCCGCGTGGGGTTCCATTCGAAAATTTCCTTCGCCGCAAGCGCGTACAGGCTGAGTTGCAGGTCCTTCCTCGCCTCGGATTCTTTTTTGGGCTTGCCTGTCTTGTAATCCACAATTTCAACTTCATTTCGTCCGATCGAGTTCACCTGATCCATGCGGCCAATCACGGTCACATTATTTTCAAGTGGAAGCTCGAAGCTTTTTTCCTGTTCAAGCACTTTTGGCGGATCGGCGATGAACGACTCGTGGAACGCGCGTAATTGTTCGAGGCCGTCCTCCTTGTAGCCCTTTTCCTGGTAATCGTCCTCGAAACCGGCCGAACTCCATTCGGTTTCGTAGATCCGCGCCACTTCCTCGAATGGCAATTTCGTCCCTTTGCGCAACTGCTCGACGAACCGCTTGATCGTCGTGTGCATCACGCTGCCGAAGCTGAGTACCGCTCTAGGACCTTCCTTAAGTGACCAGCCGCGGCTGAACAAATACTGCTGCGGGCAACTGCGATAGCCGCCCACCGCGGATGGGCTGAGCGTCAGCGGCTCGGGCGCGGGCGGATGAAATTGCAGGGCCCAATCCGCAACACGCGAAAATATTTTGGGAGGCTCCATCGAAGCTGGAAAGAGTTGAGGATCTGAAGCGCTTGTCTCCCGCGAAGTGGAAGCTGGCGAAGCTTCCGGCGGCTTGGGGCTGAGCGGCTGAACGTCGCGGCGCTTCAACGAAGGCTCCATCAGAATGTCTTCGATGAAAACGGGCGTCTTGCCTTTTTTTTCAGTGAGGGTGGTAATCGTAAGCCGGTCCTCGGCGCGAGTCAGCGCCACATAAAAGAGTCGGCGCTCTTCCTGGATATGAAATTGTTCGGCGGGCTCGCCTTCCTTCATCAATGCCGCGGGAAATTCGAAGACGCGCGAGCGCTCCATCGCGGGAAATTTCTTGTTGTTGACACGCAACAAAAACACGTGCGGGAACTCCAGCCCCTTCGCCGCATGCACGGTCATCAAGTGGACCGCGTCCACCGGCGCATCGTCTTCCAGGCTGATGGAGCCGCCGGCTTGCGAGTAATAGCCCAGATATTCCACAAATTCTGTCAAGCCGCGCGTATCGCTCTTCGGCTCCCATTCTTTGGCAAATTCGGTGAGGCGCTGGACATACTTGCGGTCTTGCACTCCGGCGCGTTGCTCGATTTCCAGCCATTCTAGAAGCGCTTCCAGAATCTCGCGGGCTGTGCGCTTGCGCAGCAGCTTTCTCTCCGCGGTTAGAAAATCAAGCAGGCGGGGAATGGCCGTCTGCGAAGTGTCAAAAGCCAGTTGGCCCTGAGGGCGCTGGAGCACGTCGTAGAGCGCGCATTTCTCTTTCTTGGCGCGTTCTGCCAGGCGCACAAGATCGGCGGGCTCGAGCCCCCACGCTGGTGCGGCGAGAACGCGCGCGCAGGAAACGTCGTCAAACGGCGTGGCAATCAGCCGTAGATAAGCGAGTACGTCCTTGACCAGCGGGTGGTCCAGAATCGAAAGCTTGCTGATCACGAACGGAATCTTCCGGCGCGCGAGCTCCTCAACAAGCTCGTCGCGATGCGCGTGCTGGCGATACAGCACGGCGAAGTCGCGCCACTTGCGTCCCCCGGAGTGCAGACGCTCCAATTCGGTGGTGACCCAGCGCGCTTCTTCCTCCTCGGCCGCCAGCTCCGCGATCCGGATCCTCTCGCCTTCCGCTTTGTTCGCGTTCAAGAATTTCTTCGGAAAGTCGGCGCTGACCGTGTTTTGCGCGATGACTTGCGTGGCCACGCGCAAAATGTTGGGCGTCGAGCGGTAATTTTCCACCAGCGAAACGCGAAACCGGCTGGAATCCTGACCTTCGCGCCATCCGGCGAATTTCTCCAAAAAAAGTTTGAAGCTCCCGAACGAAGCGCCGCGGAAGCGGTAAATCGCCTGATCGTTATCGCCGACAGCGAAGATGTTCTTTGATTCTCCCGCAAGCAGCTCGAGCAGGCGAAGTTGCGCGATGTTGGTGTCCTGAAATTCGTCCACTAATATGAAGCGGTATTTTTCCTGAAGAGCGCTGCGCCGTTCCGCGACTCTCTCCAGAAGTTCAACGGCGCCCGTGATCAGCGAGCCGAAGGATACGCGTTTTTTTTCGCCAAGCAGTTCCTCGCTGGCCCTGTACGCTCGGGCGATCTCCTGCTGAAGCGCGACTTCCTCCAAGCGCTCCTTGTAGGTGTCCTCATCGAGCGCGGATCGGTCGCTTTCCAGTTGCAAGGCCAGCGAATCGGCGTAGCGCTGGTAATCTTCGGCGGAGACGAGTTCATCCTGGCAGCGCGAAAAGAATTCTATGAAGTCGCTGAGAAATTGTCCGGGATCGGCTAATCGGCGGTACTTGTCCAGCCGCAGGCGGGCCAGATTGCGCCGCAGCAGAATCCAGTGATCCACTTTGTCCAGCATCATGCGCTCCGGGCTGGATTCCTTGAGCAAGCTCTCGCAAAACGAGTGAAACGTAGCCAGCATGACGCCCTTGCCGCGTTCGCCAGTGGCGCGCACGACGCGCGCCTTCATTTCGCCCGCCGCTTTGTTCGTGAACGTCAGGCCAAGAATGTTTTCGCCGGAAAGGGAATTGTCGGACTCGAGGAGATGGCGGATGCGCTCGGTGATGACGCGAGTCTTGCCGGTCCCCGCGCCAGCGATGACGAGCAGCGGGCCCTCGCGGTGCGTGATCGCGCGCCGTTGCGCGTCGTTCAGTCGCAAGCCTTCGGGTCTGTTGTCATCCGTCGGCGGATTCAAATCGAAAAGCGTGGACATCGCATTAGAGCGTAACGGAAAAGTATGCAGACTGTAAATTTTTGCGGCGACTAGGCCTTGCCCGGACTAAACAGCGTCTCGCGCTGAGACGCCTGGCCGCCGGCGACTTTTGCCGTAAATTCAGTGGACTTTCCTCGCGGCACGCTCAGCGATTCCCACTTTCCTGTTCTTGTGAACGTGAGATGTTTCGCCAAAAACAAGATTTGGCCGATGTGATGCGCGTAGTGTGCGACTTGGCGGTTGATGGCTTGCATCACCGAGTGCGGCTCACTCCGAATCGTCACCGTGCGCGTCAAATCCGCGTCCGTCAACGGCTCAAGCGCCTCGAAGACGTATTTCCAACCCCGTTCCCACAATTCCATCAGCTCGGCGCGCGTGTTCGGCGGTTTCTCGAACTCCGTGTCCCGGTTGCGGTCGGGCTTCTCCCCGTCGCTCGTCAGAAAATTCATCCAGCGCGAGCGCATGTTCCCAGCCAGGTGCTTCACGATAATGGCGATCGAGTTGGACTCGGCGTCCAGCGTCACAAACAACGCCTCGTCCGGGCATTGCGCCATCGCGCGTTCCCCAAGTTTCTTGTAGTAGTGAAAGAGTCCGATCGAATCGCTCACATACGAAGTAGAGAGTTGATGTGGCATGGGAACATTTTCGCGCCCCGCGCCGGATTGTCAACCGAGCCGCATCCATCGTCCTGATTCCCGATCAATTCGCGCAGGCACGTAACCTTTTGCGATTCTCACGCAACTAAAACGAAAAGCAGCGGGCGGAAATGAGCGGCTGGAAGCGCGGGACCAATAATCGAAAACAAAGCGCTTGACATTTCGCTTTTTATTCGCCATTATTCCCGCTCCGCATCTGGATTTCCTTACGGAGGACAATATGACCATCGGACAAGCAATGCTTCCCGAATTCGATGAAGAGATGAAAAACACCCGCAAACTGCTCGAGCGCGTGCCGGACGACAAGTGGGGCTGGAAACCGCACGAGAAATCCGGAACGATGGGCTGGCTCGCCACCCACGTCGGCACGATTCCCGAATGGATTGGCATTTGCATCGCTACTGAGGAACTGGACTACGCTCCGGTAGGCGGTCCTGCCTATGAGCCGCCGAAAATTGCGAATCGCGCCGAGCTGCTGGCTACGTTTGACAAGCACTGTGGCGCCGCCCGCGAGGCCATCTCAAACGTAAGTGACGCGGATCTGATGAAGAACTGGAAGCTGCTCGCTGGCGGGCAGGAAATTTTCACGCTACCACGCATCGCCTGCCTCCGCTCCATGTGCATGAACCACCTTTTTCATCATCGCGGCCAGCTCACCGTCTATTTCCGCCTCGTCGGAGTGCCCGTGCCCGGACTCTACGGTCCAAGCGCGGATGAAGCGCAGAACACCGCAGCTGCGGCCAACTAGGCTTGGAATGTTGAGGGGGCGGCGCACCCGCCCTCTCTCTGTTCACCGGCCTTCCCCTTCGCGGCGAACCTCACGCCGCCGCGTTATACTAGTGCGTCGCTCCTCTGGAGGTTCGCATGGAGACTCCCGTCATCCTCTCCGCTGCTCGCACGCCCATCGGCAAATTCCAAGGCGGACTTGCCGGCTTTTCGGCACCGGAACTAGGCGCAAAAATCGTCGCCGAAGCCATCCGCCGCGCTGGCATTGAATCGAAGGACGTGGATGAAGCCATCCTGGGCAATGTGGTCCAGGCCGGCCTGGGCCAGAATCCTGCTCGCCAGGCTGCTCTGAAAGGCGGCTGTCATCCTCGTGTCGCCGCGATGACCATCAACAAAGTCTGCGGCTCTGGTTTGAAATCTGTCGCCCTGGCCGCACAAGCCGTGCGGCTTGGCGAATCGGAGATCGTTGTCGCCGGCGGCATGGAATCCATGTCTAACTGCCCCTATCTCTTGCCGCAGGCCCGCACCGGCTACCGGATCGGTGACGGCAAAATCGTGGACTCCATGGTCCACGACGGTTTGTGGGACGCCTACGAGGATTTTCATATGGGCATGACCGGCGAACTTGTTTCCGAAAAATACGGCATCACGCGTGAGGAGCAGGATCGCTTTGCCGTCGAGAGCCATCAGAAAGCGGTTCGCGCGCGCAAGTCTTGTTTCTTCGAAACCCAGATTCTTCCCATCGAGGTGCCCCAAAAAAAAGGCGATCCGATCACCATCAAGTACGACGAGTCGCCCCGCGAAGACACCTCGCTCGAAGCGCTCGCAAAATTGAAACCCGCTTTCAAGAAAGACGGCACAGTCACCGCAGGTAATGCTCCCGGCACTAATGACGGCGCCGCCGCGCTCATCGTCACCAGTGAGCGCAATGCGCAGCGGCTCGGCAAGCCGCCCATCGCCCGCATCGTCGCGCAAGCGGTAAGCGGCGTCGAACCAAAGTGGGTGATGATGGCGCCGGTAGACGCCGTTGAAAAACTGCTTCGCAAGACCGGTTGGGACCGCGATAAAGACGTGGACCTCATCGAATTGAACGAGGCATTTGCCGTCGCCGCTATCGCCGTCACGCGCCAGCTTCGCCTCAATCCGGAAAAAGTAAACGTCAATGGCGGCGCGGTCGCTCTCGGCCATCCCATCGGTGCCAGCGGCGCGCGCATCCTCGTCACGCTGCTCTACGAATTGCAGCGCCGTAACCTCAAGCGCGGCGTCGCCGCACTTTGCCTCGGCGGCGGCAACGCGGTCGCCCTCGCTGTCGAACGCTACTGAGCGGGGAAAGGACTTAGTCGTCTTGGTGCGGGCCCTTCGGAGGACTCTTGCAGCGTGCCGCGATCGGCTTCCGCGTTCATTCCGGCTGGGCAGCTCTAGTTGTGCTAACTCTCGAGCGCGCCGAGCCGCTTATCTTGATTCGCCGCAAGCTGCAACTGGTCAAGACGTTCACCTACACTTTCCGGCAGCCTTATCACACTGCGGAAAAGATGGAATTGGCTGAAGCCTCGGCCTTTGTGCGAATGGTCGAAAAAGAATCGTTCGAACTTGCCCTCGCCGGAATCCTCGAGGTTCGCAAGGAGCTGGAGCATCTCCGGTATTCGCTGCGGAGCGCCGCGCTGCTCGCGGCATCGGGCCGGAAACTGCCTGAGTTTCAGAAAATTCTTTCTTCGCATGCTTTGATTCACACCGCCGATGGTGAGCTCTTTCGCGCTTCCATCCGTCGCGCGTGTACCCGCGCGAAAGTTCCCTTGAACCAAATTCCCGAGCGCGAACTTATGTCCATCGCTTCGCAGCGTCTGAAGAAACGTCCTGAATTTCTGAACCGCCAAGTCGCAGCACTGGGAAAATCGCTCGGTCCACCCTGGACCCAGGATGAAAAGCTTTCCACCCTCGCCGCTTGGCTCACGCTGGTGAGCTAGCGCTCGGCTGCATCGGTTGCGCCGGTTGTCCCGCCCCCAGCTCCCACGCGCAATACGGGCAATACTTATCCGTCTCCACCACTTCGTGCTTGCAGTTCGGGCAGGATGGATGCAGGTTGCACTTGCAGCTCGGGCAATAGTTGTACCGCGCCCCCACGCTCTTTCCGCATTGCGGGCAGTCGTACGGCAGCGGCTCGCGCATCAGGAAATAAATCAGGAAGCCGATGAACGTCCACGCCGGCAGCAGCACAATCACCAGCAGCGTCCACAATCCTGAGTTCATCCCGCGCCGCCTGGCATCCCGATTCACGTACCCAATCAGGAGAATAAAGAAGGCCGCGAACACCGAGACGAAGGTAATCACTCCTGCTAGCCCGAGATACGATAGATACGGTGTGCTCTGCCACTCGGGCATGAACGCTTGGCTCGGCTCGCTCCGCAGGAACCAATGATTCACAGAGAGCCCGATAATCTGCGCCAGGGCGTACAAGCCCACCACTGTCCAAATCAGCCCGCGCGGCACGACCCGGAATTCTTCCCAGAAGTGCAGATTCTCCTTCTTCCTTCGCAGCCGGATCAGTTTCATCCGCTCGTTGAACGTTCCGCTCACTTTCTGCTGATAGTCGCTCATCCTCTTCCTCTCATTTCCTTCTCAAACTTTTCTCTCCCGCTCATCTTCCATTCCAGTCGCGCTCATTCGCCTGCCGCAGGTTCTCCATGATCACAATCGCCGCCGCAAAGAGCGCCGGGATCGCCCACCACAACCCAAACCCAAGCGCCAGCACCAGCCGCGGCACGTCCGTCTTCTCGCCGATCCATTCCATCGCTTGCCAGACGTACGGCGCCGTCGCGATTCCCAGTGCCCACGAAATTCCGCAAATCAGCCAGAGCAGCCCGCGCTTCGGTTCCCGCTCTCGCAATTCCTGCGCGCGTAACTGCACGCGAAATCGCGTACGCTCCGCCAGTCCGCGCGGCAGCGCAACATTCGCTCCGCGCACCGCGCTTACAACCTCATTCGTTTGCTGTGCGATCCGCGTGCACCCCGCGCACTCCCGCAAATGGCCCGCAAGCCACTCCTGCTCCGCCGCCGATATCCCCTCGACGCGCTCCTGCGCGATCAATCTCTCCGCCCGCGCGTGAATGTCCGCATTCATACCGCGCCTCCTTGCATCGCGCCTCGCATCGCTTCCAGTCCTCGATACAGCCGCGACTTCACCGTCGAAAGCGGCGCTGCCAGCACTCCGGCAATCTCTTCCAATCCAAGCTCTTCCTGGAACCGCAACACCAGCACTTCCCGGTACACCGCCGGAATTCTCCCCAGCGAATCCTGCACTCCCGTTTTTTCCTCCGCGCTCAGCACCATGCGCAGCGGCGACGGCTCCTTTTCCTCCGCAAACTGCCTCGGTGCTCCCTCTTCCGGCTCCAGCAGCGCATCCAGGCTCTGCATCTTTTTCGAACGCTGCCAGTCAATCACCAGGTTCCGCGCGATCCGGAAAAGCCACGCCTCGAACTTGAATCTCCCATCGAACTGGTGCCCCCGCTCCAGCACGCGTATCCACGTCTCCTGAAAAAAATCCTCCGCGCGCTCCCGGCTCGCCGTTAAATGCACCAGATACCGAAACAGCCGGAATTGATACTCCTCGATGAGCTTATCGAGCAGTTCCGGGTCGCGGCGCTTCAGCCCTTGTGCCAGGGCCTTGTTGTCGTCGGCCATTCGTGTCGCGAGAAAAAGGATCGGCCGCGGCATCGCCGCAGCCAGGAATGTGAGTGTCGCGCTCATTCTACAGAGGTATACGCCTTCCCACCTCAAAAAGACGCACTTGACCCTCCCGCCCTGAATTTCTTCATTCCCAAGGACATCCGCGCTCGCCCCATCCGCCGCGCCACTGCTTGTAGTAGACTCTCCGCTGGCTCCCTATGTTTTGTCCCGTCTGCCAAGCCGAATATCGCGATGGCTTTTATCGCTGTGCCGATTGTGACGTCGAGCTCGTTCACGAACTCCCCGCCCATGCCCTCATCCCGTCGCGGCCGCTCGAGGATCCCAGCATTTCGGACGAAGATCCCTTCTGCTCCTTCTGGCAGGGTGACGACCCGCGCATCCACGCGGAAATCTGCGAGCTCCTCTCCAACGAAAAAATTCCGCATAGGACGATTCGTCGCGCCGACCATCTCTTCCACATCTTCAGCTACCCCGCGTTTCAGGTCGGCATACCCTTTTCCATGTTCGATCGCGCCGAAACCATCATCAAGGAAGCCTATGGCAGCGAGGAAGCCGCCGACCCTGCTTCTCGAATCCTTCCCGCTGACGCCTCCCAGATTCCCGGAACGCGCTTCGATCCCGAGGGCCTCGCTCCCTCAAGTCGCAGGATCGCCTTGCAGTCTCAGGGCGATTTTCCCGCGCCGGCCAACGAACTCTCGGATTCCGCTTCTGAGTCCGCGGGCCATCGCGGCATTCGCACCAGCTCCGCTCGCCGCGCCGCCGATCTCGATGAAGCCCAGACAGAAATTTGGTCCGGCGACGATCCTGACACCGCCGAGTTCATCGGTGCCGCCCTCCAAACCAACGAAATTCTCTGCCGCCGCGACGCTCGCGCTGGCAAGCACCTTGTGTACGTCTTCCCAGAGGACGAACCGCCCGCCCGCGAAATCGTCCGCGAAGTCGTCGAAGGCGTTCCTCCGGAGTAATCCTTTGTCATTTTCCTTCGCGCTTTGGTCATCCATACAGACTCCCAGACGGTCGCCCTCGCCGCTCCTCGGCCTGCTCGTTCAGAATGATCGGTGACACTCGGTTTTGCCCGGATTGATTTGGTTGTATTCTTGGCGCTGCAGACCAACGCACTCTTCGCCCAAGGAGGCTTCCATGTCATCCGCAACCGGACCAAACGGCTCTTTGGTCATGCTCTGGGCCGGCGAGGATCCCGCGCTGCACTCCTCGCTCCTCGAGGAATTGGAATCCGCCGGCATTCCCTATATTGATAAGCCCACCGGCGAAGATGAAGTCGCCCCTACTTCTGACCCCTTGCCGATCGATTGGAAGCTGCGTTTCGGCTTCGAAGTCGCCGTGCCTTCCTCGAATTTCGCCGCCGCCGAGCAGATTCTCGATCGCTTGCTGAACGAGGAGCCCGCCGATCTCGAGCTTCCCGCTTCGGATGACTCTCCGCCGCCCGCTGCTCTGCCGCCCAAGCCTTCGTCCGTCGGTGCCACAACCTCCCCTGTCTGGTCTGGCACCGACCCGCAACAGGCCAAGTTTCTCGCGCAAGCTCTAAAGGAAAACGAGATTCCCGTCCGTCTCGATGTTCATAGCGATCAGACCACGCTCTATGTCCCGCCTGAAGAAGAAACCCTCGCTCGCGAAATCATCCGCGAAATCCTCGAAGGCACTCCTCCCGCCTGACGACGGCGCTGTTTTCGGCTTGCCTGTGCGTCGGCAACCCCGCGACAGCAAAATCTTGCCGGATTCTTAATCCCGCTTATCGCCTGCTTGACCGCCGCCATGCGCCTCCGGCATCCTTTACTTCCTTAACGCCCTTTACCTCCTTTACTTCTCGGCAAGGAGACTTACTTTGTCGCTCGACTCAATCAAGACCGTCGCCGTCCTCGGCGCTGGCACCATGGGCAATGGCATCGCCCACGTCTTCGCTCGTTCCGGCTTCCACGTCATTCTCCGCGATGTCGAGCAGCGCTTCCTTGACCGCGGCCTCGAAACCATCGGCAAAAATCTCGATCGCGAAATAAAAAAGGGCAAACTCCCTGAAACTGAAAAGCCCGCCGTCCTCGCCCGACTTCAGCCCGTCACAAACATGGCCGCCATCGCCCCCGCCGATTTCGTGGTCGAAGCCGTCCCTGAAAAACTCGAAATCAAGCGCGCCGTTCTCACTGAAGCCGACGCCATCCTCCGCCCCGAAGTCATCCTCGCCAGCAACACCTCTTCCATCGCCATGACCACCCTCGCCGCGCTCACCAAGCGCCCGGACCGCTTCGTCGGCATGCACTTCATGAATCCCGTGCCCATGATGGTCCTCGTCGAAGTCATTCGCGCGCTGCAAACTAGCGACGCCACCTTCTCCCTCACCATGGATCTCGCCAAAAAACTCGGCAAAACCCCCGTCGCCGTCAACGACGCTCCCGGCTTCGTCTCCAATCGCGTCCTCATGCCCCTCATCAATGAAGCCGCCTATTGCGTCATGGAAGGCGTCGCTACTCCCGAAGCCGTGGACGCCGTCATGAAGCTCGGCATGAACCATCCCATGGGTCCCCTCGAGCTCGCCGATTTCATTGGACTCGACGTCTGCGTGGACATCATGCATGTCCTCCACGAAGGCCTCGGCGACCCCAAGTACCGCGCCTGCCCCCTCATCAAAAAATACGTCGCCGCCGGCTTCCTCGGCCGCAAATCCGGACGCGGCTTCTATAATTACAGTTCTTGAGCAAAGCGATACTGTCATGCCTGCGCTTCGCAATATCTGGGTACGATTCGCCGCGGTCCTGCTCCTTATTCTAATCGTGTTATTCGCCCCCTATAAGTCTGTGGTATCGCCGCACTGGCTGATTCAAGTGGTCGAGGTGGAAGGCACACCCGTTTCCGATTTCCCGGTGATTTTGAATTGGAGCTACTTCGGAATCGATTTCGCGCCAATGCTTGAGAATGGACGAACAGACTCCCAAGGTCGCGTCGAGTTTCAGAAAAAGGCGAAGTGGGCATCGCTGGCGGAGCGCGTCCTGAATTTTCAAAACTCAGCGAGGCCCGGCCCTGCGGTCTGGATCGAAGCCTGCGATGACCACTCCCTGATGGGCGAGTCTTTCTGGGATGGCAACAGATTCGCTCTTGGTCCATCCTCTCCGCAGCACATCCGCATCATCGTCAAGCCGTCGCGCCATTGTGTCTTTACCTGACGCAGGCCCCGTATCCAAAGCCCCTGTTTTGGCCGTCATCTCCCGCCGGCCTAATTCTGTACCGGTGCTATACTGCACTTCAGTGGATGCGGGTATGAGTTCCAAGCAAAGCGTCATCATCAAAAACCCGAATATTCTTGGCGGTACTCCGGTTTTTCGCGGCACCAGAGTTCCCTTGCAACTCCTCTTCGACTCCTTGGAACGAGGTCGTAGCCTCGAACAATTCCTCGAAGGCTACCCCACAGTCTCCCGGGAGATGGCCATCGCTGCGCTGGAAGAAGCGCAACAGCTTTTATCCGCCAAAACCTAAATGCGGGTTCTTCTCGATGAGTGCGTGGACGAGCGCCTCCGCCTCTACTTGCCCGGCCACGCTGCTCTCAAATCCATCCGGCCCGGCGGGTGCATCAAAATCGGCGGCACCTGAATCCTCCCTACGCGATCCCTGCCAGTCTGCGGCGCCCGGCAATTGCACAATTCTCGTTGTGATGCTAAAATGCATCACATGGCTAAGGCTACTGTCCGCGAACTCCGCTATAACTTCCGCGCTATCGAAGCCCGCCTCAATCGTGGCGAAGTGATCGACCTCTACAAGCGCAAAAAAATGATCGGCCGCCTCATTCCCCCTCAGCCAACGGGAGAAGCCTATCCGGACTTCGAGGCCATCAGCAAAAAGATCTTCGGCCGCAAAAAATTCAAGAAAACCGCAGCCGAGATCCTCTCCGAGGAGCGCGGTGAATTTTGATCGCCTATGCCGATACGGCTTTTTTGGTCTCCCTTTATGGCCGTGACGCCAATTCTCTCGTCGCGCGTCAACTCCTTCCGTCGCAGCCTGCTTTTCTCGTGACTCCGCTCGGCGACGCCGAGTTTGTCAACGCCCTTGAGTTACTGGTCTTTCGCAGCTACTGGTCGCGTAGCGAGGCTTCCGCGGTTATGGATAGGTTTCTGCAGGAGCGAAGCACCGGCGTATTCCGTGCCGTGCCTTTCGCTTCGGAAATGTGGGACAAAGCCGCAGAGCTTTCTCGCTCACATTCCGCCGCCATCGGCACGCGCACTCTCGATGTCTTGCACGTCGCTGCCGCGCTCCTGCTGAAACCCGACGTATTCTTCACCTTCGATAACCGGCAAGCCAAACTGGCCCGCGCCGTGCGCCTCAAAGTCGCTCCTCTCTGACTCACTCCCGCACCATCATTCGTCCCCAACTTAAGCGCCGCACTCCACCTCCGCACTAACCACTTTGCACTACCCACTATCCACTTCTCCCCAGGCGAACCTAAAGCGAAAAATAGTATTTGCTTTTTCTTCGCCTTTCTGCCATCCTCTCTCCGCTGGTTTTCAACAGGTGCTCTATGACCTCTCCTTCGTTCCTGGCCCTTTGTTGTCCCGAACATGCTAGGCTCGAATCGGAGTTCCTCCAGGCCCGCGACCGCATGCGCTGCCTCCTTCGGCTCCGCAACGTCACCGGCCCTGAGGAGCGAAAGCTTGCGGAGAAGGTGGCCATGGCCATCGCCCGCCTGAAAGAGCATGTCGCCGAGCACGGTTGCGATTCTCAGCAGTAGCGCGGGCATTCTTGCCGGTGCTCTTTTTGCTCCGTCCCGGGAGCGTAAGAGCCTTGCAGAATCCTCGCTACAAAGGACTGGCGCGGAAGTACGTAAAATGGTAAAGTCCAACTTCCGCTATGTCCCCGGCCAAGGCTTTCGTTGCATTCGAGATTTCCTAATTTCCTCCACCGAGGTGTGAAATGACCGAAGAGAAAGAAAAATTGCTCGCAGCGGCGATTTCCCAGATTGAAAAGGATCACGGCAAGGGCGCCATCATCCGCCTCGGCAGCCGTGATGTGCTCGTTCCCGTTAGTGTGATCCCCAGCGGTTGTTTGTCCATTGATGCGGCTCTCGGCGTCGGCGGCTTCCCGCGCGGGCGCGTCATCGAAATTTATGGCCCGGAATCCGGCGGTAAAACGACCATGACGCTGCATGTCATCGCCGAAGCTCAAAAACTTGGCGGCCAGGCTGCTTTCATTGACGCCGAGCACGCCCTCGATCCCGTTTACGCCCGCAAACTCGGCGTGGACGTGGACAACTTGCTTGTCTCTCAGCCGGACAACGGCGAACAGGCCCTCGAAATCGCCGAAACGCTTATCCGCTCCGGTGGCGTGGATATCGTCGTCGTGGACTCAGTCGCCGCACTTGTTCCCAGAGCCGAACTCGAAGGCGATATGGGCGATCCCTCGATGGGTCTCCAGGCGCGCCTCATGTCGCAGGCGCTGCGCAAACTTACCGGCATCGTTTCGAAGTCCAAGACCTGCCTGATCTTCATCAACCAGATCCGCGAAAAAATCGGCGTTATGTTCGGCAATCCGGAAACGACCACCGGCGGCCGCGCGCTGAAGTTTTACGCTTCCATGCGCGTGGACATTCGCCGTATCCAGGCTATCAAGGAAGGCGACAAAGTCGTCGGCTCGCGCACTCGCGCAAAGATCGTCAAGAACAAGGTGGCCGCGCCCTTCCGCGAAGCTGAATTCGATATTCTCTACGGCGAAGGCATCTCCAGCGAAGGCGATTTGATCGATCTCGGCGTGGACAAAGGCGTCGTCGAAAAATCCGGCACGTGGCTCAGCTTTGGCGGTGAGCGCATGGGCCAGGGCCGGGAGAATGCCCGCGTTTTCCTGAAAGAAAATAAGGACATTCGCGAGAAGCTCTTGCAGGCATTGCGCAAAAAACTGGAAATCGCAGCGCCCGGGCAATCCAACAATTCCGCGCCCGCGCATGGCCCAAACGGTCACGCCGCGGCGCTGTCTGACAAAGCGCCCGTGAAAGCGGCCGCCGCCGCTGCCGGCGCCGATGCCGCCAACAAAGCGCGTCCAAGCCGCTAACCCGTCCACAACAATTGAAAAATGGAGAGGCGTGCTCTCGCGCGCCTCTCGCGCCAACCGGCCGTACCGCCATTTCTGCTTGCCTTGCCCCTCGCGTCGCACGCCAAGCTCGGCGTGCTAGTATTTTTACGTGCCTCAACACAACGACGTCATCCGCGAATCTTTCACCACACAGGCGCAGGCTTTCGCTGCGAATCCGTGGGTCAGTGACGAACAGCGCATCCAGCGCCTCGTTTCGGCGGCTTGCCTCCAGGGTAACGAGCGCGTCCTGGATATCGCTACCGGCCCCGGCTACATCGCGGAAGCGTTCGCTCATGCTGCTCGCGAAGTCATCGGGGTGGACCTCACCGAAGCGATGCTCGCCATCGCTCGCGAACGCACGCAAGCGCGCGGCATTTCCAATATTTCTTTTCGCGCCGCCGATGCGCAAAATCTTCCCTTTGAAAACGCCTCCTTCGACGTTGTCGTTTGCCGCCTCGTGCTCCACCACTTGCAAAAACCGCTCGACGTCCTCCGCGAAATGGCCCGCGTTTGCCGCGTCAACGGCTCCGTCATCGTCGAAGACCTCTACGCCAGCGAAATTCCGGAGCGCGCCGCCTATCAGGATCGCTGGGAAATTCTTCGCGATCCCTCGCACGTTCGAACGCTGCCCATCAGCGAATTGCTCCATTTATTCCGCGACGCTGGCCTCGAAGCCGATTTTCTTTCTACCGCGGACGATCTCACTCCCGAAATCGAGCGCTGGCTCGCCACTACCAAAGTTCCGCCGGAGCGCGCCGCCGAAATTCGCAAACTTCTCGAAGCCGATTTCGCAAACGATCTCAGCGGAACACGCTTGTTTCAAGATGCGACGGGAAGAAAATATTTTCATGCTCGCACAGTCATTCTAGCCGGGCGGAAGTTCAGGTAACTCCGCGACCCTGTCCTCCCGGTCAGCCATTCAAAACAAAGCACATAGGAGCGTACTGGTGCAAATCGGCTATTGCGTACTATCCCTGGTCGTCCTTAGAATGTGTATCATCCTGAGAGCAGATGTTTCTCTCCGGAACATGCTGGGACTTCCGCGGCGGCGGTAAGTCGCATCAAATCAGCAAGTCGGTGCTTTGGTGTTTCACATGCATTTATCAAATGTTGTTCGCGCGAGCAGTTGCCGTTTGCGTTTCGCGCGAGGGGCGCGGCCAATTCATTTGAGTTGACCGCAAGGACAGGTTGCGGTAAGTATTCGCCCTCGGAAATTCCGGGGTAAGTTTGCGGGCCAGAGGCAGAACGGTGAAGATACAGGGGAAAGCAGTTCTCGCAATTTTCGTGGCGGCCATGTTCGCCATGCAAACACCAGCGGCGCCCGCGGCAGCGCGCCCTGGCACACGCAGCCACAGATATTCGTATCACCGATTCCGCGGCGTTCCGACTTTCGCCGATTCCACGAGTTCCGACGTCACCGCGTACGATGATCCTGTCGTGCGCGAGGCGGCCGTTGAAGCGCTGGGCCGCTACAACGGCTCGGTGGTCGCGGTGGATCCGAACACGGGCCGGATTCTCACCGTCGTGAATCAGAAACTTGCGTTCGGCGACGGGTACATCCCCTGCTCGACGATCAAGCCGACAATCGCCGTTGCGGCGCTTGAAGAAAACGTGATCACGCGCGACACGATGCTCAAAGTGAGCAGCCGCAAGTACATGAATTTGACCGATGCGATGGCGCACTCGAACAACGCCTTTTTTGAGGAGCTCGGCCGGCGCATGGGATTCGATACGGTTTCGAAATATGCGCGGCTGCTCGGCATCGGCGAACTGGCCGGATACGATTTGCCGGAAGAGCATCCCGGCTCCTTCCCCAGCGCGCCTCCGGAATTTGGCGGCGTGGCCAGAATGTCCAGCTTCGGCCAGGGAATTCAGATCACTCCGCTGCAGCTCGCGGCGCTGGCATCGGCATTCGCGAATGGCGGAACGCTTTATTACCTGCAGTATCCGCGCACGCCGGAAGAGATCAAGAATTTTACGCCGCGCGTGAAGCGCCAACTGAATATCGCCTCCGTTCTGCCCGAGGTTCGCGAAGGAATGCTCGCGGCGGTGCTCTACGGAACGGGCCGCCTGAGCTTTGACCGCGACGGCGACGAAACTCCGATCGGAAAGACCGGCACGTGCGACGACCATATCAATCCATCGCGCATCGGCTGGTTCGTTTCTTACGCCGATGAAGCGCATCCGAAAATCGCTCTGGCCGTCCTGATGCGCGGCAGCTCGCGGCGCGTACAGGGCCCGATCGCGGCGGAGATTGCGGGAATTTTCTACCGCAAGCTGCGCGAACAGAATTATTTCGCGGATGCGACGACGGCGCACAGCACGCCGCTCACTCCGCTTCTTTCCGGCAAGTAACCGGATTTTTTCACTTCCTCTTTCATTTCTTTTTATTCAACGAGCTTCGGACGCGGCAGAAATTTATTTATGCCGGCCGCATCGTGCGAAACGTCGCAAGACAGCGCTTCGCCGTTTCGAGTTCGGAATAGCGGCTGCCTTCCTGCTCGATCAAATAATATTCGGCGCCGCCGACGGATTCCGCGGCACTAAAAATTTCCTTCCACTTGGCGACACCTTCTCCGAAAAGCACGCGATAGCCTTTGCCGGGATCCGGCGACCAATCCTTCAAATGTAGAGAGCGGATGCGGCCGGGATTCGCGCGAATCCACGCGACCGGGTCGGAGCCGGCTTCGATGCAGGTGCCGACGTCGAGCTGTAACAGGATGGATGGCTTCGTATTGTTCGCAAGAATTTCGATGGGGCGAACGCCATTTTCCGGAGTGAACTCCGCTTGATGATTGTGGTAGCCGGGCGTGAGGCCATGCGGCTCGAGAGTTTCGGCGGCGGCGTTGAGCGTGTCCGCGACGGCTTTCCATCCATCGAGGCCGGGCTTGGGCTGCGAGCTGGCCATGACGAGATATTTGCAGCCGAGAATGTGATTCATTTCGGCGGCGCGAGAAAGTTTGTCCGGCGCGAAGTAGCTGCTGTCGTTGTGCGTGGAGTAGCAGCGAATGCCGAGATCGTCGAGGAGCTTGCGCATGTCCCTGGTTTGCGATTCGGTCCACTGGAAATAAGGAGCGAAAAATTCGACGCACTGGTAGCCCATGGCGGCGACGGCGCGGACGGTGCCATGAGGATCCCTCGCGAGGGCGTCGCGCACGGAAAAAAGTTCGAGGCCGACAGGGAGGTGTTTGGTTGACGCGCTCAGGCTGTAGGCGAAGGGGAGATTTGCAGTCATGGCAAGAAAGGAGCGACGAGAAAATTGGTTGGTGTTCATGGGTGGCATGGTACTCCAAAACGGCGGGGAGATGAGGGGGGGAGAGAGAGTGCAAAGTGGGTAGTGCAGAGTGGATAGTGCGGAGCCCGTGGACCGGGCAAGAAAGTGAGCAGTGGGTAGTGGGCAGTGAGTAGTGAACAGACGGAGGAGCGACGGCGGGTGGGCTGGAGGTTCTTGTGGTATCGAATACCCCCTCCCCCCATGTTTTTCGAAAAGATGTGAAACGAAAGGAGATAGAAGGAGGGGTCTGCAAAAGATGTGAAAACAAAGGAGATGCAAGAGAGTGCAGAGTGGATAGTGCACAGTGGGTAGTGAAAAGACGGAGGAGGGACGGCGAGATGGCGGGTGATTTTTGTGGGTCGAGTACCCCCCCTCCCCCTGTTTTTCGTAAGAATGTGATTCGATGGGAGTTAGAGGGTGGGGGTCTGCGAAGAATATCATTCTAAAGGGTTTAGGGAGATGCGAGGCGGAAACGAGGGAGTGGGGACGAAGCGAAGTGGTGGAGCGACGGAAATGTCCCGGGAAGGCCCCCGGGAGGCAAATGGAGCGCATGACGAGCTGCGGCCTGGCAGAAGGAATGCGGCCGATACACAGTTAGTATACACGATTTTCGGAGTTTGTCAAGGAATAAATGCTAAGTTGTTTGGTTGGATGGAGTTAGAGAGGGGGAGCTGCGGGGAGGGAAGTGGCGAGTGGCGAGTGAAGAACGGAGAAGAAGGAGCAGGCCCGCACGCGGGGAGCGTCCCTTAACGGGTGGATGGGACGCTGAACGCGGGAAGAGGGGGAGGGTCCTTCGACTCGCTGCGCTCGCTCAGGACTCGCATCCTGATCGGATGCTCGGATGCGGGCCACTAAGGTGATTAAACATTTGAGACAGTCACGGAAAGAAGGCGTCTGCCGAATGGGCGGCGGAGGTCCTTCGACTCGCTGCTCTCGCTCAGGACAGGCTCCTGTGTCGCTGTCGGTGAAGCGGTCGTTGGCGTCGTAATTCCAAAGGCCAGCCGGGACGGGAGCCAACGAAGACGTCATCTGCGTGCGATTGCCCACGGGGTCGTAAGTATAGCCCACCGCGCCGTTGATGCCGTGCTGATCGCTCTCGCATTTCGATTCAGCACACGCGAGCAGTGCCAGCGCAACGCAAGGAAAGAAAGCCAGGAAATGTCGAAAATGGGCAGTCATGGCAGGGAATAGTTTAGGGAGAAAATCAAACCCAAGACTCAGCTTTCAAAGACCGAAACATGGGGCACCCGCTTTAACTGCGAAGGAGCGACGTCGCGCAGAGGTATCGAAGGCGATGCGGCACGGCGCGATGCGGCGCGACGCAGTGGAACAAATCGTGGCCGCGGGATGCGGATTAGCGGTTGTAATTGAAGTGGAGGAGGAAAGAGCGGTCCTCCGAGGAGAGATGGCTGTAGAAGCCGCGGTTGATTTCGCGCTGGCGAGCGAAGGGAGGCATTTCGCGGAGAGCGCGAACGGCTTGAGCGAGTTGCGGATTGAGCGGCGCAGAAGCCGGCTCGAGCGAGTTGCCGGTTGCGCGCGCGGATGAGTTGGAGAAAGCGCGATTGGGCGCGGAGGAATGATAGGCAGTGGAGACGACGCTGACGGGCGTCGGGGTGGGCGGCCGGCTCGGAGAAGGAACGGAATCCCGGGAGCCTGCGCCGGGAGCGGGAGGCCGGTCAGAGCGATTTTGCGGCGCGGCCGAAGGAGGCGCGGGACGATTCAGATTGCGGTTCTCCCGATAAGAGTAGGCAGGAGGAGGATCGGAAGGGCCGTTATCATAATAAGGATCGTAGCCGCTCGAGGGATCACAGCCATAATAAGGATCGCAATTTGGGTCGTAGGCCGGGCCGTAATAGGCCGGGGAGGACCAATAGTTGTAGGGATAGTAGGAGTAGCCGGGCCAATAACCATAGCCGTAGCCATAGCCGTAAGGCCAGCCCCAGCCTAAGCCCCAGCCCCAGTCATCCCAGTCCCAATCGTCGCCACCCCAACCCCAACCGCCGCCGCCCCAACCCCAGCCACGTCCGCGCCATCCGCGACCATTCCAGCCGCGGCCGTTCCAACCGCGACCATTCCAGCCACGGCCACGAACTCCCCAGTTACCGCGAGAGCCGCGAACGCCGAAGCCGCCCCGGAAACCGGGCGCGCCACGGAAAGATCCTCCACGGAAGGAAGAGCCACCGCGAGGTCCACGGGCGAATCCACCGCGCATGGTGCCGCCGCGGAAGCCACCGCCGTGAAAACCTCCACCGCTAAAACCGCCGCCACGGAAGCCACTACCGCCATGGAAGCCGCCACTGCCAAAACCACCACCGTGAAAACCTCCGCCTCCACCATGGAAGCCGCCTCCGCCGCCATGAAAACCACCACCGCCGCCGTGGAAGCCGCCGCCACCGTGAAAACCGCCGCCCCCACCACCGTGAGAACCTCCACGCTGCGCAAGGGCAGAGTTGGGCGAGCCGAGATACAGGAATGCAAGAATGGCGAGAGAAAAGATAGGAAGGGTCTTCTTCATAACAGTCCCTCCAAATGGGACTCACTGGACTGCCAGGCGGGAACAGAGCGCAGCAGGGACGGTGCAGTCGGCAGCCCTACAAGAAAAGCTTACATCCGCGAGGCGTTGGAAGCGAGAAGAATAGTGAGGCGGCGCGGGGGGAGGCAGGCGGCGCGGGGGGAGGCAGGCGGCGCGGCGGTTCGCGGAGCGAGGCGGAGGGAGGGAACGCCGATGGTTCACAGAAGTGATAGCGTGATATCATATTGGCATGGCGCAAATCATAGTGAGGAATCTGGAAAACCAAGTGAAGAGCCGGCTGCAACGGCGAGCAAAACGGCACGGACGGAGCGTGGAAGAAGAGGTGCGCGAGATTTTGCGCGATGCGACCAAGCGGGAAGCAGGGGGGAACAATAGGCTGGGGACGGCAATATCGTTGCTGTTTCGGCAAGACGGGTTGAGAGCGGGGGAAGAGATCGCGGAAATTGGGGATATTGAAATTCGCGCGATGGACGTTGAGGAATGATTCTTCTGGATACAAATGTGGTTTCGGAATTGATGAAGCGGGAGCCGGAAACGGCGGTGGTGGCGTGGCTGGACGAGCAGCCAGCGGAATCCGTGTGGATCACCGCGATCACAGTGATGGAAATTCGGTATGGATTGGCGAGCCTGGGGAAGAGCCGGCGGCAACAGGCGTTGGTTCAAGCATTTGAGCAAATGGTGAAAAACCTAATCGAAGGGCGAATCGCTTCGTTCGATGCGGAGGCGGCGGGACACGCGGCGGCGATCATGGCGGAGCGGAAAAAGAGAGGGAAGCCAGTCGAGGTGCGAGATACGATGATGGCGGGGATTGCGGCGGCGAGCCGGGCGATGCTGGCTACAAGAAATACGCAGCATTTCGAAGATTTGTCGTTGAAACTCGCCAATCCCTGGACGGAGAGAAAATAGCGCAACAAGCGAGGAGCGGCGAGCAGGTAACGCAGGGGCGAGGGCCTGCGAGGTTTGGCGCGGAACGCGGTTGGGGAAAGTCGTGTAGAATGCGCGGCGTTGGGGACGAATCCTAGGCGGGAGGGGACGATGAAGACGACGAGGAGAGAGTTTATTGCGGCGGGCAGTGGAGTGTTGGCGGCGAGTGCATTCACGCTGGGAGCGCCGGGCTGGTTGCGCGCGAATCCATTGGGAAAGCCGATCGGGCTGCAACTTTACACGGTGGGCGCGGAGTTGGAGAAGGACTACGACGGAACGCTGCGGCAGATCGCGGCGATCGGGTACAAGGAAATTGAGACGGGAGTTTCGCCGAAGCACAAGGCGGCGGACGTGAAGAAATCGCTGGAAGAAGCGGGGTTGCGGTGCCGGTCGATTCATATGGGAATGGGCGGAGTGGAAGAAGCGATTCCGTATGCGAAAGAAATTGGGGCGAGATACGTGATTTCGTCGGTGACGCTGCCATCGGTGCCGGAGCCGGGGAAGAGAAGTATGAAGGGATTTATGGAGATGCTGGCGGGACTGACGCTGGACGACTTCAAGAAAGTCGCGGAACGATGCAATCAGATGGGAGAGAAAGCGAAACAGGCGGGACTGCAATTCGGGTATCACAACCACAATTTTGAATTTAAGCCGCAAGAAGGCGGAGCGATTGGGTATGACGTGGTGTTGAAGGAGACGGATCCGGCGCTGGTGAAGTTCGAACTGGATTGCGGATGGATGGCGGCGGCGGGACACGATCCGGCGGCGTATCTGGAGAAATATCCGACGCGCTACCGGTTTTTGCACATCAAGGATTTTCATCCGACAGCAAAGCCGTCGGTGGGACTGGGCCCCAGCGAGAGGCCGCAGCCAGCGGAACTGGGGCGCGGACACATTGATTACAAGCCGATCTTCGAGGCGGCGAAAAAGACGGAGGTGGAATTGTATTACGTGGAGCAGGAGCCGCCCTTCACGACGACGCCAGCGATGGAAGCGATCAAGATTGATTACGATTATTTGCACGCGATGGCGTGAGCGAGTTTGGGTTGATTCGAACGAGGCCAAAGGACAGAGGAAGATGAGCGGAAAGATGGATTGGGTTGCGTTGGAAGAGAAATTCCGGGGGGCCGTGAGTCTGGCGAAGAGACCGGTGGCGGTGGCATTTCTGGATGAGGCTCCGGAAGGAGTGAGGCGATTCGAAGGATCGGAGCCTTCGGGATGTAGCTTCTGGAGACTGGCGGCGAGGGGAGAGGTTTTCTGCACAGTGCCGGAAAACCACTTCAACTGCGCGGTTGGAGCGTACACGCACAACATCGCGCTCTCGACGGAACGGGAAAAAGAGACGGAACAAACATTGAAGATGATGTTTGATCTGGGTTACGTGAAGCCGGAAGAGGTGCCGCAGATTCCGCGATTGGAGAAGGCGCCGGCGGCGATTGTGTATGCACCGCTGGGAGAGATGCCGGTCGAGCCGGATGTGGTGTTGTTTGCGTGCAAGCCCGCAGGCGCGATGCTTTTGAGCGAAGCGGCCAACCGCGCGGGAGTGGGAAGAGGAGCGCCGGCGCTCGGACGGCCGACGTGCATGGCGCTGCCCGCGGCGAAGAGTGCGGGAGCGATCGTGAGCCTGGGTTGCATGGGGAACCGCGTGTACACCGGGTTGGCGGATGACGAGATGTATTTTGTGGTGCGGGGGAAGGAGCTTGGAGCGATGGCCGATGCACTGGCGGTGATCACCAATGCGAACACGGCGCTGCACGAATACGCGACGGGAAGAAGGGAACAGTTGGCAACGAAGTGAGCGGAGTTGTGGCTGGCCGCTGAAGTATTTGTTTCGAGTTGAGCGCCGAGAAAGAGCGCTGATTCCGTGGCAGGAATCGCGTTGACACAAAAGGAAACGTGCTTTAACATTGGGTTTTGTCTCTAACGGGAAAGGTGTGACTGAGCGAGATGAGGACGTACGTAGCGAAGGGTGAAGAAGCGGAAGCGCTGAAAGCGGGGGCAAACTGGTTCGTGCTGGACGCGACGGACCAGGTGCTGGGACGGCTGGCGACGCGAGCGGCGCGGATTTTGATCGGCAAGGACAAGCCGAGTTTCACGCCGTACCTGGATTCGGGCGATCACGTGGTGGTGATCAACGCGGACAAAGTGCGTATGACGGGAAACAAGGTGGAGCAGAAGGTGTATTACTCGCACAGCGGCTACCCCGGCGGATTGAAGGCGGTGCCGGCAAAGCGAGTGCGCGAGGCGAAACCGGAATGGGTCGTTCGCGAAGCGATTGTCGGGATGCTGCCGAAGAATAAGTTGCGGGCGCGGCGGTCGAAGAAGCTACGGGTTTATCGCGGGGCGGCGGAGTTGACAAGACACGCCGGACAGAAGCCGCAGGCAGTGGCGGTTTAGGGGCATTCAAGAGCGCGGGCAAATTGCCCGTGTTCCGGGGTTTCCGCACGTTGCTGTTCCTTGAGGCGTGGCCGCAGGTAGGTCACCGCTAATTAGTGCCTTAGCAGGGAGCAAACCGGAGTGGATTCCGAAAGATCGAGACACGTATACGTGTCGAGATCAAACGGCAGGGAAGCAGTAGCGCGGACGAAAAGGTCCGTGCAATTGGAGGAAGGTTGAGTACAGCGGGCACGCCCTTAGCGGGCACACAGACGTGGTTTTTGGGAACGGGGCGGAGGAAAGAGGCAGTGGCGCGCGTGTTCCTGCGGGCGGGAAGCGGAAAGTTTACAGTGAACGGCCGCGCCGTGGACAGCTACTTTCCGAATCACGCGTGGAAGCATGATGCAACGGAGCCGCTGAAATTCACGAGCCTGGTGGAACAGGTGGACGTGAAGGTTTCGGCGAGCGGCGGCGGTGCCGGAGGGCAGGCGGGAGCGGTGAGAATGGGATTGTCGCGCGCGATCGCGCGGTTCAATCCCGAGTTGCGGCCGGCGTTGCGGAAGAACGGATTTTTGACGCGCGATTCGAGGATGAAGGAAAGAAAGAAGTACGGCCAGAAAGGCGCGAGGAAGCGCTTCCAGTTTACGAAGCGTTAGAAATTGCAGGAGGAGCAAGCTCCTCCGCAAGAGGCTCCAGCAAGAGCGAAAGATCTTGCTGAGATCACGGCCGGCATGGAGCCGGCAAGAGGCTGTTCGGCAAGACGAGGGCGAGGAGAGATGAGCGCCCAAGAAGGCCGCAAACAGCTATCCAATTAGGAGGAAACTTGGCAGTAGAAATAACGATGAAAGAACTGCTGGAGGCCGGAGTTCATTTCGGTCACCAGACGCGGCGATGGAATCCGAAGATGAAGGAGTACATTTTCGGGGAACGCAACGGGATTCATATCATTGATCTGCAGAAAACCCTCAAGATGTTCCGCGAGGCAAGCCGGTTTGTGGGAGATTTATCGGCACAAGGGAAAGCAGTGCTGTTTGTCGGCACGAAGAGGCAGGCGCAGGAAGCGATCGCAGAAGAGTCGAAGCGCTGCGGCGCGTTTTTCGTGAACCACCGCTGGCTCGGGGGAACGCTGACGAACTGGGCGACACTGCAGAAGTCCATCAAGCGGCTGAAGCTGCTGAAAGCAATGACCGAGGATGGGCGTATCGAGGAGCTTTCCAAGAAAGAGCGGGCGCGGCTGGGGCGCGAGATGAAGCACCTGCAGCAGAACCTGGAAGGCATCGAGAACATGAGCACGCTGCCGGACGCGATGTTCGTGATCGATTCGAATGCGGAAGAGATTGCGGTGAAGGAAGCGCGCCGGATGGGCGTTCCGGTCGTTTCGGTGGTGGATACGAATTGCGATCCAGACGTGGTGGACTGGATCATTCCCGGGAACGATGACGCGCTGCGGGCGATCCGGTTGTTCACGACGAAAATAGCGGATGCGGTGCTGGAAGGGCACAACACGTACCAGCAATCGCAGATCGCGGATCAAAAGGTGTCGCAAGACCAAGCGGGCGCAGACGGCGTCGAATACGTGGACACGAGCGCGTACGAGCAGTATGAGAAGCAGGAAGGCGACTTCGTCGAGGGGGCGGAAGTGGCGGCGACTGCCCCGGCCCCGGCGGACGACGCGATGGAAGCGGCTGCAGGCGCGGAAGCGACCGTGCCACCGGATGAAGAGAAGCGGTAAGGCAGCGGCGGAACGAAGAGAATCACGAGGCCCGCTCGAGGCGGCTCGGAGCGGGTCTTTTTGCAAGTGGCGGCCGGGTGGCGGCCGAGATCGAAAATTGCCAGCGAAAAAGTTTAATTAGCAGAGAGAAAAAGGATGAGTACACAACAGCCAGCTATGCAGATACCGGCCCAACTCGTAAAGGAATTGAGAGAGCGCACCGGCGCAGGATTCAGCGATTGCCGGTCGGCGTTAGTCGAAGCCAGCGGGAACATCGAGAAGGCCATCGAGATATTGCGGAAGAAGGGCCAGGCCGCGGCGGCGAAAAAGGCGCAGCGGGAAGCGAGCGAAGGGCTCGTGGGAAGCTACATTCACGCGGGCGGGAAGATTGGTGTGCTCGTGGAAATCAATTGCGAATCGGACTTCGTGGCGCGCACGGAGAGATTCCAGAATTTGTGCCACGACGTGGCGATGCACGTAGCCGCGCTCGATCCGCGGTATGTCCGCCGGGAAGACGTGACAGCCGAGATGCTGGATAAGGAGCGCGAGATTTACCGGGCGCAAGCGCTGGCAACGGGCAAGCCGGAAGCGGTGGTGGACAAAATCGTGACCGGCAAGATGGAAAAATTCTACGAGGAAAACTGCCTGTACGAGCAGCACTACATCAAGGACGAAAGCGTGACGATCGGCGAGATGGTGAAGCAGGCAATCGCGGAGCTTGGCGAGAACATCGTGATCAAGCGATTCGCGCGGTTCAAGGTGGGAGAAGAGGGCGGACCCACAACAAGCGCAGAGCCGGCGCCTGTATCTGCCTAATTTTCTGCGATCGGAAACAACTCAGAGCGTCCCGAATGACCGGGACGCTCTTTTTGTTTGCGCAAGCGGGTGCGTTGTGCGAGGCCGGGCATAGTTTGTTACAATTTCGAGGATTTTAAGGGAGCCGGACGGAGCGATATGCCCGCGCGAAAAAAATCATTGAAGGTGGCGGACAAAAAGCCAGCGAAGAATGGAAAGCTGGCCTACCGCCGCATACTGCTCAAACTTTCCGGCGAGTCGCTGCAAGGGCCGCAGGGATTTGGCATCCACGGAGAGACGATCCAGTCCATCGCAGAAGAGCTGAAAGATGTGCATGAATTGGGAGTAGAGATTGCCATCATGGTGGGCGGAGGAAACATTTTTCGGGGCGCGCGGCAAAAAGGTTTTGAGATTGACCGGGCGACGGGCGACTACATGGGGATGCTGGCCACGGTGATCAATTCGCTGGCTCTGCAGGATGCGCTGGAAAAAGCGGGGGTGTTCACGCGCGTGCTGAGCGCGATCGAGATGAGGCAAGTCTCGGAGCCTTTCATACGGCGGCGGGCGATGCGGCACCTGGAAAAGGGGCGCATCGTGATCTTCGCGGCAGGCACGGGCAATCCCTATTTTTCAACGGACACAGCCGCGGCGCTACGCGCGATGGAAATCAAGGCGGACGTCATCCTGAAAGCGACACGGGTGGACGGAATTTTTGACGCGGATCCGGAACAGGTCAGCGGCGCGAAATTCTTTGCGGAAATTACGTACCGCGACGTGTTGAACCAGAATTTGAAGGTGATGGACTCGACGGCCATCTCTTTGTGCATGGATAACGGCATGCCGATCGTGGTGTTCAACATGAATCAGCGGGGAAATATCAAGCGCGTTGTGCAAGGCGAGCGGGTGGGATCGTCGGTGACTCCGGCGTGAATTAGACCCAAGAGGTTCGAGGGTGGAAGTTCGAGGAGATGGGCGCATCTTTGGAGCGAGCGAAAAAAAGAGTGTTTGAGCAGAGGGCGATATGACGGCGATAGGAAACACCAAAGAAGCGATGGCGGCGACAAGAGCCCGAATGGAAAAAGCGGTGGACGATTTCCGCAAGGAGCTGGCCACGATTCGAACGGGCCGGGCGAACGCGTCGCTGCTGGATAACGTGCGGGTGGATTACCACGGCACGCCGATGCCGGTAAACCAATTGGGAACGATGACCGTTCCGGACCCGACGATGATCGTGATTGCGCCGTGGGATCCAAGTACGGTCCCGCTGATAGACAAAGCCATCCGGACGGCAGACTTGGGATTGAATCCGACGAATGATGGGAAAGTCGTGCGCGTGCCGATCCCCGCGCTGACCGAGGAGCGGCGCAAAGACATGGTCAAGCAGCTGCACAAGGTTCTGGAAAATCACCGCACAGCCGTGCGGAACGTGCGGCGGGACATGAAGGAAGCGATCGAAAAGCTTGAGAAGGATAAAAAGATCAGCGAAGACGAAAAGAAACGCACGCTGGACGAACTCGAAAAAGTTTCGCACGCGGAGACGAAGAAAATCGAGGATCTATCCGCGGCAAAAGAAAAGGAAGTCCTCTCCATCAAGTAGACGCACCGCCAGAACGCGCCTGAAATTCTTCCGCACCCGGGGTCTGAAACAAATTCGATTTTATTTTTGTTGCTTAGGTGGCGGGGCCGCAGCGCGCTCCAATGTGAAGAGCTGCGATTCGTCATTCTGAACTGCATGCAAGAAGGCGTCGCATTCGACGGCGCGATCGGCCGGGATTTCGCGAAGAATGAAATTAGCGTGACGCGAAGCGGAAATAACGTCATCCTTCGCGGAGTATTCCGAGCTGTAGGTGGCGAAATCGCGATTGAGCGTGGTGCCCGCAGGAACTTCGACGCCGGTTCCGGCGGGGAGATGAAGCGTCGCGTTTAGTTCAACATCGAGGGGCGTCCCGAGATCGATGCGCGGCGCTTTGCCGTGCTCGTCAGACTTCGACGCCAGGTCGGGCAGGCCAATGATGGGAAGCAGCGCGGGCATACGCACCGGCTTTTTCGCCCAATCGAGGAACTTGGGTTGAACGATCTCGAACTCGACGGTGAACGGGCGGCGAATTTCGTACGGATCGGTCGCGTCGACATTCGTAATTTGACCGCGGAACCCATCTGAATAAGCGAGAAGCTGGGCGACATTTTTCCAATTGCGCTCGGGTGTGCGGTGAAACGTGACGCGAAGAAGCAATTCGTTGTCGCCGCGCATGGTGTAGCGAACTTTCGCGCGCAACTCGCCGTGCTCATCAATCCTTGCGTCAATTTTTACGTTTTGAGAGGAGTGGAACGGCAAAGGTGCGACGAGAGTTTCCCAACGGTGATCCGTGGCGGGTCCCACGACAAAGACAGGCTTTTCTCGAAATTGAACGGGGACAACGGCGAAGGGCGCGACCTCGACGTTCAGGTCCATCCATGCATTTGCAGAAGAGCACGCGGAATACGTGAGCAAGTGATCGAAGCCGCCGGGCGAAGCGGCATCTTCCGGGCGCGGCCAGCCGGTGCTGGAAGCAAAGCCCGCGCGCGTCCCATTACAAAAATTATTCGCAAGCGCGGCGAAGAGAGTGAATTTGTCCTCGGGAGTGCCGTAGCCGGAAGCAAGTGTTTCCGCTGGGGGACGGGAACGAAACCCGGTTGCGCCGAGCGGCAGATCCACGGTGCGGATTTTTTGTGCGACATATTCGTAGATATCTTCCAATCGCTTGCGCGCGCTGGCATCTCCCGCGGACATCGCGGCGGCCTTATCGCGCAGCGCGGACGATTGCGCGGCGGTGGGCAGAATCAAAGCTTCAAGTTGGCCGGCGAGTTGATCCCAAGAGGCAAAGGAAGTGACAGTTACATCGGGAGAGCCGCCGCGCGGCGCTTCATTCGTTTTTGGCTCGGAAGACTGCTTTCTATCCCAGCGATCTACAGAACGGCCAGGCTGTCCCGCTCGTTCAGGCGAGGTGGGTTCGGCGGGCGTTTCGGGATTCACGCGGAGATAAGTTTTGAGCGACGAGGGAAGGTCGAGCTCAAAGATTTCGTGAGCGACGACGCCGGAGCGATCGAAGCTGTGTTCGAACCAAAAGTCAGGTGCAAGGGGCGGATGAGATGTTGTGGTGATGACGCGGTACTCGATCGTGTCGCCGGGCTCGAGCCCTAAAACGCGAACGGATTTGACGCGAACATCCTGGTAGGCGGGCGCGTTAACCACCGCGGGGTCAGGCTGGTCCGTGATCGCGCTCGGCAGAACGTCCACCGTACCTCCACTCGAGTGCGTAATGCGCACGAGCGGAATTTCGACTTGCTGGAACGCGCGGTCGAAGCTGAAGCTCAGCCGCGCAAACTGGCGGACACCAAGTTCATCCTTGATCTTGACGAGCGCATGGACTTCCTTGCGTCCCGTGCCATCGGCATCGAAACGCGCAGTTGTTTCGAGCAACTCGATGATCGCAGGCATTTCGGGAGCAGATTTGCGGGCCGGCTTTTCCGCGGAGCGCGGCGGTAGTTTTTCCTGGGCTCCGGCTGGAGATTTCTTTTCGGTTTCTTGTGAAGAGTGAATACCGCTCGCGGCTGCGAACGAAGAACAAAGCGCCACGGCTGCTAGTGCTGCCGCTGCAAAAAAGGAAGTTACTCGGAAGTTGGCCACGAAGGCAGTGTAGGGCGAGAGGGACGTCGCGTAAAGCAGGGCAAGTTCACCAGTTGCTCGCGGAGCACCAACGAGACGAGACCGGTTCCGTTTGGGCAAGCATCAAAGCCGGATTAGCGGCGCGTGCGTCAAATGGCATGCTAGAGTGTTTCGCGCCAAACTTTGGCCAGCGACGGGAGAAATGGGAATGAGGAAGATTCTTGGAGGAATAGCAGTCGTGGCAGTTGCGGCGTTCGCGGCCGCATGGGCTGTGGGAGCGGATCAGAATTCCACGCCCCCGGGCCCTAGCCAGGACGGGACTTTGCCCGCGCTCACCAAAATTGCCGGCGAAGGCTTGATGGATTCCCACACGTATCAATATCTGACGGAGCTGAGCGACGATGTCGGCGCGCGTGTTACCGGCTCTCCACAAGCAACAAAGGCCATCGCTTGGGCCGAAACGAAGATGCGCGCGATCGGGCTGGAGAGTGTGCACGCGGAAAAATGGCAGTTGTGGCGCGGTTGGACGCGAGGAAGGGCAGTGGGCGAATTGCTTTCGCCAATTCAGCATCCGCTGCATGTGGACGCCATGGGCTGGACAGGGTCCACTCCCGCGGGCGGAGTTGAGGGAGACGTGGTCGAAGTGAACATGTTCGACATAGACAATGAAATCAAGAATGTTTCCCGCTTGAATGGCAAGATCGCGCTGGTGGGAAGGCACGGCGAGCCTACCAAGAGCTTTATCTCGCTCTTTGCGGAGTTTGGAGAGTTTCTGAGAGCCGCCAACAAAGCGGGCGCTCTGGCCGTAATTGGAGGGCAAGGCGGCGGAGAATCCGCGGGAATGAATCTTACGCATACGGGGATTCTTGGCTTCAACGCGGATTTTGCAATTCCTGTCGTTTCGATGACGGCGGAAGATCAGAAACAACTGGAACGCTACATCGCGCGAGGAGTCACGCCGCACATCCGGCTCAACATTCAGAACACGTTCACTAATGGGCCGGTGGAGAGCGCCAATGTGGTCGGCGAAATTCGCGGAACGGAGAATCCAGAGCAGGTGCTGGTCGTCGGCGGCCATCTGGATTCCTGGGATTTGTCCGAGGGCGCGACGGATAACGGAATGGGCTCGATCTGCACGCTCGGCGCAGCCGAAGCAATCTTACGAAGCGGCATAAAACCACGGAGAACAATTCGCTTCGTGCTGTTCACGGGCGAAGAGCAGGGGCTTGACGGCTCCTTTGCGTACGTCAAGCAACACGAGTCCGAGATGAAAGATCATCTGGGAAGCCTCATCCTGGATAACGGCCAGGGACCGGTGCGCAGTTTTCAGCTTGGCGGCCGCGACGATTTGCAAGAGGCGTTCAAACCGTTTGCCGCTTCGCTCGCAAACATCCGCGTGGTGAAAGTGGATGACAAAGTCGAGGATGGAACCGATACCTTGCCATTTTCCATGGCTGGATTGCCTGGCATCAACATGGATCAGGATTCGCCGGATTACAAGTACACTCATCATTCGCCGGCGGATGCATTGGAAGCGGTGAAGCCAGACGTCCTGGCCCAGGACACGACGCTGATGGCGTTGACTGCATTCTGGATTGCGGACAGGCCGGAGCGTTTCGCCTCACCTTGGCCGGCAGAGAAGACGGTGAAGATGCTGGAATCCCAGCACGAGGACGAAATATTGAAGGCATTCGGGCTTTGGCCGAAAAATTTTGCGGAAATTGATAATAAGAACCCGCCCAACAACTAAGTGGCTTCAGATCAGTGGTTTGGGGCGATGAGCGAGTGGCGGATGGGAGGGTGGTTCCGTTGTAAGTGTTTTCTAATCTTGCAGTTACGTGGACGTTGTGAGTGAGGAGCCGAGATCTGACGGGGAATCTGAGGGAGCAGGTAAGCGGCGAGGGGCAGCCCCAGCCGAAGGCACCGTGGTCTGCAAGTGCTTATTTTCCACAGAGTTTTCCACTGTTTTCTTGATAAAGAAATTTGACAGAGCACGTTGTTTTCCTTATACTCTGTGTTTTGTCAGGGCTGTTTCTAGCCTGGTGTAGGGCGACCGCTCTGCGGTCGAGGGGTTGGAAGGGAATTATCTTCGGTCCCGGAACATAGCACGACGGAATGGGACGGAAGAGCGGCCGGAATGGGGCGCCAGCCCCGCAAAGCCGAGTAAGCCTCTCCGAACGGAAGCCAGAAGAATAGTTCTACCTTCTGGAGTGTCTACGGAGTTTCTTGCTGGTTGTTTCTCCGGATTCGCAGTAGACCTTTCCGAACTGAAGTGTGCTCTCGCGCGTTTATAAGTGCGCGCCAGGCGAGAGCCGCGAGAAATTCTGCGCGCAAGCAGTGGCCGTTGTGCGGCCACCCAAGGAAGAGGACGACTGTGCCGACGTTCGCGCAACTAGTACGGATGGGACGAGAGAAAGTCGTTGTCAAGACGAAATCGCCCGCGCTGATGGGCTGTCCGGAAAAGCGCGGCGTGTGCATTCGCGTGTACACCCAGACGCCGAAGAAACCGAACTCCGCATTGCGCAAGGTGGCGCGCGTCCGCTTGACGAATTCCGTTGAAGTCACGACTTACATTCCGGGAATTGGCCACAATTTGCAGGAGCACTCGATCGTGCTCGTGCGCGGCGGCCGCGTAAAAGATTTGCCGGGAGTGCGCTATCACATCGTGCGCGGCACTCTTGATGCCGCGGGAGTCGAGAATCGCAAGCAGGGACGCTCGAAGTACGGCGCGAAGCGGCCGAAAGCCGCGGCGGCAAAGTAAATCGGAAGGAGCGATAGAGAGCGATGCCACGCAAAGGTCTTGTAATCCGGCGGACGCAGGCGACAGACCCGGTATACGCCAGCGATATCGTCGAGAAGTTCATCTGCTCGATGATGTGGGACGGCAAGAAGTCTACTGCGCAGCGCGTTTTTTACGGCGCTATGGATCAGGTGGGCAAGAAGACGAACGATGATGCGCTGAAGATTTTCAAGAAGGCGATTGAGAACGTGAAGCCGACGCTCGAGGTGAAGACGCGGCGCGTCGGCGGCGCGAACTACCAGGTACCGGTGGAAGTGAATCCCTTCCGGCGGCAATCACTGGCGATTCGCTGGCTTTTGCAGTATTCGCGCGAGCGAGCGGGCAAGACCATGATTGACAAGCTGGCCGACGAATTGATTGACGCGGCCAATCTGCGCGGCGGCGCGATCAAGAAGAAGGAAGACGTGCACCGCATGGCGGAAGCGAACAAGGCATTCGCGCACTATCGCTGGTAAATTTCGCTCGATTACGAGCAGCTGAGAGAAAGAGATAAGAACCAGGAAATGGCAACAGACACCAAAGGGGCGGCGCAGCAGACCATGGGACGGGCCTTCAAACTTGAAGACACGCGCAACATCGGTATCATGGCGCACATTGACGCGGGCAAGACCACGTCAACCGAGCGCATCCTTTTCTATACCGGTGTGACCTACAAGATCGGTTCCGTGGATGAAGGCACGGCCACGATGGACTGGATGGAGCAGGAGCGCGAGCGCGGCATCACGATTACCAGCGCCGCGACGACCGCTTCGTGGGATCGTTTCGGAAAGAAATATCGCGTCAACATCATTGATACCCCCGGGCACGTGGATTTCACGGTTGAAGTGGAACGCTCTTTGCGCGTGCTCGATGGCGCGGTTTGCGTTTTCGATTCCGTCGCGGGAGTTCAGCCGCAGTCTGAAACCGTTTGGCGGCAGGCGGACAAGTATCGAGTGCCGCGCATCTGTTTTGTCAACAAGATGGACCGCACGGGCGCCGATTTTGACCACGTGATTCGCACCATTCGGCAGCGGCTTGGCGCCCACCCCGTTCCCCTCCAGTTTCCCCTCGGCCGCGAAGATAATTACATCGGAATCATCGATTTCCTGGAAGAGAAAGTGATCGTCTGGCTGGAAGAGACGCTCGGGGCAAAATTCGAGATATTTCCGGTCGAAAAGCTTTGGGACAAATCCTTCGTGGATTCGCGGCCGGATATCGCCGCGGCGCTGAAGGGCGCGGCGATTGATAAGAAGTTCTACGATGAGCACCGCACCAAGATGGTCGAGTACGTCGCCGAACACGACGACGAAGTCCTCGATAAGTATTTGACCGAGGGCAATCTCTCCGTCGAGGAAATGCGCAAGTCCATCCGCAAATCCACTCTCGCCCTCAAAATTGTTCCCGTCCTTGCCGGATCCGCTTTCAAGAATAAAGGAATCCAACCGCTGCTTGATGCGGTCGTGGACTATCTGCCTTCGCCGGTGGACGTCAAGCCGGTCGAGGGTGTGAATCCTGAAAATGACGAAGTAGTTTTGCGGCGCGCTTCCGATGACGCTCCTTTTTCCGCGCTGGCTTTCAAAATCATGTCCGATCCCTTCGTCGGACACGTGACCTACATTCGCGTCTATTCCGGTGTGCTGCAATCCGGCAGTTACGTGTATAACCCTGGAAAACGGACGCGCGAGCGCATCAGCCGTGTTCTGCAGATGCACGCCAATAAGCGCGAGGAAATTGACACGGTTTACGCGGGCGACATTTGCGCTTGTGTCGGATTGAAGAGCGTCACCACCGGCGATACGCTTTGCGACGAACAAAAACAGATCGTCCTCGAGTCCATTGATTTCCCCGCCCCGGTCATTTCCGTAGCGATCGAACCCAAGACTAAAGCTGACCAGGACAAACTCGGCCTGGCTTTGCAGCGCCTCGCTCAGGAAGATCCGACGTTCCGCGTTTCCACGGAGCCGGATACGGGCCAAACGCTCATCTCAGGAATGGGCGAATTACACCTCGAAATTATTGTGGACCGCATGCTGCGCGAATTCGGCGTGCAGGCCAACGTCGGCAGGCCGCAAGTCGCGTATCGCGAAACGATTCGCAGAAAAGCCGAAGGCATTGGCAAGTACATCAAGCAGACAGGCGGGCGCGGCCAGTACGGGCACGCGGAAATCCTGCTCCACCCCATGCCCAGTTCCGAGCACGAAAACATGCACGAGATGTCCACCGACGAGATTGACGTCATCGCGAAGGAAATTGCAGGCGGCTCAGGCGGCAAATGGAAGTTTGACAAAGACCATCGCTTCTTGTTCATCGACAAGATCGTGGGCGGCTCGATTCCGCGCGAGTATATTCCGCCGGTTGAAGCCGGCATCCGCGAAGCGCTCGATAACGGCATTCTTGCAGGATTTCCGATGGTGGATATCGCGGCGGTTCTGGTCTTCGGCAGCTATCACGATGTGGACAGCTCCGAAATGGCGTTCAAGATTGCTGGCTCGATGGCTTTCAAAGAGGCCTGCTCGAAGGCCAAGCCGGTGCTTCTCGAACCCATCATGAAAGTCGAAGTTGTGGTTCCCGAGGAATATATGCCGGCGGTGTTCGGCGATTTGAACGCGCGGCGCTCCGCGATTCAGGGGACGGAAAATCGCGCGGGCAGCAACGTCATTCGCGCGGAAGTTCCGCTGGCGCAGATGTTCGGCTACGCCACGGACTTGCGCAGCCGCACACAGGGTCGCGCGACGTTCACAATGCACTTTTCACACTATTCCGAATTGCCGGCCAGTTTGTCTGAGGAAGTGATCAAGAAGCAGAAGGGCGAAAGCGGCGCTTCGGCGCGCTAGCGCTACGGATTTTGCAGTTGATTGAACTCGACTGAGGAGCGGAAAGCGATGGCCAAGGAGAAATTCGAGCGGAGCAAGCCGCACTGCAATATTGGGACGATCGGTCACATTGACCATGGCAAGACGACGCTGACGGCGGCGATCACGAAGGTGTTGTCAAAGCACAACCCGAAAGTGGCGTTTCGCGCATTTGACACGATTGACAACGCACCGGAAGAGCGGGAGCGGGGCATCACGATCGCGGTGTCGCACGTGGAGTACGAGACGGCGAACCGGCACTACGCGCACATGGATTGTCCGGGTCATGCGGACTACATCAAGAACATGATC